>NZ_CP146986.1:4712500-5912500 GCF_037126175.1 Pseudomonas sp. RSB 5.4
AGGACGGTTACCACGGTGTGATTCATGACTGGGGTGAAGTCGTAACAAGGTAGCCGTAGGGGAACCTGCGGCTGGATCACCTCCTTAATCGACGACATCAGCTGCTCCATAAGTTCCCACACGAATTGCTTGATTCATGCGTTTGTAAAAGTGCAGAGCTAACTATTCGAATCGAATAATTAGCTCTGATCTTTTTCAGAACCGTTCTTTAAAAATTTGGGTATGTGATAGAAAGATAGACTGAACGTTACTTTCACTGGTAACGGATCAGGCTAAGGTAAAATTTGTGAGTGACTCTTAAGAGTTTTGCGAATTTTCGGCGAATGTCGTCTTCACAGTATAACCAGATTGCTTGGGGTTATATGGTCAAGTGAAGAAGCGCATACGGTGGATGCCTTGGCAGTCAGAGGCGATGAAAGACGTGGTAGCCTGCGAAAAGCTTCGGGGAGTCGGCAAACAGACTTTGATCCGGAGATGTCTGAATGGGGGAACCCAGCCATCATAAGATGGTTATCTTGTACTGAATACATAGGTGCAAGAGGCGAACCAGGGGAACTGAAACATCTAAGTACCCTGAGGAAAAGAAATCAACCGAGATTCCCTTAGTAGTGGCGAGCGAACGGGGACTAGCCCTTAAGTGGCTTTGAGATTAGCGGAACGCTCTGGAAAGTGCGGCCATAGTGGGTGATAGCCCTGTACGCGAAAATCTCTTGGTCATGAAATCGAGTAGGACGGAGCACGAGAAACTTTGTCTGAATATGGGGGGACCATCCTCCAAGGCTAAATACTACTGACTGACCGATAGTGAACTAGTACCGTGAGGGAAAGGCGAAAAGAACCCCGGAGAGGGGAGTGAAATAGATCCTGAAACCGTATGCGTACAAGCAGTGGGAGCCCACTTTGTTGGGTGACTGCGTACCTTTTGTATAATGGGTCAGCGACTTATTTTCAGTGGCGAGCTTAACCGAATAGGGGAGGCGTAGCGAAAGCGAGTCTTAATAGGGCGTCTAGTCGCTGGGAATAGACCCGAAACCGGGCGATCTATCCATGGGCAGGTTGAAGGTTAGGTAACACTGACTGGAGGACCGAACCGACTACCGTTGAAAAGTTAGCGGATGACCTGTGGATCGGAGTGAAAGGCTAATCAAGCTCGGAGATAGCTGGTTCTCCTCGAAAGCTATTTAGGTAGCGCCTCATGTATCACTGTAGGGGGTAGAGCACTGTTTCGGCTAGGGGGTCATCCCGACTTACCAAACCGATGCAAACTCCGAATACCTACAAGTGCCGAGCATGGGAGACACACGGCGGGTGCTAACGTCCGTCGTGAAAAGGGAAACAACCCAGACCGTCAGCTAAGGTCCCAAAGTTATGGTTAAGTGGGAAACGATGTGGGAAGGCTTAGACAGCTAGGAGGTTGGCTTAGAAGCAGCCACCCTTTAAAGAAAGCGTAATAGCTCACTAGTCGAGTCGGCCTGCGCGGAAGATGTAACGGGGCTCAAACCATACACCGAAGCTACGGGTATCACGCAAGTGATGCGGTAGAGGAGCGTTCTGTAAGCCTGTGAAGGTGAGTTGAGAAGCTTGCTGGAGGTATCAGAAGTGCGAATGCTGACATGAGTAACGACAATGGGTGTGAAAAACACCCACGCCGAAAGACCAAGGTTTCCTGCGCAACGTTAATCGACGCAGGGTTAGTCGGTCCCTAAGGCGAGGCTGAAAAGCGTAGTCGATGGAAAACAGGTTAATATTCCTGTACTTCTGGTTATTGCGATGGAGGGACGGAGAAGGCTAGGCCAGCTTGGCGTTGGTTGTCCAAGTTTAAGGTGGTAGGCTGAGATCTTAGGTAAATCCGGGATCTTAAGGCCGAGAGCTGATGACGAGTTACCCTTTGGGTGACGAAGTGGTTGATGCCATGCTTCCAAGAAAAGCTTCTAAGCTTCAGGTAACCAGGAACCGTACCCCAAACCGACACAGGTGGTTGGGTAGAGAATACCAAGGCGCTTGAGAGAACTCGGGTGAAGGAACTAGGCAAAATGGCACCGTAACTTCGGGAGAAGGTGCGCCGGTGAGGGTGAAGGACTTGCTCCGTAAGCTCATGCCGGTCGAAGATACCAGGCCGCTGCGACTGTTTATTAAAAACACAGCACTCTGCAAACACGAAAGTGGACGTATAGGGTGTGACGCCTGCCCGGTGCCGGAAGGTTAATTGATGGGGTTAGCTAACGCGAAGCTCTTGATCGAAGCCCCGGTAAACGGCGGCCGTAACTATAACGGTCCTAAGGTAGCGAAATTCCTTGTCGGGTAAGTTCCGACCTGCACGAATGGCGTAACGATGGCGGCGCTGTCTCCACCCGAGACTCAGTGAAATTGAAATCGCTGTGAAGATGCAGTGTATCCGCGGCTAGACGGAAAGACCCCGTGAACCTTTACTATAGCTTTGCACTGGACTTTGAATTTGCTTGTGTAGGATAGGTGGGAGGCTTTGAAGCGTGGACGCCAGTTCGCGTGGAGCCATCCTTGAAATACCACCCTGGCAACTTTGAGGTTCTAACTCAGGTCCGTTATCCGGATCGAGGACAGTGTATGGTGGGTAGTTTGACTGGGGCGGTCTCCTCCTAAAGAGTAACGGAGGAGTACGAAGGTGCGCTCAGACCGGTCGGAAATCGGTCGTAGAGTATAAAGGCAAAAGCGCGCTTGACTGCGAGACAGACACGTCGAGCAGGTACGAAAGTAGGTCTTAGTGATCCGGTGGTTCTGTATGGAAGGGCCATCGCTCAACGGATAAAAGGTACTCCGGGGATAACAGGCTGATACCGCCCAAGAGTTCATATCGACGGCGGTGTTTGGCACCTCGATGTCGGCTCATCACATCCTGGGGCTGAAGCCGGTCCCAAGGGTATGGCTGTTCGCCATTTAAAGTGGTACGCGAGCTGGGTTTAGAACGTCGTGAGACAGTTCGGTCCCTATCTGCCGTGGACGTTTGAGATTTGAGAGGGGCTGCTCCTAGTACGAGAGGACCGGAGTGGACGAACCTCTGGTGTTCCGGTTGTCACGCCAGTGGCATTGCCGGGTAGCTATGTTCGGGAAAGATAACCGCTGAAAGCATCTAAGCGGGAAACTTGCCTCAAGATGAGATCTCACTGGAACCTTGAGTTCCCTGAAGGGCCGTCGAAGACTACGACGTTGATAGGTTGGGTGTGTAAGCGCTGTGAGGCGTTGAGCTAACCAATACTAATTGCCCGTGAGGCTTGACCATATAACACCCAAGCAATTTGACTACTCGAAAGAGCATCAGATTGCGGTGTGTGAAGACGCAATGAACCGAAAGTTCGCGATGCTCACAAGACACCTGTATCACATACCCGATTTGCTGAAGCGAGGCCAACAGGTCGCGAGTCAGTACCCGAATTTCTTGACGACCATAGAGCGTTGGAACCACCTGATCCCATCCCGAACTCAGAAGTGAAACGATGCATCGCCGATGGTAGTGTGGGGTTTCCCCATGTGAGAGTAGGTCATCGTCAAGATTAAATTCCGAAACCCCAATTGCGAAAGCAGTTGGGGTTTTGTTTTAGTAGAAGTCACCGATTTTGCTGGCACGTTACCGTGTTGACGGGCCAGATACAGAATTTCTTGACGACCATAGAGCGTTGGAACCACCTGATCCCATCCCGAACTCAGAAGTGAAACGATGCATCGCCGATGGTAGTGTGGGGTTTCCCCATGTGAGAGTAGGTCATCGTCAAGATTAAATTCCAGAACCCCTGTCTGCTAACGCAGACAGGGGTTTTGTCGTTTCAGGGCTCCCAAAACTCAGGCCGCTTTGCGAGCCTTGCTGATGCGCCGGGCCTGCCACTTGCGCCACCAGATGTAGACGCCAGTCCCCGATAGCCCCGCGATCAGAACCCCCAATACCGCGATGATCACTTGCCCGGTGAAGCCGATGATCCGTCCGCCATGTATCGGTAGTTGCAAGCGGTAAAACCGTTCCCCCAACGTCCCTTGTCCGGCAATTTCCTGACCTAATAATCGCCCGTCAGTACCGTGGAAGAACAACCAGGATTTGCCATGCGCTTCAGTGTCGTGATGCCCGAATCCTGCGCCGTAGAAGTTGTACTCAAAGCTGTAATACAACTCCCCGATCGCCGCTGTCAGTCCTAACCTCTTCCCCTCCAGCAATGCCCTTTCGTACGCCTGTTGATAACTCAACTGCGTCACCCCCAACGCCGACGGAGGCATTCGCCCTCGGGCCTCATAAACGCTCGGCTCGATCGGTGAAAACAGCGACACCGCCGGTTTGAAGACCTGACTGGGCAAGTTCATCGCGACACTGCTGACCGCAATCGGTAGCAACAACAACCACAGCCACAATCCCCCCGCGCGATGCAGATCGAAGTTGAGCCGATAAGCGTGCCCGCCCTTGATCTTCCAGGCCAACGACCACTTGCTCCAGAACGGTTTGCCACGGGGAAGCGTCAGCCACAGCGCAATGAAGCAATCGATTACCCAAGCGATGGCAACCAGGCCCATCAACCACAGGCCCCAGTTGCCGGGCAACGTCAGGTTGTAATGAAACTCAAGAATGAACGGAATGAAGTTCTCCCGCGCAAAGCAGCATTCACCCCAGTAACGTTGGCCCTTCTGCTCGGCATTTACCGGGTCCAGATAGAACACCTGATTGCGCTCATCAAACGGTTTGCCGGTCGCCGGATCATTGCGCGGCACCGCCGCCAACATGGCGGTATGTCCCGCCTCCTGCGGATACTCCATGTACCAGACCTGCAACTTCGGATGCGAGGTTTGCACCGCATCGACCAAGGCCCCGGGAGGCAATCGTTGCCCCTCAGATGAAGCCGCGTAGAACTGCGGATTCAGCCACTCATCCAACTCATGATTGAACGCAAGAATGCTCCCGGTGATCCCGGCCAGCAGTAAAAACACCGCCGTCGCCAGCCCGATATAGCGATGCAACAACACCAACAATGCGCGCATGAAATGTTCCCCACAGAGACGACAAAGCCAGCCCCTGAAAACAGGGGCTGGCTTTTTTATGCACAAGGCAAAGGTTTAGAACTGGTAGCTGACCGTGGCGGCGACGTTGCGCTCTTCGCCCATGTAGCAGAAGTTCAGACTCGCGCAGGAGGCCACGTAGGATTCATTGGTCAGGTTGTTCGCGTTCAGACGCACGTCGACACCTTTCAAACCGACCTTGCCCAGGTCATAGCCGATCGATGCGTCGAACAGTGTGTAGGACGGCACCTTCAGGGTGTTCTCCGCATCCGCCCAGCTGTAACCGACATAACGCACACCACCGCCCAGACGCAGGCCATCGAGCGCCGCACTGTCGAACTTGTAGTCCGCCCACAACGACGCCATGTGCCGCGGTGCCTGGGTCGGCGAATTGCCCTTGTTCTCGATCACGGCGGTCGGCGTGCTCAGGGTGCTGACCATCGACTTCGAGTACTCGATATCGGTGAAGGTATAGCTGCCGAGCACTTTCAGGTTGTCGGTCAACTGCATGTGCGCTTCCAGCTCCAGGCCTTGCGAGCGGACAGCGCCCACCGCGCGGTAGAAGTTTTCCTGAGGCAGCTTGGTCGCCAGATTTTCCTGATCGATCCGGAACAGCGAGGCGGTGAACAGGTTGTCGGTGCCCGGCGGTTGATACTTCAGGCCGACTTCCCACTGTGTGCCATCGGTCGGAGGCAGAGGATTGCCAGCGCTGTCGGCATACGAGTTCGGGTTAAACGACTCGGAGTAGCTGATGTACGGCGCCAGGCCGTTCTCGAACAGATACAACGCGCCAGCACGTCCGGTCAGTTTGGTGCGCCGGTCATTGATTTCAGTACCGACCGGACGGCCTGCTTCGGCGATACGGTTCTCATCCGAAGTCTCGACCCAGTCCTGGCGCAGACCCAGCGAGAAGCGCCATTGGTCCATCTCGATCAGGTCTTGCAGGTACACGCCGGTCTGCTCCAGGCGCCGCAGGTAACTGGTATCGCCGTACATATCGATCGCCGAATTGCCGTAGACCGGGTTGAACGCGTTGATCGGGGCCAGGCCGCCACTGGTCCAGTCGACCACGGTTTTGCGCCGTTGATAATCGGCGCCCATCAACACCGTGTGCTTGGTGGCACCGGTGAAGAATTCGGCCTGCAGCATGTTGTCGACGATGAACGCATGCAGACGTTCATCGCCGCCGGTGTAGTAGCGGTTCAGTTCGTTGCTGGTTGGCGTCGTCCAGCCGTAGGCGTAGACCTGATCCATGTTGACCTTGGAGTCGAGGTAACGGAAATTCTGCCGCGCCGTGAAGACATCGTTGAAGCGATGCTCGAACTGATAGCCGAACGACTGCTGATCCCGCGAGTAACCGTCAATCCCCGGCTCCCCCTCGAAGAAGTGCGGCGAGATGCGGTTGCCGTTGCGCTGATGAATCGTGCCATCCGCCGGCACGCCACCGTGGTAGCCGCCGTCCGGATCGTGCTGCAGATACGCCTGCAGCGTCAGCGAAGTGTCTTCGCTGAAGTCGATGCTCAGAGTCGGTGCGAGGGCGAAGCGTTTTTCCTTGTTGTGGTCGAACTGCGTGTCGGACTGATCCGTCAAACCGGTGAGACGATAGGCAATGCGTTTGTCGTCATCGACCGGACCGCTGAAGTCAAAACCGACACCGCGCTGACCTTGGGTGCCAACCGTGGCCTGGACCTGATGATAGGCCTCGTACAACGGCTTTTTGCTGGTCAGCGCCACCAGGCCACCGGGCGAACTGCGGCCATACAAGACTGACGACGGGCCTTTGAGAATATCCACACGCTCAAGGAAATACGGATCGACCTGCATGGTGCTGTAGGTGCCGCTGTCGCCCATCGACTTGAGGCCGTCGAGGTAGATGTTGTCCACCGAGCCGTCGTTGAAACCGCGCATCGCCAAATAGTCGTAGCGATGAGTCGCGCCGTAAGGGTTGGTCAGCACGCCGGGGGTATAGCGCATCGCCTGGGAGACGGTCTGTGAGCCTTGATCGTCCATTTGCTCGCGGGTCACCACCGATACGCTTTGCGAAGTTTCCAGCAGCGCGGTACTGGTTTTGGTAGCGATCTGGCTGTGGGTGGCGTTGTAGCCTTCCATGCTGCCCAGCGCGTTACCGAGGGCGAAACCTTTGATGTCGGTGGTTGGCAGTGCCAGCGCCTCGGGTTCGCTGATTGAACGCAGGATGTAGCTGTTTCCGTCTTGGCTGATCGCTTCCAGACCCGAGCCGCCCAGCAAATGGCTCAACGCCTGATCGGTGGAATATTCGCCCTGTACGCCCGGAGACTGCCGCCCCTGCGTTTGCTGCGGGGTCATCGACAAGGTGATGCCCGCCTGACGCGCGAACTGGTTCAGCGCTTCGCCCAGCGGGCCGGCGGTGATGTTGTAGCCATGACTGCTCGCTTCACTGGCATTGGCGGCGAGGCTCAGGCCTGGCAGCACACCGGCGCCCAGAACGGTGGACAGCAGGGCAGCGCGAATGGCGTGCCCCAGCAGGCCCGATTCGGCAGTGAAGTTCAGCGAGTTCTTACAGGTGAGGCGGACAGTCATTGTAGGTTTCCGTAGGCAGTCGCAAAGGCTGAGTTGAAGTGCTTACTGACCAAGCCGGACTTGTCGCGAAAACCCGCCAAAATAATTTCAGGCCACAGCCTCAAGCGTTACCCACCAACGGGTGCGATAGCGCAATTGCACCGGCAAAGTCTGCGGCAGGATTGCCAGCAGCTTGTCGGTGTCCTCCAGGCGGAACACACCGGACAGGCGCAGATCAGCCACCTGCGGCGTGCACGTCACGAAGCCCTGACGATAACGTCCGACTTCATTGAGGAAATCGCCCAGGCGCATGTTGCGGGTCACGATCAAACCATCGACCCAGGCGCCCGCGTCCATATCCAGTGGAGGTGCAGGGCGCACCTGATGGTGATCGATCAGAAAGGTCTGCCCGGCGAAAGCCTCAACCGAAGCTCCGCCGTTGTGGATGGCGACGCGCCCGGAGCTGACGCTCAGTCGCGTGCAATCGTTTTCCTGGCGCAGGATGAAGCGGGCATTGGCCGGCTCATAAGTGCCATGGCGACTTTGCACGCGAAGCGGCCGGCTGAACGCCGCGCCTTCATCATTACTCCCGCAAGTGACGATGATTTCGCCACGGGTGAGTTTGATCAGCCGCTGCTGCGCGGTGTAGTCCAGATCCACTGCGCTGGCCGTGTTCAGCTCGATCCGCGTGCCGTCGGGCAACTGGAACCCGCGACGCTCGCCGGTCGCCGTAGCGTAATCAGCGCGCCACTGCTGCCACACGGAGGTGTCCTTGGCCAGCCACGCCGCGGAGCCCATCAGCACCGCGCCGGACAGCAGCTTCAAGGCCTGGCGCCGCCCCAGCCCCTGCGCACTGTTTTCCAGGGTATTGAACGCCACCTGTGCGCCGGGCACGGCGCGCAGGTTATGGCTCAGTTCGGCCTGCAGCGACTGCACGCGCTGCCACGCCAGTTCATGCTCGTGATGCTCGGCGCGCCACGCTTCGCATTGGCGACTCAGGCGCGCATTGCCATGGTTGTTGCGCAGCCGCAGCAGCCAGTGAATGGCTTGTTTGACCACCTGTTGCGGCGGTTCGGCGCGTCGCCCGGTCGAGAGGTTATCCACAGGCATCAGCTGTCGTACCGCAACACGTAGCAGTGATACAGCGCATCGGCGACGTAACGCTCCACCGAACGCAGAGACAAGCCCAGCTGTTCGGCGATCTGCTTGTGCGTCAAACCTTCACACTGCGCCAGCAGAAACGCCTGACGCACTTTCGGCCGCAAGCCTTCAAGCATGCGCGCGATGCTCTCGAGCAACTCGATTACCAGCGCGCGGGTTTCGGCGCTTGGGGTTTCGGCTTCGGGCAAATGGGCGATGGTTTCGAGATAGGCGCGTTCGATTTCTTCACGACGCCAATGATCGATCACCAGGCCACGGGCGATGGTGCGTAAAAATGCGCGAGGCGCCTTGAGTTCCAGGCGTTCGCTGCGCTGCAACAGGCGGACGAAGGTGTCCTGGGCCAGATCTGCGGCATCCGCGGCATTGCCCAGCCGCGCCCGCAGCCAGGCGTTGAGCCAGCCGTGATGACTCCTGTAAAGCGCCTGCACTGCAAACTCAGGTGAGGACATGAACGCGACAGCCCGAACGTCACAAATGATAATTAGTCGCATTTTTATCAGGGGTTGCGAATTTTGCAACCTCTGCTCGGAGATCCAGCAAAAAAAACTTCGTGGCGAACGCTCTGGCACGCCGTTCGGCGGGAATCTGACAGAAATGCAGGCCATTTCCCACGCAGCCCTAAGATTTCCGCGAATGGTGCCGACAGACTGGTGAGACATGCGTGCACCAAAGTAGAGCGGCCATCAGAACGCTGCCTGCGCTGTACATGGAATGTTGCATCCCGGAACGCATCCCCACTTTTGCATAAGAAGTCCCATGAAATGAATCTCAAGTTCAGCCATAAAATCCTGTTGGCCGCCTCGGGCGTCGTGGTCCTGGCTTTCGCTTTGTTCACCCTCTACAACGACTATCTGCAGCGAAACACCATTCGCCAGAACCTCCAGTCGTCTGTACAGCAGGCCGGTGATCTGACCGCCAGCAGCGTGCAGAACTGGATGAGCGGGCGAATTCTGGTGCTGGAAAACCTCGCGCAGAACGTTGCCCATCAGGGCAAGGACGCCGACTTCCCTGGGCTGGTCGATCAACCGGCCTTCACCTCGAACTTCCAGTTCACCTACGTCGGTCAGGCCAACGGTGTGTTCACCCAGCGCCCTGACGCGAAGATGCCCGACGGCTACGACCCGCGTCAGCGCCCTTGGTACAAGCAAGCCGTTGCTGCCGACAAAACCATGCTGACCCCGCCGTACATGGCCGCGGTCGGTGGTCTGGTGGTGACCATCGCCATGCCGGTGAAAAAGAATGGCGAGCTGCTGGGGGTGGTCGGTGGTGACCTGAGCCTGGAAACCCTGGTAAAGATCATCAACTCGGTGGACTTCGGTGGCCTCGGCCACGCATTCCTGGTCAGCGGTGACGGTCAAGTGATCGTCAGCCCGGACAAAGACCAGGTGATGAAGAACCTCAAGGACATCTACCCGAATTCCGGCGTGCGCATCGAGAAGGGCAACCAGAACGTGGTGCTCAACGGCCAGGAACGCATTCTGTCGTTCACTCCGGTCAGCGACTTGCCGAATGCCGATTGGTACATCGGTCTGTCGATCGATCGCGACAAGGCCTACGCCGCCCTCAGCCAGTTCCGTACTTCGGCGCTGATCGCGATGTTCGTCGCGGTCGCTGCGATTGCGCTGCTGCTGAGCCTGCTGATCAACGTCCTGATGCGTCCACTGACCACCATGGGCCGCGCGATGCGGGACATCGCCCAGGGCGAAGGTGACTTGACCCGTCGTCTGGTCGTGGAAGGCAAGGATGAGTTCGCTGAACTGGGCAGCTCGTTCAACCAGTTCGTCGAGCGTATTCACGCGTCGATTTCCGAAGTGTCCTCGGCCACTCGTCACGTGCACGACCTGTCGCAACGCGTGATGGCCTCGTCCAACGCCTCGATCATCGGTTCCGACGAACAAAGCGCGCGCACCAACAGCGTGGCCGCCGCGATCAACCAGTTGGGCGCCGCCACTCAGGAAATCGCCCGCAACGCCGCCGATGCATCGCAGCACGCCAGCGGCGCCAGCGAGCAGGCCGATGACGGTCGTCAGGTGGTCGAGCAGACCATTCAGGCGATGACCGAGCTGTCGCAGAAGATCAGCCTGTCGTGCACTCAGATCGAAACACTCAACGCCAGCACCGACAACATCGGTCATATCCTCGATGTGATCAAAGGCATCTCGCAGCAGACCAACCTGCTGGCGCTCAACGCGGCCATCGAAGCGGCCCGTGCCGGTGAAGCCGGACGCGGTTTTGCGGTGGTGGCGGACGAAGTACGTAACCTCGCCCACCGCACCCAGGAGTCGGCGGAAGAGATTCACAAGATGATCACCTCCTTGCAGGTCGGTTCCCGTGAAGCGGTGACCACCATGAACGCCAGTCAGGCGTCCAGCGAAGAGAGCGTTGAAGTGGCGAATCAGGCCGGTCTGCGCCTGGTCAGCGTGACCCAGCGCATCGGCGAAATCGATGGCATGAACCAGTCGGTGGCCGCTGCAACCGAAGAGCAGACCGCCGTGGTGGAAACCCTCAACGTCGACGTCAACCAGATCAACCTGCTGAACCAGCAGAGCGTGGCCAACCTCAATGAAACATTGAAGGATTGTGATGCGTTGTCGCAGCAGGCCAACCGCCTGAAGCAGCTGGTGGACAGCTTCAAGATCTGATCCGCAGATTGAAGACCGCGTTATCGTTCTTCGCGAGCAAGCCCGCTCCCACAAATTGACCGCGTTCCTACAGAAGGAATGCAATCAAAATGTGGGAGCGGGCTTGCTCGCGAAGGCGGTAGCTCAATCACCGCAGAACTGAAGCCTTATACAAACAGCTTCAACACATTCCCCATCGCATCATCGGCAAACCCCTGCACGAAATCCTTGAACCCCGGCAGTGCTTCCTCCCCACCTGAAGCCGGCTCGGCAATGATCGTCCAGGTCGCCCGCGACTTCCCTGCGCCCAACGATTCCACATTCATCGCCGCCCACAGATTGGCCACACCCAAGGTGTTGTAGATCGTGGTCCAGGTCATGGCCCGTGCCTGCTCATCGCGGGAGTTGAGTTGCTCGACCACCACGTTGCCGTCCTTGAAGAATTTCTTGCGCAGCGAGGACACGCCTTCGCCGGTCATTTCGATGTGCGACAGCGCCGGGATGAAGCGGTCGAAGCCAGCGAAATTGCCGACCACCGCCCAGACCTGCGCCGCGTCCGCCGGCACTTCCACCGAAGAGATGACATGGCAGCCGTGAGGGTTTTTGATCAGGGTGTCCGGTTGCAGAGTGCTCATGGTGTTGCTCCTTTTTTGGATGAATCAGATGAAGTTGATTTCTTTCAGGTAATCGCAGCCGCGACGCAGCAGCGCCGGGGATTTTTCCGGGTAGTGCGCGCCCATCTGTTGCACGCCGGCTTCGGCGTTGGCGTGGCCGATCAGGGAGATGTCGCCAATGTCCTCCTCGAAGCCGTTGAGGTAGAAACCGAGCACGCCAAACAGCGCGTTGTCGGTGTCGACCCGGCCCAGTTGCTGCTGCCAGTCGGCGACGCTGACCAGCGAGAATTCGCTGCCGGTTTCGCGGAACGAGGCGACGTAGGCATCCCAACTCAGCGGTTCGGGGTTGTGCAGGTTGAACACCGCGCGCTCGGTCGAATGACGGCTGGCGTGGAAGGCGATGAAACGCGCTAGAAAGTCCACCGGCATCAGGTCGAAATTCAGCGCGAAGGCCGGCACCTGACCGAGCTGGATCGAGCCTTTGAGCATCAGCATCAAACGGTTTTTGTGCGGCTGGCAGACGCCGCTCAGGCTGTTGAAACTGATGTTGCCGGGGCGATACAGGTTGACCCACACCCCCGCTCGCGCGCCCGCTCGAGGACGCGTTCGCCGACCCATTTCGACAGGTTGTAGCCGTTGCGGATGTAGATCGGCGGGGTCGGCGCGGCAGGCAATTCGAGCACTCGGCCTTCGCCATCGACGGTGCTTGAAGCGGACAGCGTCGAGACAAAGTTGAAGACCTTTTTGCTGCGTCCTTCACACAAGCGCAGCAGCTCGAAAATCGGCTCGACGTTATCCGCTGCCAGCGACTCGTAATCGAGCACGTGGTTGACGTTGGCGGCGTTGTGCACCAGTGCGCCGAACTCGCGATCGAGGCGCTGATAATCGTCGTCGGCCAGGCCCAGTTGCGGGCGGGTGAGGTCTGCCGAATAGATCCGCACCCGACTCAGATCCAGGTGCTCGAGACGGTTCTCGCGCAATGCCTGAGCAAAACGCTGCGCCGCCGTTTGCCCGCCACCATCACGCACCAGACACGCCACCTCGCTGGCGCCCCAACCGAGCAGTGCTTCGACGATGTGCACGCCGACAAAACTGTTGGCGCCGGTGACGATCACCTTGTGCACATCACCCAGGCGACTGATCGGCAGCGGCTCGATGTTCAGCGGGCGTTCGGCGTCGGCCATGGCCTGGGCGCTAAGCACCGCGCTGTCGTCGGTACCGCGCACCAGCGTCGCGAGTTTGCTGATGGTCGGCAGTTCGATGAAGCGGTTGATCGAGATGCTGCGCCCGAACTCCTCACGCAAGCGCAGCAACATCCGCGACAGCAGAATCGAATGCCCACCGAGATTGAAGAAGCTTTCGTCGGTGGAAATATCGCTGCTCGGCAGCTCCAGCAGTTCCGCCCAGATCTCCAACAGCAGCGCTTCGTCGGCGTTTGCCGGCAGGCATTTCGGGCCGCTGTCCTGCACACTCACCGGCAGCTCCAGCAATGCCTTACGGTCGACCTTGCCGTTGCTGGCGAATGGCATCTGCGCCAGTTCAGTCCAGGCCACCGGTTGCATGTAGTCCGGCAGAAACTGCTGGGCATGCGCCTTCAACAGGTCGCGGGCAGCGTCCGATTGCGGCTGGGCGAGGAACGCCAGAATTCGCCGCTGACTGTCGATCACCACCGCCACCTGACGGTACAACTGGCTCTCGCGCAGGCAGCGCTCGATCTCTTCCGGCTCGACCCGGAAACCGCGGATCTTCACCTGATTGTCGCGCCGTCCGCACAGCTCGATACCGTGCTCGCCCCACTTGGCCATGTCGCCGCTGCGGTACGCGCGCAACGCTTGGCCATGTGGCAGTTGCAAGGTGAGATAGCGCTCGGCGGTCTGCTGCGGATTGTTCAGATAACCGAGGCAGACGCCGGGGCCGACGATGAACAATTCGCCGACGGTGTTCTCCGGCACCGGTTGCAAGTCGTCATCGAGAATCAGCACCTGACTGTTGGCAATCGGTGCGCCGAGGGTGCGGTTGCTGTCACCCGGTTTGAGCTGGCGAGCCGTGATCAACACCGTCGCCTCGGTGGGGCCGTAGAGGTTGTGCAGCTTGCCCTGCCGGGTCAGTTGCTCGATGACGAAAGGCTCGCAGACGTCGCCACCGGTCATCACCTCCACGCCTTGCAGTTGCTCCAGCGGCAGGATGCTCAGCAGCGCCGGCGGCAGGAACGCGTGGGTCAGTTGCCGGCGGCGGATCAGCGCCACCAGTTGCAGTGGATCGCGGCGCTGGGTGTCGTCGGGCACCACCAGTTCGGCGCCCTGCAGCAGACTCGGGAAGATATCGATCAGCGATGAGTCGAAGCTCAGCGAAGAGAACTGCAAGACCCGACTCTCGGCGCGCAACTGCACGTAATCGGCGTACCACGCCGTGAAGTGGGCGAGGTTCGCCTGGCTCAGCAGCACGCCCTTCGGATGGCCGGTAGTGCCCGAGGTGTAGAGCGCCATGCACGGTGCTTCAAGCATCGGTCGCTGACGCATCAACGGCAGGTCGAGATCGGCGTCGGCACTGTCGATACGACTGACATCCAGCCCGGGCATCGACTCACCGAGCGGGTGCTCGCCGTCGTGCAGCAACAACACCGCCCCGGCGTTTTGCAGGATGTATTGCTGGCGCTGCAACGGATGGCTCGGCTCCAGCGGCAGATACACCGCGCCACTGCCGAGCACCGCCAGAATCGAGGCGAACAGCGCCGGGCTTTTCGGCTGGCAAATGCCCACGACCCACGGCTGCGGATGCTGTTCGAGCAGCGGTTGCAGACGTTGCTGGATCGCACGGCTGTGGGCGTGCAACTGGCGGTAGCTGAGCGACTGCTCGGCCAGGTGCAGCGCCGGTCGCTCGGCGTGTTCGATCAGGCTCTGTTGCAGGCGCTCGATCAGCGGTGTCTGCGCCTGTTGCAACAATGCCGGATGCGCCGTGGCGTTGAGGCGATGGACGTAAGCCAGGCTGTCGAGAAACGACAGGTCTTCCACCTGCTCGAAGTCCGGCGCCGTGGCCGGCGATGCCTGCTGGAAGTACCCGGCATCGCGGGAGAAGCGGCTGACCAGCAGCGCGACTTCGTCGACCAACTGCGTCAGCACTCGCTGGCGCAGTGCCTGACCGTTGCCGGACGGCTCCTCGCCAATCGGCACGCGGCTGATCAGTGACGAGCCGATGAAACACAGCAGGTCGAGTGTCGGCAAACCACCAATGCTTTGCCTTCCGATACCCAGGCGCAGATGCAGGTGGGGGATTGCACAGCGATCGCCGGCGCCGATGAAGCCATCGTCGATGATCAGATCCACTGTCGATTGCGCGGCGCCGCTGCGCATCAATGAGTGACCGTGTTGTTCGAGTTCCTGTGCCAGGTCGGTCATGGCCTGGCTGGCGCCAATCAGCAAAATGTCGAGACGTCTCATGTCGGCCTCCTCATCACACCAGATAGTCACGCAGGGCGTGCTGCACGCAGGGCGTGTCGAGCAGCGAGCTGTTGTGGAAAAAACGCACGATGTTGCCCACCAGCGGATGGTGGCGATTGATCGGGAAGGCCAGTCCGGCCATTTCGTCCTTGAGCGAGCGGCGGATCGCATCACTGACCGGCAAGGCGTCGATCAGGCGCAGATCGAAGGACTTCTGGATGTCATTGGTCAGGTAATGGCCGATGAACACCGGCAGGATCTGCGCGATGGTTTCCCGGTCCGCGTCATTGGCGGTATGCCAATAGATGCGCACCATGCGCGCCCAGAAGCTGGAGTGCCGGCCCTCGTCGAGCAAGTGATCGGCCATCAGGCCTTTGATCGACGGCTTGACCGTGTCGTCCCGGGCGAACGCGGCGACGTCGCCGGTCACGGTGTTTTCGGCGATGGCGACGCAGATCAACTCCACCGCGCTGCGCAGGTGCTCGGGCGCCAGGGCCACGGCGGCAGGAATCGCCCGGCTCAGTTCGATTTCAGCAGGCAGTTCGATCGGCTCGATGCCGGTCATGGCCACGGTCTGCTGCATGAAATCCATCGCCACCAGTGCGTGGTAATCCTCGTCCACCACCACGGTCATCGCGTCGTAGCGACAGGCGAACGGGAAGGGTACGGCGAAGCGATTCTTGGCGATGGCGCGGGCGGTCTGGTCGACGATTTCGGTCTCGAAAATCACCACGTCGTTGATGAACTTGTACAGCGTCTGCACCAACGCAAAATCACGCTGCTGCGGGCACTCGCGCAGGAAGGTTTCGCTGAGCACCAGGGGCTGGCGGCTCAACGGATAGATCAGGCGCTCATCGTCTTCGAGCACGCGCCGTGGCCGGGTGCGGATGGTGGCGCGGGTTTCCCAGGCGTCGGCGAAGGATTGATAGTCGGCGGCGTTCATTGGGCCACCTCCGCCAAAGGTTCACGCATGCTCAGACGCAGGCCGTCCCACAGGGCGATGCGGCTTTCCACGGCCGCGATGGCGCTGGCGTAGACCTCGGCTTCACGCTGCGGATCGCCATCGACCAGGCGCTCGAGCAATTGCTCGGCGGCCGGGCCGTGATCCTCGGAGTCGACCTCGATGTGGCGTTCCAGGTAATAGCGAAAGGTTGGTGCCTGTTCGATGCCGATCCCCCAGTCATCGAGGATGCGCTGGAACATAGGCGGGATCACGCTCTCGCGACCATGCAGGAACGCGGCGGCGACGCTGTGGCCTGGCGCATGCAGCGCGGTGTTTAGCGTCTCGCGGACAAATTTCGCTGCTGCCGGATCGACCTCAACGCTTTGCAGAGCGACGTCGTAACTCACGCCTTCCTGTTGCAGCGCGACAAACCGTTCGACCGCCGTGGTGCTCGCACCGACTTCGCGCATGGCGTCCAGGTACAGCTCGAAATGGCTGTAATGGCCGTGAGCGGGACGGTCGTCGGACTCTTCGCCGAGCACGATCTCGTTGATCAGCCGCGCAGCATGCGGATCGCGTGGCGGCAGCCATGGCAGGCGGGTGCAGGTCAGTTCCTGCTGCAGGCGCTTGGTCAGCGACATGAAATCCCACACGGCGAAGACGTGAGACTCCATGAACCGGCGCAGTACCGATAACGAATCGATTTCGGTAAAGATCGGGTGAACGCTCAATTGAGCTTTTTTCAGGGCGAGTTGTTCTTTAGTTGGCATCATGGCGAACCTCGGTGTTATTGGAATAGAGGGAGTTGCTCGTTCAGTGCATCAACACGGACTTGATAGATTTGAAATGTTTTCTATTGGCGAGCGCGGGCCTCATTCGGATTAATGAAAGTTTGCAAAGTGCATGAAAGGCTCTCGGCCATGCGTTGGCGACTATTTGCCAAAGCTATTGGCTAACTGCGGAGCCGTGCCGTGTTTGCGGGTTGAACCTGCTCGGCGAGGAAAAGCTAATACATCGTCAAATAACTTAACAAGTTTATTTTTAATTATTTTTAGTTGTGTGTTTTTCAAGTATGAGTTGGCCCGGTAAAACTTTTAATTTCAGTTTTACTTGGGCGTAGTTGCTCCTTTCGGCAAATAATGGCCAAAATTGAAGATAAGAGTGAATGCCTCACTCAAAGCAACTTTCCGATGCAAAGATTGAAGTGATGTATAGGAATGAAAGTTGGCCGGAAACGGCGCCGTAACTTCCTTTTATCCCGTGGCAAGGCTCCTTCCGTAGGTTCCTGGTGCGGGGACTGCGCCGGCGGTGCGGAGCGTCGCCCGTTCTTCATGGGTTGGCCGTTAAAGAGTGCGGGTAAATTGGCAGGACGGCTATGACCGATTCGTCCGCAGCGAGCTGCAATGCCGGGCTTATGGGCGCAGGGAGGTTAGAGCGAACAGGCGGATCCGCCACCGGGATTTGCGGCAGACCGTAGAGGGGATTTGTAAGCGGGTTATTCGCCGGTCAGCTGCGAGAGCCTGAGACCGGCGTGGAGAGCATCAGCGTACGGCCTTGCGGTTTTGTCCGGCAGGGCTGGCGAGGAAGCGGGTGATGACCTCGACGCCACGGTTGAGGTGATGTGTGAGCAACTTCACCGACAGCTCGACATCGCGCTCGATCACCGCGTGGAGCATGGCGCGGTGATCTTCCTGGGAGAGTTTGCCCAGGCCCATGGCTTCGAGGTTGAAACGCAGAAAGCGCTCCTCCTCGTTGAGGCCGTCTTCGACCAGCCGCAGCAGACGCTTATTCGGTGCCTTGCTGTACAGGGCCATGTGGAACAGACGGTTGAGCCGACCGATTTCACTGTAGTCGTGCTGGGTTTCGAGTGCTTCGATATAGCCGGCGGCAAGCGCGTGATCGGCGCTGGTCAGCAACGGGATCGACTGGCGCATGGCCTCGGATTCGAGGAGGATCCGCAACTCGTAGGTCTCGGTGGCGTCGCCCTGGATCAGCGGCGCTACAACGGCGCCCTTGTGGGTGGTGACGCTCAGCAGTTCCTGCGCTTCGAGTTGGCGCAGAGCCTCGCGCACCGGCATGCGGCTGACCCCGAACAGGTCGGCCAGGTCCTGCTGACGCAGGGCGGTGCCGCACGGCAAGCGACCGTCAAGGATCGCCGAGCGCAGGGTCTCTTCGATGATCGAGCGGGCAAGGTGTGCGGGAATCGGCCCATCGACTTTGATGCTGTGCAGCGGTTTGGGCTTCTGTGTCACAACTACTCACCCTGAATGACAACGGAATTTGGATCCAAAGACACTAGTGATTGCTCTACAGGTTGTCAAACCATGTAAAGGATTGCTGCCCTGTGTGAAGTTTAGCGCGATGGCGATGATCTCATGGTGCCATTGTTTTTTGCCGGGCTAAGCTTCACCATCAAACGCTTTCCTTCCTGCCTCCTGGAAACCTGCTGTGGCGGTACGTTTCGCGATCCCCCGGACTTTGCGCTGGCTAGGCTGTGCACTGTTGCTGGCCGGCGTCATGCTGGGCGGCCTGCATGCCGATTGGGATTTTTCCGCGATCAGCCGCAAGGCCACAGCGCTGTACGGCCCGCTGGGTGCCGGGCAGCAGCGGATCGATGCCTGGCAGAATCTGCTGGCGACGCAGAAACAGGTCAGCGAGATGGAAAAGCTCAAGGTGGTGAACCTGTTTTTCAACAAGCAGATGCGCTATGTAGAGGACATCGATCTGTGGGGGCAGGTCGATTATTGGGAGACGCCCATCGAGGCGTTGTGGAAAGGCGCCGGCGATTGCGAAGACTATGCGATCGCCAAGTATTTCAGCCTGCGCCATCTCGGGGTCTCCAGTGACAAGCTGCGCATCACCTACGTCAAGGCACTGCGCCAGAACCGCGCGCACATGGTGCTGACTTACTACGCGACTCCCGATGCCATGCCACTGGTGCTCGACAGCCTGATCGATCAGATCCAGCCGGCGTCGCAGCGAACCGATTTGCTGCCGGTCTACTCTTTCAATGCCGAAGGTCTGTACCTGCCGGGGGCCAAGGGCAACAAAAGGGTCGGTGACACCAAACGCCTGTCGCGCTGGCAGGATGTGTTGAGAAAAATGCAGGCCGAAGGTTTCCCGGTCGAAACGACTAACTAGGAGCACGCGCTCAGATGTCTTTGTTCAAACAGCTGTTGATCGCTATCTGTCTGTTCCTGGTGGTCGCCTTCACCGGCAGCTTCATGGTCAGTCTGGAGAGCTCGCGCACCCAGTACGTCAACCAGCTGCGCTCTCACGCCCAGGACGCCGCCACGGCGCTGGCGTTGTCGCTGACGCCGAATATCGACGATCCGGCGATGGTCGAACTGCTGGTCAGCTCGATTTTCGACAGCGGCTATTACGCGAGCATCCGCGTGGTCGATCTCAAGACCGACAAGACCATCGTCGAGCGCAGCGGGATTCCGGCGGTCAGCAATGTGCCGGACTGGTTCGTCAAACTGATTGGTCTGGAGCCGGCCGGCGGCGATGCGTTGGTCAGCCGTGGGTGGGAACAGGCGGCGCGGGTTGAAGTGGTCAGCCATCCGATGTTCGCCGTGGCCAAGCTGTGGCAGAGCGCGTTGGGCAGCCTCGGCTGGCTGCTGCTGTGCGGCGCGGTCAGTGCGGCGCTGGGCGCGCTGCTGCTGCGCCGGCAATTGCGCCCGCTCGACTACATGGTCAAACAGTCCCACGCCATCGCCCGCCGCGAATTCCTCAGCCTGCCGGAGCTGCCGCGCACTCCGGAACTGCGCCGCGTGGTGCAGGCGATGAACCAGATGGTCGAGAAGCTCAAGGCGCTGTTCCAGGAGCAGGCCGAGCGCAGTGAAAAACTGCGTGTCGAGTCCTATCAGGACAACTTGACCGGCCTGGCCAACCGACGTTATTTCGAAATGCAGTTGAACAACCGGGTGAGCAATGCCGAACAGGCCAGCTCCGGTTATTTGCTGCTGTTGCGGGTCAAGGACCTGGCCGGGCTCAACCAGCGCCTGGGCGGTCAGCGCACCGATGAATTGTTGAAAGCGGTCGGCGAGCAATTGTCCCGCGAGTGCGCCCGCTACCCGGAAACCCAGAACCTTGTGACGCGCATTCGCGGCGGCGAGTTCGCCGTGCTGGCGCCGGGGCTGGTGCGTGAAGAAGCGCTGCAACTGGCGCAGAACCTCGACAGTGCGTTGAGCAGCCTGCACGCCACCGGCGCCACGGATGTACCGGCCGTGGCCTCGATCGGCCTCGCACCGTTTGCTCACGGCGATTCACCGCAAGCTGTGCTGACACTGGGTGATCAGGCGCTGGCGCAGGCTGAGGGGCAGGGCGAGCGGAACTGGGCCTGTATCGATCAGAGCCTGGTGGCCGATGTCGGTGACGATCACCACGCCTGGCATCGGTTGCTTGATCAGGCGCTGAACCAGCAGCGTTTCGAGCTGTACTTCCAACCGGTGGTGGCCGCCCAGGACACGCAACTGGTGTTGCATTACAAAGTGCTGTCGCGACTGCTGGATGAGCAGGGCGAGACCATTCCGGCCGGACGTTTCCTGCCGTGGCTCGAGCGTTTTGGCTGGACCGCGCGACTCGACCGCCTGATGCTCGAGCGGGTGCTGGAGCAGATGAAAGGGCACGAGGATTCGCTGGCGCTGAACCTGTCTTCGGCAACCCTGGCCGATTCGCAGGCCCTGAACAAAGTGTTCGAGATTCTGCGTGCGCACTCCGACCTCGGCGAGCGCCTGACGCTGGAGATCGGCGAGGAACAATTGCCGGAGCAAGCGGTGCTGGAGCAGTTGACCCGACGTCTGCGTGAACTCGGTTTTTCCCTGAGCCTGCAGCGCTTTGGTGGACGCTTCAGCATGATCGGCAACCTGGCGCGACTGGGGTTGGCTTACCTGAAGATCGATGGCAGCTACATTCGCGCGATCGATCAGGAGAGCGACAAGCGCCTGTTCATCGAGGCGATCCAGCGTGCGGCGCACAGCATCGATCTGCCGCTGATTGCCGAGCGGGTGGAGACCGAAGGGGAGTTGTCAGTGATTCGCGAGATGGGCTTGTACGGAGTGCAGGGGCAGTTGTTCGGTGAACCCAAGCCCTGGAAGTAACCTGTTCGTCATTCGTTGTCGGTAAATCAGCCTTCGCGAGCAAGCCCACTCCCACATTGGAATGCATTTCAAATGTGGGAGCGGACTTGCTCGCGAAGGGGTCAGTCCGGTCACTGAAGATCGCGGATCAGATCAGCCCGGTCTCTTCGTCGTCGATCAAGTGGCTCAACCCGCCCAGCGCTTCCCGCGCCTGGGTCCGATCCATCAGCTTGGCCTGCGCCGCCGGCGGCAGATCGGTAACGCGGATCACGCCCTTCTGGGTCAGCACCTGAATCAGGTCGTCGAGTACCCGAATCATCTCCAGATCGCTCTGTTTGAGCTGTTTCAGGCTGGTTTCCACGACCTCGTTGGCGAACCAGGCCTGGATTTCATGGCTGTCGGCGGGCAGCGTTTCCGAGGCTTCGGCGTAGGCCGCAGCTTCCACGCGGATCAGCTGACCCTGCGCATCGCGTTGCACGTAAAACATTGAACATCCCTCAGAAAGAACCAGCGTCATGCTGTCAGCAGCATAGGCCAACTGCGCGCGAGTATGCGGTGCGGCGACGAAATCGTCACCGGTGCGATAGGCGCAAACGTGACGGCCGCCCCAAGGGGCGGCCGTTTTGTTCACGCATCAGCTGTTGTTGTGGTCGACCTTGATGGTCGGATCGCTGCCGGCGATCAGGTTATGAATGTTGGCGGTTGACCAGTTGTTGCCTTCCAGTTTGATCGTCACGTCCGGAGTGGCCGCAGCGGCATCGCCGGAGTTGAACTTGCCGCCGGAGCTGACTTGCAGCGACGACACGCCGTCGACCGTGGTGATCTTCAGGAAGTTGTCGATGGTGCTGCCGGTCTCGCCCTGCAACAGGTCACGCAGATCGATGCGGTCGCCTTCGTTGGCATTGAAATCCTTGATCACGTCGTTGCCGGTGTCGCCCGCTTTCCAGACGAAGGTGTCGGCACCGGAACCACCGATCAGGATGTCGTTGCCCTGGCCGCCGATGAGCGTGTCATTGCCGGTGCCGCCGAGCAGGATGTCATTGCCCTTGCCGCCGTCGAGCAGGTCGTTGCCGCCCGAGCCGAACAGGATGTCATTGCCCGCGCCGCCCAGCAGCGTGTCGTTGCCGTCATGCGCACCCGACACATCGAACGCCTGATAGTGCTCGGTGATGTACTGGTGCACGTTGCTGGTGGTGACTTTGCTGACATCCACACCGGTCTGCTGCGCCACGAACGCCTGCATTGCCTGATAACCCTCGCCGGCAATGCCGTTGAAGCTCACCAGGTCGCCGAACAGGATGTCGTTGCCATCGCCACCGCTGACGGTGTCGTTGCCCGGCATCGTCGCTTCGGTGTGGCCGATGATCGAGTTGGCCAGGTCCTTCGGATCGATGTTGGTCTGCGGGTTGTGATCAGTGTCGTACGGTTTCAGGTCGTTTAGGCTGACACCGCTGTTAATACCGATGGCTTCGACGTTCGACAGGCCACTGAGCAAGGCGAAGCTGCTGTTGGCGTTATCGGTGGTGGCCGAGCTGGTGCTGCTGCCGCTGCCCGCCAGGCTCGACAGCTCATAGGTGCCATCACCCTGAGCGTGAACAGTGCCCAGGTTGGTTGCGGTCCAGCCGTAACGGCTGGTGTAGACCTGCAACTGCGCACTGCCGTTGGCACTGATGCTCAGGTAATGCGTGCTGTCGATGTAAGTGCTGAAGGTATCGCCCAGCTTGTAGTTGCTGGTCGTCACCACACTGTCGAACTTCACGCTGCCGTACAGCGTCGGGTTGGTCTGCTCGCCGCTCTGGTAGTAGGTCGGCTGGCCGTCGGTGATGAAGTACGTGAGGTTCTTCGCCCCGGTGTTGGCCAGCGCTTCGGTGCTCTGGAAGAAGTTGGCCGTGGTCTTGAACACGTCTTCGTAGTTGGTGCCGCCGCCGGAGGTCATCGAGTCGAGTACGGCCTTGAGCTTGGTCAGCGCGTTCGGGTCGTTGAGGTTCACCGACACCGACTTGTTGACCTGGGTATCGAAGTCCACCAGGAAGATGTTCACCGTGCCCGAGTTGCTGCCGCTCAGGCTCTGCTTGAGGGTGTTGAACACCGAGGTCAGCGAGTCCTTGGCCGCGTTGATCGACGAGGTGCTCATGCTGCCCGAGCTGTCGACCATGAACGCGATGTTGTAGTTGGTGCCCGGCACCACGGTCAGACCGCCGATGTCGGCGACCATGATGTCGTTGCCATCGGTGCCGTTGAAGGTGTCATCGCCAGAGGTACCGACTACGGCGTTGTACACCGCCGGCACCACGGTGACCGGAATGGTCGCGGTGCTGCTGGCCGAGCCGCCGACCATCTCGGTGGAGGTCGACGTCACGGTCAGGTTGAACTGGCCGTTGTAGTAGGTCGGCGGGGTCACGGTCAGGCTGCCGAGGCTCCAGCCGGTGACGTTGGCTTCGCCATTGCTCGCGGTGACGGTGAAGCTGTGGCCGTGACCGTCGGAGAGGACCGAGCCGACCGGCGCACCGCTGATCTTCACGCTCAGGGTTTCCGAGCCGTCGGTGTCGGTCAGCGCGGTGTTGATCGCCGACAGTTTCACCGTGGTGCCTTCGGCGCCGGTGTTGAGTTTGTAGCCGTCGTAATAGCCTTCGCCGTTGGTGCCGTGCAGGTCGGAGACGGTCACACCGGAATTCACCAGATCCTGCACGCCGGTGTAGATCGGCACGCCGGCGCTGCTCAGGTCGATCGGCGTGCTGCCGTTGACCGACAGGTTCACGTCATAGCTGCCCGGGCCGCTCTGGTTGTGATGGTAGATGTCCAGGGTGTAGTAGCCGCTGGTGGTCGGGGTGAACGAACCGCTGATCGCACCACCCGCGCCCCAGGTACCCGACGCCACGCTCTTGCCGCCAATGGTGATCAGCAGGCTGTCGTCAGCCACACCGCTGAAGCTGTAGGTCTTGCCGGCTTCCAGATAGATCAGGCCCGAAGTTTTCGACGCGGTGCCGGCGGCCACACTGCCGTCCGACTGCACGTTGGTCACGTTGGTGCTGGAGTTCGGGGTGCCGGCGCCGTCGATCACGTTTTTCAGGGTGGTCGAGTTCGCGCCGCTGCCGTCGGTGCCGAGACCCGGCAGGCCGGTCCAGACTTCCTTGACCAGTCCGGTGGACTTCACGCTGTTGTCGGCCACGCTCACGGTCGGTGCATCCGCCACCGGCGTGATGTCGATCTTCACGGTGCCGGTGTTGCCCAGCAGTTGGCCGTCGGTAGGTTGGAACTTGATCTGTGCATAGTCAGCCTGGTTGTTGCCCAGGCCGGTGCCGCCGTAACCGTTGACGCCCGACTCGTTGGCATCCGGCATGAAGCGCAGCTTGCCAGCGTCGATGTCAGCCTTGCTGAAGGTCTGGTTGTTGGCGACGTCTTTCCAGGTCGAGCCGTCCAGATACTGCAGTTTGCCTTCGCCCGGCAGCTGGGTGATTTTGATGCCAAGGCTGCTGGCCGGGCTGTCGACGTCAGTCACACCGAAGGTCGACCAGCCGAGGATCAGCGGCGTGTCTTCGGTGCCGGTGACGTTGACCGGAGCCGCAACCGGCGCATCGTTGACCGCCACCACGTTGACCGTGGTGGTCGCGGTGTTGGAGTAGTTGCCGCCATCGGTCACGGTCACGGTGATGATCCGCGGCACGGTGCTCGGGTCTTCACTGCTGTTGGTGAAGGTGATGTTCTTGATCGCCTGCATGTAGTCGGCCAGCGTCGCGTTGCCCGACAGGGTCAGGGTCACGGTGCCGTTGGTGCTGTTGGCATTGATGGTGATGCCGTTGACGCTGTTGCCGAGGTTCAGCGCATCGCCGTCCTGACGGTTGGTCAGCACGATGGTCGCGCCGGTCAGCATGGTGCTGTCCGGGTCGGTGATCGTCAGGTCAGTGTCGGCAATCGACACGCCGGCGCCCGGAGTGTTTTCGGTGAAGGTCACCTTGTAGTCGGCACCGGTGGCGCCGCTGGAGTTGTTGGCGTCGAGGTCGATGACCGGTGGCGCATCGTTGTCGATGATCGAGGTGCTGACGCTGCCGTTGGTGCTGCTGACGGCCAGGTTCTCGAAGTTGCCGCCGGTCGCCGAGTCGATCTTGACCACGAAGTTCTCGGTGCCTTCGGTGATCTTGTCATCGATGGTCGCGACGTTGAACTGCGCGCTGCTGGCGCCCGCCGGGATCTTCACGGTGTACACACCGGTGAAGTCCGAACCGTCGGCAGCGGTGCCGCTGTAGACGATTTTCAGGGTCACGTCGGTCTGCGCCGGGTGGGTCAGGCTGACGGTGTAGCTGGCGGTCTGGCCTTCGGTCACCGAGGTGCTGCCGGTGATGCTGACAGTGGTGGTGTCGATGGTGTCGGTGACGTTGGTCACGGCTGGCGTGGTGTTGGTCACCAGATTTTCGAAATTGCCACCGCTGGCGTTGGTGATGGTTGCCTGCACGCTGCCGGCGTCTTTGTAGACGTCGTCAGCCGGAGCCGGAACGGTCACGGTGCCAGTGGTTTTGCCGGCATCGATGGTAATCACCGAACCGTTGCTCAGGGTCACGGTGACCGGCGAGCCGGCGGCATTGGTCAGGGTCGCGGTGTAGGTAATCTGGCCACCCTCGGCCACAGTGCCGGTCGCGCTGAGCGACAGGTTGGTGGTGTCGATGGTGTCGGTCACGGTGGTGCTGACCGGGGTTTTGTCGGCGACGAGGTTTTCGTAGTTACCGCCGGTCACGTTAGTGATCGAGTTGGTCAGCGGAGCGTGGCCGGTCAACGCATCGTTCGGGGCGATGCTGGTCACGGTGCCGGTGGTTTTGCCGATGTCGATGGTGATGCTCTGGCCGTTGGCCAGGGTCACGGTCACTGGCGAACCGGTGACAGGCGCACCGACGGTGGCGGTGTAGGTGACGGTGCCACCCTCGGCCACGGTGCCAGTGGCGGTGAGTTTCACGCCAGTGGTGTCGATGGTGTCGGTGACATTGGTCACGGCTGGCGTGGTGTTGGTCACCAGATTTTCGAAGTTGCCACCGGTCGCGGTCTTGATCGTTGCCTGCACGGTGCCGGCGTCTTTGTAGACGTCGTCAGCAGGGGCAGGAACAGTCACGGTGCCGGTGGTTTTACCGGCGTCGATGGTGATTACAGCGCCGTTTGACAGGGTCACGGTCACTGGCGAGCCAGCCGCGTTGGTCAGCGTTGCGGTGTAAACGATCGAGCCACCTTCGGCCACGGTACCGGTCGCGGTTAGCGACAGGTTGGTGGTGTCGATGGTGTCGGTCACGGTGGTGCTGACTGGGGTCTTGTCGGCCACCAGATTTTCGTAGTTGCCGCCGCTCACGTTAGTGATTGCGTTGGTCAGCGGCGCGTGGCCGGTCAACGCGTCATTTGGCGCGACAGTGGTCACAGTGCCGGTGGTTTTGCCGATGTCGATGGTGATGGTCTGACCGTTGGCCAGGGTCACGACGACTGGCGAACCGGTGACTGGTGCACCCACGGTGGCGGTGTAGACGACGTTGCCGCCTTCAGCCGCTGTACCGGTGGCAGACAACTTCACGGTAGTGGTGTCGATGGTGTCGGTGACACTGGTCACGGCTGGCGTGGTGCTTGGCACCAGGTTTTCGAAGTTGCCACCGGTCGCCGACTTGATGGTCGCCTGCACGGTGCCGGCGTCTTTGTAGACGTCATCGGCCGGTGCAGGGACGGTCACGGTGCCGGTAGTTTTACCCGCGTCGATGGTGATCACGGCGCCGTTGGACAGGGTCACGGTCACTGGCGAGCCAGCGGCGTTGGTCAGGGTCGCGGTGTAGATGATCGAACCGCCCTCGGCCACCGAGTTGGTGGCGCTGAGCGACAGATTGGTGGTGTCGATGGTATCGGTGACGGTGGTCGAAACCGGCGTCTTGTCAGCGACCAGATTCTCGTAATTGCCACCGGTCACACCGGTGATCGCGTTGGTCAGCGGCGCATGACCGGTCAGCGCGTCGTTCGGCGCAGTGGTGGTCACGGTGCCGGTGGTTTTACCCACTTCGATGGTGATGTTCTGGCCGTTGGCGAGGGTCACGACCACAGGCGAGCCGGTGACTGGCGCACCGACAGTGGCGGTGTAGGTGACGGTGCCACCTTCAGCAGCAGACTCGGTCGCGGTGAGTTTCACCGTGGTGGTGTCGATGGTGTCGGTAACGTTGGTCACGGCTGGCGTGGTGCTTGGGACCAGGTTCTCGAAGCTGCCACCGGTCGCCGACTTGATGGTCGCCTGCACGGTGCCGGCGTCTTTGTAGACGTCGTCGGCCGGCGCAGGAACGGTCACGGTGCCAGTGGTTTTGCCCGCGTCGATGGTGATAACAGCACCGTTCGACAGCGTTACGGTCACTGGCGAACCAGCGGCGTTGGTCAGCGTTGCGGTGTAAACGATCGAACCACCTTCGGCCACAGTGCCGGTCGCGGACAGCGACAGGTTGGTGGTGTCGATGGTGTCGGTCACGGTGGTGCTGACCGGGGTTTTGTCGGCGACGAGGTTTTCGTAGTTGCCGCCGGTCACGTTAGTGATCGAGTTGGTCAGCGGAGCGTGGCCGGTCAGCGCATCGTTCGGTGCGGTGGTGGTTACGGTGCCGGTGGTTTTGCCGATGTCGATGGTGATGCTCTGGCCGTTGGCCAGAGTGACGGTCACTGGCGAACCAGTTACCGGCGCACCGACGGTGGCGGTGTAGGTGACGGTGCCACCCTCAGCCGCAGACTCGGTCGCGGTGAGTTTCACCGTGGTGGTGTCGATGGTGTCGGTGACCTGAGTCACAGCCGGCACAGTGCTCGGTACCAGATTTTCGAAGTTGCCACCGGTAGCGGTGGAAATGGTCGCTTCGACTTTGCCCGCGTCTTTGTACACGTCATCGGCTGGTGCCGGAACGGTCACGGTGCCGGTGGTTTTTCCGGCGTCGATGGTGATCACAGCTCCGTTCGACAAGGTCACGGTGACTGGCGAGCCAGCCGCGTTGGTCAAGGTCGCGGTGTAGATGATCGAACCACCCTCGGCGACCGAGTTGGTAGCGCTAAGCGACAGGTTGGTGGTGTCGACGGTGTCGGTGACGGTGGTGTTGACCGAGGTCTTGTCGGCAACGAGATTCTCGTAGTTTCCACCGCTCACGTTGGTGATCGCGTTGGTCAACGGCGCATGGCCGGTCAGCGCATCGTTCGGTGCGGTGGTGGTTACGGTGCCAGTAGTTTTGCCGACTTCGATAGTGATGTTCTGGCCGTTGGCCAGGGTCACGACCACAGGCGAACCGGTGACCGGCGCACCGACAGTCGCGGTGTAGGTGACAGTGCCACCTTCAGCAGCAGACTCAGTGGCGGTCAGTTTGACCGTGGTGGTGTCGATGGTATCGGTAACGTTGGTGACTGCAGGAACAGTGCTCGGCACCAGGTTCTCGAAGTTGCCGCCGGTAGCGGTGGAAATGGTCGCTTCGACTTTACCCGCGTCTTTGTAAACGTCATCCGCCGGAGCCGGCACGGTCACGGTGCCCGTGGTTTTGCCGGCATCGATGGTGATCACGGCGCCGTTGCTCAGGGTCACGGTCACTGGCGAGCCAGCGGCGTTGGTCAGGGTCGCGGTGTAGATGATCGAACCGCCCTCGGCCACCGAGTTGGTGGCGCTGAGCGACAGATTGGTGGTGTCGATGGTATCGGTGACGGTGGTCGAAACCGGCGTCTTGTCAGCGACCAGATTCTCGTAATTGCCACCGGTCACACCGGTGATCGAGTTGGTCAGCGGCGCATGGCCGGTCAGCGCATCGTTCGGCGCAGTGGTGGTCACGGTACCGGTGGTTTTGCCCACTTCGATGGTGATGTTCTGACCGTTGGCCAGCGTCACGACCACAGGCGAACCGGTGACTGGCGCACCCACGGTAGCGGTGTAAGTGACAGTACCACCTTCAGCCGCAGACTCGGTCGCGGTCAGTTTGACCGTGGTGGTGTCGATGGTGTCAGTGACGGTGGTCACGGCTGGAACGGTGCTCGGCACCAGATTTTCGAAGTTGCCACCGGTAGCGGTGGAAATGGTCGCTTCGACTTTGCCCGCGTCTTTGTACACGTCATCGGCCGGTGCAGGGACGGTGACGGTGCCGGTGGTTTTACCGGCGTCGATGTTGATAACAGCACCGTTCGACAGCGTTACGGTCACTGGCGAACCAGCCGCGTTGGTCAGCGTTGCGGTGTAAACGATCGAGCCACCTTCGGCCACGGTACCGGTCGCGGTCAGCGACAGGTTGGTGGTGTCGATGGTGTCGGTGACGTTTGTCGAAACAGGCGTCTTGTCGGCAACGAGGTTTTCGTAGTTACCGCCGCTGACGTTGGTGATGGCGTTGGTCAGCGGGGCATGGCCGGTCAGCGCGTCGTTCGGCGCGGTGGTGGTCACGGTGCCAGTGGTTTTGCCCACTTCGATGGTGATGTTCTGACCATTGGCCAGAGTGACGGTCACTGGCGAACCAGTTACCGGTGCACCGACGGTGGCGGTGTAGGTGACGGTGCCACCCTCAGCCGCAGACTCGGTCGCGGTCAGCTTGACCGTGGTGGTATCGATGGTGTCGGTGACCTGAGTCACAGCCGGCACAGTGCTCGGTACCAGATTCTCGAAGTTGCCACCGGTAGCGGTGGAAATGGTCGCTTCGACTTTGCCCGCGTCTTTGTACACGTCATCGGCTGGTGCCGGAACAGTCACGGTGCCGGTGGTTTTGCCGGCCTCGATGGTGATAACAGCACCGTTCGACAGCGTTACGGTCACTGGCGAACCAGCGGCGTTGGTCAGGGTTGCGGTGTAAACGATCGAACCACCTTCGGCCACGGTACCGGTCGCGGACAGCGACAGGTTGGTGGTGTCGACGGTGTCGGTGACGTTAGTGCTGACCGGGGTTTTGTCAGCCACGAGGTTTTCGTAATTGCCACCGGTCACACCGGTGATCGAGTTGGTCAGCGGCGCATGACCGGTCAACGCGTCGTTCGGCGCGGTGGTGGTCACAGTGCCGGTGGTTTTACCCACTTCGATGGTGATGTTCTGACCGTTGGCCAGGGTCACCACAACCGGCGAACCGGTCACTGGTGCGCCGACGGTTGCGGTGTAGGTCACGGTGCCGCCCTCGGCGACCGAGGTATCAGCGGACAGTTTGACGGTAGAAGTATCGATGGTGTCGGTGACTTCGGTCACTGCCGGCACGGTGCTCGGCACCAGGTTTTCGAAGTTGCCACCGGTAGCGGTGGAAATGGTCGCTTCGACTTTACCGGCATCTTTGTAAACGTCGTCCGCCGGAGCAGGAACGGTCACGGTGCCGGTGGTTTTGCCGGCCTCGATGGTGATCACAGCGCCGTTGCTCAACGTCACGGTGACTGGCGAACCAGCGGCGTTGGTCAGAGTCGCGGTGTAAACGATCGAGCCACCTTCGGCCACGGTGCCGGTCGCTGACAGCGACAGGTTAGTGGTGTCGACGGTGTCGGTGACGTTAGTGCTGACCGGGGTTTTGTCAGCCACGAGGTTTTCGTAGTTACCGCCAGTCACACCGGTGATGGCGTTGGTCAGCGGGGCATGGCCGGTCAGCGCGTCGTTCGGCGCGGTGGTGGTCACGGTGCCAGTGGTTTTGCCCACTTCGATGGTGATGTTCTGACCATTGGCCAAGGTCACCACGACCGGCGAGCCAGTCACTGGCGCGCCGACAGTCGCGGTGTAAGTGACGGTGCCACCTTCAGCCGCAGACTCGGTCGCGGTCAGTTTGACCGTGGTGGTGTCGATGGTATCGGTAACGTTGGTGACTGCAGGAACAGTGCTCGGCACCAGATTCTCGAAGTTGCCACCGGTAGCGTTGGAAATGGTCGCTTCGACTTTGCCCGCGTCTTTGTAAACGTCATCCGCCGGAGCAGGAACGGTCACGGTGCCAGAAGTTTTACCAGCCTCGATAGTGATCACAGCGCCGTTTGACAAGGTCACGGTGACTGGCGAGCCAGCCGCGTTGGTCAGGGTTGCGGTGTAAACGATCGAGCCACCTTCGGCCACGGTGCCGGTCGCTGACAGCGACAGGTTAGTGGTGTCGACGGTGTCGGTAACATTGGTCGACACCGGCGTTTTATCCGCCACGAGGTTTTCGTAGTTACCGCCGCTCACGTCGGTGATGGCGTTGGTCAGCGGCGCGTGGCCGGTCAACGCATCGTTCGGCGCAGTGGTAGTCACGGTGCCAGTGGTTTTACCCACTTCGATGGTGATGTTCTGACCATTGGCCAAGGTCACCACGACCGGCGAGCCAGTCACTGGCGCGCCGACAGTCGCGGTGTAAGTGACGGTGCCACCTTCAGCAGCGGACTCGGTCGCGGTCAGTTTGACCGTGGTGGTGTCGATGGTGTCGGTAACGTTGGTGACCGCAGGAACGGTGCTCGGCACCAGATTTTCGAAGTTGCCACCGGTAGCGGTGGAAATGGTCGCTTCGACTTTGCCCGCGTCTTTGTACACGTCATCGGCTGGTGCCGGAACGGTCACGGTGCCAGAGGTTTTACCGGCCTCGATGGTGATCACCGCGCCGTTGGACAGGGTCACGGTGACTGGCGAACCAGCGGCGTTGGTCAGGGTTGCGGTGTAAACGATCGAGCCACCTTCGGCCACGGTGCCGGTCGCTGACAGCGACAGGTTAGTGGTGTCGACGGTGTCGGTGACATTGGTCGACACCGGAGTTTTGTCAGCCACGAGGTTTTCGTAGTTGCCGCCGCTGACTTCGGTGATGGCGTTGGTCAGCGGCGCGTGGCCGGTCAACGCATCGTTCGGCGCAGTGGTAGTCACGGTGCCAGTGGTTTTACCCACTTCGATGGTGATGTTCTGACCATTGGCCAAGGTCACCACGACCGGCGAGCCAGTCACTGGCGCGCCGACAGTCGCGGTGTAAGTGACGGTGCCACCTTCAGCCGCAGACTCGGTCGCGGTCAGTTTGACCGTGGTGGTGTCGATGGTATCGGTAACGTTGGTGACTGCAGGAACAGTGCTCGGCACCAGATTCTCGAAGTTGCCACCGGTAGCGCTGGAAATGGTCGCTTCGACTTTGCCAGCGTCTTTGTAAACGTCATCGGCTGGCGCCGGAACGGTCACGGTGCCCGTGGTTTTGCCGGCCTCGATGGTGATGACGGCGCCGTTGCTCAACGTTACGGTCACCGGAGTCCCGGCCGGGTTGGTCAGTGTCGCGGTGTAAACAATTGAACCACCTTCAGCCACCGAGTCGCTGGCGGTCAGGTTCAGGTTGGTGGTGTCGACAGTGTCAGAAACTGCGGTGTTAGCCGGTGTCTTGTCGGCCACCAGGTTTTCATAGTTGCCGCCGGCAACCTTGTCGATGGCGACGCTCAACGAGCTGCCGCCCGCCAATGGGCTGTTCGGCGCGACGAAGTTCACGCTGCCGGTGGTCTCACCGACGGCGATGGTGATGGTCTGGCCGTTGGACAGGGTGACCACAACAGGCGAGCCGGTTACTGGCGCGGTCACGCTCGCGGTGTAGACCACGGTTTCGCCTTCGGCGACGTTGGCGGTGGCAGTCAGCGACACGGTGGAGGTGTCGATGGTGTCGTTGACGGTGGTCACCGCCGGCGTGTTGTTGGTCACCAGGTTTTCGAAGTCGCCACCGGTCGCGCCCTTGATGGTCGCTTCAACGGTACCGGCGTCCTTGTAGACGTCATCCTTCGGTGCATCGACGGTCACGGTGCCGGTGGTCTTGCCGGCGTCGATGGTGATCACCGCGCCATTGCTCAACGTCACGGTCACCGGGGTGCCGGCGGCGTTGGTCAGGGTGGCGGTGTAGGTGATCTGGCCGCCTTCGTTCACCGCCGGGGTCGCGCTCAGCGACAGGTTGGTGGTGTCGACGGTGTCGGTGACGGTGGTGCTGACCGGCGTTTTGTCCGCTACGAGGTTTTCGTAGTTGCCGCCGCTGACGTTGGTGATCGAGTTATTCAGCGGCTCGTGACCGTTCAGCGCATCGTTCGGTGCGGTGGTGGTCACGGTGCCGGTGGTCTTGCCGATGTCGATGGTGATGGTCTGACCGTTGGCCAGGGTCACAACAACAGGCGCGCCAGTCACTGGAGCGCCGACAGTAGCGGTGTAAGTGACAGTGCCGCCTTCAGCCACCGAAGTATCGGCGCTCAGCTTCACGGTCGAGGTGTCGATGGTGTCGGTGACTTCGGTAACGGCTGGAACGGTGCTCGGCACCAGGTTCTCGAAGTTGCCGCCCGCAGCATCCTTGATCGTGACTTCGACTTTGCCGGCGTCTTTGTAGACGTCATCGGCTGGGGCTGGAACAGTCACGGTGCCGGTGGTTTTGCCGGCTTCGATGGTGATGACGGAGCCGTTGCTCAGGGTCACGGTCACCGGAGTACCGGCCGGGTTGGTCAGGGTCGCGGTGTAGATGATCGAACCGCCCTCGGCCACGGTGCCGGTCGCAGTCAGCGACAGGTTGGTGGTGTCGATGGTGTCGGTGACGGTGGTCGAAACCGGGGTTTTATCGGCGACCAGATTCTCGTAATTGCCACCGCTCACGCCGGTGATCGAGTTGGTCAGCGGTGCATGACCGTTCAACGCATCGTTCGGCGCGGTAGTGGTCACGGTGCCAGTGGTTTTACCCACTTCGATGGTGATGTTCTGACCATTGGCCAGGGTCACCACGACTGGCGAACCGGTCACTGGAGCGCCAACGGTAGCGGTGTAGGTGACGGTGCCACCTTCAGCGGCCGACTCGGTCGCGGTCAGTTTGACGGTCGACGTATCGATGGTGTCAGTGACTTCAGTCACCGCCGGAACAGTGCTCGGGACGAGGTTTTCGAAGTTGCCACCGGACGCATCCTTGATGGTCACTTCAACTTTGCCCGCGTCCTTGTAGACGTCATCGGCAGGCGCTGGAACGGTTACGGTGCCAGTGGTCTTGCCCGCTTCGATGGTGATCACCGAACCGTTGGACAGGGTCACGGTCACCGGGGTGCCGGCCGCATTGGTCAGGGTCGCGGTGTAGGTGATCGAACCGCCCTCGGCGACCGAATTGGTGGCGCTGAGCGACAGATTCGTCGTGTCCACGGTGTCAGTGACGGTGGTGCTGACCGGGGTTTTGTCAGCGACCAGATTTTCGTAGTTGCCACCGGTGACGCCGGTAATCGAGTTGATCAGCGGTTCGTGACCGGTCAGCGCGTCGTTCGGCGCAGTGGTGGTGATGGTACCGGTGGTTTTGCCGACTTCGATGGTGATGTTCTGACCATTGGCCAGGGTCACCACGACTGGCGAACCGGTCACTGGTGCACCAACGGTAGCGGTGTAGGTGACCGTGCCGCCTTCAGCAGCGGACTCGGTTGCGGTCAGTTTCACCGACGTGGTGTCGATGGTGTCGGTGACTTCGGTCACGGCTGGAACGGTGCTTGGCACCAGATTCTCGAAATTGCCGCCCGCAGCATCCTTGATTGTGACTTCGACTTTGCCGGCGTCTTTGTAGACGTCATCGGCAGGGGCTGGAACGGTCACGGTGCCGATGGTTTTGCCGGCTTCGATGGTGATGACGGAGCCGTTGCTCAGGGTCACGGTTACCGGAGTGCCCGCCGGATTGGTCAGGGTTGCGGTGTAGACGATCAAACCGCCTTCAGCGACGGAACCTGTTGCGCTCAACGTCAGGTTAGTGGTGTCGATGGTGTCGGTGACGGTGGTCGAAACCGGGGTCTTGTCGGCGACGAGGTTTTCGTAGTTGCCGCCGCTGACGTCGGTGATCGAGTTGCTCAGCGGCTCGTGACCATTCAACGCATCGTTCGGTGCGGTGGTGGTCACAGTGCCGGTGGTTTTGCCGACTTCGATGGTGATGGTCTGGCCGTTCGCCAGAGTCACGACCACAGGCGAGCCGGTGACCGGCGCGCCAACTGTAGCGGTGTAAGTGACAGTGCCGCCTTCAGCGACCGAGGTATCGGCTGTGAGTTTCACGGTCGAGGTGTCGATTGTATCGGTGACTTCGGTGACGGCTGGAACGGTGCTCGGCACCAGGTTCTCGAAGTTGCCGCCCGCAGCATCCTTGATGGTCACTTCAACCTTGCCGGCGTCCTTGTAGACGTCATCGGCTGGCGCTGGAACGGTCACGGTGCCGATGGTTTTGCCGGCTTCGATGGTGATGACGGAGCCGTTGCTCAGGGTCACGGTTACCGGAGTGCCTGCCGGATTGGTCAGGGTTGCGGTATAAACGATCGAACCGCCTTCAGCGACGGAACCTGTTGCGCTCAACGTCAGGTTAGTGGTGTCGATGGTGTCGGTGACGGTGGTCGAAACCGGGGTCTTGTCGGCGACGAGGTTTTCGTAGTTGCCGCCGCTCACGTCAGTGATCGCGTTGCTCAGTGGCTCATGACCATTCAACGCATCGTTCGGCGCGGTGGTGGTCACGGTGCCGGTGGTTTTGCCGACTTCGATGGTGATGGTCTGGCCGTTCGCCAGAGTCACGACCACAGGCGAGCCGGTGACCGGCGCGCCGACGGTAGCGGTGTAGGTCACGGTGCCGCCTTCAGCCACCGAAGTATCGGCGCTCAGCTTCACGGTTGACGTATCGATGGTGTCAGTAACTTCAGTCACCGCCGGAACGGTGCTCGGAACGAGGTTCTCGAAGTTGCCGCCGGACGCATCCTTGATGGTCACTTCAACCTTGCCGGCATCTTTGTAGACGTCATCGGCTGGAGCTGGAACGGTCACGGTGCCAGTGGTTTTGCCGGCTTCAATGGTGATCACCGAGCCGTTGCTCAAGGTCACGGTCACCGGAGTGCCAGCCGGATTGGTCAGGGTCGCGGTGTAGACGATCGAACCGCCTTCGGCCACGGTGCCGGTCGCAGTCAGCGACAGGTTGGTGGTGTCGACGGTGTCGGTCACGGTGGTGCTGACCGGAGTCTTGTCGGCAACGAGGTTTTCGTAGTTGCCGCCGCTCACGTCAGTGATCGCGTTGGTCAGTGGTTCATGACCGTTCAAGGCATCGTTCGGCGCGGTGGTGGTCACGGTGCCAGTGGTTTTGCCCACTTCGATAGTGATGGTCTGGCCGTTGGCCAGGGTCACAACAACCGGCGAACCAGTCACAGGCGCACCAACCGTAGCGGTGTAAGTGACGGTGCCGCCTTCGGCCACCGAGGTATCGGCGGTCAATTTGACGGTCGAAGTATCGATGGTGTCAGTTACTTCGGTGACAGCCGGAACAGTGCTCGGAACGAGGTTTTCGAAGTTACCGCCGGTGGTACCGGTGATGCTGACTTCGACTTTGCCGGCGTCTTTATAGACGTCATCGGCAGGTGCTGGAACCGTTACGGTGCCAGTAGTTTTGCCGGCTTCAATGGTGATCACCGAGCCGTTGCTCAAGGTCACGGTCACCGGCGTACCCGCCGGGTTGGTCAAGGTCGCGGTGTAAACGATCGAACCGCCTTCAGCCACGGTGCCGGTCGCAGTCAGCGACAGGTTAGTGGTGTCGACGGTGTCGGTGACGTTGGTCGAAACCGGTGTTTTGTCCGCAACCAGATTTTCGTAATTGCCGCCGCTCACATCCGTGATCGCGTTGGTCAGCGGCTCGTGACCATTCAACGCATCGTTCGGCGCGGTGGTGGTCACAGTGCCGGTGGTTTTGCCGACTTCGATGGTGATGGTCTGACCGTTCGCCAGGGTCACAACAACCGGCGAACCAGTCACAGGCGCACCAACCGTAGCGGTGTAAGTGACGGTGCCGCCTTCGGCCACCGAGTTATCAGCGGTCAGTTTGACGGTCGAAGTATCGATGGTGTCAGTGACTTCGGTGACAGCCGGAACAGTGCTCGGAACGAGATTCTCGAAGTTACCGCCGGTTGTACCGGTAATGCTGACTTCGACTTTGCCGGCATCTTTGTAGACGTCGTCCGCAGGCGCCGGAACGGTCACAGTGCCGGTGGTTTTGCCAGCCTCGATGGTGATGACGGAGCCATTGCTCAACGTCACGGTGACCGGGGTGCCGGCAGGGTTGGTCAGGGTGGCGGTGTAAACGATCGAACCGCCTTCAGCGACGGAGCCAGTGGCGCTCAACGTCAGGTTGGTGGTGTCGACGGTGTCGGTCACGGTGGTGCTGACCGGGGTTTTGTCCGCTACGAGGTTTTCGTAGTTGCCACCGGTCACGCCAGTGATCGAGTTGCTCAGCGGTGCTTGGCCGTTCAGCACGTCGTTCGGTGCGGTGGTAGTGACGGTGCCGGTGGTCTTGCCCACTTCGATGGTGATGGTCTGACCGTTGGCCAGGGTCACGACAACTGGCGAACCGGTCACGGGCGCACCGACGGTGGCGGTGTAAGTGACGGTGCCGCCCTCGGCGACCGAGGTGTCAGCGGACAGTTTGACCGTCGAGGTGTCGATGGTATCGGTCACTTCGGTGACTGCAGGGACAGTGCTTGGTACCAGATTTTCGAAGTTGCCGCCGGTTGCACCGTTGATGGTGACTTCGACTTTGCCGGCATCTTTGTAGACGTCATCGGCTGGCGCTGGAACAGTCACGGTGCCGGTGGTTTTGCCAGCCTCGATAGTGATCACCGCGCCATTGCTCAGGGTCACGGTGACTGGCGATCCAGCCGCGTTGGTCAGGGTCGCGGTGTAGACGATCGAACCACCCTCGGCGACCGAGCCGGTGGCGCTCAGCGACAGGTTAGTGGTGTCGACGGTGTCGGTGACGGTGGTCGAAACCGGGGTTTTGTCCGCAACCAGATTTTCGTAGTTGCCACCGGTTACGTTGGTGATGGCGTTGGTCAGCGGCGGATTGCCGGTCAGCGCATCGTTCGGTGCCGTGGTGGTCACGGTGCCGGTGGTTTTACCCACTTCGATGGTGATGGTCTGGCCGTTCGCCAAGGTCACAACAACCGGCGAACCGGTGACCGGAGCGCCGACGGTGGCGGTGTAGGTGACGGTGCCGCCTTCAGCCACCGAGGTATCGGCCGTAAGTTTCACGGTCGAGGTATCGATGGTGTCGGTGACTTCGGTGACAGCCGGAACAGTGCTCGGCACCAGGTTCTCGAAATTGCCACCTGTGGTGCCAGTGATGCTGACTTCGACTTTGCCGGCATCTTTGTAGACGTCGTCCGCAGGCGCCGGAACGGTCACGGTGCCGGTGGTTTTGCCGGCCTCGATGGTGATGACGGAGCCGTTGCTCAACGTCACGGTCACCGGGGTGCCGGCCGGGTTGGTCAGGGTGGCGGTGTAAACGATCGAGCCGCCTTCAGCCACGGTACCGGTGGCACTCAGCGACAGATTGGTGGTGTCGATGGAATCGGTAACGGTTGTGGTCGCTGGCGTCGTGCTCGGCACCAGGTTTTCGAAGTTGCCGCCGGTAGCACCGGTAATGGTGGTGCTGATGGTGCCGCCGTTGTTGTAGACGTCGTTCGGCGGTGTCGGCACGTTGACGGTGCCCGTGGTCTTGCCGGCTTCGATGGTGATGGTCGAACCGTTGGACAGCGTCACGGTAACCGGTGTCTGCGCCGGGTTGGTCAGGGTCGCGGTGTAGGTGATCTGGCCGCCTTCAACCACGCTGCCGGTGGCGGTCAGGGTCAGGTTGGTGGTGTCGATCGAGTCGGTGATGGTGGTCACCGCCGGCGTCGGATTCGGCACCAGGTTTTCGAAGTTGCCGCCGGTAGCACCGGTGATGGTGGTGGTGACGGTGCTGCCATTGTTATAGACGTCGTTCGGCGGTGTCGGCACGTTGACGGTGCCCGTGGTCTTGCCGGCTTCGATGGTGATGGTCGAACCGTTGGACAGCGTCACGGTAACCGGCGTCTGCGCCGGATTGGTCAGGGTCGCGGCGTAGGTGATCTGGCCACCTTCGGTGACGCTGTTGCCCGCTGTCAGAGTAACGGTGGTGGTGTCGATGGTGTCGGTGACCTGGGTCACGGCCGGAGTAGTCGGCACGGTGACGGTAATGCCATTGCCACCGGTGGTACCGGTGACGGTCACGTTGATCTGGGACGGGTCGTTATAAACGGTATCGTTCGGTGCCAGCGGCACGTTGACAGTGCCGGTGGTGGAGCCGGCCGGAATCACGATCACCGAGCCGTTGGACAGGGTGATGGTCAGGTCGGTCAGCGGCGCCTGGGTCAGGGTCGCGGTGTACACCAGCACGCCGCCGGCTTCGGTGATGGTCGGTGTGGCGCTAAGGCTCAGGGTCGACTCACGCAGGGCATTGGTGGTGCTGTCGGTGGTCTGGCCACCGGTGATGTTCTGCGCGGCTTGCGCGCCGGAGTTGATGCCCGCAGTCGGGAAGCCGATGGTCGGGTCGACGCGGCCAGCGGTGGCATCGAGCATCACGAAGCTGTGGCCGCCGCCTGCCGCGCCGCCAGTGCCTGCGGCGGTGGCGCCGGCAGCGGTGGCTTCTAGGGCGGTGGTCGGGTCGGCACCGGCAGCGATGGCTTGCTGCAGTTCGGCTACAGACGGCGCGGCCTGCGCGGTGGCCTCGGCCAAGTCAGTGCTGGAGTCGGGCGCGTTGGCGCTCCACTGGGTTTCACGGCCCAGGTCCAGGGTGCGGCCATCCGCCAGTTCCAGCGACACGGCGCCGGAGAGGCCGGTATCGATCTGGTCGCCGACGAACAGGCGATCGCCTTCAACGAGCACGCGGCGTACACCCTCGGGGGAGACCACGAATACCTGACCGACAATGCTTTTGACGATGGCAACAACACTGCTCATTGAAGACTCTCCGGGGTGTCACGTTCAGTTGACTTCCATAGCCTGATGGCTTCGGCGCCGAATCAGTCTGGACGTACTTTTAAAATTTGCTAATCAAGTTTGACGCTGTTCTGTGTCAAAAATTTGGCTAGATTCTTTCGCTATTAACTTTATGCCAAACTATTGACCTTCTGGGTGCCATCCTAAACAATCGCCCCACTAATGTCACATTGATATTTCCGCGGCGACCTGTCCCTCAGCGTGTGATCCAGTTCCATTTTGAACTTTCCGACATACGGTCATTCCGGTTGCCAATCATCCGACGCAGCAGCACGTTTTGCTGTGATTCAAGACAAGAAGTCCTGGGAAATCTTTACCATGCGTTTGCACTTGTTCAAGGCTCTACCGTTCGCCCTCGCCGCCTCTTTCGTCCAAGCACAATCCTTACCAGAAGCCATGCAACAGGCGCTGGATGTCCATCCGGAAATCCAGGCAGGGGTCAACAGTCGTTTGGCCGCGGATTATCAGTTAAAGGCAGCCAAAGGTGGATACCTGCCCAAGGTCGATCTGCTGGGTGGTTATGGTCGTGAGGGCACCGACAGCGTGACCACACGGGCCAACGGTGGTGGCAATCACTGGGAAACCCTGAACCGCGGCGAGTCAAGTTTACGTCTCTCGCAAATGGTTTTTGACGGTTTTGCAACGTCCAGCGAAGTCGGGCGTCAACAAGCCACCGTCAACTCCCGCGCCTACTCCCTGCTGGGCACTTCCGAGCGCACCGCGCTGACCGTCGCCCAGGTGTACCTGGACGTGCTGACCCGCCGCGAATTCGTGCGTCTGGCCGAGGAAAACCTCAAGAGCCACCAGCGTATCTACGACCAGATCCAGTTGCGTACCCAGCGCGGCGTTGGCAGCGGCGCCGACCTTGATCAAGCCGAAGCGCGGATGGCCCAGGCCCGCAACAACCTGATCACCGAACAGACCAACCTCGCCGACTCCGAGACCAACTTCCTCAGCGCTGTCGGCCAGATGCCTGACCAGCTGGAGCGTCCGGCGCCGTTCATGGCGATGATGCCGGTCAACCTCAATGAAGCACGCCAGCAAATGCTGGAAAACAGCCCGATCCTGCGTTCGGCCGAGTCCGATATCGCCGCTGCCGAGAAGCAGTACGAAACCGCCAAGTCGACCTTCTACCCACGTTTCGATGCTGAACTGGGTCGCACTGCCGACAACGATCTCGACGGTCAGAACGGCCACAACAACGAGTGGCAGGCCATGCTGCGCATGCGCTTCAACCTGTACTCCGGTGGCAGCAACAAGGCCGATCTGGAATCCAAGTCGTACCTGTCGAACCAGGCGCTGGACATCCGCAACAACGCCCTGCGTCAGTTGAACGAAGAACTGGGCCTGGCCTGGAACGCCCTGAACAACGCCAATGCGCAGGTGCCGATTGCTCAGCAGTACGTTGATCACAGCACCGCCGTGCGCACCGCCTACCAGCGTCAGTTCAGCCTCGGTGAGCGGACCCTGCTCGATTTGCTCGACAGCGAAAACGAGTTGTTCACCGCTTCGCGGCGTCTGGCTGAAATCAAAAACATTCAGTTATTTACTCAATACCGAATCAAGGCGACCATGGGCGAATTGCTCAAAAGCCAGGGAGTGGTCGCACCATTGGCATCCGTTGTGCAGAACGACGTGAAGCCCAAGGTTCAGCTGCCCGGGATGAACTGAGTTATCCCTTTTCAACTGTTAAAGAGTGTCGAGCGTGGAATCAGAAGTCAGTCGAGTTCATCTCAGTCATGATCCACGCGCGTTGCACGACGATCCGTTGCTGGATGGTCTGCTCGCCCTTTGCATGCTGCACCAGAAGCCCGCCAGCGCGGCGATGCTGACCACCGGCCTGCCGTTGCCCAAGCAGCGCCTGAGTGTCGAGCTGCTGCCGCGCGCAGCGGCTCGCGCCGGGCTGCAGGGCCGGGTGCTGCAGCGCAAGCTGGAAGAGATTCCGGCGATTGCCATGCCGGCGTTGTTGCTGCTCAAGGATGGCCGCAGCGCCGTCCTGCTCGGCTGGCAAGGCGAAAACGAAGCCCGGGTGCTGCTCAGCGAAAGTGATGGCGGCGAATCAGTGGTCAGCCGCGAACTGCTGGCCGACGACTACACCGGCAAAGTGTTTTTCGCCCAGCCGCAGCACAAATTCGACGTCAACCACGGCACGCTGATCCCGCGTGCGCGCTCGTGGTTTCGCGACACCCTCAAGCGTTCGCGCTGGTTGTATGCGGATGCGATTGCCGCCAGTTTCCTGATCAACATCATCGCCATGGCCGCGCCGCTGTTCGTGATGAACGTCTACGACCGCGTGGTGCCGAACCAGGCCGAAGCGACCCTCTGGGTGCTGGCGCTGGGCATCACTGGTGCCTACATTTTCGACCTGATTCTCAAGAGCCTGCGCAGCCTGTGCCTGGATCTGGCCGGCAAGAAAACCGACCTGATCATCTCCGCGACGCTGTTCGAGCGTATCGTCGGCATGGCCATGAAGTACCGCCCGGCCCGGGTCGGCAGCTTCGCCCAGAACATCCATGAATTTCAGAGCCTGCGCGACTTCCTCGCCTCGCTGACCCTGACCAGTCTGATCGACCTGCCGTTCACCATTCTGATCTTCATCGTCATCGCCATTCTCGGCGGTCATCTGGTGTGGATTCCGGTGCTGGCGTTCCCGATTGCCCTGTTGATCGGCTACGCGTTGCAGAAGCCGCTGGTCGCGACCATGGAACGCACCATGGCGCTGGGCGCCGAGCGTCAGTCGAGCCTGATCGAAACCCTCGCCGGCCTCGATGCGGTCAAGGTCAACAACGCCGAAAGCGAACGTCAGTACCAGTGGGAACAGACCATCGGCACCCTCAGCCGCCTCGAACTGCGGGTGAAAATGCTCTCCGGTCTGGCGATGAACATCACCTTGCTGATCCAGCAACTGGCCGGGGTGATCATGATCGTCTTCGGCGTGTACCAGATCATTGCCGGCAACCTGAGCATGGGCGGTCTGATTGCCTGCTACATGCTCAGCGGCCGCGCGCTCAGCCCGCTGGCGTCGCTGTCCGGTCTGTTGACCCGCTACCAGCAGGCGCGGGTGACCATGACTTCCGTCGACCAGATGATGGAGCTGCCGCAGGAGCGCAATTTCGAAGAACGTCCGCTGAGCCGCAAGGTGCTGCAGGGCGCGATCGAGTGCCGTCAGCTGAACTTCACCTATCCGGAGCAACAGAACCCGGCGCTGAAGAACATCAACCTGGTGATTCGTCCCGGCGAGAAGATCGGCATCATCGGCCGCAGCGGTTCGGGCAAGAGTTCGCTGGCGAAACTGCTGGTGGGCCTGTATCAGCCGGACGACGGTGCGTTGCTGGTGGACGGCGTGGACATCCGCCAGATCGACGTCAGCGAGCTGCGCTACAACATCGGCTACGTGCCGCAGGACATCCAGCTGCTGGCCGGCACCCTGCGTGACAACCTGGTCTCCGGCGCGCGTTACGTCGAAGACGAGTTGGTGCTGCAAGCCGCCGAACTGGCCGGCGTGCACGAATTCGCCCGCCTGCATCCGCAAGGCTACGAGCTGCAAGTCGGCGAGCGCGGGCAGAACCTGTCCGGCGGCCAGCGGCAGAACGTTGCACTGGCCCGGGCGCTGCTGCTCAACCCGCCGATCCTGCTGCTCGACGAACCGACCAGCGCCATGGACAACACCGGCGAAGAACGCCTCAAGCAACGTCTGGCTGCCGTGGTTGAAAACAAGACCGTGGTGCTGGTGACGCACCGGGCCTCGCTGCTGTCGCTGGTCGACCGCCTGCTGGTGGTCGACCGTGGACAGATTCTCGCCGATGGCCCGAAAGCCGCCGTGATGGAAGCGTTGAAGAAGGGGCAGATCAGTGTTGCTTAAGTCGGGTGTCAAAGAGTCGATCCGTCGCTACTTCAAGGGTTCTGCCTCGCTGCAGGGCCAGCCGCTGCCGGAGGTCAACAAAGCGCTGATCGAGGACGCCCCGCGCGTCGTGCGCCTGACCATCTGGGCAATCATCGGCTTCTTCCTGTTCCTGCTGCTGTGGGCCAACTTCGCCGTGATCGACGAAGTGACCAAGGGCGACGGCAAGGCGATTCCATCGTCGAAGATCCAGAAAATCCAGAACCTGGAGGGCGGGATTGTCTCGGAAATGTTCGTCAAGGAAGGTCAGATCGTCGAGGCCGGCGCGCCGCTGATTCGCCTCGACGACACGCGATTTGCTTCCAACGTCGGCGAAACCGAAGCCGATCGGCTGTCGATGCTGCTGCGCGTCGAACGCCTGAGCGCCGAGGTCGATGACCGTCCGCTGAATTTCCCGGACGACGTGCTCAAAGCCGTACCGGGTCAGGCGAAAAGCGAAGAATCGTTGTACATCAGCCGTCGTCAGCAATTGCACGACGAGATTGGCGGTTTGCAGGAACAGCTGATTCAGCGTCAGCAAGAGCTGCGCGAATTCACCTCCAAGCAGGCGCAATATCGCCAGCAACTGGGCCTGCAACGCCAGGAAATCAACATGTCCGAGCCGCTGGTGGCGCAGGGCGCGGTGTCGCCGGTGGAAGTGCTGCGACTCAAGCGTGCCGAAGTCGAAACCCGCGGTCAGCTCGACGCCACCACGCTGGCGATTCCGCGCGCCGAATCGGCCATCAAGGAAGTCCAGCGCAAGATCGACGAGACTCGCGGCAAATTTCGCAGCGATGCGCTGACCCAGCTCAACGAAGCCCGCACCGACCTGAACAAGGCCCAGGCCACCGGCAAGGCCCTGGAAGACCGGGTCAGCCGGACGCTGGTCACCTCGCCGGTACGCGGGATCGTCAACAAGTTGCTGGTCAACACCATCGGCGGCGTGATCCAGCCGGGCAGCGACATGGTGGAAATCGTGCCGCTGGATGACACCTTGCTGGTCGAAGCCAAGATCCGTCCGCAGGACATTGCGTTCCTGCATCCGGGGCAGGAAGCGATCGTCAAATTCACCGCGTACGACTACACCATTTATGGCGGGCTGAAAGCCAAACTGGAGCAGATCGGTGCCGACACCATCACCGACGAAGACAAGAAAACCACTTACTACATCATCAAGGTCCGCACCGAGCGCAGCCACCTGGGCACTGATGAAAAACCGCTGCTGATCATTCCGGGGATGGTGGCGTCGGTGGATATCATCACCGGCAAGAAGTCGGTGCTGAGTTATTTGCTCAAGCCGATCATTCGGGCGCGGGCTGAGGCGTTGCACGAGCGGTAGGTCTTCAGCGCGGCATATGGCCCCTTCGCGAGCAAGCCCGCTCCCACATTTGATCTTCAGTGGACACAAGTTCTGTGTTCGACCGAGATCCACTGTGGGAGCGGGCTTGCTCGCGAAGGGGCCAGCAAAATCACCACATCCCTGTCAGTAAGTGACACAAATCGTCATTCACCATCCAGTCCATTCCTCACCATCCGCCATATCGTTATTCATTAACGGTATTTAATTTCCTGTTCTTATAGCTTTAAAGTCAGCCACCTGCGTACCTGCCGACCAATCGGCGCGCCGCACGACCTGAACCAACACGCAATCCAGCGTGAGTTTCTGATCGACGTGCGCGCCTGTGAGCGCGCCGTGCGTGGGAGATTGAAAGATGTCCGCAGCTACTGCCACCCCAAGCGCCGCGACTGCCGCGCCGCAAAGCTTTGAAATTCGCCCGTTCAGCGGTGCCGTTGGTGCCGAGATCATCGGCCTGGACCTGACCCGGCCGGTCAACGACCAGGACTTCGCCCGCATTCACCGTGCGCACCTGGATCACCACGTTGTGGTGTTCCGCGACCAGCGCATCACCCCGCAACAGCAGATCGATTTCAGCCGCCGCTTCGGCGTGTTGCAGATTCACGTGCTCAAGCAGTTCCTGCTGGCCAATCACCCGGAAATTCTCATCGTTTCCAACATCGTCGAGAACGGCCAGAACATCGGCCTCGGCGACGCCGGCAAGTTCTGGCACTCCGACCTTTCCTATAAAGAACTGCCGAGCCTCGGCTCGATGCTGCACGCGCAGGAGCTGCCCTCCGAGGGCGGCGACACGCTGTTCGCCGACATGCACAAAGCCTGGGACAACCTGCCGCAAGCGCTGCGCAAAGCCGTGGAAGGCCGCTCGGCCGCGCATTCCTACACCGCGCGCTACAGCGAGAGCAAATTCGAAGGCAACTGGCGCCCGACCCTGACCCCGGAGCAACTGGCGCAGGTCGCCGAAGTGGTGCACCCGATCGTTCGCACCCATCCGGAAAACGGCCGCAAGGCGTTGTTCGTCAGCGAAGGCTTCACCACCCGAATCGTCGGCCTGCCGGAGGACGAGAGCCAGCAACTGCTGGCCGAGCTCTACGCCCACAGCGTGTTGCCGCAAAACATCTACCGCCATCAGTGGCAGCCCCACGACATGGTGTTCTGGGACAACCGTTCGCTGATCCACCTCGCCGCTGGCTGCCCCGCGCACCTGCGCCGCAAGCTGTATCGCACGACCATCCAGGGCGACGCGCCTTTCTGATTTGCCGGAGATTCGATCATGTCCAAACGTCTTCCATTTGCACCGCTGGCGGCGGCCATTGGCCTCGGTTGCAGCCTGATCGCCGGCAGCCTGGTGGCGCCGACCACGGCCCACGCCGAAGGTGAAATCCGCATCGCCGAACAGTTCGGGATTGTCTATCTATTGCTCAACGTGGTGCGCGATCAGGGCCTGATCGAGAAGTACGGCAAGCAGGAAGGCCTCGACATCAAGGTCGACTGGACGCAGCTCTCGGGCGGCGCCGCGGTCAACGATGCGCTGTTGTCAGGCTCCATCGACATTGCCGGTGCCGGCGTCGGCCCGCTGCTGACCATCTGGGATCGCACCCACGGCAAGCAGAACGTCAAGGCCGTGGCCTCGCTCGGCAACTTCCCGTACTACCTGGTCAGCAACAATCCCAAGGTCAAAACCATTGCCGATTTCACCGAGAAGGACCGCATCGCGGTGCCGGCGGTGGGCGTTTCGGTGCAGTCGCGTTTCCTGCAATACGCCGCGGCCAAGCAGTGGGGTGACAAGGAATTCAATCGCCTCGACAAATACACCATCGCCGTTCCGCACCCGGATGCGACCGCTGCGTTGATCGCCGGCGGCACCGAACTGACCGGGCATTTCTCCAACCCGCCGTTCCAGGATCAGGCGCTGCAGAACCCGAACGTGCACGTGGTGCTCAACTCCTACGATATCCTCGGCCCGAACTCGCCGACGGTGCTGTTCGCCACCGAGAAATTCCGCAACGACAATCCGAAAACCTACAAAGCCTTCGTCGAAGCGCTGACCGAAGCCGCGCAATTTGCGCAGAACGATAAGGGCGCGGCGGCGGACACGTATATTCGCGTGACCAAGGCCAAGATCGACCGCGCCGAGTTGCTGAAAATCATCGACAACCCGCAATTCGAATTCAGCGTCACGCCGAAAAATACTTATCCACTGGCCGAATTCCTCTACCGCGTCGGAGCGATCAAAAACAAACCGGAATCGTGGAAGGACTACTTCTTCCAGGACGCCAAACCGCTGCAAGGGAGCTGATCGAGATGAACGCCCCCTTGCAAGGCCACGCGGCCAGCAACCCGATCGCCAGCAGCCAGGCGCTGCTGGCGGTTGACCAAGTCAGCCTTGAATACCGCACCCCGCAACGGGTGGTACGAGCAACCCATCAAGTCAGTTTCGAGGTCGATCCGGCGGACCGCTTCGTCCTGCTCGGCCCGTCCGGCTGCGGCAAATCCACCTTGCTCAAAGCGGTTGCCGGATTCATTGCGCCGTGCGAAGGCGAGATCCGCCTGCAAGGCCAGCGCGTCGATGCGCCGGGTCCGGACCGGATCGTGGTGTTCCAGGAGTTCGATCAACTGCCGCCGTGGAAAACCGTCAAACAGAACGTGATGTTTCCGCTGCTCGCCTCGCGAACCTTGAACAAAAAAGACGCCGAAGAACGCGCGTTGCACTATCTGGAAAAGGTCGGGCTGGCGGCGTTCGCCGATGCGTATCCCCACACCCTGTCCGGCGGCATGAAGGCGCGGGTGGCGATTGCCCGGGCGCTGGCGATGCAGCCGAAAATCCTCTTGATGGACGAGCCGTTCGCCGCGCTGGACGCGCTGACCCGGCGCAAGATGCAGGAAGAATTGCTGCTGCTCTGGGAGGAGGTGCGCTTCACCTTGCTGTTCGTCACCCACTCGATCGAAGAGGCGCTGGTGGTCGGTAACCGCATCCTGCTGCTGTCGCCACACCCGGGGCGGGTACGCGCTGAAGTGCACAGCCATCAATACGATCTGCAAAGCCTCGGCGGCGTGGCGTTTCAGGAGTCGGCGCGACGCATTCACCGTTTGCTGTTCGATGAAGGCCAGTCGCCGGAAACCGAGCGCGAGCACGATTTCAACGACATTCGTATCGCTTATTGAGCGTTCTGGAGGATTGCCCGATGAGCCAACCATCGTCTGTACGACAAGAGTTTGAAACCGTCCTTGAACCATTGACCAGCGTACCGCTCGAGCGCGAATTGCCTCTAGGCCAACGCCTGTGGCAACAGGGCTGGTTGCGCAAGAGTGTGATCCTGATTCTGCTGGCGATCCTCTGGGAAGTGATCGCCCGGGTGCAGAACAACGACTTGCTGCTGCCGAGTTTTCTGCAGACCAGTCATGCCTTGTATGACGGCCTGCTCAGCGGCGAGTTGCTGGGCAAGGTGTGGATATCGTTGGTAGTGCTGATCAAGGGTTACCTGATCGGCATCGTGCTGGCATTCGCCCTGACCACGCTGGCGGTATCGACGCAGTTCGGTCGCGACCTGCTGAGCACCCTGACCTCGATGTTCAACCCGCTGCCGGCGATTGCCTTGCTGCCGCTGGCCTTGCTCTGGTTCGGGCTGGGGCAGAACAGCCTGATTTTCGTGCTGGTGCATTCGGTGTTGTGGGCGCTGGCGCTGAACACTTACGCCGGCTTTCTCGGCGTTTCGGAAACCTTGCGCATGGCCGGGCGCAATTACGGGCTGAAGGGCATGCGTTTTGTGTTGTTCATCCTGATTCCGGCAGCGCTGCCGTCGATCCTCGCCGGGCTGAAAATCGGCTGGGCGTTTGCCTGGCGCACGCTGATCGCCGCCGAACTGGTGTTCGGCGCCACCAGCGGCAAGGGCGGGTTGGGCTGGTACATCTTCCAGAACCGCAACGAGCTGTACACCGACAAGGTGTTCGCCGGGTTGGCGGTGGTGATCCTGATCGGGTTGCTGGTGGAGAATCTGGTGTTCGAAACGCTGGAGCGGGTGACCGTCAAGCGCTGGGGCATGCAGCGGTAATTTGTGTTGTTCCCCCTGGCCCCTTCGCGAGCAAGCCCGCTCCCACATTTTGGAATGCGTTTTCCCTGTGGGAGCGGGCTTGCTCGCGAAGGCGTCGGTGCATGCGCCACCGGTTTCAAGGATGTTTGCTAGCATTGCACCCAGATCAATCCAGATCAGCCACGAGTGCTCTGCATGCAACTCCCGGACATGAACCTTCTGGTCGCCCTCGACGCCTTGCTCGACGAGGGCAGTGTGGTTGGCGCCGCGCGGCGGATGAACCTCAGCCCCGCTGCCATGAGCCGCACGCTGACGCGAATCCGCGAGGCGATCGGCGATCCGATCCTGGTGCGCGCCGGTCGCGGCCTGGTGCCAACCCCCAAGGCGTTGGAACTGCGCGAGCAAGTGCGCGATGTGGTCGAGCAGGCGGCGCTGCTGTTTCGCTCCGCCGACAGCGTGGATCTGGGCACGTTGCGCCGGCGCTTCAGCATCCGCGCCAACGATTTTTTCATCGGCGTGTATGGCGGCAAGCTGTTCGATACCCTCGACCAGCAGGCGCCGCACTGCGAGTTGCGCTTCGTCCCCGAGGGCGATGGTGACGACGAAGCGCTGCGCGAAGGACGGATTGATCTGAGTGTCAGCAACACCCGTCCGGTGTCCCCGGAGGTCAAAGTGCAGAACCTGTTTTCCACGCATTTCGTCGGTCTGGTGCGGGAAGATCATCCGTTGCTCGACGGCGAGATCACCGCCGAGCGTTATGCCGGTTACTCGCATATCAGCATGTCGCGCCGCGGCATTGCTCGCGGCCCCATCGACACCGCGCTGAATGCACTGGGCCTGGAGCGGCGGGTGGCGGTGATCGCGCCAAGTTTCCACGCGGCGATGTTTGCCTTGCCGGATTCCGACCTGATCCTGCCGGTGCCCAAGGAAGCATTGCTCAGCGTGCGCCGATTGGGCCTGAAGCTGCGCTCGTTCAATCTGCCGATTCCGTTGCCGACGCTGATGCTGACCCAGGCCTGGCATCCGCGCTTCGACAAGGACCCGGCGCACCGCTGGCTGCGTGAAACGCTCAAGGCGTGTTGTGACGAAACCTGGCTGGCTGCACAGCCCTGACACCGAATCAATGTAGGAGGGGGCTTGCTCCCGAAGGCGTCGTGTCAGGCAATGCATAGGGTGAATGACCCACCGCTTTCGCGAGCAAGCCCGCTCCCACGTTGGATATTCATTGCTGCACTGAGCGCACTTATAACCTGCCAATAAGTCAATTTTCGTCAGCAGTAAGCCTTACTAAAATGCTCCGGTATTTTTCCTCCGGAGTTTGAATCCATGACATCCCTGTCGGTCCCGGCGCCCCTCGCTGCGGCCAGTCCGGCGACGGCGGCCGCGCCACCGGTATTCGGGGCGCGGATCATCACGGGCCTGGTCGGCGTGCTGCTGGCGGTGCTGGTCTCGGGCCTCAACGAGATGGTGACCAAGGTCGCGCTGGCCGACATCCGTGGCGCGCTGCACATCGGTTACGACGAAGGCACGTGGCTGGTTGCCTGCTACACCGCGACCTCGGTCGCCGCGATGGCATTCGCCCCTTGGTGCTCGGTGACCTTTTCGCTGCGTCGTTTCACCCTCTGCATGATCAGCGTCTTTACCCTGCTCGGCGTGCTGTGCCCGTTCGCCCCGAATTACGAAAGCCTGCTGCTGATGCGCACCCTGCAAGGTCTGGCCGGCGGCGCGTTGCCGCCGATGCTGATGACCGTCGCCCTGCGTTTTCTGCCGGCCAACTTCAAGCTCTATGGTTTGGCCGGTTATGCGTTGACGGCGACTTTCGGCCCGGGCCTCGGCACACCGCTGGCCGGGCTGTGGAGCGAGTATGTCGGCTGGCAATGGACGTTCTGGCAAATCATCGTGCCGTGCCTGATCGCCATGGCGATGGTCGCTTGGGGGATTCCGCAGGATCCGCTGCGCCTGGAACGCCTCAAGACCTTCAACTGGAAAGGCCTGCTGCTGGGCTTTCCAGCGATCTGCATGCTGGTGATCGGCTTGCTGCAAGGCAATCGGCTGGACTGGTTCGAGTCGAGCCTGATCTGCGGTTTGCTCGGCGCCGGCTCGCTGTTGCTGGTGGCGTTTCTGATCAATGAGTGGTCGCAGCCGATTCCGTTCTTCAAGTTGCAGATGCTCGGCATCCGCAACCTGGCGTTCGCGCTGATGACCCTGGCCGGGGTGCTGGTGGTGTTGCAGGCGGTGGTGCTGATTCCATCGAGCTATCTGGCGCAGGTCCAGGGTTATCGCCCGGTGCAGACTGCGCCGATCATGCTGATCGCCGCGTTGCCGCAGTTGATCGCGCTGCCGCTGGTGGCGGCGCTGTGCAACCTGCGCTGGGTCGATTGCCGTTGGGTGCTCGGGATCGGTTTGAGCATGTTGACCCTGTCCTGCCTGGGCGGCTCGCTGCTGACCTCGGAGTGGATCCGCGACAATTTCTACGTCCTGCAATGGCTGCAGATTTTCGGTCAGCCGATGTCGGTGCTGCCGTTGTTGATGCTCTCGACCGGCAGCATCCAGCCGCAGGACGGGCCGTTTGCCTCGGCGTGGTTCAACACGGTGAAAGGTCTGGCGGCGGTGATCGCCACCGGAGTCATTGAGGCGCTGACCACCGCGCGCCTGCATTTCCACTCGACCATGTTGATCGACAGCCTCGGCAATTCACCGTTGGCCGATCGCAGCGATCCGGGCCTCGCCCATCGCCTGCACGAACAGGCCGTGGTGCTGACGTCCTCTGATCTCTATGTGTGCATGGCCGGCGTCGCGGTGGCGCTGATCCTGCTGATTTTCTGGCTGCCGACGCGGATCTTTCCGCCCCGTGCGCCGACCTGATTGCTTCACTGATACCGAAGGTTTTTATGACGACTCAAGCAAAGCAAAAACTCGCGGTGGCCGTGGCGGCCGCACTGGCTGTCGGCGTGTTGCTGTACCTGGCGGTGCCGGGACTGTTCGGCAAGCGCACCCAGCAAAACACCAACGATGCGTTTGTTTCCGCCGACTTCACCCTGGTGGTGCCGCGCGTGGCCGGATTCATCAAGGAAGTGCTGGTGGAAGACAACCAGCAGGTCAAGGCCGGGCAACTGCTGGCGCTGATCGATGATCGCGATTTGCGCGCCGCCGCTGAAGCGGCCGATGCGCAAACCCTGGTCGCCCGCGCTCAGCTGCAAAACGCCAAGGCCACGCTGGAGCGGCAGACGTCGGTGATTGCTCAGGCGCAGGCCTCGGTGGTCTCGGCCAAGGCAGAAATGGCGTTCGCCCAGCAGGAGCTCAATCGTTACAACCACCTCGCTGGCGTGGGTGCCGGCACGGTGCAGAACGCGCAACAGGCCCGCACGCGTATTGATCAGGCAACCGCTCGGCTCGATACCGCCAGCGCGAAGCTCGCGGCTGAACGCAAGCAGGTCGAGATTCTCACGGCGCAGCGCGATGCCGCCGAAGGCAATCTGAAGCACGCGCAAGCGGCGCTGGAAATCGCCAGTTTCGAGCTGTCCTACACCCGGATCACCGCGCCGCAGGACGGCATGATCGGCGAGCGTGCTGTGCGCGTCGGCGCTTATGTCACGCCGGGCAGCAAGCTGCTGGCGGTGGTGCCGTTGAAGCAGGCGTATGTGGTTGCCAACTTCCAGGAAACCCAACTGACGGACGTGCAGCCGGGCCAGCACGTGCAGGTGCGCGTCGACAGCCTCGGCGGCGAGGCCTTGAGCGGTCGCGTCGAAAGCATCGCCCCGGCGACTGGCGTGACATTCGCCGCGGTGAAACCGGACAACGCCACGGGTAACTTCACCAAGGTCGTGCAGCGGATTCCGGTGAAGATCGTGCTTGAACCGGGTCAGCCGTTGGCCGAGCGTTTGCGTGTGGGCATGTCGGTGGAGGCGAGTATCGATACTCGCCGTTCGGCGTCAGCGGAACGTGAGGTGACTCAGCGATGAACAGTTTTGATAGAACTGACGCCTTCGCGAGCAAGCCCGCTCCCACCGGGGGAACGCATTACCCAATGTGGGAGCGGGCTTGCTCGCGAAGAGGCCAGTGGCAGCAACTCACCCTCGGTACATTGCTCGCTATTGGCCTCAGCGCCTGCACCGTCGGCCCCGACTTCCAGAAGCCCGAAGCCGCACAAATAACCGACTGGGCCAAACCCGCCAAGTCCGCCCCCAGTCAAGCCGTCAGCGAACCCCTGAACGAACGCTGGTGGGAGGTTTTCCACGACCCGCAGCTCTCGGCCCTCACCCAGCGTGCAATCAAGAGCAACCTCGACCTGCAACTGGCCAGCAGCCGTCTGCAACAAAGCCGTGCCGCACGTCAGGTAATCACCGCTGATCGCTATCCGTCGACGGCAGCCACCGGCAGCTACGCACGCGAACGCAACAGCGGCAAAGGCTTGAGCGACCCGTCCGGGCACAACGGCGATTCCGCCTTCAACCTGTGGGACGCCGGTTTCTCCGCTTCCTGGGAACTGGATTTCTGGGGCCGTGTGCGCCGCGAAACCGAAGCCGCCGATGCCAACCTCGAAGTCGCTGAAAACGACCGGCGCGGTGTGCTTCTGGCAGTGCTCGCCGACACCGCGCAGAACTACATCCAGCTGCGTGGCGTGCAGAACACTCGCGCGGTCACCGAGCAGAACCTCGATGTTGCCCGGCACAGCCTCAAGCTCTCGCAATTGCGCCTGAACGATGGTGTGGCGACCGATCTCGACGTCGCCGAAGCCGCCGCGCAGGTCTCCGCCATCGAATCGCGTCTGCCGGCGCTCGAGCAGCGTCAATCGCAGTTGATCAACGCGATCAGCCTGCTGATGGGCGAGCCGCCGCAAGCCCTGGCCAAAGAGTTATCCACAGACGGTGCGGTGCCGCAGTCACCGTTGCAAGTCGCCATCGGCCTGCCATCGCAACTGGCCGAACGCCGTCCGGATATCCGTCAGGCCGAAGCGCGCCTGCACGCCGCCACCGCCAACATCGGCGTGGCCAAGGGCGACTTCTATCCGCGCATCACCCTGTCCGGCAACCTCGGATCGCAAGCGATGCAACTGAGCGACTTCGGCTCCTGGGGTTCACGTGCATTCGGCATCGGCCCGCAATTCAGCCTGCCGTTGTTCGACGGCGGACGCCTGCGCGGCATGCTGCAACTGCGCGAAGCCCAGCAACAGGAAGCGGGCATCGCCTATCAGCAGACCGTGCTGCGCGCCTGGCATGAAATCGACGATCAATTGACCGCCTACAACGCCAGCCAGCGTCGCCGCGACAGCCTCGCCGAAGCCGTACGGCAGAACCAGATCGCCCTGCGCACCGCGCAACAGCAATATGTCGAGGGCGCGGTCGATTTCGTCAACGTCCTCACCGTGCAAAGTGCGTTGCTGGCGACGCAGGAGCAGTGGGTGGAGAGTTCGACCGGCGTTTCGCTGGCGATGGTCGGGTTGTACCGGGCGTTGGGCGGGGGCTGGGAGTCGGTGTATCCGGCGGAGGGGATGGCGCAACGCTGATGGCGTGAACTGAAAATGCCGAGGGCTGTTTGGGATTGTCCAAGGTGCCGGATGTCGTGAAACCGCACACCGCCATCGACGGCCCTCCCGTGGCTGACCTAAAGTGACGGTCAGGTTCGGAGCCTTCCGTTCGCGATATTCCGGCACAGCAAGAGGATGCAATGGCGGCACACAGAGAAACGCCGGTTGGCGACACGCAGGATCCGCGTGCGGTACCGGGGGCATGGCTGGTTGCCTTGCGCTTGATTCGTTGGGCCAGAGAACACTGGCTGTTACCGATCATGCTGCTGGCGGCGGTGGTGCGTTTTTACGACCTGACGGCGGCAGCGATCTGGTTCGATGAGGGCTCCAGCGTCCTGCTGAGCCAGTTTTCGCTGACTGAAATCTGGGGGCGTGCAGCCCACGACGTGCACCCGCCGTTGTATTTCCTGTTGCTGCATGGCTGGATCGGGCTGTTCGGCGACGGCATCTTGTCCATTCGCATGATGAGTGCGCTGCCGGGGATCATTACCGTCGGTCTCGGTGTGTGGCTGGTGGATCTGCTCGCCACCCGCCGCGCCGCGCTGCTGGCCGGGCTGCTGCTGGCGCTGTTGCCCACGGCCGTGCGCTACAGCCAGGAAGTGCGCATGTATTCGCTGCTCGGCATGTGGCTGATCGCGGCGACCATTGCGTTGGTCTATTGGGTTCGGCAGCCTCGGCGGCATCGCTACCTGGTGGCCTACGCGCTGCTGATGACGGCGGCGTTTTATACCCATTACTTCACCGTGCTCTGCGTGATCAGCCACTGGCTGTACCTGGCGGCAGTGCGCGTGCAGCCGGGGTATCGGCTGCGGCATATCCAGCGACCGGCGTGGTGGCTGGCGAATCTGGTCATTGCGTTGCTGTACCTGCCGTGGGTGCCCAATCTGCTGGATCTGCTGCAACACATCCCGGAACTCAAGGCCAGTAATGACATTGGCTGGGAAGATCCGGTCACCCTCAGCTCACTGCCGTCGATGGTCTGGTCGCTGCTGATTCAAGACGATGGCATGACCCTGCCGGGTTGGCTGTTTTTGCTCTTGCCATCGGCGCTGGTGGCAGTGATCGGGGTTGCCCTGCTACGTGATCGCAGCGTATTTCGCGGCAGCTTGCTGCTGCTGTTCTACAGCGTGTTGCCGATTCTGCTGGTGTTTGGCGTGTCGTTCATCTCACCGGTGTTCATCGAACGTTATGTGACGGCCTATGCGCTGGGGCTGCCGATGCTGGTGGCGCTGGCGGTCGATCGGCTGTACACAGGTTCTCGCGTGCTGGCGCTGGCGATTCTGGTGTTGTTCGTTGGGGTCGAACTGGTGGGTGTGAAGAACAACGCCACGGTCGACAGCAACGATCAGTTCAGCGTGGTTGTCGATTACGTCAACCGGCACTTCGTTGAGGGTGACCGGATCGTTACCAGCGACATGATGTGGTACCTCAGTTACATCTACTACAACCGCACCGACGCACAGGTTCGTTTGTACACGCCACCGGCGGCGGACGGACGCTCCACGCGGCCCAATGCTTACGGGTTCGGCACGCTGGTCAGCGAAAATGTTTATCTCGACCAACTCGGCGATTTGTCCAAGGTTGGCGCTCGGGTATGGTTGATCGGCACCCTGGACGAACCCACTGACTTTGCGGCGTTGCCCGAAGGCTGGCAGCGGCAAAGCGATGTGCATGCGGCCGGCGCTTTTGCACGCTTGTACGTGATGGCGACTGGCGCCGACAAACCGGGTGGGTGACCGCCAATCTGCGTATGCTCAGGACTTGCCTGACAGATCCGCCATCCCTTTGAGCAGCTCGATCGGTAGCGGAAAAACAATGGTCGAACTCTTGTCGCCGGCAATCGAACTCAAGGTCTGCATGTAACGCAGCTGCATGGCGCCGGGCTGACGGCCAAGCATTTCGGCGGCCTGCATGAGTTTTTCCGAGGCTTGCAGTTCGCCTTCGGCGTGAATCACCTTGGCCCGGCGTTCGCGTTCGGCTTCGGCCTGTTTGGCAATCGCACGCACCATCGACTCATTCAGATCAACGTGCTTGATCTCGACGTTGGCAACCTTGATGCCCCATGCGTCAGTCTGGGCATCGAGCACCTGCTGGATGTCGATGTTCAACTGCTCGCGTTCGGCCAGCAGTTCATCCAGCTCATGTTTGCCGAGCACAGCGCGCAGGGTGGTCTGCGCCAGTTGGCTGGTGGCCGAAAGAAAGTCTTCGACCTGAATGATCGCCTTCTGCGGGTCGAGCACGCGGAAGTACAGCACCGCGTTAACCTTCACCGAGACGTTGTCGCGGGTGATCACATCCTGTGGTGGCACGTCGAGCACCACGGTGCGCAGGTCGACCCGGACCATTTGCTGCACCACTGGAATCAGCAGGATCAGCCCCGGACCCTTGACCTGCCAGAAGCGTCCGAGCTGGAACACCACGCCGCGCTCGTACTCACGCAGGATGCGAAAGGTCGACCCGGCGAGGGCAATGACCAGCAGCAACAGTGCAACGAAACCGATTTGCAGACCCATGATCACTCTCCGTGTCCTGCCGCGTCAGTCGCGGCGACTTTCAGCAATAAGCCCTTACGCCCGACCACACGCACCGATTGCCCGGTGTGCAGCGGTGTTGTGCTTTGCACTTGCCAATGCTCACCCTGCAATTGCACCCAGCCGTTGTGCGTGTTTTCCGCTTGCACGGTGGTCACCGCCGTCACGCTGCCGACCAGCCCGGCATCGCCGCTGACGGCGTGACGCGGGCGGGTTTTCAAGGCGCGGATGATCAGCGTGATCAACAGCAGGGCGCTGATCAGGCCCAGCCCGATCATCATGGGTACCGGCAAATCGGCATTGCTCAGAATCAGCGCGCCGATGACGAACATGATGATCCCGCCCAGGCCGATTACCCCGTAGTTGGGCAGCGCGGCTTCGGCAATCAGAAAGGCAATCCCGAGGGTGATCAGCCACAGGCCGACCGGATTGACCGCCGTCAGCGGGACGTCAGCCGCGAGGGCTGAGCCGCTGAGCAGCAGCATCAGGAAAAACGTACAACATCGACTGGTCACGTGACCCTCCGGGAGAGTCATGGGTTGGTTCCTTGAGTCTAGTTGAGCCTGGCGCTGGATGAATTCTGATCAATGAACAGATGTGTCCAGTGAGCGGATTTCCCTTCGCCAGTGGCTTGCCGAACTAGACTCAGCAGAACAGGTACAACGTTCAGCGTGACACCGAGGTGCATCATGCGTATGGCAAAAAAAGTGCAGAGCAGCCTGAGTCGGGCGCACTGCGAATATGACGTCGTGGCCCATCGACACTCGGCCAGCAGCCTGGAAACCGCGCGGGTCTCCGGGGTGCCCGCCGAACGTGTGGCCAAATCGGTGATCCTCGACGACCACCACGGGCATTACCTGATGGCCGTGCTGCCCGCCAGCCGGCATCTGGATTTGAGCAAAGTGCGCAGCAGCGGTGAATGGCAGATCACCCGCGAGAGCAATCTGGCGCATATCTTCGATGACTGCGAACGCGGCGCGGTGCCGCCACTGGGTGATTCCTATGGCCTGGACATGGTCATCGACCCGCTGCTGACTCGACAGAAAGACATCTACCTGGAAGCCGGCAACCACAACTACCTGCTGCACATGAGCATGCCCGAGTTCCTGAAAATGGTGCCGCATGCGCAGGTGCAGGAGTTGAGTCATTAGGTTTTTTGGTGCGGCCACTGACGCCTTCGCGAGCAAGCCCGCTCCCACAGGTTGACCGCAATCCCCTGTGGGAGCGGGCTTGCTGGCGAATAATCGCCCATCCACCGCATTCTTGAAGGAGTCCTCCATGGAACAGCCCACCCACAGCCTCCCGTCCCTGTTCAAGCAACTTGGACTGGACAGCGACCCGACCGGCATCGAGCAATTCATCGCCACCCATTCACCACTCAAACCCGAGTTGCACCTCGCAGACGCGTTTTTCTGGAGCAAGAGCCAGGCGGATTTTTTGCGCGGCGAGATTCTTGATGATGCGGATTGGGCGGAGGTGGTGGATCAGTTGAATGTGTTGTTGCGCAAGGGGCGGGAGGGATGACCGCTATTTTGGGAACGGCCACATCTGTGCGGTATGAACAATCGCCATGATCCACACCACATCACGATCCAGTTGGTAAACGAGACGATAGCTGGGGTGCGGAATAATCTCTCGAGTGCCAGCGATAACGCCGACAGGGCCAACTTCGGGGTGTTGGGAGATTCGGGATACCGCTTCAGTGAAGCGGCGATCCATTTCGAGGGCTGCTTTTGGGTTTACGGTGTGCAGGTAATCCCAGATTTTTTCACGATCCTGTACAGCATTTTTAGTCCAGATAATCTTCATCCTTGATTGTCTGCCCGCCTGCGCCTGGCGGCTAATTGTGCTTCAACTTCCTCGTTGGAAAAAACTTCGCCGGCTTCTATCGAGGCTCGCGCAAGCTCGACCTTTCGCTGCAAAAACATCTCGTACTCACGGGCTTCCCTTTGTGTCTGAACAAACTGACGCATCATTTCGCGCACGATCTGTGATGCAGGGCGATGCGAGGCCTCGGCTTCGGCCATGAACTGCTCTCGCAGCTCGGGCTCGAGTTTCATCGTGAAAACCGCCTGTTTTGACATTGCAATGTTCCCTTTAAAAGGTGATGTACTTACGAGGTATATACATCGTACTACTTTGATTAGGAAACAAGTGATGCTCCGGGTGACCAGCGGGCAGATTTGTTTCAAAACTTGACTGGAATTCCCCGCCAATGCCATATTGATAGTTAGCAAACTAACAGTGTGCATTTTCCCGTGCCGAATTCCCTCGACGCTCTTCAGATGAACATCAGCAGTGCCATGGTGGTGGCCGCCAGGCATTGGCGGAAGATCTGCCAGACCACGCTGGTCAACTATGGCATCTCCGAAGCCTGCGCCGTGCCGTTGCTGATGATCGGGCGGTTGGGCGAGGGCGTGCGTCAGGTGCAGGTGGCGCAGGCGGCCGGGATGGAGAGTCCGTCGCTGGTGCGCCTGCTCGATCAGTTGTGCCACGCCGGCTATGTCTGCCGCACCGAAGATGCGCAGGATCGTCGGGCCAAGTGCCTGAGCCTGACCGACACCGGCCGTGAGCTGGTGCAAGCGGTGGAAAGTGAACTGGTACGTCTGCGTCATGAAGTGCTCGAAGGCATCGACCAGAGTGATCTGGAGGCTACGCTTCGGGTACTGCGAGCTTTTGAGGCGGCCCATCCGCCTGTGGTGATCAACTCTTGAACGGTTTTTTCTCCGGCATTCCTCCGGCCCGGGACTGGTTCTACGGGGTCCGCACCTTTGCAGCGTCGATGATTGCGCTGTACATCGCCTTGCTCATGCAAATGCCGCGTCCGTATTGGGCGATGGCCACGGTGTATATCGTCTCCAGTCCGTTTCTCGGCCCGACCAGTTCCAAGGCGCTGTACCGCGCCATCGGCACCTTTCTCGGAGCGGCGGCGGCGGTGCTGTTCGTGCCGATGTTCGTGCAGAGTCCGTACGTGTTGGTGGTGGTCATCGCGCTGTGGACGGGGATCCTGTTGTTCCTGTCGCTGCACCTGCGCACGGCCAATAACTACGCATTGATGCTAGCCGGTTACACCCTGCCGCTGATTGCCTTGCCGACCGTGGATAACCCGTTGGCGGTGTGGGATGTGGCCGAGGCGCGGACCGAAGAGATCTTTCTCGGCATCGCCGTGGCGGCGGTGATCGGTGCAATGTTCTGGCCGCGCCGTCTGGCGCCGGTATTCAACGACGCGGTGGGCAAGTGGTTCGCTGACGCCACCACCTACAGCCTGAAGTTTCTCAGCCGCGACGTGCAGCCTGAACAGATCACCGCGCTGCGCATGGCCATGGTCGCCAATTTCAACAGCCTCGAATTAATGATCGGCCAGTTACCCCACGAAGGCGCCCGGCCGCAAACCGTGCGCAACACCAAGGAGCTGCGCGGGCGGATGATCCACCTGTTGCCGGTGATCGACGCTCTGGAAGACTCGCTGTATGCCCTTGAGCGACGTACGCCGGAGCTGGTGGAAAAGTTTGCCCCGCTGCTGACCGCGACCCAGGAATGGCTCGGTCATAAAGATGCCGATCTTGACCGCTGGCAGGCGCTCAAGGATCAGCTTCAGGCGTTGCAGCCGAGCTGCGAGGCGCTGGAAGATCGCAAGCAATTGCTGTTCTCCAACGCGATTTATCGCCTCGGCGAATTCATCGATCTGTGGCAGGACTGCCGCAGTCTGCAGGACGCGATTCTCTGCGAGCGCCAGGACAGCTGGCGTGCGGTGTACCGGCACTGGCGCCTTGGGCGGCTGACGCCGTTTCTCGACCGCGGGATGATGCTGTATTCGGTGGCCTCGACCATTCTGGCGATTATCGTCGCTTCGGTGCTGTGGATTCTGCTCGGCTGGCCGGACGGTGGCAGCGCGGTGATTCTGGCGGCGGTAGCGTGCAGTTTCTTCGCCTCGATGGACGACCCGGCGCCGCAGATCTACCGGTTCTTTTTCTGGACCGGGATGTCGGTGCTGTTTGCCAGTCTCTATCTGTTTCTGATTCTGCCGAACCTGCACGATTTTCCAATGCTGGTGCTGGCTTTCGCGATTCCGTTCATCTGCGTCGGCACCCTGACGGTACAGCCGCGGTTCTACCTCGGCATGCTCCTGACGCTGGTCAACACCTCGTCGTTCATCAGCATTCAGGGCGCCTACGACGCGGACTTCTTCGCCTTTGTGAACTCCAACCTGGCCGGCCCGATGGGTCTGCTGTTCGCTTTCATCTGGACGTTGGTCACCCGTCCGTTCGGTGTCGAACTGGCGGCCAAACGTCTGACCCGTTTCAGCTGGAAGGACATCGTGCGCATGACCGAGCCGGCGAACCTCGCCGAGCACCGGCAACTGGGCGTGCAGTTGCTCGACCGTTTGATGCAGCACCTGCCGCGTCTGGCCATGACCGGTCAGGACACCGGCATCGCCATGCGTGAAGTGCGCGTCGGCCTCAACCTGCTCGATCTGCTGGCCTACACCCCACGGGTGGAAGGCGCGCCGAATGCCCTGCTGCAACAAGTGGTGGCTGAGGTCGGCGAATATTTCCGCGCCTGCCTCAAGGCCGGTGAACGCTTGCCGGCGCCGAGCCCGCTACTGATGACCATGGACCGTGCGCGCCGCGCCCTCAAAGGCCACGGCGAGGAAGAAACCCGACTAAACCTGTTGCATGCCCTGAGCGGTTTGCGCCTGGCGCTGCTGCCCGGCGTGGAATTCGTCAGCACGAGCGATGCCGAAGAACCGCTGCCCGATGGAGCGCCCCTATGATCGGTGATCTGGATATCAGCGGGATTTTCCTGCCGACCCTGCTGGTGTTGATGGGCATCACCTATGTGTTGTTTCTGCTGGTGCATGGCGTGCTCACGCGCCTGCACTTTTACCGTCTGGTCTGGCACCGGGCATTGTTCAACGTGGCCCTCTACGCCGTGATGCTGTACGGCGTGGACTCACTCAGTCGATACCTGATGACATGAAAAAACCGTTTCTGACTATCGGTCGCGTGGTCCTGACCCTGCTGATCGTGACTTTTGCCGTCGTCCTCGTCTGGCGCATGGTGATGTATTACATGTTTGCGCCGTGGACCCGCGACGGCCACATCCGCGCCGACATCATCCAGATCGCCCCGGATGTATCCGGGCTGATCCAGCAGGTCGAGGTCAAGGACAACCAGTTGATCAAACGCGGCCAGGTGCTGTTCAGCATCGATCAGGACCGTTTCAAACTGGCCCTGCGTCAGGCCAAGGCGGCGGTTGCCGATCGCGAAGAAACCCTGGCCCAGGCGCAGCGTGAAGCCAAGCGTAACCGCGGGCTGGGCAATCTGGTGCCGGCCGAACAGCTGGAAGAAAGCCTGTCGAAAGTGGCCCGGGCGCAATCGGCGCTGGCCGAAGCGCTGGTGACGGTGGACAGCGCCCAGCTCAACCTGGATCGCTCGGTGATCCGCAGTCCGGTGGACGGCTACGTCAACGACCGCGCGCCGCGTGTGCAGGAGTTCGTCACCGCCGGGCGTCCGGTGTTGTCGGTGGTCGACAGTAACTCGTTCCACATCGACGGCTATTTCGAGGAAACCAAACTCGACGGCATTCATGTCGGGCAGTCGGTGGACATCCGTGTGATCGGTGACAAGGCCAAGCTGCGCGGGCATGTCGAAAGCATCGTCGCCGGTATCGAAGACCGCGACCGCACCAGCGGCAACAACCTGCTGCCCAACGTCAACCCGGCGTTCAGCTGGGTACGGCTGGCGCAGCGGATTCCGGTGCGCATCGCTTTTGACGAAGTGCCGGAAGATTTCCGCATGATCGCCGGGCGGACCGCTACCGTGTCGATCATCGACGATCAGCCACGCGACGACCACAAACAGGAGCCCGCGCAATGAACAAGGCCCTGATGATCGCCGGGTTGGGCGTGATGCTCTCGGCCTGTCAGATGGTCGGGCCGGACTATCATCTGCCCGCTGACGCGGCGGTGCAGCGCAAGGATTTTCAGGGCGAACTGGCGGTGGAGGGTAAGCCGGTGGTGTCAGCGCCGGTGCCCGCCGACTGGTGGCGGCTGTATCAGGACCCGCGTCTGGACCAACTGGTGCAGCAGGCCATGGCGTCGAATACCGACTTGCGCGTGGCGGCGGCGAACCTGTCGCGGGCGCGGGCCCAGGTCGATGAGGCTGAAGCGGCGGGCGGCTGGAGTGCCGGGGTGAAGATGGGCGCGCAGCGCTTGCAGGAGTCCGGTCAGGCCTACCTGCTGACGGAAAAGGTGCCGGTGGCCAACGTCGGCGATATCGGTATCAGTGCCTCTTACCAGTTCGATCTGTGGGGCACGCTGCAACGCGGGATCGAAGCCGCCAAGGCCAACGCCGATGCGACCCAGGCCGCCGCCGACACCGCGCGCATCACTCTGGTAGCGGACGTGGTTCGCGCCTACACCCAGGTGTGTGCCGCCAATGAAGAGCGGGAAATCGCCCAGCATTCCCTCGACCTGCAATCGCAAGGCACGACCCTGATCCAGCGCCTGCGCGATGCCGGGCGTGGCGATGAAACCCAGGTCACCCGTTCGCAAACCCAATTCAAGTCGTTGCGCGCCGACATGCCGCGCTATGAAGCGGCGCGTCAGGCCGGGCTGTTCCGCCTGTCGATGTTGCTGGCCAAACCGGTCGATCAGTTGCCGGCCGGCACCGCCACCTGCGCCGAACTGCCGAAAATCGCCCAACTGGTGCCGGTCGGCGACGGTGCGGCGCTGCTCAAGCGTCGGCCTGATGTGCGTCAGGCCGAACGTCGCCTCGCCGCCGCGACCGCCGGGATCGGCATCGCCACTGGCGAGCTGTACCCGGACATCAGCATCGGCGCGACCATCGGCACTGTCGGTATTATTTCCGATCTTGGCGATCCGTCGACCAACCGCTGGGGCTTCGGCCCGTCGTTGAGCTGGAAGGTCCCGACCAACGGCGCCCGCGCCCGTATTCGCGAGGCGGAAGCCAATACCCAGGGTGCGCTGGCGCACTTCGATGGCGTGGTGCTCAACGCCATCCGCGAAACCCAGACCGGCCTGGCGCAGTACACCGCGCTGCTACAACGCCGCGATGCGCTGGCCGATGCGGAACAGTCGGCGAAACTCGCCGCCGACCAGACGCACCGCTTCTTCCAGGCCGGGCGCGAGTCGTTCCTCGCCGACCTGCAAGCGACCCGCACCTACACCGACGTCACCGCGCAACTGGCCGCCGCCAACACCCAAGTTGCCATGAGCCAGATCGATTTGTTCCTCGCGCTGGGCGGCGGTTGGGAAAGCGGACGAACGCAAGCCTCAAGCGCCAGCAAACCCTGAAGCCGTTGCTATGCTTTGAAGTGTTGGAAGGGTGCCCTGAGCACGGCGCCCTTTCAGCGCACATTGCTAGCGCTGGTCTAGGGGAAACCAATAATGAAAAACCCTTACGCTCTCGGCTTCTGGTGCGCCCTGGTAGCGCTGGTGCTGCTGTCGGCCACCTATTTCTACGGCATCATGCTGGCCCATCAGATCGACAAGGCCATGGTCTTCCTCGACAGCGCCACGGCGTTGATCGCGGTGATGGCAATCGTCGTCGTGGCGTGGGCCTCGGTCCAGGTGCAGCGGGTCAAGAAAAGACAGCTTGAACAAGGCAAGACCCTGGTGCTGATCTGGGATACCAAAGTCGCCCTGCGTCGGGTCGAAACCGTATTCGATCGCTACTTCTGGGGCAGTTACTGGCAACCGGGACGTACTTTCGCCGAAGTCATGGGCGAGCTCACCGGCACCCCGCTGGAAAAAAGCCTCGAAGCCCTGAAAAAGCAGTGTCTGGAACTCGACAAGCAGATTGCCGATGAAGGCTGGCACTGGCTCAACAATGCCCGCGAACTGTCGGATGTCGCCACGGCCATGGCCCGGGAGCGTTATCAGCTGGATTTCTGCGACCCGCGCGCCGAGGGACCGGGCGCAGCGGTGATCGATCGGGATTTCGAAGTGCTGGTGTATACGTGGACGGCGCGATTGAAGAGCTTTGATCATCAACTCGATGAGATCGAGGTCCAGTATTCCTGATCTTCTGGGAATCCAGTGGCCCTATCGCGAGCAGGCTCACTCCTACAGGGGAACGCATTTCAATTGTAGGAGTGAGCCTGCTCGCGATAGCGTCCTCAAAAACACTGCAACTCTCCCTGCCTGTCAGCTGTCCACACTCCCCATAGACACTCTTTAACCTTTAAACATTGGGCCGCCTCGCGCTGCCAGTGCTAATCTCCACCGCTAATTTCAGCGGAGTCGAGCCGCGACCCGGTCACGGGTTCAGGGAAGACGACCACATTTTCAGCCACGGACATTGATCAGGTCATTCATGAATAAATCAGCAGGCGTGCTTCTCGGGATTGTTGTAGCCATCGGTGCCATCAGCGCCGGCGGGGCCTGGTACACCGGAACCAAGATCGAAGGCGTGCTGAACAACGCCGTCACCAACGCCAATAAAGAGCTGCAGACCGCGATGGCCGGCTCCAATGGCACTGCATCGCTGGAGCTGGTGTCGCTGGAGCGTCACACCTTCACCAGCACCGCGCACTACCGCCTCAAGGGCGAGGGCGAGATGTTCGGTGACAAGCCGGTCGAGCTGCTGTTCGTCGACCATATCGAACACGGCCCGCTGCCGTTCTCGCGTCTGGTATCGCTGAAGTGGCTGCCGGTCATGGCCACCAGCAATTACGAGCTGGAAAAGAGCCCGGCCACCGAAAAATGGTTTGCCGCTACCAAAGGCGCCGCGCCGCTCAAGGGCGTGACCAACATCGGCTACGACGAATCCACTACCAGCAGCCTTGAGTTGCTGCCACTGGAAACCGCGCTGGACGAGCAATCGAGCCTTAAATTCTCTGGCCTGACCATGAACATCTCCGCCAGTGCCAAGGCGCAGAAGGTCAAGGCTGACGGTTACATGGACAACCTGAAACTGGTCACTGTCTCGCAAGACCAGGCGCCGGTGCAGATCGAACTCAACGGCCTGACCCTGGCCAGCAACCTGACCAAGAGCAGCTACGGCTACTACACCGGGGAAAACACCCTGGAGCTGACCAGCAGCAAAACCACCTTCGGTGCCAAACAGTCGGTGCTCGGCGTGAAGAACTTCGAAATGAAGAACCTCACCGAAGAGAACGGCAGCAACGCCTCCGGCCGTGCGGATTACCAGATCGGTGAAGTGTCGCTGAACGACAAAAAGATCGGTTCGGCGCAACTGGCCATGAGCCTGAAGAACCTCGACATCCCGTCGACCCTGTCGTTGATGCAGATCTATCAGACCAAACTGCAGCCTTACGAGAAGGCTGCTGCTGAAGCCGCTGCCGCCGGCCTGCCAGCTCCGGAGCTGAATCTGACCGAGGCGGAAAACGCGCAAGTCAAAGCCGATCTGCAAAAACTGCTGGCCGCCGGCCCGCAACTGGCGCTGGAAAACCTGTCGCTGAAAACCGCCAACGGTGAAAGCCGCGCCAATCTGGTGATCGACCTGACCAAACCGGCCTCGATGGACATGCCGCCGGACCAACTGGTCAAACAGTTGATCGCACTGCTCGACCTCAATGTGCAGGTGTCCAAGCCGATGCTGGTCGATCTGCTCAGTGTGCAGGCGCAAGTCGACGGTCAGACTGACGCCAAGGCCATCGTCGATGAGGCGAGCGGCGCTGCCGACATGTTCTCCGGCATGGCGGTCGGTTCGCAACTGGCAACCATCGACGGCACCAATGTGGTGACTAAGCTGCATTACGCCGCCAATCAGGTGGAATTCAACGGCCAGAAAATGACCGTCGAGCAGTTCGTCGGCTTCCTGATGAGCAAGTTCGCCGGCGTCACGCAAGTGCAGTAATCCTGCGCGCTAAATAGCAACGCCCGGCCTCTGATCTCCAGACGCCGGGCGTTTTGCTGTCTGGCGTTGGGCTTTTCGGCTGATCCGCCGCCACGATTCTGAACAATTATTGTGTTCTGAATATTGGTCTACGCTTGCATGCAAGACTGCCTGACTAAGCTTGGCCGAGTGCTCTCGACTCGGCCGCCGTTACTAATGGGCAAGGGGGGCATTGCGACCCGGCTGGCCATGTAAGGATGCTGACGAATGCCGCGTATTGATGTGCCTGTTCTACATCGTGGTTTACGCCCGTTGTTTCGTGTCGCGCTGTGCAGCCAGTTGCTCTGGCCGGCACTGGCGTATGCCGATACGCCCTATGATCAGATGGTGCGTGATGCCCGTGCCGGGCAGACTACGCCCGCGCTGAATGTGCTGCGTCAGGTGCCGCCCGGGCAATCGACCACCGGTCAGATCAGCGATCACCTGCAGATCGCCAGTTGGGCCGGTCTCGATGCCGAAGTGGTACAGGTCTATGAGACCCAGGGTCGCGACTGTGCGCTGCCGGTGCAGGCACTGACCGCCACGGCCCGTGCCTATCGCAACCTCAAGCGTTGGGATCAGGCAATCCAGGTCTACAACAAAGCCCTGGCGCTGGAGCCGAGCAACGCTGATCTGCAACTGGGGCTGGCGCTGACCCAGGCCGACTCGGGCAAACCCGACGAAGCCGTGATCCGCGCCAAAGCGCTGGTCGCCGCCAAACCCGATGATCCGACTCGTCGCCTCGCACTGGGCTATGCCCTGACCCGCGCCGGCAAGCAATACGATGCCCTGTTTGAATATGATCAGGCGTTCATCCGCGCCGGCAGCAAACCGGACGTTGCCCGTGAGTACGTGGTGGCCCTGCAAAAGGCGCGTCTGCCGGAGCCGGCACTGCGTCTGGCCAACCAGCGTCCGGGCCTGATTGACCCGGTAACCCTGCGCCGCCTCGAAGGCGACCTGGCCGCCGAGCGTGTGCGCCTCGCCGAGTTCGCTACCCGCAGCGAAAAAGAGCGCTATGTCATCGCCGACCGCGCGCTGGCCGACTACGACAAGCTGCTCGCCACCTGGACCCCGGACGCCAGTGCCCACGACGACGTGGTTCGCTGGCGCATCGACCGCATGGGCGCCCTCAAGGCGCGGACGCGAACCGCTGAAGTCATCACTGAATATCAGAAGCTGCAAGCCGAAGGCGTGAAGGTCCCGACCTACGCCTTGCGTTGGGTCGCGGCGTCGTATCTGGATCAGCGCCAGCCGGAAATCTCCACCGATCTGTACCGTCAGGTGCTGGCGGCACCTGACGCCGATCCGGGGGATCGTCTGGAAGACACCACCGCCCTGTATTACTCGCTGCTGGAAAGTGATCACCCCGAAGAGGCCCGCAAGGTTGCGGATGACCTGGCCAAGTCAGAGAAGCCACGGGTCGAACTCAAGGGCCTGCCGATCGGCAATCCCAACGACGAGTGGATGGATGCTCAGCAACTGGCCGCGCAGGCCGGGACGTACGGCGCCGACCTGCCTCACGGCGAGGAAGGTCTGCAAACCCTGGTCGACCAAGCGCCGGGCAACGTCGGCTTGCGCGTGGCCCAGGCGGATCTGTATCTGGCCCGTGACTGGCCGCGCCGCGCCGAGAGTCAGCTCAAGGAAGTCGAGAGCATGGTGCCGCGCGACATGAGCCTGGAACTCGCTCAGGCGCGCACCGCCATGACTCTGCAGGAATGGCGGCAAATGGATGCGCTGACCGACGACCTCGTCGAGCGTTTCCCTGACAATCGCCAGGTGCAGCGCGCCGAGCGTGAGCGTGAAGTGCATGACATGTCCGAACTGCGCGTCGAAGCCTACGGCGGCAAGGCCAATGGCGGCGGCAACAGCGGTGCCGGTGCGGTCAGCGGCAGCCGTGATTTCGGTATCCAGAGCACGCTGTACAGCCCGCCGATCGATGAAGACTGGCGGGTGTTCGTGGGTGCCGGTTATGCCACTGGTGATTTTGCCGAAGGCACCGGCACCGACCGCTTCCAGCGCGTGGGTCTGGAGCGGCGTACCCGCGACATGACCCTGGAAGCCGAAGTCTCCAACCACGACTACGGCTATGGCGACAAGCAAGGCGCGCGCGTGGCGATTGCCCGCGACATCAACGACAACTGGCAGTACGGCGGCAGCTTCTCCTATCTGTCGGCCGAGACGCCGTTGCGTGCGTTGAACAGCGACATCAAGGCCAACGGCGGCAACGCGTTCATCCGCTGGCGCGCCAACGAAAGCCGCGAGTGGAAACTCTCCGTCAGTCCATCGCACTTCAGCGACGGCAACAACCGCGTCGAAGCCTTGCTCACCGGGCGCGAGGGCGTCTACAGCACGCCGCACGTGCAGGTCGACGCCGGTCTGGAAGTTGGCACCAGCCACAACTCCAACTCCGAAGACGTGCCGTACTTCAACCCGAAGGCGGACTTCAGTGTGATGCCCACGGTCAACGTCAATCACGTGCTGTACCACCGCTACGAAACCTCCTGGAGCCAGCAATTCCAGGCCGGTGCGGGCACCTACAGCCAGCGTGATTACGGTACTGGCGGCATGGCGATGCTCGGTTATGGCCAACGTTATGCCTGGAACGACGTGTTCGAGGTGGGCGGCTTGTTCAGTGTGATCAACCGGCCCTACGACGGCGATCGGGAAACCGATCTGCGTCTGCTCGTCGACCTCACTTTCCGCTTCTAGAAGAGTTTGAAGATGCCTTTGATTTCGCGTTTCATCCTTCTGCTGGGAGTGCTGCTAGTCAGCGCCTGTGCCCAGCAAGCCCCGGCCTTCGCGCCGCCGTCGGAACGACCGCTGGCGGCCAGCGAAAAACCGTGGCCGAAAAATCACGTGCTGGGCATTGCTTATCACGACATCGAAGACCGCGATCCCGATCAGGCGGTGGTGGCAGTACGTACCGAACGCATGATCGAACAGTTGGCCTGGCTGCGGGAGAACGGCTACAAGCCGGTGACGGTCGACCAGATCATGGCCGCCCGCAAGGGTGGGCCGGAGCTGCCGCCGAAGGCGATTCTGCTCAGTTTCGACGATGGTTATTCAAGCTTCTATACTCGCGTGCTGCCGGTGCTGCGCGCCTACAACTGGCACGCCTTGCTGGCTCCGGTCGGCGTGTGGATCGACACCCCACTCAATCAACCAGTGGATTTTGCCGGTGCACCCCGCGCACGCTCCGACTTCCTGACCTGGGATCAGGTGCGGGAAATCTCGCAATCGGGTCTGGTGGAAATCGCCGCGCACACCGACGCCAGCCACAAAGGCATCCTCGCCAACCCGCAAGGCAACATGCAGCCGGCGGCGGCAACCCGCCGCTACGATCCAGTCACCAAACGCTATGAGTCCGAAGAGGATTTCCGCGCCCGAATCCGCAATGACGTTGCGACCATTTCGGAAAAGATCCGCAAGGTCACCGGCAAGAAGCCGCGCATCTGGGTCTGGCCGTACGGCACGGCGGACGGCACTTCGCTGACCGTGGTCGGCGAGCAGGGTTACGAGATGGCGCTGACCCTGGACGACGGTCTCGATGCCCTCGACAACCTGATGAGCAGCCCGCGCTTCCTGGTGGCCTCCGATCCTGACGGCGAGCATTTCGCCAACAGCATCGTCGGCGTGCAATCGGACTTCGCCATGCGCGTGGTGCATGTCGATCTGGATAACGTCTACGATCCGGATCCGGCGCAGCAGGAAATCAACCTCGGCAAGCTGATCCAGCGCATGGCCGACATGGGCGCCAACACCGTGTTCCTGCAGGCCTTCGCCGATCCGAAGGGCGACGGGCTGGTGCACTCGCTGTACTTCCCCAACCGTCACCTGCCGGTACGTGCCGACATCTTCGACCGCGTTGCCTGGCAACTGCGCACTCGGGCGCACGTGAAAGTGTTCGCGTGGATGCCGGTCCTGAGTTTCGGCCTCGATGCGAAGCTGCCGCGTGTCACGCGCTGGGATCCGAAGACCGGCACCACTTCGGTCGATCCGGGCCAGTATCAACGCCTGTCGCCATTCGATCCGCAAGTACGGCGGATCATCGGTGAAATCTACGAAGACGTGGCGCGCCTGACTTCGGTCGACGGCATCCTTTACCACGACGACGCGGTGCTCTCGGACTTCGAAGACGCCAGCCCCGAGGCCCTGAAGGCTTATGCCGCGCATGGCTTGCCGGGGTCCATTGCTGCGCTTCGCGATGATCCGGCAGCCATGCAGCGCTGGACGCGGTTCAAGAGCAAATACCTGATCGACTTCACCAATGAGCTGACCGCCAAGGTACGTGCGATCCGTGGCCCGCAAGTGCTGACCGCACGCAACATCTTCGCCGAGCCAGTGCTCAATCCTGAGAGCGAAGCCTGGTTTGCGCAGAACCTCGACGACTTCCTCGTGACCTACGACTGGACGGCGCCGATGGCCATGCCGTTGATGGAAAAACAGACCCAGGCGCAATCCGGCCCGTGGCTCGAAGAACTGGTGGCAAAGATCAAGCAGCGCCCCGGTGCACTGGATCGCACGGTGTTCGAACTGCAGGCCCGCGACTGGACGAAAAAGGATCAGGCCGACATCGACGGTGCGCAACTTGCCGACTGGATGGGCCGGCTCAAGCGTCAGGGTGCGACCAGTTTCGGTTACTACCCGGACAACTTCCTCGACAACCTGCCGGACCTGAAAACCGTAAGGCCTGCGCTCTCCAACAAATGGAACCCATGACATGCTGGATAGACTGTTAGCCCTGCTTGTTCTGGCGCTCGTCCTCGGCGTGCCGCTGGGGTTGATCTTCCTGGTCACCGGGCAGTTCCTGATGGACTTCGTGTTCTTCTACCCGTTGTTCATGTCCGGCCTGTGGATTGCCGGCGGCCTGTATTTCTGGCTGCACTGGGAACGCCACTGGCCGTGGCAGGACGACACCCTGCCGCCGCCACTGGAAGGCGAGCCGCTGATCTCGATCCTGATTCCTTGCTACAACGAAGGTGAAAACGCCGCCGACACCATTCACGCGGCGCTGGCCCAGCATTACCCGAACATTGAAGTCATCGCGATAAACGACGGCTCCAAGGACAACACCGCCGAAGTGCTCGACCGGCTGGCCAAGGAAGACCCACGCCTGCGTGTGCTGCATCTGGCGGAAAACCAGGGCAAGGCCGTGGCCCTGCGCATGGGCGCCATCGCCGCGCGCAGCGAATATCTGGTGTGCATCGACGGTGACGCACTGCTGGCGCCGAACACCGCGGCCTATCTGGTGGCGCCGATGCTCGACAACGCGCGCCTCGGCGCGGTGACCGGCAACCCGCGAATCCGCACGCGTTCGACGCTGGTCGGGCGCGTGCAGGTTGGCGAGTTCTCATCGATCATCGGGCTGATCAAACGCACGCAACGGGTGTTCGGGCGGATCTTCACCGTGTCCGGGGTCATCGTCGCGTTCCGCCGTACGGCGCTGAACCGGGTCGGCTACTGGAGCCCGGACATGATCACCGAAGACATCGACATCAGCTGGAAGCTGCAACTCGATCACTGGAGCATCTTCTACGAACCGCGTGCGCTGTGCTGGATCCTCATGCCGGAGACCCTCGGCGGCCTGTGGAAGCAGCGCCTGCGCTGGGCGCAGGGTGGTGCCGAAGTGCTGTTCAAGAACATCCGCGGCATCTGGCAGTACCGCCATCGTTATCTGTGGCCACTGCTGTTCGAATACTGCCTGTCGACCGGGTGGGCCTTCACCTTCCTGCTGTCGGTGATTTTCTGGGCGATCGGCAAGTTCGTGGTCATGCCCGACGCCATCGCCGTACACCACCTGATGCCGCCGGCGTTCACCGGACTGTTGCTGGCGTTCGTCTGTCTGGTGCAGTTCGCGGTCAGTATCATTATCGACCGGCGCTACGAACCGGGGCTGGGCCGAACCATGTTCTGGGTGGTGTGGTATCCGCTGGTGTTCTGGTTCATCAGCCTGCTGACCACGCTCGTCAGTTTTCCCAAAGTGCTGTTCGGCCAACATCAGAAGCGTGCGCGTTGGGTCAGTCCTGACCGGGGTATCAAACCGGCCGGAGACGACGAAGAGGAGGTCATCAAATGAAAATCATCCGGACCCGCCAGCGGCCATTTCTGGTGGTGGTCGATGTGATCCTCACCGTGCTGGCCTGGGTTGGCCTGCTGTACCTGCTGATACGCGGGTTGTGGCCATTGATCGAGACGCACGCCGGCGGGCCGCGCATCGACAGTTCGGCGTTCGAGGCCCTGGGTACGTTGGAGATTTACCTGTGGGTGGCGCTGGTCAATGCGGTCATTCTGATTGGCTGGGCGCGTTATCAGCAGCGCAAAAGCCGAAGCTTCGCGCAGCGTCGATTACCGGCACCGGTTGTCGATGACGAAGGCCTGAGCAAGAGCTTCAAGATCTGCGATGACCGCTTGCAGCAGCTGCGCACCCCCGGGGTGATCACCATTCATAACGACCAGGAGGGCGATGTCAGCCGTGTCGTGCTGAACTTCAGGCCAGTCGAGGCCACGGAACTGCCACCGCCGCTGGCTCCGCTGGAGCATCCACGGGTGATCTTTCTGCACTCGGAAGACGATGACAATCGCGGGCCGACGGCTCACTGAACGGCTCACGCAACCTCGGCAGGAGCTGTATTCACCCGCGAATCAGCTCCCACGCTTCTTCCATCTCCAGCGGTTGCTTCATGCGTTCGGCGAGCATGGCCATCTCCCGCTCTTTCTCGCACGCCACGGCGGCCACGACGACGCCGTTTCTGCCGAAAAGGCCAAGGAACGGTGGCTGTTCCGGCTCGCCGATGAACTCCACTTCATCCCAATGTTCGGCGTGGCCCAGGTGGTCGTAGTTCTTGCCAAAGTGCCAGGTCCAGAAAAACGGTACGTCCAGATAATGTTCGTCAGCGCCGAGCATGTTGGCGGCGGCGATGCGCGCGTGTTGCTGGGCCAGGCGCCAGTGTTCGATGCGTTGTGGCTGGCCGTTCAAGGGAAAGGTCGCGATGTCGCCAATCGCCCACAGGCCTTCAGCGACGCGCATGCCGGCATCGACCCGCAATGACTGATCCTTTTCCCTGGGCAGCGAGGCGAAGGCCTCGGTGGCCGGATGCACGCCGATCCCTGCCAGCACCAGATCCGCCTTCACCCGCAGGCCGTTATCCAGCAGCACTGCCTCCACCTTGCCTTCGCCAACGATTTCCCGCGCTTGATGCTCAGCGATGAACTTCACCCCGTTTTTTTCGTGAAGTGCACGGATCGCTTTGCCCACGGCTTCGCCGAACTGCGCGGCGAACGGTACCTGGTGCCGCGCCAGCACGGTCACTTCGAGGCCGTGCTGGCGCAACGCCGAAGCGCATTCGAGGGCGATAAAGCTGTCACCGATGATTACCGCGCGTTGCTCCGCCTTGGCTGCGCTCATGATCTGCCCGGCTTGCACCTTCGAGCGCAGGACAAAGACTTGCGGCAGATCGGCGCCGGGCAGCTCCAGTGAATTGGGCACAGCACCGGTGGCCAGCACGGCCGCGTCGTAACGCAGGGATTGGCCCTCGCGCAGGTGCAGGATTTTGCCGTCGACATCGATTGAACGGACTTCGTCCTGAAGGCGTTCGATGCGTTGTTCGCGGTAAAAATCGTCATCACGCAGCGGCGGGGTTTCGCTGACTTGCATCTCTGCGGCGAGGACGAATTTGCTCAGCACCGTGCGGTCATAGCCGGCCTCGGGTTCATGGTCGATCATCACGACGCGGCCACCAAAGCCCTTTTCCCGCAGCGCCGCCGCACACGCCGTGCCTGCTGCTCCGGCACCGACGATCACAAAGGTGCGCGCATCATCGGCCGGTGGAACATGCGGATCGAATATCGGCTGATCATCCACCCAGACTTCATCACCACGCATTTCCAGCGGATAACGCTTGAGGCTGTCCAGCGCCGGCGGTTCGCACAGTGCACCGTCCTCGGCGCGGAACGCGGCTTTGTGCCACGGGCAGATCAGACGACCATGGCACAGCGCTCCGTCAGCCAATGGCGCGCCGGCGTGTGGGCATTCGCCCTGAAATGCACGTAATTGGCCGGCGACACGCAACAAAACCAGCTTGCAGTCGCCGATCTGCACCGGCAGGCCACGGTCTTCAGGGACATCGGCGAAACGGGCGACACGGTGCAGGCTCATGTTCGTGCTCCTGGCAGGTATTTCTCTTACGAGTTTGCGGCGCAGTGCGAGGTTCAGCCAATTGCTACTGCCACGGCACGAACGGTACGGCTATAGTTTGCAGGCCGACGAAGGCCCAACTGCACAAGGTGCTCCCGGAATGACCCGATTGACCTCTCTCAACCCTTGGCTGGCGGCCGTCGCCGTCGCCCTTTGCGTGCAGTTTCCGGCGCAGGCGGCCGAGCGCTTTACCCTCGACATCCCCGGTGTCTCGGACAACCGCCTGTTCACCTCGGCCGCAGCGAGCGATGCGGCAGGCTGTGGCGGCAAGAACCAGTCGCCGGCGCTGGCCTGGAACTCGGGCCCTGCCGGTACCCTGAGCTACGCGATCGTCATGCACGATCCGGACGGCCAGAAAGGCCTGGGCGTCGATCACTGGATTCACTACGGCATCAAGGCCACCACCCGGCAGATCCCGGCCGGTGTCGGCGCAAAATCCAACCTGGAAGGCGTGGGCGGTACCAACACCAAAGGCACCACCCACTACATCGGGCCTTGCCCTCCGGTCGGCGACAGCGCCCACCACTACATCATTCAGATCTATGCCCTCGATCTGGCCCCGGACGCCTTGCCCGCCGGCCTGACCCGCGCCGAGCTGATGGATAAAATCAAAGGCCACGTACTGCGTAACAGCAGCGTGGTGCGGCGTTATCACCGCTGAAACTAATTTCAGCGGCGTTTAACCCGATCTGAAGGGGCTGCCTGCCTAAATGGATGAATGATCACGTTCATTCACTGAGGCGGGCAGCCCATGTTTCGTTGCCTGCCTTTACCGCGACGCCTGTGCCGCGAACAAATCCGCTGCCAGCGAGCGGATGAATCTCCAGCCATTTGGCATTGCCCGGCAAAAACGCGCACTATCGGGCCATGGCTGAAGCGCTGGAGAACAAAGTGGCACCAAAAATCGACCGCATCGCCCAACTCCTCAACTGCCCGCAGAAGGGCGAGGAGATGCGGCGAGCGATTACCGAGGCCCGCAAGGAGTTTCTGCTGAACCAGTCGGAAGAAGACGTCGTGGAAGAGGACGAGGTTTTTGAGGAGGTTGGGGAAGATCAGGAAGACGAAGACGACGATTACGACGAGTTTGACTGGACGACGGAGTGACCGCCGCCAGAGGACTGCGTTGCGCCCACAAAAAAGCCCCGGACCATCACAGTCCGGGGCTTTCTCGTTTCAATTCATGGCGCACCAGGCGGGATTCGAACCCACGACCCCTGCCTTCGGAGGGCAGTACTCTATCCAGCTGAGCTACTGGTGCAGCGGGCGACATCATACCTAGGTCGGCTCGGGGCGTCCATGCCGGGTTTGGGCGGGTTTTGTCAGTGCGCGTGTCGGTGTGAAACGCTGCATTCCTTAAAGCTGTAACGTCCTGCAAAACCCTCGCTTGGCGCTTTTTCCTGGCTGTTCTATGGTTTGGCTGCGGCCGGGGCTATTTGCTCGTTGATCTGAAAAAACCAGCAAACGCTGGGTTTTTGTTCTTTTTTTCGAACGACCTATTGTCCTTTACCCCCTTTGATCCTACGATCCGTTTGAGATTTCAAACGCTCTTTGACGGGGTGTTGATGCGCAGGTGCTGTGAATAACGCACGATCACTGCGCCTCACCCGGTCCATGATTTCCCTGACGGCAGCCTTGCGAGGCGCCTTTCTACAATCATAATTTTGCTCCGCGCAGGCCGCGGTGCTGTTAAGGAAAGCCGACATGCAGCTTAAAGATACCCAGTTGTTCCGCCAGCAAGCCTTCATTGATGGCGCTTGGGTCGATGCGGACAACGGTCAGACGATCAAGGTCAACAACCCGGCCACCGGCGAAATCCTCGGCACCGTGCCGAAAATGGGCGCCGCCGAAACCCGCCGTGCCATCGAAGCCGCTGACAAAGCGCTGCCGGCCTGGCGTGCACTGACCGCCAAGGAGCGTGCAGGCAAGCTGCGTCGCTGGTTCGAACTGATGATCGAGAACCAGGACGACCTCGCGCGCCTGATGACCCTCGAGCAGGGCAAGCCGCTGGCCGAAGCCAAGGGCGAAATCGTTTACGCCGCTTCGTTCATCGAGTGGTTCGCCGAAGAAGCCAAGCGCATCTACGGCGACGTGATCCCGGGCCACCAGCCAGACAAGCGCCTGATCGTGATCAAGCAGCCGATCGGCGTGACCGCCGCGATCACCCCGTGGAACTTCCCGGCGGCGATGATCACCCGTAAAGCCGGCCCGGCGCTGGCCGCCGGTTGCACCATGGTGCTCAAGCCGGCGTCGCAAACCCCATTCTCCGCCTTCGCCCTGGCCGAACTGGCGCAACGCGCCGGCATCCCTAAAGGCGTGTTCAGCGTGGTCTCCGGCAGCGCCGGCGACATCGGCAGCGAGCTGACCAGCAACCCGATCGTGCGCAAGCTGTCCTTCACCGGCTCGACCGAAATCGGTCGTCAGCTGATGGCGGAATGCGCCAAGGACATCAAGAAAGTCTCGCTGGAACTGGGCGGCAACGCGCCGTTCATCGTGTTCGACGACGCAGACCTGGATAAGGCCGTCGAAGGCGCGATCATCTCCAAGTACCGCAACAACGGCCAGACCTGCGTCTGCGCCAACCGTCTGTACATTCAGGATTCGGTCTACGACGCGTTCGCCGAGAAACTCAAAGTGGCGGTGGCCAAGCTGAAGATCGGCAACGGTCTGGAAGAAGGCACCACCACTGGCCCGCTGATCGACGAGAAAGCCGTGGCCAAGGTGCAGGAGCACATCGCTGACGCCGTGGCCAAAGGCGCCACCGTGCTGGCCGGTGGCAAGCCGATGGAAGGCAACTTCTTCGAGCCGACCATCCTGACCAACGTGCCGAAAGATGCCGCTGTCGCCAAGGAAGAAACCTTCGGCCCGCTGGCACCGCTGTTCCGCTTCAAAGACGAAGCCGAAGTGATCGCGATGTCCAACGACACCGAGTTCGGTCTGGCTTCCTACTTCTACGCTCGCGACCTGGGCCGGGTGTTCCGTGTGGCTGAAGCCCTGGAATACGGCATGGTCGGCGTCAACACCGGGTTGATCTCCAACGAAGTCGCGCCGTTCGGCGGCATCAAGGCTTCGGGCCTGGGCCGTGAAGGCTCCAAGTACGGCATCGAGGATTACCTGGAAATCAAATACCTCTGCCTGGGCATCTAAGCCGGGAAAGGGATCGCTGCAAACGCAAAGGGCACGAGAGCGCTGTCCCTTTGCGTCGTTTCAAACCGGAATTTTCTCTGCGGCCGGGAACGCCGTGGCAGTCGATCATCGCATGCTGCCACCGCCGATTCCTCCCGCTTAATCCTTGAACCACGCCGCCCGATGAGCGGTGAATGAGGACTGTAATGAGCAAGACTAACGCTGAACTGATGGCCCGCCGTACCGCAGCTGTTCCACGTGGTGTTGGCCAGATTCACCCGATTTTCGCCGAGTCCGCGAAGAACGCTACCGTGACTGACGTTGAAGGTCGTGAATTCATCGACTTCGCCGGCGGCATCGCTGTGCTGAACACCGGCCACGTGCACCCGAAAATCATCGCGGCCGTGACCGAACAGCTGAACAAGCTGACCCACACCTGCTTCCAGGTACTGGCCTACGAGCCGTACGTTGAGCTGTGCGAAAAGATCAACGCCAAGGTGCCAGGTGATTTCGCCAAGAAAACCCTGTTGGTGACCACCGGTTCCGAAGCCGTGGAAAACGCCGTGAAGATCGCCCGTGCCGCCACTGGCCGTGCCGGTGTGATCGCCTTCACCGGCGCTTACCACGGTCGCACCATGATGACCCTGGGCCTGACCGGTAAAGTCGTGCCTTACTCGGCCGGCATGGGCCTGATGCCAGGCGGCATTTTCCGCGCGCTGTACCCGAACGAACTGCACGGTGTGAGCATCGACGATTCGATCGCGTCCATCGAACGCATCTTCAAGAACGACGCCGAGCCGAAAGACATCGCCGCGATCATCATCGAGCCTGTGCAGGGTGAAGGTGGTTTCTACGTCGCGCCGAAAGAGTTCATGAAGCGTCTGCGTGCCCTGTGCGACCAGCACGGCATCCTGTTGATCGCTGACGAAGTGCAGACGGGCGCTGGCCGTACCGGCACCTTCTTCGCCATGGAACAGATGGGCGTTGCTGCCGATCTGACCACCTTCGCCAAATCCATCGCTGGCGGCTTCCCGCTGGCCGGTGTCTGCGGCAAGGCCGAATACATGGACGCCATCGCTCCAGGCGGCCTGGGCGGCACCTACGCCGGTAGCCCGATCGCTTGCGCTGCGGCCCTGGCCGTGATGGAAGTGTTCGAAGAAGAACAACTGCTGGACCGCTGCAAGGCTGTCGGCGAGCGTCTGGTGACTGGCCTGAAGGCCATTCAGGCCAAGTACCCGGTGATCGGCGAAGTGCGTGCCCTGGGCGCGATGATTGCGGTCGAGCTGTTCGAAAACGGCGACAGCCACAAGCCAAACCCGACCGCCGTTGCGGCAGTCGTGGCCAAGGCGCGTGACAAGGGCCTGATCCTGCTGTCCTGCGGCACCTACGGCAACGTGCTGCGCGTACTCGTACCGCTGACCTCGCCGGACGAGCAACTGGACAAAGGTCTGGCGATCATCGAAGAGTGCTTCTCGGAGCTCTAAGCCCGGCACTGTGTGATCGGCTCGACAAAAAACCCGCTTCGGCGGGTTTTTTTACGCCCCTTGAAACACATCAGGCGCTTTTGCGCTGTATCGAAAGGCCAGCATTGGCTAAGGTTCAGGCATTGCAAGGGAGAGCGCGCATGACTGCCGTTGATTTACCCGCCGTACCTCGGGTGCTGATTGCCGAGGCTGACCCATGGTCTCGTGACCTGCTCAAACAAGTGCTGCTCAATGTGCGCTGCGATGCGCGACTGGATCTGTGTGCCGACGGCCAGCAAGCGCTGTCGTTGCTTAGCGAAGTGCCGTATGACCTGGCCATCGTCGATTGGGAGTTGCCGGGCATCGACGGTCTGAGCGTGCTGCGCAGCGTGCGCCAACGCAAACGCAATCCGCCGCTGCCGTTCATTCTGATGAGCAGTCGCAACGACAGCGCCAGCGTGCGCGAAGCCATACCCTTGGCCCCGACGGCCTACCTGACCAAACCGTTGAACATGGAAAGCCTGACCGAGCGACTGCAGGGTTTGCTGCTGAACGCGGGTGAAGAGGTGTTCTGCGAAGTGCCGACGCTGGCGCCGGGCATGACCTTGTCGGTGTTCCTCGAGCGACGCCGCGAGCAGGCCGACGGCGCGCCGTTGATGACCGATGTGCAGGTGGCGGTCAAACGCAGCCTCAATCCCAATGGCCTCGACCTGAAGCTGCTGGAAGAAGAGATCCGCACTGATCCGCAGATCACCGCCGTGTTGATCGCCGCCGCCAACAGCGCGGCGCAGCATCATGGCGCAGCGGTGCAGACCCTCGGACAGGCGCTGCATCGGCTCGGCACCGGGCAGAGCATGAACCTGATCCTCGGCCTGGCGCTCAAACGCAGCGCCAAGCTCAGTGACCCGTGCCTGGCGGACTACGCCGAGCGCTACTGGGGGCTGTCGCTGCACACCGCGGAATACGCACGCACGCTGGCGCGCCTGCTCGATCTGGATCAGGAGCGCTGCTACTGCGCCGGTATGTTGCATCGTCTCGGTGACCTGGCGTTGCTGCGCTGTTTGCAGGAGTGGCAGCAGGCCGGTGGCGCACTGGATGAACTGGAGGAAGTCGGCGAGGCGCTGGCGGAATTCGGCGCGGCCTACGGTTCGGCGTTGCGCACACGCTGGCGCTTGCCGCTGGAGTTGCGCGAGTTGATTGCGTCGGTCTACCAGCTCGGTGGCGGGGTTTACTCACGTGAGGCGCTGGTGATGAACATGGCAGCGCAAATGGCCCGTCTGACCGAGCATGAGGGGGTTGAGGAACTGGCGAAAAGTCGTACGGCGCGGCTGCTGAAGATCGGGCTGCCGGAATTGATGCGGATGCGTAAATGACCGGATTTGCATAAACGCCTGTGGGAGCGGGCTTGCTCGCGAAGGCGGTCTATCAGCACCACAAATGCTGAATGACCCAACGCCTTCGCGAGCAAGCCCGCTCCCACATTGGATCTCTGGGTGGCTGAAATTCTGGATCAGGCAGAGATGATTCGGTTCTTGCCCTGACGCTTGGCCTCATACATTGCCGCATCCGCCCGGGCGAACAGGCTGTCGAGGCTTTGGTCTTCGTCCTTCAGGCTGGTCAATCCCTGGCTGACGGTGATGCTGAAGGTCTGGCCGTCGATATTGAAGCCCAACCGCTGAATCTCCTGCTGCAGCCGCTCGGCCACCTGCATCGCCATGTCCGGTGCGCAAGCGGGGAACACGGCGGCGAACTCCTCGCCGCCGATACGTCCGAACAGATCGCCGCGGCGTAACGACCCGCGCCCGCACTCGGCGATGCGCTGCAGCACATTGTCACCTTCCGGATGGCCGTAGCTGTCGTTGATCAGCTTGAAGTCATCGATATCCAGCAGCAGAAAGGCTAGAGGCGCACCTTGCAGGCGCGCCTCTTCGAACTCGCGGTTGGCGCATTCGAAGAAATGGCGGCGGTTGCTGCTCTGGGTCAGCACGTCAGTGGTGGCCAGCCGTTGCAGCTCGGTTTCCATGTGCTTTTTGTCAGTGATGTCCTCGGCGATACCGACGATGATCACCGGTTGCCCAGGCTCATCCTGACGGTTGATGAAGCACTTGTCGCTGAGCCAACGGACTTGGCCGTCGGCGGCGATGATCCGGTATTCGCGGTCTTCCACTGCGCCTTTGTGCAGCACTTCGGCAAGGCTGCGTTCGGCGTAATCCAGATCGTCGGGGTAGATGCTGTCGCGCCACTGGTTGTAGTCGGCCAGCAACAGGCCTGCGGAGCGGCCGAAAATCCGCTCGTAGGCCGGGCTGACATACAGCACCTGACGGGTTTCCCAATTGAAGGCCCAGAGTACCGCGTTGACGCTCACCAGCAGCGAGCTGAACAGCTGTTCGCGTTCGCTCAGGCGCGCCACTTCACCTTGGGCGTGCATCAATGCCATCAGGGTTTGCGCGGCTTCGGGCCACTGCGGGAGGGATGAGTCTTTTTGATTGTTGTTGACCATCGGCACTTATCTCAAAGGGCGTGCCGCAATATCGACAACGGCCACAGTACTGCCCGCCGGGGTGGCGAAGTGTCTTTGAGATAGGGGATTGTTGGCTTAGTTCCGCGCTTTTGTGGCGAGGGAGCTTGCTCCCGCCGGGCGGTAGGAACGACGCGTTTTGTCTGTCAAAACGCGTCGCCTGATCTACGACTGCTGCGCAGTCGATCGGGAATGAATACCCTCACCACAGGGGACTCATTCACCGCAGTCAGACTGCGGCGGGGCGTAACGAGTAGGTTTTCAACTGGTCGGCGAATTCACGCAGGGACTGGATGCCGCTGGCCTCGGCCTCGTGCACCCATTCCTTGATGGCGGCGAGCATGTCGTGGCCATTGGCGCTGGTCTTGACCCAGATCTGCTGCAGGGCCAGGCGTTTTTCATAAATGACCTTCAGCGCCTGGCTGTGCTCGAGCATGTTCTGGATGCGCAAGTGATGACGATCTTCCAGCAGGCTGGTTTCCCGTGACAGCAGGCGTTTGGCCCGATGGAATTGATGGCGTACCGAATGATCGACCTTGTCCAGCTCCTGCTTGACCAGTGGGCCGATCACCAATTTGCGGTACTGGGCCATGATCTGAAACCGGTTGTTGAGGATCGCCATGGCGGTGTCCATGTCCAGACTGCCCTTGCCTTCGACACGGTGGGCAATCGGTGCCACGCGCTGCACCTTGGCCAGACCGAAGAAGCTGAAGACCTTGATCCATGCCCAGCCGAGGTCGAACTCCCACTTCTTCACCGACAGCTTGGCCGAGTTGGGGTAGGTGTGATGGTTGTTGTGCAGTTCTTCGCCACCGATCAGGATGCCCCATGGCACCAGATTGGTTGCCGCATCGCGGCATTCGAAGTTGCGATAGCCAATGGCATGGCCGAGACCGTTGACCACGCCGGCCGCCCAGACCGGGATCCACATCATCTGGATCGCCCAGATGGTGATGCCGATGGTGCCGAACAGCAGCAGGTCGATGACGCCCATGATGGCGACGCCGAGCAGCGGATAGCGGCTGTAGACGTTGCGTTCGATCCAGTCTTCGGGGCAGTTCTTGCCGTAGATGCGCAGGGTCTCCGGGTTCTCGGCTTCGGCGCGATACAGCTCGGCGCCTTTGCGCAGCACGGTGGACAGGCCCTTGATGACCGGACTGTGCGGGTCATCTTCGGTTTCGCATTTGGCGTGGTGTTTGCGGTGGATGGCGGTCCACTCGCGGGTGTTCTGCGCCGTGGTCAGCCACAGCCAGAAGCGGAAAAAGTGTTTCAGACCGGCGTTCAGCTCAAGCGAACGGTGGGCCGAGTAACGGTGCAGATAGACCGTGACGGCGACAATTGTCACATGGGTCATCAGCAGGGTGACCGCGACCAGTGACCAGGCCGACAAGCCAAGAAAACCTTCGTACCACATAGGCTATAGGGCCCTCGATAAAGATAAAAACAGCCGTTGCATTATCACCAAGCACACAGATAAAACCAGTCGCCCTTTCAGATAAGAGTCGCTGGATGTTTCTTGACCTATAATTCCAACCTTTTTGTAGGGACATGGACAGCCGAATGTCTGCCACTTATCGCGATGCCTTGCGTGCAGCGCTGCTCTACCTGTTGCTTGCTGTGGTCTGGCTGCAGGGAACTGGTTACTTATTGAACAGTTTCTTTGATGAGTCTGTCGATCTGCAGCGATGGCAACTGATCAACGGTTACGTCTGGGCTGCCGTCAGCGCTGGCTTGATTTTCCTGGCACGGGCCAGATTGTGCGAATTTCTCGGCATTGGTGCGCGGCTACGCGAGCGTCAGTCTGACCGTGAACGCTTGCGTCAGGCGGCAGCCGTGTTCGATTGCACCCGCGAAGGGGTGCTGGTCACCAACCGTCAGGGCCTGATCGTGCACGTCAACCGTGCGTTCATGGAAATCACCGGCTACCAGTACGACGAAGTTCTCGGCCATCAGCCAAGCCTGTTCAAGTCCGGCCACCATCCGCCGGGCTTTTACCAGGCGATGTTCGCCACGCTGGAGAGCGAGGGCGAATGGAGCGGTGAGATCTGGAACCGGCGCAAGAGCGGCGAGATTTATCCACAGTGGCAGACCATCCGCGTGATTCACGATGATCAGGGCCGCCTCAGTCACTACGTGGCAGTGTTTTCCGACATCAGTGCGATCAAGGACTCCGAACACGAACTCAAGCACCTTGCCCACCACGACCCGCTGACCGATCTGCCCAATCGTCTGTTGTTCAGCGACCGCGCCGAGCAGGCGCTGGCGTCGGCGCAGATCCACAAACGTGGCTGCGCCCTGCTGCTGATCGATCTGGATCACTTCAAGATGATCAATGACAGCCTCGGGCACAACGTTGGGGATCGCCTGCTAAAAGCGGTGTCGGCGCGCCTGCAGGAACTGTTTGGCCCGGGGATTACCCTGGCGCGGCTTGGCGGTGACGAGTTCGCGGTGCTGGCGGAGAGTTGTCCACAGTTGGTTCAGGCGGCGGCGCTGGCCCAACGCATTCTCGATGCGCTCAAGGAGCGGTTCTGCATCGATCGGCATGAGCTGTTCATCAACGCCAGTATCGGTATCAGCCTGTTCCCCAGCGATGCATTGAGTGCCGATCAGTTGCTGCGCAATGCCGACGCCGCGCTGTTCAAGGCCAAGAGCAGCGGGCGTAACGGCTACGCGCTGTATACCGAAGAGTTGACCGCGCATGCGCAGCAACGGGTCGAGATTGCCTTCGAGCTGCGTCGCGCGCTGGAGCAGCAGGAGCTGCGCGTCTATTACCAACCGGTTCACGATTTGCACAGCAGTCGGCTGATCGGCGTCGAAGCGCTGGTGCGCTGGGAGCATCCGCAGCGCGGTCTGGTGTCGCCGGCGGAATTCATCCCGATTGCCGAACGCACCGGGCTGATTGCCGAAATCGACGCCTGGGTGATGCGCCAGGCGTGTTCGCAGATGTGCCAATGGCAGCAGGCCGGGGTGGTGTTGTCGTTTGTGGCGGTGAATGTGTCGTCGCGCCTGTTTGCCCGGCGTGAGCTGTACCAGCAGGTGGCGCAGGTGCTGCACGAGACCGGGCTGGATCCGGCGTATCTGGAACTGGAAGTCACCGAAAGCGCGGTGATGGATGACCCGGAAGTGGCGCTGGAGCAGATGCATCGTCTGCGTGAGTTGGGTATTCGCCTGGCGATTGATGACTTTGGCACCGGGTACTCGTCGCTGCTGCGGCTCAAGCGCCTGCCGGTGCAGAAGTTGAAGATCGATCAGGGTTTCGTCGCCGGTCTGCCGTGGGACGAGGATGATGCGGCGATCGTCCGGGTGATCATCGCCCTGGCTCGCAGCATGGGCATGCAGGTGCATGCCGAAGGCATCGAGCAGGCCGAGCAGGCGGCGTTTCTGCTGGAGCAGGAATGTGATCTGGGGCAGGGTTACTGGTTTGGGCGGCCGGTGCCGGCGGGGGAGATTGATTGGGCGCGGGCACCGATTATTGGTTGAGTCCGATTCTGTGGCGAGGGAGCTTGCTCCCGCTGGACTGCGTAGCAGGCCCAAAAAAACGGCGAGCGCTGCGCACTCGAGCGGGAGCAAGCTCCCTCGCCACAGGGGGGGCGGTGTTCTTTCGTAGCGGGAACACCGCGCAAACCCTTGCTCCGTCAGATAATGTTTTCCAGTTATATAAACATTCTTAAATAGTCTTTTTAAGAATATCTGCGCCTCTCTTATATTGCTCCCACGCCGAACGCAGTGCCGCCCACTGCCAGGCATTTCCCATTCAAAGGAGCAGCACCATGAGCGCATCCCTTCGCAGCGTTGACGGTCAGGACGAAACCACCATTTTGCGTGAGATCCAGAGCGCACTGCGCGATCTGCGATTTGGCGCGGTGGAGATCACTGTGCACAACGCTCAAGTCGTGCAGATCGAACGCAAAGAGAAATTCCGTTTGCAGCAGCCGGGTAACAAGCCGAGCTGAAAAAGATCGCAGCCTGCGCCAGCTTTTGCAGGGGGCTGTGCGCAAGCGCTGGCGCAGGCGGCGATCTTTGAATGAGCACCCGATTCCAGCAACACATAAGAAAAAGCCACCACCAAGAATTCCAGGAGCTTTCACCATGTCGTCGATTCGCCGTTACGCTTTGGCCGCGCTGGCCAGTGCTGTGTTTGCCGGTTCCGCGGTTGCCAAGGATTACGAACTGCTCAATGTGTCGTACGACCCGACGCGCGAGCTGTATCAGGACTACAACGCCGAATTCATCAAGTTCTGGCAGAAGGATCATGCCGGCGACACCGTGAAAATACAGCAATCCCACGGTGGTTCGGGCAAGCAGGGCCGGGCGGTGATTGACGGTCTGCGTGCCGACGTCGTGACCCTGGCCCTGGCCGGCGACATCGACGAAATCGCCAAGCTCGGCAAGACCCTGCCGGCCGACTGGCAGAAGCGTCTGCCGGATGCCAGCACCCCGTACACCTCGACCATCGTGTTCCTGGTGCGCAAGGGCAACCCGAAAGGCATCAAGGACTGGGGCGACCTGGTCAAGAACGACGTCTCGGTGATTACCCCGAACCCGAAAACCTCCGGTGGTGCACGCTGGAACTTCCTCGCCGCGTGGGCCTATGGCCTGAAAGCCAACGGCGGCAACGAAGAAAAAGCCAAAGAATATGTACAGACCCTGTTCAAGCATGTGCCGGTATTGGACACCGGTGCTCGCGGCTCGACCATCACCTTCGTCAACAACGGTCAGGGTGACGTGTTGCTGGCCTGGGAAAACGAAGCGTTCCTGGCGCTGAAGGAAGACGGCGGCGCCGACAAGTTCGACATCGTCGTGCCGTCGCTGTCGATCCTTGCCGAGCCACCGGTGGCCGTGGTCGACAAGAACGCCGAGAAGAAGGGCAACGAGCAGATCGCCGAAGCCTATCTCAAGCACCTGTACAGCCCGGCCGGTCAGGAGATCGCGGCGAAGAACTTCTACCGTCCGCGTGACAAGGACGTGGCGGCGAAGTACGCCCAACAGTTCCCTAAACTGGAACTGGTGACCATCGACAAGGACTTCGGCGGCTGGAAATCCGCGCAGCCGAAATTCTTCAACGACGGTGGCGTGTTCGACCAGATCTATCAGGCGCAGTAATCTGACTTTAGCCACACTACGAGCCTGATGCTCAGGCGCGGAAAATGTGGGAGCGGGCTTGCTCGCGAAGGCGGAGTGTCAGACGACCTGAAGTTGACTGATACTCCCTCTTCGCGAGCAAGCCCGCTCCCACATTGATGCGTTCAGCGGAATGCTTTTTAACCAAGGACTTTTATGTCGCGTCGTATCTCCCCCGTCATACCCGGCTTCGGGCTGACGCTGGGCTACACCTTGGTGTACCTCAGCCTGATTGTGCTTATCCCGCTGGCGGCGATGTTCGTCCACGCCGCGCAACTCACCTGGGATCAGTTCTGGACGATCATCACCGCGCCGCGCGTGCTCGCCGCCTTGAAGCTGAGCTTTGGCACGGCGCTGTGTGCCGCGATCATCAACGGCATCATCGGTACGCTGCTGGCCTGGGTGCTGGTGCGCTACACGTTCCCGGGACGCAAGGTGATCGACGCGATGATCGACCTGCCGTTCGCCTTGCCGACGGCGGTGGCCGGTATCGCCCTGACCGCGCTGTACACCCCGACCGGTCTGGTCGGCCAGTTCGCCGCCGACCTCGGTTTCAAAATTGCCTACACCCCACTGGGCATCACCCTCGCGCTGACTTTCGTCACCCTGCCGTTCGTGGTGCGCACGGTGCAGCCGGTACTGGCTGACATTCCCCGTGAAGTCGAAGAAGCCGCTGCCTGCCTCGGTGCCAAACCGTTGCAGGTGTTCCGTCATATTCTGGTGCCGGCGCTGTTGCCCGCGTGGCTGACCGGTTTTGCCCTGGCATTCGCTCGGGGTGTCGGCGAGTACGGTTCGGTGATTTTCATTGCCGGCAACATGCCGATGAAAACCGAGATCCTGCCGCTGCTGATCATGGTCAAACTCGACCAGTACGATTACACCGGCGCCACTTCCATCGGCGTGCTGATGCTGGTGGTTTCCTTCGTCCTGTTGCTGCTGATCAACCTGCTGCAGCGGCGCATCGAAACCCCATAAGGAGGCGCGAAAATGTCCCAATCGTCTATTGCGGCCGCGTCCTCGGCCAACGCTGCACGCCGTGGCAGTGCTACGTCACGGCGCGTGCTGATCGGTCTCGGCTGGCTGATCTTTTTCCTGTTTCTGGTGTTGCCGCTGTTCATCGTGGTGTCGCAGGGTTTGAAGAACGGCCTCGGCGCGTTCTTCACCGCGATCTTTGAACCGGACGCCTTGTCGGCGCTGAAACTCACAGTGATCGCCGTGCTGATCTCGGTGCCGCTGAACCTGGTGTTCGGGGTCAGCGCCGCGTGGTGCGTGAGCAAGTATTCGTTCCGTGGCAAGAGCATGCTGGTGACGCTGATCGACCTGCCGTTCTCGGTGTCGCCGGTGATCGCCGGTCTGGTCTACGTGTTGATGTTCGGCGCTCAGGGCCTGTTCGGGCCGTGGCTGCAGGATCACGATATCCAGATCGTCTTCGCCCTGCCGGGCATTGTGCTGGCGACGATCTTCGTTACCGTGCCGTTCGTGGCCCGTGAGCTGATTCCGCTGATGCAGGAACAAGGCACGCAGGAAGAAGAAGCCGCGCGGCTGCTCGGCGCCAATGGCTGGCAGATGTTCTGGCATGTCACCGTCCCCAACATCAAGTGGGGCCTGATCTATGGCGTGGTGCTGTGTACCGCGCGGGCCATGGGTGAATTCGGTGCGGTGTCGGTGGTCTCCGGGCACATTCGCGGGGTGACCAACACCTTGCCGCTGCACGTCGAGATCCTCTACAACGAATACAACCACGTGGCCGCGTTCGCCGTGGCGAGCCTGTTGCTGATCCTGGCGCTCTTCATCCTGCTGCTCAAGCAGTGGAGCGAAAACCGTATCAACCGCCTGCGCGCCAGCGCCGCGGAGGAATAATTCATGTCGATCGAAGTGCGTAACGTCAGCAAGAATTTCAATGCGTTCAAGGCGCTGGACAACATCAGCCTGGACATCCACAGCGGTGAACTGGTGGCGCTGCTCGGCCCGTCCGGCTGCGGCAAGACCACGCTGTTACGGATCATCGCCGGCCTGGAAACCCCGGATCAGGGCAACATCGTGTTTCACGGCGAAGACGTCTCCGGCCACGACGTACGTGATCGCAACGTCGGTTTCGTGTTCCAGCACTACGCCTTGTTCCGGCATATGACGGTGTTCGACAACGTCGCGTTCGGCCTGCGCATGAAACCGAAAAACCAGCGCCCGAGCGAAAGCCAGATCGCGACCAAGGTTCACGAACTGCTGAACATGGTGCAACTGGACTGGCTGGCGGATCGCTACCCGGAGCAACTGTCCGGCGGTCAGCGTCAGCGTATCGCCCTGGCCCGTGCCTTGGCGGTGGAACCGAAAGTGCTGCTGCTCGACGAACCGTTCGGCGCGCTCGACGCCAAGGTGCGTAAAGAGCTGCGCCGCTGGCTCGCACGCCTGCACGAAGACATCAACCTGACCTCGGTATTCGTGACCCACGACCAGGAAGAAGCGATGGAAGTCGCCGACCGTATCGTGGTGATGAACAAGGGCGTGATCGAGCAGATCGGCTCGCCGGGCGACGTCTACGAAAACCCGGCCAGCGATTTCGTTTATCACTTCCTCGGTGATTCGAACCGCTTGCTGCTCAGCGACGACAACCATGTGCTGTTCCGTCCGCACGAAGTGTCGTTGTCCAAGCATGAGCTGGAAGATCACCACGCCGCTGAAGTGCGTGATATTCGCCCGTTGGGTGCGACCACGCGAGTGACGTTGAAGGTGGAAGGGCAGACCGATCTGATCGAGGCCGAAGTGGTGAAAGACCACGACAGCCTGATTGGTCTGGCCAAGGGTGAAACGCTGTTCTTCAAGCCGAAGGTCTGGCAGAAAGTCGCCAGTCTTTAAGATCAAAAGCTTCGCGAGCAGGCTCGCTCCCACCTTTGGAATGCATTCCATTGTGGGAGCGGGCTTGCTCGCGAAAGCGGCCTATACAGCCGCGCGATTCGGATTGACCCGCACCACCCCCGCCCGCGCCTCGATCTGCTCTTTCAACTCATGGCGCATGCCGAGCAGGAAAGCCACTTCCGCCACTACAAACAACGGCCCGACGATCAACCCGCTCACGTCATCGACAAACGCCGGTTTGCGCCCCTCGTAGTGGTGCCCGACAAACTGGATCACCCAGCCAATCACAAACATCGCCAGCCCACTGCTCAGCCAGACCATGGTGCTCTGCTGCGCCAGCGTGTGCCCGGCCCAGACCGACAGGCCCATCAGCACCGTCATCAACACGCCGAGTTTCACTTCCAGGCGCAGGTAGAACCACGCCGACGCCAGTGCCAGCAGCACCGCCGGCGATAGCCACAAGCCGCCCAGCGACCACTCTGGTCGCGACAACAACACCGCCACCGCCACCACGATCAGCGGAATGCCGATAAAGTGGCTGGCGATGTTGCGCGGGTCGCGGTGGTAGGCGGCGTATTGACTGAGATGGTCGACGAGGCTTTTCATTGTTGTTCCTCCTGTAGGGTGCGTGCAGCATGCCTCGGGTTCGGCGTTCGCTCTGTCAGGCAGGCGACAATTGGGAGTGTTCATGGATAAGCGTTCACGGCTGCTGACCGGGCAATGGTTCAGTCATCTGCCGGCATCCTTTCAGGATAGTCTGCTGGCGGCGGCTCGGGAGCGGCGGCTGACGGCGGGGCAGCGCTTGTTCCAGCGCGGTGATCCGCCTTGCGGGTTGTACGCGGTGCTCGACGGCGCGATCCGGATCGGGGCGGTGAGTGAGCAGGGCAAGGAGGCGTTGCTGAGCCTGGTCGAGGCACCGCACTGGTTCGGCGAAATCTGCCTGTTCGATGGCCAGCCACGCACTCACGATGCTTACGCGGTCGGGCCGTGCACCCTGCTGAATATTCCGCAGGCCACGCTGCTGAAAATTCTCGATGAACAGCCGGTGTATTGGCGGCACTTGGCGTTGCTGATGAGCCACAAACTGCGCCTGACCTTTATCAATCTCGAACAGTTGAGCCTGCTGCCGGCCCCGGCTCGCCTGGCCCATCGCTTGCTGATGATCGCCGAGGGCTACGGTGAAATCGATGCGCCACGCCGGGTCCTGCAACTGCCGCAGGAACAGCTGGCGTCGATGTTGTCGCTGTCGCGCCAGACCACCAACCAGATCCTCAAGGATCTGCAGGGGCAGGGGATTATCGGGCTGGGGTATGGCGAGATCGAGATTCTCGATGCCGAGCGATTGCGGGCGCTGGCCACACTCTAAAATCTCGTACCGATCCCTTGTAGGAGTGAGCCTGCTCGCGATAGCGGTGTGTCAGCCAACACATCATGAACGGATACACCGTTATCGCGAGCAGGCTCACTCCTACAGGGGAAACGTGCGTGGCTTACGAGCCGCGATAGGTCGAGAACCCGTAAGGGCTGAGCAGCAGCGGGATGTGGTAGTGCTGGTCAGTCTGCTTCACTTGGAAAATCACCGGAATCTCCGGGAAAAACGTCTCGCGCTTGTTCTTCTCGAAATACTCGCCGGTCTTGAACACCACCCGGTATTCGCCTGCCTCGAAAGGCTGTTTGGCCGGGAACAGTTCGGCGATGCGCCCCTGTTCATTGGTGGTGCCCTGGGCCAGTGGCTGCCAGTTCTGGCCGACGTGTTTTTCCAGGGTCACGTTGACGCCCGGCGAGGGCAGGCCGTTTTCCAGGTTGAGCACGTGCACGCTCAGCGGGTTGCCGGCGGCCAGCGCCAGGCTGGAGAAGGCACTCAGGCCGAGTGCGGCGAAGGTCATGCGCAGGGTGGTCATGGTCAGTCTCCTTATTGGGAACGGGTCAGGGTAAGGCCGGCCTTTTCGGCGGCCTTGATGGCACAGCTTTCGTCTTGCTCGCCGCCGCCGGAGCCGGCCACGCCCATGGCGCCGACCAGTTCATCAGCGGCGAATAACGGGATCCCGCCGCCGAGCAACAGCAGCTCATCGAGGGTGTTGAGGTTGGCGGTCTCCGGATTGCTGCGGGCGCGCTCGGCGAACAGCCGGGTCGGGGTTTTCGTCGACAGCGCGGTGTAGGCCTTGCGCTGGCTGGCAGCGGTGTTGTGCGGGCCGATGCCGTCGCCGCGCAGGGTCACCAGCAAGTTGCCGCCACGGTCGAGCACCGATACCGTGGCTGTGCAATTGCTCAACGCGGTGTCGGCCAGCAGGCGTGCGGTTTTCAGATCGAGGTCAGCGTGGCGTGGCAGTCCAGGGGCGGCGAAAACACTGACGCTGAGGCCGAGGGCGAGGCTCGCTGCAAGGTATTTGACGGTCATGGACAGGCTCCAAAAACGAAGGACATCACCTTAGCCGCCGCTCTTCGTCAGGACTCCGTCAGTCGGATTACAAGTTTGTAATGGGCAATCGAGCCGAAGGCGCCTAGCCTGTGCGCCTGATCAATCGAGGTGTGCCATGCGTTTGCTGGTCGTAGAAGATGAAGCCAAAACCGCGAATTTCCTGGCCAAGGGCCTGGGCGAGTCGGGTTTTGCCGTGGACGTGGCGCTCAATGGTCTCGATGGGCGCTATTTCATCGAGCAGCAGGAATATGACCTGATCATCCTCGACGTGATGCTGCCGGGCCTCAATGGCTGGCAGCTGCTGCAACTGATCCGCCAGCGCGGCGCCACCCCGGTGTTGTTCCTGACCGCCAAGGACGCCATCGAAGACCGCGTGCGCGGCCTCGAATTGGGCGCCGATGATTACCTGCTCAAACCCTTCGCCTTCGCCGAACTGCTCGCGCGGGTGCGCACGTTGCTGCGGCGCGGGCCGCTGCGCGAGGCCGAGTCCTACAGCATCGCCGACCTGGAAATCGACGTGCTACGGCGTCGGGTCAGTCGCGGCGGTCAGCGCATTGCCCTGACCAACAAGGAATTTGCCTTGCTGCAATTGCTCGCGAGCCGTCAGGGCGAAGTGCTGTCGCGCACGCTGATCGCCTCGCAGGTGTGGAACCTGAATTTCGACAGCGACACCAACATGGTCGAAGTGGCGGTGCGGCGTTTGCGAGCCAAGGTCGATGACCCGTACATGCCGAAACTGATCCATACCGTGCGCGGCGTTGGCTATCAACTGGAAGCGCCGGACGATGCGCTCTAAGTCGATCGCCTGGCGCCTGGCGCTGGCGTTCGCGATTGTTTGCGCGTTGGTGTTGAGCGTGATTGGCGTGTTTCTCTACCGCTCGCTGGCCTCGGAAATCGCCTACCGCGACGACCTCGCGTTGCTCGGTCGACTGGAGCAGGTGCGCGCCTTGCTCGCCGACAGCGACAGCCTCGGTGCCTTGCAGGCGCGGCCACGGCTGTACCAAAACATGCTCGGTAACCTCGACAGCCTGTTGCTGGTGCGGCGGGCCGATGGCTCGAACGTGATCGCGATCAACCCGCGCCAGCGCGAGCTGCCGCCATTGAGCGCAATCGCGCGCGAGCAAACGCCGCAGCGTCGCGATGTGCTGACCTGGCAAGCGCCGGACGGCGCCGAGCTGGCGCTGTTGTCCGGTGACGCCCAAGGGCCGAACGGCGAACCGCTGACGGTGATCGCCGGCAAGGTGCTCACTGAACGTGAACAGATGCTCGCCAGTTATCGCTTGCGCTTGTATCTGGCCGTCGGGCTGGGCGCGTTGCTGGCGTTCGCGCTGGGCCTGGTGCTGCTGCGCCGTGGTCTGCAACCGTTGCGCCAGTTGAGCGCGGCGGTGCGCGGCATTGATCTGCGCAGCCTCGACCAGCGTCTGCCCGCCAGCGGCACCCCCGCCGAACTGCTCGAACCGGTGCAGGCGCTCAACGGCATGCTCGCGCGACTGGACGACAGCGTGCAGCGGCTGTCGCAGTTTTCCGCCGATCTGGCCCACGAGATCCGCACCCCGTTGCACACCTTGCTCGCCAGCAACGGCCAGGCGCTGAACCACCCGCGCAGCACGGCGGAGTATCAGGAGCTGCTGGCCTCGAACATGGAAGAGTTCGAACGCCTCAAGCGCATGGCCGAGAACCTGATGTTCCTTGCTCGCGCCGAACAGGCAGAGCGCGCGCTCGACTTGCAAACGCTGGATCTGCACAGCGTCGGCAGCGAGCTGTGCGATTACTTCGAAGCCCTGGCCGATGATCGCCAGTTGCACCTGGAAAACCAGCTGCACGGCGAACTGTTGGCCGACCAGCAACTGCTGCAGCGCGCCCTCGGTAATCTGCTGGCCAACGCGGTGCGTCACGCCGATGAAGGCACGCTGATCAGCCTGCGCCGCCGCGATGAGCCGGGCGTGTGCTGGTTGCAGGTACACAACCACGGTCCGGTGATCGCGCCAGAACATCTGGGCAAACTGTTCGACCGCTTCTATCGCGTCGACCCTTCACGGGCGCAGCCTGGGGACTCGGGTGGGCTGGGGCTGGCGATTGTGCAATCGATCATGCAATTGCATGGCGGGCGGGTGCGGGTGAGCAGTGATGTCACTGGGACTGTGTTTGAGCTGGGTTTTGAGGTGATCTGACTGGCGCCTTCGCGGGCAAGCCCGCTCCCACCGGTTTATCGGGTGTACATGAGTTTTGGGTACGACACGGACACTGTGGGAGCGGGCTTGCCCGCGAAGAGGCCATTAGGTTCAGCGCAAATTCCGGATTAGTCAGCGCAGCTGATCGCGAAACTGCCCCGGCGTCATCCCGGTCCAGCGCTTGAACGCGCGGCTGAAGCTGCTGGTGTCGGCAAACCCCAGCAGGTAGCTGACTTCACTCAACGAACACTGTGGATCGCGCAGGTGCAGCAGCGCGAGGTTTTCGCGGCTCTCGTTGAGCAGCGTGTCGAAGCGACAGCCTTCATCCGCCAAGTGCCGTTGCAGGCTGCGCAGGCTCAGGTGCAAGGCTTGAGCAATGCGTTCGGCGCTGGGTTCGCCTTCGGGCAGTTGTTCCTCGATGGCATCGCGCACCTTACGCTCCCAGGTCAGCGGTTTGAGCTGGGCCAGGGTGCGCTTGAGCACCGCTTCGTTGTGTTCGGCCAATTCCGGGTTGGCGTCGTCGAGGTGGCTGTCGAAGTCGGCGAGGGCGAACTCCAGGCGATCTTCGGCGCAGGAGAAATGCACCGGGGCGCGGAACACCTTGTGCCACTGATGTGCATCGGACGGTTCCGGGCGGCGCAGGTACACCGCCAGCGGCGCGTAATCGCGACCCAGGCGATTGCGGCAGGTGCGCACGTAGATCGCGGCAAACGCGTCGATGGCTTCGAAGGCCGGCGCCGGATTGCCTGACGGAATTTTCAGACGGAACAGGTAACGGTCATCGCTGCGGCTCAGTTCCAGTTCCAGCGCATCGCTGACCACCGGGTGATAACGCACGATGCGCTCGAATACCTCACGCAGGCTGCCGCTGGCCACCAGCGCGTAACCGAGCGCGTGGAACGTGGTCGGGCTGACGAAGCGCGACACTCGCAGGCCGATCGCCGGATCCCCGCTGAACTGCACCGCCAGTTGCCACAGGCGCGTGGTGCCGGACAACGGATAACGCGCGTTCGGGTCGTCCATCAACTGCGGGTCGAGCCCGGCCTGCTGGCACAGGCCGAGACTGTCCAGCCCCAGCGCATCGAGTTGCTTGCGCAAGGCACGGGTCCAGCTGGCGAGAGAAGTCGGTTCCTTCATGCTGATTGGCGCTTCCGGTCAACAGGTTGGCGTTCACGGCTATCATCAATGGAGCTTTCGCAAGGCAGGATGCGAACATCAATAAACAGAGGATGGAAGCATGGACCGTACTTCTGCAAGTCCCCAGCGACACAATGCCGCCCAGCGATCAGCACATATTCGCGAAGTGGTGCTGGCCAAGGGCGTCGAACTGCGTGAGCGCTACCCGATTCTGCAGCATCAGGACGCCCTCGGCGCCGGCATTCTGGCCTTCGCCCTGGCCGGGATGGTCGGTTCGGCAGCGCTGTACATCACCGGTCATATGGCGTGGTGGGTGTGCCTGCTGCTGAATGCGTTTTTCGCCTCCTTGACCCATGAGCTGGAACACGACCTGATCCACAGCATGTATTTCCGCAAACAACGGGTGCCGCACAACCTGATGATGGGCCTGGTGTGGCTGGCGCGGCCGAGCACGATCAACCCGTGGATCCGCCGCCACCTGCACCTCAATCACCACAAGGTCTCCGGCACCGAAACCGACATGGAGGAGCGGGCGATCACCAACGGCGAGCCATGGGGTTTTGCGCGCTTGCTGATGGTCGGCGATAACGTGATGTCGGCGTTCATCCGCATGCTGCGGGCCAAGACCTGGGCGCACAAATTCAGCATCATCAAGCGCAGCCTGAAGGTCTACGCGCCGCTGGCGCTGGTGCATTGGGGCGCGTGGTACGTGTTCCTCGGTTTTCATGCGGCGAATGGCATCGCCTACCTGATGGGTTCACCGATTGAATGGTCGGCAACCACGCTGTCGGTGATGCAGGTGATCGACATCGCGGCAGTGGTGATCATCGGCCCCAACGTGCTGCGCACCTTTTGCCTGCACTTCATCAGCTCGAACATGCATTACTACGGCGACATCGAGGCGGGCAATGTGCTGCAGCAATGCCAGGTGTTGAACCCGTGGTGGTTGTGGCCGTTGCAGGCGTTCTGCTTCAACTTTGGCAGCAGCCACGGGATTCACCATTTTGTGGTGAAAGAACCGTTTTACATCCGGCAGATGACCGTGCCGGTGGCGCACAAGGTGATGCGTGAGATGGGCGTTCGGTTCAATGATTTCGGCACGTTTGGGCGGGCGAACCGGTTTGTTCGTCGGGATGAAGTGGTAGCGGAGGAGGCGCGTACGGCTCAGGCTTGATGGTGAATTTGCGGGCCTCTTCGCGAGCAAGCCCGCTCCCACAGGGGAACGCATTCCAACTGTGGGAGCGGGCTTGCTCGCGAAGGCACCGGATCAGGCAACCTCAATCCGGCTGAAACGGCGAAGCACTGAGAATCACCCCGGTCTCCTCCACATACTGCTGCCAGTGCCCGATCAAGCTGTTGAGCTTGTCCGGCTGACTCGCCGCCAGATCATGAATCTCCCCCGAATCGCTGCTCAGATCATAAAGCTGCCAGGTCGCCGGCCCCACCGGCCCGGGGATCCACACCGCTTTCCACGACCCTTGGCGAATCGCCCGGCGGCCAAACAATTCCCAACCGGTGACGGTGTGCTCGTCGTGCACTTGCGCCGTCTCGCCGGACAAAAAGCCCAGCCACGATTTACCGCGCAGCGGCGCCACCGGTTTGCCTTGCCATTGCTTGCCCGGATGGCGCACGCCGGCCAGATCGAGAATGGTCGGGGTGATGTCCATCACCGTGCCGAAGCCATGGCTGATCTGCCCTTTGATCGGCAATTGCGGATAGTGCAGCAGCGCCGGTACGCGAATCCCGCCCTCGGTGGTGAACGCCTTGAACAGCCGTGACGGCGCGGTCGCCACTTGCGCCCAGCTCGGCCCGTACCAGACGTAGGAATTGGCGCGGCCAATGTTGTCGAGGCTGTTGTCGTAATGCTGATTGAGGTAGGTCAGCAGTTCCGGGCCGAACTTGGGAAACGCCTCCAGCAGTGCGCCCTCGGCACCGTTGTCGGACATGAACAGGATGAAAGTGTTATCGAGTTGGCCCTGCTGGCGCAGGTAATCAACCACCCGGCCGATGTTCCAGTCCATGCGCTCGACCATGGCCGCGTAGACCTCCATGGCCCGCGCGGAAATCTGTCGTTGCTCATCACTCAGCGCGTCCCATTGCGCATTCAGTTGAATCAGCGGATGTGGCTCGACATCCGGCTCGATCAGCCCCAGCGCCTTGAGTTTTTCCAGGCGCTCCAGACGCAAGACTTCGGGGCCGGCGTCGTAGCGGCCACGGTATTTTTCGACCACCTCGGCCGGTGCCTGCAACGGCCAATGCGGTGCGGAGAAAGGCAGATAAGCGAAGAATGGCCGGCTCTGATCGCGCTCCTTCAGGTACTGCAACAGCTTGTCGCCGAAGGCATCCGAGGAATAGAAATCCTTGGGCAATTCGTCGACAAAGGTGTCGTCTTCGATGTACAGCGCCGGGGTCGATTTCAGCAGGCCCGGGGTGTGTTCGTCGTAGGTCGGCTCGAAACCATAGTGGTTGGCCGCGCCCGGCAGCAGCGAGAACGAACGCTCGAAACCGCGAGCCTGCGGCGCCAGTTCAGCGGTCAGGCCGAGGTGCCATTTGCCGCTCATCAACGTCTGGTAACCGGCCTCGCGCAGCAGTTCGGGCAGGGCGACGACGCGGTCGTTGAGATAGCCCTCGTAACCCGGTTTGCCGATCAGCTCCGGGGTCAGCGCTTCGGCCATGGTGCCGATGCCGGCGATGTGGTGGTCGGTGCCGGTCAGCAGCATCGAACGGGTTGGCGAGCAGGTCGGTGCGGTGTGGAAATCGGTCAGGCGCAGGCCGTTATCGGCCAGCGCATCGAGGTTCGGCGTGGCGATTTCGCCGCCGAACGCGCCGATGTCGGAGAAGCCGAGATCGTCGGCCAGAATCACCAGAAAGTTGGGGCGTTGCGGCATCGAAAAACTCCTCTCAGCAGGCAATGAACGACAGCGGCAGATCGCGGATCTGCACTGGCAGGCTCGGTTGGTAATGGTCGTCACTGGTCAGTTCGTGCAGCAACTCCTCACGCAACTGATGGAAGTCGAAACTGCTGCGCTGGCGCGGATGCGGCAGGGCAATATCGACCACCTGCTTGATCCGTCCCGGACGCGGCTCCATCACCACCACGCGGTCGGCGAGAAAAATCGCTTCTTCGACGTCGTGGGTGACGAGGATCGTGGTGATTTTTGCCCGGTCGCGGATCGCCAGCAGTTCGTCCTGCATCTGCTGGCGGGTCAGTGCATCTAGCGCGCCGAACGGTTCGTCGAGCAGCAGAATGCGTGGACTGGCGACCAGCCCGCGAGCAATCGCCACGCGCTGGGCCATGCCGCCGGAGAGCTGGTGCGGATAGGCGCGGGTGAAATCGCGCAGGCCGACCAGATCGATGAAATCGTTGATGCGCTGCTGCTTTTCAGCGGCGCTCAATGGTTCGTTGACCAGGCCGAGGCCGATGTTGTCGGCCACCGTCAGCCACGGGAACAAACGGTGCTCCTGAAACACGATGCCGCGCTCACCGCCGATGCCGCTGACGGCTTTGCCATCGACGCTGATCTGCCCGCGAAACTGCGTATCCAGACCCACCAGCAAGCGCAGCAAGGTGGATTTGCCACAGCCGCTGGAGCCGACGATGGCGACGAATTCGCCCTCGGCAATGTCGAGGTTGAATTCGCGAATCGCCTCCAGTTCGAAACCGTCGACGTCGAAGGATTTGCCTACGTGGGTGAAGCTGACAATCGGTGCGTTCATGCGTGTCTCCAGCGAGTGGCGCGAATTTCCAGGCGTTGGCCGATGAGGTTGAGCAGGGCGCCGGTCAGGCCGACCAGCAGCATCCCGGCCATGATCAGATCCATGCGCAGCAGTTGTTGAGCGCCGATCATCTGGCTGCCGATGCCGCCGTTGGATGGCATGAAATATTCGGCGCCGATGGTGCCGAGCCAGGCGTAGATCAGGCTCAGGCGCAGCCCTGCGAAAATCCCCGGCGCCGCACCCGGCAGCACCAGTCGGCGCAGGCGCTGACCGAGGCTCAAACGCAACACCTGCGCGGCCTCGTTGAGTTGTGGCGAGAGGTTGGCGACGCTGCGCTGGGTGGCGATGAACAGCGGGAAAAACGCGGCGAGGGCGACGAACACCCACTTCGACAATTCACCCAAGCCGAACCACGCGGTGAGCAGCGGCACCCAGGCAAAAATCGCGATCTGGCGGATGGCGGCGAGGGTCGGGCCGAGCAGCCGTTCGCTGGTACGTGAAAGCCCCAACAGCAAGCCGAGGGCGAAACCAAGTCCGCCGCCGAGCAGCAACCCGCCAAGGGTACGACCGAGGCTCAAGGCCATGCCGCTGATCAGCGTGCCGTCGAGCAGACCGTTCCTGGTCGTGTCCAGCACCGCCAGCGGGCTGACCAGGATGTTCGCATCGACCCACTGCTGATCGCTCGCCACTTGCCAGACGCCAATCAGGCCCAGTGGCAACAGCCACGGTTGCAGCCGCTGCCAGCCTTCATAGCGCGGGCCACGGCGGATTTCCGCAGTCGCCGGGTGCGGCCAGTGCACCAGTTTGCGGTCGAGAAAACCGATGCCGCGATCCATCGCTACACCGAGCACACCGATGACCACGATGCACACGAACACGATGTCGAGCATGAACAGTTGCCGTGCCCAGACCATCAGGTAGCCGATACCTTCGCTGGATGCCAATAGCTCCACCGCCAGCAATGAAGTCCAGCCAGCAGCCAGGGCCAGACGCACGCCGGCCATGAACGCCGGCAGTGCAGCGGGCAGCACCAGGCGCCGGATCAGCAGGTAAGACGGCAGGCGTAATACGGCCGCGGCTTCGCGTAGTTTCGGTTGCGCATCACGAACGCCGACCAAGGTGTGCAGGGTCACCGGAACCACGATGGCCTTGATCAGCACCACCAGTTTCAGCACTTCGCCGATGCCGAAAAACACCATGAACAGCGGAATCCAAGCCAGCGTCGGCACTTGTGCCAGACCGGCGAACGTGGGGAAAACCAGGCGTTGGAGACGCCGGCTGAAGCCCAGAGCAGCACCCAGCACTGCGCCCGCAGAGATCCCTGCCAGCAAGCCCCAGAGCAGGCGTTGCAGGCTGATCCACAAATGACTCCACAGCTCGCCCTGGGACAGCTCGATGGCGCTGTTCCACACCAGCGATGGCGCCGGCAGGATCTGCTCGCTCATCCATTGATTGCGCGCGGCCAGCCACCACAGCGCGAACAGGCTGATCGGCAGCAGCCATGGCAACAGACGTTGGTTGAGGCTCGGCCACGCGCGCCGACTTTTCAGTGGCGGCGCCGGCAGTGGCAGACTGAGCAGGGAATCACGGGCCATGGGTGACCTCCGTTGTCGGGTTGCATGGCGAACCGCTTGGCTTGGTGTGAGTGGGCTTGCTCACGAAGGCGCAGTGTCAGGCGCCGGTGATGGCGAATGACGCGACCCCTTCGCGAGCAAGCCCGCTCCCACATTTGGCTAGCGGTGTATGCAAATTCGATCTATAAAAATTCAAATCAATTCTATTGAGAGATAAGCCAGACCATTTAAGGCCTGCAGCCCGACGCGCATCCAATGCATTCGAAGAATATTTTCGATGCTGTTAATGCATACACCGCTGCAACCCGCGTCCCTGCTTGCTTAGCGTCAAAAGCTATAAAAATGTGCATTTATAGTATTTAAGCGAAGGTAATGCTTCGGCCTACTTTCGGCTCCTCAACGCCCGTCGTGATCAAGGAGCCGTACCCATGAACCTTCCCTTCAAACGAGTCTTCAGTCTGTTTGCCATCCCGGCACTGGCGGGCCTGCTGGCGTTTACCGCGCAGGCCGACGAGCTCAAGGAAATCAGGATCGCCGTGCCCGACCTGAGCGCTGGCACCCAGCACAGCGGCGGCGGTGTGGTGGATGTGCTGCGTGATCGGCAGATCTTCGAAAAAGCCTTCGCCGATCAGGGCATCAAGATTCAATGGAGCTTCTTCAAGGGCGCCGGGCCGGTGATCAACGAGGCGTTTGCCAACGGTCAGGTCGATCTGGCGTATCTGGGCGACCTGGCGGCGATCATTGGCAAGTCCAACGGTCTCGACACACGTTTGCTCAGCGCCAGTGCGCGCGGGGTGAAGCAGTATCTGGGCGTCGTGCCGGGGTCGGGGATCAAGACCCTGCAGGATCTGAAAGGCAAGCGCGTGGCGATCTTCCGTGGCACCGCCACCCAGTTGTCGTTTGATGCGGCGCTGGCCAGTCAGGGCTTGAGCGAGAAGGATCTGAAGGTGATCAATCTCGACTTCAGCGGGGCCACCGCCGCGCTGGCGGCCAAGCAGATTGATGCGTCATGGGGCAGCTCAGGTCTGGCCGCTTTGCAGAGCAAGGGGCTGGCCGAATTGCCGCTCAACACCAAGGACCTGGGGGGCGCCGGTAGCGTGCAATCGGTGCTGGTGGGGGCCGGCAAGTTTGTCGACGGGCACCCGGAGGTCGTGGCGAAACTGCTCAAGGCGCAGCAGCAGGCAGTGGATTGGCTGACCCAGGACAGCAACAAGGATGCCTACGTGCAACTGGTGTCGGGGCTGGCAAGTTATCCACCGGTGATCCTGACCCAGGACCTGCAGGATCAGAAACTCAGCGAAGTGTTCCCGTCGACGCTGGACCCGGTATTCCTCGGCAAATTGCAGGACTCGGTGGATCTGGCGGCGCAGCAGAAGCTGATTCGCAAGCCGTTCAAGGTCAGCGATTGGGTGGCGCCTGAACTGGCGGCGGCCAAGCTCTGAATCTTCAGTGTCTGGACGGGCCTCTTCGCGAGCAAGCCCGCTCCCACAGTGGATCGGCGTGAATACAAAATCTGTGTTCACCACAATCCACTGTGGGAGCGGGCTTGCTCGCGAAGGCGTCCTCAAACCGCGACGCTGACTTCCTGCTTGTCCACCGCCACCAGCGTCTCGATCATCGCCCGCGCTGCCGGCGACAAACGAAACCCGGTACGGCTGACAATCCCGCAGCGCGCATTCATGCTCTCCAGATTCTGCGGCAGGTTGCGCCAGTGCAGCAGCGCCAGCGAACCCTGAGCAATGTCCTCGACGAATGCCTCCTCCGTGCCCACGCCAATCGCATTGGATTGCAGCACAACCTTCACCAGCGCCGGGAAATGCTCGGTCTCGATGGTCGGCGAAAAATCGATCCGGCCGCTGAGGTTCGCCAGCAGTTTGCGAATCCCCGGCGGAATCAGCGTGGTCGCCAGCGGGTAGTCGAACATGTCGTTGGTCGACAGGCTTTCCTTGGCCAGCAGCGGGTGCCCGGGCCGGCAGAAGAACACGCCGCGCTTGGGCGTCAGGGCTTGGGTCTGGAAGTTCGGATCGGCTTCGAAGTGGCGGATGTCGGCGATGAAGAATTCGATCTCTTCACGGCTCAGCGCACGGCTGAGTTTTTCCCAGTTATCCACCTGAAAACAGGTGCGCACTTTCGGGTGCGCATTGATGAATTGCGCCACCGCATCCGGCACCAGTTTCACCGCCGGGGCCGGGCCGCAGCCGAAGTGCAGTTCACCCGCATCGAGCTTGGTCATCTGCGTCACTTCCGCGCTGAGCAGCGCCGCGCCTTGCACCAGGGTCAGGGCGTGTTGCAGCACTACCTGACCTTCGGGCGTCGGGCGCAGATCCTTGTTGCCGCGATCCACCAGCACGCAGCCGAACTCTTGCTCCAGCCCTTGAATGCTGCGGCTGAACGCCGGTTGAGTGATGCCCATCGCGTCTGCCGCGCGGACAAAACTGCGGTGTTCGTTGAGGGCGATGAAGTAGCGCAACTGGCGAAGATCCATATGCTTTTCCGGCATCCTAAAAATAGCTCGAAGGCATTTGCGACGAGGGTTGCTTGAGGTTTTAAATGCAAGCTCTTATTCCGTCAACGAAGCATGTGAATATCTATTAGATGTAAATGGAATATAGATAGAGCGATGTTTCGCTGCCGCCCAACCGCAAGCAGTCGATGAGGGTCTACCCATGAGCAATGCCGCACTCGCTGTAAAACCCGCTGTCCACGCGCTGGAAATCCATCCGGTGGCCGGCCGTATCGGCGCCGAGATTCGTGGCGTGCACCTGTCCGGTGAACTGGACGCCGCCACGGTCGAAGCCATTCAGCAGGCGCTGATCCAGTACAAGGTGGTGTTCTTCCGCGAGCAGACCCAGCTCGACGATCAGCGCCAGGAAGCCTTCGCCCATCTGCTCGGCGAGCCCGTGGCGCATCCGACCGTACCGGTGCGTGAGGGCACGCGTTATCTGCTGGAGCTGGACGGGGCCGAAGGCCAGCGCGCCAACTCCTGGCACACCGACGTGACCTTCGTCGACGCCTACCCGAAAGCCTCGATCCTGCGCTCGGTGGTGGCCCCGGCCTTCGGTGGCGACACCCTGTGGGCCAACACCGCGACTGCGTACAACGAACTGCCGAGCGAACTGCGCGAGCTGGCGGACAAACTGGTCGCCGTACACAGCAACGAATACGACTACGCCGGGGCCAAGCCGGACGTGTCGCCGGAGAAGCTTGAGCGCTATCGCAAGATCTTCACCTCGACCGTCTACGAGACCGAACACCCGGTGGTGCGCGTACACCCGATCAGCGGGGAGAAAAGCTTGCTGCTGGGGCACTTCGTCAAACGCATCAAGGGGTATTCGCAGGCCGATTCGGCGCACTTGTTTGGCCTGTTGCAGAGCCATGTGATTCGTCAGGAAAACACCGTGCGCTGGCGCTGGAAGGCCGGTGACGTGGCGATCTGGGATAACCGTTCGACCCAGCATTATGCGATTGATGATTACGGCACCCAGGATCGCATCGTGCGGCGGGTGACGCTCAAGGGGGAAGTCCCGGTTGGGGTTTCGGGGCAGCGTAGTCAAACCATCAAAGGTGCCGAGCTCGTCGGCGTCTGATCGGGCCTCTTCGCGAGCAAGCCCGCTCCCACAGTGGAAATGTGTTGAACACAGTGGATGTGAACGACACAGAACCCTGTGGGAGCGGGCTTGCTCGCGAAGCTCTTTCACCAAACGCCAATCTGCACGACTTTCTCGGTCTCAGGCTCGCCATAGCGAAACCGCTGCCCACGCAAATCGATCTCCTGATGACTGATCGTAGTCCTCCGCTTCAAGCCGCGCACCCATTCGAACAGATACCCCGCATGCTCTTCGCGCACCGCCGCGTGTGCCGGGTCCTCACCCAGATCGCGCAACTCCTGCGGATCATTCAGCAGATCAAACAACTGCGGCCGGAAGCCGTCGTACGCCAGGTATTTCCAGCGCTCGCTGCGCACCATGGTCATGCGGCAACGGTCGATCGGCTGGCCAAGTCGCTCGCGCGCCGGGGCCTGGAAGGCGTAGTCGTATTCGCTGATCGCGTAGCGACGCCAGTCGGGGTTTTCGCCGTGCAACAGCGGGATCAGCGAGCGTCCTTCCAGGCGATGCTCGGCCCCCGGCAGGCCCAGGGCCTGGAGAAACGTCGGCAACGCATCAATGGTTTCCGCCAGCCGCTCATCCACCGTACCCCGGGTGATATCCGCCGCCGCGCGCGGGTCGCGCACGATCAATGGCACGCCCACCGCTTGCTCGAGCAAAAACTCCTTCTCGCCCAACCAGTGGTCGCCGAGAAAGTCGCCGTGATCGCTGGTGAACACGATCAACGTGTCATCCCACCTGCCGTTGCTCTGCAGAAAATCGAACAGCCGCCCGAGTTGGTCATCCACCTGCTTGATCAGGCCCATGTAGGTAGGGATTACATTCAATCGTACTGAATCACGGGAGAAGTTGAGGCTTTCCTCATGTTGACGAAACGCCGTGTATACGGGGTGTTTGCTGGCTTCGGAGGGCGTCGCGCGGACCGCTTCGAGAATCGATTTCGTACTGTACAAGGCGTGGTATGGCGCCGGTACGATATAGGGCCAGTGCGGTTTGATGTAGGAGAGGTGTAAACACCAGGATTTATCACCTTGCTCGGTGATGAAGTCGATGGCTCGATTAGTAGTGTAGACAGTCTCTGAGAACTGCTCGGGAATTCGCGCTGGCAAATGCGCATGACGCATGTGCCAGCCGCTGAGGATTTCGCCGTTCTCGCCTTCGGCGGCGTTGGCCCAGTCGTGCCAGGGATTGCGCCCGTCGAAACCCTGCTCGCGCAGGTAGTGGGTGTAGGGCGCGGACTCGCGTTTGTCGTCGAACAATGGGTCGTCGGGGAAGATTCCGTCGTGGCGAAAGTACGGTTCGAAACCGACCTCGTTGAGCACCTCGGCCTGTGCGCTGTCCGGGTTGATCGCCAGTCGCTGCAGGGCATCGACATTGGCCGTGGCGTGGGTCTTGCCGACCAGCGCGGTGCGAATGCCGTGGGGGCGCAGGTAGTCGCCGATCGTCAGCTCTTCCAGCGGCAACGGCACGGCGTTCCATGCGACCTGATGGCTGCTGACGTAGCGTCCGGTATAGGCTGACATCCGCGACGGGCCGCAGATCGTGCCTTGGGTGTAGGCACGGCTGAAGCGTACGCCGGCGGCGGCCAGGCGATCGATGTTCGGCGTGTGCAGATGCGGATGGCCATAGCAGGACAGGTAATCGCGGCGCAGTTGATCGCACATGATGTACAGCACGTTGCGCACAGGGTTTTGCGGGTTGGGCATGGGGTTCACCGGTCAGAAAGACAGGCGAGGGTTGTCGCTTTCGGCAGGGGTGTTCGGCAAGTGCATTTGGGGAATGGGTTTTATGCAGTGGATGCATCGGTGTGGTGGCGACGCCTTCGCGAGCAAGCCCGCTCCCACAGGAGTACGCATTCCAAATGTGGGAGCGGGCTTGCTCGCGAAGAGGGTGGCTCAGACGGCAAAATTCTCCAGCGAACACACCTCATCATCCACCGCATCAATCGCCTTGATCTGCTCAATCATCGCCTCGGCCAGCGGCGACAACCGATACCCCGCCCGACTGACAATCCCGTAGCGGGTGTACAGCTCTTCCAGATCATCCGCCAGACCCTCGATCCGCAAACACACCAGCTCACCCTTGGCCTGATGCAGCGCATCGGAATACGCCCCAACTATCCCGATCGCATCCGAACGCAGCACCACGCTGAGCAGGCTTGAGCTGTTTTCGCATTCGACATTGGGGGTGAAGTCCGGGCGGCCGCTGAGGTCGACGATGACCTTGCGCAGGTTCGGCGGGCGAATGCTCACCGCCAGTGGATAACTCATCAGTTGCTCGGCCGTGACCCGCTCGAATGCCGCCAGCGGATGCCCGGCCCGGCAGCAGAAATGCCATTTGCGCGGGCGCAATCGATGGGTCAGGTAATCCGGATCGGCCTCGAAGTGCCGGGTGTCGGCGACGAAGAATTCGAACTCTTCGCTGAGCAGGCGTTTGCTCAAGCTCTGCCAGTCATCGACCTGAAATTGCACCCGCGCTTTCGGGTAGCGTCCGATAAATGCGCCGATCGCGCGCGGGATCAATCCGGCTGCTGGCGCCGGGCCGCAACCGAAGCGCAGTTCGCCCGCTTCCAGACCATTGAACTGACTGATCTCGTTGGCCATCTGCTGCGCGCCGCTGACCAGTCGCCGCGCATGTTCGAGCAGCACCTGACCCTGCTTGGTCGGCGGCAGATCCTTGCGTCCACGGTCGACCAACTGGCAGCCAACGCTGTGTTCCAGCGCCTGAATGCTGCGGCTGAAGGCCGACTGCGACAGGTTCACCGCCTGCGCGCCGGCGACGAAGCTGCGTTGTTCGGCGAGGGCGATGAAGTGTCGAAGTTGGCGCAAGTCGATATGCATTTTTCACATAAAAAATATCCGGGAAATGCATTGGATATGCATTAGGTCGACTCCTTATAAAGGCAATCTCTTATGCAGTAAATCTTTGTAAAAACATAAATAAATAACTTTAAAGAATATACAGCGCAAAAGTTGACTGTGTGTTTTTTGACCAGGAGCCGCGCCATGAGTCCGTTGAACCTTGCGTCACCCTTAACGCCACGACGGCTCAAACGCCTGCCTCTGGCCCTGTTGCTGGCGGGGAGTGCCAGCTGGACTCACAGCTACGCCGCCGACGCCGACACCCCGCCACCGGCTCCCGCCGGCAAGCCTGCGGCCAACAGTTCGCAACTGGAGACCGTGACCGTCACCACCCGCCGCCGCGAAGAAAGTTCGCAGGATGTGCCCACGCCGATGAGCGTGGTCAGCGGCCAGACTCTGGAGACGCAGCGCGTTTACCGGATTCAGGATTTGCAGCAACTGGTGCCGAGCGTCAACGTCGCCTACATGCATGCGCGCCAGTCCAGCGTGTCGATTCGTGGCCTCGGCAACAACCCGGCCAGCGACGGTCTGGAGGGCAGTGTCGGTCTGTACATCGACAACGTGTATCTGGGCCGTCCGGGGATGGCGGTGTTCGACCTGATGGACATCGAACAGCTCGAAGTTCTGCGTGGGCCGCAGGGCACGCTGTTCGGCAAGAACACCACCGCCGGGGTGATCAACATCAGCACCCGCGCGCCGACATTCACCCCTGAGCGCAGCATCGAAACCTCGTTCGGCGAGGACGGTTATTTCCAGACCAAGGGCACGATTTCCGGGCCGATCAACGATGAGCTGGCCGGACGTTTTTCGGCCTATCGCACCCGCAGCGACGGCGACATCAAGAACGAATACAACGGCCATGATTTGAACGGTGGCTCGCGCGATGGCTTCCGCGCGCAGTTGCTGTTCAAGCCCAACGAAGACTTCAACCTGCGCTGGATCGGCGACTACAACGAAGAGGACTCCAGCGCCGGCACCCGCGTGCTGTACAGCACCGGGCCGACCATCAATGGCGTCAACCTGTACCAGTCGCGGGCCGATGCCGCCGGTGCGACGTTGGTCAACGGCTCGCACCGCAAGGTCAATCTGGACAACGATCAGCACGTCACCGTGCATCAGGGCGGCACGTCGGTGGAGGCCAACTGGACGCTGCCGAGCGATTTCACCCTGACCTCGATCAGCTCCTATCGCTTCTGGAATTTCACCCCAGCCAACGACGATGGCCTCAACGTCGCGGCGACCTACAACGCTGGCGTTTCGGTCGAAGACAAACAGTACTCGCAGGAATTTCGCCTGGCCTCGCCCAAGGGCGAGTTCTTCGATTACGTGGTGGGCGCGTACTACTTCGGCTCGGATCTGGACAACAAATCCTTCGCCTATTACGGCCCGCAGGCCGACATCTGGAATGGCACACCACGTGGCGCGCTGGCCAACGTCGGCAGTGTCGGTAACGGCCACATCAAGACCGACAGTTTCGCCCTGTTCGCTCAAGGCACCTGGCACCTGACCGAGCGCCTGGATTTCACCGCTGGGGTGCGCGGCACCTATGAAGAGAAGAACGCCTGGGTCACTCGCAATGCTCCGGTCGGTGGCGCCATTGTCACCGGCGCAGCGGCCACGGCACGCCGCGGACGCACTGGCGCCTACGATTCCGGCGATCTCAACCAGTACAGCTCCAGTCCGTCCGGGTTGCTCAACCTCAGCTACCGCATCACCGATGATCTGCTCGGTTACGCCACGCTGTCCCACGGCGAAAAATCCGGTGGGGTGAACCTGGCGGTGGGTTCGGCGCCAACCGCTGGCGCCGACTCGCTACTGATCGGCACCGAACGCGCGAACAACGCCGAACTCGGCTTCAAGAGCACTCTGTGGGATCGGCGTCTGCAGCTCAACGCCAACGTTTTCTGGACTCAGGTCAACGCTTACCAGACCAACGCCTACGACGACGTCAACCGCGTGCAATACCTGACCAACGCCGGTTCCGTGCGCTCGCGCGGCGTCGAATTCGAAAGCACGGTGATCCCGTTGCGCGGCCTGACGCTGAACTTCAACGGCTCGTACAACGACGTCAGTTACCTCTCGTACAAAGATGCGCCATGCCCGCCGGAAATCAGCCAGGCCCCGGGCGCACCGGCGTCCTGCGATCTCAGCGGCCACCAGGTGGTCGGCGCTTCCAAATGGATCGGCAACGCCAACGGCGAATACAAATGGAATCTGGCCAACGGCTTCGAACCCTACGTCACCGCCAGCTATGCGTTCCGCTCGAAAGCGGTGGGCACGGTCGAAGATTCCGACTACGGGCAGATCCCGAGTTATGCGGTGGTCAACCTGTCCACCGGTCTGCGCGGCGATTTCAATCAGGGTCAGTGGGACGTTTCGCTGTGGCTGAAAAACGCCTTCGACAAGACCTACTACACGACCCTGTGGACCGGCGGCAACGGCGGTTATGAAGGCCTGCTCGGTACGCCGCGCACCCTCGGCGTTACCGGTCGCTACGACTTCTGATCTGTCATTCAAGGAGCTGCATCATGTTGCCAGGCAAAACCGCTTTAGCGCTGTTGTTATCCGGCGCAGCGTTGAGTACCACGGTGTTCGCCGCACCCAGCGTGTACCCGACCGGCGTCACCCGCTACGACCCGAACAAGGCGTTCAACCAGTACGTGATCTTCAGTGGCGCCGACAAGCAGACGCACCTGATCGACATGAACGGCAACGAGGTGAAAACCTGGCCGCAGGCGGGTTTTCCCTCGGCGATCATCGACCCGCAACTGGTCGGCGGCGAGCGCGGGCATGTGCTGCTGCAACTGAGCGAGAAGGATCCGGGCAAGCTTGGCTCCGCCGGTAATGGCTTGGGCAATCAGAGCGTCGGCGAGCTGGACTGGAACGGTAAAGTCGTCTGGCAATGGGGCGACAAGGCGCCCGGTGGCGCGGCGCAGCAACACCATGACCAGCGGCGCCTGAGCAACGGCAACACCGTGGTGCTGGCGAACAAGGTGCACCAGGTCAAAGGCTTCAAAGTGCCCGAGGTGATCGACGATGCGATCTACGAAGTCAGCCCCGACGGGCAGGTGAAATGGCAGTGGCTGGCCTCGGAACACCTGAACGAATTCGGCTTCACCCCGGAGCAATTGAAGCTGGTACGCGCCAGCGACAATCCGGACTACCTGCATATCAACAACCTCAGCGTGGTCGGGCCGAACAAGTGGTTCGATGCCGGTGACAAACGCTTTGACCCGGACAACCTGTTGCTTGATTCGCGCAACGCCAACTTCATCGCGATCATCGACAAGCACAGCGGCAAAGTGGTCTGGCGCCTCGGTCCGAACCTGCCGCTGATCAATCCGAAAACCGCGCAGAAACTGCCGCGTCCGGTCGATCAATTCGTTGGCCAGCACGACGCGCACATTATCCCGGCCGGGCTGCCCGGCGCGGGCAACTTGCTGGTGTTCGACAATCAGGGCTCGGCGGGGTATCCGAACGTCACCCTCGGGCTGATTTCCGGTTCGCGGGTACTGGAAATCGATCCGCTGAAAAATGAAATTGTCTGGCAGTACAGCGCGGCGAATTCGAAGCAGCCGGGGTGGGCCTTCTACAGTTCGTTCATCAGCAGCGCGCGACGCTTGCCCAACGGTAATACGCTGATCGACGAGGGTATGAACGGACGGTTTTTCCAGATCACGGCCAGCGGCGAAAACGTCTGGGAATACGTCAGCCCGTATCTGGGCAAAGCGCCGGGTAGTGACGCGATCAGCAACTGGGTCTATCGGGCGTTGCCGGTGAGTTATGACTGGGTGCCGGCCGGAACTCCGCGTTCCGAGACTGCGGTTGTCGCCCCGACACCGTCCGCGCTACAAGTCAGCGCCAGTCGTTAGTTGAAAAGGAATTAATGCTCGAATGAATGGCGATAAGTTATGTGGGAGATGAATAGTGCTTATTGCAATTTCGTTGAAAAGTCGCGTGGACAATAAGTGAATGGCCAACCATCCTGAGTGTCGTGAGTTTCCAGGAGGAAACTTGCTCTCATCGGAAGACACTTATCCAACGATAAAGGAAATCTCGTTATGTCGAGCATTAATGGCAATTATGTAAACGCTAACGCTGGCGCCAAACTGACGATTACCGATGGCAACGACTCCAACGGCACCTTCAGCGGCAAGTTCAGCCAGAACGGCGTGAACTACGACATCGCTTACGGGCATTACCATTTCCAGAACAGCACCGGGCAGCCTACGATCATCACCTTCGCGGCTCTGAATGACGGCACGGGTTATCAGTCCTGGACGCTGTTCTCGCCGGATCACAACTATTCGAAAGTTCGTGCGGTGGGTTCGCGCACTAACTTTGACGGTGATGTTGTTGGCCTGGCTGGAGAATTTGTTAAACAGTAATTGTGTGTCACAAAAAAGCCGTCATGCTATTGAGTCTGACGGCTTTTTTCTTACATGAAATAAGTCATTTTCATGTTGGTTGTGCTTCCTGTGGATGACAGCGTTTGCGGGCGTCTGATTCTAAGCTTGCGTTGAACTTAATCATTCGAGCAGGACGCTTACATGCAAAACGCGCTTTATTCCAACACCCTCGATGGGCCCTATCTGACCATTGTCGATTCCGATGACCGCACCGGGGTCTTCGCCGGCACGTTGCATCACCAAGGCATCAACTACGGCATCGTCAATGGCCGTTATGCCAGCCTCAATGGCTACCAGCCGCCAACCGTGGTCACGCTGATTGCCAATAACCAGGATCACGGTTATTTCGCCCTGACCCTGTTCTCGCCAAGTCGCGGCACTCATGAACTGCAGGGGCACTGCGTGCGCGTCACCTATGACGGCGTGGTCAGCAGCCTGCCCGGCGACTTCGTTCGCCATGCATGAGGCGCAGCCAGCGCCAGTTTTCTCTCTCAAACACCAAGCAAGGATGCAGCACATGTCCGCGATCAACGGCGTTTATCGTCATGAACCCTCAGATACAACCTTGACCCTGACCGAGGGCGATGACCGCACCGGCAGTTTCACCGGAACCCTGTCACTGTCCGGCATCGAATACCCGATCGCCTTTGGCAATTTCCATTTCAGGCATGGTTTTTCAACAGGCCCGGTCGCTATCTCTTTCAATACGCTGACGGCCGATGGCACGGCGCACGCCTGGGTGATGTTCTCGCCCGATCAGGCCTATACACGCTTGCGGGCACTGGGCAGCGCGGCGGACATGATGGGCAACATCGGGTTGAATGGCCTGGAATTCATCCGGCAAAACCGCTGAAAAAGCGCGAAATGAACGGGTTTTGCATGCCTTCGCCGAATATTTTTCATGCTTGAAAAGCATTGTAAATTTAGCCTTTGGCGCCAGGCCTTACGGGCCGTGGCTTCGCGACAATCTACGGAAATACATATTCGTAAAAAATCTAAACACATCGATAAAAGTTACTTTCGGAGATAAGCGATTGCTCCAATGATTCACCCAACGACCGGTCGCCCGGGGGATGTTTGCGGCGACCCGTCGGGTACTTCGCAAAGAGACCGCAGGGAGTGAATCAATGGGCAATGTCCAGACCGCCGCCAGTGCACAGGAGGTGCTGTGGCGCCAGGCACCGAGTGGCGAATTGGTCGATCTCGGCCGGCCTCATCGTGTGCCGCTGGGGCAACTGCGTTTGCAGCGTGCGCCCAAGGGCATTCTGAGCCGCCGTGAAACCATTCTGCTCGGCGTGCTGGCGCTGCTGGTGCACGGCGCGGTGATCTACTGGATCAACCAGCATCCGACGCCGGCGTTGCCGATCGTGCCGCCGGAAATTCCGCCGATGACCATCGAGTTTTCGCGGCCGGCGCCACCCGCGCCGCCGGTGGTCGAACCGCCGCCACCGGCACCGGTGGTTGAGCCACCGCCGCCGGTTGAAGACGAGTTGGCGGTGAAGCCGCCGCCACCCAAACCGATTCCCAAGCCCAAGCCGAAACCGGTGGCCAAACCGGTGCCGAAACCGGCACCCAAAGCGCTCGAGCAACCTCCGGCGCCGCCACAACCGGCCGCTCCGGTCGCGGCGCCGGCACCGCCCGCGCCACCGGCTCCCGCGCCAGTGACACCGGCCTCGGCCAACGCGGCGTACCTGAAGAACCCGGCGCCGGAATATCCATCGCTGGCCCAGCGTCGCGGCTGGGAAGGCACGGTGATGCTGAGGGTGCACGTATTGGCCAACGGCAAGCCCGGTGAGATCCAGATTCAGAAAAGCAGCGGTCGGCAGCAACTCGACGATGCGGCGCTAAGCGCGGTCAAGCAGTGGAGCTTTGTGCCGGCCAAGCAGGGTGATGTCGCCCAGGACGGCTGGGTCAGCGTGCCCATCGATTTCAAGATTCATTAATTGGTAATCAGCTGACTTTATTCTCGCGGTGTGTCTGGAACCGCCATCGCGAGCAAGCTCGGCTCCCACACACGAGGGAATACATCATGACGTTACTGGCCTCTCCACTGGAATCCATCGAAAGCGCGGTGATCTGGCTGCTGGTGGTTTTTTCCGTTGCCACCTGGGGACTGGCGCTGCTCAAGGCTGTGCAGTTCGGTCGTCTGAAGGCGCAGGATCGCAAGTTTCATAAACGCTTCTGGGCAGCGTCGAGTCTGGATTCCGCCGCTGAGTTGAGCGAAACCCAACCCGGCGCTGCCGCTCGGGTGGCACAGGCCGGTTATGCGGCGATCCAGGTCGGCGAAGCGCCACAGGCCAATGACCTGAGTCAGGCGATCAACCATCAGGATCGCCTTGAGCGTGCCTTGCGTCAGCAGATCGTCCGCGAACGGCGTTCGCTGGAAACCGGTCTGGCGGTCGTCGCGAGTATTGGCAGCACCTCGCCGTTCATCGGTCTGTTCGGCACGGTGTGGGGAATCATGGAAGCGCTCAAAGGCATCAGCGCGGCAGGCTCGGCGAGCCTGGAAACAGTTGCCGGTCCGATCGGTGCGGCACTGGTTGCCACCGGAGTGGGGATCGCGGTCGCAGTGCCGGCGGTGCTGGTTTACAACTACTTTTTGCGGCGTCTGAAACTGACGGCGGCGGATCTGGATGACTTCGCCCACGACTTCTACAGCCTGGCGCAGAAGAGTGCGTTCCGTGTGCTGATCCACCCGGCTGCAAACAAGGTAGCGGCACCGGGCAACGCAACAAAAGTGAAGGAGGCGTCCTGATATGGCCTTCTCCACGCAAGACAGCGACGAGGTGCTGAGCGAGATCAACGTGACGCCGCTGGTGGACGTGATGCTGGTGCTGCTGGTGGTGTTTATCGTCACCGCGCCGCTGCTGACCAACGCGATCCCGATCAACCTACCGAAGACCGAAGCAGTAGCACCGGTCGAGCAGAAAGATCCGCTGGTGGTGAGCATCGACGGCGCCGGCAAACTGTTTATCAACAAGGATGAAATCCAGCCGGACTTGCTGGAATTCAACCTCAAGTCGGCCAAGGCCAAGGACCCGGAAGTACGCGTGCAATTGCAGGCTGACGACGGGGTGAACTACGGCGAAGTGGCGCGGGCCATGGCCTCGATCGAGCGGGCAGGGATTACCAAGTTGTCGGTGATCACTGCGCGGTAACAGGATTTACGTTTTTCCGGGGCCGTCTCCTTGGCAGGGTGCGGCCCTTTTTTTATCCCGGTTTTAACCCACTCGCGATCCCTGTAGGAGCTGCCGAAGGCTGCGATCTTTTGATTTTGCTTTTAAGAACAAGATCAAAAGATCGCAGCCTTCGGCAGCTCCTACACAAGGCAACTGATATTTCTTTTAGGTCTTAATAAATAGCTTCTTATTCCTTAACGAATATAAATCCCGTCCCTATACTCGATCAGGAACAGACACGACGCAGGAGAGCTCCCCATGCGCAACGAATCAATCCGCTATCTGATTGTGCCGGGCTGGCAAGGATCGCCAGAAGATCATTGGCAAACCCACTGGCAGAACAGCCTGCCCAACAGCGCACGCGTGGAGCAGGCCGACTGGCTGACGCCGCGCCGTGAAGACTGGGTCGCGGCGCTGGCCGAAGCGATTGCTGCCGACAGCACGCCAGTGATCCTGATTGCTCACAGCCTGGGTTGCATCACCGTTGCACATTGGGCGGCTACCGCGCCTGTGCAATACCTGCGTCAGGTGCGCGGTGCGTTGCTGGTCGCACCTGCCGATGTCGAGCGTCCGGCCTGCGCGCCTGCGTTGCGCAATTTTGCGCCGATCCCGACCGATCTGTTGCCGTTCCCGAGCCAGGTGGTCAGTTCCGACAACGACGCCGCGGTCAGCGCCCCGCGCGCTCTTGAGCTGGCGCGCAACTGGGGCGCCGAGGCGGGAATTCTTGCCGGGGCGGGGCACATCAACGTCAAGTCCGGGCATCAGCGCTGGGAGCAGGGTTTCGCTTATCTGTATCGCCTGCAAAACCGCATGGAACACCACGCCCGGCGTCGCGCTTGAACCTTTTTCTTTTCTGAACGCCCCCGTCTGCCGGCGGTTCTGGGCGGGAGTCTGCCATGAGTTTCGAAACGTTCGGTCAGCCGTTGCTGACCTTTCCCGATGCGGAAAAAAGTCCCCTGAGCATTCGCGCCAAGGCGCTGGTGTTCGTCGATCCCCGCTCCCGCCAGTTGCGCGAAGAACTTGAGCATCTGGCGCCGCGTGCCATCTCGGTATTGATCCGTGGCGAGACCGGCACCGGCAAAGAATTGCTCGCGCGCCATATCCACCGTGCCAGTGATCGCAGCGGTCTGTTCGTCTCGGTCAATTGCGGCGCGATCAGCCCGACCTACGCCGATGCCGAGCTGTTCGGCTATGCCGCCGGCAGCTATACAGGTTCGGCGAGCAGTCGGGCCGGCTGGTTCGGTTCGGCCAACGGCGGCACCTTGTACCTCGATGAGATCGGCGATCTGCCGTTGCCGATCCAGATCAAACTGCTCGCCGCCCTGGAAAATCATGAAGTCACCCGCATTGGCGCGCATCAGCCGAGCCCGGTGGATGTGCGGTTGGTCGCAGCCACCAGCATCGATCTGGCGCAAGCGGTGGACGCCGGAAAATTCCACGAACGGCTCTACCACTACCTCAGCGAAGGACAGCTGGAATTGCCGGCCCTGCGCGAGCGGATCGGCGACATCCTGTCGCTGGCGGAATATTTCCTCGGCATCTACAGCCAGCGCCTGGATCTGCCTGTGCCATTGATCAGCGAAGCGGCGCAGCACCTGCTGGAGCGACACAGCTGGCCGGGCAACACCCGCGAGCTGGAAAACGTCATTCACTTTGCGCTGCTGGTCAGCACTGGCGACGAAATCCTCCCGGAGCACCTGAACCTGCCCGAGGTGTCTGGGCCGCAGCTTCAGATCGAACGACTGGTAGCACAAATCAATATCGGCGGTAGCGTTGACGAACGTAAGGCTTTGAAAGATCTGCTGATTGGTTTGAGCCAGCAGTTGTAGCCGTTTGGTTCTGTATGAACGAAATGGAATATCAAAGTGAATAAACGTTATTGTCCGGGAATAAAAAATCCCGGTATTGTCCGCTTCACGCCAGAGATAGCACTTCACTGGCACTCGTATTAATAGCCGTCGCCATTCGCGACCGTGATTCTCGATAAGGACACTGCATGAAAAAGGTTCTGTTGTTTACCGCATTGGCGGCTGCTCTGACTGCTTCCCTGGCCCAGGCCGGCGAGAAACTGGTGGTGGCGGCGACTCCGGTGCCGCACGCGGAAATTCTCGAGCTGATCAAACCGACCCTGGCCAAAGAAGGCGTGGATCTGGAAATCAAGGTCTTCACCGACTACGTACAGCCGAACGTGCAGGTTGGCGAGAAGCGTCTGGATGCCAACTACTTCCAGACCGAACCGTACCTGAACAGCTTCAACGCCGGTAAGTACAAGGACGACAAAGCCAAGTACCTGGTGACCGTGAAGGGCGTGCACATTGAACCGTTCGGTGGCTACTCGAGCAAGTACAAGACTCTGGCTGAACTGCCGGACGGCGCGACCATCGCTATTCCGAACGAAGGCAGCAACAGCGGACGTGCGCTGATCCTGCTGCAGAAGGCTGGCCTGATCGAACTGAAAGATCCGAAAAACGCCTTGGCGACCCCGAAAGACATCGCCAAGAACCCGCATAACTTCAAGTTCAAGGAACTGGAATCGGCCCTGCTGCCACGCGTCCTGAAGGAAGTTGATCTGGACATGATCAACACCAACTACGCGCTGGAAGCCAAGCTGAACCCGACCAAGGATGCGCTGGTGATCGAAGGCGCTGACTCGCCGTACGTGAACTTCCTGGTGGCCCGTGAGGACAACAAGAACAGCGACGCCATCCAGAAACTGGCCAAAGCCCTGACCAGCCCGGAAGTCAAAGCGTTCATCGAGAAGAAGTACAACGGCGCGGTACTGCCGGCGTTCTGATCCGACGCTTGAACCACCCCTTCAAGGTATGAAAACGCCGATGGCCAGTGATGGTCATCGGCGTTTTTGTGTGTGCTCGATTGGTGCGGTCGACACAAAATCTATACCCAGAAGCAAAAGATCGCAGCCTTCGGCAGCTCCTACAGAGGAATGCGATCTCCTGTAGGAGCTGCCGAAGGCTGCGATCTTTTGCTTTTTTCGCTGAATCAGGCCACTTGAGCTTTCAACGCCCGGCGCAACGCCACGAGCAATTTCACGATGTCCTGCGGATCCAGTCGCTGCGGCACTTTTACGTCCATGTTGTCTTCCTTGTAATGGTTTGGCCGGAGGAGTCTGGCCAAAAGCTGTTCGTCCTTGGAGGGCTTTCATGCAAAAAAGATCCTTCCTACAGCGCAAGGGAAAATAGCCTTCTTATTCCTTCCCGGCAAACCCACAGGATAGTTTTTTGGGTGATATCAATATGCTTTAACGGTATTTAAATTCTTGTTTTTATACCTATAAAGTCAGTGCCTGCCGGACAGTCACCCGCTGTCCATGGACTGCATCACCGCCACTTACCGAGTGGCGTCAGGACGTTTCATGACTTTCGATTACGCATTCATTCTCAGCACCCTGCCGGCCTTTCTCAAAGCCGTGGGCGTGACGCTGCAGGTCGGGTTCATCGCCATCGGCACGTCGCTGCTGGTGGCGCTGCTCAACGCGACGATTCTGGTGTTTCGCACGCCTTACCTGCAGCGCGCCGTCGGCCTGTATGTAGAACTGGCGCGCAATACGCCGCTGCTGATTCAACTGTTCTTCGTCTACTTCGCCCTGCCGGCGCTGGGGATCAAGGTTTCCGGGTTCACCGCTGCAATCATCACCATGACCTTCCTCGGCGGTGCTTACCTCACTGAGGTGCTGCGTGCCGGTGTCGACGCGGTGCCGCAGGCGCAACTGGAATCGGGGCGTTCCATCGGCCTGTCCCACGGCCAGTTGCTGCGTTACGTGATCCTGCCGCAAGCGGGGATTCTCAGCCTGCCGTCGCTGTTCGCCAATTTCATTTTCCTGCTCAAGGAAACCACCGTGGTCTCGGCGGTGGCCGTGCCGGAAATCCTCTACACCACCAAGAGCTACATCGCGCTCTACTACAAAACCTACGAAATGCTCGCGGTGCTGACGCTGATTTGCGTGCTGTTGTTCTTGCCGCTGTCGCTGCTGCTCAGCCGTCTGGAAAGGAGGCTCCAGCATGGCCAGTTCGGGTCTTGAACTGCTCTGGGTGTCGTTGCCGCAACTGGCAAAAGGCGCCGGGCAAACCTTGTCGATCTCGTTCCTGAGCATTGCGATCAGCACCATTGGCGGCGTGCTCTACGGCGTATTGCGCACGCTCAACGTGACGTGGCTGAACGCGATCCTGCGGGTCTATCTGGAACTGTTCCGGGCGATCCCGGTGCTGGTCTGGCTGTACCTGCTGTTTTTCGGCCTGCCGATTTTCTTCGGTTTGAGCCTGCCGAGCTTCTGGTGCGCGGTGCTGGTGCTGTCGCTGTGGGGCGCCAGCGAGGTCGGCGAAGTGGCCCGTGGCGCGCTGCATTCGTTGCCCCGCGGGCAGCGTGAGGCGGGATTGTCGATCGGCCTCAATGCGGCGCAACTTTACGGCTACGTGCTGCTGCCGCAGGCACTGAAACGCATGACGCCGCCGACCATCAACGTCTACACGCGGATCATCAAGACCAGCTCGCTGGCGGTGCTGATCGGCGTGGTCGACGTGATCAAGGTCGGCCAGCAGATCATCGAGCGCACCTACGAGTCGGTGCTGATCTACGGCGCGCTGTTTCTGTTTTTCTTTTTCATCTGCTACCCGCTGTCGGCCGCCTCGCGCGTGCTGGAGCGGCGCTGGACGCAAGCATGAGCGCATTGATCGAGTTTCACGGTTTCAACAAATTCTACGGCGAACAGCAGGTGCTCAAGGGCATCGACCTGCAAGTGCGCAGCGGCGACGTGATCGTTATCCTCGGCCCCAGCGGTTGTGGCAAAAGCACCTTGCTGCGTTGCCTCAATGGTCTGGAGGAGGCCCACAGCGGCAGCCTGAAATTTGTCGGCCGCGAGCTGCTGGACAAGGCCACCGACTGGCGCGAGATCCGCCAGCAGATCGGCATGGTGTTCCAGAGTTATCACCTGTTCCCGCACATGAGCGTGCTCGACAATTTGCTGCTCGGCCCGCTCAAGGTGCAAAAGCGCCAGCGCCGTGAAGCGCAGCAGCAAGCCGAAGCCTTGCTCGAACGGGTGGGCCTGGCGGACAAGCGCGATGCGTTCCCGCGCCAGCTCTCCGGCGGCCAGCAGCAACGCATCGCCATCGTCCGCTCGTTGTGCATGAACCCGCGGGTCATGCTCTTCGATGAAGTCACCGCCGCCCTCGACCCGGAGATGGTCAAGGAAGTGCTGCAAGTGATTCAGGGCCTGGCTCGCGAGGGCATGACCCTGCTGATCGTCACCCATGAAATGGCCTTCGCCCGCGCGGTGGCCGACCGTATCGTGTTCATGGATGCCGGACGCATCCTTGAACAGAACCCGCCCGAGATTTTCTTTACGAACCCGCAAACCGCACGCGCGCAGCAGTTTCTGGAGAAGTTCTCCTTCGTTGCAACACTGCCTGAAACGAATCCGACAAAGGAACTGGAACCGCTATGAAAACTGCCAAGTCATCCCTGTTTTTACTGCCGCTGCTGGGGCTCGCGCTGCTCGCCGGCTGCAACAAATCCGAAGAACCGGCCAAGCCGAAAGTCGCCAGCGAAAGCACCGCGCCGGTCAGCTATCTGGACAAGATCAAGGCCCGCGACAAACTGATCGTCGGCGTATTCACCGACAAGCCACCGTTCGGTTTCGTCGATGAAGCCGGGCGCTACGTCGGCTTCGACACCGATATCGGTCGGCGTTTCGCCAAGGATCTGCTGGGCGACGAGAACAAGGTCGAGTTCGTGGCCGTGGAGCCGGCGAGCCGCATTCCGTTCCTGCAGAGCGACAAGGTCGACCTGATCCTCGCCAACATGACCGTGACCCCGGAGCGCAAGGAAGCGGTGGAATTCACCAACCCGAACCTCAAGGTCGCAGTCCAGGCGCTGGTACCGCAGGGCAGTTCCGTGAAGAACCTCGATGACCTGGCGACCCGCACCACTATCGTCACCACCGGCACCACCGCCGACATCTGGCTGACCAAGAATCACCCGGCCTGGAAACTGCTGAAGTTCGAGAAAAACTCCGAATCGCTGCAAGCGCTGGCCAATGGTCGCGGCGACGCCTACGCGCAGGACAATCTGGTGCTGTTCAGCTGGGCCAAGCAAAATCCGGGCTACCGGGTGCTGGACGAAAAGCTCGGGGCTGAAGCGCCGATTGCGCCGGCGGTGAAGAAGGGCAATATCGAGCTGCGTGACTGGGTGAATACCGAGCTGGCCAAGTTGGGTGAAGAGAAATACCTGCTCAAGCTGTATGACCAATACGTGCGTAAAGAGCTGAGCGATGACACCAAGCCTGAGAGCGTGATTGTTGAAGGTGGCAAGTGGCAGGGTTGATTGGCCGTTAAATCTGCGCTGACCTGAAGGTCCTCTTCGCGAGCAGGCTCGCTCCCACAGGGGTACGCATTCCAACTGTGGGAGCGGGCTTGCTCGCGAAAGCGGTGGTTCAGGCGCCGCTCAATCCGGCCAGTTCCACGCCGGCTCATCCAGCACCCGCTGGCCGACAATCCCGGTCTGCCCCAGCGTCTTCTCCAGCACGATGCAGTTGCACTCGGGATCTTCCTGCAGCGCCGAAATCAACCGCCGTGCGTGGGACACCACCCACACCTGACACTCCTGCGAAGCGCGAATGATCAAGCGTGCCAGCGCCGGCAACAGATCCGGATGCAGACTGGTTTCCGGTTCGTTGAGCACCATCAATGACGGTGGGCGTGGCGTCAGCAGCGCGGCGATCAGTAGCAGATAACGCAACGTGCCGTCCGACAGCTCCGCCGCCGACAGCGGTCGCAGCAATCCTTCCTGATAGAACTCGATGGCAAAGCGGCCGCCGGCCAGCGGCGCGATGTTCAGTCGTGCGCCGGGGAAGGCATCGCTGATCGCTGCCTGCAACGCCTCGGGGTCGCCGATTTCGCGAATGGTCTGCAACGCTGCGGCCAGATCCCGGCCGTCGTGATGCAGCACTGGCGTGCGCGTGCCCAGTTGCGGCTGGCGCACCGGGGCGTCGGCATCGCTGCGGAAGTGATCGTAGAAGCGCCAGCGGCGGATGAACTCGCGCATCTGGAACACTTCCGGTGAACTGCGCAGGCTGCCGACCTGATCGAACAGGCTGTCGAAGTTCGGCGTGTGCTGGGCCAGCACGTCCCAGCCGCGCCCTTCGCGGGCGCGAATCATCGGGCCGTGGCGATCCACCAGCAGGCTCGCCGGACGATAGAGCGGCCCGGCCCAGATGCATTCCTTCTTGATCTCTGGATCGAGGGAGAAGAACGAGAGGCTCGGCTCCGGCAAGCCGAGAGCGATCGCGTAGCTGAAGTCTTCCCCGGCAAACCCCAGACGCAGGCGTTTGACGCCCTGACGCACGGTCGGCTCGATCGCCACTTCGCCGTTGCGCATGCGCCGGCTGATGGTTTCCGGCCCGGCCCAGAACGTCGAATCCAGCCCACCCTCGCGGGCCAGCGCATTGACCACGCCACCCTGCGCGGTCTCCGCCAGCAGGCGCAGCGCGCGGTACAGGTTGGACTTGCCACTGCCGTTGGGGCCGGTGATCAGGTTCAGCCGGCCCAGCGGAATCACCAATTTATTGATCGAGCGGTAATTGGCTACCGCGAGGGTCTTGAGCATGGGCGTTTCCTTCTGCCGGAACCGATAGTGTGCCGTGGCTGTGCCCCTGTGGCGAGGGAGCTTGCTCCCGCCGGGCTGCGAAGCGGTCCCAACCCCCGATTCGAGAGGTTTGCGCCTGCTTCGCAGTCGAGCGGGAGCAAGCTCCCTCGCCACAGAAATCAATGTGGAAAATGCGTTATTCCCGCGAGCGAAGGTTGAACCCTGTTCTAAGCTCACAGTCGTATCGTCACTTGCACGTTCGTACACAGGAAGGAGTCTGCATGGCGAGTCCCGGATTGAAAACAGTGGTCGTGCTGAGCCTGCTCACGGCGCTGACCGCTTGCGGCAAAAAAGAGGCCCCGGCGGAGTACTTCCCCCGGGTCTTTGTGCAAGTGGTGAAACCGGCTGACTATGCCGCTGCCGTGACCCTCACCGGTGACGTGCAGGCGCGGGTGCAGACCGAACTGTCGTTCCGGGTCGGCGGCAAGATCATCCAGCGCATGGTCGATGTCGGCGACCGGGTGAGCGCCAAACAGGTGCTGGCCAAACTCGATCCCAAGGATTTGCAGACCAACGTCGACTCCGCCCAAGCGCAGGTTGTCGCCGAGCAGGCGCGGGTCAAACAAAGCGCTGCGGCGTTCGTGCGGCAGCAAAAACTGTTGCCCAAGGGCTACACCAGCCAGAGCGAATTCGACTCCGCCCAAGCCGCGTTGCGCAGCAGCCAGAGCGCTCTGAGCGCGGCCCAGGCGCAACTGGCCAATGCCAAGGATCAGTTGAGCTACACCTCGCTGATCGCCGATGCCCCCGGCATCATCACCGAGCGCCAGGCTGAAGTCGGCCAGGTGGTTCAGGCGACCGCGCCGATTTTCAAACTGGCCCGCGATGGCGACCGCGATGCGGTGTTCAACGTCTACGAATCGCTGCTCTCGGAACGGCCTGCCGATCGCTCGATCGTCGTCAGTCTGCTCGACAACCCCAACATCAAGACCACCGGCACCGTACGTGAAATTACCCCGGCGGTGTCGGCGCAATCGGGCACGGTGCAGGTCAAGGTCACCCTCGACAGCCTCCCGCAAGGCATGCAGCTCGGCTCGGTGGTCAGTGCCACCGCCAAGGGCACTGGCAAAACGGCGGTGGAATTGCCGTGGTCGGCGCTGACCAAAAACATCAGCGACCCGGCGGTGTGGATGGTTGACGACAAGGGGCAAGCGCAATTGCATAACGTCACCGTCGGCCGCTACCTGACCGGTAAGGTCATCATCAGCGGCGGCCTCAACGGCGGCGAAAAAGTCATCGTTGCCGGTGGACAACTGCTGCACCCGGGCATGAAAGTCGAAATCGCCGAAAACACCTACAAGGATCTGCAACCGGGAGCACAGCCATGAAGCGTTTGGGGCTGTTGTCCATTGGCGTGCTGCTGGCTGCCTGCTCGAAAAGCGAACCACCGCCGGAGCCGGTGCGGCCGGTGCTGTCGATCAAGGTGCAGGCGCTGAACGAAGAAACCCTCGGGCGTTTCGCCGGGAGCATTCAGGCGCGTTACGAGAGCAATACCGGGTTTCGCGTTGGCGGGCGCATCGCCAGTCGCAACGTCGATGTCGGTGCCGAAGTGGATAAGGGCACGCTGCTTGCCACCCTCGACCCGACTGATCAGCAGAACCAGTTGCGCTCGGCCCGGGGCGATCTGGCCAAGGTGCAGGCGCAACTGATCAACGCTCAGGCCAATGCCCGGCGTCAGCAAGCGCTGTTCGATCGCGGCGTGGGCGCCCAGGCACAACTGGACATCGCCACCACCGACCTGAAAACCACCCAGGCTTCGCTCGATCAGGCGCGGGCGGCGGTCAACCAGAGCAAGGATCAGCTCGGCTACACCGAACTGCGCGCCGACCACAAAGCCGTGGTCACGGCATGGAATGCCGAGGCCGGCCAAGTGGTAACCGCCGGCCAGCAAGTGGTGACCCTGGCGCAACCGGACATCAAGGAAGCGGTGATTGACCTGCCGGATACGCTGGTCGATCAGATCCCCGCCGACGTGGTGTTTCTGGTGGCCGCGCAGCTCGACCCGAGCATCAGCACCACGGCGATCATTCGCGAAATCGAACCCCAGGCACAGAGCGCCACGCGTACCCGTCGTGCACGCCTGACCCTGAGCGAAACCCCGCCCGGGTTTCGTCTCGGCACGGCGATCAGCGTGACCCTCAGCTCGGCCATCAAGTCGCGGATCGAATTGCCCGCGACGGCGTTGCAGGAAGTCGACGGCAAGACCCGCATCTGGGTCATCGACCCCCAGAGCAAAACCGTCTCCCCCCGTGACGTCAGCGTGACCAGCCGCACTGACAGCACCGTGGTGCTGGCCGGCGGGGTCAAGAGTGGTGAGCAGGTGGTCAGCGCAGGCGTCAACAGCCTCAAACCCGGACAAGCCGTGAAACTCGACGAGGACAGTCAATGAAAGGCTCTTTCAATCTCTCCGAATGGGCCCTCAAGCATCAGTCGTTCGTCTGGTACCTGATGTTCGTCGCGCTGCTGATGGGGGTGTTTTCCTACTTCAATCTGGGGCGCGAAGAAGACCCGTCGTTCACCATCAAGACCATGGTGATCCAGACCAAGTGGCCGGGCGCGACCCAGGAAGAAACCCTCAAGCAGGTCACCGACCGCATCGAGAAAAAACTTGAGGAACTCGACTCCCTCGATTACGTGAAAAGCTACACGCGGCCCGGTGAATCGACGGTCTACGTGTACCTGCGCGATACCACCAGCGCAAAGGACATTCCGGAAATCTGGTACCAGGTGCGCAAGAAGATCGATGACATTCGCGGGCAGTTTCCCCAAGGGATTCAGGGACCCGGATTCAACGATGAGTTCGGTGACGTCTACGGCTCGGTCTACGCCTTTACTGCCGATGGCCTGACCATGCGCCAGTTACGCGACTACGTGGAACAGGCCCGCGCCGAGATCCGCAACGTGCCGGGGCTGGGCAAGATCGAGATGGTCGGCCAGCAGGACGAAGTGATCTACCTGAATTTCTCCACGCGCAAACTCGCCGCGCTGGGCATCGATCAGCGCCAGGTGGTGCAGAGCCTGCAATCGCAGAACGCGGTGACCCCGGCGGGTGTGATCGAGGCCGGGCCGGAGCGGATTTCCGTGCGCACTTCGGGGCAGTTCGCTTCGGAGAAGGATCTGGCCGAGGTCAATCTCAAGCTCAACGACCGTTTCTACCGGCTGGCCGATGTCGCCGACATCAGCCGTGGTTACGTCGACCCGGCCACCCCGGAATTCCGCTTCGACGGCAAACCGGCCATCGGCCTGGCGATCGCCATGCAGAAGGGCGGCAACGTGCAGGAGTTCGGTAAAGCGCTGCACGCGCGCATCGACCAACTGACGGCCGACCTGCCGGTGGGCGTCGGCGTGCACACCGTGTCCGATCAGGCGGTGGTGGTGGAAGAGGCCGTCGGCGGCTTCACCAGCGCGCTGTTCGAAGCGGTGATCATCGTCCTGGTGGTCAGCTTCATCAGCCTCGGCGTGCGCGCCGGACTGGTGGTGGCGTGCTCGATTCCGCTGGTGCTGGCGATGGTCTTCGTGTTCATGGAATACAGCGGCATCACCATGCAGCGGATCTCCCTCGGTGCGCTGATCATCGCCCTCGGTCTGCTGGTGGACGATGCGATGATCACCGTGGAGATGATGGTCACGCGTCTGGAAATGGGCGAGACCAAGGAGCAGGCGGCCACATTCGCCTACACCTCGACCGCATTCCCGATGCTCACCGGTACGCTGGTGACGGTCGCCGGTTTCGTGCCGATCGGCCTCAACGCCAGCTCCGCCGGTGAGTACACCTTCACTCTGTTTGCGGTGATCGCGGTGGCGATGCTGGTGTCGTGGATCGTCGCGGTGCTGTTCGCACCGGTGATTGGCGTGCACATCCTCAGCACCAATGTGAAACCCCACGAAGGTGAGCCGGGGCGCATTGGCCGGGCGTTCAACCACGGTTTGCTGTGGTCGATGCGCAACCGCTGGTGGGCGATCGGCATCACCGTGTTGTGCTTCGTGCTGGCGGTGTTCTGCATGCGCTTCGTGCAGAACCAGTTCTTCCCGTCCTCCGACCGCCCGGAAATCCTCGTCGATCTGAACCTGCCGCAAAACGCCTCGATCGACGAAACCCGCAAGGCCGTGGACAAGCTCGAAGCCACGCTCAAGGGCGACCCGGACATCGTGCGCTGGAGCACTTACATCGGTCAGGGCGCGATCCGTTTCTACCTGCCGCTCGACCAGCAACTGCAGAACCCGTATTACGCGCAACTGGTGATCGTCAGCAAAGACTTCAAAGCCCGCGAGGCCCTGAGCCAACGCCTGCGTGAGCGTCTGCACAAGGACTTCGTCGGCATCGGCAGTTACGTGCAGGCGCTGGAAATGGGCCCGCCGGTGGGACGGCCGATCCAGTACCGGGTCAGCGGCAAGGACATCGATCAGGTGCGCAAGCACGCCATCGACCTGGCGACCGAGCTGGACAAGAACGAACACATCGGCGAGATCATTTACGACTGGAACGAACCGGGCAAAGTCCTGCGTATCGACATCGCCCAGGACAAGGCGCGTCAGCTCGGGCTGTCGTCGGAAGACGTGGCGAAGTTGATGAACAGCATCGTCAGCGGTTCGCCACTGACCCAGGTCGATGACGATATCTACCTGATCAACGTCGTCGGGCGCGCGGTGGATTCCGAGCGCGGCACCCCGGAAACCCTGCAGAACCTGCAGATCGTCACGCCCAACGGCACCTCGATTCCGCTGCTGGCCTTCGCTACCGTGCGGTATGAGCTGGAGCAGCCGCTGGTGTGGCGTCGCGACCGTCTGCCGACCATCACCATCAAGGCCTCGGTGCGCGACGAGATCCAGCCGACCGACCTGGTGAAACTGCTCAAGCCGTCAATCGATGCCTTCGCTGAAAAGCTGCCGGTCGGCTACAAAGTCGCCACCGGCGGTACGGTCGAGGAAAGCGGCAAGGCCCAGGGGCCGATCGCCAAGGTGCTGCCGTTGATGCTGTTTTTGATGGCGACCTTCCTGATGATCCAGCTGCACAGCGTGCAGAAGATGTTCCTGGTGGCGAGTGTCGCGCCGCTGGGTCTGATCGGCGTGGTGCTGGCGCTGGTGCCGACCGGCACGCCGATGGGCTTCGTGGCGATCCTCGGGATTCTGGCGCTGATCGGCATCATCATTCGCAACTCGGTGATTCTGGTGACGCAGATCGATGAGTACGAGAAAAAGGGCTATGCGCCGTGGGATGCGGTGGTGGAAGCGACCGAGCACCGCCGCCGGCCGATCCTGCTGACCGCCGCGGCGGCGAGCATGGGCATGATCCCGATTGCCCGCGAAGTGTTCTGGGGGCCGATGGCTTACGCGATGATTGGCGGGATCGTGGTCGCGACGTTGCTGACGCTGCTGTTTTTGCCGGCGCTGTATGTGGCCTGGTACCGGATTCGCGAGCCGAAAAAAGAGACCGCTTAAAAGCGAGTGCTGCGCACTCTATTCGCGAGCAAGCCCGCTCCCACAGGGGGTACGCATTCCAACTGTGGGAGCGGGCTTGCTCGCGAAGGCGTCAGAACTGCCTACGCAGATTTACGCCAGACACTGGCCAGCCAAGGCTGCTGCTCGCGCGGCAACCCCGCGGGCCGGTAGTAATGCTCAAGCTCGACAAACCCCGCTGCCGTGAGCAACCCGCGCCACGCTTCCAGATCGTGGTACGAACCATAGCGCGGCCCGTTCCAGCCCTCGCGGTTATCCCCGCGCGGATTGGAACTGAACAACACCCCGCCCGGTTTCAACGTGCCATGCAGCTGCTTGAGCACTCGCGGCAACTCCTGCAACGGCACATGAAACAGCACCGCATTGGCGAAGATTCCGTCGAAGCGCTCGGCCGGCAGATCGAGCTTCAGAAAGTCCTGACACCACACTTCACAGCCACTGTCTGCCCGTGCCATTTGCGCGAATTGCTCTGCACCGTCGAGGCCGACCGCAACGTGGCCCATGCGGGTGAACGTGCGCAAGTCACGCCCCGGCCCACAGCCGAAATCGAGAATGGAGAACGGCGCCGTGCCCTGGATATGGCGAAGCAAGGCGTCAATGTTCTGGCTGACATCGTGATCGCGGGTGCCTTCGCGAAAGTCTTCGGCCACCGAGTTGTAGTGGCCGAGGGTGGTGGCGGTGATCTGTTCCAGATCGGTGGGGGTTTGCTTCATGGTCGAGGGCTGCGCGGCAGTTGGGATTTGCCGAATATACGCCAACCAGCGGGGCCGCTGCGCAGCCCATCGCGAGCAGGCTCACTCCTACATTTGAAATGCGTTCCCCTGTAGGAGTGAGCCTGCTCGCGATAGCGGTTTCAGAGGTGCGGCATGACTTAACGCTTGTTCAGGCCCCGCGCCAGACGATCCCCACCCAACTGAATCACCGCCACCAACGCCACCAGCAACACAATCACCGTCAACATGATCTGGCTGTCAAAGCGCTGATAGCCGTAGCGATAAGCGATGTCGCCCAGCCCCCCGGCACCAATCGCCCCGGCCATGGCCGACGAGTTGATCATCGTCACCAGCGTAATCGTGAACCCGCCAACAATCCCCGGCAGCGCTTCAGGCAACAGCACATGCCAGACGATGTGCCAGCGTCGGCAGCCCATGGCCTGCGCCGCCTCGATCAAACCGTGATCGACCTCACGCAAACTCACTTCGGCAATCCGCGCAAAGAACGGCGTCGCGGCAATCGTCAGCGGCACCACCGCCGCCCACACACCGTACGTGGTGCCGACAATCAGCCGGGTGAACGGAATCAGCGCGACCATCAGAATCAGAAACGGGATCGAGCGGAACAGGTTGACGAACGCGCCCAACGCCCGGTTGAGCAGCGGCGCCTGGTAGATCCCGCCCTTGTCGCTGGTGACCAGAATCACCGCCATCGGGATCCCCACCAGCAAGGCGATCAGCGACGACACGCCGACCATCAGGAAGGTGTCGATGAAACCTTGGAGCAAGCGATCAAACCACATAACCCGATACCTCCACCCGTTGTGCCCACTGCGCGGCGCGCTCGCGCAATTGTTCGGCGCTCAAGGGTGAGCCGCTGACCGCCAACAACAGTTGTCCCAGCGCGTGCCCCTGAATCCGTTCGACGCCGCCCTGCAGCAACTTCACCCGACCACCGAGGGCGGTGAACAGGGCTGCCAGATCCGGCTCGTCGCCGGCACTGCCAGTGAACTGCAAACGCAGCACCACCGCTGCGCCCGGGGAGGGCGGTTGGGCATGCAGACGGCTTTGCAGTTCTTCCGGCAAGGCGTGTTGCAACGGCGCGAGCAAGGTCTGGCTGACCTCGTGCTGCGGATTGCCGAACACCTCCCAGACGGGGCCCTGCTCAACGATCCGCCCGTGTTCCAGCACCACCACGCGGTCGCAGATTTCGCGGATCACCGCCATCTCGTGCGTGATCAAAACAATCGTCAGGCCCAGGCGCTGATTGATCTCGCGCAGCAGGCCGAGGATCGATTGGGTGGTCTCCGGATCGAGCGCCGAAGTGGCTTCGTCGCAGAGCAGAATGTCCGGGTCATGCACCAATGCGCGGGCGATGCCGACGCGCTGCTTCTGCCCGCCGGACAGCTGCGCCGGGTAGGCCTTGTGCTTGGCTTGCAGGCCGACCAGTTCGAGCAGTTCACGCACCTTCTGCTCGCGTTGCGCCTTCGGCACGCCCGCGACTTTCAGCGGCAGCTCGACGTTCTGCCACACGGTCTTGGCCGACATCAGGTTGAAGTGCTGGAAGATCATGCCGATGCGCCGGCGCAGGGCGACCAGACGGTCTTCGTCGAACTCGCCGATGTCGACCTGATCGATCAGCACCCGCCCCGAAGTCGGTTGCTCCAGACGATTGATCGTGCGGATCAGCGACGACTTGCCGGCGCCACTGCGACCGATGATGCCGAACACCTCGCCGCGCTGGATCGCCAGATCGATGCCTTGCAGGGCCGCGACCGGACCTTGCCGCCCCTCGTAGGTTTTACCCAGGCCGATGAAGCGCACGTGGGCGCGATTCAGCTCGGGATGCAGTTCGGTTTTTTCAGCATTTTTTGGCTCTGGAATATCCAGTCGCCGTTGGATCGCGGCGGTCATGCTCAGCTTTCCCAACCGGCCTGATACAGCTTGCCGTGGGCCTTATCCAGTGCGGCGCGAACGGCAGGCGAGTGCTGATAGATGTCGACGAATTTGATCAGGCGCGGGTCGTTCTTGCTCTTGGGCTGGATCACGAACTGAATCACGTATTCCTTGTGGTCGAGACCGTCGAACAGCAACGCGGAGCCGGCGTCAAAAGTCTTCGCCAGACGGATGTAGGCCGGGTAGCCCTGGACCAGATCGGCGTCATCGTAGGCGCGCACCAGTTGCACGGCTTCGACTTGCAGGATCTTGATCTTCTTCGGGTTGGCGACGATGTCGTCCTCGGTGGCCTTATAGCCGACCCCCGGTTTCAGGGTAATCAGGCCGGCCTTGGCCAGCAGTTGCAGACCGCGACCGCTGTTGATCGGGTCGTTGGCGATAGCGACGCTGGCGCCTTCAGGCAACTCGTCGAAGCTTTTGTATTTTTTCGAATAGAGGCCGACGTTGTTGATGATCCCCGGGGCGAACGGCACCAGGTCAAAACCGGCGGCAGCCTTGGCATTTTCGAGGAACGGGATGTGCTGGAAGTAGTTCACGTCGATGTCGCCGGCGGCGAGGCTGACGTTCGGTGCGATCCAGTCGGTGAACTCCACCAGCTCGACTTTCAGGCCTTGCTTGGAGGCCTCTTCGACGGCGGCTTCCAGCGGAATGGCGAAGGCGGCGGTGGTGCCGATTTTCAGTGGAGCGTCGGCAGCGAACACCGCCGAGCTGAACAGGCCGAAGGCCAGGGCCAGTGCTTTGACTGGGTGGGACAGGAATTTCTGGGTCATGGTGTGGTTTCCAGTCAGTGCATAAGTTTTTGGTGTCTATTTGGGCCCCTTCGCGAGCAGGCTCGCTCCCACAGGGAAATGCATTTCAAATGTGGGAGCGAGCCTGCTCGCGAAGCTGTTAATGCCGGTACGAAGAGCCGGTGTGTTGATCAGGTAAATGCGCCTCACCGTGGAACAACTTCTCGCGCAAGCTGCCGTTGTCATACGCGGTCTTGTACGACCCGCGCCGTTGCAGCTCCGGAATCACCAGCTCAATGAAATCGACATAGCTTTCCGGGGTCACGATGCGCGTCAGGTTGAAGCCGTCGAGTCCCGTTTCAGCGATCCACGATTCCAGTTCATCCGCCACTTGCTCAGGCGAGCCGACCACGGTGATGTAGCGGCCACCGAGGGCGTGTTGCTCGAGCAATTTGCGCCGGGTCCAGTCGTTGTTCTGCAGGTTCTTGGTCGCGGACTGGATGGCATTGCTCTTGACGTACTGGATCGGTTCGTCGATTTCGTATTGGGAAAAGTCGATGCCGGTGGAGGCTGAGAAATGCGCGACGCCGGCCTCGGCGCTGGCATAACTCAGGTACTCGGCGTGCTTGGCCCACGCGGCTTCTTCGGTCGCGCCGACGATCACGTTGAGGCCCATGAACACCTTGATGTCCTCGGGATTGCGTCCGGCTTCGACGGCGCTGGCGCGGACCTTGTCTACCTGCACTTTGGTCGATGGCTTGTTCTGGCCGCTGATGAACACGCACTCGGCGTGACGCCCGGCGAACAGCAATCCACGATCGGAACTGCCAGCCTGGAACAGCACGGGTGTGCGCTGCGGCGACGGCTCGCAGAGGTGATAACCCTCGACCTGATAGAACTCGCCGTGGTGCTCGACCTTGTGCACCTTCTCCGGCTGCGCATAGATGCGCTGCTCACGGTCATTAAGCACCGCGCCGTTTTCCCAACTGCCTTCCCAGAGTTTGTAGAGCACTTCGAGGTATTCGTCGGCCTGATCGTAACGCCGGTCATGCTCGACCTGTTCGCGCAGGCCCATGGCCTTGGCGGCGCTGTCGAGGTAACCGGTGACGATGTTCCAGCCGACCCTCCCACGACTCAGATGATCGAGCGACGACATGCGACGAGCGAACAGATAGGGCGGTTCATACGTGAGGTTGGCGGTCAGGCCGAAGCCGAGGTTTTTCGTCACGGCGGCCATCGCCGAGACCAGCAGCAGCGGGTCGTTGACCGGCAACTGGATCGACTCTTTGAGCGTGACGTCCACCGAGTTCTGGTAGACGTCGTACACGCCGACGATGTCGGCGATGAACAGCCCGTCGAACAAGCCGCGCTCCAGCAACTGCGCCAGTTCGGTCCAGTATTCGAGCGTGTTGTAGCGCGTCGAGGTATCGCGTGGATGCGTCCACAACCCGTGGTTGATGTGGCCGATGCAGTTCATGTTGAACGCGTTGAGCAGGATCTTCTTTTTCGCGGTGCTCATCAGATCGTCCCTCGCAGCGGAGGGTTTTCATCGTTGAGGTAGTAATTGCCCACCGCGTGATACTTCCAGCGCACCGGGTCGTGCAGGGTGTGCACCCGGGCGTTGCGCCAGTGGCGGTCGAGGCCGTGTTCGATCAGGGTCGCCTGACTGCCGGCCAGTTCGAACAGGGTGCTGCCGGCGGCGAGCGAGATTTCAGTGCTGATCGCCCGTGCTTCGGCGACGGCAATCGACGCGGCGGCGACGGTTTCGGCGTTGGTCTCGGCCTGGGCTTTGTCGAGGAACTCGCCAGAGCGCTCAAGCAGTGCTTCGGTGGCGTGCAGACGAATGCTCAAGTGGCCGAAACTCTTCAGGGTCAGCGGGTCTTCGGTGGCCTTGTCGTTGCCGGAGTCGATCCACGGCCGAGTCTTGCTGCGCACGAAGTGCAGGGCATCTTCATAAGCAGCGCGGGCGATGCCGGTGTCGATGGCGGCGTGAAGGATCTGTGCCAGCGGGCCGACCGTGGTCGGGCGCTCGAAGGCGCTCTGGAACGGGATCACGTCTTCGGCAGCGACATAGACGTCTTCGAACACCACCGAACCGCTGCCGGTGGTGCGCTGACCGAAGCCGCTCCAGTCGTCGATCACCGTCAGGCCTTGGCTGTCACGCGGGACGAAGGCCAGTTGCTGCACGCCGTTTTCATCGACGACGGAAGTCGGGATGCGCTGCGCGTAGATCGCCCCGGTCGCATAAAACTTGCGCCCGTTGATGCGGTAGCCGTCGCCGTCACGCTTGAGGCTGGTGACGCGGTCGTGGGCGGTTTTGGTACCGAGTTCTGCCAGGGCGTTGCCGAAGCGCTGGCCGGCCAGCACCTCGGCGTACAGGCGTTGTTTCTGCTCGTGGCTGCCGTTAACCCGCAGCACTTCGAGGGCGTAGAAATGGTTCTGCGGAATCTGTCCGAGGGAGCCGTCGGCCTGAGCGATCAGGGCGATGACTTTGGCCAGGGTCACGTTGGACACACCGGCGCCGCCGTATTCCTTGGGCACGCTGATGCCCCAGAGGCCGGAGCGGGAAAACACGTCGAGTTCAGGCAGTGGCAGGCGGCGTTCACGGTCGCGCACGGCACTGTCGCGTTTGAAATCTTCGGCCAGGTCGCTGGCGACGATCAGGGCTTGCTCATCGCTGGTGATGACCGCGACGGGGTGGAAAAAAGTCATAGGTTTTCTCTCCAGATGTCTGGTCGTCAGATCCAGGAATGACGGGCCGGCAAAGTACCGTTCAGGCGATAGGCGCCGACCGCGTGATACTTCCAGCGCACCGGGTCGTGCAGGGTGTGCACCCGGGCGTTGCGCCAGTGACGGTCGAGGTTGAATTCGGCGAGGGTGGCGCGGCTGCCGGCCAGCTCGAAGAGTTTTTCGCTGGCTTGCAGCGAGATCTCGGTGGTCAGTACTTTGGCCTCGGCCACCGCAATCGAGGCGCGGGCGGCGGATTCGGCGGTCAGCGGCGCGGCATGGACTTGGTCGAGCACTTTGCCGGCCTTGCGCAGCAGCGCTTCGGCGGCGTGCAGTTCGATTTTCAGTTTGCCGATGTCGGCGATCACGTAGAGGTCATCGCTGGCGCGTTCGACCTTGGCGTCGATCCATGGCCGCGCGCGGGTTTTGACGAATTCGATGGCGTCGTCGATGGCGCCACGGGCGATGCCGGCGTCGATGGCCGCCTGAATCAGCTGCGACACGGCGCCTTGGGTATTCGGCTTCTCGTTGATCTTCCAGTTGTCGACCACCAGGCTCGACTCGACCCGCACATTGTTCAACAGAATCGTGCCGCTGGCGGTGGTGCGCTGACCGAAGCCCGACCAGTCATCAACGATGCGCAGACCCGGGGTGCCACGGCGGACGAAGGCCAGCACTTGCTTGCCGTCGTCATTGAGCGCCTTGACCGCCACCCAGTGCGCGAATAGCGCGCCGGTGGAATAGAACTTCTGGCCGTTGATCACGTAATCGTCGCCGTCGGCGGTGATGCGCGCTTTCAACTCGAGGGTATTTTTGGTGCCGCGCTCAGGGCCGGCATTGCCGATGCGCCAGCCTTCCAGAACACTCTGGAACAGCTGCTTTTTCTGCGCCTCGGTGGCGCTGCCGAGTACCAGGTTGATGATGCCGAACTGGTTCTGCGGGATCTGTCCCAGCGCCGGGTCGGCTGCGGAAATGATCGCGAATACCTCGGCCAGGGTGACGAATGAAACTTGTGGGCCACCGTATTCGCGCGGGATCGCAATGCTGCCCAGACCGCTGCGGGTGAACTGTTCGATTTCCGACCACGGCAGCTTGCGCTGGCGGTCGCGCTTGGCGGCCTGCACACGGGCAACCTGCGCCAGTTCGTGGGCAGCCTTGATGGCTTGGGCGTCGTTGCGCAAGACCTGCGCGGGCAACAACAGTGGGGCGATGTCCAGATCAGACTGGACGTTTGCATCGGCCAGACTGGACATCAATGCCGCTCCTTGGCTGCACGCAATGCCCTGGCGATCTGCACTGGGGTGATTGTGTTCCGGACCATACTACCTACCTCACATCTCATGAAAAACGCCGCAAAAGTGCGGCGAACGAAAGAATGTCCGGTGGTCCGGTTCATATACCCTAAGCGTGTATAAATATTAAATAAACTAACTTTTAGGAATATGTATAGAAGGGGTGGTGGTCGGGTTGGTTAACAGACTCTCAGCCGTGGCAATACAACCTGTGGTGAGGGGATTCATCCCCGACAGGCCGCGCAGCGGCCTTTTCTGAGTCATAAAAAACGGGACTGCTGCGCAGTCCATCGGGGCAGTGCGACGTTTTGCTAAATCACCTCACTACAAAGCCCCATGAGGACAGGAGTGCGACATCAATCCTTGGTCGATTCAGCGGCCTTCAGCTCCTGGCGCAGCGGCACCTTCAGATAAGGGTTCACACAGCCGATCTTCAGCGTTCGAGGCGGTGCCCAGCGCGAGTTGTTGCCCACCCAGTCGAGGACGCAATAGGTCACGTCCAGGCGCAGATCCTCACCTCCCTCGACGATCACCGCCGGTGGCACCCAGACCTGGATCGGCAGGCCGATATCGGCGGCGGTGATCGGTGCCAGGTCCATTCGCACGTCGCCCCAGCGCAAGGTGATTGCGTCATCCTCGGCCATGTTCAGGTAGGGTTCGATGGCCAGGGGCACACCGCGTTTGATCTGATTGGGGTTCACGCCCTGACGGCGGATGGTGTCGGGAAACGTGACTGGCGCGAGTTGTTGATTTTCATCACCGCACAACGGCGAAGGCTGGCCGCCGGGGCAGTCGAGCTTGACCTGCACCCGGGTTGCCGCCGACAGCGCCGGTCCCTGGCCGATCTGCATCACCCGATAATGAATCCGCGCGGTGCCACTGGCGATGAAACTCTCCGGCACCCGCAGGCTGACCGTTGCGCCAAGGTCTTCACTGGTCAGGACCCGCGAGGCGACGTAACAGTTGTTCCAGAACAGTTCGATCAGATCGCCGACGTCCATGCCGGGGTAGGGCATGACATCAATCAGCAAGTGCGCGGCAGCGGCCAGGTTGATGGCGTTTTTCTGCGCGGATGCGAGGTTCGGCGCTGCCAGTTCGGGGGTAGGCGAAGTGCGGGTCATCGGGTTCTCTCCTTGAAGTCTTGCGGCGAAGTCCGTTTCTTGAAAAAACAAAAGGCGTGATGAATCGGTAATGCAGCCATGAACTTTTGTTCGGGCTGAGTACGGATTGATTCAACTAATGGGTGCCGGTTGGCGACTAGATAAGAGCGTGCGGGAAAGAGTGTCAATAGAGCGCCTTAGTTAATCCATGAATTACGGATTAATCAGAAGCTTCCTACGCTGATGAGGCATGCTGCCTAGCGTTGATTGCGAATGGAACTACGGTTTTTCGCGAGTTTTTGCGATTTTTGTGCGGGCTCATCCAGTTAATTTCACAGGCACGCAAGCGCGCCTCAGATTAGTTGTATCTGTTGCAGAACATATATGAATTGTTTTGACAGGTTTAAGGTTGGAGCGGTTTAGATGTTTTTTTCAAATCGGGGGAAGTATAACTTCCATCCATGGAAGTTAATGATGCAAAACAATGATGTTCTCAGGCGTGATTCAGAAACTTGCTGAGAAACTGTTGGGTGCGCTCTTCTTTCGGGTTGGCAAACAACGCCTTGGCTTCGCCTTGCTCGACGATCACGCCCTTGTCGAAAAACACCACACGGTTGGCCACGTCGCGGGCGAAACCCATTTCGTGGGTGACGATGACCATGGTGCGTTTTTCTTCAGCGAGACCGCGAATGGTCGCCAGCACTTCGCCCACCAGTTCCGGGTCGAGGGCCGAGGTCGGCTCGTCGAACAGGATCACTTCCGGCTCCATCGCCAGCGCCCGGGCAATCGCCACGCGCTGTTGCTGACCGCCGGACAGACGACGCGGATACGCATCTTCCTTGCCGGCCAGACCAACCTTGGCCAGCAGCTTCATGCCCAGGGCAACGGCTTGCTCGCGCGGCATCTTCTTGACCACGATCGGTCCTTCGATGACGTTTTCCAGTGCGGTGCGGTGGGGGAACAGGTTGAAGTTCTGGAACACGAAACCCACGTGCTGGCGCAGGTTGCGCACCAGACTCTGCTGCTGGCTCAGCGGGCGGCTGGTATCGATTTCGATATCGCCGACCTTGATCCGGCCGCTGGTGGGTTGTTCAAGGAAGTTCAGGCAGCGCAGGAACGTGGTTTTACCCGAACCGCTGGGGCCGATGATGGCCACGACCTCGCCTTCCTTCACCTCAAGATCAATGCCTTTGAGCACCTCTTGACCCTTGAACTGCTTTGTCAGTTTTTCCACGACAATCATGGGGTCAGGACTCCTGGTCGTGCCGATTGGCCCGCTCTTCCAACTTGTTCTGCAGGTGCGACAGCACCGTGGCCAGAATCCAGTAGATCAGTGCGGCGGCAAGATACATGGTGAAGACTTCGAAAGTCCGGGCGGTAATCAGTTGCGCCTGGCGGAACAGTTCCGGCACCTGAATGGTGGCGGCCAGTGCCGTGTCCTTGACCAGCGAAATGAAGCTGTTGCCCAGCGGCGGCAGCGCCGTGCGCATGGCCTGCGGCAGGATGGCCCGGCGCAAGGTCTGCGCACGGGTCATGCCGATGCTCGCAGCGGCTTCCCACTGACCACGCTCGATCGAACCGATCGCGGCCCGCAGGATTTCACAGGCGTAGGCGGCCATGTTCAGCGAGAAGCCGATCAGCGCTGCCGGGAGCGGATCCAGTTCCAGACCCAATTGCGGCAAGCCGTAATAGATCACGAACAGTTGCACCAGCAACGGCGTGCCGCGAAAGAACGACACGTAGATGCGGGCAATCCAGCTCACCAGTTTGAAGCGCGACAGGCGCATCAAGGCCAGGCCGAAGCCCAGCAGCAAGCCGAAGAACATGCCGCCCAGACTGAGGATGACCGTGTAGTACGCGCCCTTGAGCAGAAAGGGCGCGGAGTCCAGTGCGAGTTGGAAAGCTTCTTCCATTATTTGGTGACGTCAGCTTGGAAGTATTTTTCCGAGATCTTCGCCAGGGTACCGTCGGCACGCAGCTCATCGAGAGCCTTGTTCACCGCAGCCAGCAGCTCAGGCTCGCCTTTGCGCAGGGCGATACCGGATTCCTGACGGGAGAACGCTTGACCGGCAGCCACGGTTTTCGGGGCTTTCTTGGCGTATTCAAGCGCAGCCAGACGGTCGATCAGGATGGCGTCGGTGCGGCCGTTGTTCAGGTCGGCGAACTTGGTCGGATCATCATCGTAGGTACGCACGTCAGCGCCCGGCACATTGGCGCGGACCCATTGTTCGTAGTTGGTGCCCAGGCCGACACCTACTTTCTTGCCGGACAGGTCGGCAGCAGTCTTGATGTTCAGCGCGGCTTCCTTGCTCTTCAGCACCAGCGCCTGAATCCCGGAAATGGTGTACGGCTCGGAGAAGTCATACTTCTTCTTGCGCTCGTCGGAGATAGTCACCTGGTTGACCACGATGTCCAGACGCTTGGATTCCAGCGCTGCGAGAATGCCGTCCCACTTGGTCGGCTGAATCTTGGCTTTGACGCCCAGCTTTTTCGCCAGGGCTTCGGAAAGCTCGACTTCGAAACCGGACAGCTTGCCGTCGGCGTCAACGAAGCTGAACGGTGGGTAAGTGCCTTCCAGGCCGACGTTGATAACGCCTTTGTCCTTGATCTGTTGCAGTTGCTCACCGGCGGTTGCCTGGCCGATCAGGCCGGCGCTCAGTGCAAGGCCCAGCGAACCTACCAGCAGATTGCGACGTAGTGCGGAAAAATTCATGACAAGCCCCTGTGTTTTCTTATGGAAGACGCTTAAGGAAAGTTGGCGAATTCGGGATTTGAACGACTGCGTTATCGTGCCCTAAAGCAGCTTATGCGTCTTGCCCGAAATTCGCCTGCGGCGAGACTATAAGATGTCTGCTTTAGACTTGAAAATACTTAATGATCTTTCTGTTATTCCAATTTCGAATATATATGATCAATTGTGGCGAGGGGATTTATCCCCGATGGGGCGCGAAGCGGCCCTCTCTTATGACTTGAAGAGCAGGGGACTGCTGCGCAGTCCAACGGGGATAAATCCCCTCACCACAGAAATTCTCGCAGCAGGAAGGATCAGCTTGTCAGCGAATCCTTGTAGGCAAACAACGCCGGCGCCCCACCGGTGTGCAGGAAGATGATCGGGCCATCGTCGAAACGCTGGCGGCCGATCCCGTCGAGCAACCCGGCCATGGCCTTGCCGGTGTACACCGGGTCGAGCAGCACCGCGTCCTGACTGGCCAACAGTTTCACCGCCGCCAGGGTCCCGGCATTCGGCTCGCCGTAACGCGGGCCGAAGTATTCGTCCCACAACTCGACCTTGAAGCTCTCCGGCAATTTCACGCCCAGCAGGTCTGCCGTGCGTTCGGCCAGGCCCTGCACTTTTGGTCGCTGATCTTCCTCAGTGCGCGAAACGGTCACGCCGATCACTGGCAATTTCGGCAGTGCTTCGCTCAAGGCCAACGCCAGACCGCTGTGGGTCCCGGCGCTGCCCGAGGCCAGCACCACGGCGGCGAAATCGAGGCCGGTGTCCTTGATCTGCTCGGCCAGTTCCAGACCGGCACGCACGTAACCCAATGCACCGAGGGCATTCGAGCCACCGATCGGCACCAGATACGGCTTCTTGCCATTGCTGCGCAGGCGCACGGCGAGGGCGGCGAGTTGTTCATCGGCGTTATCGAGGTTGTCCACCAGCTCGACCTTGGTGTCGAACAGATCCAGCAGCAGGCGGTTGCCGTTGCCGGTGTAGTTGCTGTCGTCGGTGCCCAGCGGATTTTCCAGCAGCGCCACGCAACCCAGGCCGAGTTTGGCCGCCAGCGCGGCGGTCTGGCGCACGTGATTCGATTGCAGGGCGCCGGCGGTGATCAGCGTGTCGGCGCCCTGGGCGAGGGCATCGGCGGCGAGGTATTCGAGTTTGCGCAGCTTGTTGCCGCCCATGGCCAGCGGCGTCAGGTCATCGCGTTTGATGTACACCTCGCGGCCCAGCCAGGCGGACAGGCGTTCAAGTTTTTCCAGCGGCGTGGGTTGGCCGAGCAGGTCGAGACGGTTAAAGCGATCCAGCTGTTGTTTGATCATGAGCCCGTACTGGCGGAGAAAGATGACAGGACTATAGGCACGCCGTTTTACCGGGGCAACCGTGAATCGCTTATAGCCAAATGTGCTTAGCCCAGCACTATCGGTTCTTAATTCGCCTTCGTTGGCATGCCGTAAAGTAGTCGCCGTTGACGCGGCCCGACCGTCCGGCCGCCCGTGAGGAGTCTTTACCGTGAGCGAGCGTTCCAGCCATTGGCAATTGCAGACCATCGTCAGCCAACTGCGTACCGCGCGGGATCAGTGGCGTACCCAGAATGGCCGGGCCAGCGGCGAGCAGGGTGGCCGTGAGTTACCGTCTCGCGCCGCGATGGCAGAGATTCTCGAGGCGCTGTGTGGCGCGTTGTTCCCGATGCGTCTGGGGCCGGTGGACCTGCGTGAGGAGAGTGAGGACTTCTATGTCGGGCATACCCTCGATGCAGCCCTGAATGCGTTGCTGGGGCAAGCGCGGCTGGAGTTGCGTTATGTCGCCCGGCACAGCGCTCAAGGTGACGCTGACGTCGAAGCTCAGGCGATCCGCATCATCCAGGACTTTGCCTTGGCCTTGCCGGGCCTGCGCAGCCTGCTCGACACCGACGTGCTGGCCGCCTATCACGGTGATCCGGCGGCGCGCAGTGTCGATGAAGTGTTGCTCTGCTATCCGGGGATTCTGGCGGTGATTCACCATCGTCTGGCGCACCATTTGTATCGCGCCGGGCTGCCGTTGCTGGCGCGGATCAGCGCGGAGATTGCGCACTCGGCCACCGGTATCGATATCCACCCGGGCGCGCAGATCGGCCGCAGTTTCTTCATCGACCACGGCACGGGTGTGGTGATCGGCGAGACCGCGATCATCGGCGAGCGGGTGCGGATCTATCAGGCTGTGACCCTCGGGGCCAAGCGCTTCCCGGCGGATGAAGACGGGCAGTTGCAGAAGGGCCATCCACGGCACCCGATTGTCGAGGACGACGTGGTGATTTATGCCGGGGCGACGATTCTCGGGCGGATCACCATCGGCCAGGGTTCGACCATTGGCGGCAACGTCTGGCTGACGCGCAGCGTGCCGGCGGGGAGCAACCTGACGCAGGCCAATCTGCAGCATGATGACGGCACGCAGAAGTAAGTTCCTGAATCTGCGTTGCCGCGTCAGGCCTCTTCGCGAGCAGGCTCGCTCCCACACTGGAATGCGTTTCAAATGTGGGAGCGAGCCTGCTCGCGAATGGTTTTTTTGGTCAGATCGAGATAATGGCATTCAGCCAATTCTCCATTGAACGAATCCCCTCAAACCCGCGTCATACCCCTCCTTGGGCTACTGTAGGAAAACTACCGCCTGGCCCTGCGATTAGTCCTTAGCGCCCTATCCATGTTTAACTTGAACGTTCATTCAAGTTAAACCGGTGGTTCGCTGCCCGCTCACAACAGGAGGCTTGCCTTTGCTGAGTCCGATCATTTCAGCCACGTTTCAACCCCTCGAGGTGCACGTTTCATGAGTGCATCGTCTACCCCCGCCAGCGGTCTGGTACGCATGAATCCGCCGGTGTTCTACTTCGCCGCGACGGTCATTCTGCTGTTTGGTCTGGTTGTCATCGCCATGCCGGAGCAGGCCGGTGCCTGGCTGCTGCAAGCGCAAAACTGGGCGGCCAACACGGTCGGCTGGTACTACATGCTCGCGATGACGCTGTATCTGGTCTTCGTGGTGGTCACCGCGTTATCGGGCTACGGCAAGATCAAACTCGGTGCCGACCACGACGAACCCGAGTTCAGTTACCTGTCCTGGGCCGGCATGCTGTTTGCCGCCGGGATCAGCATCACGCTGTTTTTCTTTTGTGTCTCTGAACCGCTGACGCACATGCTCCAGCCGCCACAAGGCGAGGCCGGCACGGCGGACGCGGCGCGGCAGGCGATGCAGATTCTGTTTCTGCACTGGGGCCTGCACGGCTGGGGCGTGTTCGCTTTCGTCGGCATGGCGCTGGCGTACTTCGCCTACCGGCATAACCTGCCGTTGGCGTTGCGCTCGGCGCTGTACCCGCTGATCGGCAAACGCATCAACGGCCCCATCGGTTATGCGGTGGACGGCTTCGGCATCATCGCCACGGTGTTCGGTCTCGGCGCCGACATGGGCTTCGGTGTGCTGCACCTCAACTCCGGTCTGGACTACCTGTTCGGCATCGCTCACACCCAGTGGATTCAGGTCGGCCTGATCACGCTGATGATGGGCGCGGCGATCATCGTCGCCGTGTCGGGTGTGGATAAAGGTGTGCGGGTGATGTCCGACATCAACATGCTGCTGGCCTGTGCGCTGCTGCTGTTCGTGTTGTTCGCCGGCCCTACCCAGCACCTGCTCAACACCCTGATCCAGAACCTCGGCGATTACCTCGGCGCGCTGCCGATGAAGAGTTTCGACCTCTACGCCTACGACAAGCCAAGCGACTGGCTCGGTGGCTGGACGGTGTTCTACTGGGCCTGGTGGATCGCATGGTCGCCGTTCGTGGGCCTGTTCATCGCGCGGATTTCCCGTGGTCGGACCATCCGTGAATTCGTCTTCGGGGTGCTGTTGATTCCGCTCGGCTTCACCCTGGCGTGGATGTCGATCTTCGGCAACAGCGCGATCGATCAGGTGCTCAATCACGGCATGTCGGCGCTGGGTATGTCGGCCATCGACAACCCGTCGATGACCCTCTACCTGCTGCTGGAAACCTACCCGTGGAGCAAGACCGTCATCGCGGTGACGGTGTTCATCAGCTTCGTGTTTTTCGTCACTTCTGCCGATTCCGGCACCGTGGTGCTCTCGACGCTGTCGGCCAAGGGCGGCAACCCGGATGAAGACGGGCCTAAGTGGCTGCGGGTGTTCTGGGGCGCGATGACTGCGCTGGTGACCAGTGCGCTGCTGTTCTCCGGCAGTATCGATGCGCTGAAGTCAGCGGTGGTGCTGACCTCGCTGCCGTTCTCGCTGATTCTGTTGCTGATGATGTGGGGGCTGCACAAGGCGTTCTATCTGGAATCGCAGAAGCAGATCGCGCAATTGCATTCGCTGGCACCGGTCTCCGGTTCGCGGCGTGGCAAGGGTGGCTGGCGCCAGCGTCTGAGTCAGGCGGTGCACTTCCCGTCGCGCGACGAGGTGTACCGCTTCATGGACACCACGGTGCGTCCGGCGATTGAAGAAGTGACGGCGGTATTCGTCGAGAAGGGCTTGAACGTGGTCACCCAGCCGGATCCGGCGCACGACAACATCAGCCTGGAAATCGGCCACGGTGAGCAGCATCCGTTCATCTATCAGGTGCAGATGCGCGGCTACTTCACGCCGTCGTTCGCCCGGGGTGGCATGGGTTCCAAGCAGCTCAACAACCGCCGCTATTACCGCGCTGAAGTGCACTTGAGCGAGGGCAGTCAGGACTACGATCTGGTCGGCTACACCAAGGAACAGATCATCAACGACATCCTCGACCAGTACGAACGCCACATGCAGTTCCTGCATCTGGTGCGTTGATCGGCAGCTGAGCGCCGGGACGTTTCACGACTCGGCGCTCAGCACCATGAACAACACCATCGCCGCCATCGGCACCCCGAACACCGCACTGCCCACCGCGATTTCCGACCCCAGCGGCTGCCCGGCATGCACCACCCCCACCGCACCATTGATCACCGTCAACGCCAGCCACAGCGCGGCGAAACTGTAGGCCAGCGTTTGTCGGCTGAAGCCAACGCGCTCGCCGATGTAGAGCATCAGGGCGAGCAGGACCAGACCGAAGAAGATGATGATTGCGGTGTGCATAGGCGTGCCTGCGGGTCATGCGGTGCTTGATCGGACGCCTTCGCGGGCAAGCCCGCTCCCACAGTGATCTCGGTCATTCACAGATTCTGTGTACAACCAAAATCCTGTGGGAGCGGGCTTGCTCGCGAAGGGGCCACCTCGGTGTTACTTCGAGCATAGACAACTCTGCCTTCCATTTGCCTTATTCCGTTGATTAGCTTTAGGTTCGCGCAGTGGCATTGATGCGAAAACTGAGTCCACCCTCAGGTAATGATCAATTTCAAGATGTGTATTTTGACTTCTTGTCTGGGGGGTTGAACCTATAGTGGCCAGCATCAACTGATGTATGGAAAGGATTGCAGATGAAATTCCCGGTCGTTTTGCACAAGGATGCCGACTCGGACTACGGAGTGATTGTCCCGGATGTACCGGGGTGCTTCTCCGCAGGTAGCACGGTAGCCGAAGCTTTTGAAAACACTCAGGAGGCTCTGGCCCTGCACTATGAGGGACTGGTGGCTGATGGTGCACCGTTGCCTCGAGTTCAGGACATTGATGCACATCTCGACAACCCGGATTATGCGGGTGGAATCTGGGGTGTTGTCGACTTTGATATCACGCCCTATTTCGGCAAGTCGGTACGCTTCAACGCCACGCTGCCCGAGCAACTGCTGGAGCGTATTGATCAAACAGTCCGGCGTGATCAACGCTACAGTTCCCGCTCCGGATTTCTGGCCGCAGCTGCTTTACGCGAATTGTCGGCATGACGAACAACCTGTAGGGGCTGCCGCAGGCTGCGATCTTTGGCTTATAAAAGCCAGAATCAAAGGATCGCAGCCTGCGGCAGCTCCTACCGAGGCATGTGTCTCAGGTGCTCTCGCGCTCGATCACATTGCACTGCAACAGATTCAGCCGCTGCACCTCATCGCTCGGCATCACCCCAAGGCTTTCCAATACCCGCGTTGCCGCCAGCACGCCGATCTCCAGTGCCGGTGGTTTGATCGTGCTCAGGCTCGGCAGGAGCATTTCGGCGAACGGGTAATCGCCGAAGCCGAGCACGGCGCAGTCTTCGGGGATCTTCAGGCCGGCGCGTTGCCCGGCGAGCAGGCCGCCGGCGGCGAGGTTGTCGTTGGCGAAGATGATGGCGTCGGGGCGGGGTGAAGCGTTCATCAGTGCTTCCATCGCTTGCTTGCCGGCCTCGAACGGCGCGCGGTCGGCGTCCGGGGCGAACACCCACGGCTGCAGTCCGAACTCGCGCACGGTGGCGGCGTAACCATCGCGGCGTTCCAGTGCGCTGAGGTCGCCGGGGGCACTGTTTTGCACGAAGGCGATGCGGCGATAGCCTTTGCCGTGGAGATATTGTGCAGCCGTGACGCCGACTTCGTAGTGCGAGAAGCCGATCTGCATCGGCTCGCGATCCGGCTGGTAATCCCAGGTCTCGATCACCGGAATCTCTGCCTCGGCGATCATTTTTTCCGTGCCCGAACTGTGGAAGTGGCTGGTTAACACCAGCGCCGCCGGCGACCAGCCGAGAAATGCGCGCACGGCGTTTTCTTCCTGCTCGGTGCTGAAGTAACTCGACGCCAGCAGCAGTTGATAACCGTGGCGGCTGAGGGTGTCGCTGAAGCCCTGGATGGTGTTGGCAAAGATCGGCCCGGAGATGTTCGGAATCACCATGCCGACGATTTTCCCTCGCGCCGAGGCCAGCCCGCCGGCCACCAGGTTCGGCACGTAACCCAACTCGGCGACCACCGCCGCAATCCGCTCGCGGCGCTCAGGCGAGACGGTTTCCGGCTGATTGAAATAGCGCGACACGGTAATCGCCGACACCCCGGCCTCGCGCGCTACGGCATTGAGGGTCACGCGTCCGGCGCCACGGCGTTTGCGGGGCTTTTCCTGGCTCAAGGCTTGATCCTTCTTAAAAACCAAAGCGCATATAAAAGTAATTTTTCAGTATTGGACGCTCTATGCCGAGCTTGCCGATACTGGCGATGTTAGCGCTAACAAAGCGCATTGTCTGCTACTCGCTCGAGCGAATGCCCAAGACACCGATTCAGGCGCTGTCGTCGCAGAACGGCAGCGGTTCAGGGCCAATTTCGAGCGGGCAAACATGCACAACATTCCTGGGGCGACACACACACTGGCGCAATCGATTCGCGCCGCTGGCTGGATCCTTACCGGGCTGGCGGCGTTGCCGCTGGCCAATGCTTTTGCCGCTGACAGCAGCGATCAAGAGCCGACCCTCAAGTCCGTCACGGTCACCGCCACCCGCCGCGAAGAGTCGCTGCAGAAGGTGCCGGTGGCGGTTTCGGTGATCGACGGCGAACAACTGGAGCGCGATAACCGTAACGGCGTGGCGAGCATCGTCCAGCAGGTGCCGTCGCTGAATTTCCGTACCGGTGCGTCAAACAAGGACACCTCGTTGTTCGTGCGTGGCGTCGGTACGATTTCCACCTCGCCCGGCGTCGAGCCAACGGTAGCCACGGTGATCGACGGCGTGGTCTATGCCCGCCCCGGTCAATCGACGCTCGACCTGCTGGATCTGGAGCGCGTCGAAGTACTGCGTGGCCCGCAGGGCACCTTGTTCGGCAAGAATGCCTCGGCCGGTGTGCTCAACATCACCAGCAAGGCGCCGACCAACGAGACCCACGGCTACATCGATCAGTCGTACTACAGCGGCAACGAAAGCCGCACCCGCTTCGGCATTGGCGGCAGCCTGATTCCGGATACGTTGAAGGGCTCGATCAGCACCCTGGTCAGCAGCTACGACGGCAACGTCGACAACAAATACAACGGCCAGGAGGTCAACGGCTACAACCATCGCGGCGTGCGCGGCAAGCTCGAATTCACCCCGAATGACGACGTCACCTTCACCCTGATCGCCGACTACATGCAGTCCCACGACGACGGCCCCAACGGCGTCGTCAGCAAGTCGCTGACCCCGGCCTTCGCCAACGCGCTGAGCCCGGTCTATGCGAGCAACCACAACCGCGACATCAACACCGATACCCGCACTCATGTCGAGGACACCAACAAAGGCCTGTCCGGTCAGCTCGACTGGCAACTGGGCGATTACACCCTGACGTCGATCACCGCGTGGCGCGGCTGGGACAACACGCAATATCAGGACGGCGATCGGCTGAGCACGATCACTGCAGCGTTCCCCGGCACCGCCGACAAGGGCGATCTGGCCTTCGATCAGTACTCGCAGGAGCTGCGCCTGGCCTCGCCAAAAGGTGAATTCCTTGAATACGTCGGCGGCCTGTTCTACATGCACGGCAAGGATGACGAGACCTACCAGCGCACCCTGACGACGCCGACCAGCGTCAACCGTGGCGTGGCTGACTACAGCACCACCAGCGACAGCTACGCCGCGTTCGGTGAGACCACGCTGAACTTCACGTCGGCTTTCCGCGGCATCGCCGGCCTGCGCTACACCCACGATGATCTGGAATACGATCACCGTCGTGTCTCGACCTCGGCGACCACGGTCAGCGGCATCCAGCCGGCCACCAGCAGTTCCGGTTCGGTGGACGAGGACGGCTGGTCCGGGCGCCTCGGCGTGCAGTACGACCTGAGCGCTGCGGTCACTACGTACCTGACCTACTCGCGCGGCTACAAAGGCCCGGCGTACAACGTGTTCTTCAACATGCAGCCGCGTGACACCGAAGCGCTGAAGCCGGAGACCTCCAACACTTGGGAAGCGGGGATCAAGGCCACCAGTTGGAACAACCGGCTGACCACTAACCTCGCCGTGTTCCATAGCGATTACGACAACTATCAGGCGAACTTTTTCGACACCGTCGCCGGGCAAGTGGTGACGCGCCTGATCAACGCCGGCAGCGTCAGTACCGAAGGCGTCGAACTCGATTACGCCTTGCAGGCGACCCAGCAACTGAAGTTCTCCGGGGCGCTGGCCTACACCCGCGCACGCATCGACCAATTCAGCTGCCCGGCGGGCGCGGCGGCCTCGTGCAACGTCAATGGCAAACCGTTGCCGTTCAGTCCGGACTGGAAAAGCTACGTGCGTGCCGACTACACCATCCCGCTGGAAAACGGTCTGGATATCGAGCTCGGCACCGACTACAGCTGGCAGAGCGAAGTGCAGTACGACATCAGCCAGAACGCCGATACCAAGCAGGGCGCCTACGGCATCTGGAATGCCAGTGTGGCGCTGGCCGATTACAGCAACGGCTGGCGCGTGGCGCTGCTGGGCAAAAACCTCGCCGACAAGTCCTACTCGCCGCTGCTGGCCAGCGGCGGCAACTACATCTACCGCGCCGTGCCACGGGATGACGAGCGCTACTTCGGCGTGCAACTGCGCAAGGATTTCTGAGATGAGCAGACAGCTGAAACTCGGCGCCTTTCTCATGGCCACCGGGCACCACGTCGCCGCGTGGCGGCACCCGCAGGTGCCGGCGAATGCGGGGCTGGATTTCGCCCACTACAAGCGTCTGGCGCAGATTGCCGAGGCGGCGAAGTTCGACACGCTGTTCGTCGCCGACAGTGTGGCCGCGCCGACCCAGGATATCGCCAGCCGCATGGCGCGTTCGGATCACTTCGAACCGCTGACCTTGCTCTCGGCCCTGAGCGCGGTCACCGAGCACATCGGCCTGATCGCCACGGCGACCACCAGCTACAACGAGCCGTATCACGTGGCGCGCAAATTCGCCTCACTTGATCATCTGTCGGGCGGGCGTGCGGGGTGGAATCTGGTGACCTCGGACAACGCTGCCGAGGCACTGAATTTTGGTCGTGACGAGCACCTCGGCCACGCCGAACGCTACAGCCGTGCGCGCGAGTTTCATCAGGTGGTCACCGGGCTTTGGGACAGTTGGGAGGACGATGCCTTTGTCCGCGACAAGGCCAGCGGTGCGTATTACGACCCAGCGAAGCTGCATGTGCTGGATCACGTCGGTGAACACTTTCGGGTGAAAGGCCCGCTGAACGTGGCGCGCTCGCCGCAGGGACAACCGGTGATCGTGCAGGCTGGCTCGTCCGAAACCGGGCGTGAACTGGCGGCACAGACCGCTGAGGTGGTGTTCACCGCGCAGACTTCGCTGGCCGGCGCGCAGGCGTTCTACGCCGACCTCAAGGGCCGCTTGGCCAAGTACGGGCGCAGTGCCGATTCGCTGAAAATCATGCCGGGGGTGTTTGTCGTCGTCGGCCAGACAGAAGCCGAAGCGCAGGAAAAATGTGAAACGTTTCAGCAATTGGTCGAACCGGAGGTTGGCGTGGCGTTGCTTGGGCGTATGCTGGGCAACTTCGACTTGTCGAAGTACCCGCTGGACGGACCGCTGCCGGCGTTGCCGCTGACCGACAGCGGCCAGCAGAGCCGGCAGAAATTGCTGACTGAACTGGCAGGGCGGGAGCATCTGACCCTCGCCGAATTGGGCCGCAGGATTGCCGGTGGGCGCGGGCATTACAGCCTGGTGGGCACGCCGGCGCAGATCTCCGACCGCTTGCAGGAATGGTTCGAGCAGGGCGCGGCGGATGGCTTCAACGTGTTGGTGCCGCACCTGCCGGGCGGACTCGAAGACTTCGCTAATGGCGTGGTCCCGGAACTGCAGCGCCGTGGGCTGTTCAGAACCGAGTATGAGGGCCGGACCTTGCGCGAAAACCTGGGCCTTGCCCGACCCGGCAACAGATTTGTGTAACACCCTTCGCGAGCAGGCTCGCTCCCACAGGGGAGTGCATTCCAAATGTGGGAGCGAGCCTGCTCGCGAAGAAGTCGACACCCATTCAAGACAGACAAGAGAGGATTCGATGACTTACACCGCTGCCGAAAACCGCTACGACTCCATCCCTTACCGCCGTGTCGGCCGCAGTGGTCTGGTACTGCCGGCGCTGTCGCTGGGCCTGTGGCACAACTTCGGCGACAGCACGCCGATCGACACGCAGCGTGCCCTGCTGCGCACCGCGTTCGACCTGGGGATCAACCACTTCGACCTGGCCAACAACTATGGCCCGCCGTACGGCAGCGCCGAGATCAACTTCGGTCGCCTGCTGCGCGAAGACTTCAAGCACTACCGCGACGAGCTGATCATCTCCAGCAAGGCCGGTTGGGACATGTGGCCCGGCCCCTACGGTCAGGGCGGCGGTTCGCGCAAATACGTGCTGGCCAGTCTCGACCAGAGCCTGCAGCGCCTCGGTCTGGACTATGTGGATATTTTCTATTCGCACCGCTTCGACCCGGACACCCCGCTGGAAGAAACCGCCAGCGCCCTCGCCACCGCCGTGCAGCAGGGCAAGGCGTTGTACATCGGTATCTCGTCGTACTCCGGGGTGAAAACCCGCGAGATCGCCGCGCTGCTCAAGGAATGGAAAGTGCCGCTGCTGATTCATCAGCCGGCGTACAACCTGCTCAATCGCTGGGTGGAAAAAGACCTGCTCGACACCACCGACGAACTCGGCACTGGCGTGATCGCGTTCACGCCGCTGGCGCAAGGTCTGCTGACCGACAAATACCTCAACGGCGTGCCGGCGGATGCGCGGGTCAATCGTCCGGGCGGTGGTTCGTTGCAGGCTTCGCACCTGTCCGAGGCCAACATTGCGCATGTTCGCGCATTGAACGAGATCGCCAAGCGTCGCGGCCAGAGCCTGGCGCAACTGGCACTGGCCTGGACCCTGCGTGATCCACGCGTGACCTCAGCGCTGATCGGCGCGAGCCGGCCGGAGCAGATCATCGAGAACGTCGGGGCGTTGAAAAACCTGAGTTTCAGTGCCGAGGAACTGGCGGAGATCGACCGGTTTGCCCAAGAGGGCGGGATCAATCTTTGGGAGAAGCCTTCGACGGCGGAGTGAGTCACCCTCACCCAGCCCTCTCCCGGAGGGAGAGGGAGCCGACCGAGGTGTCTTGCGTCATAAATCGACCTGAGAAACCGGGTCGATTATGGATTCAGCACAGATTGATCAGGTTGGCATACTTCTGATGCATCCCCCAATCAGTCCCCTCTCCCTCCGGGAGAGGGTTAGGGTGAGGGGCTTTTGATTCTGCTCTGGCCTTCAACGCTCAGCGAAAAAACGGCACATCCCCCAACACCGTAGCCCGTTGCATCACCCGTCGTGCCGGGCGGTAATCATCCACCGCGTAATGCTGGGTCACGCGGTTATCCCAGAACGCAATGTCGTCCTGCTGCCAGCGCCAGCGAATGGTGAACTCCGGCCGCGTTGCGTGTGCGAACAGGAACTTCAGAATCGCCTCGCTCTCGGTGTCCGACAGCTCGTTGATCTTCGAGGTGAAGCCTTCGTTGACGAACAACGAGCGCCGTCCACTGACCGGATGGGTGCGGATTACCGGGTGTGACAACGGTGGGTTCTTGCGTCGCGCCTCTTCCCACTGGGCCAGTGCTTGCGGCGTATTGCCGTAGCGTTCCAACGGGAAAGAGCGGGTGAAATCGTGAGTCGCGGTCAGCCCTTCGAGCAGGTTTTTCATCGGTGCCGACAGTGCTTCATACGCGGCAATCCCGCTGGCCCACAGGGTGTCGCCGCCAAACTCGGGCAGCAGCTTGGCGCTGAGCACCGCGCCCATCGCCGGGGTCGGCAGGAAGGTCACGTCGGTGTGCCAGATCGCGTTGTCGCGCACGTCGGTGACGGCGGTGTCGAGGATCAGCACTTCGGGCTGCTCCGGCACGTTCGGGTAGATCGGGTGAATGTGCAGGTCGCCGAAGTACGCGGCGAAACGCGCCTGTTGCGACGGTTCGATCGGCTGGTCGCGAAAAAACAGCACTTGATACTTGAGCAGCGCCTGCTCGATGGCGTCGCGCTGTTCCAGGTTCAACGGCTGGCTGACGTCGACGCCGCTGATCTGCGCGCCGAGGGCCGAGCTTAATGGGGTGATGGTGAGGCTGCTCATGGTGGATCTCTGGAATTCGGGTTTTGAGCTTTTGGTGGGAGCGGGCTTGCTCGCGAATGCGGTGTGTCAGAAGACATTTCTGTGACTGATACACCGCATTCGCGAGCAAGCCCGCTCCCACAGGTTTTGGATGGCAAGTATTCAATGCGCCTGGCCGTGCCACGGCACCAGTTTGCGCTGCAGGGCACGCAGGCCCATTTCCATGGCGAAGGCGATCAGGGCGATCACCAGGATCCCCAGCACCACCACATCGGTGACCAGGAACTGCGCAGCAGACTGCGCCATGAAGCCCAAACCGCTGGTGGCGGCGATCAGTTCGGCGGCGACCAGGGTCGACCAGCCGACGCCGAGACCAATGCGCACACCAGTGAGAATATCCGGCAACGCGCTGGGCAAAATCACATGACGAATCAGTTGCGCGCGAGTGGCACCGAGCGACTGCGCGGCACGCAATTTAGCCGGGTCAACGGTGCGCACGCCGGTCGCGGTAGCGATGGCGATCGGCGCAAAAATCGCCAGGTAGATCAGCAGCACTTTCGACAACTCGCCGATGCCGCACCAGATCACGATCAGCGGCAGATACGCCAGCGGCGGAATCGGCCTGTAGAACTCGATCAGCGGATCAAGCACACCACGGGCAATACGGTTGGCGCCGATGGCAATGCCCACCGGTACTGCGGTCAGAATCGCGAAGCCGAGGCCCAGACCGATGCGGCTCAGGCTCGCGCCCAGGTGCTGCCACAAGGTGGAATCCATGTAACCGGTGGTCGCCAGCAACCAGCCTTTTTGCAGCACGGCGGACGGTGGCGGCAGGAACAGCGGTTCGATCAAACCGCTGGCAGTCACCGCCCACCAGATCACCAGCAAGGCGAACAGGGTCAGCAGGCTGATCCAGCGGGTGCTGAGGCTGCGTCGCACCGGAATTGCCACTGAAGGGCTTTTCACTGCGGGGGCGGAAACGTCGTAACTGCTCATGCGCGCTCCTGCCGTTGCACGGCGCTGCGTTGCGAGAACACTTTGCTCAGCACGTGCTCGCGGGTTTCGATAAAACGCGGATCGGATTTGATCGCCCGTGCCGACTCACCGGCGGCGTAGCGCTGACCGAAATCCAGATGCAGACGCTCGACGATCTGCCCCGGATTCGGCGCCAGCAGAATCAGGTCAGTGGCGAGAAACACTGCTTCTTCGATGTCGTGGGTAATCAGGAACACCGGTTTGGCGGTGCGCTGCCAGACTTGCAGCAACAGCTCCTGCATCTGCTCGCGAGTGAACGCGTCGAGGGCGCCGAAGGGTTCGTCCATCAGCAGCACGCGCGGGTCGGCGGCGAGGGCGCGGGCCAGGCCGACACGCTGTTTCTGGCCGCCAGAAAGCTGCCAGATACGGCGGTGTTCAAAACCTGTGAGGTCGACCAGCGCAAGCATCTCGCGGGCGCGCTGTTCGCGTTTGTCTTTGGCAACGCCGGCCAGTTCCAGACCGAAAGCGACGTTGGCCAGCACGTCCTGCCACGGCAGCAGGGCGTCATCCTGGAACACCACGCCACGTTCGGCGCTCGGGCCTTTGACCAGCACGCCGTCGAGGGTGATGCGCCCGGCGCTGGGTTCGACGAAGCCGGCAATCAGGTTCAACAGCGAAGTCTTGCCACTGCCGGACGGGCCGAGGGCGACCAGCAATTGCTGAGGCCCGAGGGTCAGGGAAATGTCCGCCAGCACCGGTTCCGGGCTGCCCGGGTACTGTGCGCTGATGCGCTCCAGCTGTAGCAAGGCCATCGCAGTTAACTCCCGATCAGTTGGTGATGTATTTGGCGCTGACGTACGGCGCGTAGTCCGGCAGTACGGCTTCGACCTTGCCTTGCTCCTTGAGGAACGCGGCGGTGTCGGTGATGGCTTTGGTGGTCGGCGCGCCGAGGCTGATCACCTGATCACCTGATCAGCCGCCAGCGGGTAGACGTTGCCTTGCAGCAGCAAAGGAATGTCGCTGGCCTTGGCGCCGGAGAGCTTTACCAGCTTGTCGACGTGGGACTGGTCGGCGAGCCAGGCTTTCGGGTCCTTGCGGTAATCGGCGTAAGCGTCGAGGGTGACCTTGGCGAACGCGGTGACGATTTCCGGGTGCTTCTCGGCGTAGTCTTTACGCACGATCCACGCATCGAACGTCGGCGCGCCGAACTTGGCCAGTTCGCCGGAAGTGATCAGCACCTTGCCGTTTTCCTTGGCGACACCGAGGGCCGGATCCCAGACGTAAGTGGCGTCGATGTCAGCGCGTTTCCACGCGGCGATGATCGCTGGCGGCGCGAGGTTGAGCACGGTGACTTTCGACGGATCGATGTTCCAGTGCTTCAGCGCGGCGAGCAGGCTGTAGTGACCGGTGGACACGAACGGCACGGCGATTTTCTTGCCGACCAGATCCTGTGGGCTCTTGATCCCGGAACCGTCGCGCGCGACCAGCGCTTCGGCGGCACCGATCTGGGTGGCAATGAGGAAGGTTTCCACCGGCACCTTGCGAGTGATCGCAGCGGTCAGCGGGCTGGAACCGAGATAGCCGATCTGCACGTCACCGGAAGCGATGGCGGCGATGATGTCGGCACCGTTATCGAACTTGCGCCAGCTGATGTCGGCCTTGGTGGCTTTCTCGTAGGCACCATCGGCCTGGGCGACTTTCGCCGGGTCAACGGTGGTCTGGTAGGCGACGGTGAGGTCGGCGGCCTGCGCCAGAAAGCTCGCAGCAGCCAACGAGGCCACGGCCAGCAGGCGAAGCGGGAAATTCAGTTTCATGGGGAGTGCTCCAAGTCAGGCGACCGATGATCGGCGTGAAAGGAGACTAAATGATCTAAGAATCTAAAAATAAATAACTTTTTAGACTTAGCTTATGAGCGGAAAAATCTAAGGCGTGAGGGATTGTGGATACTTCGGATCTTGTGTCAGACGTTAGGTCTTTGCCCCCTCACCCCAACCCTCTCCCCCAAGGGGGCGAGGGGGAAAGGGAGCCGATCTTTATGCTTTTCAAGGCCTGAGTTCGGCTGGATATTTCAGGTCGGCGTCAATCTCAAGAGCACCTGAATCAGTCCCCTCTCCCTCCGGGAGAGGGTTAGGGTGAGGGGCTTTTAATTACTGATCGCCAGAATGCTCGCCTGATACGACCCGACAAACACATCGAAATCGCCAACCTCGTTCTGCTCCAGCTCAGCCTGCGCCGCCAGCGACGAACGCGCCAACTCCTCAAACTTCGCCTGTTCATCCGCCGCCAATGGCTCGCTGCGGAAGAACTCGGCATGCGCCTGGCTCTGACGCAGGGAGAATTGCGCGAAGCTCTCCTTGTGTTCGGCCATCGCCGCCAGCACCTGGGCCGAAGGGGTCAGGGACGAATCCTTGACCTTGGCCAGTTGCGCGTCCAGCGCCTTGCTGTGTGCGTCGCCGCCATGGCTCTGATCGAGCAGGGCCGCCAGCGGGGCGATTTTTTCCAGCAGTTCGCTCGCCCACTCTTTCAATTCGACCGCTTCCCCGTCACGCTGCAATTGCAGACCCGGACGGCGGCCTTCCTTGACCACGCTGAGGAAGTTCGAGGTGGCGTTGCTGCAGGAATTGCTGGTCAGCAGCGGACTGTCGTTCAGCGCGCAGTACAGCAGGAACGCGTCAAGGAAGCGCGACTCGGTAAGGTCGATGCCCATCGGCAGGAACGGGTTGATGTCCAGGCAACGCACTTCGACATACTGAATGCCGCGGGCCATCAGGGCCTGGATCGGCCGTTCGCCGGTGTAGGTCACGCGTTTCGGGCGGATGTTGGAGTAGTACTCGTTTTCGATCTGCAGGATGTTGGTGTTGAGCTGTACCCACTCGCCATCCTTGTGCGTGCCGACCTCAACGTACGGCGCGTACGGCGTGGCGACGGCCTTGCGCAGGCTGTCGGTGTAGCTCGCCAGATCGTTGTAGCAAGGCGTCAGGCCGGCCTGGGCGTTGCTTTGGTAACCAAGGTCGCTCATGCGCAGGCTGGTGGCGTACGGCAGGTACAGGGTGTCCGGATCCAGTTGTTCCAACTGGTGCGAACGGCCGCGCAGGAAACCGGCATCCAGCGCTGGCGAAGCCCCGAACAGGTACATCAGCAGCCAGCTGTAGCGGCGGAAGTTGCGGATCAGCGCGATGTACGACGATGACTGGAAGTCGCGGTCGGTGCCGACAAAACCCTCGGCCTCGCGCAGCAGCGGCCAGAGCTTTTCCGGCAGGGAAAAGTTGTAGTGAATCCCGGCGATGCACTGCATGGTTTTGCCATAACGCAGGGCCAGGCCCTTGCGGTAGACGTACTTGAGCTGACCGATGTTGGACGTGCCGTAATAGGCGATCGGGATGTCTTCCTCGGCCGGCAACGGGCACGGCATCGATGGACTCCACAGGTACTCGTTGCCGAGCTTGCTGTAGGCAAAGCGATGAATCTTGTCCAGGCTCGCCAGCGTATCGGCGGGATCGGGCAGGGCGGGGGTGATGAATTCCAGCAGCGACTCGGAGTAGTCGGTGGTGATCTGTTCATTGGTCAGCGCGGAACCCAAGGCTTCCGGGTGCGGCGTTTGCGCCAGACGACCTTCACTGGTCACGCGCAGGCATTCACGTTCGATACCGTGGAGGCACTGTTCGAGCAGAGAGAGGTTGGCGCGCTCGCCGAGCAGAGCCAGGCGGCGGTTGAGAAGTTCGCTCAATTTGGATTCCTTCACGCGTCAGTCGCCCCAATATGGGGGTGGGCAGGACGGTCTACAAGGGTGAAGTTGAAACTGGCGTTTTCGCCTGGTTTTTTGGGCTCACGAAGCCCCTTTCGAACCGCCGACTTCAATCCCTGAATCTGGCAGATGCACGCGAAGATTATGCGGTCCCTGTGGGAGCGGGCTTGCTCGCGAATGCGGTGTATCAGTCACTGCCATGCACACTGACACGCCCCCTTCGCGAGCAAGCCCACTCCCACGGAAAAGCTCGACGCTGCGATCACAGCGCCGAAATTAACTCAAAATGATGAACAACATCTACAGGACAGCGAACGTGCCTTGCGCTTTTGCGACCAGTTTGTCGCCCTGCATCACGTCGGCTTCGACCACCAGCGTGCGGCGGCCCGGGTGGATGACCCGCGCCGTGCACAGCACCTCACCGTCGGATACGGCGCGGATGTAGTTGATCTTGCACTCGATGGTCGCGCTCTGCTGATCGAAGCCGTGGGTGCTGGAACAGGCCAGCCCCATGGCGATATCGACCAGACTGAACAGCGCGCCACCGTGCAACTTGCCGCCGCGATTGCGCAGTTGCGGTTCCAGCACCAGGGCGACTTGCGCCACCCCGGTTTCCAGGCTGTGCAGGCGGCAGCCCAACAGCTTGAAAAACGCGCTCTCGACGAGCCCGGCCGGAACTTCCATCAGCGTTTCTTCAACTGCTTGGCGTTGGCGAACAGCGAGGCCATGGCGTTGTTCACCGGAGCGGCTGTGGCCGTTTCCTTGCGTGGCGCGTTGTTCGACGACTGGCGCGGTGCCGAGCCCGGACGCGAACCACGGGCACCGTCGATTTTCTCGCCCGGGGTGTCGCTCATGCGCATCGACAGGCCGACGCGTTTGCGCGGGATGTCGACTTCCATGACCTTCACTTTCACCACGTCACCGGCCTTCACCGCTTCGCGTGGGTCCTTGATGAACTTCTCCGACAGCGCCGAGATGTGCACCAGACCGTCCTGATGCACACCGATGTCGACGAACGCGCCGAACGCGGTCACGTTGGTGACGACGCCTTCGAGGATCATTCCCAGTTGCAGGTCTTTCAGGTCTTCGACGCCTTCCTGGAACTCGGCAGTCTTGAACTCCGGACGCGGGTCGCGACCCGGTTTTTCCAGTTCCTGCAGAATGTCGGTGACGGTTGGCAGACCGAAGGTTTCGTCGGTGAATTTCTTCGGATCCAGACGCTTGAGGAACGCGGCGTCGCCGATCAGCGAGCGAATGTCGCGATCGGTTTCAGCGGCAATCCGCTGTACCAGTGGATAGGCTTCCGGGTGAACGGCCGATGAATCCAGCGGGTTGTCGCCGTTCATCACGCGCAGGAAGCCTGCGGCCTGTTCGAAGGTTTTCTCGCCCAGACGCGCGACTTTCTTCAGCGCTGCGCGGGTCTTGAACGCACCGTGTTCGTCGCGGTGAGCGACGATGTTCTGCGCCAGAGTCGCGTTGAGGCCGGAGATCCGCGCCAGCAGCGCCACCGAAGCGGTGTTCACATCGACGCCGACGGCGTTCACACAGTCCTCGACCACCGCATCCAGACCACGCGCCAGTTTCAGCTGCGACACGTCGTGCTGGTACTGGCCGACACCGATGGATTTCGGATCGATCTTCACCAGTTCAGCGAGCGGATCCTGCAAGCGGCGAGCAATCGACACCGCACCACGGATCGACACGTCCAGGTCCGGGAATTCCTTGGCCGCCAGTTCCGAAGCCGAGTACACCGATGCGCCGGCCTCGGAGACCATGACCTTGGTCATCTTCATCGCTGGGTATTTTTTGATCAGCTCGATCGCCAGTTTGTCGGTTTCACGGCTGGCGGTGCCGTTGCCGATGGCGATCAGGTCAACCGAGTGCTTGGCGCACAGGGCGGCCAGAATGGCGATGGTCTGATCCCACTTGTTGTGCGGCACGTGCGGGTAAACCGTGGCGTGATCGAGCAGTTTGCCGGTGGAGTCGACCACCGCGACCTTGCAGCCGGTACGCAGGCCCGGGTCGAGGCCCAGGGTGGCGCGCGGGCCGGCCGGCGCGGCCAGCAGCAGGTCGTGCAGGTTGTGGGCGAAGACGTTGATCGCCTCGGTTTCGGCACCGTCGCGCAACTCGCCGAGCAGGTCGGTTTCGAGGTGGGTGTAGAGTTTGACCTTCCAGGTCCAGCGCACCACTTCACCGAGCCATTTGTCGGCCGGACGGTTCTGGTTCTGGATGCCGAATTGCTGGCCGATCATGCCCTCGCACGGGTGCATGGTGCCCGGCAGTTCGTCGCCGACTTTCAGCGCGGAGCTGAGGATGCCTTCGTTGCGGCCACGGAAAATGGCGAGTGCGCGGTGCGACGGCATGCTTTTCAGCGGCTCGTCGTGTTCGAAGTAGTCACGGAACTTCGCGCCTTCTTCTTCCTTGCCGGCGATCACGCGGGCGCTGATGGTCGCTTCCTGCTTGAGGAAGTTACGCAGCTTTTCCAGCAGGCTGGCGTCTTCGGCGAAGCGCTCCATGAGGATGTATTTGGCGCCTTCCAGCGCAGCCTTGACGTCGGCCACGCCTTTTTCGGCGTCGACGAAGCGTGCAGCTTCGGTTTCCGGCGTCAGGTTCGGGTCGTTGAACAGGCCGTCGGCCAGCTCGCCGAGGCCGGCTTCCAGGGCAATCTGGCCCTTGGTGCGGCGCTTCTGCTTGTACGGCAGGTACAAGTCTTCGAGGCGGGTCTTGGTGTCGGCGAGCTTGATGTCGCGCTCAAGGGCCGGGGTGAGTTTGCCCTGCTCCTGGATGCTGGCGAGGATGCTGATGCGCCGTTCGTCGAGTTCTCGCAGGTAGCGCAGACGCTCTTCCAGATGACGCAACTGGGTATCATCGAGGCTGCCGGTGACTTCTTTCCGGTAACGGGCGATGAAGGGAACGGTAGAGCCTTCATCGAGTAGCGCGACGGCCGCTTCGACCTGTTGCGGGCGTACGCCGAGTTCCTCGGCGATGCGGCTGTTGATGCTGTCCATAAAACCACCTGACATATTGTGAAAGCAGGCTCGCAGGCACGGAAATAAAGGCCCGGAGTCTGGTTGAGCGGCTAGAAAATTGCCGCTGCCTGGGTCAAGAGGCAGCCCATTGACCCGTGAAATCGAACAATTACTGCGGCCACCGGGAAAAAAGCCCGGCCACCTGCGGTAACGATTCAGACGTTGCCTGGCACAAAACGCCGCGCATTATAACCAGCGTTCTGTCATTCGGGGGTGTAGCAGTCTGTAGGCATAAACCCCGGTTTTCTGGCAGTGAAGGAAAAATCTGCTAACAATGCACACGGTGCGTATAACGGCAGCTACGCCATAATGCGCGCCGAGCTAAAAGGAGCATCCAATGAGCAGCACTGCAAACAATGCTGAAGGCGAAAAAATTCTTATTGTTGACGACGATCCGGGGCTGAGCAGCCTGCTGGAACGTTTCTTCGTCAGCAAGGGCTACCGTGCCCGTGCCGTACCGAACACCGAGCAAATGGATCGTCTGCTGTCGCGTGAAGTGTTCAATCTGGTCGTCCTCGACCTGATGCTGCCGGGCGAAGACGGCCTGACCGCCTGCCGTCGCCTGCGGGCGGCGAACAATCAGATTCCGATCATCATGCTCACCGCCAAAGGCGATGAGATGAGCCGCATCAAGGGCCTGGAACTGGGCGCCGATGACTATCTGGCCAAGCCGTTCAACCCGGACGAGCTGATGGCTCGGGTCAAAGCGGTTCTGCGTCGTCAGGCCGCACCGGTGCCGGGCGCGCCGGGCAGCGAAGACGAAAATGTCACCTTCGGTGATTACGTGCTGTCGCTGGCGACCCGCGAACTGAAACGTGGCGAAGAAGTGCACATGCTCACCACCGGTGAGTTTGCGGTACTCAAGGCACTGGTGATGAACGCACGTCAGCCGCTGACCCGCGACAAACTGATGAACCTGGCCCGTGGCCGCGAGTGGGATGCCCTTGAGCGTTCCATCGACGTGCAGATTTCCCGTCTGCGCCGGATGATCGAGCCGGATCCGTCGAAACCACGCTATATCCAGACTGTCTGGGGTGTGGGCTACGTGTTCGTACCGGACGGCGCCGCCACCAAGTGATCGGCGATTTGTAGGAGCGGGTCTGCGCATCGGGTTGATCGACCCTCTACGCAGACTCGCAATCCGCAATATGCGAGCATTGCTCGCTCCTGCAAGTGTTTAACGGTTATCGATGAAAACCCCCGTCTGGTTCCCCCAAAGTTTTTTCTCCCGCACCCTTTGGCTGGTGCTCATCGTCGTGCTGTTTTCCAAGGCACTGACCCTGGTTTATCTGTTGATGAACGAGGACGTGCTGGTGGATCGTCAGTACAGCCACGGCGTCGCCCTGACGCTGCGCGCCTATTGGGCGGCCGATGAAGAAAACCGCGCGAAGATCGCCGATGCCGCGACCCTGATCCGGGTGGTCGGCGCCGGAGTGCCGGAGGGCGAGCAGCACTGGCCGTACAGTGAAATCTATCAGCGGCAGATGCAGGCGGAGCTGGGCGCCGACACCGAAGTGCGTTTGCGCATGCACTCGCCGCCGGCGCTGTGGGTGCGTGCGCCAAGCCTCGGCGACGGTTGGCTGAAAGTGCCGCTGTACCCGCATCCGCTGCGCGGGCAGAAAATCTGGAACGTGCTCGGCTGGTTCCTCGCCATCGGTTTGCTGTCCACCGCCTCGGCATGGATTTTCGTCAGCCAACTCAACCAGCCGTTGAAACGTCTGGTATATGCCGCGCGGCAACTCGGTCAGGGTCGCAGCGTGCGCCTGCCGATCAGCGACACACCCAGCGAGATGACCGAGGTGTATCGCGCCTTCAATCAGATGGCCGAAGACGTCGAGCAGGCCGGTCGCGAGCGCGAGCTGATGCTGGCGGGGGTGTCGCATGACTTGCGCACGCCGCTGACCCGCTTGCGGCTGTCGCTGGAGCTGATGGGCGACCGCAACGATTTGACCGATGACATGGTGCGCGACATCGAAGACATGGACGCGATTCTCGACCAGTTCCTCGCGTTCATTCGCGATGGTCGCGACGAGTCGGTGGAAGAGGTGGACCTGAGCGATCTGGTGCGTGAGGTGGCCGCACCGTACAACCAGAACGAAGAGAAGGTGCGCTTGCGTCTGGAGCCGATCCAGCCGTTTCCACTGCGCCGGGTGTCGATGAAACGCCTGCTGAACAATCTGATCGGCAACGCCTTGAATCACGCCGGCAGCGGCGTCGAGGTTGCGGCTTATGTGTCCGGCGATACCAGCGCGCCGTACGTGGTGCTGAGCGTGATGGACCGTGGCGCTGGGATCGATCCGTCGGAGCTGGAAGCGATCTTCAACCCGTTCACCCGTGGCGATCGTGCCCGGGGCGGCAAAGGTACGGGGTTGGGCCTGGCGATCGTGAAGCGGATTGCTTCGATGCATGGCGGCAATGTCGAGTTGCGCAACCGCTCCGGGGGCGGACTGGAGGCGCGAGTGCGATTGCCGTTGGGGTTGATGTTGCCGCGAGATGCCGTCTGACAGCCGAGATATTCAGCGGGGCTGATGGCCCCTTCGCGAGCAAGCCCGCTCCCACAGCGGAACGCATTCCAAAATGTGGGAGCGGGCTTGCTCGCGAACGCGGCCGCCCAGCCACCACATTTCTGACGGGTTAACCCTTGCCCTTGGTCCGAGTCATATTCGGCCCGCCATTCTTCTCAAGGTGCTCGATGATGATCCCCGCCACGTTCTTGCCGGTGGTGGTCTCGATCCCTTCCAGGCCCGGCGACGAGTTCACTTCCATCACCAGCGGCCCGTGATTTGAACGCAGAATATCCACGCCCGCCACCGCCAGGCCCATGACCTTGGCCGCACGCAACGCGGTCATGCGTTCCTCCGGGGTGATCTTGATCAGGCTGGCGCTGCCGCCACGGTGCAGGTTGGAGCGGAACTCGCCCGGCTTGGCCTGACGTTTCATGGCCGCGATCACCTTGTCGCCGACCACGAAGCAGCGAATGTCGGCACCGCCGGCCTCCTTGATGTATTCCTGGACCATGATGTTCTGCTTCAGGCCCATGAACGCCTCGATCACCGATTCGGCCGCGGTCGCGGTTTCGCACAGCACCACGCCGATACCCTGGGTGCCTTCCAGCACTTTGATCACCAGCGGCGCGCCGTTGACCATGTCGATCAGGTCGGGAATGTCATCCGGCGAGTGGGCGAAGCCGGTTACCGGCAGGCCGATGCCGCGACGCGACAGCAGTTGCAGCGAACGCAGTTTGTCCCGCGAACGGGCGATGGCTACGGACTCGTTGAGCGGAAACACGCCCATCATTTCGAACTGGCGCAACACCGCGCAACCGTAGAACGTCACCGACGCACCGATCCGCGGGATCACCGCGTCGAAGCCTTCCAGCGGCTTGCCGCGATAGTGGATCTGCGGCTTGTGGCTGGCGATGTTCATGTAGGCGCGCAGGGTGTCGACCACTACCATTTCATGCCCGCGTTCGGTGCCGGCTTCGACCAGACGACGGGTGGAATACAGACGCGGATTCCGCGACAGCACAGCGATCTTCATGCAACACCTGTGGAGGAGGTAGATACCGGGAACACCGGCTTGTCTTGTACATACTTGATGCCCGGATTGACCACCAGCTGGCCGTCGATCAGGGCTTTGGAACCGAGCAACAGGCGATAGCGCATGGACTTACGGCAGGCGAGGGTGAACTCGACTGCCCAGACCCGATCACCGAGGGCCAGGGTGGTGCTGATCACATAGCGCACCTGGGCCTGGCCGTTGGAGCTTTTGATGGTTTTGCGCGTCACCAGCGGTGCTTCGCAGCGCCGGTGACGCAACTGCACCACCGTGCCCAGGTGCGCGGTGAAGCGCACCCACTTCTCGCCGTCGCGTTCGAACGGCTCGATGTCGGTGGCATGCAGGCTGGAGGTGCTGGCGCCGGTGTCGATTTTCGCCCGCAGGCCCGCGACTCCCAGATCAGGGAGCGCCACCCACTCGCGCAGACCGACAACGGTCAAATGGTCAAATGTCTTCAAAGGTACTCAACCGGCAGAAACCGCTCGGGCCGCGTACGGCCGAATTCGCGGTATTCACGCAGAATAATGGTTAAAAGGCGACAGATATCTACGGCCCGGATTGCCGACCCCTCAAGCGGGTGTCGGGTGGTGCGCATTGTAATCCGGGACGGCGTAATTCATGGCACGACAGAAACGGTAGTACAGTTCATCAATATTTCAGAATGAGGAAATTCCATGGCACAAAAAAGCGAAGAGGACGACAAGGTCCGTCTCGACAAATGGTTGTGGGCGGCGCGCTTTTACAAAACCCGGGCCCTGGCCAAAGCGGCCATCGAGAGTGGCAAGGTGCATTGCCGAGGTGACCGCTGCAAGCCTGGCAAAGAGCCACGCATTGGTGATGAATTCGAGATTCGTACCGGCTTTGAAGAGCGCACGGTGAGGGTCGAAGCCTTGTCGATCGTGCGTCGCGGCGCACCCGAGGCGCAGACACTGTATACCGAGACCGAGGCGAGTATTGCCAAACGTGAAGCGGCAGCGGCGATGCGCAAGGCCGGGGCGTTGGGCGTGAGCACCGATGGCAAGCCGAGCAAGAAACAGCGGCGGGATCTGTTTAAATTTCGTGGCAGCAGCAACGAGTAGTGTGCGACGAACACACTTGTGGCGAGGGAGCTTGCTCCCGCTGGCGGCCGAAGGACGCCCTGTACAGGCGAGCACGTATTTCAAAATACAACTGCATCGACAAGTAAAGCGACTGCTACGCAGCCGAGCGGGAGCAAGCTCCCTCGCCACAGGTTTGTGCAAACTGTCAGTTTGCGGCAGACACCACACTCATCCGCGAAACCACCGGCAGCTTGCCCAGCAAAGCGAAAATCGGCGCTGTTACCTTCAGCCAGAAATTCGCCGCGTGACAGGCAAACGGCGTGTAGTAACCCCAGCCCAACGCCCACACCGCCAGCAGCAGGCCGCCGATGTAATCGTCCTGCCCCCAATGTGCGCCGGCCACCAGACGCGGCAGCATGAACAGCAGCGCCAGGCCCCAGACCGTCAGGAACTGCCCGACCGTACGGCTGAACACGCCCATGAACAGCGCCCAGATCAGCAACACCGAAGCGTGGTCACCGGGGAAGCTCTGGCTTGAGCGATCCTTCAGCTCCCAGGCTTTTTCCAGTTGCGGGAAGTAGTCACTGAGGTGCACCGCGCCTTCCAGCACCATCGACGGACTGTTGTGTTGCCAGTCCATGTAGTCGGCGAATTTGGAAAACAGCGCGCGGATCACCACCATCAACAGCAGAATGGAGAAAAAACCGAAGAAGGCGCGACGCACATCAATCGCCTTGAACACCCAGTCGCCCTTGATCAGCAGCGTCAGCAGAATCAGTCCGACAACGATGTCGAACGGGCGCAGACTTGCAATTGCCCAGATGTGGAGCCATATGGGGTTGCTGGCCAGTGGTGCATTGAGTGAGCGAAACAGCCACTCGTCGAAAATCACACACAGCATCTGGCCCGTAGGCCATAACCAGAAAGCCAGTAGCGCTAATGGCATTACGTTACACAGAACCAGCCGGCCGAGGTTCCACCTTGATTGGAACAAACCCGGATTGTTCATAAAATGCCTCCCGTGGCTGAACGTTTTGCACCAAACAGGTGCGAAGAAAGCGCGGGATTTTCATCTTTTGTAACCTTTTTGTCATCAATTCAGATACCCAGACCTATGACCGACCTACCGGATACCGACTACACCCAACGCTTCATCTTCGATGACAGCGACACTCGCGGCGAACTGGTGGCGCTGGAACGCAGCTACGCCGAAGTCCTCGCCAAGCACCCGTACCCGGAGCCGGTCGCGCAGTTGCTGGGCGAACTGATGGCGGCCGCTTCGTTGCTGGTGGGCACCCTGAAGTTCGACGGCTTGCTGATTCTTCAGGCGCGTTCCGAAGGCCCGATTCCGCTGCTGATGATCGAATGCTCCAGCGAGCGCGAGATCCGTGGTCTGGCGCGATACAACGCCGAGCAGATCGCGGCGGATGCCACGCTTGCCGACCTGATGCCGGGCGGTGACCTGACCCTGACCGTCGACCCGACGATCGGCCAGCGTTACCAGGGTATCGTCGACCTCGATGGTGAAACCCTGTCGGAATGCTTCACCAATTATTTCGTCATGTCGCAACAGGTCGGCACGCGCTTCAAGCTGTTCGCCGACGGCCGTCGTGCCCGTGGCATGCTGCTGCAGCAACTGCCGGCCGACCGTCTGAAAGACGAAGAAGACCGCGCCGCCAGTTGGCAGCACATCACCGCGCTGGCCAGCACCCTGACCGCCGATGAGTTGCTCAGCCTGGACAACGAAACCGTGCTGCATCGCCTCTACCACGAAGAGCAGGTGCGCCTGTTCGATGTGCAGAACCTGCGCTTCCGTTGCAGCTGCTCGCGGGAACGCTCGGGCAATGCGTTGGTCAGTCTGGGTCTGGAAGACGCGCAGGCGCTGGTGGCCGAACGCGGTGGCGAAATCGAGATCGATTGCCAGTTCTGCAACCAGCGTTACCTGTTCGATGCGGCCGATATTGCTCAATTGTTCGCTGGCGCAGGCGTCGACACGCCGTCAGATACCCGGCACTAAAACGGTTCAGCGCAGGTAAATTCACTGCTTAACGACGGAATTTCGCCGTTACGACGGGAGGACCCTACTCTTTTTGGGCTTTTCTGGCATAATCCGGCCCACTTTTTTCGCGGTAGTAGTGCACGACTTTCTACTACAAAACGTTTGGAGCACACTCGGCCACTGGCCGACGGGGAACCTCATGACGCAAGCCAATAACGCCGTGTACACCGATCTGAGTGTTGATGATCTGGTAAAAGAAGCCCTGCAACGCGGTGAGGGCGAGCTTGCCGATACCGGCGCTCTGGTCGTTCGCACCGGTCACCGTACCGGTCGTTCGCCAGTCGATCGTTTCATCGTTGAAGAGCCTTCCACCCAGGCCGCTATCGCCTGGGGCCCGATCAACCGCAAGTTCCCGGCCGACAAGTTCGACGCGCTGTGGGCTCGTGTCGAGGCGTTCAACAACGCGCAAGAGCACTTTGTTTCCCATGTGCATGTAGGTGCGGCTGAAGATCACTACCTGGCCGTGAAAATGACCACCCAGACTGCCTGGCAGAACCTGTTCGGTCGTTGCCTGTTCATCAACCCGGCCCAGTACAACCCGGCCGGTCGTGACGAGTGGCAAGTGCTCAACGTGGCCAACTTCGAGTGCGTACCAGAGCGTGACGGCACCAACTCCGATGGTTGCGTGATCATCAACTTCGCGCAGAAAAAAGTGCTGATCGCCGGCATGCGTTACGCCGGTGAGATGAAGAAAGCCATGTTCTCCGTGCAGAACTTCCTGCTGCCGGCCGCTGACGTGCTGCCAATGCACTGCGCTGCCAACATCGGCGAAGAAGGCGACGTGACCCTGTTCTTCGGTCTGTCGGGCACCGGTAAAACCACCCTGTCGGCTGACGAAAGCCGTTACCTGATCGGTGACGACGAACACGGCTGGGGCGAAGGCGTTGTCTTCAATATCGAAGGTGGCTGCTACGCCAAGTGCATCGACTTGTCCGAGAAGAACGAGCCGGTCATCTGGAAAGCCATCAAACACGGCGCGGTGCTGGAAAACGTGGTCATCGACGACGCCAAACACGCCGACTATACCGATGTCAGCCTGACCCAGAACAGCCGCGCGGCCTACCCGCTGGAGCACGTTGCCAAGCGTTCCGAGCAGAACCTGGGCGGCGAGCCAAACGCTGTGATCTTCCTGACCTGCGACCTGACCGGCGTGCTGCCGCCAGTGTCGATCCTCAACGAAGAACAAGCGGCCTACCACTTCCTGTCCGGCTACACCGCTTTGGTGGGCTCGACTGAAATGGGTTCGGGCAGCGGCATCAAGTCGACCTTCTCCACCTGCTTCGGCGCGCCGTTCTTCCCGCGTCCGGCTGGCGAATACGCCGAACTGCTGATCAAGCGCATCCGCGGCTTCGGCTCCAAGGTCTACCTGGTCAACACCGGCTGGACCGGCGGCGGCTACGGCGTCGGCAAACGCTTCAACATCCCGACCACCCGTGCGGTGATCGCTGCGATCCAGAGCGGCGCGCTGATCGGTGCCGCCACCGAGCACCTGGACACCATCAACCTCGACGTGCCATTGGCCGTACCGGGCGTTGAAACCAACCTGCTCAACCCACGCAACACCTGGGCTGACAAGGCTGCGTACGACGAAGCGGCCAAGGCGCTGGCCGGTCTGTTCATCGAGAACTTCAAGAAGTTCGAAGTGAGCGACGCGATCAAGGCTGCGGGTCCTAAGTTGTAAGATTGGTTCGTTGTGAACTAAAAAGCCGCCTCCAGGGGCGGCTTTTTTGTGGGCATTAAAGGGCACTAAACGCTGTTGCCATAAGGTCCTGTTCACGCTTGGATAGTCCCAATACACGTGCTACTTCCGGCCAGTTGCTGATCTCGGATTTAAAGTGCTCAATTTTTTCTTCTGCATGTATCGAGCTCACTCGAAAATACCCCGCCACTTCCCTCGCCAGCTCCAGATCCAACGCGTTGTCAGCATCAGTGATGTTCAGCTTCAACCCATCTGCATGCGCTACGGGGTTCATGTCATACGCTGCCGACAAGCGCCATCCCCGACCGGGATCCAGAATAAATCCGTGATTACGCAGGTGGTCGTCGGTGTTGGATACCAGGATGTTGAAGACGATTCTCGACCATAACTCGCGAAGGTCTGCATTGGGCTCCGAACCGTGTTCCATGAGTACTTCCGCCAACTCAAGGTAGCTGGCGCCTGTTGAAGCGTCGTCGCCGTCGGTGCGGTTGGTCAGGGTCATGGCTGAGGCGAAGTGGTGGCGCCCACCGCGTTCGGTTCGGTCGAAGCGTTTGATCAGAAAACAGTGGTGGTCGCTCGCGTAACGTCGTGCCATGCCGGTTGCGACACGTAGCCCGCAGTTGACCGCCAAGGCGTTCACCAGCATTTCCCAGCCACCTACATCGTAGTCGTCTCGCGTACTCGGAAACTTGGCGATCCACAGTTGGCCATGCTCGTCGACCACACTGGCTTTTGGTCTGGCGCCGCCCAGTGAGCCGCCCGGCGCGATGAGCATTCTTAGCCATTCGCGGCCATTGAGTGCGGTGTTGTCCGTGTCGTTTTCCAAGGCCAGACTCGCCTGTTCCAGCGCACGCAATTCAACAAAGGGTGGGGCAGCAACGCCATCGCGATCGTCGAGAAAATTACCCTCGTCGTTGAGCTTGTAGCGGATGGCGCCGACGCGGAACTGGTCATGCACGCCAAGGAGATAGTCAGACTCGAATAGCTTGCTGCCCTTGGGAATCAAACCGTCGCGGATATCCCTCTCCAGGCGCCGCTTCATTAGCAGTTGGCCCCAACGATCAGGGCTTGAGTCAGCGAAGACGCCAAAACGAGTCTGATGTTGACCAGGAAACTGACGTCCTTGAAAAAGTCCGATTCGTGGGTCCAGCTGTGTGAAGCTTAACTCGGGGTCGGCCAGCGCTACGGGATCGTATTCAAACTCGAATACGTTGGTGTTGCGTGTCTTACGGGCATGCAGGAAGCCGAGACGCCTGGCGCCGTTCAACGATTCCCAATCTGCATAAACAGCGATCAGCGTCATTTTTCACCTGTCGTGGAGCCTGGCTTTTTCTTCTTCAACAGATTGGAGAGAGTGTGCGTGTTGATTGGAAAATCGTCCGGAAGTTTTGTTGTAGTAGCGGCATCGATGACGCTTGGAGTCTCGCTGTGATCGGATGCAGCTTTTTTTAACGCGCTGACTCCGCGTACTCGCTGTGGCTTTTTGATTGGGGATCTTGATGCAGGCATTAACTGAGCATCCTGTAGCTGTCGGCCCATTTCATCGGTCGCGGCAAGCTGATTCAGATCCTTTTCCAGGCCCAGCACCTGCATGACCGACAGATAAGCGCCGATGGTTACTCCTGATTCGCCTGACTCCAGATTGCGCAAGGTGGTCAGCGACATGCCTGACCGTTCAGCGACCTGCTTTGCCGTCAGCTTGCGGCGTAGACGAGCCAGCTTCAGCCGTTCGCCAAATTCCGACAGCAGTCGAGCGGAGGCGGGCAGAAGTGGCGCTGTTTTTTTGGCCATGTGGCAGTATTCCTTCATTTTTTTTCCTTAACTGCCAGAATAATAGCACTTAAGTAGAAGGTTGCCTCTTGGCGTGGAGTCGGCAATAACGGCTCCTGTTAACTGCCATTATTCAAGATTTTTTTCATGTAAACAGCCAGAATAATGCCACTTAAGCGCCGCAGATCAGTCTCTGGGGTCAGCTAGTGTTGTGACGGTATCGATCAAGGATTTGCTGCCGAACAGGCAATGATTCAGCCGCATCGGCAGGCACCGTTTCAAAGCCTTCAATGCGTAAACTGGCGAGATAATTCGAGCGGCATACCTTCTCGTAATAGGCTTGTTTCTGCTGGAAAGTCAGCGTGTTCTTTTCAGATATTTTCGGAGCAAGGGGCGAGTTGCAGCGCTGCGCGTGCAAGATCTCGTCCATTTCCTGAACGCTTTCCATCAGTGCATCAAAAAACTCGCTCATGGTTGCTCCAATGTTTGATCACGTTTTTATTGATCGCTCTCAGGTGAGGCGGCAGAGCGATCCGAACATTGTCAATCTCAGGCCGGTGCTTTCCAGCCGAGCATCTGCTGCTGCGCGACCTGCAGCAGGTCACAGCCATCCTGCGTAAGCAGATACAGGGCGTGGGTGATGTGGGGAATGTCTTCGACGTCGGCTTGTTTGAAGCTGAGGCAGTAGAGGGTTTTCAGCAGGTCGCTGGAGGCGCGCAAGCGTTGGACGGCGCATTCGAGGATGTCTTGCGGGTTGGCCTCTGTGTCGATGATCAGGGGCTTGGTGTCGGTGAGGCTGGATTCGAGTGAGCGGTAGCGATCAAGGGGAAGCGGGGTCCATGCTTTCATAGTGTGTATTCCAAATGTCGTGAGGATTCATCCCACCGTGACCAAGCGATGGGAGGCGAACTGTGTTCGGGTTGGTCAACCGAAGGAACACACAAGTCCGGCACGCTCAAAGGCGTCCCAAACACAGCCACCATTAAGCGTGCAGACATTTGAACTGCCGGCAGCATACAACGGACGCATTTATGTGTCCCTCCGGGTGACCAAGCCCGAGCCGCTGATTTGCCAGCGACAGTCACGACTATAGATAGGTGCCCTCAAGCCGCGATAGGCGACAAAGAGTCTTGGCGTGTAGGAACGGGATGAAGATTGCATCGGACGTTCCTACCGGTCTTTCTTCGTTTTTCAACGTAAATGCTGATACGCCGAAATATCCAGCAAGCTGGTTGCCAAGCCGGTCGCCGGCTTGTAGATCTCGCCTTTCACGCTGGTGAACGGTACACCTTTGCTGCCCAGCGAAACGTAGCGCTCGCCTTGATCCAGCTCGGTGAAGTAGGTGTAGGAAAGTTTGTGCATCAATTTGTATTTGGCTTCATCGCGTGCGATGCCGTTGGTGAGGTTTTCCAGATCGGCCTGGGTCAGATTCAACGTTTTTTGCAGTCGTACGCCCCAGCGTTTGAGGCAGGTTTCAGCGAGGTGGCGCACGATGCGTCCGGGCTCGGACAGCGCTTTCAGATCACTGGCGCCGGTCGGGACGCCGCCGCTGCTGGTGGCATTGCCGGCCATGGTGGCGTGGCGGCCAGCCATAGGATAGATGTAGGTTTTAGTGCCGGTAGCGGTCTGTGGGATGACGCAGCTGAAACCTTTGGAGCGTTCGTCACGAGCATAGAACGCTACATAATCTTTGACATTGCCCGCGAGTTTGACGCGCTCTTCCTGAAAGTTACCAATGCCTGGCACGGGATCAAGCGCAAAGATATTGACCGGGATGTTTTTCAGCAGACTGTCCTTGAACATTGCATTGGCCAACATATGGCAACTGATACCGCCCCGGCTCCAACCGACGAGATTGACTTCAGTAGGAATAACACCATCCTTACGGTGGGTTTTGATGATTCCTTCCTGTAATTGCTGCTGGGTAATGCTGCGATTACCGTAATTATATTTGCGCCAAAACCACGAACCCTCGGCTTTTACATCTTCAATCGGAATGCCGGCAGCCTTCAGGCGATTGTATTCGGCTTCAGTCAGTTGCTCGCGTTGCCAGTCGCACTTGCCCTTGATGATATTGAGCGCGTGCAACACGTTTTCTTCCCAGCCCTTGCCGAACAAGGTGCCGCTCATGCCGTATTCCTTGGTCTTGGTGAATAGATCGTCGGCCTGCATGTTGCCGCTGCCGGGGCCATCGACCACGATCCACTCGGCAAACTCGTAACCCGTATGATTGGCAGCCAAGGTGGAAATCAGTTCGCCGTTCCAGAAGTTTTCGTGGGCGACGTCGAATTTATTGGAGCCAGTGCCGCAAAAAAAGATAGTTAAAACAGTCATTGTGTTGCTCTCGGTGAAAGTAAGAGTCAACAACTTAGTTCTATTTTGGTTGTTTATTAAAGCATTCTGTTGTTTCTGGATTTTAGTTGTTTTCAGTGTGGGTCTGGTTGTTGGGGTTTATGTTTTGCTACTTCGAGCAAGTCACAGCCATCCTGCACTAATAAATAAAGAGCATTGACGATGTTAGGTATATCTTTCATGTCGGCCTGTTTGAAACATAAACAGTAAAGGGTTTCCAGCAGATCGCTGGCGGCACGCAGTCGCTGGTCAGCGGCATCAAGCAGATCGCGATGGCTGGAGTGAGTATCGATGACCAATACGGGATTTTCGTTGTAGCAAGTCTTCAACGGGCGATAGCGGGTAATCATGGTCAGGCTTGTCCTTTACAAAGGCACTTGGGCGGGGCTGATTCAGTGGTCAGTCGCGCCGGCCACTATAGAAGTGCGTGGCGAGCACTCACAAGAGCGCCGCGATGGACAGAGTTCGTAGGGGTTTTTCCGAGGATCGGGCATATGCCCTACAAGGTTTTGCGGCTTTTTCGAGGTGAAACCCCTAGCGCTGAAATTTCCCACAGGATTCACAGGCGTTTCTTGGCAAACGTCTGTATGGTGCGCGCCAGAATCTGTAGGGCGTTTCCAAGCGTCCGATACGCACTTAAAGGGAATTAGGTATGCAGTGGCTACGTTTGGCCTCGATTTTATTGCTGTGGGCCAGTGGTTGTCGTTCGGTCCTGGCGTCGGACGTCGGTAACGGCTGGATGTTTGCCGACCTTGAACGCACCGGTTGGCCCGATGCGCTCTCTAGCCAGACCAGTATCGATACCGCCTCGCGTGCCGAGGTGTTGATGTTCGGTAAAGCCCTGCTCGCCAGCGAAGCGCTGGACGAGGCAGGTCTTGAGCAGCGGCTGGGTGTGCCGCATGTGCAGCTCAAGTCGATCAGACAGGTGCGTGATGGGTGGTGGGAGCGTTTGCTGAGTACCTATCGCAACGCCAGTCAGGACTGTGACGGACAGCCGTTCTGCCCGCGCGTGCGCAGTGTCGCGGAGCTGCGGCAGTTGGCGGCGGCCTTCACGGGTGACATCAGCCCGGCTCATGCGTTGTGGGCAAGCAGGAGCCAGGGCGTGCATGAGCAGGTGTTGAACGAGCAACTGCGAGTGGCGGTTTTGCGGCCCTGAATGGTTTGTTTTGGTGTTGTTCGGCAGGGCCTCTTCGCGAATGGGTTCGCTCCCACAGGGGACCGAGGTGTTTGCGCCATTGGCTGTATCATCCCGTATTGAATTGACCCCCGGCCTTTTCTCGACGCGCTGCGATCGCCCGCTAGGCTGTTGGCATCACAGCGGTCAACGGAGTGACAGCGCATGCACAACACCCTGGAACAGGTTTTCGGTTATCCACAGTTTCGACCCGGGCAGGAAGCCGCGATCAGCGCGGTACTGGCCGGGCGCTCGGCGGCAGCGATTTTCCCCACCGGGTCTGGCAAGTCGCTGTGCTATCAAGTGCCGGCTCTGTTGCTGCCACATCTGACCCTGGTGGTCTCGCCACTGTTGGCGTTGATGCAGGATCAACTGGCATTCCTCAAGCGTCACGGCATCAGTGCCGGCAGCATCGATTCGGCACAAAGCCGCGATGACGCCAATGATGTGATGGCCCGCGCCCGTTCGGGTGAATTGAAGATCCTGATGATCTCGGTGGAGCGCCTGAAGAACGAGCGTTTTCGCAATTTTTTGCAGCAGGTGCCGATCTCGCTGCTGGTGATTGACGAGGCGCACTGCATCTCGGAATGGGGCCACAACTTCCGCCCCGACTACCTGAAACTGCCGGACTATCAACGCCAGTTCAACATCCCGCAAACGCTGCTGCTGACTGCCACGGCGACGCCGAAGGTCATCGCCGACATGCAGACCAAATTCGCCATCGCCGAAGCGGATGTTGTGACCACCGGTTTCTACCGACCCAATCTCAATCTGCTGGTGGAGCCGGTGCGCGGCCAGGACAAACGCCGACGTCTGGTGGAGTGGATGAGCGAGCGTCCGGGCCAGCCGAGCATCGTCTACGTCACGTTGCAGAAAACCGCCGAGCACATCGCTGAACATCTGGGGCGCAACGGCATTCAGGCCGAGGCTTATCACGCCGGGTTGCCCAACGATCAGCGCGAGGCGATTCAGAAGCGCTTCATGGCCGGGCAGTCCAATTGCATTGTCGCGACCATTGCGTTCGGCATGGGGATCGACAAGAGCGACATCCGCAACGTAGTGCATTTCGACCTGCCGAAATCCATCGAGAACTACAGTCAGGAAATCGGTCGCGCCGGGCGGGACGGGCAGCCATCGGATTGTCTGGTGCTGGCCAACCGCGACAGCCTCAACGTGCTGGAAAACTTCGTCTACGGCGATACCCCGGAGCGCGAGGGGATTCGTTGTGTGCTGGAGGAAATGCAGGCTGCTGCACCTGAAGGGCAGTGGGAATTTCTGCTCGGGCCGTTGGCGGATCAGAGCAACATTCGCACGCTGCCGCTGAAGACGTTGTTGGTGCAAATGGAGCTGCGCGGCCTGATTGCTCCGCGTTATGCCTATTACGCCGAGTACCGTTTCAAATACCTGCTGGAGCCGGAAGCGTTGCTTGAGCGTTTCGAAGGAGAGCGCAGGGATTTTGTCGCGGCCATCATCCAGACCTCCAGCCGTGCACGCACCTGGGCGACGGTGAATTTCGAGGCGATGTACACGCAGTATTCAGCTGAGCGCAATCGGGTGGTGAAGGCGCTGGATTATTTTCAGGAGAAGGGCTGGGTCGAGCTTGAAAGCAAGCAGATGACCGAGGTCTACAACGTGCTGCACAGTGATTTCGACAGTGCTGTACTGAGCGCTGAGTTGCATGCCTGTTTCACCCGGCATGAGCAGACTGAAATCGCGCGGATTCACGCCATGCTCGAACTGTTCGGCACTGAGCGCTGCCTGGGTTATCGCCTGGCCGAATACTTCGGCGACCACAACGCGCCCGAGCGCTGCGGGCACTGTTCGGTGTGCCACGGTGATGTCGCACGGCTTCCGGCCCCTCCCGAGTTGCCAGCGCTTGTGGATAAAAACTTCGCGGCGCTGTGCGGTGATTTTATCCACAGGCACGAACAGCACACCGGCAGTGTGCCGACGGCGGAGCGCCTGACGCGGTTTCTGTGCGGGATCAGTGTGCCGTTGTTTACCAGGTTGAAGGCGCGAACGATCTCGGGGTATGCGGCGCTGGAGGAGTATCCGTATGCGCAAGTCCGCAGTTGGGCTGACAATCATCTGCCCGAGTAAGTACAAACCCTGTGGGAGCGGGCTTGCTCGCGAAGGCGTCATGTCAGTTGAAATATCCATGCATGACACTCCGTTTTCGCGAGCAAGCCCGCTCCCACAGGGGAAGTGCGGTTCCCTGACGGCCTCATCCATGCGCTGAATGTCGCTCATCACGGTAATAAACTTCAAAAATGCCCGGTGCCTGACTATGGTGAAGGCTGTCTTCGGATCGCCAACAAGAGAACAACATGAGCCAGACATCGTTCGATATTCAGCAAGCTGCCGTGATCGGCGCGGGCACCATGGGCCGTGGCATCGTCATGTGCCTGGCGAATGCCGGCATTGCCGTGCAGTGGGTCGATAACAATCCACAGATGCTTGAACAGGCGTTGGGCACGGTGGCCGACACTTATGCTCACAACGTGCGCCAGGGCCGGATTGATCAGGCCGAAGCGGATGCGCGGATCGGCCGAGTTCGCGCAGCGGCGGATTATGCGGCGATCCGTAATGTCGATCTGGTGATTGAAGCGGTGTACGAAAATCTTGAGCTCAAGCAGAAGATCTTTCGTGAACTGGACAGCGTGCTCAAGCCTGCGGCGTTGTTGGCGAGCAATACGTCGGCGCTGGATATCGACGCGATTGCCGCTGTAACAAAGCGTCCGTCGCAAGTACTCGGCCTGCATTTCTTCAGCCCGGCGCACATCATGAAGCTGCTGGAAATCGTTCGTGGGGCGCAGACTTCTCCGGCCGTGCTGGAAGCGGCACTGGCGCTCGGCAAACGCATGGGCAAGGTCAGTGTGATATCGGGTAATTGCCACGGTTTTATCGGCAATCGCATGTTGCATCCGTACGTGTTGGAGGCGCGCAAGATGCTGCTCGAGGGCGCTTTTCCACAGCAGGTCGATGCGGCGTTGCAGGGCTTCGGTTTCGCGATGGGGCCGTTCCGCATGTACGACGTGGTCGGCATTGATCTGGAATGGCGTGCGCGCGAATTGGCCGGCAAGGGCCAGGATGCGCCGGAGGTTCAGGTCGACAACCGCTTGTGCGAGTTGGGCCGCTTCGGGCAGAAATCCGGCAACGGTTATTACCATTATGAGCCGGGCAGTCGTCAGGCCGAACATGATCCCGAGGTCGATGCGCTGATATTGAGCGTCAGCGAAGGCCTCGGCTTTCAGCGCCGGGAGATTGGGTCCGAGGAAATCCTCGAGCGGTGTCTTCTGGCGCTGGTCAACGAGGGCGCGAAAATTCTGCAGGAAGGCATTGCCGAATCGGCCCATGACATCGATCTGGTGTACCTCAATGGCTACGGCTTCCCGGCGGACAGAGGCGGCCCGATGGCCTGGGCGGACGATCAGGGGCTGGCAGACATTCACAAGCGCTTGCTGGCGCTGGAGACGCGACAGGGCGATCAATGGCGGCCGGCGCCACTGATTGGCGAGTTGGCGGCGCGAGGGAAAGGTTTTTACCTTTAGACTGGGCAGAAACTCAAGGAATCGACACCGATGTCCAGCACCATTCCGCAACGCACCGATTACCCGCATTTCCAGCCGATCACCACCCGCTGGCACGACAACGATGCTTATGGACACATCAACAACGTTACCTACTACAGCTTTTTCGATACCGCGGTGAACACTTACTTGATTCAGGTCGGTGGCCTGGATATCCACGATGGCGAGGTAGTGGGGTTCGTCGTGAGTTCATCTTGCGATTATTTCGCCTCGATCGCGTTCCCGGATCAGATCGAGGTCGGTCTGCGGGTCGGCAAGCTGGGCAACAGTTCGGTGCAATATGAACTGGCGGTGTTCAAGACTGGCGAAAGCGAGGCGTGTGCGGCGGGACGTTTCGTCCATGTGTTTGTGGATCGGGCGAGCAATCAACCGGTGCCGATTCCCGGCCAGTTGCGCCAGGCCCTGGAGCGTTTGCTGGTTTGCTAAACGCAAAAAAGATCGCAGCCTGCGGCAGCTCCTACAGGGTTCGACTGTAGGAACTGCCGCAGGCTGCGATCTTTTGATCCGTTGCCCGCAAGGCTTGGCAATCAGCGGTGGTTGTAATACCGATGATGCTTGCGATGGCCGTAGGCATGGCCACGACCACGGTGGTCGTCGCGGTAGTAGCGACGGTCGTCGCGACCACGATCGTAACGACGATCGTCTTCATTGCTCTTGTTGCCCATGTAATTGCCCAGCGCGCCACCGGCACCGCCACCTGCTGCGGCGCCGATCAGGCTGCCGGTGGTGCCGCCCATGCTGCGGCCAACCACGTTACCGCCGGCTGCGCCCAACGCACCGCCAATGGCCGCTTCGCCACGGCTGTGTTTGTTGGCGCCGACCGCGCTACCACCCGCGCCGCCCAGGGCTGCGCCAATGGTTGAACCTGTGCTGCCGCCTAAAGACTGACCGACGACCGAGCCAAGAACCCCGCCCAATGCGCCGCCCACACCTGCTTCGGTGGTGCCTCCAGCAGATGCAAAACCACTGACCAGGCCAAGGGACAACAAGAGAATCGAGGAGAACTTCATAGAGGAGCCTCAAAGGGATGACGGCGCGATCCTGAAGTGGTGTAACAAGGCTGACAATCGAATTCCGACGAATAACACGACTTGTATACAATTCTGCAAGTTACTGTTTTTTATGCGGAACTTAAGCGATTTTTGCCGGTCTTTAGCTACTTCGGACAGGCCGCTTTTGTGAAAAAGCGGCCTTTTTTGTGGGCGTTTGCAAGGTGCAGGGTACAAAGGATTTTGTTGAATGAGCCACCGCTTTCGCGAGCAAGCCCGCTCCCACATTTGAAAGGCATTCCAATGTGGGAGCGGGCTTGCTCGCGAAGGGGTCAGTCCAGGCGCCGCATTACGCAGATTTGGCCATGATCAAACCCGTCTCACTCGCCGCTTCAAGGCGAATCGCAATGAACTTCGATGTCGGCGTATGGCTGCCATCCCCGGTGCTTTCCAGCGGCACCAGCGGATTCACTTCCGGGTAGTAAGCCGCTGCCTGACCCGCCGGAATATCAAACGCCAGCAAGGTAAAACCCTTGACCCGACGCTCACGGCCATCGTCCCAGATCGACACGATGTCGGCCTTCTGTCCCGGGCGGAAGCCCAGACGAATGATGTCGGCCTCGTTGGCGAACAACACATCGCGCTGGCCCTTGACCCCACGATAACGGTCGTCGAGGCCATAGATCGTGGTGTTGTACTGATCGTGGGAGCGCATCGATTGCAGAATCAGGTCCGGCAGTTGCCCGGTGGCGCGGGTGCGTTCATGCACCAGATCCTTGGGCAGCATGTTCGCGCGGAAATTGGCCCGGCCCGATGGAGTGTTCCACTTGCGCGCGCCAGCGCTGTTGCCGAGGTAGAAGCCGCCCGGGTTCTTGACCTTCTCGTTGAAGTCCTTGAAGCCCGGAATGGTATCGGCGATCAGGTCGCGGATGCGCCGGTAATCGGCCACCAGCCAGTTCCAGTCCACCGGTTTGCTGCCCAGCGTGGCGGCGGCGATGCCGGCGATGATCGCCGGTTCCGAGCGCATCTGGTTCGACAGCGGCTGCAACTGGCCGTTGGACGCGTGAACCATGCTGAACGAGTCTTCCACGGTGACCGCTTGCGGGCCTTCGGTCTGGATATCGATGTCGGTGCGGCCGAGGCACGGCAGGATCAGCGCATCTTTACCGTGGGCCAGGTGGCTGCGGTTGAGCTTGGTGCTGATCTGCACGGTCAGGTCGCAATTGCTCAGCGCCGCGAAGGTGCGCGGGCTGTCCGGCGTGGCCTGGGCAAAGTTGCCGCCCAGACCGATGAAGACCTTGGCGCGGCCTTCGGCCATCGCATGGATCGCCTCGACCACGTTGTGCCCGTTTTCACGCGGCACCTTGAACTGGAAACGCCGCTCAAGGGAATCGAGGAACGCCACCGGCGGACGCTCGTTGATGCCCATGGTGCGGTCGCCCTGCACGTTACTGTGACCGCGCACCGGACACAGGCCGGCGCCCGGCTTGCCGACGTTGCCGCGCAGCAACATCAGGTTGGCGATTTCCTGGATGGTCGGCACCGAATGGCGATGCTGAGTGATACCCATCGCCCAGCACATGATCACGTTCTTGCCTTTGGCGTACATGCGCGCCGCTTGCTCGATCTCCACCAGAGTCAGGCCGGACTGCGCGACGATCTGCTCCCACGGCGTGTCATCGACCACGCCCAGATACTCCAGCACGTTGGCGCTGTGCGCATTGAGGAAGTCATGATCGAACACTGCCGGCGTGCCGGCCTTCTGCGCATCGCGCTCCCATTGCAGGAGGAACTTGGCCATGCCGCGCAGCACCGCCATGTCGCCGCCCAATGCCGGACGGAAATACGCGGTGTTGGTCGGCTTGTCGCCGTTGGTGAGCATTTCGATCGGGTGCTGCGGGTGCTGGAAGCGTTCCAGACCACGCTCCTTGAGCGGGTTGATGCACACCACTTGCGCGCCGCGCTTCACCGCTTCACGCAGCGGTTCGAGCATCCGTGGGTGGTTGGTGCCGGGGTTCTGGCCCCAGACGAAAATCGCGTCGGCATGTTCGAAGTCGTCGAAGGTCACGGTGCCTTTGCCGACGCCAACACTCTGGGCCAATGCCACACCGCTGGCCTCGTGGCACATGTTCGAGCAGTCCGGGAAGTTGTTGGTGCCGTAGGCGCGCACGAACAGCTGATAGAGATACGCCGCTTCGTTGCTGGCACGGCCCGAGGTGTAGAACTCGGCCTGGTCGGGGCTCGACAGTGCTTGCAGGTGTTTGCCGATCAAGGCGAAGGCATCGTCCCAGGCGATGGGCTTGTAGCGGTCGGTCTCGGCGTCGTAGACCATCGGCTCGGTCAGGCGACCCTGATATTCGAGCCAGTAGTCGCTTTGCTCCAGCAACGAGGTCACGCTGTGTTTGGCGAAGAACTTGCTGTCCACCCGACGCTTGGTCGCTTCCCAGTTCACCGCTTTGGCGCCGTTCTCGCAGAACTTGACCATGCCGCTTTCCGGCGAGTCGCCCCAGGCGCAACCCGGGCAGTCGAAGCCGCCGTTCTGGTTGGTCTTGAGCATCATGCGCAGGTTTTTCAACGCGTTGTCGCTGGTCAACCAGGCTTGGGCCACGCTGATCAGCGCACCCCAGCCGCCGGCTGCACCTTTGTAAGGTTTGTAGCGCGGGACAGGTTTCTGGTCGGCTTGATGATGTTGGCTCACGCTTGATTCTCCATCGCTGGGCTGTAGACCCGCGGCGCATTCTTCTGCGGCAGGTGGATGAGATTGAGGTTGTGGCGACGGGCCCATTGCACGGCAAGGCCCGTGGGCGCGGACAGGCTGACCAGAGTCTGGATGCCGGCGCGTAAAACTTTCTGGATCAATTCGAGACTGCAACGGCTGGTGACAATCGCCAGACCGCCTTCTGTGGAAATCTTCTGGCGGATCAGCCCGCCGATCAGTTTGTCGAGGGCGTTGTGCCGGCCGATGTCTTCACGGCCCAGCAACAGTTCACCACTGGCGTTCATGAACACCGCCGCGTGTACCGCGCCACAATGCTGGCCGAGGGGCTGGAACGCCCCGATGCGCTGGCGCAGACCGTCGAGCCACACGGCTGGCGGCAGCGGTGCGCCGGGCAAAACTTGCAGATCGGGCAACGCTTGCTCGACAGCTTCAACGCCACACAGGCCGCAACCGCTGGTGCCGGCCAGTTGTCGGCGCTGTTGCTTGAGGTTCCAGAACGCGCGGTTGGCGATGGTCACCTGCGCGTATTGCGCCGAGCCCGCGCCGGTCAGTTGCAGGTCATAAATGTCGCTGGCGTCTTCGATGATGCCGCTGCCGAGGCTGAATCCGACGATGAAATCTTCCAGATCCGTCGGCGTCACCAGCATCACCGCCTGACTGATGCCGTTGTAGGCGATCGCCAACGCAACTTCCTCGGCGAGCGCGGTGCTGGCCGATTCCACAAGGGGCAGATCGCTGTAGCTGTAGGTCTGGCTGGCGGCGGGCGCGGGCGTTTCGAGTGCAGGCGCCGCGCAAGTTGGGCGCTTGGCGTTCATGGCATCACCGACGGATTGATCAACGCTAAGACTAGGCGCGGCAACTTGTCGCGTCTAATCGGTACTGTCGATCTATTGATAGATGGCGTCGATCAAGCGGCTGTCGGGTCATTGGTCGGCCCGGAACCGGGCTGGTCTGGTGTGGTCTAGGCTTTGACGTCTGGAACCCAAATCAAGGAGTGTGCGCTATGAGTCTGTTGAGCTTTGTGAAAGAGGCCGGTGAAAAGCTGATCGACCTGCTGACCCCGGGCAATGCCAATGCGAGTGAGCAGTTGAAGGAACATATCAGCAAGGTCGGGTTGGGCAATCCGAAAGTTCAGGCAACCGTGGACGGCGACAAGGTGACGGTCACCGGTGAAGTCGCCAGTCAGGAGGAGAAGGAAAAGATCTTGCTGGCGGTGGGTAATATCGAAGGCGTCGGGAGTGTCGATGACCAGATCACCGTGACCGGGCCGGTGGTGGCCGCCGCGCGTTTTGTAGTGGTGAAAAAGGGCGACACCCTCAGCGCGATTTCCCTGGCGGTGTATGGCAACGCCAACCAGTACAACAAGATTTTCGAAGCCAACAAACCGATGCTCAAGGATGTGAATAAAATCTATCCAGGCCAGACCCTGCGTATCCCTGAGTAACTCACAACCCCTGTAGGAGCTGCCGAAGGCTGCGATCTTTTGATCTTGTTTTTTAAACAATCAAAGTCAAAAGATCGCAGCCTTCGGCAGCTCCTACAGGAAATCAGAGTCCCCGGATCAAGTCGCGGTAGTCTTCAACCGCCGCAAACTCGGCGGTGTCCTTCGGCCCCTTGCGGCTGTCCGGCTGTTTCACCGCCAACAAATGCGTCACACCAAATTCCCGTGCACTACGCAGAATCGGCAACGTATCGTCGATGAACAGACTGCGCGCCGGATCAAAAGCGATATCCGCCTGCAACGCATCCCAGAACTGCGGGTTCTCCTTGGGGAAACCGTAATCGTGGGAGCTGATCAGCCGTTCGAAATACGGCGCCAGTTCGATCCGTTCCAGTTTCAGCGACAGCGAGTCCCGGTGGGCGTTGGTGATCATGATCACCCGCTTGCCGGCCTGTTTTAGCGCGTGCAGAAAGGTATCGGCATCCGGGCGCAGCGCGATCAGGTGTGCGGTTTCCAGTTTCAGTTCACGCACCGAGAGCTTGAGTTCGGCACTCCAGAAATCCAGGCAGTACCACTGCAGTTGCCCGGCATGGCGCTCGAACAGCGGCTGCAGTTCCATGTCGGCCATGGCCCGGCTCACACCGTGCAATTCGGCGTAGCGTTGCGGCAGGTGTTCCAGCCAGAAATGGTTGTCGAAGTGCAGATCCAGCAGCGTACCGTCCATGTCCAGCAGGACGGTATCGATGTCAGACCACGGTAAAGAAGGCATGGCAACGTCTCGAGCGGTAGAAAGATATCCGACACAAACAATCGGGAAAGCCGCGTTATAGTAGCGCGTTCACGCCAAGGAGCTTTGCATGCGCCAGAAACCCACTGTACTCGCCCGCGAGATCGTCGCCACCAGTCGCCTGTTCTGCGTCGAAGAACTGAAGCTGCGTTTTTCCAATGGCGTGGAACGCACTTACGAGCGTCTGGTCGGCAAAGGCGCGGGCTATGGCGCGGTGATGATTGTGGCAATGCTCGATAGCGAACACGCGGTGCTGGTCGAGGAATACTGCGGCGGCACTGACGAGTACGAACTGTCCCTGCCCAAAGGCCTGATCGAGCCGGGCGAGGATGTGCTGGCAGCCGCTGAGCGCGAGCTCAAGGAAGAGGCCGGTTACGGCGCGCGCCAGCTGGAACATCTGACCGAGTTGTCACTGTCGCCCGGTTACATGAGCCAGAAGATTCAGGTGGTGCTGGCCACCGACCTTTACGAGGAGCGTCTGGAGGGCGACGAACCCGAGCCGATGCGTGTCGACAAGGTCAACCTGAGTGAACTGGCGGCGCTGGCGCAGAACCCGCAATTTACCGAAGGCCGTGCCTTGGCGGCGTTGTATCTGGCGCGTGATCTGCTGACGCAGCGCGGGTTTTTTCAGTCATGAGTGAGATGTCGATGAGTTTTCCCCATCCATTGATGGCGCCAGTGGTTGAGCTGGCATTGCAGGCCGGCGAGGCGATCCTGCCGTTCTGGCGCGCTGATGTGGCGGTCACCGCCAAGTCCGATGACTCACCGGTGACGGCGGCGGACATCGCTGCGCACCATGTGATCGTTGCTGGGCTGACCGCGCTGGACTCCAGTATTCCGATTCTGTCCGAAGAAGATGCCGACATCCCGCAGAGCGTGCGTGCCGGGTGGCAGCGCTGGTGGTTGGTGGATCCACTGGATGGCACGAAAGAGTTCATCAGTGGCAGTGAAGAATTCACCGTCAACATCGCGCTGATCGAAAACGGTCGGGTGGTGTTTGGCGTGGTGTCGATGCCAACCAATGGGCGTTTCTATGTCGGCGGTGCGGGTCTCGGCGCGTGGCGTGGGGATAAAGGTGGCTCGCCGGTGGCGATTCAGGTGCGTGACGTACTCGCCGCTGGTGAAACGTTCACCGTGGTGGCGAGCCGCCGGCATTCCAGTCCGGAGCAGGAGCGCCTGCTCGCTGGTTTGAGCGCCAGCCTTGGCGAGCTGCAACTGACGAATATCGGCAGTTCGTTGAAATTCTGTCTGTTGGCCGAAGGGGCAGCGGATTGCTATCCGCGACTGGCGCCGACTTCGCAGTGGGATACCGCGGCAGCACAGGGCGTGCTCGAAGGTGCGGGCGGTGAGGTGGTGGATCTGCAGGGCGAAGCGTTCTGTTATCCGGCGCGGGAATCGCTGCTCAATGAATTCTTTCTGGCGCTGCCGGCAAAGGCGGCTTGGCGGTCCAGATTGCTGGAACTGGCTCGGGGGTAAGTGGGTGGATTCTCGATTCCCCTCACCCCAGCCCTCTCCCGGAGGGAGAGGGGGCCGATTGGGGGATGCTGGTGAGGTTCACCGACTTGAGCCAGTTCTACTGAATCCATAATCGCTGCCGATCTTTCAGGTCGATGCCTGACGCAAGACGCCTCGGTCAGTCCCTTCTCCCTTCGGGAGAGGGTTAGGGTGAGGGGCTGTTGACGTTCAGCGGTGCAAAACGTACTGCCCGCTGAACGTCACCGCATCCTCTTCACTCCCGGCGTTGACGATCCGCGTATTGAGCGTCAATCGCGCGCGTCCATAACGCTGATACATCGCCAGAAATTTCTTCCAGACCGCCGCTTCCGGTGGCGGACAAATCGCCGTGGCATCACCGGTCACGGGCAGCGGATAGTTGATCTGCCCTTCCTGAATCACGATGTGCCCGTCTTCGATGCCTTGTTCCTTCAGGCGCAGATGCAGCCAGCCCCAACCCGCCAGCACCGCGCCGCAGTAGAGACTGCCGCCGAACATGGTGCTCTTGTGATTGACGTTCGGCTCCAGCGGCAAGTGCAGGCTTAACTGCTGCTCGTGCCAGGCGAGAACCTTGAGGCCCATTTCCCGGGTCAGGGGAATGTCGTGATGCAGCACCGATTCCAGATAGCGACTGTCGCGACTCATTCGGCTTCGTCTCCATGGGCGCTACTGTCGGCAAAATTCAAGCCGTGCTTGCGCAGTTTGTCGTGCAGGGTCTTGCGCGGAATGCCCAGGGCTTCGGCGAGGCTGCGTACCGAACTGTGCGAGCGCGCCAGCTCGGCGGCAATCAACGATTTTTCGAAGTTTTCCACTTGCTCGCTGAGCCCGCCACTGATGACTTCCACCGTGCTGCCGCCGCCTTCGCTTCCAATGTTATCCAGCGCCAGTTCCAGACCGAGGGCGAAACGCTCGGCTGCGTTCTGCAGTTCGCGCACGTTGCCCGGCCAGGTGTGGCGCAGCAGCAAGGCGCGTTGCGCCGGTTGCAGTGCATGAGGCGGCAAGCCATGGCGGGCGCTGGCTTCATCGGCGTAATGCTGGAACAGCACCAGCGCGTCCTCGCCGCGTTCGCGCAGCGGCGGAATGCGTAGGGGGGCGACGTTCAGTCGGTAGTACAAGTCGGCGCGAAAACGCCCTTGATCGGCGGCCTGACGCAGGTCTTCCTTGGTCGCGGCGATGACCCGGATGTCCAGCGGGATCAACTGATTGCCACCCAGACGTTCGACCACGCGCTCTTGCAGCATGCGCAGCAATTTCACCTGCACGTCCATGCTCATGCTTTCGATTTCATCGAGGAACAGCGTGCCGCCGTTGGCGAATTCGAATTTACCGATGCGGCGTTTCTGCGCGCCGGTGAACGCGCCCGGCTCATGCCCGAACAGTTCGCTTTCGACCACCGATTCGGCCAGTGCCCCGGCGTTGATCGCCACGAATGGGCCATTGCGCCGGCTCGACAAGTCGTGCAGCGCACGGGCCACGACTTCTTTACCAGCGCCGGTTTCACCGAGAATCAGCACGTCAGCCTTGGTCGCGGCCAGCGCGCCAATCTGCTCGCGCAAACGCAGCATCGGCGCCGAGTGGCCGACCAGTCGCGCGCTCAGTTCGTTGCGATCGCTCAGGGCCAGGCGCAGGCTGCGGTTGTCCAGTACCAGCCGGCGCAGGGCCAGGGCACGGCGCACGCTGTCGAGCAGCGCATCACTGGCGAACGGTTTCTCCAGAAAGTCATAGGCGCCGGCACGCATCGCCTGCACCGCCAGCGGCACATCGCCGTGGCCGGTGATCAGCAGCACCGGCAGCTCCGGGTCCTGCGCGTGCAGTTCGCTCAACAGCTCCAGGCCGTCCATGCCCGGCATGCGGATGTCGCTGACCACCACGCCGGGCCAGTCACGCTCCAGTTGCCCGGCCAGACCTTTGGCTTCGGACAGCGGGAGGATTTTCAGCCCGGCCAGGTCCAGGGTCTGGCCGAGGGCCTGACGCAGGTGCGGATCGTCGTCGATCAACACCACCTGAATGCGATTGTCGATGGTCATGCACTTCGATCCTCGGACGGTTGCAGGCTGACCCCGGGCGCGCCGGCGCGCAGCCGCAGGGTGATCAAGGCGCCACCTTGCTTGTGGTTGGCGAACGACAGTTCGCCACCGAAGGCGCGCATCAGGGTTTCACAGATGGCCAGCCCCAGGCCAAGGCCCTGGGTGCGGGTCTTGGTGGTGTAGAAGGGCTCGCTGGCGCGACCGAGGGCTTCCATGCAGAACCCCGGGCCGTTGTCGCGAATGTACAGGTTGACGCCCTCGGCGGTGGATTCGGCACTCAGCCACAGTTTGCGCGGCGGGCCTTTTTCGGTCAGCGCATCGAGCGCGTTGGCCAACAAGTTGCCGAGCACCTGACGCAGCCGGGTTTCCCCGGCCTCGACCCACAGGGTGGCGGCCGGCAGGTCGCGGATCAGCTCGACTTCCATGCTGCGGCGCCGTTTGGCCAGCAACGCCAGCGCATCGTCCAGCGCCGGTTGCAGGGCCACGCTTTCCGGGGCATGGCGATCGCGGCGGGCAAAGGCCCGCAGGTGGGCGATGATCGAGGCCATGCGCCCGGTGAGTTCGCTGATCAGTTTGAGGTTGCCGCGAGCATCGTCGGTGCGCTGATGATCGAGCAGCACTTCGGCGTTTTCGGCGTAGCTGCGAATCGCCGCCAGCGGCTGATTGAGTTCATGGCTGATGCTCGCCGACATGGTTCCGAGCGCCGATAGTTTTCCGGCCTGGACCAGATCGTCCTGGGCGCGCACCAGTTCCTGCTGGGCCTGTTCGCGCTCCAGCACTTCCTGCTTGAGACGGCGGTTGAGGCCTTCGAGATCGCTGGTCCGTTCAGCCACCCGGCCTTCCAGTTCACGACGGGCCTTGGCTTCGAAAGCGATGCGCTCCAGGTAATGCCGACGGCGTTGCATCATCAGCCCCAGCAACAGCATCACCACCAACAGTGTGGCGCCACCGATCGCCACCACGGTGCGTACCGGACGGTCGATCAGCGTACGCGGGGCGAGGATACTGACGCTCCAGCCGGTTTCAGCGATGTTCACGGTTTGCGTCAGCCAGGCATTGGGGCTGAGGTTCAGCGGGCGCGGCTCACGCGTCGGATAGGGCTGGATGGCGGTGATCGCCAAACGCTCGGGCTCGCTCAGGGGGCGGGTCGAGCGGAAGCGCCATTCCGGACGCGAGGTGAGAATCACCACGCCGTTATGGTCGGTCACCAGCAGTTGTTCCGGGGTTTTGCCCCACAGGCTTTCGGTGTGGTCGAGGTCAACCTTGATCACCAGCACCCCGATGATTTTCTCTCCGTTGCGCACTGCCGCCGCGAAGAAATAACCGCGCTTGGCCGAGGTGGTACCGAGGCCGAAGAAACGTCCGAGGCGTCCGGCCATGGCCTCGCTGAAATACGGACGGAAAGCGAAATTGCGCCCGACGAAACTGTCGTGCTTGTCCCAGTTCGACGCTGCCAGGGTCTGGCCGCTGGTGTCCATCAGGTACATGACTTCGGCGCCGGTCTGCGCCGCGATGTTTTTCAGCAGGCGGTTGGCATTGCCCTGGGTGACGCCGTCGTCCGGTGCGCCGAGTACGGCGCGCAGGGCCGGCAGGTCGCCGAGGATCTGCGGCAGCACTTCATAGCGGTGCAGGGTACCGAGCAGGTTGGCAACGTAGAGGTCGAGGGTCTGGCGGTTTTGCCCGGCCAGTTCACTGCGGTAATAGCGCTCGGCCAGATGTTCCAGCGGCCATAGAAGCGGCGCCAGACACAGCGCCAGCAGGGCGAGGCTGCGCCAGCGAGGTCTGCGGGGAAGGGTAGGTTTCATGAGCCGGATGCGCCTGTGGTGACAGGCGCATTATGCCTAGGCTTGCCGGGCAAGACACTCATGCAGCGCAGTTTGCCAGTCAGGCTGACTGACACCCCATTCCCGCTGCAAGCGGCTGCAATCCAGACGCGAATTCAATGGCCGGGCGGCAGGCGTCGGATAGTCGCTCGAGGGAATCGGCAGCAGCGTTGCGCAAGGCTTCCCTTGTTCACGCAGCGCGTTGGCGATGGCCTGGGCAAAGCCGAACCAGGACGTTTCACCTTGCGCGGTCAAGTGGTAGGTACCCCAGGCACCCGCTTGCCCGTCTTGCCAGCGCTTGATCAGCGCGAGGGTACTGCGGGCGATGCTGCCGGCCCAGGTCGGCGCACCGATCTGGTCAGCGACAACCCGCAACTCGGGTTTTTCCTGAAGCAGACGCTGCATGGTCAACAGAAAATTGCGGCCATGGGTCGAATAAACCCAACTGGTGCGCAGGATCAAATGCTGCGCACGAGCGTCAGCGACCGCTTGCTCGCCGGCCAGCTTGCTCATGCCGTAGACCCCGAGCGGATTGGTCGCGTCGGATTCGACATAAGGCTCGTGCTTGCTGCCGTCGAATACGTAGTCAGTGGAGTAATGAATCAGCGGAACGCCCAGCAGGGCGGCCTCTTCGGCCAGGATGCCGGGGCCGGTCGCGTTGATGGCGAACGCCAGCGCAGGCTCGCTTTGTGCCTGATCAACCGCCGTGTATGCCGCTGCATTGATGATCAGGTCGGGCGCGACGTGCCTGACTTGCTGGCGAATTTGATTCGGCTGCGTCAGATCCAGCTTGGCTCGTCCCATGACGATCAGTTCGCCCGGGGCGGTAAAGCGCTCCTGTAGTTCACGCGCAAGCTGACCCTGTTCACCGCAGAGCAGTATTTTCAGCCCTCTGCTCATGGAAACAGGTCCGCCTCACGCAAGCTCTTGCCGCATTGATCCTTCTTTGAAAGTTGAGGTGGCTCTTTGAGCTGCCAATTGATCGCCAACTGGTCATCATCCCAACGAATACAGCGTTCGGCGCTTGGAACATAGTAATCAGTGGTCTTGTACAAGAACTCGGCGTAGTCGCTCAGAACCACAAACCCGTGAGCGAAGCCTTCCGGAATCCACAATTGACGATTGTTATGCGCCGACAAACGAACGCTGGTCCAGTGTCCGAAGTAGGGCGAGCTGCGACGGATATCCACCGCGACATCAAGCACCTCTCCAGCGGTAACGCGTACGAGTTTGCCTTGAGTATGCTCCAGCTGATAGTGCAAACCACGCAATACGCCTTTGAGCGAGCGAGAGTGGTTATCCTGCACGAATGTCGTTACCAGCCCCGTGGCCTGCTCGAATTCCCTGGCGTTGTAGCTCTCGTAGAAAAATCCGCGTTCGTCACCATAGACTTTCGGTTCGATTATCAAAACATCAGGCAGGCTGGTGGGGTATACGTTCATTGATTTTCCCCGGCGATTTTGTACAGGTATTGTCCATAGCCTGTCTTGCCGAAGTATTTGGCTCGCTCAAGCAGGTAATCGCGGCTGATCCAGCCATTCTGGTAAGCGATTTCTTCCAGACAGGCGACTTTCAGACCTTGGCGGTGTTCGATGGTTTGTACGTACTGCGAGGCTTCGAGCAAGCTGTCATGAGTCCCCGTGTCGAGCCAGGCAAATCCGCGACCAAAACGCTCGACCTGCAAGTCGCCGCGTTGCAGATAGGCATTGTTGACGTCGGTGATCTCCAGCTCGCCGCGAGGAGAGGGCTTGACCGCCTTGGCGATTTCCACCACGTCGTTGTCATAGAAATAAAGGCCGGTAACGGCGTAGCTGGATTTGGGTTTGGTCGGCTTTTCTTCAATGGACAATGCTCGGCCATCGCTGTCGAAGTCGATGACGCCAAAACGCTCCGGGTCCTTGACCCAGTAGCCGAACACGGTTGCACCGGTTTGCTGTTCTGCCGCTTTCTTCAACTGTTCGCCAAAGTACTGGCCATGGAAAATGTTGTCTCCCAGGATCAGGCAGACAGGATTGTCCCCGATGAACTCCTCGCCTATCAGAAAAGCCTGTGCCAAGCCGTCCGGCGAGGGCTGCTCGGCGTAGCTGAAGTTCACCCCGAACTGACTTCCGTCGCCCAGCAGATTGCGGTACTGAGGTAGATCTTGCGGGGTCGAGATCAGCAGAATGTCCTTGATACCGGCCAACATGAGCACCGAGATCGGGTAGTAGATCATCGGTTTGTCGTAAACCGGCAGCAGTTGTTTGGATACACCCAGCGTAATTGGGTGCAGGCGCGTACCTGAACCACCTGCCAAAACTATTCCTTTCATACGCCCAGCTCCTTGATTTCTGTTGAACCCAACCGTTCGCCCTGATAGCTGCCATCCTGTACGCGGCGACACCATTCAAGATTTTCAAGATACCACTGGACGGTCTTGCGCAGGCCTGTTTCGAAAGTCTCTTCTGGAACCCAGCCAAGTTCACGCTCGATTTTTCCGGCATCGATCGCATAACGCAGATCGTGGCCTGGGCGATCCTGGACGAACGTGATCAGATCGGCAAATTTCGCGACACCTTCAGGTTTTTGCGGAGCCAGCTCTTCAAGCAACGCACAGATGCTGCTTACTACATCGATATTCTTCTGCTCGTTATGCCCGCCGATGTTGTAAGTCTCTCCGACTACGCCTTCGGTCACGACTTTAAGAAGCGCGCGGGCGTGGTCGTCGACGAACAGCCAGTCACGCACTTGCAGACCATCGCCATAAACGGGCAACGGCTTGCCGGCCAGTGCATTGAGGATCACCAGGGGAATCAGCTTTTCCGGAAAGTGAAACGGTCCGTAATTATTCGAGCAGTTGGTCAGCAATACCGGCATCCCATAAGTGCGTTGCCATGCACGAACCAAATGATCGGAAGCGGCTTTGCTCGCGGAATAAGGCGAGCTCGGGGCATACGGGGTGGTTTCGGTGAACAGGTCGTTTACGCCATGCAGGTCGCCGTAAACTTCGTCGGTGGAAATGTGATGGAAGCGAAAAGCGCTCTTCTGCGGCTCCGGCAGTTTATGCCAGTAGGCGCGTGCGGCTTCCAGCAAGCTATAGGTGCCGACGATATTGGTCTGAATGAAATCCGACGGACCGTCAATGGAGCGATCGACATGGGACTCGGCTGCGAGGTGCATGATCGCTTGGGGCCGGAAGCGCTCCAGTACCGCACTGACGGCAGCCTGGTCGACGATGTCCGCACGAACGAATTCGTAACGACTGTTATCGGCAATACTGGCGAGCGACTCAAGATTGCCCGCATAGGTCAATTTGTCGAGGTTCAGCACTTCATGTTCAGTGCTTCGGATCAGGTGGCGAACCAGGGCGGAGCCAATGAAACCGGCGCCGCCGGTGATGAGAATACGCATGTAGGTTTGCCTTTTTCCGTAAGACGATAAAACGAATGAAGCATAGCTTGTCGGCAGGTGGTAGGCAGTGCAAGAGGGTTATCGTCGGTATTTCGGTTTCAGGGCTTATTTATTGGAGGCATTGGACGCTGGACCGCTCTGGCGAATCGGCTTTTATTTCCTCGGCAGTACTGCGCGGCGGGGGTTGATTATCCCTCGGGGCAATGGCGATATAGGCGCCTAATAAAATTTCAGGGGTCGTCCCATGCCGCTTGCCACGTTGATCCATCGCGCCAGTCTGCCCAGCCCGCAGGTCTCCGAGGCGCAGGCCCGGCAGTGGTTGGCCGAGCATTACGGTCTCAGCGGCACGCTACAGGCGCTGGGCAGTCAGCAGGACCTGAATTATCGGGTCGACAGTGAGCGTGGGCGCTTTGTCCTGAAAATCTGCCGCGGCGACTATGCACTTGTGGAGTTGCAGGCTCAGCATGCAGGCCTCAAGTACCTTGCCGAGCACTCGTCGGTGCACGTGCCCAGAGTGATCCCGGCCAGTAATGGTGAGGATCTGCTGTCGCTGGAAACCGACGGCGAGCCGGTACACGTGCGGTTGCTGGACTACATCGAGGGTCAGTCGCTGACTCATCTTGAGCATTTGGGCCATGACGTGGTGGCTGGATTCGGTCAGTTGTGTGGCGAGATGGATCTGGCACTGGCCGGCTTCGATCACCCGGGCCTTCAGCGCACGCTGCAATGGGACGCGCGCCACGCCAGTGCGCTGATCAGCCACCTGCTGCCGGTGATTCGGGATGAGCGCCAGCGTGGCTTGATCGCGCAAGCCGCCGAACAGGCTGAGCTGCGCTTGCAGCCGTTGCAGGACAAGCTGCCGGTGCAGGCGATCCACATGGACATCACCGACGATAACGCTGTCTGGCAACGCGATGCCAAGCGTCATTGGCAATTGCAGGGCGTGATCGACTTCGGTGATCTGGTGCGCACCTGGCGTATCACCGATCTGTCGGTGACATGCGCGGCGCTGCTGCACCATGCCGGCGGTGATCCGTTTGTGATTCTGCCGGCGGTGCAGGCCTATCACGCGGTCAATCCGCTGCAACATGAAGAGCTATTGGCGTTGTGGCCGTTGATCGTGGCGCGGGCGGCGGTGCTGGTGCTCAGTGGCGAGCAGCAGGTCAGCATCGATCCGGGCAACACTTACAGCCGTGACAACCTTGGTCACGAATGGGAAATTTTCCATGTGGCCACTTCTGTACCCCTGGCGCTGATGGAAGCGGCGATCCTCACGTCAGTCGGCCAGCCTCTGCCGACGGTCGGCAGCGAGGGTTTTGCGCCACTGTTGCCAGAGCTGGTCGGGCGCGAATTTGCGCTGATCGATCTTGGCGTCCTCAGTCCGCATTTCGAGGCGGGCAACTGGGAGCAGCAGGGTATCGATCAACGACTGCTCACTGAAGCCGCGGCCGCGCATGGACTGGCAGCGAGTCGTTACGGGCAATATCGCTTGTCGCAGACGCGGCCCGACAGTGCAGTCGAACCGGAGACGTTTCCACTGCACGTTGAATTGCGCGTGCCGCAGGGTTCGACGGTGGAAGCGCCGTTTGCCGGCGTGCTGCATCACGCGGCGGACGGTGTGCTGCAACTCGACGGCCCACAGCTCAGCGTGCGCCTGTGGGGTGTGAACGCTTCGTTGCACAGCGGCGCGGCGCTGGTCAAAGGTCAGGTGCTGGGTGCGGTCAATGGTCCGCTGCTTGTGCAGTTGAGTCGCATCGCCTCGCTGGATGCGCCGCTGTTCTGCAGCCCTTCGCGCGCTGCCGCGTGGCAGGCCTTGTGTCCTTCGCCAGCCACTCTGCTCGGGCTGGCCTGCGATGCCGAACCGGAGCTGGACGGCAAAACCTTGCTCGAACGGCGCGACGCCAGTTTCGCCCGCACGCAAAAACACTATTACGTCGACCCGCCGCGCATCGAGCGCGGCTGGCGCAATCACCTGATCGACATGCAGGGCCGCTCCTACCTCGACATGCTCAACAACGTCGCGGTGCTCGGCCATGGTCATCCGCGCATGGCGCAGGTGGCAGCTCGGCAGTGGTCGCTGCTCAACACCAACTCGCGCTTCAACTATGCGGCGGTGGCGGAGTTCTCCGAACGCTTGCTGAAGCTGGCGCCGGAAGGCATGGACCGGGTGTTTCTGGTCAACAGTGGCAGCGAGGCCAACGACCTGGCGATCCGTCTGGCGTGGGCCTACAGCGGCGGGCGCGACATGCTCAGCGTGCTCGAGGCCTATCACGGCTGGACGGTCGGCGCCGATGCGGTATCGACATCCATCGCCGACAACCCGCGTGCGCTGGAAAGCCGTCCGGACTGGGTGCACCCGGTGACCGCGCCGAATATTTATCGTGGCCAATTCCGTGGCCTGGATTCTGCGCCGGACTATGTGCGCAGCGTCGAGGTGCAACTGGCGCATATCGCCGCGCAGAAGCGCCAACTGGCCGGTTTCATCTGCGAACCGGTGTACGGCAATGCCGGCGGGATTTCCCTGCCGCCCGGTTATCTGAAGCAGGTCTATGCGCTGGTACGGGCCCAGGGCGGGGTGTGCATCGCCGACGAAGTGCAGGTCGGTTACGGGCGCATGGGCCACTTTTTCTGGGGCTTTGAAGAGCAGGGCGTGGTGCCGGACATCATCACCATGGCCAAGGGCATGGGCAACGGCCAGCCGCTCGGCGCGGTGATCACTCGCCGGGAAATTGCCGAAGCGTTGGAAGCCGAAGGCTATTTCTTCTCGTCGGCCGGTGGCAGCCCGGTGAGCTGTCAGATCGGCATGACAGTCCTGGATGTCATGGAAGAAGAAAAGCTCTGGGAAAATGCCCAGGTGGTCGGCGGTCACTTCAAGGCGCGGCTGGAAGCGCTGATCGATAAACACCCGCTGGTGGGGGCGGTGCATGGCTCCGGCTTCTATCTGGGGGTGGAACTGATCCGCAACCGCGAGACGCTGGAGCCGGCCACCGAGGAGACCACGTTGTTGTGCGATCGCCTGCGCGAGCTGGGGATCTTCATGCAACCGACCGGGGATGACCTGAATATTCTCAAGATCAAACCGCCGATGGTCACCTCGCGGCGCAGCGTGGACTTCTTTGTCGACATGCTGGATCGGGTGCTTGAGGAAGGCCTGTAACTGGCACCGAGCTTTTGTAGGAGTGAGCCTGCTCGCGATGGCGGTGTGGCAGTCGCCCTTGTCGTTTGACTTGCCGCCATCGCGAGCAGGCTCACTCCTACAGGGATTGGCGTTAATTCGATTTGTATCGGTATTTATCTGAGTTTTTTAGACGTGCTGCATTTTTAAGCATTTTAAATACGATATTTATCGGTTATAAAGTCGCCATTGCTTTGCAACCCTTCGACGGTTCCCAGGAGTCCTGATCCGATGACCACTTTGAAAAGTACCCCGCGTGACGATGGCTTCTACATGCCGGCCGAGTGGGCGGCGCAGACCCAGACCTGGATGATCTGGCCCGAGCGCCCGGACAACTGGCGCCTGGGTGGCAAACCGGCGCAGGCCGCGCATGTTGCAGTGGCCAAGGCCATCGCCCGATTCGAACCGGTGACCGTTGCCGTGTCGGCCGGTCAGTATGAAAACGCCCGTGCGCGCCTCGACGTGCCGAATATCCGTGTGGTCGAGATGTCCAGCGATGATGCCTGGGTACGTGATACCGGCCCGACGTTCGTCATCAACAACAGCGGCGAAGTGCGCGGTGTGAACTGGGACTTCAACGCCTGGGGCGGCTTTGAAGGCGGTCTGTATTCGCCGTGGAATCGTGATTCTCAGGTCGGCGGCAAGATCCTCGAAATCGAGCGCAGCCCGCGTTATCGCACCGAAGGTTTTGTGCTGGAAGGCGGCTCGATTCACGTCGACGGCGAAGGCACGCTGATCACCACCGAAGAGTGCCTGCTCAACCACAATCGCAACCCGCACCTGAGCCGCGAAGAGATCGAAGCGGTGCTTCGCGACAATCTGTCTGTGGATAAGATCATCTGGCTGCCGGATGGCCTGTTCAACGACGAAACCGACGGCCATGTGGATAACTTCTGCTGCTATGTGCGCCCGGGCGAAGTGCTGCTGGCGTGGACCGACGATCCGCAGGATCCGAACTACCCGCGCTGCCAGGCCGCAATGTACGTGCTGCAAAGCAGCACCGACGCCAAGGGCCGCCCGTTCACGGTGCACAAGATGCCGATCCCGGGGCCGCTGTATGCCACCGAAGAAGAGTGCGCGGGCGTCGATCCGGTCGACGGTACCCAGGAGCGCAATCCTTCTGTGCGTCTGGCCGGTTCCTACGTGAACTTCCTGATCGTCAACGGCGGCATCATCGCGCCGAGCTTCGACGATCCGATGGATGCCCCTGCACGAGAAATCCTGCAGAAGCTGTTCCCGCAGCACGAAGTGGTGATGGTGCCGGGTCGTGAACTGTTACTGGGCGGTGGCAATATTCACTGCCTTACCCAACAGCAGCCAGCGCCGCACAAAGAGTGAGTTGAGACGTAACAGCTTGAGTTGATTAATAAATCAGCCAGGCAACAATTAGCTCGCTGTGCATGCAAAGAAGCCCGCGGCCTTACTGGACCGCGGGCTTCTTTGTATCCGCTTGTCGACAAATCGGAAACCTTGGCATAGCTCTTGTATCGGACAAAGCGCACTAGGGAGAGGGGGGACTTCAATAGTTCTGTCATAAACCTTGGATAACTTGGCCGCTCACGAACGGGGAGAGAGCGCTGAAATGAACGCCGAAGTGAACGTAGTCAGCGAGCGGAATTTGCATCCCATGGTCGTAAACGGCGAATCGCTCCAGATTGTCGCGCACTTTTTGAAATCCAATGGAACGCGTCAGATCAGGGAACCTGATCCGCGCCGGATGATGATCGAGCGCTATCCCGCTGGCCTGTTCAGCGAGGCCGAACTGGAAGCGTTATGGGCTGTGATGCAAGGATAAGAAAAACAACAAGGATTGGTAAAAGCGCTGCCGGGATGGCGGCGCTTTTTTATGCACGACACAAAAGCCACTGCGAACATTGGACCTGTGGGAGGGGGCTTGCTCCCGAATGCGGTAAGTCAGTGACGATGATGTTGCCTGGCCCGACGCCTTCGGGAGCAAGCCCCCTCCCACAGGATTTGTGTGAAATCAGAAGCTGTAGGTACCGGTCATCACCACGCTGCGCGGTGCGCCAGGCTGGATCTGATATTGGCTGGTGGCCGAGGCGTAATACTCGCGGTCAGTGATGTTGTTCAGCGCTGCGCGCAAATCCCAGTCCTTGAAGCGGTAACCGACCAGTGCATCCCAGCGGCCATACCCCGGCAGCACGGTGGTGTTGGCGTTGTCGGCATAACGCTGGCCGACCAGGGTCAGGCCGGTTTCGCCGTACCAGCCCATTTCCGGTTTCCAGGTCAGGAACAGGCTGCCGTTGTGTTTGGCCACGTTGTTGACGCGCTTGCCTTCCAGGCCGTTGTTGTCCTTCTCGATGGTGGTGTCCTGCACGCCGACGCCGCCGCGCATGTACCAGTTGCCGACCAGTTTGCCGGTGGCGGTCAGCTCGACACCGCGGGAGCGCTGAAGACCGGTCATGACGGTCAGGGTCGGATCGTTCGGATCGCTGGTGCGGCGGTTGTAGAGTTCCAGGTCGTAGACCGCCAGGGTGGTGCTCAGGCGATCATCCAGCCAGTCGCTTTTCACCCCGATTTCTTTCTGTTTGGTCAGCTCCGGACTCAAGTCGTTGCTATTGCCGGCTGCGCCCGGGGTGATGCCGATCAGGCCGCCGCCGACGGGCGAGAAGGTCTTCGACCACGAGGCGTAGAACGAATGATTCTGCAGCGGCGTCCAGACAATCCCGAAACGCGGACTGGTGCTGTGGCTGTCGCGGTCTTCGGTGATGTTCTTGAGTTTGTTGGTCGACTCGATATCGAACGTGTCGTAGCGCAAGCCGGCCAGCAGTTGCCATTGATCGTTCAGGCGCAATTGGTCCTGTACGTAGACCGCGCGGCTTTCGACTTCGGTGTGGCTGTCGCTGAACGTTTGCATGCTGCCGGTGTGGCGCAGCTCGCGGTTGGGGTTGAACAGGTCGAGCGACGGCACCGGTTGTGCGCCCGGGGTCTTGCCGGTCGCGGCGTTGTACAACTTCGGGTCGCGGCGCTGGCTGCCGATCTCGACGCCGGTCAACAGGCGATGCTCGAGGCCAAAGGTATCGAAACCACCTTCCAGTTCGAGGTTGTTGTAGACGTTGCGGGTGGTCAGATCCTGCTGCCAGTGCTGGCGCGCGACCTTGTTGGTTTTCGGGTCGAAGCCGGTCAGGTAGGTGTTGTCGAAATCGCTGTCGAGCTTGAACACGCCGAGGGTCTGGCGCAGTTGCCAGGCGTCGTTGATCTCGTAGGTGAATTTCGAGCGCAGGGACTGCGCCTTGTCGTCGATAAAATCGTGATCGTTGCCGTAGGTGGTGTCGCGACCAACGTCTGCCGGGCGGCCATTTACCCCCGGAATGCCGCGATCCGGGGTGCGGTTGTAGCGGCTGTATTCGTATTGCACCAGCCAGTTGAGGTCCGGGGTCAACTGCCAGCTCATCGATGGCGCGAACAGCTGGCGGTTGCCGCTGACGCCGTCGCGGAAGCTGTTTTCATCCATGTTGCCCATGTTCAGGCGCAGGCTGAGGTTTTCGCTGGGGTCGGTGCTGAGGTCGGCGTACAGGCTGCGCAGGTCTTCGCTGCCGCCCTGCGCTTCGATGGTCGAGCGACGGCCGAATTCGGGCAGCTTGCTCACGCGGTTGACGATCCCGCCCTGGCTGCCACGGCCGTAAAGTACCGCCGCCGGGCCTTTGAGCACTTCGACCCGTTCGATGTTGTGCAGGTCGCGCTTGTACTGGCTGTCGTCGCGGATGCCGTCCAGATAGAAGTCGTTGCTGGCGTCGAAGCCGCGGATGCGCAGGCTGTCGAAGCGGGTGTCGGCGCTGCTGCTGACGTTGGGGATGCCGCTCAGGGCGTCGCCGATGTCGTTGGTGCCGTAGTCGGCGACGTTCGCGGTCTTGATCGAGTCGATGGCTTGCGGCACATAACGCACCGGGGTCGAGGTGCGGGTCGCAGTGCTGCTGATTTTGACGCGCGGGTCCTCGGCCTGTTCTTCGGCGCTGATCGCGGTGGCGGGCAGTTCGGTGGCGGAGTAAGCAAAACCGCTGGTTAGAAAGGCAGACAATCCAAGGGTGACAGGCGTGAGGCGGAACGGGGCAGGCATGGAAAAGCGCATCCGAAAGGGTAGGGAAATTCAAACGCGCAAATGATAATGCTTTGCATTTGCTCCCGTAATTTATTCCTGAGAGGTTCCCCTGATGGATTGTTTCAATTTGTGTCGATCTCGATACACGCCCACCCTTTGAACAATTTGACCGATTACCGAAACAGTCTGAAAGGCATTCCGACGTTTTTCGCCAACACACGAGGGAATAGTCTGCCGGCATCGAATTTTCCTGATTGGTTGACTCTCATGATCCTTCACTACATATGCGATCCATTGTGCGGCTGGTGCTACGGCGCCAAACCGCTGGTGCAAGCGGCGCAGCAAGTGCTGCCGGTCATTGCCCATGCGGGCGGAATGATGAGCGGCGCGAGCCGTCAGCGCGTTTCGCCGCAACTGCGCGATTACGTCATGCCCCATGACCGGCGCATTGCCGAATACACCGGGCAACCTTTTGGTGAGGCGTATTTCGAAGGTCTGCTGCGTGATCAATCGGCGGTTTTCGATTCGACGCCGCCGATCGCAGCGGTGATGGCGGCAGAGTCCATCGACGGCCGTGGTCTGCAACTGCTCGGACGTTTGCAAACGGCGCATTACGTTGAGGGACGGCGGATTGCCGATGAATCCATACTTTTCGAAATCGCCAGTGAGTTGGGCTACGCCGAGGACACCTTTGCGGCTGCGTTTAAATCCGTTGATACGACAGCGCATGTAAAAGCCAGCCGCGCGCTGTTGGCGCAACTGGGCGGCCAGGGATTTCCAACGTTGGCACTGGAGCAGGACGGACAATTCACCTTGCTCGACATCAGCCCATGGCTTGGCAAACCGCAGGCTTTCGCCGAGTGGTTGGGGCAAGCGGTGGTCGCTGTTGAGCCAGGGCAATCCCCCGCGCAATGCGGTCTCGACGGCTGCGTGTAATCGCGCTGGATTCACTGGTTAAGCGCATTTCCGAGCAATGCGCTATCGCAAAATTTACGATTCTTAGACGATTTTTACCTATTTAAAGACGATTCTTGAAATTGACACATTATTGAGGGCGCGGCTACGATTCGGCCCAACGCCTGTGGCCAACCGCCATGACTCAAAATAATAAAAGGGCCCGACACGGTTTTGCCGTGGGCGGGTCTTTTTGTTTCGGGGTGAAAAAAGAGTGCATTAGCGCCGTTTCAGCCGTTCGACACAGCGCGTTTCAACCCGTAATAAGGAAAACAAAATGTTGAACAAGCGTATCAGCCTGATCGCACTGGGGATGTTGAGTGCCACACAGGCCATGGCTGACGGCCAGGCCGAGTCCAAGGGTTTTGTAGAAGACAGCAGCCTCAAAGTGTTGCTGCGCAATGCCTACATCAATCGTGATTACAAAGATGGCAACCCGGATAAAGCCGAGTGGGGCCAGGCGGCCATCGGTACGTTCTCTTCCGGTTTCACCCAAGGCACCGTTGGTGTGGGTGTCGATGCTTTCGGTCTGTACGCACTGCGTCTGGATGGCGGCAAAGGCCGTAGCGGCGCCGGTGGTATCGACTTCTTCAAACAGGGTGACAGCGGCAACGCGGCTGACGACCTGTCCAAGGGTGGCGCTGCGGTCAAATTCCGCGTGTCCAACACCGTGCTGACTTACGGTGACCAGATGCCGGCTCTGCCGGTGCTGAACTACGACAACTCGCGTCTGCTGCCGGAAAGCTACACCGGTACGATGATCACTTCCAAAGAGATCAAAGGCCTGCAACTGGACGCCGGTCGCTTCACTGCCGAATCGCGCAAAAGCGCTGAAGGCCGTGACAGCGGTGGTCTGAAGTCGATCAACGTATTGGGCGGCAGCTACCAGTTCACCGAACAGTTCAAGGCAGCGCTGTACGCTTCCGACGTTGAAGACGTGCTGAAGAAGCAATACGTGAACGCCAACTACGTGTTGCCGTTCAACAAGGATCAGTCCCTGACCCTGGACTTCAACGGCTATCGCACCAAGCTGGACAGCTCTTACGTGCGTGAGAACACTGTTCCGGGCAAGAGCATTGTGACCGGTCAGGACAACAAGATCTGGAGCCTGGCAGCGACGTTCGCCACTGGCCCGCACTCGTTCACCGTGGCGCACCAGCGCTCCACCGGCGACAGCAACCTGGGCTACGCCTACGGCGGCTATCAGAAAGACCAGCAGCGCATTGGCGACGGTGGCAACACCATCTATCTGGCCAACTCCTACTGGTCGGACTTCAACGCCGAAGACGAGCGCAGCTGGCAGTTGGGCTACGGCCTGGACTTCGGCGCGTTCGGCGTACCGGGTCTGAGCTACAACTTCGCGTACGTGCGTGGCGACAACATCACCACTTCCACCAGCACTGGTGGCACCGAGCGCGAAATCTTCAACCAGTTCAAATACGTCGTGCAATCCGGCCCGGCCAAAGACCTAAGTGTGAAACTGCGTAGCTCGATCCTGCGCGTATCGCAGAAATCCAGCGAATACAATGTGGGCGGCAACGAGCTGCGTGTATTCGTGGATTACCCGATCAACATCTTCTGATGCGCGATCCGGTGTAAGAAACATGAGAAAACCCCGACTGACCTCGGGGTTTTTTTTCGGGGTCTTTTCTGCAAAAACCTTAAAAAACCCGTGTTTTTGTCATGTAAAAGTTGTTTTAAAGCGTCTTCAAGTACCGTTTCAAACAGGGCTTTAAATGCCTGAAATTCTTTCTCATGGACGCAAATTCTCCACCTAATAGATTAGGCCGCTCAACGCAGCGGAGAATTTGGTAATGATCGTTTTGAACAGAGAAGTGGGCGAATCGCTACGGCGCGACAAATATGTCAACGTCCAGGGTGGTGACTTCAATCTCTACGGTCATTTTGCCGACTTCGTCAGACTGACCAAAAGTTGGGAAAACATGGAGCCGGACAGTTACTACGGTCAGGCCGAAGCCGGCATGCGTTACCGTCGTTACAGCGACTTTGAGTACAACCCGAAAACACGTGAATTGAAGCAACTCGAACATCGCGCTTACGTGCAGTCGAAAGAGAACAACGCCTATGTGGGCGGTGTTGTGCGGCACTTTCAGGACTTCTCCGATGAAGTGATTACTTCGCCGGTGATGCGCAGCCTGATCGACACCGATTTTGAAGTGTACAAAAGCGTGCTGCCGGAAGAGCTGCACGATGAAATCTGGCAATGCCAGATCCATCAGATCCGTATCGAGATCAAACCCGGCAAGCAACTGGAAATCACTCCGGAAGGGATTCACTGCGACGGCTATCCGTTCAGCGGTGTGCACTTCTGGGGGCGCAACAATGTCGAGGGCGCGGAAAGCCGTTTGTACGATGTGCACGAGCATCAACTGGCGTCGACCACCTACCAGGAAATTCTCGACACCACGTACTTCCTCGATCGCGACATGCGCCACTACGTAACCCCGGCGCGCAATACCCACACGCATGCCATGGCTTACCGGCAGATTCTGGCGATTTCCTTCTCGCGGCCCGGGACCGCTTTCGACATTGTTCGCTAATCAGATCACCCCAATCGATGGCGTCGAGTGCTCGACGCCGGTGGTGCTGCGACGCGCTACCGCCAAGGACGCGCAGCGCATGGAGCGTTTCTTCCGCCAGTTCGACGAGGTGTCGTTCTGTGAGTGGCAGGACGCCAAATGCCTGCGCGGTGTATTGATCCAGAAGACCACCACGGCCTATCTGGCCTTCGACGTCGAGGGTGAAATCGTCGGTGCGGTGCTCGGCGGCATGCTCGGCAGCCGCGGCACCATCAACCACCTGGCGGTCAGCCCACGCTATCGCAGCCAGGGCGTCGGCCAGCGGTTGGTGGAAGCAGCGTCATCCGACATGAAACGGGTCGGTGTATTACGGATGTTTCTGTTCGTCGACGATGCTAACCTCGCGGGCAAGCGATTCTGGACTGCCCAGGGTTTTTGCGAACCCCACGGCGAGCGGACATTTGAGAGGGATCTATGAATGAAACGTCCGGCAGTGCGCCGCTGATGGCTGCTCATCAGCCATCGCGCACGTTTGCCGAAGCCAGCCCGGTGGTGGCCGGTTACTTCACGGTGTCGTTCGTGTTCGGGCTGATGGCGGTCAATGCCGGGCTGCCGATGTGGCTGCCGGTAGCGATGTGTCTGTTCGTCTACGCCGGCGCTTCGCAATTCGCCGCGCTGGCGCTGATCTCCAGTGGTGCGTCGCTGACCACCATCGTGCTGACCACGTTCCTGATCAATGCGCGGCACATGCTGATGTCGGTGTACATGGCCAAGGCCCTGCGCGCACTGGGGCTCAGCCGCATGGAGCGCTGGGCTTACGCGGGTGGGCTGACCGATGAGTCTTTTGCGTTTCACAGCGTCAAGCTGGGCACCGGCGCGCCGGTCAATATCCGTTACCTGATCGGCTTCAACCTGTTCTGCCACACCTCCTGGGTGCTGGGCGGATTGCTGGGCGCCGTTTGCGCGCAATATGCGTCGCACCTGATCAAATATCAGCTCGACTACGCACTGACCGCGATGATGCTCTACGTGCTGGTGTCGCTGTGCAACACCCGCAACAAACTCATCGCCGCAGCGGCTGCCGTCGCCTGCATGGGTGCGCTGAGCCTGGTTGGCACATCGCCATTCAACGTATTCATCGCCACGTTTGTGGGCTGCGGAGTGGGTGTATGCCTGACCAAACGTTCCTGATCCTGGTGGTGGCGCTGATGATGGCCGTGACCTTCCTGCCACGCGCGTTGCCACTGCAAGTCAACACCGAGCACTGGCCGCCATTCGTTGCGCGGGCGCTGGAATACCTCCCGGTGGCGATCGTCGCTGCGATCAGCCTGACTCCCTTGTTGATCAAGGATCAGCACCTACAGCTCGACCGCCCGGAATTTTATGCAGCCATTCCGACGTTGTTATGTGCGTATTTCAGCAAAAACCTCTTTCTCAGTGTGGCGGTTGGGACGGCTGCGTACATTGCGCTCGGCTCGTTCATGTAGCGGCAGATCGACCACGTCATTCAGGGCCTGGCCCGACAGGTTCGGATTGTTCACCGCCAGACGCACTTCGAGGAAATCCTCGAAACCGGGGAAAATCGTCAGGCCGTTCTTTTGCGCGGCCTCACGAGACACCATGCCGACCGCGTCCATCTGCGTGATCAACGACAGCGTCAGGGTCTCGCTGCAGGAATAGACCATGCGCTGACCGTTCTCGTGATTGCCCAGACCAGCGTCGAGAAAACGCAGGAAGCTGTGGGAATACGGACAATCTTCCGCAGGACGCACCTGAAACTTGTTGCCCAGCAACGTCAGTGGATCGTTTTCCTGCCCGCAATGGGCACCGACCACCTGCACCTGCACATCCGGCAAAACAATGCTCGGCAGACCCGGACGTTGCGGGCCGATCAGCACCGCGAGGTCAAAGTCCTCATTCTTCAGCTTGCTCAGGTTCTCCATCGACTCGGCGTAGCTGAATTCCATCTGGTAATCGGGAAACACCTCGATCAGGCGTCCGATCATTCGCCGGTTGAAGTCAGACGACAACGTGTTGTTCAACGCAACCTTCAAGGTGCGCTGGCCGGGCACCTTGAGCGCCTCGACCTTTTCTTCCATCTGTCGCGTGGCAATCAGCACTTTGTCCATGTAGGGCGTCAGCTCCGTGCCTTGCGGCGTCAGCGTCAGCCCTTTGTTGGAACGTCGAAACAAGCGGAAACCGAACTGCTCTTCGACCTTGTTCAACTGTGCGGCCAAGGCCTGCACAGTCAGGCACGAATGCTCGGCTGCGGCCGACAACGAGCCGGTCTGCACGATGCGCATGAGGTTGCGTAAGGTTCTGCTATCCATGGGTAATGCCCTCTGAAGTGGGCTGGGTATTGTTGTTTACGAGACTGCCGATCCGGCGTCATATGCTGGCTATATTCCAGCACCTGAGCATAGTTGTCGCGGGTTTAGTAGCGAATTGATGTCCCCGCCGATGGCTGGAAGCTGACACAGGATCGGGATTTTTGATGACGTGGGGGTGATTGGGGTCAAGAAAAGTGCCCGGCTCGGACGAGTCGGGCACTTTTTTATGCCCCGGGACTACTGCATTTTTGAGTATTTCCCACACCGAAACGTCACTGTTTTGCACCGTTGTCGGAAGCCTCCTATAGAAAAGAGCGAACGGGCTGATTTACCGCCAATGCACAAGTGGCTGAAATATCAGGTAGTTATTTTCGGGACTTTTAGTCCGAGGCCATGGATTTCCAGGCAATGCCGGCATCCGCGAAGCTAGCGAGTCGATGCCATGAGTTTGCAGGGGAGCAGGGCGTTACCCGATCAAAAAACCTGGAAAGATCTGGGCTTACCGGATATTCGCGATATCGACCCCGGCCTCCTGATTTCTGCAGTCAGAGAGCTTCCGGGTGCCTCGAGTCTTAATGCAGCGTGGGAGCAAGTCGCCAGAGGCTTTGGACTTGTTCACGGTCTTGATGCTGTTCTGATCGAAACGCCATATGGACCGGTTTTGGTGAAGCATGAGCATTTGCTTCATACGGTGGAAAAGCGCCCGAATGCCCGTGAGCGATTCACCGAATTTGCGCGAGATACCCTGACGAAACCGTTAGAAATATGGCGGGTCCCCTACGATGACGCCTCGTTTCGACTCTCCTTCATCGGCGCCTACAACGCGAGATACCAGATGCTGGTGGTCATCCATGTTGAGCGTGGCAACCTACTCTGGAATTTCATGAACTGTGACAAGAAGGGCCTGAACAAGCATCGGCATGGTGAACTGTTGTATCGACGTTACCGGTAGCTCAAACAAGAAAGGGCAGCCTTCTCAGGCTGCCCTTCACATGAATGTCGCTTGATATTGTGCTCCCTCAAGCAGGGGAGAAGAGGTCTCACCCGAGCGCTGATTTTCAGGTCATCAACGGGGTTCCTAACGCCGACTATTGCCACCTGAAGGCAGTCGGTTTCGCGCTCTTGAGCCAGATTCTCTGCCACGGAACATTGAGGTGTCAACCTGAGGTTTTGAGGATTTTATTCGTATGCGGATAGGGTTATTGAAAAAATTCATATGTGTACTACGCTGAGCTTGCGGAACAGCGAAGAAGGACGACCATGGCTACCTCATCCCCAGCCCTCACCCCGCGTGAACAACTCGACGTCCCCGAAGCCGGGCGCGTCGCGCTGAAGTTTTTCTTCAACCTCATGGAGCGCTGGGGTTGCAACGCGGAGCAGCAGCGCACGCTGTTGGGCGGCGTTGGCAACACCACGTTCTACAAGTACAAACATTTGCCGCCGAACATTCGCCTGCCGCATGACACGCTGGAGCGCATCTCGTACTTGATGGGCATTCATAAGGCGTTGAGCATCATCTTCAGCAACAGCCGCGAGCGCGCCTACACTTGGGTCAGCAGCCCGAACACGGCGGCGCCATTCAATGGCCGAACGGCGCTGGATTACATGCTGGCGGGGAGGGTGGTCGACATCGCTGATGTGCGCCGCTACCTCGACGGGGTGCGCGGTTGAAGGCCCCGCCGCTGGCTGAGCCGCAATGGCCAAAGGCCTACCGGATCGTCAACAGCAGCTTCCCGCCGATTGCGCTGTTCGAAGACGTGCTCGACCCCGAAGACCTGGAAATCGCCTACGCGCTGGAAGCGCTGACCAACGATCGCCTGATCGAACAGGCCGGCGTCCTCGCCCGCGTACGCCCCGAAGACCGGCTCTCCGGCCCCGGTTCAACCCCGGTGATGGCGGCGTTTACCCACATCGGCAAAAGCAGCCGCTTCACCGATGGCACCTTCGGCGTCTACTACGCCGCCAGCAGCCAGGCCGCGGCCATCGCCGAAACCTGCTATCACCAGGAACGTTTTCTTGCGGCCACCAACGAAGCGGACCTTGAGTTGACCATGCGTACTTACGTTAATCGCGTGGTTAAGCCGCTGCATGATGTTCGTCACGACTTTCCGGATTTGCATCAACCCGATCCAGACGCCTATGGCCCATCCCAGGTGTTTGCCCGACAACTGCGTGAGTCTGAATCGTGGGGGATGCTCTACAACAGCGTTCGCCTGCCGGGCCACGAATGTGTCGCCGCGTTCCGCCCGCCAGCGGTGTCGATTCCGAAGCAGGGCAAACATCTGCGTTATGTGTGGAGTGCGAGTCAACGCAGGATTTCGTTTGTGTTTGAGATCAGTCAGGTTTGAAACGCAAAAAGCCCTCGCGATACCGCGAGGGCTTTCTTTTGGCGGTTTACGTCAATGGCTTGCCGTTGGCGCATCCAGCACTTTCACCACGTCGTCGATTAGCGCCTTGCTTAACTCCTGCAGATACTGGGAGGCATAAGCGTGAAGATCCGGATCGCGCGCGACTGAAGTGTCCGCAGTGAGCAATCGTGAGATGTGAAGCAAGTGGGAGGCGTGGGAAAGGGCGGTTATTACCGGAACACCACGATTGGTTCGGAACAGCGCTTGATTGGCCTGGAAGGAAAAGTGCGTAAGGCCTGCTGTTTTCAAATCGAGGTAGTTGGTCATTTCGCTTCACCTGTATCTAAGGCGTGGAGTGAGTTGACCGATGTGGCAGCGCGGCGGATTACGGATGGATCGATGGCATTCATTTGTAAACTCCCTGTATCAAATGAGAGCTGCCATTTTCGTTCTCAGGCGAAAGGGTGGCAGCTATGCGCAGGCTGAGAAACCGGAGATACAGGAATCCGGCAGACCCGAAGGTCTCCCACGCACAGCCGCCATTACACGTGAATACGGGTGCAAAAAAGCGCCGGCAATCATGGGTTTGGGGCGCTGGTGCGCCTGTATCTTACCCGGGTTCTCAGGCCCGGTCGCTGAATTGGCAGCGACGGGTTTGACGGTAGCTTGCGGAGGACGGACGCGCAATCGTGGCCAGGTGGTGGCCGTTGCCATCTCTGTGTAGTGCAACACTTATGTTGCGAATGCAGCAAATATGTTGCACATTCGCTTTACCGAAACGGCGAGTGATGCACATGAAGTACAGCGAGTTTCGGCGATGGTTGAAAGCCCAAGGCGTTGAGTTTCAAACCGGCAAGGGCAGTCACTTCAAGGTTTCCTTGAATGGCAAATCAACTGTGTTTCCCGACCATGGAGCCAAGGAAATGGGCGAAGGGTTGAGAAAATCGATAATCAAACAGCTGGGCCTCATGAGAGGAATCGTGATGTTCGAATATGCGTTGGAAGTTCACGAAGAGCCGGACAGTGTCTGGTTGTCCTGCGCAGAAATTCCTGAGATGCACGCCGTTGGCGACACCCTCGAGCAAGCGTTGGACACCGCCATTGATGCAATCGAGACGGCATTCTCGATATACGTTGATGATCGCCGGTTGATTCCGACCGGGCAGGCAGGAGAACAGGCAAGTGACGTTGTATTGCGTCTGCCTGCGCTGACTGCAGCAAAGGTTGCTCTGTGGAATACGCTTTTGGAGTCAGGTTTAAGCAAGGCCGAGTTGGCACGTCGTCTCGGCGTACAACGGCCCCAGGTCGATCGCCTGGTAGATTTCCTGCATCACTCCAAAATCGAGAATGTTGAGCGTGCGTTGCAGCAACTTGGAAGGCGGATTTCGCTTTCGGTTCAAGCTGCATAAGTTCAGCAAGCGAGCGTTGGAGAAAATAGCTGAAGGCGAAGAAAAGGCATGGCAAATGAGCTAGAGCGATTTCAGATGGACTTGATGGAATCTGTACGTCAGATGATGGCTGGAAAGGCCTCGCGCGTAACGCTGCTGCCGCTCTCGGCGGCCACTGAAGAGCAAAGGAAGGCCGGGGTTTCTCAAAGCGTTTTCGCCAACCTAAGCTCCGTAGTGACACGAGCAAAATAAGGTGGGGAAAAATAGAGTCAGACCACAGTCTCAGCTCAAAAAGTGGTCTGTCCCTTATTTCCTCGCAATCGGTCGAATACTACGAACAAATGCTGAAACAACTGGCTGCGGCCTGATTCAACACTTACTTATCTATTGAGGATTTCATCATGAGCCATTCGAAAAAAACCGTCGTCATCACTGGCGTCTCCCGAGGTCTGGGCGAAGGCATCAAGGCCTTCCGTGAACTGGGCTACAACATCGTCGCCCCGGCCACCGCTTAACGCCTGACCAGCGAAAGCGTGGCACGCTTCGGCCGCATCGACACCTTGGTCAACAACGCCGGCATCTTCGTCGCCAAACCGTTCACCGCCTACACCCCGGAAGACTACGCCGCGGTGCTGTCGGTCAACCTCAACGGCTTCTTCTACATCACCCAACTGTCCATCGCCGAGATGGAAAAACAGGGCAAGGGCCACGTGGTCAACATCAATACCAGCCTGACCGACCACGCGCTCGACGGCGTGCCCTCGGTCCTCGCTTCCCTGACCAAGGGCGGCCTCAACGCGGCCACCAAATCACTGGCCATCGAGTACGCCAAACGCGGAATCCGGGTGAACGCGGTATCGCCGGGCATCATCAAGACGCCGATTCATGGCGAGGAAACCCACGCGGCGCTGGGGGAGCTGCACCCGGTTGGGCACGTGGGTGAAATCGACGATATTGCGCAGGCTGTGGTGTATCTCGATAACGCGAAGTTTGTGACCGGCGAGATTCTGCATGTGGATGGCGAGCAGAGCGCTGGGTACTGATTGACGCGGCAACAAAAAGCCATGACAGCGATGCGAGGGCTGATAAATAGGAGATACAGAAATCAGTCGCCACCACATAGAGTTACAATGGAAAAGCGCCGGCAAACGTGCGTTGGAGCGCTGGTGCGCTTGTATCTTACGATGGTTATCAGGTCGACTGCTGGATTAGCAGAGACAGGTGAAATTGTACTTTTGGATACTGCGAATTTTTGTTTGAATAATATTTTATATGGTTGTTTTTATTTTTAGTAGGAATTCTAAATAAATTAACCACTGTTACAGATAGGGTGTGGTTTAGTGTTTTTAGATTTTAAATCTAGTGTTAGGTAAACCATGCGCTGAAAGCACATGGTTTAGGCTGTTTACTTATATCCGTGTAGTTCCGATGGTTAAGTATTTGATGAATCGGTTATAGTGAAATTCATTCATTTCAGCAACTAGTGCTTTGAGGTTATCACTTGCTCTGCTGTTTGATAATAGGCTTTGTTTGTTGCAGTCATAAGTTTTTGTTAAGCTTGAAAGTTCAAAAATTAGCTCTGCTCGATCGTCTTGATAATCTCTGCTATGGACGCTCTTCGGTGCGGTTTTTTTCAACTCATCAATAAGTAAGCCGTCTTTGTACGCGCAGTTGTCGACTATTATGTAAGCCCAGTCAGCTACAGGTATTAACTCATTTTTTATTGATGTATTAAACTCTGGTGAAGTACAATCTGTCCGCTCAAATCTTTCGTTAAGCACGTTAGAGAATGCAATAAACTTGTCGGTTGCGTCGTTTTTTATCTCAGTGTTGGAAAATATGCGCTTAAACTCATCACTTTTCTTGAGACATTCTGTTGCGCGATTAAACGTTTTAGATCCAGCCGAGCGCAAGCTAATTGCCAAATCAAGCATATTGTCCGTTGCTGACGGATTAAGCACGATTTGTATTGGGCCGTAAGGATTTGGGAAAGATTTTGAAGAAGATCTAGCATAGTTTGTGCCAAAATCAGAAAAATTTCCGAAGACTTTGTCCCAAAGCTGATGTTCTTTATCAATCTGGTCCGTGTCAAAAAAAGTGAAATTATACCCGCTTTTTGAAAGTTTATTTCTTGATGGTATCCCGCCAAGCTTTACGTAAGATAGAAAATCTTGGAGTTGACACGCATGGTAGAGCTTTGCTTTTCTTTTGATTAGTTCAGCTTTTACCTCGAGTATTTCTTCTTTTTTTGAAATTGTCATCTGAGTCTTCCCTAGATTAGCTTTTCTTGAGTGTTAATTGTCATGCTGTAGCGCTGCTCTGACATAACTAAGCGCTCCATTAATTGTGTTTGCTGGGGTTCTAAAAGTTCCTTGATTAATATTGAAGCTTCTTTCCAAATCTGATCAGCAGCCTCTATGGTTAACCCCAGTTTTCCCAATCGCCATGTTTTTTCTCTGTCCCACCAGTAGCAATCATCCAACTGATAACAATTTGCACTTTCAAAGTAAAACTGTATCCAGCCTAATGTTTCTTTGTCTATTTTTAATTGTTTTCCACAGCGTGCCAACGCCTTCTTTCCTTCGGGGGTGTGCTTGTCAATGGCTACCCAATAAGGAAATGGCTGAGGGTTTTTATCTTTTATTGAAGTATAGTTTGGAATGCTTTCAGTAACGGAGAGGTATGCAGTAGACACCGCAAAAGCTTTATCCCAGGGCCATCCGGCAAGTTTGAATCCATGTTCGGCAAGATGGGTTATTTTCTTTTGTTGTTCTGTTTTCTCAAGAGCGTTTATCCAAGACCAAAAGTCATTTGGTCGCCTGATAGCTTCGCAAATGATTTTTAAATGGCGATTGTTTTTATCATTTTTCAATAAGGTTGTGGTAGCTCCTAGTGAGAGCTCATATGCGAGGCTTCCCAATCCGGCAGCATTTTTATTTTTTTTCGACTCGGCTAGATATTCGTATTGAAGAATAAGGCTGCTGGGGATTAAATTAAATGATAAGCGCTCAGTGTTATGCCAGCACTCTTCGAATGCGATAACACCCAATCTATTCCTAAGCCATATGGTTTCATTGTTTTCGAGTAGTCGGATTGTCGCAGACCTAACCACTTTGGCGTCTGATCTACGGACAGCCTTCTGCAAAAGGGATCTGCATTCAGCATCGATATTAGGATTGCTTCTAACGTGTGCCATTCAAACTCTCTAGTCGTGAGGAGTTACAAACTCACGATAAAATTTAGTGCACAATATTAAGGCTATATTTCTATCTTAGGATGATGAATCTACACTGATTTTCCTAAAGTAGTCAATTCTGTTAGCGCCTGAATCAACGGCGGGTCCTCGCGCGGCGGGGCTTTTTTATTTGAAAAATCTCTGCAGTAATATAGAAATTGCTGGCATCGAATTATTTTTTTTGATAAAAACAGCTGAATGCCAAAGCTGATAAAGTCAAACAATCATAAGGAAATGTAATGATTTACAAGGAACTGCTTTCTATAAAAAGGTTTCGCGCTTCGGCTGTTGGGGATAGGAGTAGCCTATTGCAGGCTGAAAGTGATCGTGGTCGATTACTTTTTTGTCCAGCTTTTCGTCGACTTCAACAAAAAGCCCAAGTTTTCTCTCTTGAGTCTAACGCGGCGGTTCGAAGTCGACTAACCCATTCTTTAGAAGTCTCACAGATGGGGCGATATATCGCTGACCAAATCTCGCTTCAATTAATTGAAAAAAATTTGGCATCAGGTATTGATTGCGCTGCCCTTACAACCTTTGTAGAGACTGCATGCCTGATGCATGATATTGGAAATCCCCCCTTTGGGCATTTTGGGGAGTCTGCAATATCGCAATGGTTTAGGGAGAATGGAAAAGAATCAATATCAACATCTATTGGTCTAGATGACGAACGAATGACGGCTTTTGAAGAAACCGAAATTTCGAATGCTTTAATTGATTTTTTGGAATTTGATGGGAATCCTCAAGGCATAAGGGTAGTGACTAAGCTGCAGAGGAATTCTGATGAATACGGATTGAATCTGACTGTTACTACAATAGCCTCTTATTTAAAATATGTGAGGCAGAGTGGGGAGAAGTATATCCCGGGAGCGCCATTTTCCAAAAAATGTGGTTATTTTTCGACTGAGGCCGATTTAGTTAAAGGCGTATGGTCTGCGTTGAATTATGATGTGCCGCAACGCTTTCCCTTGGCTTATATCATGGAGGCCGCAGATGATATTGCGTATTGTATTAGCGATCTTGAGGACTCTATAGAGAAAGGGCTTCTATCAAAACAGAAAGCGCTTGAGGATATATATGACTCTTGGATGAGCAGGGGAGCATCCTCTGATGAACTAGAGTCTGCTATAAAAGCTGTGCTTGTTCGTGCTATCGAAGGGAAGCGAGAAGACGGTTCCGAATTTACATATACGGATTTTCGAACTAGCTTAAATAGGTTGCTTGCCGTATTTTCTGCTGATCAATACATACGATGTCATGATGAGATTCTGAAAGGGCAATGTTTATCTTTAATTCCGGCAGAGTCATCGGCGGGAAAAATTTTAGATACGCTAAAAGACTATTGCAAAGAGAAGGTTTACCGCCATGAAAGTGTTCAGATGGTCGAGCTTGCTGGGTATCGGGCTATCTATGGATTGCTTGACCAATTTGGCTGTTTACTGGACGCAAGTGAGGATAGGTTTTCTCGTGCGTTAAGATATGAAAAAAAGGATGGTGGAGAAAACCCAATAATTGTCGAAAATAAGCTGTTAAGTATTTTGCCTCGGAATTATAAGGCGGTGTACGAGGAGCATAAGTCAAAACTTGATGTTTTAGATGATCGATATAGATATCTGGAGTGGAATTTGAGGGCGCATTTGATTACCGACTTTATTTCGGGCATGACTGATGATTTTGCCATTAAAACTTATCAGATTTTAAATGGGATTAGACTATGACTCTGATGTTTTTTGATAGCCATCCGTATTGGAGCGTAAGGGATATCGTCGAAAAAAATAGCAGTGTAGTCGCTTTATGTTTTAGTTATTACACATATGTTCCTCAGTCTTTAACGGATGAGCGGGAGATTTTCTCAATATCAAGAAGTCAACTTCTTGATGAGAGATTCATGTTCAAGGTTATTGTTGATACTCCAGATGGGCAAGAGTTAGCTCTACACTCAACGGTCACTATGGAAAATGGTGATGTTTTACATTTTCCCATGATAGATATGTCTACCGGATCTACAGCTCACCTTGAGAAGGTCAGACCTATTCTGGGTGATGAGCTTTTTTTTGATTTTGACTGGTATAAAAGTGGACGCTCGTATCACGGATACGGGAAGTTTTTAATGAATCAAGAAGAGTGGACTGTGCAAATGGGTAAGCTTCTGCTCGTGAATAAGATAGGTGTGCCGCCGACAGTAGACCCTCGATGGGTTGGGCATCGGTTAATTGCGGGTTACTCTGCATTGCGATGGACCAGAAATACTTCTCATTATGTCGGACTTCCACATAAAGTAGGTGGAAAAAACAAGCTCTAATTTTTATATGAGTCTGATGAGGATAGTGCTTATCTTTTTTTATACCTATAGGCAAGTCTGATTTTTCGGCTGTTTTTGCCATTTTTATATTTCCAAATTACATTTCAATTATTTATCGCGCCGTGAGGTTTACGTCAAAGTAGCCTTACTTAAGCAACTGCAAGATGAAATCAGCGATGGTCAATGAACTGGAGCAATTCCAGCAGGACTTGTTGGACTCTGTTCACCAAATGAAGGCGGGAAACGCAGCTCGTGTGACAGAGGTGCCACTTTTCGCGGCTGCTGAAGCGCGGGCCAAGGTGGGCGTTTCGCAGAGTGCATTTGCCAAGTTGATCGGCGTGAGTTTGCGGACGTTGCAGGATTGGGAGCAGGGTCGCAGGCAGCCGACAGGTGCGGCACAGACACTGTTACGTGTTGCTAGCCATCATCCGGAAGCATTGCGGGATTTGCAGCCAGCCTGAGGTGAAAACATCTACAGATTGTTCCGATTAGAAACCGGAAATGCGGTTGCTGATGATCGGAGATGTGGACGAAATGTGGACACTCCAGAAACAACAAAGCCCCTGCATTTCTGCAGGGGCTTCGTTTTGTATGGTGCCGGCACCAGGAGTCGAACCCGGGACCTACTGATTACAAGTCAGTTGCTCTACCAACTGAGCTATACCGGCGTGTGGGCGACGATTATAGCGATTGGGTTGGTTCTGTAAACCCCTGAATTCAGACTATTTTTACGCAGGCGCTGGATCAGGCTTGGCGTGAGCGGTGACGCCGGGTTTTTAGCCGCAAAACCGAGGTGCTACGCGATCAAGCCAGACTGAGCGTGAGGGCAGAATTTCCGCACCGTTCAAGCACCCATTTCACCCGTTTATGTCGTTTTGATTGGAAGCTTATGCACAACGGATGGGCGCTACGGCTGCGTTGCAGGGGATTTTGTGGACACGTTCTCATTTTGTGTGCAAATCCCTGTTTTACAGGTTTTTTATCTATATGAACAAAAAATGACCAATGCTGTTTAAGCGGTCTAACGGCCGTGAATATTGGATCCACTGGAAAACCATCAACAGAGTTATCCACAGGCTGTAAAGATTTTAAGCGCGTTCAGCCAGCAGCAGGAAATTACGCGGTGTCAGTGGGGTGTCGCAAAAGGTGCCGAGGCGTACGACATACCCCTGTTCACCGAGGAAAATCGCTCGATCAAGGTTCAGCCAAAGCTCCAACGGTCGTCGGAACAGTCCGCGCAGTAGTTCCAGGTTGCGAACTTCGGCCAACCGCTGCCAACCGGCGGCTTCCAGTGCCTGCCAGTCTGGCGTGCCGATTGTGGATAACTCTTTCAGCGCTGCCAGGTCGCGGCAGTAATCGGCGAAGGGTTTGTCCAGCCAGACGCTGGGCAGGGACGGGGTTGGCAGGTATTCGTCGACGCCGCGCAGTTGCCGTTGCAGCAGGTCGAAGGCCAGGCGCCGGGCCATCGAGGTGTCGCGCTGACGTCGGACGCGTGCGCCAGCGGTGACGGTTTCGCTCATGGGCAGTGCCAGATCTTCGAGTGAGAGTTGTAGGGCAGATCGCATGCCGGCGCAGGACAAGGCCTGGTACTCGTTGCGATTGATCCGGTTGTAGCAGCACGGGGCGATGGCCATCTGCTGACATCCGGCAGCGCTCGCCAGTTGCATCAGGCGCACATGCAGGTCGCCGCAGGCGTGCAGGGCGACCGGGGTGTGTTGAGCGCTCAAAACAGTCGTGGCGTCTGCTGCCAGCACATCCTGCTCGACATGCAGGGTGTGCAAATGATGGCGCTGACTTAATGCCTGACCGCTGGCGACCAGCGCCGGATCGTATTCAACACAGGTCAGCTGTTGCCCGGCGCCCAGCAGGCGCCTGCCCAAATGCCCCTTGCCGGAACACCAGTCCAGCCAATGTGTTGGCGCAGAGGCGAAAGACAAGCGGCTGGCGAACGCTTCAATTTGCTGCCACTTGCGCCCCGGCACATCGACATTCAATCGATGGCCTGCCGCTTCCAGCGCATGTGCCGGCAACTCTCCGACTGCGCTCAGCGCAGCCGACAACGCCGCCAATGCAGCGAACGGCTCCGGCGCATCGATGAGATCGGCAGGGTGGTTATGCACAAGCTCTGCATCTTCCAGCGATCGTCCGCGTAGCCACGAAGCCAATTCGGGGTAGGCGGTTTCCCATGGAAGCGAAAGATGAGTGAACGGACGAGGTTTCCACAGCGCCTGATGCTCAATTAAAAAAGCATCCAGCGCAGTGAAACGGGCGAGTAGGTCCTCGCCCGTCAGCACGTGGGAAGTTTCAACGCCCCTGGCAGGCATCGACGCGCAGCCAGCGCTCCAGCAGCTTGAAGCCGCGCACCAGCACGTAGGACATCAGCAGATAGAACACGCCAGCGGCGAAGAAGATTTCCACCGGCAGGTAGGTGCGGGCAATGATCGTGCGGGCCATGCCGGTCAGCTCCAGCAGAGTCACGGTGCTCGCCAGCGCACTGGCCTTGAGCATCAGGATCACTTCGTTGCTGTAGGCCGGCAGGCCGATGCGCGCCGCACGCGGCAACATGATGTAGAACATCGCCTTGGGCTTGGACATGCCCAGTGCCCGCGCCGCTTCGATTTCGCCCGGCGGAATGGCCTGGATCGCGCCGCGCAGGATCTCGGCAATGTACGCCGCGGTGTGCAGGGTCATGGTCGCGGTGGTACACCAGAACGGATCGCGCAGGTACGGCCACAGTGCGCTGCTACGCACCGCATCGAACTGCGCCAGGCCGTAGTAGACGAGGAACAGTTGCACCAGCAGCGGCGTGCCACGGAAAAAGAAGATGTAGGCGTAGGGCAAAGCGCGCACGTACCACAGCTTCGAGGAGCGGGCGATGCCCAGCGGAATGGCCAGCAACAGGCCGGCAATCACGGCAATCGCCACCAGTTCCAGGGTCAGGGTCGCGCCCTGCGCCAGTTTCGGCAGCCACTTGATGATCACTTCCCAGTTCATGAAGCGCTCCTCGCAAAGCCGCGAGCGGCGCGTTTTTCCAGGAAGTGCATGCCGCTCATCGCCAGCACTGTCAGGCCCAGATACATCACCGCGGCCACCAGATAGAAGGTGAACGGCTGTTTCGACACGGTCACGCCGATCTGCGCGTGACGCATGATTTCTTCCAGGCCGATCACCGACACCAGCGCGGTGTCTTTCATCAGAATCATAAACAGATTGCCCAGGCCGGGCAGGGCGATGCGCCACATCTGCGGCATGATCAGCTTGGTGAAGATCCGCCATTTCGACAGGCCCAGCGCCACACCGGCTTCACGGTGGCCCTTGGGAATGGCGAGGATCGCGCCGCGGAACACTTCTGTGGCGTAGGCGCCGAAGCACAGGCCCAGCGCAATCACGCCAGCGGCGAATGCGCTGAGTTGCAGGTCGGGGTTGCCGAAGAACTCACCGAGGCTGCGCATCAGGTTGACCGTACCGAAGTAGATCAACAGCACCCAGAGCAATTCCGGGACACCGCGCACCAAAGTCGAATAAGTACCGCCAAGCCATTGCAACGGCTTGTACGGGGAAGTCTTGGCCAAGGCGCCGAGCAAACCGAGCACCAGTCCCAGGCACAGGGCCGTCAGCGCCAGTTTGACGGTCATCAGCGCACCGGCAGCGAGGGCCGGGCCGAATCCGTAGAGGTCGATAATCATGGATTTCTTTTCAAATCGCGGCAGGCAAGGCCGGGAGCCGGCGCCGTCGGATCACGGCGCCGGTCCCGCAGGTCAGATCAATAGATGCTGAACGGGAAGTACTTGTCGTTGATCTTCTTGTAGGTACCGTCAGCGACGATTTCCTTCAGCGCGGCGTTCAGCTTCTCACGCAGCGGATCGCCTTTACGCACGGCGATGCCGATCTTGTCGCTTTCCACGACAGGGTCGCCCTTGAACTCGTAGTTCTTGCCGGCGTCGGTTTTCAGCCAGTCGTAGTTGGCGTACTTGTCGGCGAGGATCGCGTCGACACGACCGGAGGTCAGGTCCAGGTAGGCGTTTTCCTGGGTATCGTAGAGTTTTACTTCGATATCGCTACCGTAAGTGTCCTCGAGCCAGGTGCCGGCGAGGGTGGCGCGCTGCGTGCCGATGATCTTGCCTTTGAGTGAATCCTTGTCGGTTTTGAACTCTTTATCTTTCTGCGCGATGAACTGCAGCTTGTTCGAGTAGTACGGGTCAGTGAAGTCCACCGCGCCCTTGCGCTCTTCGGTGATCGACAGCGAGGAGATCAGGAAGTCGAACTTCTTCGCGTTCAACGCAGGGATGATGCCGTCCCAGTCGGAGGTGACCACGGTGCACTCGACTTTCATCTTGGCGCACAGGGCGTCACCGATGTCTTTGTCGAAGCCGACCACGTTGCCGCTGGCGTCTTTGTTGTTGAACGGCGGGTAAGCCGCTTCGATGCCCATCTTCAGGGTCTCGGCCATGGCACCGGCGCTGAACGCGAGGGTGACGGCGGCGGCCAGGAAGACCTTTTTAAAATTCTGCATGCATGTTGCTCCGTTAGCGGTTGCTGGACATGAATTGTTTGCAGCGCGCCGAAAGCGGGTTGTCGAACACCTGCTGAGGCGATCCTTGCTCTTCCACCAGCCCCTGGTGGAGGAACACCACTTCGCTGGAGACCTGACGGGCAAAGCCCATCTCGTGGGTCACCAACAGCATGGTGCGGCCTTCTTCGGCCAGTGCGCGGATGACACTAAGTACTTCCTGAACCATTTCCGGGTCAAGGGCGGAGGTGGGTTCGTCGAACAGAATCACCTTCGGCTGCATCGCCAGCGTGCGGGCGATCGCGGCCCGTTGTTGCTGACCACCGGACAATTGCGCCGGGTAGGCGTGGCGCTTGTCGGCGATGCCGACCTTGGCCAGCAGCGCTTCGGCGACTTCGATCGCCTCGGCCTTGCTCTGGCCGAGCACGCGGCGCGGGGCTTCGATGATGTTGTCGAGCACGCTCATGTGCGGCCACAGATTAAAGTTTTGAAATACAAAACCAATCTCGGAACGCAGGCGGTTGATCTGTTTGCCATCAGCGGCAACCAGTTCGCCATTCTTGGCGGGCTTGAGCTTGAGTTCTTCACCGGCCACCAGAATCTGGCCCTGGTGCGGGTTTTCCAGCAGGTTGATGCAACGCAGGAACGTGGACTTGCCGGAACCGGAGGAACCGAGGATCGAGATCACATCGCCGTCGCGGGCGGTCAGCGAGATGCCTTTGAGCACCTCAAGCTGTCCGTAGCGTTTGTGCAAGTTGCGGATTTCAAGCGCGGGCGTGGCCTCAGCCATGTGCGTTCCTCATATATGTTGCGCTCCTGCTGTTGGCGGGCCTTCCTGGCGAGGCGGCCAAGCTAGCATAGCGTTTCAATGGCAGCCAACAGCGCTACGGGCGGTAAGCGGATGGCGTGTGGCAGGTTGTCGCATCGGCACAGCAGACTGTCGCCCCATCAACAACCGAACGGGTGTTTAAACGTGCAGCCCCGTGGGTGTTGCGTAAAAAAAGGCGCGATGTTGCCAGCTTTGGCGGGGTGTTGGAAGCGCTATCCGGCCGAACGTTCCTGAATCGCCCTTTTATTGTGCATCCCACACTTTTTCAGTGTGTTTCTGGTGCGCTCGTTCGTTTGCAAAGTGAGTCGCAGGGTAACGTTCTGGCGAATTGCCATTAATTTTAAGGACTTGCGATGACTGTCCGGTCGCGTTAAAAGCCGCGGGCCAGAAGAGTTTGAAACATTTTGGCGCACTTATTGCGTGCAGAATCTGGAACGCCCCGTTGGTTTCTTTTTACGAGAAGGAAAACCAGACGGGACGGACGCAATCGCTTTCCTCGCAAAGGTAGTTCCGATGAGCAGTACCCCAAGCTCCAATGGCCTCGAACAGGGGCTCAAACCGCGTCATGTGACCATGTTGTCGATCGCCGGTGTTATCGGCGCCGGTCTGTTCGTTGGCTCCGGCCACGCGATCGCTGCCGCTGGCCCTGCCGTACTGCTGGCTTACGCCGCCGCCGGTACCCTGGTGGTGCTGGTGATGCGCATGCTCGGTGAGATGGCTGTCGCCTCGCCTGACACCGGTTCGTTCTCGACATACGCCGACCGTGCCATCGGGCACTGGGCCGGCTTCACCATCGGCTGGTTGTACTGGTGGTTCTGGGTGTTGGTGATTCCGCTGGAGGCCAACGCCGCCGCGACCATCCTCCATGCCTGGTTCCCGAGTGTCGGCATCTGGGCGTTCGCACTGATCATCACCCTGCTGCTGACGGTCACCAACCTGTTCAGTGTGAAGAACTACGGTGAGTTCGAATTCTGGTTCGCCCTGATCAAAGTGCTGGCGATCATCGGCTTCATCATCCTTGGCCTTGCGGCGATCTTCGGCTTCCTGCCGAACAGCCAGGTCAGCGGTGTTTCCCACCTGTTCGACTCCGGCGGCTTCCTGCCAAACGGCATGGGCGCGGTGCTGGGTGCAATCCTGACCACCATGTTCTCGTTCATGGGGACCGAAATCGTGACCATCGCGGCCGCGGAATCGAAGAACCCGGGCAAACAGATCTCCAAGGCCACCAACTCGGTGATCTGGCGGATCGGCCTGTTCTACCTCGTGTCGATCTTCATCGTTGTGGCCCTGGTGCCGTGGAACGATCCGACCCTGGCCAACCTCGGTTCCTACCAGACCGTGCTTGAGCGCATGGGCATCCCGAACGCGAAAATGATCGTCGACATCGTGGTGCTGGTCGCGGTAACCAGCTGCCTGAACTCGGCGCTGTACACCTCGTCGCGCATGCTGTTCTCCCTCGGCAAGCGCGGTGACGCACCGGCCATGTCAACTCGGGTCAATAAAAGCGGCACGCCTTACTGGGCAGTGATGTTGTCGACCGGTGCGGCGTTCCTCTGCACCTTCGCCAACTACGTGGCCCCGGCCGCGGTGTTCGAATTCCTGCTGGCCAGTTCCGGCGCCATCGCGCTGCTGGTGTACCTGGTGATCGCGTTCTCGCAACTGCGCATGCGTAAACAACGCATGGCCCGCGGCGAGAAAATCGTCTTCAGCATGTGGCTGTTCCCGGGCCTGACCTACGCGGTGATCATCTTCATCGTCGCGGCCCTGACCATCATGCTGTTCCAGGAAGCCCACCGCGTGGAAATCCTCGCGACCGGCCTGCTGAGCCTCATGGTAGTCGTCGCCGGCCTGCTGGTGGCGCGTCGTCGCAAGCAGGAAAACCGTGGTGCGGTGGTGTTGAACTGATCCGCAACGCGTAATGCAAAACGGCCGCTGTCAGTGATGACGAGCGGCCGTTTTTGTTTGTGCGCGGGGTTTATTCGCTCTTTTCTTCCTGGGCATCCAACGACTTGCCGTAAGTATCCAGCGCAATCCCGAAATCGGTGATGAACTGTGGCTCGGTCAGCCAGGCCTGGGCGGTTTCGATGTCCATGCCATCGGCCCACATGCGGTAGTCGATCAGCATGTCGGCGGCCAGGTGAGTGGCGGCCATGCCTTCGTTCTCGGCATTTTCCATGTCCAGCAGCTCTGGATGGTCAACGATGATGAACGCCAGTTCGCGCAGCAGGGTCAGCAGCATTTCGTTGCGGCTGACGGCTTCGGCGTCGCGCATTTTGCTGAACATTGCGAGGGTGTATTCCGGGATCGGCTCGTCCAGATGCCCGAGATTGTCGTCCTGGTCCAGCGGCTTACGGCCGACCATGCGGATGTGCTTGGCTTTGGCCTTGGCGCGTTTGGCGCGTTTCTGTTGCTTGTTCAGGGATGCCATGGGTACTCAGTTCTTCTGTTGGGTTTGTGCGGCGATTGCGTCGGACGCCGCCACATAGTCGGCCTGGAAGGCCGGGGATTCGATCCACGCCAGGGCGCCGGCTTCGTCGGTTTCCTGGGACCACTGGCGATACTCGATCAGCGCGGCGAGGATGAAATCCATCGCGCCTTCTTCGCCTTCCTGCTCGTAGACCAGTCCTAGCAGCGGGTCTTCGAGGAACGCGGTGCACATGGCTTGCTGGCTGATCTTCTCGGCATCGATCATTTTCTTGAACAGCTCGGTCAGGTCCACCGACTCGAAGTCGATACGGTCATCGTTCGGGTCCAGTTCGACCGGCGTCTCGGTGCGTTTGGTGCGGTTTTGCTTGGCCTTGGTCTTGGCCCGGGCGGCGCGTTTTTGCTGCTTGTTGGCGGAGGCCATGGTGTGTTCCGTCGTGCGTTGAAAGGGCTCAGCTGCGTGGCACTGGCCGCCCGGGTGTGTCGGGGGCCAGCTCGCCGGTTTGCAGCCAGGTCAGAGCGATGGGCCATAGTGTGGCTTGGTATGCGCTGCGAAAAAAGGCGAAATGTCCGACTTGTTGTTCGCCGATGTCCTGCGGCTCGATGCGCAGGTGGGTTTTGTGCGCATGGCTGAAGTAGTCGAGCAGGCGTTCGATGGCTGGAATGGTGCCGTAGGGGTCGTCGCTGATGCTAATCGCCAGGGTGTGTGCGCGGACGTTGGCGAAGGGCAGGCGACCGCTTGCCTTCAGCAGTCGGCGACCGCTCGGACGCTGCTCGTAGCGCGCGGCAGGCGTGCTCCAGTCGCGTACGACGCCGGCGGGCGTGTCCTCCAGCCAGCCGAGGCGCTTGCCCGGGAAATAGCCACAGAACCGCGTCAACAGCGGCATCAGCAGGTGCCATTTACCGAACATGCGCCGGCGCTGTTCGGGGGCATAGTCGCGCCAGTAAGCGAACTGCGCGCCGACCGTCACCAGCCGACGAATGACCTGCCCGGACTCGCCGAGTCCGGCCGCGCAACCGCCGAAACTGTGGCCGACCACATCGATTGGCTGGCCGGAGAATTCCCGTTGCGCGCGTTTGAGCATCGCCTCGAAATCCAGCGCGCCCCAGTCGGTCCATGAAGCCTCAAGGCCTTTCAGGGTTGCCGGGCGTGATTCGCCGATGCCTCGATAGTCGTAGGTGATCACGTCGAAGCCGTTGGCGAACAGGTAATCGGCGAAGCGTGAATAGTGTCGGCAGCGTACCGAGGTGGCGGCGTTGATGATGACTACCGGTCGCTGGATGTCGGGCAGGGCATGGCGCCAGGTGAAGCCGCCAAGGGCAAAGTCATCCTCGGCGGCTTCCGTGAAGGGTTCACCTTGCGCCGCGGTCAAAATTGGCAACCTTGACTGCATATCCTGCATCGCGGGCGTGTCCTGACAGGTCATGGCTTTCCACCTTTGCGGGTAAGTTGCCAACGATAGTCTCGGCGCCGCCCGGCAACAATCCAGAAGGTTTATTCAGTCGATTGAATGAGCAGGCGTTCTTCGATCAAGGCCTGTTCCCGATTGAGTTCTGCGCGTAATTCTTCCTCACTCGGCAGTATCGTCTTGTAACTGCTGGCGAACAGTTGCTCATTGCCCTTGAGCATCGAGTAACGCGCGACCGAATCATTGCTCTCTGCACACAGAATGATCCCGACTGTCGGCTTGTCGCCCTCGTTGCGCTTGAGTTCGTCGTACATGCGTACATACATGTCCATCTGTCCGACATCGCCGGCACTGAGCCTTCCGCTTTTGAGCTCAATGATCACAAAGCATTTGAGCAAATAGTTGTAGAACACCAGATCGATGTACAGATCTACATCAGGAGTACTGAGGCGTTGTTGGCGAGCGACGAAGGAAAAGCCCTTGCCCAGCTCAAGAAGAAAGCTCTGCAGGTGTTCGATGAGAGCCTGTTCAAGAGCATCCTCTCTGATCTTGCAGGGCGCAGGCAGCCCGAGAAACTCTAGCAAGACTGGGTCGCGAATGAACTCGCGCGGATTGTCTTTCATCGCCTCAATGTTGGTGGAGGCTTCCTCAATCACATCGGCCTTGTCTCGACTCATGAGGAGTCGTTCGTAGTAGAGCGTATTGATCTGGCGATCAAGGGCGCGGCTGGACCAGTTCAGGTTCGCGGTTTCTTCCACGTACCATTGACGCGCTTTTGCGCTTTCGACCCGCAGCAGCCTGCGATAGTGAGTCCAGCTCAATTCGAGACGCAGTGCGTCTCGAATTGGGAACAGCTGATAAAACAGGCGCATCTTGCGAAGATTGGTTTCATCAAACCCCTTCCCGAACTGCGCCGTCAGATCCTTCGCCAACAAAGCCAGCAACTGCTTGCCATACCCTGCCCGCTGCGCCCCTTGCTGTTCAAACTCGACAATATGCCGGCCGATCTGCCAACAGGTCTGGACTTGAATCGTATCAACCGCACGCAGCACTTTTTGCCGCGACTGGCGAATCAGTTCGCCCAACTCCCCCAGCAATGAATCGATTTTCGGGTCTTGCGCATCAGTAGGTTTTACCTGGCTCATCGAGTCTTCCGCATCAGTGGAAACAGACGCAAAAGCATGCCGGGATTCGCCGCTCGGCGATGTCGGGCGAGCCCTGTATAGGCGGCAGGAAGAGGGGATGGGTATTGCAGGACGTTGCCGGCAAAAGGTGTTTCAGTGAGTGATGGTCTGTAGTCCATTTCGTACACAGGCCAAGTTCCAATCAATCTAAAACGCGTGCTTCCCTGGCCGGATCAAATAAGGAGTCACGGTTGGGCTCTAAAAGAGTCCGGGAGTAGGGATTATGAAGCGCATTCTTTCATTCATGCTGCCAGTCGCTGCGGTCGCTGTATTGGCTTTTCCGGCGATGCTGCAGGCGGCCAGCCTTGAGCCCGTCGACAGCGCAGGCGTACAGGCTCAACAACAGCAGCAAAACGGCATCAACTACTTGTCCGGCGGGATTGGCGTTGATGAGGCAAAAGCCATTCAACAATCCACCGGTTACAACCTGCACATGACGTTCGCGGTGGGGGCGCAAGACCAGTACACCGCTGATGTCGATGTGATGATTCAAAAGTCACCGGGGCAAACCGTACTGACTCTCACCCAAACGGGTCCGCTGGTTTACGTGCAACTACCACCCGGTAAGTACACGGTGGTCGCCACGCGCAATGGCGAAACACGGCGCGATGAGACAGACGTTGGCAGCGGCGCCGCCCGCAATCTGGTGTTCCACTGGAATGACGCTGGATAGTGTTGGGTTCAATTGAAAGTCGAGGCGCGGGTACAATCCCGCGCCTTATGTTTCTGTGATGCAAGGAAGTGCTGGTTTGAAAGGGATTTTGCGTATTGGCTCAGCGGTGAGCCTGGTTTTGCTGTTGGCTGGTTGTGGAACGATGATGGGGCGCCTGAACGGTGATTCTGCAGAACCGTACTACAAAGGCGTCGACGGCAACCTGCACTTGCTTGGCGTGAGAGGGGGAGACGGCATGCCCGCCGCGGTCATCTGCTACATGATGATCGTTTGCCCGGTGATTACCGTGGTATCGCTGCCGGTAGACGCTGCGCTCGACACGGTTTTGTTGCCGGTCGACTACGTCAACACCCTCTGAGGGCCAACCGTCATTTACCCCCGCGTACGCTTGCCCTTCTGCTTGTCGCTGGGCTCGTGCGCCATCCGGTAAATCCATAATCCGATCCAGCCGACGGCTATCAGGAATACGGTGCCGATGCATTGCGACACGATCTCGAACCAGAACATTCGCGGTTGCAGTGCAAGGGTGTAGGTGTGGCGTGGACCGGAGCGGTTCCATGTGGTGATGGAGCCGCTGATCAAGCTGTGGACGATCAGATAAATCGACGCGCCGATGAGGAAGGCGATCAGTACGCCGACCAGCACCGTCACCCAGAATGCAGCCCGACTCTGGCGATAGGGTGGCGGATGGGGCAGGGGTACGCGGGTTCTTTTCTGGTTCATCGAACGGATGACCCTCTTCCATAAGGTGCAGCCAAAGTAGCGCGGATCGCCTTTGTTCGAAACCCGTCGCGCATTTGCGCAATCAAAACCCGCGATGCCTGGGAAAGGCTCGCGGGTTTTTTCTGGGCTGCGCAAAGGGGCTGGATTGAGCCGCCATCAAATCGCAGGCATAAAAAAACCCTGAATCTTGCGATTCAGGGTTTTCGGTATTTGGTGCCCAGAGACGGAATCGAACCGCCGACACGGGGATTTTCAATCCCCTGCTCTACCGACTGAGCTATCTGGGCAACGGGGCGCATTAAAAGGGTTTTTCGGATTTACGTCAACGACTTTTTTAAAATTTCTTAAATTAATTCCGTCGCTTACGATCCGACCCCCGATTTTGCGGGTTTACTCTGCAGGCGGAACGTAGCCTTCGGCCTTGGCGTAATCCTCGCCGGAGAAGTACTTGTCCATTTCGCCCTGAAGATATTTGCGATCTTCGGCGTTCATCATGTTCAGACGCTTTTCGTTGATCAGCAGGGTCTGGTGTTTCTGCCAGTCAGCCCAGGCCTTGGCCGAGACGTGGTCAAAAATATCCTGACCTTTGGCGCCCGGGAAAGGAGCGCGTTCCAGCGCGGGCAGTTCTTCTTTGTACTTGCGGCACATGATGGTGCGGGTCATGACGACTCTCCTGCGTTCAATACGGCGGCCGCGCGTTCGAGCAAGGTTTTGACCGGGGCGGCAAGGCCCAGGCGCGGCGGGGTGGCGAGGTTATACCAGAGCCAGTCGGCCTCGGCCACGTGCTGACCGGCCTCCTGCACCTGAACCAGCCAGGGTTCGATGGACAGCTGGAAATGGCTGAAGGTGTGGACGAGGCTTGGCAGCGCCTGCTGCTCGCCCATGGTCAGCGAGTGCTGGTCGGCCAGATGCTGCAGGTCGTCGAGGTCATCGAGTTCCGGCAGGCTCCATAAACCGCCCCACAGGCCTGTCGACGGGCGACGATAAAGCAGAATCGCGCCTTCGCCGTTGGCCAGCAGCGGCATCAGCGTGCGTTTCTGCGGGATGGCCTTGCGCGGTTTGGGAATCGGGTAGCGCGTCTCCAGCCCGAGCATGTGCGCCTCGCAGCCCTTTTCCAGCGGGCACAGCAGGCAGCTCGGTTTGCTGCGCGTACACAGCGTGGCGCCAAGATCCATCATCGCCTGGGTGTAGGCGTTGACCCGATCGTGCGGCGTGAAACGCTCTGCGTTGGCCCACAGCTGTTTGGCGACCTTCGGCTCACCAGGGTAACCCTCTTGCGCGGTAAAACGCGCCAGAACGCGTTTGACGTTGCCATCGAGGATCGGCGCGCGCAGGCCCATGCTGATGCTGGCGATAGCCCCAGCGGTGGACAGGCCGATCCCCGGCAGATCCGTCAGCTTTTCGACGTCCCGCGGAAATTCGCCGCCATACTGGCTGACGACGATCTTCGCGGTCTTCTGCAGATTGCGCGCGCGGGTGTAGTAACCCAGCCCGGTCCACAAGTGCAGCACTTCGTCCTCCGGCGCTTCGGCCAGCGCTTGCACCGTTGGCAGCGCGGCCATGAAGCGGTCGAAGTAATTGAGCACGGTGCTGACCTGGGTCTGCTGCAACATGATCTCCGACACCCATACCCGATACGGATTGATGTCTTGCTGCCAGGGCAAATCGTGGCGGCCGTGGCGGTCGAACCATTCCAGCACCGCCATGGAAAACTGCTCCGCTCTCATCGCTTGAACAGCCCCTTCAATGCGTTTTTCAATTCCGGGCTGACCTTGTCGCCGAGTTTTTCATCGATCTTTTCGCTGAGTTTGTCACCGGCGATTTTGGTCGCGACCTGGCCGAGACGTTCGTTATCCACACGGCAGGCCTTGGCGCCCAGCTCCAGCGGGCCACGGCAGCGCAGCGGCCACTCGATGCCGACGAATTTCTCGCCGACCTGACAGGCCGGATCCGGCATGGCGCTGGTGTCGCCCTCGACGATGATGCCGACGCGGTAATCCATGCCCAGCACTTTCAGGTCGATGTCGCCGTTGCCGTTGACGGTCATGCCCGGGATGCGCACTTTCAGATCCGGGTTGCTCGCCACGCCGTTGCGCAAGGTCAGGTTGCCCTTGAGTTCCTGGAACGGTGTGTCCTTGCCTCGTGGCTCGCCGCTGAGGGTTTTGCGATTGAGGGTGGCGATGCCTTTGCACAGTTGCTGTTCAAGATTGGCGTTGAGCAGCACGCCGTTGTTGATCACGAAACTGGCGTTGCCGTTGAGGGTTTCGATCAGCGCCTGCTGGCTGTTGCCGCTGCCGGTGAGGTTGCTGGTCAGCGTGACCAGGCCTTTGACCGGCGGATTCTTGCCCTGGCTTTCGAGAATTTTCTCGGCCGGCACGCGGTTGATTTTGGTCTGCAGATTGAGCACGGGGGCGCTCGGGCGTACGTCGAGGGTGCCTTTGGCTTCGAAGTCGCCGCCGTATAGCTCGCCGCGCAGGTTTTGCAGGGTCAGCAGGCCGCTCTGGCCTGTGGCCTTGAGTGCAGCGTTCTGGATCGGCAGTTTGTCGAGGGTCAGTTGGCCGAAGGTCAGGTCGGCATCGACGTCGAGTTTGGCCAGACGCTCGACCGGCAGCAGACGCTCGGTGCTCCAGGCGCTTTTGCTCGGTTTGTCCGGCAGCGGTGTGCTGCCGGCGCCGGCCATGGCATCGGCTTCGGTGCTGGCGACTTCGGCCTGACGCACTTGCGTGGCGTTTTTGGCCTTGTCCGATTTCGGCGGCAGGTAACGGTCTACATCAAAGGTGTCGGCCTTGAGGATCGCGCGCAGCGACTGCTTGGCGAAGTCTTCCACGGCAATGCGCCCGCTGAAGCTGCTGTCGTCGAGTTTCAGGTTGACGTTGTCGAAAGCCACGCTGGTTGGCGTGGCGGCCACGCGGCTGACCAGTTCGACTTTGCTCAGGCTGCCGGGCGCCATGGCGGGCAACGTCTGACCGATGCTGTCGACGAATTTCGCCAGATCGAACTGGGCGATCGAGATCCCGCCAGTGATCTGCGGGGTCTCGTCGAGGTCGTTGGCCTTCAGCTCGCCGAGGGCACGCAGCTGGTTGGCGGAGATCTTGATCCCGGTCCATTCGGCGACATTCGCTGCCTTGTCCAGGGAGATCTGGCCTTGGGCGGAGAAGGTCATGGCCTTGCCCTGCAGTGGGTCGCCGGTCAGTTCGCCGGACAGTTTCATGTCTTCGAACTTGTAACGTTGCAGGGCGCGTTCGATGCGCAGCTCGCCATTGAGCTCGGTGCGTACCCGCAGCACAGGCTGATTGGTGCTGAGGAACGCCGTGGCTTTCAGCGGAATGTTGGTCGAGTCGTGTACCGCACCGGTGCTCAACTGAATGCTTTCGGCGCTGTACTGCTTGCCGGTCTGCTCGTCGTTGTATTCAACGCGGGCGTTATTGACCGTCAGGCTGTCGATGTCGAGGCGGATCGGCTGCGGCGGTTTTTCCGGCTGGGCAGGGGCTTCGGCAGCAGGTGCGCTGGCAGGCGCCGGGCTGCCGGCGGGCGCGGCGGCTGTCGGCAATTTGCCGATATCTTCCCAGTTGCCGTGGCCGTTCTTGTCGCGTTTGAGGCGCAGGTTCAGGCCTTCGACACGCACATCGCTCATCTGCACTTCACGGCGCAACAGTGGCAGAACGCGCACGGACAGGCCGAGCATCTGCAGGTCGGCATACGGTTCGGTCGGGTTGATCAGGGTGGCGATGCTGGCTTCATGCAGTTCCAGGCCGAGCCACGGGAACAGGCTCCAGCCGATATCGCCATTGAGCGTCAGCTCGATGTGGGCCTTGTCGCGGGCTATCTGGCGGATCTCGTCTTTGTAGTCGTTGGGATCAAACAGGTGGGTCAGGGCGAAGCCCGCCGCCACAATGATCAGCAACAGCCCGAGAAGTACCAGACCCAGGATTTTGCCGAACGCTTTCATGGGCGAGTCCTTGTAGTTAGTCGAATTCGTAATTTAGCCGGGGAGTATAGCGCTGCATCCGCCCGGTTCGGGGCGCTGTCATGTCGCGATGACTTCCAGCGGCACTTGCAGTTTGGCGGCCAGCGCCTGCGTTTCAAGGTGTCCGGCCGGTGCCAGCAGGCGCAGTTGGGCTCCCGCTTGCGACGCCATTTTCTGCGCTTGGTTCACCAATCGCTCAGCCACCCCACGGCGCCGGGTGACTTTTCGTACACACAAATGCGACAAGTACCAAATCCTGTCGTGCCTTGTCAGGCGCGCCGCACCGAGCAGTCGGTCGTTGAAACGTCCTGTAATCAAAGACCCGTCCGCCAGGCTGCTTTCGATCAACTGGGCGTCCCCGGAATACGGCGCGAACAGCCACTGTGGAGCGTCACGATAGATCTTCTGCAAATCCTGTTGATCCTGGTAACTGGCATCGTTCAGCGCTTGGACAACGATCGGCATGGCTTTTTCCTGAGGGGGCGAGATCAGATGACACGAAAAAGGTGATATCAGTTTGGTTTTTCTGTCACGTGCAAATGGTAACCTTCGCCGGTTCGTCCGTCCTTCTGCGACTTAACGTCGCGCCTTCAAGGAGCTTCACCTGAAAAAACGGTCATGCCTGCGTGCATAAAGGCCGAGGGTGAACAGTGGCTGGCGAACCATACTAATAATTGGGGGATACACAATGAGCACGAGTATCACGGCGGACGGCCTTCGCGCCGACCAGCCTGCGTTCCTGTCCAAGGAGCGCATCATCGCCAAGCCCGGTTTCAACCGCTGGCTGGTTCCACCGGCCGCGCTGGCCATCCACCTGTGCATCGGCATGGCCTACGGTTTCTCGGTGTTCTGGTTGCCGCTGTCCAAGGCACTGGGCGTCACCGCGCCAGTGGCTTGCGCGCCGGACATGAGCTTCATCGCTCAGGTCTTCTCTTCGCAATGCGACTGGCCGATCTCGATGCTCGGCTGGATCTACACCCTGTTCTTCATCTTCCTCGGCTGCTCGGCAGCGATCTGGGGTGGCTGGCTGGAACACGCCGGGCCACGCAAGGCTGGTGTGGTTTCGGCACTGTGCTGGTGCGGCGGTCTGCTGATCTCGGCACTGGGGATTTATACCCACCAGATCTGGCTGATGTGGATCGGCTCCGGCGTGATCGGCGGTATCGGTCTGGGCCTGGGCTATATCTCGCCGGTATCGACCCTGATCAAGTGGTTCCCGGACAAGCGCGGCATGGCGACCGGCATGGCGATCATGGGCTTTGGTGGTGGCGCGATGGTCGGTGCACCGTTGGCGACGGCACTGATGAGCCACTTCGCTTCGCCTGCCGGGGTCGGTGTCTGGCAGAGCTTCGTGGCCATGGCGGCGATCTACTTCGTGTTCATGATCGGTGGCGCCCTGGCCTACCGCGTGCCGCCAACCGGCTGGAAGCCTGAAGGCTGGACCGCGCCGGCGAAAAAAGCCTCGAACGCGATGATCACCCACCGTCACGTGCACGTGAATGTGGCGTGGAAAACCCCGCAGTTCCGTCTGGTGTGGCTGGTGCTGTGCCTGAACGTATCGGCCGGTATCGGCATTCTCGGCATGGCTTCGCCACTGCTGCAGGAAGTGTTCGGCGGCAAGCTGCTGGGCGTTGACGTGCCGTTCGGTCAACTGGATGCCGGGCAACTGGCTTCGATTGCCGCGATCGCTGCCGGCTTCACCGGCCTGCTGAGCCTGTTCAACATCGGTGGCCGCTTCTTCTGGGCTTCGTTCTCGGACTACCTGGGTCGCAAAAACACTTACTTCGTGTTCTTCGCCCTCGGTTTTGCCCTGTACGCGCTGATCCCGAACATGGGCCATCTGGGCAACGTTGCGCTGTTCGTCGCGGCGTTCTGCATCATTCTGTCGATGTACGGCGGTGGTTTTGCGACCGTTCCGGCTTATCTGGCCGACCTGTTCGGCACGCAAATGGTTGGCGCGATCCACGGTCGCCTGCTGACCGCCTGGGCTGCGGCCGGTGTGCTCGGTCCGGTGCTGGTGAACTACCTGCGCGAGTATCAGCTGAGCATCGGCGTTGAACGCGCTGCCGCTTACGACATCACCCTGTACATCCTCGCGGGCCTGCTGGTGCTGGGTTTCCTGTGCAACCTGCTGGTGCGTCCGGTGGCCGACAAGTACTTCATGACCGACGCCGAACTGGCTGCCGAACAGGCGCTGGGCCACGACAAGGGGGCTGATGCGAGCACCGTGCTGGAGTGGAAAGCCGCACCGGGCAGCAAGCCGCTGGCTGTAGCTGCATGGCTGGTGGTGGGTATTCCGTTGGCGTGGGGTGTGTGGGTGACCCTGCAGAAGACGGCGGTACTGTTTCACTAAGTAATGGGTAAAACGCACTACCCCTGTGGGAGCGGGCTTGCTCGCGAAGGCGGTATGTCATTCAGCATTGATGTTGACTGACACTCCCTCTTCGCGAGCAAGCCCGCTCCCACATTTGTTTTGTGCTGCTTCAAATGGCTTGTATGGACATGTCTATCCCCGACAACACGGGAGTCTGTCCGTCAGCCATATCACGTCTCGTGTTTCTGTTTCGGCCCCGCGTGCCTATAATGGCTGCCTTTTTCGCCCAATGATTTTGCGGAGCTGGTGATGGCCGAACGTAAGGCGTCTGTCGAGCGCGACACTCTGGAAACCCAGATCAAAGCCTCGATCAACCTTGATGGCACCGGAAAGGCCCGATTCGATATCGGTGTTCCTTTTCTTGAGCACATGCTGGATCAGATCGCCCGTCACGGGTTGATCGACCTGGATATTGAATGCAAGGGCGATCTGCATATCGACGACCACCATACCGTGGAAGACGTCGGTATCACCCTCGGCCAGGCCTTCGCCAAAGCCATCGGCGACAAGAAAGGCATCCGTCGCTACGGCCACGCCTACGTGCCGCTCGATGAAGCGCTGTCGCGCGTGGTGATCGACTTCTCCGGCCGTCCAGGCCTGCAGATGCACGTGCCCTACACCCGCGCCACCGTGGGCGGCTTCGACGTCGACCTGTTCCAGGAATTCTTCCAGGGCTTCGTCAACCACGCACTGGTCAGCCTGCACATCGACAACCTGCGTGGCACCAACACCCACCACCAGATCGAAACCGTGTTCAAGGCTTTCGGCCGCGCGCTGCGCATGGCCGTCGAGCTGGACGAGCGCATGGCCGGGCAAATGCCATCGACCAAAGGCGTTCTGTAATGCAGACGGTTGCAGTTATCGACTACGGCATGGGCAACCTGCACTCGGTGGCCAAGGCCCTCGAGCACGTCGGCGCCGGCAAGGTGCTGATCACCAGCGATGCGGACGTGATCCGCGAAGCCGACCGCGTGGTGTTCCCCGGCGTTGGTGCGATTCGCGATTGCATGGCGGAGATCCGTCGCCTCGGTTTCGACGCGCTGGTGCGTGAAGTCAGCCAGGATCGTCCGTTCCTCGGCATCTGCGTCGGCATGCAAGCCCTGCTCGACAGCAGCGAAGAGAACGACGGCGTCGACTGCATCGGCCTGTTCCCGGGCGCGGTGAAGTTCTTCGGCAAAGACCTGCATGAAGACGGCGAGCACCTGAAAGTCCCGCACATGGGCTGGAACGAAGTGCAGCAGAAGGTCAGTCACCCGCTGTGGCACGACATTCCGGACAAGGCGCGTTTCTACTTCGTGCACAGCTACTACATCGCTGCGGCCAATTCTCGGCAGGTAGTCGGCAGCGGTCATTACGGGGTCGATTTCGCAGCAGCGCTGGCCGAAGGCTCGCGTTTCGCCGTGCAGTTCCACCCGGAGAAGAGCCATACCCATGGCCTGCAATTGCTGCAGAACTTCGCCGCGTGGGACGGTCGCTGGTAAATGGCCGCCAAGAAGTCCAAACCGCCGATCCTGACCCTCACTCCCGAGCAGGAGAGTGAGGCCAACCGCAAGATCCAGCGGTTCATGGAGGATCGGTTCGAACTCGACCTGGGTTCGTTCGAAGCGGCGGAAATTCTTGAGCTGTTTACCCGCGAAATTGCTCCGCACTATTACAACAGGGCGATTTTCGATGTGCAGACCCACCTCAAAGAGCGGTTTGAAAGCATCGAAAGCGACCTGTGGGCGCTCGAGAAAAACTGATTTCCGAGCCAAGCTGAACATTCAAATTTGAAGGTTTGCCAGATGCTGATTATTCCCGCTATCGATCTTAAAGACGGTGCCTGCGTACGTCTGCGCCAGGGCCGCATGGAGGATTCCACAGTGTTCTCCGATGACCCGGTGAGCATGGCTGCCAAGTGGGTGGAGGGCGGTTGCCGCCGTCTGCATCTGGTCGATCTGAACGGCGCGTTCGAAGGCCAGCCAGTCAATGGCGAAGTGGTTACTGCGATTGCCAAGCGCTACCCGACCCTGCCGATCCAGATCGGCGGCGGTATCCGCTCGCTGGAAACCATCGAGCACTACGTCAAGGCAGGCGTGAGCTACGTGATCATCGGTACCAAAGCGGTGAAGGATCCGGCGTTCGTCGCTGAGGCCTGCCGCGCGTTCCCGGGCAAAATCATCGTCGGTCTGGATGCCAAAGACGGGTTCGTCGCCACCGATGGCTGGGCTGAAATCAGCACCGTGCAAGTCATCGATCTGGCCAAGCAGTTTGAAGCCGACGGTGTGTCCTCGATCGTTTATACCGACATCGCCAAAGACGGCATGATGCAGGGCTGCAACGTACCGTTCACCGCTGCGCTGGCGGCAGCGACGAAGATCCCGGTGATTGCTTCCGGCGGTATCCACAATCTGGGTGACATCAAGTCGCTGCTCGACGCCAAGGCGCCGGGCATCATCGGTGCAATCACTGGCCGGGCGATCTACGAAGGCACCCTCGACGTCGCTGAAGCGCAAGCTTTCTGCGATTCGTACCAAGGCTGAGGACTGACCATGGCGCTGGCCAAACGCATCATCCCTTGCCTGGACGTGGACAACGGCCGGGTCGTCAAAGGTGTGAAGTTCGAGAACATCCGCGATGCCGGCGACCCGGTGGAAATCGCCCGTCGTTATGACGAGCAGGGTGCCGACGAGATTACTTTTCTCGACATCACCGCCAGCGTCGATGGTCGCGACACCACACTGCATACCGTCGAGCGCATGGCCAGCCAGGTGTTCATCCCGCTGACCGTCGGCGGCGGCGTGCGCACCGTGCAGGACATTCGCAACCTGCTCAATGCCGGTGCGGACAAGGTTTCGATCAACACCGCAGCGGTGTTCAATCCGGAGTTCGTCGGCGAAGCCGCGCAGCATTTCGGCTCGCAGTGTATCGTCGTCGCCATCGACGCGAAAAAGGTCTCCGGCCCGGGTGAAACCCCGCGCTGGGAAATCTTCACCCACGGCGGGCGCAAGCCGACCGGTCTCGATGCAGTCGAGTGGGCGAAAAAAATGGAAGGCCTCGGTGCCGGCGAGATCCTGTTGACCAGCATGGATCAGGACGGCATGAAAAACGGCTTCGACCTCGGCGTGACTCGGGCGATCAGCGATGCACTGGGCATCCCGGTGATCGCTTCCGGTGGCGTCGGCAACCTGCAGCATCTGGCCGACGGCATCCTCGAAGGCCACGCCAGCGCGGTACTGGCGGCGAGTATTTTTCACTTCGGTGAATACACCGTGCAGGAGGCCAAGGCCTACATGGCGCAACGCGGAATTGTCATGCGCTAAACCGTACAGGCCAGTGGACAGCATGGCGTACCCAAGGCACTCTTGGGCACGCCATGGATTCCGGTAGCCCGACATGATCAAACGCCTGCTTCTTGTTCTCGCCAGTGCCTCTGTGTTGCTGCTCAACACGGCGCGGGCCGAAAACAGTCCCGACACCGATCTGGTGCTCCTCACCGAAAACTTCCCGCCCTACAACATGGCGAAAGACGGCAAGAATTTCGCCAAGGGCGAGAATATCAACGGCATTGCCGCCGACATCGTGCGCGAAATGTTCAAGCGCGCCGGGCTCACCTACAGCCTGACGCTGCGCTTCCCGTGGGAGCGGGTCTACAAACTGGCGCTGGAAAACCCCGGTTATGGCGCCTTCGTGATGGCCCGCCTGCCGGATCGCGAGAACCTGTTCAAATGGGTCGGCCCGATCGGTCCGGACGACTGGATCATGTTGGCCAAGGCCGACAGCAAGATCACTCTCGACACCCTCAACGATGCACGCAAATACAAGATCGGCGCCTACAAAGGCGATGCGATTGCCGAGACGCTGGCCAAGCAGGGCCTGAAGCCGATCGTGGTGCTGCGTGATCAGGACAACGCGAAAAAACTGGTCAATGGCCAGATCGACCTGTGGGCTACGGGGGATCCTGCCGGGCGTTACCTGGCGCGGCAGGATGGGGTCACCGGACTCAAGACCGTGCTGCGCTTCAACAGCGCCGAGTTGTACCTGGCGCTGAACAAGGACGTGTCGGATGCAACGGTCGCCAGGCTGCAGGCGGCGTTGGATCAGATGCGCAAGGACGGGGTCGTCGACGAAATCATGGGGCGCTATCTGTAGCTTTCGGCAACGACTTGTCTGTTGCGCCGTGGGTGCATTCTTGCGGCGGATATTGCAGCAGACTCAGGTTATCGTTCTGGGTATAAGCCAGATTGATCCCCGCTTGCGAGCCGTCAGCACGACGCAGCTCATAGAAACTCTCCAGCTGATAAACCGCGACGAATTTGCCTTTGCCGGCCATAGCGATCACATGGGTAACAAATGGAGTCTGCCAACCACTGGTTGACGTCTCGCTGTGAGTGAACTGGCTGTCCAGTCTCGCCGAGAATGGGAGTGACGCAGTGGCGTCTGCCTTCGTTGCCCACGGGCTCACAAAACTGATCGCGGTAAGTTGGGTGAACAGACGCAGCGTCTTTGGATTCTGCAGCCGTTGCGCAGTCCACTTGAAAGCCCGTGCCTCCTCGCCCGTGTTGTGTCCGCTTCCAACTAGATAGTACTGGTCGGTTCTTTCCAGGCGGTAAAACGGCGTGGTGCGTAACTGATCACTTGGCGACAAGTCATCCTTGACCACGAACCATGGCAACTTGATGACTTGGGAGAGCGTAGCCGCGCTTTTGGTTTCTGAGGCTTGCGCTGCGGAGAGTGTCGGCAGCTGTGGCGATGACAGGATCAGTGGCGCGATGTGCATCCGTAGTGAATAGGCGCCGACATTGCCCTCTGGCCGGTTGAAACTGCTTGCCGCAACAAAGGTCCCTGGTGCGAAATGAATCTCTCCCGGCGGCGCATTCGTCGGCGTGACACTCCAGGCGCTGAAACTCTGTCTGGCACCGCTGCCCCTGTCATTCCAGATCAGTTCGCCAACGTCCGAGGCGATCACCAGATCGGCGCGTACACAGCGAACCGCGTTGAGTGAGGGTTTTTCGTGATCATTGGAGCAGACCGCGCCCATGGCCACATAACCTTGCGGGGCGATCGGTCGCCATACGGCGCCGTCTTTCTTCGAGCCTGAGCCAGAATCTTTCCAGATCAGTTCGAAATCGTCCGGGCGCCTTAATGCCGGGCCCCTGGCCGGATCTGCACTGCGTGCATCCGCCTCGCAAACAACGGCTACCACGGTGCTGCCGTTAATGTTGTCGTGCCCGGCGACGAACACGTCGCCGAGCGGGAAATAGCCCGGCAATACATCCGGCGCCGGAGTCGGGCGCCAGAAGGCCGCGGGTTTAGCCCGTGAGCCGGTGCTGTCCCAGATGCGGTGAAATTCCGTGGTGAAATGGATCAGCAGATTGTCGTGTCTGATCGGTTCGATTTGTCTGGATGGCGCTGCGGTCTGGTCATGAATGGTCATGGTCACTCCTGATAGTTGAACGGCGACTCGAGGGAGTCGCGACCCGTTGCAGGTCTCACTATCGGTATTCGCACCCGGTCTCTGGCGGTAACTATGTATGACGTCGTGACCAGTTATTGCCAAAAAACCGTTCCATGCCATTGGCAGCCTTGCGCTCCTGTTTTGACTATTGAGGCAGAAGCACAAGGCCGGCGTCACTGATCAGCTCAGGGGGCGCTGTTTTTGACCTCCTCCCATTCCAGGATGTATTCCTTCAACTCTGAGCGCTGATTATTGGGGTCGACAGCGTAAACGCAGAGCTTGAGGGGGAAGTTGCTTTGCGGGCGTAGCCAATTGGAGGTCACACGGCTATAACCCTGCGGGTCTTCGCAGCTGACTTTTTCAGCAAGGCCGTTCTTTACTTCGTATCCATCCAGGCCCTCGTTCCTGCGTTTCGGCCAGAAAATCTGCGCTCTGTTTATTTCTTTGTTAAACGAAGTCTCTATGCTCGGAACAGGCGTCGGGCCCGCATCAATCAGAAAAGTGGGAACAGTGACGGCATTTCGATAAGTGCCTGCCGGTAATATTTCATCGGCGCTATTTGTGGCGATGATGCAAAGGTTGTTAAGTCCGGTTTCAGGTCCCATGGGAACATTTAACTGAGTGGACGCAGTGCCAGTGTTTATTGGCTGGCTGTAGTCTTGCGGAACTTCGCAGTCTACCGGGTCCGATGTACGTTTGGTCCGGATAAATCGGGTGCTGGCGGTTATTTCAAAGTTCCACTCTGGATAAACGTAGTTGCCCTGAGCATTTACGCTGATCTTTGCATGCGTTGGCAGCTGGGCAGGCAGTCTGATAGAGGCTGCCGGAAATAACTCGCACACCTGCGGATCCGTATTGAGTTTGCCATCGATAAAGCAGTTGTTGAAAACCGAGGTCGGGCTACCGTAACTGCCGCTCGGCATCTGGCCATATCCGGGCAGTGGCGTCAGATGGTGAGCCAAGGTCCCAAGGACGCCATAGACCTCGTTGGTCGCTCGGACGATGACCGGACTTCCCGAGCTGCCGGCAGCAACATCTTTGCACTGGTTGCTGACCGTATGTCGCCAAACCCAGGGCTTCTCGAAAATCGCCGGGGATGGCACGTGGGTGCAGGCTGACATTTGTAAAGGAGAACCAACGGGTTTGTGCACTATCAGAATGTCGCTATCTTTTGCCGGTGCCTGCTGGGCCAGTTTCATGGGCGTGATGCCCTGTGCCAGAAGTTCGCCCTGTGACACTCCAAGCTCCAACAGAGCCAGGTCGACCCCCTGAATACTGCTCCAGGCAACTTTCTTCAGAGGAACAGTCCTGGAGGCAGCAACTGTATCAATGAAGCGGTTGAAGGTAATGGTAGCCTCGATAGGGTCATCTGTTCGCATGACCCCGTTTTCCTTGCCCACGCAGTGGGCACTGGTCAGTGCATAGGCGGAATCGGAGGGGCGAGAGCTGTTTGTGTCAATCAGGAAGGCGGTGCAGGAGCCGTGCTCGCGGCTTTTGTACTCGCCGATTCCCATCCAGTGGTTATTCTCGCCATCTTTGTTGGTCAGGTGTTGCGCCGGTGAGAAGTTTTCAGCGCCCTTGCCGTAATCGACGGGGCTGGAACAAGCAGGAAGTGAGAAGGCAGTCAGTAATAAAAAACCTGGGTGGATATTTTTCAAGTTCATGGCCAGTCCTTGGCTAATGTGTGGGTACAAGACTGGCGCAGAATAAATTAATTTTTTTTAAGTTGGTTGTATAAGTTATTGCTACTTGTTTTAGTTGTGGGAATGTTATGAGAATTTAATAAGTTGATAAATTAACGATATATTCCATTTTTCCCGTGTGCAGTTGTCGCCTTGTTACTCCGCACGCTGATCATCTGCTTGATATCGATCCACTCGATGCCTTGCGCCTTGAGCTTCGGCAATTCACGTTCCAGCACCGCCAGTGTCTGCGGGTAAGGGTGGCCGATCATCACCGCCGAGCCCTGCTTGCGCGCCAGGCTGATCGCCGTCTGCAATTGGGCGAAGATGGCGGCTTCGGTGCGCTCGTCATCGAGAAACACATCCCGCGAAACACTCGCCAAGTCGATCTTCTGGGCCTGCTGCGCCGCCACGGTCTGGGCGCTGGTGCGGCTGTCGACGAAGAACTTGTGCCGACGCTGCAACTCGCCCATCAGCCACGCCATCGCCACCGGCTGCGCGGTCATGCGACTGCCCATGTGGTTGTTGATGCCCGCGGTGTAAGGGACCATTTTGAACGCGGCGTCGAGGCGCTTTTGCAGCTCTTCGAGCGGCAGTTCGGGGTGCCAGGCGTACGGGCCGGTGGCCGGATCCATCGGCATGTGCAGGATCACGATCTTGCCGGCGCGATGGGCTTCGCGGGCAAATTCGGTGGCGTGCGGCGTGTCGGGCATGATCGCCGTGGTCACCGGGCCGGGCAGGGCCAGCACGCGGCGATCCCGGGGCAGGTTCTGTCCCAGGTCGTCGATGATCAGCGTCAGGTAGGCTTTTGGCGGGGTAGTGCTGGCGGGTTCTGCGTGCGCAGCACCCGCCAGACAGCACAACAGGACGAAGAGGAAACGCAAAGACATCCTCAACGGCCGGACGTGATGCTCAGCCCTTTGAGCAGGCTCAGGGCCTGGGCCAGTTGGTAATCGTCATCCTGCGGCATGGCCTTGGCCTTCGCGCCGGAACCGGTCGGCTTGTCCGCGCCGCCGTTGCCGTTGCCCAGGTGGCCTTGCAGGTCGGCTTCCTTGAAGTAGTCGCCGTCCGCTTCGTTGGTGATCTTGGCCTTGCGCACTTCGATGTCCGGGACAATGCCCTGGGCCTGGATCGAGCGGCCGTTCGGCGTGAAGTACAGCGCCGTGGTGATCTTCAGCGCGCGGTCGTTGTTCAGCGGCAGCACGGTTTGCACCGAGCCTTTGCCGAAACTGGTGGTGCCCATGACCACCGCGCGTTTCTGGTCCTGCAGGGCACCGGCAACGATTTCCGACGCCGAGGCGCTGCCACCGTTGATCAGCACCACCATCGGCACCGCTTCGCTTTCGTCCTTGCCGGTGGCGGAGAAGCGCAGTTCGGAGTTGGCGATTCGGCCTTTGGTGTAGACGATCAGACCTTTCTTGATGAAGTGGTCGACCACTTCCACTGCCGCCTGCAACACACCGCCCGGGTTGTTGCGCAGGTCGAGGATGATGCCGTTGAGCTTTTTGCCGTTGTCTTTGCGCAGCTTGGCCAGGGCCTTGGAGACCTCTTCGCCGGTCTTGACCTGGAACTGGGTGATGCGGATGTAGCCGTAACCCGAATCCAGCAGCTGCGCCTTGACGCTCTTCACTTGAATCACCGCGCGCGCCAGGGTCACGTCGAACGGCGTGCCGCCGTCGCGGACCAGGGTCAGGGTGATCTTCTGGCCGATCTTGCCGCGCATCTTGTCCACGGCTTCGGTCATGGTCTGGCCGCGAGTTGGCTGGCCGTTGATCTTGACGATGAAGTCGCCAGCCTGAATGCCAGCCTTGGACGCAGGCGTGTCGTCGATTGGCGACACGACTTTTATGAAGCCGTCTTCCGAGCCGACTTCGATACCGAGGCCGCCGAATTCGCCGCTGGTGCTTTCCTGCAGCTCGGTGAAGTCTTCAGGGCCCAGATAGGCGGAGTGCGGATCGAGGTTGCTGAGCATGCCCTTGATCGCGTTTTCCAGCAGGGTCTTGTCGTCCACCGGCTCGACATAGGCGGCTTTGATTCGATCCATGACCTCGGCAAAGGTACGCAACTCTTCCAGCGGCAGCGGTGCCTTGGCGGTCGCGGCAGTACCTGCCGGAGCGACGGCCGGGGCCGGTTGAGCAGCGAACGCCAGAGGCGCGCCGATCACCACAGCGATCGTCAGGGCCAGCGAGGTAAGGCGGGACAAATGCAGCATGTCGAACGAACTCCTGAATTAGGCGACGCGCTTATCCTTGCGCGTGACACCATTGCGCCGGATCACTCGGGTGACCCTGCTGACGAATTGCGAAATACAGCGCTGGTGTGTCCTGACCGCCACTGTTACCGACAGTGGAAATCGACTCACCGGCTTTTACTACGTCACCGGCCGACTTGAGCAGTGTCTGGTTGTGACCGTAAAGGCTCAGATAACCATTGCCGTGATCAAGGATCACCAGCAGCCCGGCGCCACGCAACCAGTCGGCGAACACCACGCGCCCGCCGTGCACGGCATGCACCTGGCTGCCGGCAGCGGCGCTGATCATCACGCCATCCCACTTGGTCCGGGCATCGTCGCCACGGCTTTCGCCGAAGCGTGCCAGCAATCGACCATCAACCGGCCATGGAAGTTTTCCCCGGGTTGCGGCAAAAGGGCCGCCAAAGGTCTCGCCGCTGCTGGACACCAGTGCGCCGGGGGTTGATCTGGCGGGTTTTCGTGGGGCGTCGCTGTTTTCAGCCTGCGCCTCACGCAAACGCTTTTTTTCCGCTTCCTGCTGGGCGATCAGCGCTTTCTGCCGCGCTTCTTCTGCCTCACGAGCCTGGCGGGCCAGGGTTTCTTCAATGGTTTTAAGGACTTTAGACAGGTCTGCCTGATCCTGCTCGCGGGCGGCGAGTTTCTGGTCGCGGGCCTTCACGTCATCGTTGAGCTTGGCGAGGACTTGCTGGCGTTCCTTGCGGACCTTTTCCAGCTCGTCGCGCTGGGTGTCGAGGCTGCTTTTCTGTACCAGCAATTGCGCCTGTTGCGTGGCGATGTCTTTTTCGACATTGGCCAGTTGGCGCAGGGTTTCGTTGAAGTTCTTCAACTGCTCCAGGCGGGCCTGGCTCAGGTAATCGTAATAGGTGAGGGTGCGGGCGAATTTCTCGGGATTCTGCTGGTTGAGCAGCAGCTTGAGGTATTCCTGACGGCCGTTCTGGTAGGCCGCGCGGGCCTGGATGGCGATCAGTCGCTGCTGTTCAGTGCGCGCGCTCTGGAGTTTTTTTTTCTCCGCATCGAGCCGCTGCAGCTCGGATTCGCTTTTCTTCAGCTCTTTCTGCAGGGCATCGACCTGCTTCTCGAGCTTGCCCATCTCGGTTTCAGTGCCCTTGAGCTCTTTCTGCACGCCGGATTTTTCTTCCTGCAGCTTGCCCAGCAGCTTTTTCAGCTCGGCAATGTCCTGACGCGTGGCATCCAGCTGCTGTTGGGTTTGCGCGCGCTCGTCAGCGAAGGCCGGTTGGAGCAGGCATGTCAGAGCGAGGGCGATCAGGACGCGGAGCATAGAGGCGGGCGGCACCAGGGTAATGGACGGCCTAGTATGCCCGCCCGAGGCTGCAAAAAAAACGCCCAATTGGGCTTGTGTGATAACTGGAGCAGATTCGGTAATAAAAATAGCGCAAAACCAATGTGGGAGCGGGCTTGCTCGCGAATGCGGGGCGTCAGTCAACATCAACGTTGCTGATACTCCGCATTCGCGAGCAAGCCCGCTCCCACAGGGTTTGGCGGTGTTTGATCTGGCGAATTACACCAGAATCGACGTGCCAGTCATTTCCGCCGGTTTTTCCAGACCCAGCAGCATCAGCATGGTCGGCGCCACGTCCGCCAGTACGCCACCTGCACGGACCTTGAGGTCACGCTTGCCGACATAAATGAACGGCACTGGCTCGGTGGTGTGCGCGGTGTGAGCCTGGTGGGTTTCTTCATCGGCCATTTTTTCGACGTTGCCGTGGTCGGCGGTGATCAGCGCTTCGCCGCCAACCTTTTCCAGCGCCTCGACGATGCGCCCGACGCAAGTGTCGAGGCATTCCACGGCTTTCACCGCGGCATCGAACACGCCGCTGTGGCCGACCATGTCGCCGTTGGCGTAGTTGACCACAATCACGTCGTAACGCTGATGCTCGATGGCATCGACGATGCGGTCGGTGACTTCCGGCGCGCTCATTTCCGGCTGCAGGTCGTAGGTGGCGACTTTCGGCGACGGGATCAGGATGCGCTCTTCACCCGGGAACGGCTCTTCACGGCCACCGGAGAAGAAGAAGGTCACGTGTGCATATTTTTCGGTTTCGGCGATGCGCAGCTGGGTCTTGCCGTTCTTCGCCAGATAGTCGCCAAGCACGTTTTCCAGGCTGCCGGCGGCGAAGGCCGATGGCGCAGGGATGCTGGCGGCGTACTGGGTCAGCATGACGAAACCGGCCAGTTTCGGCTGGCGCGCGCGCTCGAACTCCTTGAAATCGTCCTCGACGAATACGCGGGTCAGCTCGCGGGCGCGGTCGGCGCGGAAGTTCATGAACACCACGGCGTCGCCGTCTTCGACCTTGACCGGCTCACCGATGGTGGTGGCTTTGACGAATTCGTCGCTCTCGCCACGGGCGTAGGCGGCTTCGAGGCCTTCCTGGGCCGTGGCGGCGTTGAACTCGGCGTTGCCGTCGACGATCAGGTTGTAGGCCTGGGACACGCGGTCCCAGCGGTTGTCACGGTCCATCGCGAAGTAGCGACCGACGATGCTGGCGATACGGCCCTTGCCAAGCGCCTGGAAGGTCGCGTCGAGCAGTTCGATCGACGACGTGGCGCTTTTCGGCGGCGTGTCGCGACCATCGAGGAAGGCGTGCAGGTAGATTTTTTCGGCGCCGCGCTTGAAGGCCAGCTCGGCCATCGCGACCAGGTGATCCTGATGGCTGTGCACGCCGCCATCGGACAGCAGGCCCATGAAATGCACGGCTTTGCCGGCGGCCACGGCTTTATCCACAGCGGCGCAGATGGTCGGGTTCTCGAAGAACTCGCCGTCGCGGATCGCTTTGGTCACGCGAGTGAAGTCCTGATACACCACGCGCCCGGCGCCGAGATTCATGTGACCGACTTCGGAGTTGCCCATCTGGCCGTCCGGCAGGCCGACGTCCATGCCGCTGCCGGAGATCAGGCCGTTCGGCACCGTGGCCCAGAGGCGATCGAGCACAGGCTTCTTCGCCGCATAAACGGCATTGGATTCGTGGCTGTCACTGTGACCGAAGCCGTCGAGAATCATCAGGACCAAAGGTTTAGGCGTGGTAGTCATGGAATCCACTCGTGGCTAATAAAGAAGAGGGCGTTGAAAAAGGGAGTGGCGAGTTTAATGCTTAGTTCCGACCACGTCACCGCCGGACGGGGTTTGGCCCACCATAGGGGCTGTGTATACTGGCCGACATTTTAACGCCCTGGAACCTCCTTCGATGGTTGCTCACCTGATTGAATTTGCCACTAACCACTACATTCTTGTCGGTATCTTCGTCGTATTGCTGGCTTTGCTGCTGGCGCACACGATGCAGGGCGGCGGTAAAAGCCTGAGCACCGGCGAACTGACCGCACTGGTCAACAAGGACGCAGGCGTGGTGGTGGACATCCGTCCGGCGAAAGATTACGCCGCCGGCCATATCGTTGGCGCGATCAACATTCCTCAAGACAAACTGGCTGCGCGCATCGGCGAGCTGGAAAAGCACAAGGCCAAGACCATCATTCTGGTCGACGCTCTGGGCCAGACCGCTGGCACCCACGCTCGCGAGCTGATGAAATCCGGCTTCACCGCCGCCAAGCTGTCCGGCGGGATCTCCAGCTGGAAAGGCGACAACCTGCCGCTGGTGAAGTGATATGAGCGAAGTCATCGTCTACTCCAGCGATTACTGCCCTTACTGCATGCGAGCCAAGCAATTGCTCGCGAACAAAGGTGTGGCCTTCGAAGAGATCAAGGTCGATGGCAAGCCGCAGATTCGTGCTGCCATGAGCCAGAAGGCCGGACGCACGTCCGTGCCGCAGATCTGGATCGGCGAAAAGCACATCGGCGGTTGTGATGATTTGTATGCCCTGGAGCGCGCCGGCAAGCTCGACGCGCTGCTCAAGGCCTGAACGGCTGCACCCACGTACAGCAATCCCTAAAAGACCCAAGATCAGAAAGGATCTGAGATGACTGACCAACAGAACACTGCAGCCAGCGAAGAAGAAACCGCACCGCAATTCTCCTTGCAGCGCATCTACGTACGCGACCTGTCCTTCGAAGCCCCGAAAAGCCCGGCGATCTTCCGCCAGCAGTGGGACCCGACCGTCGGTCTGGATCTGAACACTCGCCAGAAAGAGCTGGAAGGCGATTTCTACGAAGTCGTGCTGACCTTGTCGGTTACCGTGAAAAACGGTGACGAAGTGGCCTTCATCGCTGAAGTGCAACAGGCCGGTATCTTCCTGATCAAGAACCTGGACGCGGGTTCGATGAGCCACACCCTGGGTGCGTTCTGCCCGAACATCCTGTTCCCGTACGCTCGCGAAACCCTGGACAGCCTGGTGACCCGTGGCTCGTTCCCGGCCCTGATGCTGGCTCCGGTGAACTTCGACGCCCTGTACGCGCAAGAGCTGCAGCGCATGCAGGCAGCGGGCGAGACGCCGACCGTACAATAAAAGCTTCGTTTGCCCCATGAAAAAAGCGCCGTTTAAAGGCGCTTTTTTCATGGGGCAAACGAAACCTTCGTGTAGGAGCTGCCGCAGGCTGCGATCTTTTGATCTTGTTTTTGAAGATCAAGATCAAAAGATCGCAGCCTGCGGCAGCTCCTACAGGGGTGATGTTTTTGCGGGCGGCGGGTTATTTGAAGTCGTTCTGCCGCCACGCTTCGTACACGGCCACCGCCACGGTGTTGGACAGGTTCAGGCTGCGGCAGCCTTCACGCATCGGCAGGCGCAGGCGCTGTTCGGCGGGCAGGGCGTCCAGCACTTCCGGCGGCAGGCCACGGCTTTCCGGGCCGAAGATGAACGCATCGCCCGGGACGAACGCGGCATCGTGAAACGGCCGCGAACCTTTGGTGGTAAAGGCGAACAGCCTCGGGTTGCCGAGGCTTTCCAGGCAACTGGCGAGGTCGGCGTGGCGCTGCAACGTGGCATATTCGTGGTAGTCGAGACCGGCCCGGCGCAAGCGCTTGTCGTCCATCTCGAAACCCAGCGGTTCGATCAAATGCAGGTGGCAGCCGCTGTTGGCGCACAGCCTGATAACGTTGCCGGTGTTCGGCGGAATTTCTGGTTGAAAAAGGATGACGTGAAACATGCACGGCTCCGAAGGTAAAGATGACGCGCATTCTACGCCGCAAGCCGACCCGCGTTCGAAACTATTCCCGCGGGTGATCGGTTCGCTGGCGATTTTCGGCTTGATGGTCGGCTTGATGATCGGTCGCCTGACCACGCCGGATCCGACTGTGCTGCAGCAGGTCGAGGTGACCGCTGACGGCCTGGTGGTGTGGTTCAACAACGAGCCGAAGCTGCACGGCGAAATCATCGACGGCACCGTGGCCCTGTTGTTTCAGGCAGAAGGCAAGGCGCAGAAGGGTCAGCTCAAGCTCAACGGCAAGGACGTGAACTGGCGAACGCGCTTGAGTGACGGTGGGTTGTTGCTGACGGTGCTGGCGGCGCGGCCGCTGCAAGGGGAGTGGGCCGGGAGCAAGGTCGATGACCGCTGGCGGCTGGAGATCCATCTCCGGGAGCAATAAAAGCGGGAATCCCCGGCCTGCCTGTACCAGGGTTCCCAAAACGGGGTGGACTTCGCTGCGAGCGTCGGTCCGGTGTAAAGAGGGAACCCCCGGCCTGCCTGTACCAAGGATCCCAAAAGGGTGGGCGCATCGCGTTGGCGCTGTGAGCCCGGTGTAAAGAGGGGATTCCCCGGCCTGCCTGTACCAAGGTCCCCGAAACGGGTGGTGAATCGAATCACCTGTAAGGGTTATTGCAGGGCGCGTGCCAGTTTTAGTATTTCGAAACAGAAAAAAGCTTCAGATGCGCGAAAGCCCCGTAAATCGGGGCTTTCGTGTTTTTACTGGCTGGTTTTTTCAGTCTTGCCTGGATGTTTTTAGCAACGGCTGCGATGCCCGATCACGGGTCAAAGTGCATTAGGTTGGTGCACGGCGGGGCCACTGTGGGAGCGGGCTTGCTCGCGAAGGCGTCGCGTCAGTCACTGATACGTTTCATGAACAGCGCTTTCGTGAGCAAGCCCACTCTCACAGAGGGCGTGGTTGATCAGCCCTCATCCCCCTCATCCTCGTCCCCGCCATCCACTTTCATCCCCAATTCCTTGATCTTGCGCGTCAGGGTGTTGCGCCCCCAGCCAAGCAATACCGCCGCATCGCGCCGACGCCCGGCGGTGTGCTTCAGTGCAGTCTCGATCATGATCCGCTCGAACGCCGGCACTGCGCTGTCGAGCAGGCTCGACTGGCCGCGGGCCAACGCCTGATCGGCCCACTGGCGCAGCGCTTGTTCCCAGTTGGTCACCGGCGCCGAATCCTGCGGCAGGCTCAGCAGTTCCGGTGGCAGGTCACTGATGTGCACTTCGCGCCCGGACGCCATCACGGTGATCCAGCGGCAGGTGTTCTCCAGCTGGCGCACGTTGCCGCCCCACGGCAGGTTTTTCAGGTATTCCTCGGTCTCGCTCTTCAGCAGCTTCGGCTCCACCGCCAGTTCTTGCGCAGCGCGGCTGAGGAAATGCTTGGCGAGGGTCGGGATGTCTTCGCGACGGTCCGACAGGCGTGGAATGTGGATGCGGATCACGTTGAGGCGGTGGAACAAGTCCTCACGGAATTTCCCGGCGTGGACCAGGGTTTCCAGATTCTGGTGAGTCGCGGCGATGATCCGCACGTCGACCTTGACCGGCACATGGCCGCCGACGCGATAGAACTCACCGTCCGCCAGCACCCGCAGCAAGCGGGTCTGGGTATCGGCCGGCATGTCGCCGATTTCGTCGAGGAACAGCGTGCCGCCGTCAGCCTGTTCGAAGCGCCCGCGCCGCAGGTTGGCCGCGCCGGTGAACGCGCCTTTCTCGTGGCCGAACAGCTCGGATTCCATCAGGTCTTTCGGGATCGCCGCCATGTTCAGCGCGATGAACGGCGAGGCCGCGCGCGGGCTGTGGCGGTGCAGGGCGTGCGCCACCAGTTCTTTACCGGTGCCGGATTCGCCGTTGATCAGTACGGTGATGTTGGAATGGCTCAAGCGGCCGATGGCGCGAAACACTTCCTGCATCGCCGGTGCTTCGCCGATGATTTCCGGGGTGCGGGTCAGCGCCGGCACCACTTCCAGGCCTTGCTGTTCCTGCGCGTGCTGGTTCGCACGTTTGACCAGCGATACCGCCTCGTCCACGTCGAAAGGCTTGGGCAGGTATTCGAACGCGCCGCCCTGATAGGAGGCGACGGCGCTGTCCAGGTCGGAGTGAGCGGTCATGATGATGACCGGCAACCGTGGATGCTGTTCGCGGATGCGCGCCAGCAGGTCGAGGCCACTGGCGCCCGGCATGCGGATGTCGGAAATGATCACATCAGGCTGCTGACGGGCCAGACGACTCATCACGCCATCGGCGCTGTCGAAGCTCTGCGTGGTCATGCCTTCCTGCTGCAAGGCCTTTTCCAGAACCCAACGGATAGAACGGTCGTCATCGACGATCCACACGGTTTCACTACGGCTCATGTCGATGTGGCTCCTTGTTCCAGTGGCAGAAAGATCGAGAACGTGGTGTGGCCGGGGTGGCTGTCACACTCGATCAGGCCCTGGTGCTGGCTGATGATGTTCTGGGTAATGGCCAGGCCCAGCCCGGTACCGTCCGGACGGCCGCTGACCATGGGAAAGAAAATGGTTTCCTGGAGTTCGGCCGGTATCCCGGGGCCGTTGTCGATGATCTCGATCTTGGTCACCAGGCGATGACGGACGTGGCCGATGGTGAACTGGCGCATGGTCCGGGTGCGCAGGCTGATGCGGCCCAGACGCAGCTCGTTCTGGCTGCTGATCGCCTGCATCGCGTTGCGCACGATGTTCAGTACGGCCTGAATCATTTGTTCGCGGTCGATCAGGACGTCGGGAATACTCGGGTCGTAGTCGCGCACCAAGGTGATGCAGCCCTGGCTTTCCGCTTCGACCAGTTGGCTGACGCGCTCCAGCACTTCGTGAACGTTGCACAGCGCCAGTGACGGCAGCTTGTTGGAGCCGAGCATGCGGTCGACCAGATTGCGCAGGCGGTCGGCCTCTTCGATGATCACATTGGTGTAGTCGCGCAGACTGTCTTCCGGCAGCTCACGGGCCAGCAACTGCGCCGCACCACGGATGCCGCCGAGCGGATTCTTGATCTCGTGGGCCAGGCCGCGCACCAGCATCTTGCTGGTTTCCTGTTTGGACAGCTGCGCCTCTTCCTTGGTGATCCGCAGCAGGCGATCACGCGGGTGCACTTCCAGCAGGAGCATGGTCGCGCCGTTGCTGAGGATTGGCGTCACCGCGTAGTCCACGGTCAGGGTCTGGCCGGTGAGGGCGGTGAGCATCGCTTCGCGTTTGGTGAACGGGTGTGCCTGTTCGACCGCCTGCCGCAGCGAGTTGAGCGCCTCGGTGGACTCGGTGAACAGCTCGCTGATGAACTGGCCATGACTGCGCTGGCCGCTGATGGCCAGCAGCATCTCGGCCGCCGGGTTCATGTACTCAAGGCGCAATTCGGCGTCGAGCAGGATGGTGGCGGTGGTCAGGTTGTCGAGCAGCAAACGGTGGATTGCGTCGCTAATAGTCATCGGAGCCTCTTTTGGGGGCGGAGCGTGCGCAAGAAGCAGGCGTCGTTAAACGGAAAATGCAAAAACCAAACCAAGGCTCCGAAAAGAAGCGTTCAACCCGTGAAACAGGCGTTTGACGCTCGTTTGCGTGGCGCCATTGCCGCCGGAACGGGAAGTTTCGAACCAAAATGGGTTGGGATGTGGGTACGGTGCAACCTTATGCACCAATATAGTGCGCAAAGCTGAACGGCGTTAGAAGAAACGCAGGAAGGGATTTTTTTCTTCGGCGGGTTTGTCTTTCAGCGGACATTCCGGGCGCACGCCGTAGTCCTCGCTGACGCAGGGTTTGACCTGGCGTTTCTGCGCCAGCGAGATGCGCAGCATGTGGAACGGCTGGTTGGCGGTGCGCTCGACGATGCGACCCTCGACATCGAGGATTTCCACCGACAGGTTGTGGCTGCCACGGTCGACGTTACTCAATGGGAATACCGGACTCAGGCCCGCCTCGCCAGTGGCCTGGCCGTCGAGCAGCAGGCGATAGCGATGGCCCTGTTGCAAACCGGGTTCGCTGGTGACGCTGACGATCACTTCGCCCGCGCTACTGCGAATGGTCGCGTCCGGCTCGGGAATCAGGATGCGCAGCATGTCGTAGTGGAACAAGGGTTGTTCCGCGACCTTTTTTGCAGCGCTGATCGGTGCTGCAGCCGTGGGGTTGGCCGACATGCGATTACTGGTCGCGATAGGTACGCGCTTGGCGTTGCCGCGCGGCTGGTCTGTGTAGACGCGATTGCCGTGCGCGTCGACATAGGTGAAGACCTCGGCGTGCACGGGCAGGGCGCACAGGCACAGGATCAGCCAGAAAATCCTCACGGCTTATGCACCCGCTGCACGGTGAACACCACCGCCGGGCTCTGCTGGATGATCGCTTCACCGTCGATCACCTGCACCGCGAGACGATGCTCGCCGCGATCGACATTCACCAGTTGCAGGATCGGCACGTTGCTCGGCTGGCCGTAGGGCGCGTCGTCCAATACCAGCCTTAGCTGGTGTGGCGGCTGCAGGCGCGGCTTGATCAGCACGTTGACGGTGAAGGTGCCGTTGTTGGCGCGCAGGGCTTCTTCGCTGGGCAGGCCGGTCAGTTCCAGCACCTCATAAGCACTGCGCGCCGCTGGGCGCGTGTCCGTGCTGGCGGGCGCCAGGGGGCTCGGTGCCTGCGGTTCGACGCTGTTGAGTGGTGGCAGCGCTACCGGCAGCGCCTTTACACCGTCCGGCGCATGATCGCTGTAGACCGTGTTGCCATTGGCATCGGTGTACTTGTAGATCTGCGCGGCGGCGGGCAGGGCGATCAGTAGCAGGAGGTAGAGAAAGGTGCGACCCATGAAATCGACCGGCAATGAAAACGATGGGGTGGAGCATAGGCCAGGTGTGGCGGTTGGCCCAACCCTGGACATATCCGCAAATCATTCAGACGCTGCAATGCCCCCGTGGGAGCGGGCTTGCTCGCGAATGCGGTCGGTCATTGAAGATGATGGTGGCTGACACGACGCCTTCGCGAGCAAGCCCGCTCCCACAGGGTCGTGCGGGCGCCAACGAAATCCGCGCAATAAAAAAGGCCTCCCGAAGGAGGCCTCTTTTTGTCACGCCGCGTAGCACGGCGCTACCGGATCAGCAGCTGTAGTACAGCTCATATTCCAGTGGGTGTACGAAGGTGCGGACCTTGATTTCTTCTTCGGATTTCAGCGCGATGTAAGCGTCGATGAAGTCGTCGGAGAACACGCCGCCCTTGGTCAGGAACGCACGGCCCTTGTCCAGCTCTTCCAGGGCTTCTTTCAGGCTGCCGCAAACTTGTGGGATCTCTTTCGCCTCTTCAGGCGGCAGGTCGTACAGGTTTTTGTCAGCGGCGTCGCCTGGGTGGATCTTGTTCTGGATGCCGTCCAGGCCGGCCATCAGCAGTGCTGCGAAAGCCAGGTACGGGTTGGCAGCCGGATCCGGGAAACGGGCTTCGATACGACGGCCGCGTGGGCTGTTGACGTAAGGAATACGGATCGAGGCGGAACGGTTGCGAGCCGAGTAGGCCAGCATCACCGGCGCTTCGAAACCTGGCACCAGACGCTTGTAGGAGTTGGTGGCCGGGTTGGTGAAGCCGTTCAGGGCCTTACCGTGTTTGATGATACCGCCGATGAAGTACAGGGCGGTTTCGGACAGGCCGGCATAGCCTTCACCTGCGAAGGTGTTCTTGCCGTCTTTGGCGATGGACATGTGCACGTGCATGCCCGAGCCGTTGTCGCCGTACAGTGGCTTCGGCATGAAGGTCGCGGTGCGGCCGTAGGCGTCGGCAACGTTGTGCACAACGTATTTCAGCGTCTGAACTTCGTCAGCTTTCTTCACCAGGGTGTTGAACTTGACACCGATTTCGTTCTGACCGGCAGTCGCCACTTCGTGGTGGTGAACTTCAACGGTCTGGCCCATCTCTTCCAGTGCGTTGCACATGGCAGTACGGATTTCGTGGTCGTGGTCGAACGGCGGAACCGGGAAGTAGCCGCCTTTGATACCAGGACGGTGGCCTTTGTTGCCGCCTTCGATGTCCTGGTCGGACATCCACGAGCCTTGTTCGGAGTAGATCTTGAACATCGAACCGGAGATGTCCGACTTGAACTTCACTTCGTCGAAGATGAAGAATTCTGGCTCTGGACCGGCGAAGACGGTGTCACCGATACCGGTGGTCTTCAGGTATTCCTCGGCGCGGTGAGCGATGGCGCGCGGGTCGCGATCGTAACCTTGCATGGTCGAAGGTTCGATGATGTCGCAAACCAGGATAAGGGTTGCGTCTTCGGTGAACGGGTCCAGAACGGCAGTGTCGTCGTCCGGCAGCAGGATCATGTCGGAGGCTTCGATGCCTTTCCAGCCAGCGATGGAGGAACCGTCGAACATCTTGCCGACTTCGAAGAAGTCGTCTTCCAGCGCATCGCGAGCCGGCATGGTCACGTGGTGCTGAGTGCCTTTGGTGTCCGTGAAGCGCAGATCAATCCACTTGACGTCATGATCTTTGATGAGTTGAACCGACTTCGACATAGTGTCCTCCGGGGTGGCTTAGGGCTTGGTAGTGGATGCCCTTAATATGGGTGATGCCGGCGCAGATACTCTGCCAAGGCAACCTGCCTCACAAGGGAGCAAATTGCATGCCAGTGCCCCAGCATGGGTTTTTTGCCCCAAATTCACGCTTTCACAGGACGAAAGCGCCATAAAGGCGAAAATCTCGCCCTTTAATGTAGCGTCCTAAATCAAAAATGACCCGTTTTGGTGCAAGTGAAACCTTCTGCATATTAACTGGTTAAACCTTGAGCAATTTCCGCTATAATCCGCGCCCCCCTTTTTCGGCTGGCCCTGCGCGCGCTGTTTTCATGAAACTAATCGTAAAAGTCTTCCCCGAGATCACCATCAAAAGCCGCCCTGTCCGGATGCGTTTCATCCGCCAGCTGGCCAAGAACATCCGCGCCGTGCTCCGCGATCTGGACCCGGCCGTGGTGGTGAACGGTGTGTGGGACAATCTCGAGCTGGAAACCCGCGTTACCGACCCCAAAGCCTTGAAAGAGATGGGCGAGCGCCTGACTTGCACTCCGGGTGTCGCGCACTTTCTGCAGATCGACGAGTACCCGCTGGGCGACTTCGACGACATCACCGAGAAGTGCAAACAGCACTACGGCGATGTGCTGGCCGGGAAGATTTTCTCGGTGCGCTGCAAGCGTGCAGGCAAGCATCCGTTCAGCTCGATGGACGTTGAAAAATACGTCGGCAGCAAGCTGCGTCGTGAGTGCGGTGCGGCCGGAATCGACCTCAAAGACCCGCAAATCGAAGTTCGCATCGAAGTTCGCGACCAACGGTTGTTTGTCATTCACAGCCAGCACAACGGCATCGGCGGATATCCGCTCGGCGCCCTGGAGCAGACGCTGGTATTGATGTCCGGCGGCTTTGACTCGACGGTTGCCGCGTACCAGATCATGCGCCGCGGCCTGATGGCGCATTTCTGCTTCTTCAATCTGGGCGGGCGTGCCCACGAATTGGGCGTGATGGAAGTCGCGCATTTCATCTGGAAGAAGTACGGCAGCTCGCAACGCGTGCTATTTGTCAGTGTTCCGTTCGAAGAAGTGTTGGGCGAAATTCTCGGCAAAGTCGATAACAGTCATATGGGCGTCGTATTGAAGCGTATGATGTTGCGCGCATCGTCGGCCATCGCCGATCGGCTGCACATCGATGCGCTGGTCACCGGCGAAGCGATTTCCCAGGTATCGAGCCAGACGCTGCCGAACCTGTCGGTGATCGACTGTGTGACCGACAAGCTGGTCCTGCGCCCACTGATCGTCGCGCACAAGCAGGACATCATCGACACGGCCAACGAGATCGGCACCGCCGATTTCGCCCGGCACATGCCGGAGTACTGCGGGGTCATCTCGGTCAATCCGAAGACCGCCGCCAAGCGCCACCGTGTTGAGCACGAAGAGAAAGAATTCGACATGGCGGTTCTCGAGCGTGCGCTCGAAAACGCCAAACTGGTGTCGATCGATCGGGTGATCGACGAATTGGGCCAGGATTTGCAAATCGAAGAAGTCGGCGAGGCGCTGGCCGGTCAGATCGTCATCGACATCCGTCACCCGGATGCGGCCGAGGATGACCCGCTGGAACTTGCCGGCATAGAAGTACAGACGATGCCGTTCTACGCAGTGAACGCTCGTTTCAAGGAGCTGGATCCGACTCGCCAGTACCTGCTGTATTGCGACAAAGGCGTGATGAGTCGCCTGCATGCTCACCATTTGCTCAGTGAGGGGCATGCCAATGTGCGCGTTTATCGACCGAGCTAAGTGCCCGGGGCTGTTTGCCTGTGGCCTGCGTCACCGGCCCCCCGACACCGCCGTCAAGCTGTAACGGCCATGCCGGACACTACTGTTAATCGCTGCCAAGACTTGTCAGCAAACCGAATCCTCTGATCGAGATACACAAGTGATCGAAAATCTACGTAACATCGCCATCATTGCCCACGTTGACCATGGTAAGACCACCCTGGTAGACAAACTCCTGCGTCAATCCGGCACCCTGGAGCGCAACGAGCTCAACGACGAGCGCGTGATGGACTCCAACGACCAGGAAAAAGAGCGCGGTATTACCATTCTGGCGAAAAACACCGCCATCAACTGGAACGGCTACCACATCAACATCGTGGACACCCCGGGCCACGCCGACTTCGGCGGCGAAGTAGAACGCGTAATGTCGATGGTCGACTCCGTTCTGCTGCTGGTTGACGCTCAAGACGGCCCTATGCCGCAAACCCGTTTCGTGACCAAGAAGGCCTTCGAAGCCGGCCTGCGTCCAATCGTGGTCATCAACAAGGTTGACCGTCCAGGCGCGCGTCCGGACTGGGTTCTGGACCAGATCTTCGACCTGTTCGACAACCTCGGTGCTACCGAAGAACAACTGGACTTCCAGGTTGTTTACGCTTCGGCCCTGAACGGCATCGCCGGTCTGGATCACACCGCCATGGCGGAAGACATGACCCCGCTGTACCAAGCGGTAGTCGATCACGTTCCGCCTCCGGCCGTTGACCGTGACGGTCCGTTCCAGATGCAGATCTCCGCTCTGGACTACAACAGCTTCCTGGGTGTTATCGGTGTTGGCCGTATCGCTCGTGGTCGCGTCAAGCCGAACACCCCGGTTGTCGCTATCAGCGCCGACGGCAAGCGCCGCAACGGTCGTATCCTGAAGCTGATGGGTCACCACGGTCTGCACCGCATTGACGTTGAAGAAGCGGCGGCCGGCGACATCGTCTGCATCAGCGGCTTCGACGAGCTGTTCATCTCCGACACCCTGTGCGATATCAACACCGTCGAGGCGATGAAGCCGCTGACCGTTGACGAGCCAACCGTTTCCATGACCTTCCAGGTAAACGACTCGCCATTCTGCGGTAAAGAAGGCAAGTTCGTGACCTCCCGTAACATCAAGGATCGTCTGGACAAAGAGCTGCTGTACAACGTTGCACTGCGCGTTGAAGAAGGCGACTCGGCTGACAAGTTCAAGGTTTCCGGCCGTGGTGAGCTGCACCTCTCGGTACTGATCGAAACCATGCGTCGCGAAGGCTTCGAGCTGGCTCTGGGCCGTCCTGAAGTGATCATCCGTGAAGTTGACGGCGTGAAGCAGGAACCGTTCGAAAACGTCACCATCGACATCCCTGAAGAATCGCAGGGCAAGGTCATGGAAGAGATGGGTCTGCGTAAGGGCGACCTGAGCAACATGGTGCCGGATGGCAAGGGCCGTGTTCGTCTGGAATACAACATCCCTGCTCGCGGTCTGATCGGTTTCCGTAACCAGTTCCTGACCCTGACCAACGGTGCTGGCATCCTGACCTCGATCTTCGACCGTTACGCGCCAGTGAAGTCGGGCCACATGTCCGGCCGTCAGAACGGCGTTCTGGTTTCGGTTGAAACCGGCAAGGCACTGACCTACTCGCTGGAAACCCTGCAGGCTCGTGGCAAGCTGTTCGTAGAACACGGCCAGGAGATCTACAACGGTCAGATCGTTGGTCAGAACAGCCGCGACAACGACCTGGGTGTGAACCCAACCAAAGGCAAGAAGCTCGACAACATGCGTGCTTCGGGTAAAGACGAAACCATCGCTCTGGTACCACCTGTTCGCTTCACTCTGGAACAGGCTCTGGAATACATCCAGGAAGACGAGCTGTGCGAAGTCACGCCTAAGTCCATCCGTCTTCGCAAGAAGATCCTGGACGAAAGCGAGCGTACCCGCGCTGCCAAGAAAGCCAAGGCGTAATTTAGCCCGAGCTTGAAAAAACGCCCCCGGTCGCGAGACCGGGGGCGTTTTTGTTTGTCCGGGATTTAACCGAGACGGGTGCGGTGTTTGTGCTGGCTTCTTCGCGAGCAAGCCCGCTCCCACAGCAGATCTCGGTGAACACAAATCTTGTGTACGCCATAGTTCCCTGTGGGAGCGGGCTTGCTCGCGAAGGCGGCCTGACAGGCGCCGAAAATTTCAGGAACGATCAGAACTTCTCGATCGACCGCGAGTTCTGCACTCGCTCCACTTCTTTGGGCTTGTACGCGCAATACCCCGGCCGCGGGCCGATTTTCGGGTGGTTGCGGCAGGTGTCCGGGCGCTTGTCATAAATGGTGCACAAGCGCGATTTACGATCCAGGTAGTAGCAATCGTTGTTGCTCATGCGCTGCAGGGTGAAGATCCCCGACTTCTGGTTGAAGCGCTCGACCAGCCCTTCCTTTTGCAGGCGCTTGGCGATGTTCTTCGGCGGATCGCCCAGCTCGAACTCGTCGACCACGCCGATGCGCACCAGATCCTTGATCTTGACCTCGACCGGCAGCGTGCAGCAGCTGGAGATACAAGAGCCACACATCGGGGCCGAATATTTGGCCCACGTATCGAGACGATCGATCTCGGCGGCGGCAATCAGGTTGGGCTTCATCATCGGGGGTTACCAGGCGTGTGTGCATCAGGGCGCGCGATCATACCGGGACTGGTGGATTTTTGAACAACCTTTCGCCAGATTTTTTCATCGCCCGCCAAAGTTGGCGCTTAACCCGGCACGGGCCATGCATCGATCCGCGTGCTCGCCAAGGTTATGCCGGGCGATCTCACACTCTCAAGAAAAACTGCCGAACCAGAGCCGTCAGCGTCGGTCAGACCGTCTAGGCTCAGACAATTCCCCGCTCGCTCGAGGTCCTATCGATGACTCAAGAACCACTAGTTCGCGAAGCAGAGGTGGCCGCATTCCGCGATGCCGTCCTGACCAAGCTCACCTATGCAGTGGGCAAAGACCCGGATCACGCCTTCGACCATGACTGGTTCGAAGCCATTGCCCTGGCGGCGCGCGACCACATGGTCGAGCACTGGATGGACCACACCCGGCAGATCTACCGCAAAGGCCAGAAGCGGGTGTATTACCTCTCGCTGGAATTTCTCATCGGTCGTTTGCTCTACGACAGCCTGAGCAACCTCGGCCTGCTCGACGTCGCCCGTGAAGCACTGACTGAACTGGGTGTCGATCTGGAACGGATTCGCCTGCTGGAACCCGACGCGGCACTCGGCAACGGTGGCCTCGGACGTCTGGCGGCGTGCTTCATGGAAAGCATGTCGACCCTCGGTATCGCCGGGCACGGCTACGGCATTCGCTACGAACACGGTCTGTTCCGTCAGGCCATCGTCGATGGCTGGCAGCAGGAACAGACCGAGCACTGGCTGGATTTCGGCAACCCGTGGGAGTTCGAACGTCCGGAAGTGGTGTACTCGATCGGCTTCGGCGGCAGCGTCGAAACCGTGACCGATGCCAGCGGCAAGACCAAACAGGTCTGGTCGCCTGCGGAAACCGTGCGGGCGATTGCCTATGACACGCCAGTGGTCGGCTGGCGCGGGGCGAGCGTCAACACCCTGCGCCTGTGGCGTGCCCGGGCCATGGAAGATCTGCACCTGGAGCGCTTCAACGCCGGTGACCACTTGGGCGCCGTCGCCGAAGTCGCGCGGGCTGAAAGCATTTCCCGGGTTCTCTATCCGGCCGACAGCACCGAAGCCGGGCAAGAGCTGCGTCTGCGTCAGGAGTATTTCTTCGTCGCCGCTTCGCTGCAGGATTTGCTGCGCCGCCATCGCAACATGCACACCTCGGTGCTGACCCTGGGCGATCACGCGGCGATCCAGCTCAACGACACCCACCCTTCGATTGCCGTCGCCGAATTGATGCGCCAACTGGTCGACGTCTACGACGTGGCCTGGGATGCGGCGTGGCAAGTCACCGTCGACACCCTGTCGTACACCAACCACACGCTGCTGCCGGAGGCGCTGGAAACCTGGCCGGTGGGCCTGATGGAGCGCATGCTGCCGCGGCACATGCAGATCATTTATCTGATCAACGCCCAGCACATCGACTCGCTGCGGGCCAAAGGCATTCACGATTTCGACGTGCTGCGCGCGGTTTCCCTGATCGAGGAAGACAACGGTCGCCGTGTGCGCATGGGCAACCTCGCGTTCCTCGGTTCGCATAGCGTCAACGGCGTGTCCGGGCTGCACACGCAGTTGATGCGCAAGACCGTGTTCGCTGAACTGCACAAGCTCTACCCGGAGCGGATCAACAACAAAACCAACGGCATCACCTTCCGCCGCTGGCTGTTCCAGGCCAACTCCGAGCTGACCTCGATGCTGGTCGACTCCCTCGGCCCGGAGGTGCTGGATAACCCGGAAGAACGCTTGCTCGACCTCGAACCGTTCGCCGAGAAACCCGCCTTCCGCAAAGCCTTCGCCGAGCAGCGCCTGCACAGCAAAAAGGCCCTGGCCTACCTGATTCACGAGCGGCTGGGGATTGCGGTCAATCCGGCGGCGATGTTCGACGTGCAGGTCAAACGGATCCACGAATACAAGCGTCAGTTGCTCAACCTGATGCACACCGTGGCGCTGTATCAGGCGATCCGTGCCGAGCCGGAAACCGACTGGGTGCCACGGGTGAAAATCTTCGCCGGTAAAGCGGCGGCCAGTTATCACCAGGCCAAACTGATCATCAAACTGACCAACGATATCGCCCGGGTGGTGAACAACGACCCGACCGTACGCGGCTTGCTGAAAGTGGTGTTCCTGCCCAACTACAACGTCAGCCTGGCGGAGAGCATCATTCCGGCGGCGGACTTGTCCGAGCAGATTTCCACGGCTGGTTTCGAGGCTTCGGGCACCAGTAACATGAAGTTCGGCCTCAACGGTGCACTGACCATCGGCACCCTCGACGGCGCCAACGTGGAAATGTGCGAGCGCATCGGCGCCGAGCACATGTTCATCTTCGGCCTCAGCGCGCAGCAGGTCGAAGCGCGTAAACAGAACCACGAGTTCAGCGCCGCACCGGACATCGCTGCGTCCCATCGTCTGAACGATGTGCTGCAGGCGATCCGCAGTGGTGTGTTCTCACCGGACGACACGTCGCGCTATACCGGGCTGATCGATTCGCTGGTGGACTACGACCGCTTCCTGGTCTGCGCCGACTTCGACTCGTACTGGGAAGCGCAGATGCGCGTCGATGCGCACTGGCACGATTCCAACAACTGGTGGCGTTCGGCAGTGCTCAACACGGCGCGCATGGGCTGGTTCTCCTCAGACCGGACGATTCGTGAATACGCCACCGATATCTGGAAAGCGCTGGAGTAATCTTTCGCAACAAATGTGCGCAAGGCCCAGCGTTTGTTGGGCCGGATCGATATACTGAGCGCCGGTTACCGAATGTGTCAGTTAGCACAAGACCCCCTTGTGGGAGCGGGCTTGCTCGCGAAGGCGTTGTATCAGTCAATTGGATATCGACTGACACAACGCCTTCGCGAGCAAGCCCGCTCCCACATTGGATTTTGCCTAGACTGAAGCGACTGTCGGGATTGCCCCGCCTTGGGGCTGCTTAGGGATATCGACCATGCAATGGATGTTCATGTTGATCGGGCTATTGCTCGGCTGGCTGCTCGACGAGTCGTTCAGTGATGCACTGCTGGGTGCGCTGCTCGGACTGGCGATCGGGCAAACGCTGCGCATCGCCCAGCTCGGCAGGCAGACTGCGGAGCAACAGCGCCAACTTGAACAGACGAAGGTGGCCTTGCAAGGCGTCGCGCAGCGCCTGTATCTGCTGGAAGGCTCTCTCTCTCACGCGGTGCCAGCGGCAAGCGCGGAACCGGTCAGCGAGCCTGCCATCGTCGCCGAACAAGCACCCGCCGACGCGCCGGATCTGGTCTGGGAACTGCCACCCGAGCTCGAACCGATCTCTGCCGTTGCCAGCGAAACCAGTCAGCCGCTGCCGGCCGATGTCTGGCATCTGGACGCCGTCACTGCCGAGCCATCGCCCCTCGCACAACCTGCCGAACCCCGTGGCCCGAACCTGATCGAGCGTGGCATCCGCGCTGCGCGCAACTGGCTGTTCGGCGGCAACACCGTGCTGCGGGTCGGTGTGGTGCTGCTGTTTTTCGGTCTGGCCTTCCTGCTGCGCTACGCCACCGAAGGCATGGTGGTGCCGATCGAATTGCGTTACGCCAGCGTCGCGGCGGCGGCGTTGGCCCTGCTGGCGCTGGGCTGGTGGCTGCGCACACGCAACAACAGCTATGCGCTGATCCTGCAAGGCACCGGGATTGCGGTGCTGTACCTGACGGTGTTTGCGGCGATGCGTCTGCATCCGCTGCTCGATCCGTCCGCCGCGCTGGGTCTGCTGGTGGCGGTCACGGTGTTCTCGGCGATCCTCGCCATCACTCAGGATGCTCTTGGACTGGCCGCCGCCGCTGCGCTTGGCGGTTTCGCCGCACCGATCCTGACCTCGACCGGGGAGGGCAACCATGTCGCGCTGTTCAGCTATTTCGCGCTGCTCAATGCCGGCATTCTCGCCATTGCGTGGTTCAAGGCCTGGCGCCTGCTCAACCTGATCGGGTTCGTCGGCACCTTCGGTATCGGCTTCGCTTGGGGCCTGCGTTCCTATGCGCCCGAGTTGCTGTGGAGCACCGAGCCGTTCCTGATTCTGTTCTTCCTGATGTATCTGGCCATCGGCCTGCTGTTCGCCCGGCGCAAGTTGCTCGACATGCCCGATGCGCCGGCGGACGGTGATCGCGAGGCGCTGCTGCACTGGTCGGCGCGCAAAGGCGACTACGTCGACGGCACGATGCTGTTCGGCCCGCCGATCGTTGGCTTCGGCTTGCAGTTTGCGCTGGTGCAGCACCTGGAGTTCGCCGCCGCGTTCAGCGCACTCGCACTGGGCGTGATCTACATGGGTCTGGCCCGGTTACTGATGAGTGGTCGCGCCTTGTTGCTGGGTGAAACCTGTCTGGCGCTGGGGGTGATTTTCGCCAGTCTGGCGATCCCGCTGGGCCTCGATGCGCGCTGGACTTCGGCGGCGTGGGCAGTGGAGGGCGCGGGGATATTCTGGCTCGGCCTGCGTCAGCAGCGGCCGTTCGCCCGGGCGTTTGCCCTGCTGCTGCAACTGGGTTCGGCGCTGGCCTTTCTCAGTCAGTTGCGGGTTGGCGAAAGCAGCCTGCTCGACGGCGCACCGCTGGGGGCATTGATGCTCGGCATCGCGCTGCTGTTCAGTTTCTATCAATTGCGCAAAGCCACGCCGGAACAGGCTTCTCCATGGGAGCGCCAGGGTTTGCCGGTGCTGGCGGCGCTGGGCCTGACCTTCCTGTACCTGCTGGCGCCGCTGTTTTTCTTTGTTCAGGCGACAGCGATCAGTTGGGCCTTGGCCGGATTGGTGACCTTGTTTGTCGGCCTGCGCCTGCAATCGCGCACGTTCCTGTTCACCGCGTTCGCCGTGCAGTTGCTCGGCGGCGCGCTGTTCCTGTTGCGCCTGCAAGGCGCGGGCGAGGATTCGGCGGCCGTGTTCAGTGCCGGTTGGAGCGGTTTGCTCAGCGCATCGCTGATCGGTCTGGCGTTGATCGGCGGCATGTTGCTGGCGGCGCGCGACGAGATGGTGCGCGGCGATGTGCGGCTGCTGCGCGGGTTGTCGGTGGTGTTGCTGGCGGGGTTGGTGCTGATCAATCTGGCAGTGCTGTTCGTGCTGCCGTGGCAGACTGCAAGCGCGGTGTGGGCGGCGAGCGGTCTGTTGATCATCTGGCTCAGCCTGTACCTCAAACAGCGCGTGAGTTTTGTCTTTGGGCTGTTGTTGCAGTTGATCGGCGGCGCGGCATTCTTGTTGGCCGGCCCCGCGTTGCTCGGGCCGCTGTCCAGCGAAGGTCTGCGGCCGTTGGCCCATGGCGGCTTCTGGACGCCGCTGGTGCTGGGGTTGGCCGCGCTGGTCGGTGCCTGGCGCCTGCAATTGGGCAATCACGCCTCGGCCTTCGATGCGCTGAGTTTGCAACGCCTGTCCGAAGTGCTGCTGGTGTGGGGCGCCGGTTGGTGGGTGTTGGCGTGGGTCAGTGAGGTGCTGCGTTTTGCGCCGCTGAATCTGCAGGCGACGCTGTTACTGCTGGTCGCTGCGCTGAGTGTGGCGCTGTGGACGCTGTTGTCGCTGCGTCTGAAATGGCCGGCGCTGGGCCTGCTTTGCACCTTGCTGATTCCGGCGGCGGGGCTGGTGTTGCTGGCGGCGTGGCATGCGCGTTATCACCCAGCGGCGAATTTCGGTTGGCTGGCGTGGGTATTGGTGTTCGCCGTGCATTTCTTCAGCCTGCGGCGTCTGGCACCGATGCTGCCGGCACGAGCCTTGAGCACTGCGCATGTACTGGGTTGCTGGCTGCTGATCGGCGTACTGGCGCTGGAGCTGCGCTACGGCTTACTGCTGTTGTCCGAGCAATACAACGCCTGGCGCTGGCTGGGCTGGGCGATCCTGCCGAGCCTGTATCTGCTGTTGGCGGCGGCTCCGCGCAACTGGCCGTGGCCGGTGGCAGCGTTCCCTCGTGAATATCGTTTGTACGCTGCTGCGCCGCTGGCAGTGCTGATGCTGGCGTGGTTCTGGCTGGCCAACGGTGTCAGCGACGGCAACGCCGAGCCGCTGCCGTATGTGCCGCTGCTCAACCCGCTGGAATTGGGCCTGCTGTTCGCTTTGTTCGGGGTTTACGTGTGGTCGCGTCATGCGGTGACGCAGTTTGCCCTGCGCAAGGATTACGCCGAGTACGCCACGCAACTGGTCGCCGGGGTTTCGCTGTTCGCCTTCTGTACCGCGCTGGTGACCCGCGCCGCACACCATTGGGCGGGGATTCCGTTCGAGCTGGATCTGCTGCTCGAATCGATGCTGGTGCAGGCCGGGTTGTCCATCGTCTGGACCCTGATGGCGCTGGGTCTGATGATCGGCGGCCATCTGCGCCATCGTCGCGAAGTGTGGCTGATCGGCGCGGCGCTGATTGCGCTGGTGGTGGCCAAACTGATTTTTGTCGAATTGAGCAACCGTGGCGGCCTCGCCCGGATCGTCTCGTTTATCGGTGTCGGTGTGTTGCTGCTGGTGGTGGGCTACTTTGCACCGCTGCCACCGAAACGCGCCGAAGCCGAACCGGCGGCGGACAAACCCGTCCCGGACACCGAAGGAGTTTCATCTTGAGTCGCATGCTGAATCTGGGGTGGTTGGCGCTGGGTGTGGTGATGACTGCCGGCGCCCTGGAAAAACCGGCGGACTTCGCCACGCAGGTGCCGCTGGCGGTGAGTGGCAACGGTCCGTGGTATCGCCTCGACCTGCCGTTGAGCGCGCAATTGCAGGCACGCCAGACCGATCTCAGCGACCTGCGCATATTCAACGCTGCCGGTGAACCGCAAGCCTACGCCCTGGCCCGCGAATCGGCGCAGACCCGCGACGACGGGCAGTTGCATGAGGTGAAGTGGTTCCCGCTGTACAACGCCGCCGATGCCAGTGAGCGTGCGCCGAACGTGCGTGTGCAATCGACCACCACTGGCACATTGGTAGAAGTGCAGCCGTCGACTCAACTGGAGGCCGGCGAAGAAGTGCTGCGTGGCTGGCTGCTCGATGCCAGTGCGATCAAGGCGCCGCTGCAGCAGCTGATTCTCGACTGGACCAGCGAGCGTGACGGCTTCCAGCGCTTCAGCATCGAGGCCAGTGATGACTTGCAGCATTGGCAGGCGTGGGGTGAGGGGCAGGTGGCACGGCTGACCTTTTCCGACGAGCGCATCGAACAGCATGAGGTCGCGCTGCCGGGGCAATCGGCGCGCTATCTGCGCCTGCTGTGGGAGGCGCCGACGTCGGCACCGATCCTGACTTCGGCACAATTGAAAAGCAGCGATCCCCGCAACGTGCCGCTGCCGTTGGTCTGGTCGCAAGCGCTGGCGGGCAGCAGCACCCAGTCCGGCGAGTACACCTGGCAGCTGCCGATGGGGCTGAATGTCGAGCGGGTGCAGGTCGAGCTGAAGCAACCGAACAGTCTGGCTCCGGTCACGCTTGCGGGCCGGCGCGAAAGCAGCCTGCCGTGGCAGACGTTGAGCAACGGTTTGCTGTATCGCCTGACCCAGAACGGTCAGGACGTGGTGCAGAACGAATTGCAGTTGTACGGGCAGACTGTGCAGCAATTGAAACTGAGCGTGGACGAGCGCGGCGGTGGTCTGGGCGAGCAGGCACCGAGCCTGAAATACGCGGTGCGGGCGACGCAGGTGATTTTCCTTGCGCGCGGTGAGGGGCCGTACAGTCTGGCGCTGGGCAATCCGTCGGTGAAAACCGCGAACCTGCCGCTGAGCACGCTGATTCCGGATTTCAAAGCGGAAAAACTCGCGACGCTGGGCAAGGCAACGGTGCAGGGCGCAGTGGTTGTCACGCCGGCTGCGCCGGCAACCACAACGGCGGTGGCCGAGACCAACTGGAAGAAGATCGGCCTGTGGGCGGTGTTGCTGGTGAGCGTGGTGTTCCTTGGGGCGATGGCGGCGAGTCTGTTGCGCAAGCCACCGACCAATTCCTGAGCATGGCTGGCGCTGCGCGCCATTCGCGAGCAAGCCCGCCCCCACATTGATCGCGTCCAGCAGGGCTACTCGGTCAACTGTGGGAGCGGGCTTGCTCGCGAAGGCGGCCGATCGGCCAACAAGAATTTCAGATCGGTCGCGGATCCGCATGCACCACCCGTCCCGTTTCGAACTACGCTGAATGCGGTGCCTGAACTCTCTCGACCCGTTCACGTCTGATGGAAGCAATTGCGCCCCAATGCACGTTACCGGGCGTCATCGCTCGCTACGTTTTCAGACTCCCTGTAAACTGCGCGGGTTTTTAGCCCCCCATTCCACCGGAGCCGTCCATGTCCCGCGTTACCCTGAGTCGCTATTTGATTGAGCAGACCCGCAGCAATAACACTCCTGCCGATCTGCGCTTCCTGATCGAAGTGGTGGCGCGTGCCTGCAAAGAGATCAGCCACGCCGTGTCCAAAGGCGCCCTGGGTGGTGTTCTGGGCAGCATGGGCACTGAAAACGTCCAAGGCGAAGTGCAGAAGAAACTCGACGTGCTGTCGAACGAAATCCTGCTCGAAGCCAACGAATGGGGCGGTCACCTGGCCGGCATGGCGTCCGAAGAAATGGACAATGCCTACCAGATCCCGGGCAAATACCCGAAAGGCGCCTACCTGCTGGTATTCGACCCACTGGACGGCTCGTCGAACATCGACATCAACGCCCCGGTCGGCACCATCTTCTCGGTACTGCGTTGCCCGAACGAATACCTGAGCCAGAACGAAGCGCTGAACGAAAAAGCCTTCCTGCAGCCAGGCACCCAGCAGGTTGCTGCCGGTTACGCGATCTACGGCCCGCAGACCATGCTGGTACTGACCCTGGGCGACGGCGTCAAAGGCTTCACCCTGGACCGCGAAATGGGCAGCTTCGTGCTGACCCACGAAGACATCACCATTCCTGAAACCACCCAGGAATTCGCGATCAACATGTCCAACCAGCGCCACTGGGAAGCCCCGGTGCAACGCTACGTCAGCGAACTGCTGGCCGGCGAAGAAGGCCCGCTGAAAAAGAACTACAACATGCGCTGGGTCGCCGCGATGGTGGCCGACGTACACCGCATCCTGACCCGTGGCGGTCTGTTCATGTACCCACGCGACAGCCGTGAGCCATCCAAGCCCGGCAAACTGCGTCTGATGTACGAAGCCAACCCGATGTCGTTCCTGGTGGAACAGGCCGGCGGCGCGTCCACCGACGGTCACCAGCGCATCCTCGACATTCAGCCGGAAGGCCTGCACCAGCGTGTAGCGGTATTCCTCGGTTCGAAAGAAGAAGTCGCCCGCGCTACGGCCTACCACAAGGAATAAGCCATGAGCGCGCCCTGGCAGCCGTTGCTCGATTGGTGGTTCGGACACGCCGAATCACCGGACGAGATTGCGGCTGACAAGGGCAAGTTGTGGTTCGGCAAGAAAGACAGCCAAGACCTCGAAGCGCGTGAGCGTTTCGGGGTCTTTGTCGATCAGGCTCTCGCTGGCGAATTGACCGAGTGGACGCAACGTCCTGAAGGTTGGCTGGCGCTGGTGTTGTTGCTCGATCAACTGCCGCGCATGATTTTTCGCGACTCTCCTAAAGCCTTTTCCGGTGATCTGCGCGCGCAGAAGCTCGTCGCGCAGGGCATTGCTGCGGATTTCGACCGGCAACTGAAGCCGATCCAGCGGGTATTCATTTATCTGGTGTTCGAACACTGCGAAAACCTCGCGGTGCAGAACGAAGCCGTTTCGCGCTTTATCGATCTGCTGGCCGAACAGCCGGAAGCCGAGCGGGCGGTGTTTGCCGACAATCTGGATTATGCCGAGCGGCATCGGAAAGTGATTGCGCGGTTTGGAAGGTTTCCGCATCGCAATGCGGTGTTGGGGCGGGAGTCTACGGCTGAGGAGTTGGCGTTTCTCAGTCAGCCTGGGTCACGGTTCTGATTTGTTGAGTTCAAGGATTGCCGTTCAACAGCCTCTTCATCAAAAGTGACGGCAGGCTTTTTCTTGAGTCGACAATGATATGAACGAAGACGGTTTTTTCTCTGACTTCATAAATGACTCGGTTCATCCCGGAAATGATTTGTCGGTATTGACCAAGATTGAGCTTCTCGATTTCCTCGGGGATTGAACCGGAATAAGGAAGGTCTGCGAGACCAAGAATGGCGGTCTTGAGATCAGCGTAGATACTCTGCCACGTCTGACTCGAGAACTGTTTGATAAGGTAGGTACGGAGTTCTTTGAGATCTGTCTGTGCGGACTGAAGAATAACGACCTTTAAACTCATTGATGGTCGGCCCTGTCCAAGTCCGCGAAAACATCCTCAGCGTCTCGATACTTGCCTTCCTCAATCTCCCGATTGCCCATTGCCAATAGCTTCAGCAAAGCCATTGTGTCTTCCTGCTCCTCAAAGCTTTTCACGTCCATAACTACAAGCTTGGCTTCACCATTTTGGGTGATGACCAATGGCTCACGGCTTTCAGTGATCGACTTGACGATCTCCGCTGTATGACTTTTGAGGTAGCTGATCGGTTTGATTTGCGATGAAAGCTTCATGGTTGAGTCTCGCCAAATTGAACAGGACTGAGTTTAGTCTTAATTCAGTCCTGCGTCATTGCGAGCTGACCAGCGTATTTCAACTCAAAATTCAATCGTCGCTAACACCGTCATCGCCAGCAGGCTGCCTCCCAAAGGGGATCTGTGTCGTTCACAAAAACCTGTGGGAGCGGGCTTGCTCGCGAAGACGCCAGTGGCCGCGCCTTAGATCCTGAAGCTGCCTACCAGCTGCTTCAACCGCGCCGCCTGCTGCTCCAGATCCCAGCAAGCCCGCAAGGTCGCCTGCAGGTTCTCGACACCTTCCTGGTTCAGCGTGTTGATCTCGTTGATGTCGACGTTGATCGACTCGACCACCGCGGTCTGCTCTTCGGTCGCGGTAGCCACCGACTGGTTCATCCCGTCGATCTCGCCGATGCGTTGGGTCACGCTGCCCAGACGTTCGCCGGCCTGGTTGGCGATGCCGACGCTGCTTTCGCTCTCGCGCTGGCTCTCGGTCATGATGCTGACTGCCTGGCGTGCGCCGACCTGCAGTTCTTCGATCATCTTCTGCACTTGCTGCGCCGAATCCTGAGTGCGGTGTGCGAGGTTGCGCACCTCGTCAGCGACCACGGCGAAACCTCGGCCAGCCTCACCGGCGCGGGCCGCCTCGATCGCGGCGTTGAGCGCCAGCAGGTTGGTCTGTTGCGAGATGCTGGTGATCACTTCCAGAATCTGCCCGATGTTCACCGTGTTGCTGTTGAGGGTTTCGATGTTGCCGCAGGAGTCGCTGATTTTTGCCGACAGCTGCTGCATGGCCTGAATGGTTTTATCCACAACCTGCTGGCCGTCGACCGCCAGGCTGCGCGCGTCGCTCGAATGCTGCGAGGCGAGGGCGGCGTTCTGGGCGATTTCCTGAGCGGCGGCGCCGAGCTGGTTGATCGCCGCGGCCACGCTGTTGGTGCGGGTCGCTTGCTGATCGGAGTTGTACATCGACGAGTTCGACGCGGCGACCACGCGCAGGGCGACTTCGTTGACTTGGCCGGTGGCCGAGGACACTTCGCGGATCGAGGTGTGAATACGCTCGACGAAGCGGTTGAACGACAGGCCCAGCGCGCCGAACTCGTCGTGGCCGTGGATCACCAGGCGCTTGGTCAGGTCGCCTTCGCCTTCGGCGATGTCATGCATGGCGCGACCCATGGTCAGCAGCGGCTGCATCAGCACGCGAATCAGCATGCCGAGCAGGGCGATGATGATCACCACCGCGATCGCCATGGCGATCAGCGCCGAGGTGCGGAATTCGCTGAGCATCGAGAACGCGGTGTCTTTGTCCAGCACCAGCGCCACGTACCAGTCAGCCGATGGCACGCCGTTGACGCGGGTGAACGAGATCAGTTGGGTCTTGCCGTCGAATTCGACTTCTTTCAGGCCCGGGCTGACTTTCGGTGCGCCGTTTGGATAAGCCTCGGCGAGGGTTTTCAGAACCAGTTTGCTGTCCGGGTGAATCAGGATCTTGCCATCGGCGCTGACGATGAACGCATGGCCGTGGCCACCAAAGTTGAGCGAGTTGATGATCGCGCTGACGCTGGTCAGGTCGATGTCGGCGCCGGCCACACCGATTATCTGGCCCTGGCGCTGCACCGGGGTGGCGACGGTGATCACCAGTTTGCCCGACGACGCGGCGATGTAGGGTTCGGTGACGATGGTCTGCTGCGCGCTGTTGGCCGCCTTGTACCAGCCACGGGCGCGCGGGTCATAGTCCGGCGCGCGGTTGCCGGCGGGTACCGAGAACATCACGCCGTCAGCGCCGCCGAAGTAGCTGAGCTGGAAATTGCCGGTGTAGGCGGGCAGGTCGATGATGCGTTTGAGGCTGGCCGGGGCGCTGCCGTCGGCGGCGACCTGTTGCGACAGCGATTGCAGCAACTGGATACGGCTTTCCAGCCAGGTCTGGATGTTGCTGGTGGTCAGGCTGCCCAGTTCCTGCATCGAGGCTTCGGTGCTGCTGCTCAGGGCTTCGCGTTGTCGATAGTCGTTGAACAAAATGAAACAGGCGAATGCAACGGCCACCACGAGGGCGGCAGCCAGCAAGATCTTGTGGCTGAATTTCATGTTTCTGGTCATCGAATGAACTACCGCGAAGGGGCTGGTCGAGAAAGGGCGGCAATTTGCCACACTCGGGGGCTTTGCGCTGCTCTTATTTCGGCCTCGGCGCGCCAAAGATTAGGGGGCTTTTGTGAAAAGCGACGAAATGCTCAGAAGCCCTGCAAAGTGTCTGATTTATCGGCAAAAGCCAGACGAGCGGAGCAATAAATAGCCATTTCTGAAGGGAACCAGATGAGGGTTTTCTCTTCTAAGCTTCTGGTTGGCCCCATGCCATCCCCCTTCCGCTCCAGGAGTTACTTCATGTCGCTGCGATCTATCGCCCTTCTGACCTTTTGCGTGCTGCTCGCCGCATGCAGCAAGGTCAATCAGGAAAACTACTCGAAACTGTCGGCCGGCATGGCCAAGGCCGAAGTCGAGACGTTGCTCGGCAAACCTACCGACTGCTCGGGCGCGCTCGGCATGTCCAGTTGCACCTGGGGCGACAAGAACAGCTTTATCAGCGTGCAGTACGCCGGTGACAAAGTGCTGATGTTTTCCGGCCAAGGCCTGAAGTAAACCGGGGCTGTGCGCCCACGGGAGAAAAACAATGAAGCGGTTATTGCTTGTCCTTTTTGCCGGCCTGGTACTGGCCGGCTGCGCCACGCACGGTGAAGATCCGCTGGCGCCCAAGACGGCCCACGAGGTCAACCTCAAGCGTTACCAGGGTACCTGGTACGAACTGGCGCGGATGCCGATGTACTTTCAGCGCAACTGTGCGCAATCCGAGGCCCATTACACGCTCGAGACCAACGGCAACGTCGATGTGCTCAACCGTTGCCTGACGGCCGACTGGCAGTGGGAAGAGGTCAAGGGCACGGCTTACCCACAGGTGCCGGGCAAGACCGACAAGTTGTGGGTCGAGTTCGATACCTGGTTCTCGCGGCTGATTCCGGGTGTGGCGAAGGGGCAATACTGGGTGTTGTACGTCAGCGATGACTACAAGACCGCCATCGTTGGCGATCCGAGTCGCAAGTACATGTGGCTGCTGTCGCGCACGCCAACCGTCAACGCTGAAGTGCGTGAAGAGTTGCTGAGCAAGGCGCGGCAGCAGGGTTACGACACCACGCGCCTGATCTGGCGGGCGTCGGATCGACAGATGGCCAAAACCTCGAATTAAGCATCACCGAAGATCAAATGTGGGAGCGGGCTTGCTCGCGAAGAGGGTGTGTCAGTTAACGAAAATGTTGCTGATACACCGCTTTCGCGAGCAAGCCCGGTCCCACATTTTTGTTTTGTGTCAGCCCAAAAGTTCGCGCAGAACCTGGGTGAAGGCTCTGGCACTTTCCTCTTCGCCGGCATGCCGTCCGTCGCGCACCACCCATTGGCCGTTGACCAGCACGTCGCGCACCTGACGATCGCCACCGGCAAACAACCAGCGATTCAAGATCCCGTCACCACTGGCCGTGGCCAGATACGGGTCATTGCCGTCGAGCACGATCCAGTCCGCACGCTTGCCGACTTCCAGCGCACCGATCGGCTGTCCCAATGCCTGGGCGCCGCCATCCAGTGCCGCGTCATATAGCGTGCGCCCGACCATCGGCTGATCCGCGCCATACAAACGGTTACGCCGCTGGTCGCGCAGCCGCTGGCCGTATTCCAGCCAGCGCAACTCTTCGACCACGCTGAGCGACACATGGCTATCGGAGCCGATGCCCATGCGGCCGCCCTGAGCGAGGAAATCCACCGCCGGGAAAATCCCGTCGCCGAGGTTGGCTTCGGTGGTCAGGCACAGGCCGGCGATGGCGCGACTCTTGGCCATCAGCGTGACTTCTTCCGGGTTGGCGTGAGTCGCGTGGACCAGACACCAGCGCTGATCGACTTCGGTGTTTTCGTACAGCCACTGCAATGGACGGCGGCCGCTCCAGCTCAGGCAATCATCGACTTCCTTCTGCTGTTCGGCGATGTGGATATGCACCGGGCATTGCTTGTCGCTGGCGGCCAATACTTCGCTGATCTGCTGCGGGGTGACCGCGCGCAACGAGTGGAAGCACAGACCCAGCGATTGGGCTTTTTGCTGCGCCAGCAGGGGTTGCAGGCGTGCTTGCAGCTTCAGATAGTTTTCGCTGCTGTTGATGAAGCGGCGCTGGCCATCGTTCGGCATCTGACCGCCGAAACCCGAGTGGCTATAGAGCACCGGCAGCAGGGTCAGGCCGATGCCGCTGTCGCTTGCGGCCTGACTGATGCGCAGCGCCAGCTCGGCCGGATCGGCATATGGCTGACCGTTGTTGTCGTGGTGCACGTAGTGGAATTCGGCGACCGAGGTGTAACCGGCCTTGAGCATTTCGATGTACAGCTGACGGGCGATGACGCCGAGTTGCTCCGGGCTGATTTTTCCGACCAGCCGATACATCAGGTCGCGCCAGGTCCAGAAACTGTCGTTCGGATTACCGGCCACTTCGGCCAGCCCGGCCATCGCGCGCTGGAAGGCGTGGGAGTGCAGATTGGGCATCCCCGGCAGCAGCGGACCGCTTAGCCGCTCGGCGCCGTCTGCGGTGGAATCGGCCAGGATTCGGGTCAGCAGGCCATCGGCGCTGACCTCAAGACGTACATTGTTGGCCCATCCGTTAGGCAGCAGCGCGCGTTCGGCAAAGAAGGCGGACATGGTTCAGCACCCCATCGTGTGTTATTTGTATATACATATACAGACGTTTGCCTGCCCGGTAAACTCCGGCAAGCTAGCAACTTTCAGCCAATAAACAGGGATCAACCGTGCCGACTCCGCCTCCAGTCTCTCCGTTGGCCGCGAACCTGGGCGACAGTCCGGCGCCCTTGTACGCCCGCGTCAAACAGATGATCACCCAGCAGATCGACAGCGGTAACTGGCCACCGCACTACCGCGTGCCATCGGAAAGCGAACTGGTCAGCCAGCTCGGTTTCAGCCGCATGACCATCAACCGCGCCCTGCGCGAGATGACCGCCGACGGTCTGCTGGTGCGCATGCAAGGTGTCGGTACGTTTGTCGCCGAACCGAAGAGCCAGTCCGCGCTGTTCGAAGTGCACAACATCGCCGACGAAATCGCCTCCCGTGGCCATCGCCACACCTGCCAGGTGATCACCCTCGAAGAAGAGGCCGCCGGTTCCGAGCGCGCGCTGGCACTGGACATGCGCGAAGGGCAGAAGGTCTTCCACTCGCTGATCGTGCATTACGAAAACGATATTCCGGTGCAAATCGAAGACCGTTTCGTCAACGCACTGGTCGCCCCGGACTACCTCAAGCAGGACTTCACCCTGCAGACCCCTTACGCCTATCTCAATCAGGTCGCGCCGTTGACCGAAGGCGAGCACGTGGTTGAAGCGATCCTCGCCGAGCCGTCCGAGTGCAAGTTGCTGCAGATCGAAAAAGGCGAGCCGTGCCTGCTGATCCGTCGCCGCACCTGGTCAGGGCGGCAGCCGGTGACGGCGGCGCGCCTGATCCACCCAGGTTCCCGTCATCGTCTGGAAGGACGCTTTCATAAATGAGTCAGGTAAAGGTTTTACGCGCTGAAGGCTACCCGCGCATGCCGTGGAAAAACGGCGGCGGCAGCACCGAAGAGATTACCCGTGATGCGGGTGCCGGCCTCGATGGTTTCGGCTGGCGCCTGTCGATTGCCGATATCGCCGAGTCCGGTGGTTTCTCGACATTTGCCGGTTACCAGCGAGTGATTACGGTGCTGCAGGGCGATGGCATGACCCTGTGTGTCGACGGTGATGACACGCGTCCACTGTTACCGCTGGACCCGTTTGCGTTCAGTGGCGAAAGCCAGGTCTCGTGCACCTTGCTCGGCGGCGCGATCCGCGACTTCAACCTGATCTACGCGCCGCAGCGTTACAGTGCGCGCTTGCAGTGGCTGGACGGTGAGCAGCGGTTTTTCAGCTCGGCGGGGACGGTGTTGGTGTTCAGTGTCAGTGAGTTGCTTGAGGCGAAAGTCGCTGACAGCGTCGCGCAACTGGGCCGGCACGATTGCCTGCAACTGGACGGTAACAGTGGTCTGGTTGAAGTGGCCGTCAATGCTCCGTGCTGCGTGATCGAGCTGACAGCGCGCTGATCCTTCTGCTCATATAAAACACATTGTGGCGAGGGAGCTTGCTCCCGCTGGGCTGCGAAGCGGCCCCAAAACCGGTAGATGCCGGAATTGGGAGTCCTTCGGCCTCCAGCGGGAGCAAGCTCCCTCGCCACATTTGCGTTCACGCAGACTGTTTCCCTTCACGCACCAACTTGTTACCGAACGCCCCAGCGTGGCGCAAAACCACGGGTTCGTAACGATCCGCCGCCACCTCATTTCCTCCCTGCAAAAAAATTCATCCACGCCACAACCCTTGTGTCAGGCGCTCTCCAGCGCTGTCCGCAATTTTTCCTGAACAGCCCGCCGGCAAGTTGGCCGCTTGATTGCATATGCTTGTATGTACAAGTAAAGACGTATGCGTATAAGTCCGCAGCGTCCACTGATTCGCTTGTCGCGCATTGAGGCGCACAGGCTGCTTGCCCACTGCCAGGGTTGGTTTGAATTGATCGCTGAGGAGTCTTTTTCGTGACTGACAATAAGCCTACAACTGCCGTTTATACAAAGAGACGTGACGTCGAGATCCGCGCTGCCCGCGGCAACAAGCTGACCGCCAAGAGCTGGCTGACCGAAGCGCCGCTGCGCATGCTGATGAACAACCTCGATCCGGAAGTGGCCGAGAACCCGAAAGAGCTGGTGGTTTACGGTGGTATCGGTCGCGCTGCGCGCAACTGGGAGTGCTACGACAAGATCGTCGAGAGCCTGACCAATCTCAATGACGACGAAACCCTGCTGGTGCAGTCGGGCAAACCGGTCGGCGTGTTCAAGACTCACAGCAACGCACCGCGCGTACTGATCGCCAACTCCAACCTGGTGCCGCACTGGGCGAGCTGGGAACACTTCAACGAACTCGACGCCAAAGGCCTGGCCATGTACGGCCAGATGACCGCCGGCAGCTGGATCTACATCGGCAGCCAGGGCATCGTTCAGGGCACCTACGAAACCTTCGTCGAAGCCGGGCGCCAGCACTACAACGACAACCTCAAGGGCAAGTGGGTGCTGACCGCGGGTCTCGGCGGCATGGGCGGTGCCCAGCCACTGGCCGCCACCCTGGCCGGTGCCTGTTCGCTGAACATTGAGTGCCAACAGGTGAGCATCGATTTCCGCCTGAAAAGCCGCTATGTCGATGAGCAGGCCAAAGACCTCGACGACGCCCTGGCGCGCATCGCCAAATACACCGCTGAAGGCAAAGCGATTTCCATCGCGCTGCTGGGCAACGCGGCAGAAATCCTGCCGGAACTGGTCAAGCGTGGCGTGCGCCCGGACATGGTCACCGACCAGACCAGCGCCCACGACCCACTGAACGGCTACCTGCCGGCGGGCTGGACCTGGGAAGAGTACCGCGCTCGTGCCAAGACCGAGCCGGCCGCCGTGATCAAAGCCGCCAAGCAATCGATGGCGGTCCACGTCAAAGCCATGCTGGACTTCCAGAAGCAAGGCATTCCGACCTTCGACTACGGCAACAACATCCGTCAGATGGCGCAGGAAGAAGGCGTGGAAAACGCGTTCGACTTCCCGGGCTTCGTCCCGGCCTACATCCGTCCGCTGTTCTGCCGTGGCATCGGCCCGTTCCGTTGGGCGGCGCTGTCGGGTGATCCGCAGGACATCTTCAAGACCGACGCCAAAGTCAAAGAGCTGATCCCGGACGACGCGCACCTGCACAACTGGCTGGACATGGCCCGCGAGCGCATCAGCTTCCAGGGTCTGCCGGCACGTATCTGCTGGGTCGGTCTGGGCCTGCGCGCCAAGCTCGGTCTGGCGTTCAACGAAATGGTGCGCAGCGGCGAGCTGTCGGCGCCGATCGTCATCGGTCGCGACCACCTCGACTCCGGCTCGGTAGCCAGCCCGAACCGCGAAACCGAATCGATGCAGGACGGTTCCGACGCGGTCTCCGACTGGCCGCTGCTTAACGCTCTGCTCAACACCGCGAGCGGCGCGACCTGGGTGTCCCTGCACCACGGTGGCGGTGTCGGCATGGGCTTCTCCCAGCACTCGGGCATGGTGATCGTCTGCGACGGTACCGACGAAGCGGCCGAGCGCATTGCTCGCGTCCTGCACAACGACCCGGCCACCGGTGTCATGCGTCACGCCGATGCCGGTTACCAGATCGCCATCGACTGCGCCAAGGAGCAGGGGCTGAACCTGCCGATGATTACCGGTAAATAAACGCAATTCTGTGGGAAATGCTTTTGGTGGGAGTGGGCTTGCTCACGAATGCGCTGGATCAATCAGCACATGTTTCGAATGTGCCGGCCCCTTCGCGAGCAAGCCCGCTCCCACCAAAAGCACCCCGCGCAAGACGCTCAGTGAACTCGAATAACAATCCACAGAGGTTGAATCATGGCTGTAACCCCTGATCGTGCAAGCAACAAACCGTTGATCGAAAGGCGTTCGATCGACTACATCCCGGAAGCGGAAAGACACGGTCGTCTGTTTAGCCAGTTCACCCTGTGGATGGGTGCGAATCTGCAAATCACTGCGATTGTCACCGGGGCCCTGGCCGTGGTGCTGGGCGGTGATGTGTTCTGGTCGTTGATCGGTCTGTTGATCGGTCAACTGCTGGGCGGCGGCGTGATGGCGCTGCATGCGGCGCAAGGGCCGAAGCTGGGCCTGCCGCAGATGATTTCCAGCCGCGTGCAATTTGGCGTGTACGGTGCGGCGATTCCGATCGTGCTGGTGTGCCTGATGTACCTGGGTTTCACCGCCACCGGTACGGTGCTTTCCGGTCAGGCGCTGGGCCAGTTGTTTGGCGTCAGCGACACCGTCGGCATTCTGCTGTTCGCCAGTGTCATCGTGCTGGTCACGGTGCTCGGTTATCGGGTGATCCACTGGATCGGCCGGGTCGCCAGTGTGATTGGCGTGATTGCCTTTGTGTATCTGTTCAGCCGCCTGCTGAGCCAGGTGGACGTTGGCGCACTCCTGCAAATTCGCCACTTCAGCTGGAGCAGCTTCCTGCTGGCAGTGTCGCTCGCGGCCTCCTGGCAGATCGCTTTCGGCCCTTATGTGGCGGACTACTCGCGTTACCTGCCGAGCAAGATTTCCTCGGTGAAAACCTTCTTTGCCGCTGGCGCAGGTTCGGTCATCGGCGCGCAGGTGGCGATGGTCCTCGGCGTGTTCGCGGCAGCTTCGGCCAACGGCCAGTTCGCCGGTCACGAAGTGGCCTACATCGTCGGGCTGGGCGGCACCGGGGCCACCGCCGCGCTGCTGTACTTCAGCATCGCGTTCGGCAAGGTGACCATCTCGACGCTGAACTCCTATGGCAGCTTCATGTGCATCGCGACCATCATCAGCGGCTTCCGTGGCCACCTGACGGTCTCGCGTCTGCAGCGTCTGGTGTTCGTGCTGGTGATCGTCAGTGCGGCCACCCTGATCGCCTTGCTCGGTCAGCACTCGTTCCTCGGTGCGTTCAAGTCGTTCATCCTGTTCCTGCTGGCGTTCTTCACGCCATGGAGCGCGATCAACCTGGTCGACTACTACTGCATCACCCGCGAGCGCTATGACGTGCCGGCGCTGGCCGATCCGAACGGTCGCTACGGGCGCTGGAACCTGCTCGGGATCAGCGTCTATGTGTTCGGCGTGCTGGTGCAACTACCGTTCATCTCCACCAAGTTCTACACCGGCCCGCTGGTGGCTGCCCTCGGTGACGTGGATATCTCCTGGATCATCGGTCTGGTGCTGCCTGCTGCTCTCTATTACGTGTGCGCAAAAAAATGGCACGGCTCGGTGCCCGATCACCTGATTCTGCCGGTCGAGCAGAACAGCGATGTACAACCTGAAACAAGTGGGGCCAGTCGCGCTGCGGCGCAGGCCTGACTGGACGTGGACAGGGCTGGATGCCTCTTGAACTGCCGTAAGCCAATTCATGATTAGGAGCGTCGCGACAATGAAATCGAACAAGACCCTGCTGACCACATTGCTGTCCATGGGCCTGTTGGCCAGTGCCGGTGCGACTCAGGCAACTGGCTGGTGCGAATCGGGCAAACCGGTGAAGTTTGCCGGCCTGAACTGGGAAAGCGGCATGCTGCTGACCGACGTCCTGCAAGTGGTTCTGGAGAAAGGCTACGACTGCAAGACCGATAGCTTGCCGGGCAACTCGATCACCATGGAGAACGCCCTGAGCAGCAACGACATTCAAGTGTTCGCCGAAGAGTGGGTCGGCCGCAGCGAGGTCTGGAACAAAGCCGAGAAGGCCGGCAAGGTTGTCGGTGTCGGCGCGCCGATCGTTGGTGCGGTCGAAGGCTGGTACGTGCCGCGCTACGTGATCGAAGGCGACGCCAAGCGCAAGCTTGAGCCGAAAGCGCCGGACCTGAAAAACATCGCCGATCTGGGCAAATACGCAGCCATTTTCAAAGACGCCGAAGAGCCGTCCAAGGGCCGTTTCTACAACTGCCCGGCCGGCTGGACCTGCGAGCTGGACAACAGCGAAATGCTCAAGAGCTACGGCCTGGAAAACAGCTACACCAACTTCCGTCCGGGCACCGGCCCGGCGCTGGATGCGGCGGTGCTGTCGAGCTACAAGCGTGGCGAGCCGATCCTGTTCTACTACTGGTCGCCAACCCCGCTGATGGGCCAGATCGACGCGGTCAAGCTGGAAGAAAAACCGGGCGTCGACAAGAGCGTGAGCATCAAGGTCGGCCTGTCGAAAACCTTCCACGAGCAGGCGCCGGAACTGGTGGCCGTGCTGGAAAAGGTCAATCTGCCGATCGACCTGCTGAACCAGAACCTGGGCCGCATGGCGAAGGAACGTATCGAGTCGCCGAAGCTGGCGAAAATCTTCCTCAAGGAACATCCTGAAGTCTGGCATGCGTGGGTCAGTGACGACGCAGCCAAAAAAATCGACGCGGCGCTGTAGGTCGATACCTCCCGGTCAACCGTGAGGCTGGCCGGGAGATATGCCGTAAATCGCTTGATTGAGATTTCTGATTGAGAGCCGCTTATGTTTCCCGAAAGCTTTACCTTTTCCATCGCCGACTGGGTCAACGGTTGGGTCGATGCGCTGGTCACCAACTACGGTGATGTATTCCGCCACATCTCGGACACGCTGCTGTGGGCCATCGTCAACCTCGAAGGCCTGCTGCGTGCGGCGCCGTGGTGGTTGATGCTGGCGATCGTCGGCGTCGTCGCCTGGCACGCCACGCGCAAAGTCGTCACCACTGCGGTCATCGTCGGTCTGTTGTTCCTGGTGGGAGCTGTCGGCCTGTGGGACAAACTCATGCAGACCCTGGCGCTGATGATGGTCGCGACGATCATTTCGGTGCTGATCGGCATTCCGCTGGGGATCCTTTCGGCGCGCAGCAATCGCCTGCGTTCGGTGCTGATGCCGCTGCTCGACATCATGCAGACCATGCCCAGCTTCGTGTACCTGATTCCGGTGCTGATGCTGTTCGGTCTGGGCAAGGTTCCGGCGATTTTCGCCACGGTGATCTACGCCGCGCCGCCGCTGATCCGTCTGACCGATCTGGGCATCCGCCAGGTCGACGGCGAAGTGATGGAAGCGATCAACGCTTTCGGTGCCAACCGCTGGCAGCAACTGTTCGGCGTGCAACTGCCGCTGGCCCTGCCGAGCATCATGGCCGGGATCAACCAGACCACCATGATGGCCCTGTCGATGGTGGTGATCGCCTCGATGATCGGCGCCCGTGGTTTGGGTGAAGACGTGCTGGTGGGGATTCAGACCCTCAACGTCGGACGCGGCCTCGAAGCCGGTCTGGCGATCGTGATTCTCGCAGTGGTCATCGACCGCATTACTCAAGCGTACGGTCGGCCACGGCATGAGGTGAGCAAATGAGCAACGCAACCGTGAGCAAGATCGAAGTCAAAAACGTCTTCAAGATTTTCGGCAACCGCGCCAAGGACGCACTGGCGATGGTCGGCCAGGGCAAGACCAAGGATCAGGTGCTGAACGAAACCGGTTGCGTGGTCGGGGTCAACGACCTGTCGCTGAGCATCGGCACCGGTGAGATCTTCGTGATCATGGGCCTGTCCGGCTCGGGCAAATCCACCTTGGTGCGCCACTTCAACCGCCTGATCGACCCCACCAGCGGCGCGATCCTGGTCGATGGCGTGGACATCCTGCAATACGACATGGAAGCGCTGCGCGAATTTCGCCGGCACAAGATCAGCATGGTGTTCCAGAGCTTCGGCCTGCTGCCGCACAAGACCGTGATCGAGAACGTCGCCTACGGTCTGAAAGTGCGCGGCGAAAGCAAACAGCTGTGCAACGAGCGCGCCTTGCACTGGATCAACACCGTGGGCCTCAAAGGCTACGAAAACAAATACCCGCACCAGCTCTCCGGCGGCATGCGTCAGCGTGTCGGCCTGGCCCGCGCCTTGGCGGCGGACACCGACATCATCCTGATGGACGAAGCCTTCAGTGCGCTGGACCCGCTGATCCGCGCCGAGATGCAGGACCAGTTGCTCGAGCTGCAAAAGACCCTGCACAAGACCATCGTCTTCATCACCCACGACCTCGACGAGGCCGTGCGCATCGGCAACCGCATCGCGATCCTCAAGGACGGCCGCCTGATTCAAGTCGGCACCCCGAGAGAGATCCTGCATTCGCCGGCGGATGAGTATGTCGACCGGTTCGTGCAGCGGCGGGCGGCGGTGGTTTGACAGATTTTGTGGTGAGACAGCTTTGTGGGGAGACAGCTTGTGGTGAGGGGATTTATCCCCGATGGGTGGCGAAGCCGCCCCAAAAATCTCCAGCCTGGCTGCTTCAGGTACACCGCATGCAATCCTGAGGGCTGCTGCGCAGCCCATCGGGGATAAATCCCCTCACCACAGGTTTTTGTATCAACAGAATTGGCATGAGGTTTCAGATGTCCCAGGCTGAAAAAATCATCATCACCGGTAACCCCCTGCGTTGGCAGGACGTGGTCGCCGTTGCCCGTCACGGCGCAAAACTTGAGCTGTCGAGCGAGACCTGGGCGCGCATCGAAAACGCTCAGGGCATCGTCCAGCGCATCGTCGAAAGCGGCGAACGCGCTTACGGCGTCAACACCGGTCTGGGCGGTTTGTCCAACGTCTCGCTGAAGGATGAACAGCTCAGCCAGCTGTCGCGCAATACCTTGCTCAGCCACGCCTGTGGTGTCGGCCCGGTACTGCCTGATGAACAAACTCGCGCGATCCTCTGCGCGGCGATCCACAACTACAGCCACGGCAAATCCGGCATTCATCGCCGTGTGGTCGAAGCACTGCTGGCACTGCTCAATCGCGGCATCACCCCGCAAGTGCCGGCGCAAGGCTCGGTGGGTTACCTGACGCACATGGCGCACATCGGCATCGCCCTGCTGGGCGTGGGCAATGTCAGCTATCGCGGACAGATCACCTCGGCGCAACAGGCGCTGGCCGAAGAAGGCCTGCAACCGGTGCAGCTCGGTGCGAAGGACGGTTTGTGCCTGGTCAACGGCACCCCGTGCATGACCGGCCTTAGTTGCCTGGCGATCGCCGATGCGACGCGGCTGGTGCAGTGGGCCGATGTGATCGGCGCCATGAGCTTCGAAGCGCAGCGCGGGCAGATTGCCGCGTTCGATGCCGAGATCATCGCGCTCAAACCGCACCCGGGCATGCAGCAGGTCGGGATCAACCTGCGGGCCTTGCTCGACGGCAGTGAAGTGATCGCGGCCAGCCAAGGCATTCGTACTCAGGATGCGCTGAGCATTCGTTCGATCCCGCAGGTGCACGGTGCGGCGCGCGACCAACTGGAGCACGCGATCAAACAGGTCGAGGCCGAGCTCAACGGTTGCACCGATAACCCGTTGCTGCTGGGCACGCCGGAGAATTTCCGGGTGATGTCGCAGGCCAACCCGCACGGTCAGTCAGTGGCGATGGCGGCGGATCTGCTGGCGATTGCCATGGCTGAAATCGGCTCGATTGCCGAGCGCCGCCTCGATCGTCTGGTCAACCCGCACGTCAGTGGTCTGCCGGCGTTTCTGGTGGCCAACCCGGGGGTGAACTCCGGGATGATGATCGTGCAATACGTCGCCGCTTCGCTGTGTGCCGAGAACCGCCAACTGGCGCAACCGGCAGTGCTCGACAACTATGTCACCTCGGGCCTGCAGGAAGACCATCTGAGCATGGGCACCAGCGCTGCGCTGAAGCTGCACCGCGCCTTGGAAAACTGCACGCAGATCCTCGCCATCGAGTACCTGCTGGCGGCGCAGGCCTTTGAATTCCTCAAGGAGCAGCGCTTTGGCGCGGGCACTGACCAGGCCTGGCGCCTGCTGCGTGAAACAGTCCCGGCCTACGATCAGGATCGCTGGCTGGCGCCGGATATCGCCGCCGCCGCGAACGTTTTGAAAGACCCGAATTCGCTGCACAAAGTATTACCGAATCTGCACTGATTTTTACAACGCCAGCGTGCCAAGGCGCGGATCGTCCAAAAGGCGAAATGCGACGGACAACGGAATTATCCGGAGCGACTGGCGAGCCAATAACAAACTCTCAAAAGGAGCATTTTAATGACTGCGCTGAACCTGATTCCCGGCCAACTGAGCCTGACCCAACTGCGTGACGTCTATCAGCACCCGGTCAAACTGACCCTCGACCACAGCGCCTCCGCGCAGATCGAGGCCAGCGTGGCCTGCGTCGAGCAGATCCTCGCCGAGAACCGCACCGCCTACGGCATCAACACCGGTTTCGGCCTGCTGGCGTCGACCCGCATCGCCAGCGAAGACCTGGAAAACCTGCAGCGTTCGCTGGTGTTGTCTCACGCTGCCGGTGTCGGCCAGCCGATCAGCGATGAGTTGGTGCGCTTGATCATGGTGCTCAAGGTCAACAGCCTCAGCCGTGGTTTCTCCGGCATCCGCCGCGTGGTGATCGACGCGCTGATCGCGCTGATCAACGCCGAGGTTTATCCGCACATTCCGCTCAAGGGATCGGTCGGTGCATCGGGTGACCTCGCGCCGCTGGCGCACATGTCGCTGGTGCTGCTGGGCGAGGGCAAGGCGCGTTACAAAGGCGAGTGGATGGAAGCCACCGAAGCGCTGAAAGTCGCTGGTCTGACCCCGCTGACGCTGGCGGCGAAAGAAGGTCTGGCACTGCTCAACGGCACTCAAGTGTCTAGCGCATTTGCCCTGCGCGGTCTGTTTGAAGGTGAAGACCTGTTTGCCGGTGCGCTGGCAATCGGCGGTCTGACGGTTGAAGCGGTGCTCGGTTCGCGCTCGCCGTTTGACGCGCGCATCCACGCGGCCCGTGGGCAGAAAGGTCAGATCGACGCCGCCATGGCTTACCGCGATCTGCTCGGTGAGCGCAGCGAAGTCTCTGATTCGCACCAGAACTGCGAGAAGGTCCAGGACCCGTACTCGCTGCGTTGCCAGCCGCAAGTCATGGGCGCCTGCCTGACCCAGTTCCGTCAGGCCGCTGAAGTGCTGGTGGTCGAAGCCAACGCCGTCTCTGACAACCCGTTGGTATTCGCGGCTGAAGGCGACGTGATTTCCGGTGGTAACTTCCACGCCGAACCGGTGGCCATGGCCGCCGACAACATGGCCCTGGCCATCGCCGAAATCGGCTCGCTGAGCGAACGCCGCATCTCGCTGATGATGGACAAGCACATGTCGCAGCTGCCGCCGTTCCTGGTGGCCAATGGCGGCGTCAACTCCGGTTTCATGATCGCCCAGGTGACCGCCGCGGCACTGGCCAGCGAGAACAAGGCACTGTCCCATCCGCATTCGGTCGACAGCCTGCCGACCTCGGCCAACCAGGAAGACCACGTGTCGATGGCTCCGGCCGCCGGCAAGCGCCTGTGGGAAATGGCCGAGAACACTCGCGGCATTCTCGCGGTGGAATGGCTGGCGGCGGTGCAGGGGCTGGATTTGCGTAACGGTCTGAAGACCTCGGCCAAGCTGGAGCAGGCGCGGGCGACTCTGCGCAAGGAAGTGCCGTTCTATGAGAAGGACCGCTTCTTTGCGCCGGACATCAATGCGGCGACTGAGCTGCTGGCTTCGCGCTGCTTGAGCGAATTGGTTCCGGCGAAATTGCTGCCTAGTTTGTAAGTGTTTTTCAGGGGGAGTTTTGTTGTTGCTGAAATCGATCCCCCTCACCCCAGCCCTCTCCCCCAAGGGGGAGAGGGGGAAGGGAGCCAATCTTCATTGTTTTCAGAGCCGGAGTTCGGCTCAAGATTCTCAGGTCGATGTATCTCGACAGAACAACCCGGTCAGTCCCCTCTCCCTCCGGGAGAGGGCTAGGGTGAGGGGCTTTTAAAGGCTCCCCACCAAACCAATTCCAACGGAGGCCAACAGTGAAAACCCTCTGGCAACACTGCCACGTCGCAACCATGGCGCAGGGCGTCTACTCGATCATCGAGGACGCAGCCATTGTGACGTCCGGTGCGCACATCGAGTGGATCGGTCCGCGCAATCTGCTGCCGTCCGGCGAATACCCGGCGGTCAACGATCTGCAAGGCGCGTGGGTGACCCCGGGGCTGATCGACTGCCACACCCACACGGTGTTCGGCGGCAACCGCAGCGGCGAATTCGAGAAGCGCCTGCAAGGCGTCAGCTACGCCGAGATCGCGGCGCAGGGCGGCGGCATCGCCAGCACCGTGCGCGCTACTCGTGAAGCGAGCGAAGACGAGCTGTTCGCCAGCGCCGCCAAACGCCTGAAAAGCCTGATGCGCGACGGCGTGACCACGGTCGAGATGAAGTCCGGCTACGGTCTGGATCTGGCCAACGAGCGCAAGATCCTGCGGGTCATCCGTCGCCTGGAAAAAGAGCTGCCGATCAGCGTGCGCAGCACCTGTCTGGCCGCCCACGCGCTGCCGCCGGAGTACAAGGATCGCGCCGACGACTACATCGACCTGATCTGCAGCGAAATGCTTCCCGCACTGGCTGCCGAAGGGCTGGTCGATGCTGTGGACGCGTTCTGTGAATACCTGGCGTTCTCGCCGGAGCAGGTCGAGCGGGTGTTCATCACCGCACAGAAGCTCGGCCTACCGGTGAAGTTGCACGCCGAGCAATTGTCATCCCTGCACGGCTCCAGTCTGGCCGCCCGCTATAAGGCGTTGTCCGCCGATCACCTGGAGTTCATGGACGAAGACGACGCCATCGCCATGGCCAAAGCCGACACCGTCGCCGTGCTGTTGCCGGGAGCGTTCTACTTCCTGCGCGAAACCCAGCTGCCACCGATGGACGCCCTGCGCAAGCACAAGGTGAAAATCGCCATCGCCAGCGACCTCAACCCGGGTACCTCGCCCGCGCTGTCGCTGCGCCTGATGCTGAACATGGCCTGCACCTGTTTCCGCATGACCCCGGAAGAAGCCCTGGCCGGCGCGACCATTCATGCCGCGCAGGCGCTGGGCATGGCTGACACCCACGGTTCGCTGGAAGTCGGCAAGGTCGCGGATTTCGTCGCCTGGCACATCGATCGTCCGGCGGACCTGGCCTATTGGCTCGGGGGTGATCTGGACAAACGCGTCGTGCGTCACGGCGTCGAATCAAGTCTGTAGGAGAGCGGTTGTGGATAAGGTTCTGAGTTTCAAACAAGGTCGCGTGCCCCTGCTGATCAGCATGCCGCATGCCGGTGTGCGCCTGACGTCTGCGGTCGAGGCCGGGCTGATACCGGACGCGAAAAGCCTGCCGGACACCGACTGGCACATTCCGCAGCTCTACGATTTTGCCGAAGAGCTGGGCGCCAGCACCCTGGCGGCCGAGTACTCGCGGTTCGTCATCGACCTCAACCGTCCGTCCGATGACAAGCCGTTGTATGCCGGCGCCACCACAGGCCTGTACCCCGCGACGCTGTTTGACGGTATCCCGTTGTTCCGCGAAGGTCAGGAACCCTCCAAAGCAGAACGCGCAACTTATCTGGAACAGGTCTGGACGCCGTACCACCGCACTCTGCAACAGGAACTGGCGCGGCTGAAAGCCGAGTTCGGCTATGCGCTGCTATTCGACGCGCATTCGATCCGCTCGATCATCCCGCACCTGTTCGACGGCAAACTGCCGGACTTCAACCTCGGCACCTTCAACGGCGCCAGCTGTGATCCGCAATTGGCGGAGCAACTGCAGGCGATCTGCGCCCGGCATGGCAATTACAGCCACGTGCTCAACGGGCGCTTCAAGGGCGGCCACATCACCCGCCATTACGGCAACCCGGCCGAGAACATCCACGCCGTGCAACTGGAGCTGTGCCAGAGCACCTACATGGAAGAGTTCGAACCGTTCCGCTACCGCGCCGATCTGGCGGAGCCGACGCGGGTGGTGCTGAAGGAGTTGCTGCAGGGCTATCTGGCCTGGGCAAAGTCGCACTACACCGCATAACCCACTGTGGGAGCGGGCTTGCTCGCGAAGGCGGCGCATCAGGCAACATATGCGTTGAATGACACAGCGCTTTGGCGAGCAAGCCCGCTCCCACAGGTTTTGTATGCAGCAGAAAAATTGTGACTGCGTACGGGCATGCTCATTGACGTAAATCGGGTTTATGATGCCCAACGGCAGAATAATAGAAGTCCCCCCAGGGATGACCTCGACCCCTTACGGAGCGCGCAATGCAGACATTGTTTCCGCAGATCAAACCCCATGCCCGGCACGATCTGGCTGTCGATGACACCCACACGCTGTACGTCGACGAAAGCGGCTCGCCGGAAGGCTTGCCGGTGGTGTTCATCCACGGCGGCCCGGGTGCCGGTTGCGACGCGCAGAGCCGTCGCTATTTCGATCCGAACCTGTATCGCATTGTTACCTTCGACCAGCGCGGCTGCGGACGCTCCACCCCGCACGCCAGCCTGGAAAACAACACCACCTGGGATCTGGTCGCCGACCTCGAGCGTATCCGCAAGCACCTGGGCATCGACAAATGGGTGTTGTTCGGCGGTTCGTGGGGTTCGACCCTGGCGTTGGCCTACGCGCAAACCCATCCGGAGCGCGTACACGGCCTGATCCTGCGAGGGATCTTCCTCTGCCGCCCGCAGGAAATCGAGTGGTTCTATCAGGCCGGTGCCAGCCGTCTGTTTCCCGATTACTGGCAGGACTACATCGCGCCGATCCCGCTGGACGAGCGCGACGATCTGCTCAGCGCCTTCCACAAGCGTCTGGTCGGTAACGATCAGATCGCCCAGATGCACGCGGCCAAGGCCTGGTCGACGTGGGAAGGGCGCACCGCGACCCTGCGGCCGAACCCGCTGGTGGTCGACCGCTTCTCCGAACCGCAGCGCGCCCTGTCGATCGCGCGGATCGAGTGTCACTACTTCACCAACAATGCGTTCCTCGAGCCGAATCAACTGATCCGCGACATGGGCAAGATCGCCCATCTGCCGGGGGTGATCATTCACGGTCGTTACGACGTGATCTGTCCGCTGGACAACGCCTGGGAGCTGCATCAGGCGTGGCCGAACAGCGAGCTGCAGGTGATTCGCGACGCCGGTCACGCCGCGTCCGAACCGGGCATCACCGATGCGCTGGTGCGTGCCGCGAGCAACATGGCCCGTCGCTTGCTCGACCTGCCGCCCGAAGAAGCATGAAGGGGCTTTTACAGCGCGTGCGCGGTGCGCGAGTCGAAGTCGCGGGAGAGATAGTCGGTGCGGTGGATCAGGGTTTGCTGGTATTGGTGGCGGTCGAACCCGACGATACCCGTACCAGCGCCGACAAACTTCTGCATAAGCTGCTTAACTATCGGGTATTCAGTGACGCCGAGGGCAAGATGAATCTGTCCCTGGCGGATGTAGGTGGCGGGTTGCTGCTGGTCTCTCAGTTCACCCTGGCTGCCGACACCAAGAGCGGGTTGCGCCCGAGTTTCTCGACCGCGGCCCCTCCGGCATTGGGCGAGGAATTGTTCGACTATCTATTAAGCAAAGCGAAACAGATGCATGGCACTGTGGCATCAGGTAGATTCGGCGCGGATATGCAGGTGCACCTGGTCAACGATGGCCCGGTAACCTTCCTGTTACAGACATGAAAGCGCTTGAAACATCTTTTCAAGGGCTTTTCGACTGAAAACAGGCGTTTTTCGCGATAAATACTTTGTTACCCCTGATGCGTTGTCACGCGGGCTACTAGATAATCGCGCGCTATGGGGATCAGCGTTCGCTGTTCCATTTTTGACTTAGGTAGAGACTTGTCTGGATCCGATTGGGGAATCATTTTGCCCTAGCGGAGTCGGAACAATGCTCGCCAACTTGGCAAGGGTGCGCTGGGAGGTCGGCTTTTCAAAGTCGAGAATCCCACAGGCACTTAATCTGGCCGTTGGTTTTTTGATCTGTTTTCGGCGAGGGTTGCTCGTGATTGTTAGTCCCTGTAATGCAGCAAAAATGTCTGCCAAACGCATGCGAAGTGCCCTGGTAGCGGGTTCGGCGCTCCTGTGCCTGCTCAGCGCCGGCCAGCTTTGGGCGTTCAATCTTGACGATGTATCGGCCAAGGCTAAAGAGCTGGCCGGGCAGAAGTTCGAAGCCCCGCGCAGCAACCTGCCGAACGAATTCCGTGACATGAAGTTCGCGGATTACCAGAAAATCCGCTTCCTCACCGAAAAGGCGGAGTGGGCCGATCAGAAGACTCCATTCAAGCTGTCCTTCTACCACCAGGGCATGCACTTCGATACACCGGTGAAAATCAACGAAATCACGGCGAACACCGTCGAAGAGATCAAATACGATCCGACCCGCTTCGATTTCGGCGACCTCAAGTTCGATCCGAAGGCCACTGAGCAACTGGGCTACGCCGGTTTCCGTGTGCTGTACCCGATCAACAAGGCCGACAAGCAAGACGAAATCATGACCATGCTCGGCGCGAGCTACTTCCGCGTCGTCGGCAAAGGTCACACCTACGGTCTGTCGGCCCGTGGCCTGGCGATCGATACCGCGCTGCCGTCGGGCGAAGAATTCCCGCGTTTCCGCGAGTTCTGGATTCAACAGCCGAAGCCGGGCGACAAGCACCTGGTGATCTTTGCCCTGCTTGATTCGCCGCGTGCCACCGGTGCCTACCGCCTGATCGTGCGCCCGGGCAGCGACACCATTGTCGACGTCAAAGCGCAGATGTTCCTGCGTGACAAGGTCGGCAAACTGGGCATCGCGCCGTTGACCAGCATGTTCCTGTTCGGCGCCAACCAGCCGTCGAAAGTCCTCAACTACCGTCGTGAACTGCACGACTCCAGCGGTCTGTCGATTCATGCCGGCAACGGCGAGTGGATCTGGCGTCCGCTGAACAACCCGAAACACCTGTCCGTGAGCAACTTCAGTGTCGAGAACCCGCGTGGGTTCGGCCTGCTGCAGCGCGGCCGTGACTTCAGCCACTACGAAGACCTCGACGATCGCTACGACAAGCGCCCAAGCGCCTGGATCGAGCCGAAGGGCGAGTGGGGCAAGGGCACCGTTGATCTGGTAGAAATCCCGACTGCCGACGAAACCAACGACAACATCGTTGCCTTCTGGAGTCCGGAAACCATGCCGGAGCCAGGCAAGCCGCTGGATTTCGCCTACCGCATGCACTGGACAATGGACGAAGCGGCGATTCACGCCCCCGACAGCGCCTGGGTCAAGCAGACCTTGCGTTCGACCGGCGACGTCAAACAGTCGAACCTGATCCGTCAGCCGGACGGCAGCGTCGCTTACCTGGTCGACTTCGAAGGTCCATCGCTGGCGGCTCTGGCCCCGGATGCCGACGTGCGCAGTCAGGTCAGCGTTGGCGATAACGCCGAACTGGTCGAGAACAGCGTGCGCTACAACCCGGAAACCAAGGGCTGGCGCCTGACTCTGCGGATGAAGATCAAGGACGCGAGCAAGGCCACCGAGATGCGCGCCGCACTGGTACAGCCAGTCGTGACCGCTGATCTGGCCAAGTCTTCGGTACCGGCGTCGAACTCGTCGGTGGCCAAGGCTGACAAGGTCGCGGCCAAGCAACAAGAGAAGGAAGACAAGGAAGCCAAGGCCGCGGAAGCCAAACAGGCCGACGCCAAGCCAACCGCAGATGCCAAGGACAAGGCCAACAAAGACGCCAAGCAGCCAACCGCTGCAGACGCGGCCCCAGCCACACCGGAATCGGCACCGACTGAAGAAGTCCTGACCGAGACCTGGAGCTATCAGTTGCCTGCCGATGAGTAACTCTCAAGTACAGCCGGAGACTCTGTCCGAGTATCTGGCGCATCTGCCGATGACCGACGAGCAGCGCGCGGAACTCGCGGGCTGCCAGTCCTTCAGCGAACTGCACCAGCGCCTGTCGTCGTCGACGTTCGACGCCCCTGCCGAAGCCGCCCAGGCTTCGGTGGGCAAGCGTCTGACCCTGAGCACCGCCGAAGAACTCGAAGAGGCGGAAATGCTGGTGCTGGACGCCAGTGGCCGGGTCAGCCTGAAAGCCACGCCGCCGATTCGCCGCACGAAGGTCGTGCCGGAGCCGTGGCGCACCAATATTCTGGTGCGTGGCTGGCGCCGCCTGACCGGGCGCACCAATCCGCCGAAGCCGCCGAAAGACGAGCGTGTTCTGCCGGCTGCGCGCTGGCGCACCGTCGGTTCGATCCGTCGCTACATTCTGTTGCTGCTGATGCTCGGTCAGACCATCGTTGCCGGCTGGTACATGAAAGGCATCATGCCGTACCAGGGCTGGTCGTTCGTCGATCTGGACGAAGTCCTGCACCAGCCGCTGCTGCAAACCGCGACGCAAGTGCTGCCGTACGCACTGCAAACCAGCATCCTGATTCTGTTCGGAATTCTGTTCTGCTGGGTCTCGGCCGGTTTCTGGACCGCGCTGATGGGCTTCCTCGAGTTGCTCACCGGTCACGATAAATACCGTATCTCCGGCAAAAGCGCGGGCAACGAGCCGATTCCGAAAGACGCCCGTACTGCGCTGGTGATGCCGATCTGCAATGAAGACGTGCCGCGGGTATTCGCCGGTCTGCGCGCCACGTTCGAATCGGTCGCGGCCACCGGTGATCTGGATCGTTTCGACTTCTTCGTCCTCAGCGACAGTAACGACACCGATATCTGCGTTGCCGAGCAACAGGCCTGGCTGGATGTCTGCCGCGAAGCCAAAGGCTTCGGCAAGATCTTCTATCGCCGCCGTCGCCGTCGTGTGAAACGCAAGAGCGGCAACCTCGACGACTTCTGCCGTCGCTGGGGCGGTGACTACAAGTACATGGTCGTGCTCGACGCCGACTCGGTGATGAGCGGCGAGTGCCTGACCAGTCTGGTGCGCCTGATGGAAGCCACGCCGGACGCCGGGATCATCCAGACCGCGCCGCGTGCGTCGGGCATGGACACGCTGTATGCGCGTATGCAGCAGTTCGCCACCCGTGTTTACGGTCCGCTGTTCACCGCCGGTCTGCACTTCTGGCAGTTGGGTGAATCCCACTACTGGGGTCACAACGCGATCATCCGCATGAAGCCGTTCATCGACCACTGCGCCCTGGCGCCGTTGCCGGGTAAAGGTGCGTTCTCCGGGGCGATCCTGTCTCACGACTTCGTCGAAGCCGCGCTGATGCGTCGTGCCGGTTGGGGCGTGTGGATTGCCTACGACCTGCCGGGCAGTTACGAAGAGTTGCCGCCAAACCTGCTCGATGAACTCAAGCGTGACCGTCGCTGGTGCCACGGTAACCTGATGAACTTCCGCCTGTTCCTGGTCAAGGGCATGCACCCGGTGCACCGTGCGGTGTTCCTGACCGGCGTGATGTCGTACCTGTCGGCGCCGTTGTGGTTCTTCTTCCTGGTGTTGTCGACTGCGCTGCTGGCGGTGAACACGCTGATGGAGCCGCAGTATTTCCTCGAACCGCGTCAGCTCTATCCGCTGTGGCCACAATGGCACCCGGACAAGGCGATCGCGCTGTTCTCCACCACCATCGTGCTGCTGTTCCTGCCGAAACTGCTGAGCATCATCCTGATCTGGGCCAAAGGCGCGAAAGAGTTCGGCGGCAAGTTCAAGGTGACCCTGTCGATGCTGCTGGAGATGCTGTTCTCCATGCTGCTGGCGCCAGTGCGGATGATTTTCCACACCCGTTTCGTGCTCGCCGCGTTCCTCGGCTGGGCCGCGACCTGGAACTCGCCGCAACGTGACGACGACTCCACGCCGTGGAGCGAGGCGGTCAAGCGCCACGGCCCGCAGACCCTGCTGGGTTTCTGCTGGGCACTGCTGGTGATCTGGCTGAACCCGAGCTTCCTGTGGTGGCTGGTGCCGATCGTCGGTTCGCTGATGCTGTCGATCCCGGTGTCGGTGATTTCCAGCCGTGTCGGTCTGGGCCTCAAGTCCCGTGACGAGAGCCTGTTCCTGATCCCCGAGGAATACAATCCGCCGCAGGCACTGCTGGCGACCGACCAGTACACCCACGAGAACCGTTGGCATGCACTGAACGACGGCTTCGTCCGCGCCGTGGTCGATCCGCAGCAGAACGCCCTGGCGTGCTCGCTGGCGACGGCCCGTCACGGTCAGGCCGAGCCGATCGAGTTGCTGCGTCAGGAGCGTGTGCGTCATGCCCTGAAGGCGGGTCCGGCGGCACTGAGCAACCATGATCGCCTGCAATTGCTGAGCGATCCGGTGGCGCTGGCGCGTCTGCACGAGCTGGTCTGGGCCGAAGGCCACAACGAGTGGCTGGATGCCTGGCGGGCCTCGGTGAAAGCCGATCCGCATGCACCGCTGTTGCCGTTGCGACCGCTGAGCATGCAGGCTCAGCCGGCCTGATAAGAAGCCCCGCCATCCGGCGGGGCTTTTTTATTGTTAAACAAATCGTCCATTAACTCTTGTGCAAAAGAACGAGTGCGTTAGCATCCGTCCCCGAATTGGCGCACCTGGGCATTTTTGCCCGTCACTGCTGGTTTTCGCGCCGCACATGCAATGGTTTTGGGGACTTGAAGATGAAGAAGTATCTGTCGATGCTGCTGGTCGGCGTCACGGCACTGGTTGCAGTCAATGCGGCGCACGCCGGCGCAATCGATGACGCGGTCAAGCGCGGCACGTTGAAAGTCGGTATGGATCCGACTTACATGCCGTTCGAAATGACCAACAAGCGCGGCGAGATCATCGGCTTCGAAGTCGACATCCTCAAAGCCATGTCCAAGGCCATGGGCGTCAAGCTCGAGCTGGTGTCCACCGGTTACGACGGGATCATCCCGGCCCTGATGACCGACAAGTTCGACATGATCGGCAGCGGCATGACCCTGACCCAGGAACGCAACCTGCGCCTGAATTTCAGCGAACCGTTCATCGTTGTCGGCCAGACCCTGCTGATCCGCAAGGAGCTGGAAGGCACCATCAAGTCCTATAAAGACCTGAACACCGCCGACTACCGCATCACCTCCAAGCTCGGTACCACCGGTGAGATGGTTGCCAAGAAGCTGATCGCCAAGGCCAAGTACCACGGCTACGACAACGAGCAGGAAGCCGTGCTCGACGTGGTCAACGGCAAGGCCGACGCGTTCATCTATGACGCGCCGTACAACGTGGTCGCGGTGAACAAGGTCGGCGCCGGCAAACTGGTGTTCCTCGACAAGCCGTTCACCTACGAGCCGCTGGCCTTCGGCCTGAAGAAGGGTGATTACGACAGCATCAACTTCATCAACAACTTCCTGCACCAGATCCACGAAGACGGCACCTACGATCGCATCCATGACAAGTGGTTCAAGAGCACCGAGTGGCTCAAGGACATGGAATAACACTGGGTCAGTCAGACCGAGTCGCCCCATTCGCGAGCAAGCCCGCTCCCACATTTGAAATGCAGTCCAAATGTGGGAGCGGGCTTGCTCGCGAAGAGGGCCTGCCAGGCAACACAAAATCCGGAACCTGCAATGAAACAGAAAAAAGCCCAATGGCCCTGGCACGTCCTGACCGTGCTGGTGCTGGTCGGCCTGGCGGGCGCGTTGTATTACGCCACGTCGCTGATGTCCTACGAATGGCGCTGGAATCGCGTGCCGCAGTACTTCGCCTATCAGGCCGAAGAATCCCAGCGTGCCACCGATATTTCCACCGTCACCGAACTGGTGCGCAAGGGCGGCAGCGCGCAGGTCACCCTGCGCAACGACGCCGGTGACGAGCAGCATCTGACCGTCGACGAGAACAGCCTGCAATTCGCTCAGGGCGACGATGTGGCGGAAGGTGACGTCGTGGGCGTGACCCGACATTGGGCGGCAGGGCCGCTGCTGTGGGGCCTTTGGACAACGTTGTGGTTGTCGGTGGTGTCTGGAGTACTCGGTCTGCTGATCGGTCTGGTCACCGGGCTGTGCCGCCTGTCGAATAACCCGACCCTGCGCGACCTGTCGAGCATCTACGTCGAGCTGGTGCGCGGCACGCCACTGCTGGTGCAGATCTTCATTTTCTACTTCTTCATCGGCACGGTGATGAACCTGTCCCGCGAGTTCGCCGGGATCGCCGCGCTGTCGCTGTTCACTGGCGCGTATGTGGCCGAGATCATCCGTTCCGGCGTGCAGTCGATTGCCCGTGGCCAGAACGAAGCGGCGCGTTCGCTGGGTCTGAGCGCCGGCCAGTCGATGCGCCACGTGGTACTGCCGCAAGCGTTCAAACGCGTGCTCCCACCGCTGGCCGGACAGTTCATCAGTCTGGTGAAAGACACCTCGCTGGTGTCGGTGATCGCGATTACCGAGCTGCTGAAAAGCGGTCGCGAAGTCATCACCACCTCGTTTTCGCCGTTCGAGATCCTGTTCTGCGTCGCCGGCCTGTACCTGTTGATCAACCTGCCGCTGTCGAAAATCGCCAGCCGGCTTGAGCGGAGGCTCGCGCAAAGTGATTGAAGTCCGCGATCTGGTAAAAGTCTTCGATACCCGTGGCCAGGTAGTACGGGCTGTGGATAACGTCAGCACCACGGTGGCCAAGGGCGAAGTTCTGGTGGTGATCGGCCCGTCCGGTTCCGGCAAGTCGACCTTCCTGCGCTGTCTCAACGGCCTGGAAGAATTCGACTCGGGCTCGGTGAGCATCGATGGCCTGCAACTGGCCGACCCGAAAACCGACGTCAACGCTTACCGCCGCGAAGTCGGCATGGTCTTTCAGCACTTCAACCTGTTCCCGCACATGACCGTGCTGGAAAACCTCTGCCTGGCGCAGAAAGTCGTGCGCAAGCGCGGGCAAAAGGAAAGCGAGGCCAAGGCCCTCGCGTTGCTGGAAAAGGTCGGTATTGCGCAGAAGGCGCGGGAATACCCGTCACGCCTGTCCGGCGGTCAGCAACAGCGCGTGGCGATTGCCCGGGCGCTGGCGATGGACCCGAAAGTGATGTTGTTCGACGAACCGACTTCGGCCCTCGACCCGGAAATGGTCGGTGAAGTGCTGGACGTGATGAAGAACCTGGCCGTTGAAGGCATGACCATGGTTTGCGTGACCCACGAAATGGGTTTCGCCCGGGAAGTGGCGGATCGGGTGCTGTTCTTCGATCACGGCAAACTGCTGGAAGATGCTTCCCCAGCCGAGTTCTTCGATGCACCGAAGGATCCGCGGGCGCAGGCGTTTCTGCGCCAGGTCCTGTAATTTTCAGCGCCTGATCTGGCGCCTTCGCGAGCAAGCCCGCTCCCACAGTTGACCGAGTTGTCCAGGCGGACGCGGTCCAATGTGGGAGCGGGCTTGCTCGCGAAGGCATCACCTCGGATTTCAATCAACCGAGGTATTCGCATCACCTCAAACCTTGAACCGCCCCACCAGCATCTGCAGATGCGTCCCCAGCCGCGCCAGCTCAACACTCGACGCCGCGGTCTCTTCACTCGCCGCCGACGTCTGATCCGACACATCCCGCACATTCAGCACGCTACGGTTGATCTCCTCGGCCACGGCACTCTGCTGCTCGGCTGCCGCTGCAATCTGCTGGTTCATCGCCTGAATCGCCGAGACGGTGCGGGTGATGCTTTCCAGCGAACCGCCGGCACGGCGGGTCAGTTCGACGCTGCTGTCGGTCAGGCTGCGGCTGTTGTCCATGATCGTTGCCACTTGCTGGGTGCCGTTCTGCAGGCCGACGATCAGTTCTTCGATCTCTTCGGTGGACTTCTGCGTGCGCTGGGCGAGGCTGCGCACTTCATCGGCAACCACCGCAAAACCACGCCCGGCCTCACCGGCACGCGCCGCTTCGATCGCGGCGTTGAGCGCCAGCAGGTTGGTTTGCTGGGCTACCGATTTGATCACGTCGAGCACGCTGCCGATCTTGTCGCTCTCGCGTTTGAGCTCACCCATGGCTTCGGTCGAATGACCGACTTCAGCGGCCAAACGCTCGATCTGCGCGATCGCTTCACCCACCACTTTGTCGCCTTCGCGGGCCTGTTGATCGGCGGCCACGGCGGCTTCGGAAGCTTCCTCGGCGTTGCGCGCGACTTCCTGCACGGTGGCAGCCATTTCGTTCATGGCGGTGGCGACCTGATCAGTCTCGATCTTCTGATTGTTGACCCCGGCGCTGGTCTGCTCGGTCACCGCCGACAGCTCTTCAGCCGCACTGGCGATCTGCGTAACGCCGTCGCTGATGCCGCCGATCAGGTCGCGCAGGCCTTGGGTCATGCTCTGCATCGAACGCTGCAACTGGCCGAGTTCGTCGCGGCGTTGCGACACCAGGTTATGGGTCAGGTCGCCGGCAGCCACGCGTTCAGCGACTTTCAGGGTCTGGTTCAGCGGAATGATGATCTGCCGAGTGATCGCCCACGCCGCCAGCAGGCCGAAGGCCACGGCCAGCATGGTGGCGATGATCAACTGGTTTTTGGCTGCTGCGGCATCCGTGTCGCGCACGATAGTCTGAGAGTCGGTGAGTTGTTTGCTGACGTCGGACAGCAGGTCACCCTGCGTCGACATGCGGGCCAGCGCCTTGGCACTGGCGACCTGCGAGTCGCGGAACTGGCTGACGGCTGCGCGGTAAGCCTTGAGCGAGTCGGTGGCCTGTTGCAGGTTGGCGATGTGCTGCTCAGGCAATTTGGCCGGCAGGGTTTCGAGGTTTTTCAGGGCATTGTCGATGGCGTCGAGCGCAGGCTGCTCGGCTTCGGTCTTGCCGCTGTAGGTGTAGCCGCGCACCTGGAAGCGCGCCTGCTGGATCAATTTGCTCAGGTCGATGACCGCGTTGAACTGGGCGACGCTGTCGCCCTGCAACATGGACTTCTCCACCTCGGCGACCTTGGCCACGGCGTTGTCGGCGGTGGCGCCGAGTTTGCTGCGGGCGTCTTCGCGGTTGGCGCCGGCCTGGATCAAGTCGTTGAAGGCGCGCTTGTATTCGGCGACGGCGGCCAGTTGCTGGTCGACCTTCGCTGCGTCAGCCGGTTGTTCAATCTCGCCACGCGCAGTTTGCAGACCACTTTCGAGTTTACCGAGCAAGTCGTTGACCGCTCCTGGACCTTGTTCGCCCCGGCGCATTTCGTAGTCCAGACGCGCCAGACGCAGATCCTTGGTCAGCTCGTTGAGACTGGAGATAAACCCGAGCTTGTCGCCGCGACTGATGATGCCGTTCATGCCGGTCCAGCCGGTGAAGGTGATCAATAGCGTCAGCAACAGCACCAGGCCGAAACTGATCCCCAGCTTGCGTTTGACGCTGACGTTTCCAAGATTCTCGGCTAACCAACGGTACATGCGACGACTCCCCTCGGACCACTAATTGGACTTATGGGGACTGTATCGGCTGGGGGGTGGCAATCTGTAACCCGATTTGTCTGGAACGTAGCGGCATTGTGGCGAGGGAGCTTGCTCCCGCCCGGCGGCGCAGCCGTCGCAAAACCGGCAAACACATTTTCATCTGAAGGAAGAGCAATGGCCGCTTCGCGCCCAAGCGGGAGCAAGCTCCCTCGCCACAGTCCTTTTAGAACAGGCGGGCGAGCAGGGCGGTGACGGCGGTTTCGACGCGCAGGATGCGCTCGCCCAGTTGCACCGGTTGCAGGCCGGACTTGCCCAGCAGGTCGATTTCGTAGGGGATCCAGCCACCCTCGGGGCCGATCGCCAGCGTCACCGGTTCGCTCAATGCGCGCGGGCAGGGCGGGAAGTTACCGGGATGGCCGACCAGACCGAGGGTGCCTTCGCTGATCGCCGGCAGGCGATCTTCGACGAACGGCTTGAAGCGTTTCTCGATGATGATTTCCGGCAGCACGGTATCGCGGGCCTGTTCGAGACCGAGGATCAGATTCTCGCGAATCGCTTCCGGCTCGAGAAACGGCGTCTGCCAGAAGCTCTTCTCGACGCGGTAGCTGTTGACCAGAATCACCTTCGACACACCCATGGTCGCCACGGTCTGAAACACCCGCCGCAGCATCTTCGGACGCGGCAGGGCCAGTACCAGGGTCAGCGGCAACTTGGCCGGCGGTGACTGATCGAGGCTGACGCGCAATTCCGCTTCGCCGGCCTCAAGGCGCAGCAGTTCGGCCGAGCCCATCAAGCCATTGATGCGCCCGACCCGCAGGCTGTCGCCGACTTCCGAGCGATGCACTTCCTGCATGTGGGTCAGGCGCCGGTCACGCAGCACGACGCGGTCGGCCGCGATGAAGTCGGCCTCTTCGAGCAACAGCAGGTTCATGCCTGGGTCGCTGGCGGCTGGTCGTTGTGATCGTCGGCCGGATTTTCGTCCGGGCGTTCGCGCTTGCTGACCAGGCTGCCGAACAGAATGCCGATTTCAAACAGCATCCACATCGGTACTGCCAGCAGGGTCTGCGAGAAGATGTCCGGCGGCGTAAGGATCATGCCGACCACGAAGCAGCCGATGATCACGTACGGGCGAATCTTCTTCAGGTATTTGACGTCGACCACGCCGATCCACACCAGCAGCACCACGGCCACCGGGATTTCGAACGCGACGCCGAAGGCGAAGAACAGCGTCATCACGAAGTCGAGGTAACTGGTGATGTCGGTCATCATTTCCACGCCGGCCGGGGTGGCGGCGGCGAAGAATTTGAAGATCAGCGGGAACACGAAGTAATAGGCGAACGCCATGCCGGTGTAGAACAGCAGGATGCTGGACACCAGCAGCGGCACCGCGATGCGTTTCTCATGCTTGTACAGGCCCGGCGCGATGAAGCCCCAGATCTGATGCAGGATCACCGGAATCGCGAGGAACAGCGAGACCATCATCGTCAGCTTCAGCGGCGTCAGGAACGGCGACGACACATCCGTGGCGATCATCGTCGCGCCGACCGGCAGGTACTGGCGCAGCGGCGTCGAGACGAAGGTGTAGATCTGCTGGGTGAACGCGAACAACCCGGCGAAGATGATGAACACCGCCGCCACACAACGCAGCAGGCGGGTGCGCAACTCGGTGAGGTGCGATACCAGCGGCATGTGCTGGTCGTTTTCGGGAAGATCGCTCATGGGGCTCGCGGCGGCAGTGTGGAGTCGTGAGGAGCTGACGCAATAGGCGCAGCCGCAGGTGCAACGGGTTCGACAGGCTTCATGATCGGCGCAGCTTCAGCGGCTGCGGCAGAAACGTGTTCGACGCTCGCCGGCTGCTCCGCAACGGGAGCCGCAGGCGTCTGCTCTGCCACTGGCTGCACGGGCGTCGGCTCCTGCTGAACCGGCGTGAAAATCTTCCGCGCCTCCTGCTCCAGCGACAGGATGTGCTCGTTGTGCAGTTGCCGACGGATCTCGTCGGCACCGATCTCACGTTCAACTTCCTGTTTGATCGCGTTGAAGCTGCGCTTCAGCCTGCCGACCCACAGGCCGGCGGTGCGCGCAGCGCCCGGCAGACGCTCGGGGCCCAGCACCAGCAGGGCGACGAGGCCGACGAGCAGCAGTTCAGAGAAGCTGATACCAAACATTTGTCAGTCTCACACGTCTTTGCGGATCGGCTCTTCGACTTTCTGCGCCTGCACGTCGATGGTGTGCGGCGGGTTGGCCTGAGCGGTGGCCTGCGGCTGCACCGGTGGAACGGGCTGCGCAGGCGTTACGGTCGGATCGGCGGCCGGTTTTTCGTCATCGTTCATGGCTTTACGGAAGCCCTTGATTGACTCGCCGACGTCGGTGCCGAGGTTTTTCAGTTTCTTGGTGCCGAACACCAGCACCACGACTACCAGAATGACGATCCAGTGTTTCCAGTCAAAAATGCCCATGTTGCTGTTCCTCTCTAAAAATTGTTCAGGCGGACGGACGCGAGGCTTTCTCGACGTGTCCGGACAGACCGAAGCGACGATCCAGTTCATCCAGCACGGCCTGCGGATGCTGCCCCAGTTGGGCGAGCATGACCATGCTGTGGAACCACAGGTCGGCAGTCTCGTAGATCACATCGCTGCAGTCACCGCTGATGGCGGCGTCCTTGGCGGCAATAATGGTTTCGACCGACTCTTCGCCGACTTTCTCCAGAATCTTGTTCAGGCCCTTGTGATACAGACTAGCTACATATGAGCTGTCGGCCGCTGCGCCTTTGCGCTCTTCGAGCACTTCGGCCAGGCGAGTCAGGGTGTCACTCATGTTTATGTCCTGCGGAATAGATAGCGTGCGGGTCTTTCAGAACCGGGTCGACTGTCTTCCAGTCACCGTTTTCGTAGACGCGGTAAAAGCAGCTTTGACGGCCGGTATGGCAAGCGATGTCGCCGATCTGTTCGACCATCAGGATGATCACGTCGGCATCACAGTCCAGGCGCATTTCATGCAGGGTCTGTACGTGGCCGGACTCTTCGCCCTTGCGCCACAGCTTGCCACGGGAACGTGACCAGTAGATTGCACGGTTTTCCGCAGCGGTCAGTTCCAGCGCTTCGCGGTTCATCCAGGCCATCATCAGCACGCGTCCGGTCTTGTGATCCTGGGCAATCGCCGGCACCAGGCCATCCGCGTCCCACTTGATCTCGTCCAGCCAGTTTTTCATCTTCGACTCCGACAGCGAACCCCCACTTCGATAGTCGGGTTCAGGCGTTGAAACAGTGTGCCAGCCGATCAGCAAACTGGCTATCGGCGAACGACCAGATACAAGCCGACTGCCACCATGATGCCCGCCGGCCAATGCCCCAGTTCGTGCAACGGGCCGCCGGCGGCAAGGATCGTCCCGCCCGCCAGATGCGCGCAACCGAGCAGGCGCAGGAACCAGTCGTCCTTGCGTTTGTGCCACGGTGGCGGCGGGTCGTAGGCGTGCGGTTGCGACATGCGTTCGAGCAGGTCGCGGGCCATGTTGGCCAGGTGCGGCAGCTGTTCGAACTGGCTCTGCACGTTGCCGAGCAAGGCTTTCGGGCTGACGCGCTCGCGCATCCAGCGCTCGAGGAACGGCTGCGCGGTGTTCCACAGATCCAGATCCGGGTACAGCTGACGACCGAGGCCCTCGATGTTCAGCAGGGTCTTTTGCAGCAACACCAGTTGCGGCTGCACTTCCATGTTGAAGCGCCGCGCGGTCTGGAACAGGCGCATCAGCACTTGGCCAAATGAAATATCTTTTAACGGTTTTTCGAAGATCGGCTCGCACACGGTGCGGATCGCCGCTTCGAATTCGTTGAGTTTGGTTTCCGCCGGCACCCAGCCCGAATCGATGTGCAACTGCGCCACGCGGCGGTAGTCGCGCTTGAAGAAGGCGAACAGGTTGCGCGCCAGGTAGTCCTGGTCTTCCGGGGTCAGGCTGCCGACGATGCCGCAGTCGATCGCGATGTACTGCGGGCTCCACGGGTTGACGGTGCTGACGAAGATGTTGCCCGGGTGCATGTCGGCGTGGAAGAAACTGTCGCGGAACACCTGGGTGAAGAAGATCTCCACGCCGCGCTCGGCGAGCATTTTCATGTCGGTGCGCTGGTCGGCGAGGGTCGCCAGATCCGTCACCTGAATCCCGTAGATGCGTTCCATCACCAGCACTTTCGGCCGGCACCAGTCCCAATAGACCTGTGGCACGTAGAGCAGCGGCGAGCCTTCGAAGTTGCGCTTCAACTGGCTGGCGTTGGCCGCCTCGCGCAGCAGGTCGAGTTCGTCGTAGATGGTTTTTTCGTAGTCCTGCACCACGTCCACCGGGTGCAGCAGGCGGGCGTCGGCCGAGACCTTTTCGGCGGCGCGGGCGAGGATGAACAGCCACGCCAGATCTTGGGCGATCACCGGTTTCAGGCCCGGGCGGATCACCTTGACCACCACTTCTTCACCGGTTTTCAGCTGCGCGGCATGCACTTGCGCCACCGAGGCCGAGGCCAGCGGTTCGACGTCGAAACGGCTGAACACTTCGCTGATTTTCTTGCCCAGCTGTTCTTCGATCAGCTTGATCGACAGCTGCGAATCGAACGGCGGTACGCGGTCCTGCAGCAGCATCAGCTCATCGGCGATGTCTTCCGGCAGCAGGTCGCGGCGGGTCGAGAGAATCTGCCCGAACTTGATGAAGATCGGCCCCAGATCCTGCAACGCCAGACGCAGACGCGCGCCACGGCTCAGCTCCAGCGGCTTGCGCGGCAACCAGCGCCACGGCAGCACGTAACGCAGTGCCAGGAGAAACCAGGGCAGCGGCAGCTCGAACAGCAGGTCATCGAGGCGGTAGCGGATCACGACGCGCTGAATGCGCAACAGACGGCGGACGGCAAGCAGCTTCATGCGTTATCGCTTGGGTCGAGGGATCGGGAAAGGCGCTCGAAACGCGCCTCGAGACGTTCCAGATCAAGTTTGATCCGGTCCAGTTCGCTGAACCGCGCTTCGGCTTCGCGCTGCCCGACCAGGGTGCGCGATTCTTCGGCGAGGTATTCGGCGAGGTTCTGGTTGAGGCTGGCAAATCCTTGTTGATACCAGCGTGCGCGGCTGCGCAGGTGACCGCCAATCAGTTGCGTGGCGACCGGGCCGAGCCAGCGTGAGAGTTCGTACTCCCAGTCCAGCTCGAGGTCCTGCAGCACCCCGGCCAGCTCCAGCAGCACGCCGCTGTCACCATCGAGCTCGACTTCCGGGGCGTGCAGCACCGCGGTCTTGTCTTTGCTCACGGCCAGTTTCACCAGGCTTGAAGCGGGGGCGCGCAGGGTACAGTCGACGCCGGTTTCCCAGTGCGAGGCGAGCATCAGGCCCTCATCGCTGGGCAGGATGAACAGTTGCAGTGCCGGGCTGCGGCAATCGACGGCAATCACTTTGCCAGTCAGATGCGCCAGCCGCGGCAGCGCCGTGCTGTCGAGACGCAGCACCCGGTTGAGGCCGAGTTCGACGCTGGCGAGCAGCCCGGTGAGCAACATCAGGGCTTGATGCCGCGGTGCAGGGCGACGATGCCTGCGGTCATGTTGTGATAGGTCACGCGATCGAAACCGGCGTCGACCATCATCGACTTCAGGGTTTCCTGATTCGGGTGCATGCGGATCGATTCGGCCAGGTAGCGATAGCTTTCCGAATCGTTGGTGATCAGCTTGCCCATCAGCGGCATGAAGGCGAACGAGTAAGCGTCGTAGGCTTTCGACATCAGCGCGTTGGTCGGCTTGGAGAACTCCAGCACCAGCAGGCGGCCGCCGGGCTTGAGCACGCGCAGCATCGAGCGCAGGGCGTCTTCCTTGTGCGTCACGTTGCGCAGGCCGAAGGCGATGGTCACGCAGTCGAAATGGTTGTCCGGGAACGGCAGCTTTTCCGCGTCCGCCTGAACGAATTCGACGTTGCCCGACACACCCAGATCCAGCAGGCGGTCACGGCCGACCTTGAGCATGGATTCGTTGATGTCGGCCAATACCACCTGACCGGTAGGGCCAACCAGGTGCGAGAATTTCTTGGTCAGGTCACCGGTGCCGCCGGCGATGTCGAGCACGCGGTTACCGCTGCGCACACCGGAAAGTTCGATCGCGAAACGCTTCCACAGACGGTGCATGCCGCCCGACAGAAGGTCGTTCATCAGGTCGTATTTCGCGGCTACGGAGTGGAACACCTCAGCGACTTTTTCCGCTTTCTGGCTTTCCGGAACGTTTTTGAAGCCGAAGTGAGTGGTGGGTTCGGCATCGCTGCCTTTGCGCTGATCAGTCATATCGCTGTCACCAAAAGAGAATGCGCGACATTCTAATCCCCAAGCAATGCTTTGTCTTGGAATGGCTAAAGGTAAGATGGGCAACCTTCGGGACGATTTGCCGCAGACGCGGTCAAGATTTACCGTCACCTATTCATCAAGCAGGAGTCATTCAATGGCCAAAATCAGTGTTGAGCGTGCCCACAGCCTGGGCAAGGAAGCCGCCCGCGAGAAGGCCGACAAGCTGGCGCAGAAACTCTCCGATCAATATGGCCTGGAGCCGCAGTGGTCGGGCGACACCCTGAACCTCAAGCGCTCGGGCGTGAAAGGCGCGGTGCATGTGGCTGACGATTCGATCCGCGTCGACGTGGAGCTGGGCATCATGATGTCGGCCATGAGCGGCATGATCAAAGCCGAGATCGAGAAGGCGCTGGACAAAGCGCTGGTCTGATTTCTGCCGGAAATGAAATTCCCTGTGGGGAGCGGGCTTGCTCGCGAATGCGGTGCAACAGTCGACATTTCTCGTGACTGGTACACCGCATTCGCGAGCAAGCCCGCTCCCACATTTGTTTTGTGGTGCCCCTGTTGTTTATGTCAGTTGTTAGGGTGCCGTTTCTAATTTTTCTCCCTACTTTGTGCCTGAGCCCGACACCTTTGCGGGCAGTTCCTCAAACCTTCTGCGCGTGAGGTGGACCATGGCCAAAGTAATTCTGAAGAAAAAAATCGACGTTTCGACTTCTGCTCTGAGCGACGTCAAATCCTATGCCCGCAAGATCTGGCTGGCAGGCCTGGGTGCCTACGCCAAGGTCGGCCAAGAGGGCAGTGACTACTTTCAGGAGTTGATCAAGGCTGGTCAAACTGTTGAAAAGAAAGGCAAAAAAGTCGTCACCGAAAAGCTCGAAGCCGCCAACGCCGAGATCGACGAAGCCAAGGATGAGGTCAGCTCGTTCAAAGGTCGCGTCGAAGTTCAGCTCGACAAGGTCGAGAAGGCGTTCGACTCCCGCGTGGCAAGTGCCTTGAATCGTATCGGCATTCCGTCTAAACATGACGTTGAGACACTCTCTGCTAAGCTCGATGAGCTGACGGCATTGCTCGAACGCGTCGCGCGTAAATCTTAAGGAGAACGGGATGGCTGGTAAAAAGAACACCGATAAAGAAGGCAGCTCGTGGATTGGGAAAGTCGAAGACTACTCCCGCAAAATCTGGCTGGCTGGTTTAGGCGTGTACTCGAAGATCGACACTGACGGCAGCAAACTCTTCGAGTCACTGGTCAAAGACGGCGAGAAAGCCGAGAAGCTCACCAAGTCCGCAGTCGGCAAGAAAGTCGATGCCGCCAAGGATTCCGCTTCTTCGGCCAAGTCGCGCATCAGCGGCGTGAAAGATCGCGCACTGGGCAAGTGGGACGAGCTGGAAGGGGCTTTCGACAAGCGCCTGAACAGCGCGATTTCGCGCCTCGGTGTGCCAAGCCGCAATGAAGTCAAGGCGCTGCACAGCAAGGTCGAAACCCTGACCAAGCAGATCGAGAAACTTACCGGCGAGAAGGCACGTCCGGTAGCGGCGAAAACCGCTGCGGCCAAACCGGCAGCTAAAACTGCAGCGGCAAAACCGGCAGCCAAAACAGCTGCCAAGCCATTGGTCAAAGCGGCTGCCAAACCAGTTGCGAAGGCTAAAGCAGCCGTTAAATCCGTAGCGAAAACGGCTGCCGCCAAACCTGCTGCGAAAACAGCGGCCAAGCCGGTTGCAGCCGCCAAGGCAGCTGCGAAGCCTGCCGCTAAAACCGCGGCGAAGCCAGCAGCCAAGCCAGCAGCGAAAACCGCTGCCGCCAAACCTGCTGCCAAGCCAGCGGCCAAACCGGCTGCGGCGAAAAAGCCGGCAGTGAAAAAACCGGCCGCGCCGAAAGCCGCTGCGCCGAAACCGGCAGCACCTGCGGCAGCCAAGCCTGCTACCCCGGCAACCCCGGCCAGCGCGTCGAACTCCGCCGCTGCACCGACCCCGGTAGCCACCCCGACTGCTGCATCGACCCCGTCGACGCCAACCAGTCAGTCCTGATTTTTCAGGGCAAAACAAAACGCCCGGCCTGTGAAGGCCGGGCGTTTTTGTTTGTCTTTTTAAAAGCTTACCCTCACCCCAGCCCTCTCCCCGAGGGAGAGGGGGCCGATTCGGGGATGCTTCAGCCTTACACCGACCTGAAAGTGTTGTATTGAATCCATAATCGACTGGATTTTTCAGGTCGCCGTATCGCGTAAGACAATAAGGTCAGTCCCCTCTCCCTCTGGGAGAGGGTTAGGGTGAGGGGCTCTTGATTTCATTCGTGATCTTCGAGGTATTGCAGGGCCATCCGTTCAGTAGCCACTTTCACCGGCGGCAGCAGATGCGGTGCCACCAGCATCATGATCTGGTACACCACCAGTTTGACCTCACCCTCGCGATCGAGAATCCGCTGATAGTCCAGCGAGAACAGCAGGGTCATGGTGATCTGCTCCACCAGTTGCCCCAACGCCTGGGTATCACTGACCAATTGCCCCGACGCCTTCAGGCGCGCCAGCAATGACGCCAGCGTGCGCTTGAGTGCGTTGAGCAGATTGCGGATGCCCTTGGCCAGTTTTGGCAGGCGCCCGGCGAGGTTCGACAGGTCCTGGAACAGAAACCGGTATTGCGCCAGGCGCTCGACGATCAAGTGCAGGAACAGCCAGTAATCCTCCGGCGCCAACTCGGCATCCGATGGAGGATCGAGCAGCGGCGCCAGTTCATTTTGGAAGCGTTCGAACAGGCCGAGAATCAGCGGCTCCTTGCCGTGGAAGTGGTAGTAGAGGTTGCCGGGGCTGATCCCCATCTCATTGGCAACTTCCATGGTGGAGACGTTCGGTTCGCCTTTCTCATTGAACAACTGCAGAGCACATTCGAGAATCCGGTCGCGGGTTTTCATCCAGTCTTCTTAGAAAAGTTCGGTTAAGCGTCAGCGCACATGCACGTAGGTGCCGGGTGCTGCCTCCATCGGTGGATAGTTCGGGTTGCCGAGGGTAAACGTGGTTTCGTGCTGCGTGCCGGAGCGCTGCTGAATCCATTCCAGCCACTGCGGCCACCAACTGCCGTCAACGCGTTTGGCGTCGTAATACCAGGCGCGCGGATCGCTACTGAGCTTGCCGTTCTCGACGTAATTGGCTTTCGGGTTGCTGGGCGGGTTGAGGATGCTTTGCACGTGGCCGCTGTTGGACAGCACGAAGCGCCGCTCGCCGCCGAGCAGCAACGTCGAGCGATACACCGCGTCCCACGGCGTGATGTGGTCGTTCATGCCGGCCACACTGAAGCTGTCGACGGTGACTTTCTGCAGGTCGATAGGCGTGCCGCAGACTTCCAGGCCGCCCGGGTGGGTCAGCGGGTTGTGCTTGAAGAAGTCCAGCAGGTCGCCGTGGAATGCGGCGGGCAGGCGCGTGTTGTCGTTGTTCCAGTAGAGGATGTCGAAGGCTGGCGGCTCCTTGCCGAGCAGGTAGTTATTGACGAAGTAACTCCAGATCAAATCGTTGGGCCGCATCCAGGCGAACACCTTGGCCATGTCGCGACCGTCGAGCACGCCTCTCTGATAGGAACGGCGCTTGGCGGCTTCGATGGTCTGTTCGTCGGCGAACAGGGTGGTCGGGGTTTCGATCTCGCTGTCGAGCAGGCTGACCAGATAGGTCGCACTGGAGATTCGCCGCAGCTGCCGTTTGGCCTGCAGATGCCCCTGCAGCGCGGCAATGGTCAGGCCACCGGCGCAGGCGCCCATCAGGTTGACCTCGCGCGCGCCGGTGATCGCCCGGCAGATGTTCATCGCTTCTTCCACCGCTTCGACGTAGGTCGAGAGGCCCCATTCCCGGTGGCGTACGTCCGGGTTGCGCCAACTGATCATGAAGGTCTGCAGGCCGTTTTTCAGCGCGTACTGGACAAAGCTGTTCTGCGGGCTGAGGTCGAAAATGTAGTACTTGTTGATTTGCGGCGGCACCACCAGCAACGGCTTGGCGTACTGTTTTTCGCTCATCGGCTTGTACTGGATCAGCTCCAGCAGCTCGTTGCGAAACACCACGGCACCGGGGGTGGTCGCGACGGTCTTGCCAACTTCGAAAGCCTGTTTGGTGACCTGGCGCGGCAGGCCATCGTTGTGCAGCAGATCATCGAACAGATGACTCAGACCGCGCACCAGACTCTGGCCGCCGGAATTGAATAGCTCCTTGACCGCCAGCGGATTGAGCAAGGTATTGGAGGGCGCCACGGCATCGTTGAGCAGGGTGAACGCGAAGTGCGCGCGGGCGCGGTCGTCCTCGCTCATGCTGCTTTCATCGATCCAGCTCTTGACCTGTTTCTGCCAGGCCAGATACGCCTGCAGGCTGCGCCGGTAGAACGGATTGAGGCTCCACGCCGGGTCGGCGAACCGCGCGTCCTGCGGGTTGGTCGGATGCAGGGTTTCACCGAGCAGCACGCGACCGAGTTGGCCGCCGAGTTTCAGCGCGTGTCTGGCACTGTGGATCGGGTTACGCAGACCGTGGGCTGCGACGCTGCGCAGCGTCGAGAGCAGGTCCCGGCCACGCAGCCCGGTCATTGCACTCTGTGCATTGATGAACACGGCGGGACTGGGCACTACGCCCGTCGCAGGTTTGTCGCGCATGACTCAACACTCCTTCGTCTTCAGGTCAAAAACAAACTCACCGAACCAGAACACCATAGTCGCTGTTACGGGTTGCTGCCTGCGCGGCGTCCTGCCGCGCACGTTGTTCAAAACCCTGCATAAAGCCTGCCGCCGTGATTTATCCGCCCAGCGGCGAGGGTTGCGGATGCATGACCGCTCGCTGACGCTCCTCCTGGAGGAACTTCATGATGATCGGCGCCACCGCTTCGGCGCGGGTGATCAGGAACAGATGACCGTCGTCGATGATGTGCAATTGGGCGTTGGGAATCCGCCAGGCGAGCATGCGCATATTGATCAACGGGATCAGCGGGTCGTCGTCACCGGCCAGCACCAGGGTCGGCTGATGGATCTTGTGCAGCCAATGAATGCTGGTCCAGCCGAGGCCGGCGAACAGTTGCCAGTAGTAACCGAGCTTGCCCGCCGAACGTACTTTCGCTGCATGGCTGGCAGCCAGCGTCGGGTCGCGGCGGAATGAGCCGCCGTAGATCAACGGCGCAATGCGGATCACGTGGGACGGCTGGATGTAGCGTCGCGGGCTGGCCATCATCCACAGCACTTTCGGTTTGCCCGGCACCATGAAGGCACCGGCCGCGGTCGCCGCCAGCACCAGTTTCTTGCAGCGTTCCGGGTAGTCGTGGGCGAATTGCTGCGCCAGTGCACCACCCCAGGACACGCCGATCACATTGACCTGGCCGTAGTCGAGGTAGTCGAGCATCCGCGAGGTCAGCTTCGCCAACCCGGGAAAGCGATAAGGCCGGTTCGGCGTCGACGAGCCGCCGACACCGGGCACGTCGAAGGCGATCACTTCGAGATCCGGATCCAGCGCCGCGACAAACGGAAACACCAACTCCAGGTTGGCGCCGATGCCGTTGAAAATCAGCAAGGGCGTCAAATGAGGCTTGCCGGGGCGTACCGCGGTGCGGAGGGTCTGCCCATCCAGATCGACGGTACGGAAAATGAACGGTTGCGGCATGCTTCAGGCCCTGTGGATTAATTCATCCCCGCTCCCCTGTAGGAGCTGCCGCAGGCTGCGATCTTTTGATCTTGTTTTTTTGAATCAAGATCAAAAGATCGCAGCCTGCGGCAGCTCCTACAGGGAGGGCGAGGTGTCAGTTACCGCTCATGTACATAAGTGCCCGGCGAGGCCTCGCCTGCCGGATACGCCTTGTTGCCCAGTTTCAGTGGCGCCTTTTTCAGATTGCCCGAGCGCTCGGCCTGCCACGCCTGCCAGTACAGCCACCAGGAATCGGTGTGCTTGGTCGAGTTCTCTTGCCACTCGTCGGCATTGGCGGCCATGCCTTCGCTGGTCATGTAGCGCGATTTCGGGTTGCCCGGCGGATTCAGGATGCTCTGGATGTGCCCGCTGCTCGACAGCACGAACTCGACCTTGCCGCCAAACAGCTGCGCCGACTTGTAGCAGGACTTCCACGGGGTGATGTGGTCGTTGGTGCCGGCCAGCGAGAAGATGTCAGCCGTGACCTGCTTGAGGTCGATCGGCGTGCCGCACACTTCCAGTGCATTGGGGCGAATCAGTGGGTTGTTTTTGAACATCTCGATCAGGTCGCCGTGGAACGCCGCCGGCAACCGGGTGGTGTCGTTGTTCCAGAACAGGATGTCGAACACCGGCGGCTCGTTGCCGAGCAGGTAATTGTTGACCCAGTAGTTCCAGATCAGATCGTTCGGGCGCATCCACGCGAAGACCTTGGCCATGTCCTTGCCTTCAAGCACACCGGCCTGATACGAGTGACGCTTGGCGGTCTCGAGGGTCTGCTCGTCGACGAACAGGGCGACGTCGCTGTCCAGCGTGGTATCGAGCACGCTGACCAGCAGGGTCAGGGCGTTGACCTTCTTCTCGCCGAGCGCGGCATAGTGGCCGAGCAGGGCAGTGCAGGTGATGCCGCCGGAGCAGGCGCCGAGCATGTTGATGTCTTTGCTGCCGGTGATCGCCGTAACCACGTCGACCGCTTCCTTCAGCGCATCGATGTAGGTCGACAGGCCCCATTCGCGCTGAGCCTTGGTCGGGTTGCGCCAGCTGACGATGAAGGTCTGCACGTTATTGCGCAGGCAGAAGCGCGCCAGACTCTTGTCCGGGCTCAGGTCGAAAACGTAGAACTTGTTGATCTGTGGCGGCACCACGAGCAACGGCCGCTCGTGGACCTGCTCGGTGATCGGCTTGTACTGGATCAGCTCCAGCACGTCGTTGCGAAACACCACCGCGCCTTCGGTCACGCCGAGGCTCTTGCCGACCTCGAACGCGCCCATGTTGACCTGGCTCGGCATGCCGCCGTTGTGCACCAGATCCTTGGCCAGATGCGAGAGGCCGTCGAGCAGGCTTTTGCCGCCGGTCTCGAAGAAGCGTTTGACTGCCGCCGGGTTGGCTGCGGTGTTGGTCGGGGCCATGGCTTCGGTCATCAGGTTGATCACGAAGTGGCCGCGCGCGATGTCTTTGGGTGACAGGCTGCTGTCGTCGATCCAGGAATGGAGCTCCTTGCGCCACGCCAGGTAAGTTTGCAGATAACGTTTGTAGAGCGGGTTCTGACTCCACGCCGGATCAGCGAAGCGACGGTCATCGCTGGCCGGTTGCAGTTCGGATTTGCCGAACAGCACGTTCTTCAGTTCAAGACCGAAATGGGTCACGTGCTTGACGCTATGGATCGGTTGTTTGATGGCCTGGGTCAGCACCATTCGAGCAGAGGCCAGCAGATCCTTTCCGCGCAGCCCAACGACGGGATTAAGCCCCAGGGTGTTTTCCGAGGCTTGGTACTTCAGGTCATCGTTATTCTTGTTACTCATCTACGACGCTCCATTGTCCTGAGACGAGTACCCGGTTTCTGCTGTGCAGTTCCACAGCGAATGCCAGGTACTACTGCTCGGGTGACCGTTAATTCTGCATAGCTGCTTTACAGTCGTAGAGCACTGCAGGGAACTTGCCAGCTCCATTGGTTACCCGAGTTTAATTTTTTTCGCAAGCAGGCCGATCCTCGGCCACACAGCAGCGCATTCAAACAGATGAATTTAGAAAATGCCCTCTAAACAGCAAGAGCCTCGGACTAGAGCATCAGCTTGACGATCGACTGGTCCGGATCGCGGGTTTTCCCGGCGGCTTTGAGCTCGGCCAGATAATCGGCCCAGAGTACGTCATGACGTCGCCCCAGCTCGTAGAGGTATTCCCAGGTGAACAAGCCGCTGTCGTGACCGTCGTCGAAGGTCAGTTTCAGTGCGTACTGACCGGCCGGTTCCAGGCCGCTGAGGCCGACATTGAGCTTGCCGAATTGCAGGATCGGTTTGCCGTGGCCCTGGACCTCGGCGGAAGGGGAATGCACGCGCAGGAATTCGGCGGGCAGGGTGTACTCCTCGCCGGACGCGTATTTGAGCGTCAGGGTTTTCGAGGCTTTGTGCAGTTTGATGTCGGTGGGGATTGAGGTCATGGTCTGGCGTCCGTTGTGTGGGCGACCCTGATTCAAATGTGGGAGCGGGCTTGCTCGCGAATGCGGTGTGTCAGCCAACATGGGTGTCGACTGGCACGGCCTCTTCGCGAGCAAGCCCGCTCCCACAGGGTCCGCTACCGCTGTAAGTATGGCTTACAGGATATAACGGGACAGGTCTTCGTTCTGCGCCAATTCGCCCAGATGGCTGTTGACGTACGCAGCGTCGATCAGGATCGGCTTGTCGTCATGCGCGCTGGCCAGATCGCCGGCGCTGAACGACACCTCCTCCAGCAAACGCTCGAGCAGCGTGTGCAGACGACGAGCACCGATGTTCTCGGTCTTCTCGTTGACCTGCCAGGCGATCTCCGCCAGACGCTTGATGCCTTCCGGCTGGAACTGGATGTTCAGGCCTTCGGTTTTCAGCAGCGCGCAGTATTGCTCGGTGAGCGAAGCGTGCGGCTCGCTGAGGATGCGTTCGAAGTCTTCCGGGCTCAGGGCCTTGAGTTCGACGCGGATCGGCAGACGGCCTTGCAGCTCGGGCACCAGGTCGCTCGGCTTGCTCAGGTGGAATGCACCGGAAGCGATGAACAGGATGTGGTCGGTCTTGACCATGCCCAGCTTGGTGTTGACGGTGCAGCCCTCGATCAGCGGCAGCAAGTCGCGCTGTACGCCTTCACGGGACACGTCGGCGCCGCCGACATTGCCGCGCTTGGCGACCTTGTCGATTTCGTCGATGAACACGATGCCGTGCTGTTCGACCGCTTCCAGCGCCTTGGCCTTCAACTCTTCTTCGTTGACCAGACGCCCGGCCTCTTCGTCGCGCACCAGTTTCAGCGCTTCCTTGACCTTGAGCTTGCGAGCTTTCTTCTTGCCCTTGCCCATGTTGGCGAACAGGGACTGCAACTGGTTGGTCATTTCTTCCATGCCAGGCGGCGTGGCGATCTCGATGCCGGCCATTTCGGCGACTTCGATTTCGATTTCCTTGTCGTCCAGTTGACCTTCGCGCAGGCGCTTACGGAACAGTTGGCGGGTGTTGGAATCCTGAGCCGGCTCTTCGTTGCTGAAGCCCATGCGTGCCGGTGGCAGCAGCGCGTCGAGGATGCGGTCCTCGGCAGCGTCTTCGGCGCGGTGGCGTACGCGAGTCATTTCCTGCTCGCGGAGCATCTTGATCGCAGCGTCGGCCAGATCACGGATGATCGATTCAACGTCACGGCCGACGTAGCCGACCTCGGTGAATTTGGTCGCTTCGACCTTGATGAACGGCGCGTTGGCCAGTTTCGCCAGACGACGGGCGATTTCGGTTTTACCGACACCGGTAGGGCCGATCATCAGGATGTTTTTCGGGGTCACTTCAACACGCAGCTCTTCAGGCAGCTGCATGCGGCGCCAGCGGTTGCGCAGGGCAATCGCGACGGCGCGCTTGGCATCGTCCTGGCCGATGATATGGCGGTTGAGTTCGTGGACGATTTCGCGGGGAGTCATGGACATAGTAATTGGCGGTCCTCAAGCAGAAAAAAGCCGTGGCACAGGGGCCGTATCAGGCTTCTTCAGCGAGATCCTGCTCCTCAATGGTCTGAGTGTGGTTGGTGAATACGCAGATGTCGGCAGCGATGCCCAGTGCGGTTTCGACGATTTCACGGGCCGACAGGTCGGTCTTTTTCAACAGTGCGCTGGCTGCAGCCTGTGCATAACCACCGCCGGAACCCATGGCGATCAGGCCATTCTCGGGTTCGACCACGTCACCGTTGCCGGTGATGATCAGGGACGCGTCCTTGTTGGCGACCGCGAGCATGGCTTCGAGGCGGCTCAGGGAGCGGTCGGTGCGCCATTCTTTGGCGAGTTCGACAGCGGCGCGGATCAGGTGGCCCTGATGTTTCTCGAGCTGGCCTTCGAAACGTTCGAACAGGGTGAAGGCGTCGGCGGTGGCGCCGGCGAAACCGGCGATGACCTGGCCGTGGTACAGGCGGCGAACTTTCTTCGCGTTGCCTTTCATCACGGTGTTGCCGAGAGAAACCTGGCCGTCGCCGCCCATGACGACTTTGCCGTGGCGGCGGACTGAAACGATGGTGGTCAAGGGAAGAGTCTCCACGCAGCGGGGCGAAAATGCCTTATGCCCATTCATATGGGGGTGTTGGAGAGGATTTCAACCGGGGAGGGTAATGGGAGACGAATGGTCTTTGATGACTGTGGCGAGGGGATTTATCCCCGATGGGGCGCGAAGCGGCCCTGAAACCTGCGATTGCAGTCGGTCTGACACACCGCGAATGCTGGATTTACGACTGCTGCGCAGCCGGTCGGGGATAAATCCCCTCACCACAAGGTTGTGGGCAACCTCAGAGTGAGGTGCCCACTGGCCAATCAGCGGCTCTGGCGTTGTTGTAACAACAGGTTGCTGAAGCCGCTGCCCGCCAGTTGTTTCTGCGCAGTCGTCAGCTGTTCGCGGTTGCTGAACGGGCCAACCAATACGCGGTACCAGGTTTCATCCTTCACTGTGCCCGACTCAACCGAAACGGCCTGGCCGAGCAGAATGATCTGCGCCCGTACCTTGTCCGCGTCCGCCTCTTTGCGGAACGAACCGGCCTGGAGGAAGAACTTGGTCACCGGCGCCGCTTTCGCCACCGGTGGCGCTGGCGGCGGGGTAATGCCCGACAGCGCAGCCTGCGCCCGCGCGGTATCGATCTTCGCCGCTTCCGCCGGGGTGACCGGCGTGGTCGGCACTTGTGGCGTCGGCAGGGTTTTCTCCGGCACGGCATCCGGCGGCACGATCACTTCCGATTCCGGCAGCAGGGTGTAGAAGTCGTACTTCGGCTTCACCGGTTGTGTCGGGCTCGGCGGGGTCTTGTTGGCCTCGGCGATTTTCGTGGCTTTCTGCTGTTGCGCTTGCTCGATCTTCTCGCGCTTGACCGTGTCGCTGCCCTTGCCCGGCTCCAGTTTCATCAGGAACACGATGAACGCACCGACCGTCAGGCCGATGGCCATCCACAGCCAGCCCGGGATCGGTTGCTTTGCAGGAGCTTGGTAACGGCTGGCGCCACGCTTGGGTGCAGGTTTTTTCTTGGCAGCCAACTTACATGCGCTCCAGAGTTTCCAGGCCCAACAGTTCCAGGCCTTGCTTGAGAGTACGACCGGTCAGCGCGGCCAGACGCAGACGACTCTGCATCCGGGCCGGCGTTTCGGCGGCGAGGATCGGGCAGTTCTCGTAGAAGCTGGAGAACAGACCGGCGACGTCATACAGGTAGGTGCAGAGGATGTGCGGGGTGCCTTTTTCCGCGACGTTGTTCAGCACTTCGCCGAACTGCGCCAGTTTCGCCGCCAGCTCTTGCTCGTGCGCCGCTTCGAGGACGATCTGGCCCTCGACTTCGCTGAAGTCCTTGCCCAGTTTGCGGAACACACCGGCCACACGGGTGTAGGCGTACAGCAGGTACGGCGCGGTGTTGCCTTCGAAGTTGAGCATCAGGTCGAAGTTGAAGCTGTAGTCGCTGGTGCGGTGCTTGGACAGGTCGGCGTATTTCACCGCGCCGATGCCGACAACCTTGGCGATGTTGCGCAGTTCGTCCTCGGCAAGCTCCGGGTTCTTCTCTTTGACCAGGTTGTAGGCGCGTTCCTGCGCTTCGGTCAGCAGGTCGATCAGCTTCACGGTGCCGCCGTCACGGGTCTTGAACGGACGGCCATCGGCGCCGTTCATGGTGCCGAAGCCCATGTGCTCCATTTCCATCGGATGGGTCACGAAACCGGCCTTGCGCGCCACGGCAAACACTTGCTGGAAGTGCAGGGCCTGACGCTGGTCGACGAAGTACAGTGCGCGGTCAGCTTTCAGTTTGCCAGAGCGATAGCGCACGGCCGCCAGGTCAGTGGTGGCGTACAGGTAACCGCCGTCAGCCTTGACGATGATCACCGGCAGCGGGTCGCCGTCGGCGTTTTTGAACTCGTCGAGGAACACGCACTGGGCGCCGTTGCTCTCGACCAGCATGCCAGCGGCTTTCAGATCGTTGACCACATTGATCAGGTCGTCGTTGTAGGCGCTTTCGCCCATCACGTCGGCCATGGTCAGTTTGACGTTGAGCAGTTCGTAGATCTTCTGGCAGTGCGACAGCGAGATGTCCTTGAACTTGGTCCACAGCGCCAGGCATTCGGCATCGCCGGCCTGCAGCTTGACCACCAGGCCACGGGCGCGGTCGGCGAATTCTTCGGACTCGTCGAAACGCTGCTTGGCGGCGCGGTAGAAGTTTTCCAGATCCGACAGCTCATCGCTGGTGATCGGGTTTTCCTGCAGATACGCCATCAGCATGCCGAACTGGGTGCCCCAGTCGCCCACATGGTTCTGGCGGATCACTTCGTCGCCAAGGAACTCGAGAACACGGGCCACGCCGTCGCCGATGATGGTCGAGCGCAAGTGGCCGACGTGCATCTCCTTGGCCAGGTTCGGTGCCGACAGGTCGACCACGGTGCGTTGCGCCGGGCCGGCCTTGCGCACGCCAACGTGAGCGTCGGCCAGGGCGGCGTCGAGGCGCGAGGCGAGGGCCTGGGTGTTCTGGAAGAAATTGATGAAGCCTGGGCCGGCGATTTCGGCCTTGGTGACGTTCTCGTCGGCCGGCAGCGCGGCGATGATTTTCTCCGCCAGATCGCGCGGCTTCATGCCCGCAGGTTTGGCCAGCATCATGGCGATGTTGCTGGCGAAGTCGCCGTGGGTCTTGTCACGGGCGTTCTCCACCTGAATCGCCGGCGACAGGCCTTCAGGCAACACACCTTCGTTGACGAGTTGGGTGAGGGCTTGTTGGATCAGCTGGCGAATGGTGTCTTTCATGGTCTTCTCTTTCGACCGCAAGCGCGGCGGCGCATCGATGCGCGGGTGGAAAAACTGGGCATTATCCGTTGCGAAGACGGGCTTGCCAACCTTAGCAGGCAGCTTATGGATATGTGGTGACAATTCGGGCCTATTCGCGAGCAAGCCCGCTCCCACAGGGGATCGGTGTCAGACACATAATCTGTGAACGCCGCAGATCCAATGTGGGAGCGGGCTTGCTCGCGAAGGCGATTTTCAGATCAATACAGATCCACGGGATCGACATCCAGCGACCAGCGCACCGCCCGCCCGCTCGGCATCTGCTCTAATTCCAGCAACCAGCTGCTGAGCAACCGATGCAGCGGCGCCCGCGCTGTAGCCTGCAACAATAGCTGCGCCCGATACCGACCGGCACGCCGCTCCATCGGCGCCGGCACCGGGCCCAGCAGTTCGATGCCGGTCAGATTCTGCTCGACCAGCAAGCGCTCGGCCGCGCTGCACGCCTCGTCGAGAAAACCCTCGGCCTGCCCCGGCTTGTGCGCTTCGGCGCGTAACAGCGCCAGATGCGCAAACGGCGGCAGTCCGGCGGCGCGGCGCTCGCTCAAGGCTTGCTCGGCAAAGGCGAAGTAGCCCTGCTCGGTCAGTTGCACCAATAAAGGATGGTCGGCCAGGTGCGTCTGGATGATCACCTTGCCCGGCTCTTCCGCCCGCCCGGCGCGTCCGGCGACCTGCACGATCAATTGCGCCATGCGCTCGCTGGCGCGGAAGTCGCCGGAGAACAGTCCGCCGTCGGCATCCAGAATCGACACCAGCGTGACCCGCGGGAAGTGGTGCCCCTTGGCCAACATCTGCGTGCCGACCAGAATGCATGGCTGACCCTTTTGAATCGTCGCGAACAGTTTATTCATCGCGTCCTTGCGCGAAGTGCTGTCGCGGTCGACCCGCAGCACCGGGTAGTCCGGGAACAGAATCGCCAACCGCTCCTCCGCACGCTCGGTGCCGGCGCCCACCGGCCGCAGATCGACCTTGTTGCACTTGGGGCACTGGCGCGGCGTGCGTTCGACATAGCCGCAGTGGTGGCAGCGCAGCTCGCCATAGCGCTGGTGCACGGTCATCCGCGCATCGCAGCGCGAACACTCGGACATCCAGCCGCAATCGTGGCACAGCAGCGTCGGGGCAAAGCCGCGCCGGTTGAGGAACACCAGCACCTGTTGGCCGGCGGCAAGGGTCTGGCCGATGGCTTGCTGCATCGGCCCGGAAATGCCGCTGTCCAGCGGACGGCTTTTCACGTCCAGCCGCAGGAAACGTGGTTGTTTGGCGCCGCCGGCCCGCTCGTTGAGGCGTAGCAGGCCATAGCGACCGGTGTAAGCGTTGTGCAGGCTTTCCAGCGAAGGCGTGGCCGAACCGAGGACGATCGGGATGTTTTCCTGGCGCGCGCGCACCAGCGCCAGATCCCGGGCGTGGTAGCGCAGGCCTTCCTGCTGTTTATAGGAGCCGTCGTGCTCTTCGTCGATGATGATCAACCCCGGATTTTTCATCGGGGTGAACAGCGCCGAGCGAGTGCCGATAATAATGTCGGCCTCGCCGTCGCGGGCGGCGAGCCAGGCGTCGAGGCGCTCGCGGTCGCTGACCGCCGAGTGCAGCAGGGCGATGCGTGCGTTGAAGCGCTGCTCGAAACGCGCCAGAGTCTGCGGCCCGAGGTTGATCTCGGGGATCAGCACCAGTGCCTGCTTGCCCGCTTCGAGGGTTTCGCGGATCAGTTGTAAATAGACTTCGGTCTTGCCGCTGCCGGTGACCCCGGCCAGCAAAAAGGCGTGATAACTGTCGAACCCGGCGCGGATCGCTTCGTAAGCGGCGCGTTGTTCGGTGTTCAGCGGCAACTCCGGCTGGGCCAGCCAGTGTTCATGGCGCACGCCGGGGGCGTGGCGCCGGATCTCCACTTGCACCAGGCCCTTGGCCAGCAGCAGGTCGAGGCTGTCCTTGCTCAGCATCAGTTTGCTCAACAACTGATGGGCGACGCCGTGCGGGTGCTGGGCCAGTGTTGCCAGGGCTTCACGCTGGCGCGGGGCGCGGGCGATGCGTGGATCATCGAGGCTGGCGCCGGGGGCGACCGACCAGAAGCGTTCCTGACGGGCCTCGGCCAGTTCGCCCTGACGCAGCAGGACCGGCAGCGCCCAGCTCAAGGTATCGCCGAGGCTGTGCTGGTAATACTGGGAGGTCCACAGGCACAGCTTGAACAATGCGGGAGGCAGTGGCGGGGTGGCATCGAGCAGGGCCAGCGCCGGTTTGAGCTTTTCTGCCGGCACTTCGCTGGTGTCGGTGATCTCGACCAGAATCCCGATCATCTCTCTGCGCCCGAACGGCACCCGCAGGCGCATGCCCGGCTGCAACTGGGCGCGCGACACCCCGGCCGGCGCCCGATAATCGAACAGGCGGCGCAGGGGCGAAGGCAGGGCGAGGCGCAGAATGGCGTCGGGCACGCGGGGGGTCTCTATCAACACGAAAGAAGGGCGAGCGCAGATCAATTGTGGGAGCGGGCTTGCTCGCGAATGCGCTGTGTCAGGCACTTTGATGTTGGCTGACACGCCGCCTTCGCGAGCAAGCCCGCTCCCACAGGAGAATGTGTTCGAGGCCGGGAGCCTAGCAGACGGTCGGTCTCAGGGACAGCTTGCGCGATTGACATTGTCTGGTAGAATCCGCGGCCTAATTACGTGCGGTATTCAACAATAGTGTTGGGTGGCGGCACGCTAGCTGAGGAAGACATCATGAAAGCTGATATCCACCCGAATTACCCAGAAGTTGCAGTAACCTGCAGCTGCGGCAACAAGTTCGAAACCCGTTCGACCTTCGGCAAAGCCCTGGCGATCGACGTTTGCAACGAGTGCCACCCGTTCTACACCGGTAAGCAGAAGACTCTGGACACCGGTGGCCGCGTTCAGAAGTTCGCCGACCGTTTCGGTGCCTTCGGCGCCAAGAAGTAAGATTGGTCATTCTGGAAAACTTCGACGGTTTCTCCAGGCTGATGAAAAGGGCGTCCCTTGTGGGCGCCTTTTTTGTGCCTGCGATTTGGCTGTCTGCTGCCCAGGCGTTTTGCCCCACGCCTGCCGGACTGAGCAGCGTCAGCGTCCAGCGTGTGGTCGATGGCGACACTCTGCGTCTGAGCGACGGGCGCAGTGTGCGCATGATCGGCCTCAACACGCCGGAGCTGGGCAAGCAGGGCCGCACTGACCAGCCCCTCGCTGTGGCGGCGCGTAAACGCCTCGAAACACTGGTGGCGGACAGCGGCGGTCGGGTCGGTCTGCTCACCGGCAAGCAGGCCAAAGACCATTACGGCCGTATCCTCGCGCATGTTTACAGTGCCAGCGGTACCAATCTTGAAGCGCAGATGCTTGCCGACGGCCTGGGTTTTCAGGTGGCCGTTGCACCGAACGTCGATCTTGTTGCCTGTCAGCAAGCCGCTGAGCAGAGCGCGCGCACCGCTGGGCGCGGCGTCTGGCGCCAGTCGCCTGTACTGAAAGCGGAGCAGATTCAGCACTCGGGTTTCGCCGTGGTCAGTGGACGTGTGAGCAAGGTTCAGCGCAATCGCGGCGGAATCTGGATCGAGTTGCAGGACTCGGTTGTATTGCGCGTTGCGCCCAATCTGGTTGGCCAATTCGACAGTCCCCGATTGCAGGCGCTGAAAGGCAGGCAGGTCGAGGCTCGTGGCTGGGTCGTCGATCGCTCGCGCCGTGGCGGCTTACAACCGGGTCAACCGCGTTGGCTGCTGCCGCTGACCGATCCATCGATGCTGCAAGGCGCCCGCTGAAGAAAAATTGTAGACATTTTTTCTGTCGATTGTGAACAGTCCAGCCCTTGTGCGCCGTGGCTCTTGGCCCAAAGTCGTAGGACAGGGCGCTTGACAGGGGTGACTGCTCAGTCTTGTGGGGACTTTGCGAGGCGCGTATCCTCGCTGACCAGTCTGTCCAACAGTAAAAAGCGGAATGCCAAAATGTCTGATCTGAAAACTGCCGCTCTCGAATATCATGCCAATCCTCGTCCAGGGAAGCTGAGTGTCGAGCTCACCAAGGCCACTGCTACCGCCCGCGACCTGTCGCTGGCCTACAGCCCCGGCGTAGCTGAACCAGTGCGTGAGATCGCCCGCGATCCTGAACTGGCCTACAAATACACCGGCAAGGGCAACCTGGTTGCAGTCATTTCCGATGGCACCGCGATTCTGGGTCTGGGTAACCTCGGCCCACTGGCTTCCAAGCCGGTCATGGAAGGTAAAGGCGTACTGTTCAAGCGCTTCGCCGGTATCGACGTGTTCGACATCGAAGTCGACTCCGAAAGCCCGCAAGCCTTCATCGACACCGTCAAACGCATTTCCATCACCTTTGGTGGCATCAACCTGGAAGACATCAAGGCACCTGAGTGCTTCGAGATCGAACGTGCTCTGATCGAGCAGTGCGACATTCCGGTATTCCACGATGACCAGCACGGCACCGCGATCGTGACCGCTGCGGGTATGATCAACGCCCTGGAAATCGCCGGCAAAACCCTGCCGGAAGCCAAGATCGTCTGCCTCGGCGCCGGCGCTGCGGCCATCTCCTGCATGAAGTTGCTGGTGAGCATGGGCGCAAAAATCGAAAACATCTTCATGGTTGACCGTACCGGCGTGATCCACTCCGGCCGTGACGACCTGAACCAGTACAAAGCGGTATTCGCTCACGCCACCGACAAGCGCAGCCTGGCTGATGCCCTGAAAGGCGCTGATGTGTTCGTCGGTCTGTCCGGCCCGAACTTGCTGAGCCCTGAAGGCCTGCTGTCGATGGCGGCCAACCCGATCGTCTTCGCCTGCTCGAACCCGGATCCGGAAATCTCCCCGGAACTGGCGCACGCCACCCGCAGCGACGTGATCATGGCCACCGGTCGTTCCGACTACCCGAACCAGGTCAACAACGTACTGGGCTTCCCGTTCATCTTCCGCGGTGCCCTGGACGTTCGCGCCAAGCGCATCAACGAAGAAATGAAAGTGGCTGCGGCCAACGCCCTGCGTGAACTGGCCAAGCTGCCTGTTCCTCAGGACGTGTGCGACGCCTACGGTGGTGCGCCGCTGGAATTCGGCCGTGAGTACATCATTCCGAAGCCAATGGACAAGCGCCTGATCACCCTGATCTCCGACGCTGTGGCCAAAGCCGCGATCGAGACCGGTGTGGCCACCCTGCCGTATCCGAAGAACTACCCGCTGAAAAGCGTGGATGACGTGTTCAACGGCTAAGTCGTTGTAGCGCTTCAATCAGAAGCCCCGGCTCGTGAGAGTCGGGGCTTTTTTTGTGCCTGTGTGATTTGTGGTGTTCTTCAGTGCCTCTTCGCGAGCAAGCCCGCTCCCACAGGTTTTGTGGTGTGCGCAAATGCTGGCTACAACCCGGGCACTGTGGGAGCGGGCTTGCTCGCGAAGAGGCCGGCCCAGACAACATAAAATCGCAGCCATAAAAAAGCCCCGCTCTTCTCTCGAAGGCGGGGCTTTTCAATGACACTGGATCAGAACAGGTCGATCGGCGCCTGCTCATCCGCCGGTAGCGGACTGCCTGGCGCCGCGCCATTGCCCAGCTCATTCACGGATGGCGGCGTGTCTTCCGACTTGAACAGCTCGAAGTAGGCACCCGGCGTGCTCGGCGTAGCCGCGCGACCGCTGACCGGGTCTACCCGCAGGCTGAGGATGCCTTCCGGCTCAGGCTGCACGTGCGGCGGCTTGTCCTTCAGCGCAGCCGACATGTAGTTCATCCAGATCGGCAGCGCCACGGTGCCGCCGAACTCACGGCGCCCGAGGCTTTCTGGCTGGTCGAAACCGGTCCACACGGTGGTCACGTAATCGCCGTTGTAACCGGAGAACCATGCATCCTTGGAGTCGTTGGTGGTACCGGTCTTGCCCGCGATGTCGCTGCGGCCCATGGCCAGTGCACGGCGCCCGGTGCCGAGCTTGATCACGTCCTGCAGCATGCTGTTGAGGATGTACGTGGTGCGACCATCGACGATCCGCTCGGCTACTGCCGGTGCTTGTGGCGCTGCTGCGGCGCCCGGGGCTTCACCCGGAACCGGTGCTGCGTTGACGGTGATCGGCTGAGACGCCGGGGCGGCAAAGCCATCGGTCGCCGAGCCACCCTGTGGCACGGTCGGCGGGTTGGCGACGAACAGCGTGTCGCCGTTGCGGCTTTCGATCTTGTCGATGATGTACGGGGTGATCTTGTAGCCGCCGTTGGCGAAGGTGCTCCAGCCGGTAGCGATCTCCATCGGCGTCAGGGTCGCGGTACCCAGCGCCAGCGACAGGTTCGGCGGCAGGTCCTGCTTGTTGAAGCCGAAGCGGGTGATGTAGTCGATGGTCTTGCCGACGCCCATCGCCTGCAGCAGGCGGATCGACACCAGGTTACGCGACTTGTACAGCGCCTCGCGCAGACGGATCGGGCCGAGGAAGGTGTTGGTGTCGTTCTTCGGTCGCCAGACTTTATCCAGGTACTCGTCGACGAACACGATCGGCGCGTCGTTGACCAGGGTCGCGGCGGTGTAACCGCTGTCCAGCGCAGCGCTGTAGACGAACGGCTTGAAGCTCGAACCCGGCTGACGCTTGGCCTGCAGGGCGCGGTTGTAGTTGCTCTGCTCGAAAGCGAAGCCGCCGACCAGCGAGCGGATCGCGCCGTTCTGCGGATCCAGCGACACCAGCGCGCCTTGCGCCTGTGGAATCTGGCTGAATTTCAGCGAATTGTTCGGCTGACGCTGCACGCGAATCAGATCGCCGACCTGCGCCACATCCGACGGCTGACGCGGTGCGGCGCCCATGCTGTTGGTGTTGAGGAACGGCCGCGCCCATTTCATGGTGTCCCAGGCGACATGTTCTTCGCCGCTACGGGTCAGCACCTGCAAGCCATTCTTGTCGACCTGGGTGACGATGGCCGGCTCCAGGCTGCTGATGGTGCGCTGCTTGGTCAGCTCGGTGGCCCAGGCTTCGTGGGTCTTGCCCGGCAGGCGCGACTCAGGGCCGCGGTAGCCGTGACGCTGGTCGTAGGTCATCAAACCTTCGTGCAGCGCGGTGTTGGCCATTTCCTGCAGGTTGCTCGGCACCGTGGTGGTGACGCGGAAGCCTTCGGTATAGGCGTCGCTGCCATAGCGGCCGACCATTTCGGCACGGGCCATTTCAGCGATGTACGGTGCGTTCACTTCCGGGGTCGGCACGTGATAGCTGGCGTTCAGTGGCTCGTTGATCGCGGCGGTGTAATCAGCCTCGGAGATCTTCCCGAGCTTGTACATGCGCCCGAGGATCCAGTCGCGACGTTCCTTGCTGCGCGCCGGGTTGGCCAGCGGGTTGAAGCGCGACGGGGCTTTTGGCAGGCCGGCGATCATCGCCATCTGCGCCAGGCTGACGTCGCGGATCGACTTGCCGTAATACACCTGCGCCGCCGCCTCGATGCCATAGGCGCGGTTACCCAGATAAATCTTGTTCACGTACAGCTCAAGGATCTCGTCCTTGGTCAGCTGCCGCTCGATCTGCAGGGCCAGAAGGATCTCGGTGGTTTTGCGCGAGAAGCTACGCTCGCTGGTCAGGAAGAAGTTCTTCGCCACCTGCATGGTGATGGTGCTGCCGCCGGACTGAATGTGTCCGCTTTTGACCAATTGGGTCGCGGCACGCATCAGGCTGCTCGGATCGACGCCATAGTGGTTGGCGAAATTGTCGTCTTCAGCACTTAGTAACGCATTAATGAAATTGGGGGGAATGTCGGCGAAACGGATCGGAGTCCGGCGCATTTCGCCAAATTCTGCGATCAATTTGTTATCGCTGCTGTAGACCCGCAATGGAATCTGCAACTGAATGCTTCGCAGCGCCTCCACAGAGGGCAAACCCGGACTAAGGTAAAGAAACGCGCCGCTGAGACCTAAAAGCAGTCCGCAGAAAACGGCGACGATGGACCAACCGAAAAATTTCAGCAGACGAATCAAGGCTTTTGGACATCCAGGGCAAAGAATGAATTTGGCGACAGGGTTCCGGGAACACACAGAACAACCCGCGCCGGCAGTAAAAAGCGGAAAAAAACGCTGGGCATTATAAGCACTTTTCTGCTGGGGGCGTCATTTGCGCTTCTGTCAAGGCGCGGAGAAGGAACGCAATGTGTATTACAGAGTCCGTAACTCACGGAAAGTCATAGGGAATTGGTAGTGCTGGGACTCTTCAATAAAAAGACCAATACGTTACTGGGGATCGACATCAGCTCCACTTCGGTGAAGCTGCTGGAGCTTAGCCGCCAGGGCGACCGCTACCGGGTCGAGGCCTACGCGGTGGAACCTCTGCCGCCCAACGCCGTGGTCGAAAAGAACATCGCCGAGCTCGAAGGCGTGGGCAATGCCTTGTCTCGGGTACTGGTCAAGGCGCGCACCGGGCTCAAGAGCGTGGCGGTGGCGGTGGCCGGCTCTGCGGTGATCACCAAAATCATCGAGATGGACGCCGGGCTGACCGATGACGAGCTGGAAAACCAGCTCAAGATCGAAGCCGACCAATACATTCCCTATCCACTGGACGAAGTCGCTATCGACTTCGAAGTCCAGGGCGTTTCGCCGCGCAACCCGGAGCGGGTCAACGTGCTGCTTGCCGCCTGTCGCAAGGAAAACGTCGAAGTGCGCGAGGCGGCGCTGGCGCTGGCCGGGCTGACGGCGCGAGTGGTCGATGTCGAGGCCTATGCGCTGGAGCGCTCGTTCGGCCTGCTCGCCAATCAACTGGCCGCCTCGCAGGAACGCCTGACGGTGGCCGTGGTGGACATCGGCGCGACCATGACCACTCTCAGCGTCCTGCACAATGGCCGCATCATCTATACCCGCGAGCAACTGTTCGGTGGCCGCCAACTGACCGAGGAGATTCAGCGCCGCTACGGCCTGACCGTCGAGCAGGCCGGGCTGGCGAAAAAGCAGGGCGGTCTGCCGGATGACTATATCAGCGAGGTTTTGCAGCCGTTTCGGGATGCGCTGGTACAGCAGGTGTCGCGCTCGTTGCAGTTTTTCTTCGCCTCCGGGCAGTACAACGCAGTCGATCACATTCTGCTGGCCGGTGGCACGGCGTCGGTGCCAGGGCTGGATCGCCTGATCGAGCAGCGCCTGGGCACCCCGACCCAGGTCGCCAACCCGTTTGCCGACATGGCCTTGAGCAGCAAGGTCAACGCCGGGGCCCTGGCCAGTGACGCGCCGGCCCTGATGATTGCCTGCGGGCTCGCGCTCAGGAGTTTCGACTGATGGCGCGGATCAACCTTCTCCCCTGGCGCGAGGAGCGCCGCGAAGAGCGGCGCAAGCGCTTCCTGCTGATCCTGATCGGGGTCTTCGTCGGTTCGGTGGGTGCAGTGTTCATTGCCGATCAGATCTTCGATGCCGCCATCGAGCGGCAGGCCGCGCGCAATGCCTACATCGGCAAGCAGATAGCGGTGGTCGACGAACGGATCAAGCAGATCAGCGAACTCAAGGCCCGGCGCCAGCAACTGGTCGAGCGCATGCGCATCATCCAGGACTTGCAGGGCAACCGGCAGATCAGTGGACGGATCTTCGATCAACTGGCACGCACGCTGCCGGATGGCGTGTATTTCACCAGCGTGAAACTGGTGGGCAAGACGCTGACCATCAATGGCGCGGCCGAGTCCAATAATCGGGTTTCGGAGCTGATGCGCAATCTGGATGCCTCCGACTGGTTTGACGCGCCCAGCCTCAACGAGGTGAAGGCGACGACCGCCGGTCAGGTGGATCAGGCCAACGTCTTTCAGCTGACCGTTCGTCAGACCCAGCCAGCCGTGACGGAGGGCGACAAATGAAACCGTCCGAATGGCTGCAGAGTCTGCGCAATATCGACTTCAACGATCTGGATACCAGCAACATCGGTTCCTGGCCGGCCGCGGTGAAAACCATCGCGGGAGCGTTGCTGGCGGTGCTGGTGTTGGCGCTTGGCTATAACTTTTTCATCAGCGACATGGAAAACCAGCTGGAAGCCAAGCATCAGGAAGAAGACACCTTGAAGGAGCAGTTCGCCAGCAAGGCGCACATGGCCGCCAACCTGGAGCTGTACACCCAGCAGATGAAGGAGATGGAAAACTCCTTCGGCGTGCTCCTGCGGCAGTTGCCCAGCGACACTGAAGTCCCGGGGTTGCTGGAAGACATCACCCGCACCGGGTTGGGCAGTGGCCTCGAATTCGAAGAGATCAAGCTGCTGCCGGAAGTGACCCAGCCGTTCTACATCGAGTTGCCGATCCAGATCACCGTCACCGGGGCTTACCACGACCTCGCCACTTTCGTCAGTGGCGTCGCCGGGTTGCCACGGATCGTCACGTTGCACGATTTCGAACTGGCGCCGGCCAACCCCGAAGGCGGGACGAAGCTGCGCATGAGCATCCTCGCCAAGACCTACCGCTATAACGACAAGGGGCTGGAAAAATGACCCCGATCCGTTATTTCGCCCTGTCGATGCTGGTGCTTGGCCTCAGTGGTTGCGGCAGCAGTGACGAATTCAGCGACCTCGACGCTTACATGAACGAAGTGCGTCTGCGCCCGGCGGGCAAGATCGAGCCGACGCCGACGTTCCATTCCTACCCCACGTTTACCTACAGCGCGGCCAACCTGCGCAGCCCGTTCTCGCGTCAGGTGCGCGTCGATCTGGCCGGGCAGCAGCGCGGCTCGCGCAATGTCAAACCCGACCCCAACCGGGTCAAGCAATACCTCGAAGGTTTCAACATCGAGCAGTTTGAAATGGTCGGCACCATCTCCAATGCCTCCGGCTCCTTTGCCCTGCTGCGTGGGGCCGGCGGTGTGCATCGGCTGAAGGTCGGCGACTATCTGGGGCGCAACGACGGGCGCATCGTGGCGATCAGCGCCACGCAGGTCGATGTGGTCGAGATCGTGCCCGACGGCGAAGGCGCCTGGCTGGAACGTCCGCGCACCATTCCTTTGAAAGAGCACTCATAGTGGAAGTCGAACAATGAACAGGATTTTTTCCACCCTCGGTTTTTCGCTATGGATAGCGCTGCTGTCACCGATGGTTCAGGCGGCCAGTCTCAAGGCGCTGGATGTCGCGGCGTTACCGGGTGACCGCATCGAGTTGAAGCTGTCGTTCGACGGCCCACCACCGCAGCCCAAGGGCTACACCACCGAATCTCCGGCGCGAATCGCGCTGGATCTGCCGGGTGTCGCCAGCCAGCTGACGAGCAAGACCCGCGATCTGGGCAGCGGCAATGCGCGAACGGCGACAGTGGTCGAGGCCAACGACCGCACGCGCCTGATCATCAACCTGACGCAACTGACGCCCTACACCTCGCGGGTTGAGGGTAACAATCTGTTCGTGGTGGTCGGGCAGGGCGCCAAGCCTGCTGCGCCGCGCCCAGCCGCTGCTGCGCCACGACCGGTCGCGGCTCCGGCGAAGGCTTACGCCCCCGTTGCTAAGGCCATTCGTGGCGTGGACTTCCAACGTGGCACCGCGGGCGAGGGCAACGTGGTCATTGATCTGTCGGACCCGACCATCGCCCCGGATATCCAGGAGCATGACGGCAAGATCATCCTCAGTTTTGCCCGCACCCAGTTGCCCGACAGGCTGCGGGTGCGCCTCGACGTCAAGGACTTCGCCACGCCTGTGCAGTTCGTCAACGCCGCCGCCACCGGTGATCGTGCGGTCATCACCGTCGAACCCAGCGGCACGTTCGACTATTCCACCTACCAGACCGATAACAAACTGACCGTCAGCATTCGCCCGATGACGGTCGATGACCTGCAAAAACGCAATGCCGAGCGCCAGGCCTACAGTGGCGAAAAACTCTCGCTGAATTTTCAGGACATCGATGTGCGCTCGGTGCTGCAACTGATCGCCGATTTCACCAACCTCAACCTGGTGGCCAGCGATACGGTGCAAGGCGGTATTACCCTGCGTCTGCAAAACGTGCCATGGGATCAGGCGCTGGACCTGGTGCTGAAAACCAAAGGGCTGGATAAACGCAAGATCGGCAACGTGTTGCTGGTGGCGCCGGCCGACGAAATCGCTGCCCGCGAGCGCCAGGAGCTGGAGTCGCAGAAACAGATCGCCGAACTGGCACCGCTGCGCCGCGAGCTGCTGCAAGTGAACTACGCCAAGGCGGCGGACATCGCCAAGCTGTTCCAATCGGTGACCAGCGCCGAGGCGAAAATCGACGAGCGCGGCTCGATCACCGTCGATGAGCGCACCAACAACATCATTGCCTACCAGACCCAGGATCGCCTCGATGAACTGCGGCGGATCGTGGCGCAACTGGATATTCCGGTGCGTCAGGTGATGATCGAGGCGCGGATTGTCGAGGCCAACGTCGATTACGACAAGAGTCTGGGTGTGCGCTGGGGCGGTTCGATCCAGAACAAGGGCAACTGGAACACCTCCGGGGTCAGCAATGGCACCTCTACCACCATTGGCACACCGGGCAGCACCAGCACCAATTCGCCGTTCGTCGACATGGGCACGATCGGTAATACCTCGGGGATCGGCATCGCCTTCATCACCGACAATGTGCTGCTCGATCTTGAGCTGACCGCCATGGAGAAGACCGGCAACGGTGAAATCGTCTCGCAGCCGAAAGTGGTTACCTCCGACAAAGAGACCGCAAAGATCCTCAAGGGCACCGAGATTCCGTATCAGGAAGCCAGCTCCAGCGGCGCGACGTCGGTGTCGTTCAAGGAAGCTTCGCTGTCCCTGGAAGTAACGCCTCAGATCACCCCTGACAACCGCATCATCATGGAGGTCAAAGTCACCAAGGACGAACCGGACTACCTGAACAAAGTGCAGGATGTACCGCCGATCAAGAAGAACGAGGTCAACGCCAAGGTGCTGGTGAACGACGGCGAGACCATCGTGATTGGCGGTGTTTTCTCAAATACTCAAAGCAAGGTCGTAGATAAGGTGCCATTTCTTGGCGATGTGCCGTATCTTGGCCGCCTTTTCCGGCGTGATGTGGTTTCGGAGAAAAAATCCGAGCTGCTGGTATTTCTCACTCCGCGTATTATGAATAACCAGGCGATTGCTGTGAGTCGTTGATTCTGTGCGAAATTTGATTCTTGTAGGACCGATGGGCGCTGGAAAAAGCACCATCGGCCGGTTGCTGGCCAAAGAGCTGCGCCTGCCGTTCAAAGATTCCGACAAGGAAATTGAACTGCGCACGGGCGCCAATATCCCGTGGATCTTCGACAAGGAAGGCGAGCCCGGCTTTCGCGACCGTGAGCAGGCGATGATCGCCGAGCTGTGCGCTTTCGACGGCGTGGTGCTGGCGACTGGCGGCGGCGCGGTGATGCGCGATGCCAACCGCAAGGCCCTGCACGAGGGCGGGCGGGTGGTGTATCTGCACGCCTCCGTCGAGCAGCAGGTCGGCCGCACGTCGCGCGACCGCAATCGTCCTTTGCTGCGCACCGCCGATCCGGCGAAAACCCTGCGTGACCTGCTGGCGATCCGTGATCCGCTCTATCGGGAAATCGCCGATCTGGTGGTGGAAACCGACGAGCGGCCACCGCGTATGGTGGTGCTCGACATTCTCGACCGTCTGGCGCAGCTTCCACCCCGTTAAAGCATCGCCCGAAATGCGCTATCCTCGGCGTCCTGTCAGAGCCGCCGAGGTTGTGGCGGATGGCGTGCGAGCGGCGTCATACCCGCTATAGGCTGCAGACAACCAATAATTCAGGGCAGGACGCCTGCTTCCATCTTCACTGTGGGGACACATGCAGACACTCAAGGTCGATCTAGGCGAGCGCAGCTACCCGATTCATATTGGCGAAGGTTTGTTGGATCAGCCTGAGTTGCTGGCGCCGCATATCCACGGGCGGCAGGTGGCAATCATCTCTAACGAGACCGTTGCGCCGCTCTATCTCGAACGTCTGACCCGCAGCCTGGCGCAGTTCTCGGTGATCTCGGTGGTGCTGCCGGACGGCGAAGCCTTCAAGAACTGGGAAACCCTGCAACTGATCTTCGACGGCCTGCTGACCGCCCGTCATGACCGCCGCACCACGATCATCGCCCTCGGCGGCGGTGTCATCGGTGACATGGCCGGTTTCGCCGCCGCTTGCTACCAGCGCGGCGTCGACTTCATCCAGATTCCTACCACGCTGCTGTCCCAGGTCGATTCGTCGGTGGGCGGCAAGACCGGCATCAACCACCCGTTGGGCAAGAACATGGTCGGCGCGTTCTATCAGCCGAACGTGGTGCTGATCGATACCGCGTCCCTGAAAACCCTGCCAGAGCGTGAGCTGTCCGCCGGTCTGGCCGAAGTCATCAAGTACGGTCTGATCTGCGACGAGCCGTTCCTGGCCTGGCTCGAAGACAACGTCGACGCTCTGCGCGCGCTGGACCAGAAGGCCCTGACCTACGCCATCGAGCGTTCCTGCGCGGCCAAGGCGGCAGTGGTCGGTGCCGATGAGAAGGAAACCGGCGTGCGCGCCACGCTCAATCTCGGCCACACCTTCGGCCACGCCATCGAGACCCACATGGGCTATGGTGTCTGGTTGCATGGTGAGGCGGTCGCCGCAGGTACGGTGATGGCGCTGGAAATGTCCGCGCGGCTGGGCTGGATCAGCGAGCAGGAACGTGATCGCGGCATTCGGCTGTTTCAGCGTGCCGGTCTGCCGGTGATCCCGCCGGAAGAAATGACCGAAGCCGATTTTCTCGAACATATGGCAATTGATAAAAAAGTGATCGACGGTCGTCTGCGCCTGGTGCTGCTGCGCCGGATGGGCGAAGCGGTGGTGACCGCCGATTATCCGAAAGAGGTTCTACAGGCCACGCTGGGAGCGGATTACCGCGCTCTGGCTCAGCTTAAAGGTTAATAAGATTCCGATGACTAGTTTGCATGCCGACGAGGCGTTCCTCGGCCATTTCCAGTTAAGTCACGACCCTTTCGCGCCGCGGGTGCCGGGCTTCAAATTCTTCCCGGCCCAGCGCAAGCCGGTGCTGGGGCAACTGCACCACCTGGCGCGTTACAGCCAGTTGCTGCTGGTGGTCACCGGCCCGCAAGGCAGCGGCAAGACCCTGCTGCGCCAGGCGCTGGTGGCCAGCACCAACAAGCAATCGGTGCAAAGTGTCGTGGTGTCGGCCCGTGGGGCCGGCGATGCCGCCGGCGTGCTGCGTCAGGTTGCTCAGGCGCTGGACGTGGCGCAGGCCGAGGTCGGCGCGATTCTGGCGCAAGTGGTGCAGCTGGCACTGACCGGGCAGGAAGTCTATCTGCTGGTGGATGATGCCGAGCAGCTTGACGAATCTGCGCTCGAGGCGCTGATGGCGCTGGGTGCCGGTGCGCCGGAAGGTCGTCCACACGTGTTCCTGTTCGGTGAATCGTCGCTGATCGCGCAACTGGAGGCCTTGCACCTCGAGGAAGAGCGCTTCCACGTCATCGAACTGCAGCCGTACACCGAAGAAGAGACCCGCGAATATCTCGACCAACGGCTCGAAGGTGCGGGCCGGGGTGTCGAACTTTTCACCGCGGATCAGATCTCTGAGATTCACGAAAGCGCCGAGGGTTGGCCTGGCAACATCAACCAGGTCGCTCGCGATGCACTGATCGAAGTCATGATTGCCAGCCGCTCTGCGGTCAAGCGTCCAAGTATGGGGTTCAACATGCCGAAGAAACACGTATTGGCGATTTCCGCCGTCGTTGTGGTCGCGGTCGCCGCCGCCTGGCTGATGCCGGGTCGCAACAAGGCGCCAACCACTGGCGCACCCGCCAACGAACAGGCACAACTGCCGTTGGGCCAAGGCGCCAAGGGTGGCGCGCCGAACGTCGAGTTCGCCGGCAATACCCAGCCGATGCCGCTGCCGCTGGTCGGCAACTCGCAACCGGTGATGCGCGGCCCGCTGGCTGAGGCTGCTGGCGGCATCACCGAAGGCGACGACGGCGTGCCGGTCGAAGGTTCCAGCGCGACGCCGCCGACCGTAACGACTTCCGCACCACCAGCAGGTGTTCCGGCCGGCCCGGCGCCAACCCCGGTTCCGGTGCCAGCCGCCAAGCCGACCCCGGCACCGACTCAGGTCGCCAGCGCCAAGCCTGCTCCGGCAGCGCCAGCGGCCAAACCGACTCCGGCTCCGGCCAAGCCTGTTGCTGCCGCCAAACCGGCGGAGAAGCCGGTTACCGTGGCCAAGGCTGCCGGTGGCAGCTGGTACGCCGGTCAGCCGACCAGCAATTACGTGGTGCAGATCCTCGGCACCAGCTCCGAAGCGACCGCGCAAAACTTCGTCAAGGAGCAGGGCGGCGAGTACCGTTATTTCAAGAAAGTCCTCAACGGCAAGCCTCTCTACGTGATCACCTACGGCAACTTCGCCAATCGTGATGCAGCCGTTTCTGCCATCAAGGCCTTGCCAGCGAAGGTTCAGGCTGGTAAACCTTGGCCTCGCACTGTCGCCAGCGTCCAACAGGAACTGGCAACAACTCGCTGAAGATTCGGCGGCCTTACCCAGGCCGCCTCTCCAAGCACCTCAAAATTTCTACGAGTGCGCGCCGTCTCTACAGACCGCGTGCCTTGTGGTGTCTGCGTCACAGTAGTCTTTGAGTCGTTGCAGTCAGAATTAAAAAAGTTTTGACTAGCACAGCAGATCGCTTTAAACCTTTCACAAATGCGACATAGATTTGCGACATTTCGTCGTCAAATTTGTGAGCGTCTGTGTCGCTGTGTACAATGACCACCCTTTTGCCCCCGCAAAGCCGGCGTACGTTCGGCGCGGTCAGCAAGTGGTTGAATTGAAAAGAAATTTGCCTCGAAAAGAGGCAGCCTGGTGAGAAAGTGTCTATGAAAGCAGGTCTGTACCAACCAGATGAATTCAAGGATAACTGCGGTTTCGGCCTGATAGCCCATATGCAGGGCGAGCCCAGTCATACCCTTTTGCAAACGGCCATCGAGGCCCTGACCTGCATGACCCACCGCGGTGGGATTAATGCCGACGGCAAGACCGGTGACGGTTGCGGTCTGCTGATTCAAAAGCCTGACGCGTTCCTGCGGGCGATTGCCCAGGAAAACTTCAGCGTCGAGCTGCCCAAGCAATATGCCGTGGGCATGGTCTTCTTCAACCAGGATCCGGCCAAGGCTGAAGCCGCTCGCGAGAACATGAACCGCGAGATCCTCGCTGAAGGCCTGCAACTGATCGGCTGGCGCAAAGTGCCGATCGACACCAGCGTCCTCGGCCGCCTGGCCCTTGAGCGCCTGCCGCAGATTGAGCAGGTGTACATTGGCGGTGAAGGCCTGAGCGATCAGGACATGGCGGTCAAGCTGTTCAGCGCCCGTCGTCGCTCGTCGGTGGCCAACGCCGCCGACACCGACCACTACATCTGCAGCTTTTCGCACAAGACCATCATCTATAAAGGCCTGATGATGCCGGCCGACCTGGCCGCGTTCTATCCGGACCTCGGTGACCAGCGCCTGCAAACCGCGATCTGCGTGTTCCACCAGCGCTTTTCCACCAACACCCTGCCGAAATGGCCGCTGGCCCAGCCATTCCGCTTCCTCGCCCACAACGGCGAGATCAACACCATTACCGGTAACCGTAACTGGGCGCAGGCCCGTCGGACCAAGTTCACCAACGATCTGATGGATCTGGAAGAACTCGGCCCGCTGGTCAACCGTGTCGGTTCCGACTCCTCGAGCATGGACAACATGCTTGAACTGATGGTCACCGGTGGCATCGACCTGTTCCGTGGCGTGCGGATGATCATTCCGCCTGCGTGGCAGAACGTTGAAACCATGGACCCGGATCTGCGTGCGTTCTACGAGTACAACTCGATGCACATGGAACCGTGGGACGGCCCGGCCGGCGTGGTGATGACCGATGGTCGTTACGCGGTGTGCCTGCTCGACCGTAACGGTCTGCGTCCGGCGCGCTGGGTCACCACCACCAACGGTTTCATCACCGTTGCTTCGGAAATCGGCGTCTGGAACTACCAGCCAGAAGACGTGATCGCCAAGGGCCGTGTCGGCCCGGGCCAGATCCTCGCCGTGGACACCGAAACCGGGCAGATCCTCGACACCGACGCGATCGACAACCGTCTGAAATCCCGTCATCCGTACAAGCAATGGCTGCGCAAGAACGCCCTGCGCATCCAGGCGACCATGGAAGACAACGACCACGGTTCGGCGTTCTACGATGTCGATCAGCTCAAGCAATACATGAAGATGTATCAGGTCACGTTCGAAGAGCGTGATCAGGTGCTGCGTCCGCTCGGCGAACAGGGCTACGAAGCCGTCGGTTCGATGGGCGATGACACGCCGATGGCCGTGCTGTCGCAGCGTGTGCGCACGCCGTACGACTATTTCCGCCAGCAGTTCGCGCAGGTCACCAACCCGCCGATCGACCCGCTGCGTGAAGCGATCGTGATGTCGCTGGAAATCTGCCTCGGTGCCGAGCGCAACATCTTCCAGGAATCGCCGGAACACGCCTCGCGCGTGATCCTCAGCTCGCCAGTGATCTCGCCGGCCAAGTGGCGCTCGTTGATGAACCTCGACCGCCCGGGTTTCGAGCGGCAGATCATCGACCTCAACTACGACGAAAGCGTCGGCCTCGAAGCGGCGATCCGCAACGTCGCCGATCAGGCTGAAGAAGCCGTGCGTGCCGGGCGTACCCAGATCGTTCTGAGCGACCGTCATATCGCGCCGGGCAAACTGCCGATCCACGCTTCGCTGGCGACCGGCGCGGTGCACCACCGCCTGACCGAAAAAGGTCTGCGCTGCGATTCCAACATCCTTGTGGAAACCGCGACCGCACGCGATCCGCATCACTTTGCGGTGCTGATCGGTTTCGGCGCCTCGGCGGTCTATCCGTTCCTGGCCTACGAAGTGCTGGGTGACCTGATCCGTACCGGTGAAGTGCTGGGCGACCTCTATGAGGTGTTCAAGAACTACCGTAAGGGCATCACCAAAGGTCTGCTGAAGATCCTGTCGAAGATGGGCATCTCGACCATCGCATCGTACCGCGGTGCGCAGCTGTTCGAAGCCATCGGCCTGTCCGAAGAAGTGTGCGAGCTGAGCTTCCGTGGCGTGCCGAGCCGCATCAAGGGTGCGCGTTTCGTCGACATCGAAGCCGAGCAGAAAGCTCTGGCCACCGAAGCCTGGAGTCCGCGCAAGCCGATCCAGCAGGGCGGTCTGCTGAAGTTCGTTCACGGCGGCGAATATCACGCGTACAACCCGGACGTGGTCAACACCTTGCAAGCCGCCGTGCAGCAGGGCGACTACGCCAAGTTCAAGGAATACACCTCGCTGGTGGACAACCGTCCGGTGTCGATGATTCGCGACCTGTTCAAGGTCAAGACCCTCGACAAGCCGCTGGACATCAGTGAAATCGAGCCGCTGGAATCGGTGCTCAAGCGCTTCGACTCCGCCGGTATCTCGCTGGGCGCACTGTCGCCGGAAGCTCACGAAGCCCTGGCCGAAGCCATGAACCGCCTCGGTGCGCGTTCCAACTCCGGCGAAGGCGGCGAAGACCCGGCACGTTACGGCACGATCAAGAGCTCGAAAATCAAGCAGGTCGCGACCGGCCGTTTCGGTGTAACCCCGGAATACCTGGTCAACGCCGAAGTGCTGCAGATCAAGGTCGCTCAGGGCGCCAAGCCGGGCGAGGGCGGGCAACTGCCGGGCGGTAAGGTCAACGGGCTGATCGCCAAGCTGCGTTATGCAGTGCCGGGCGTGACCCTGATCTCGCCGCCGCCGCACCACGACATCTACTCGATCGAAGACTTGTCGCAATTGATCTTCGACCTGAAACAGGTCAACCCGAAGGCACTGGTTTCGGTGAAACTGGTCGCTGAAGCCGGCGTTGGCACCATCGCTGCCGGTGTGGCCAAGGCCTATGCGGACTTGATCACCATCTCCGGCTACGACGGTGGCACGGGTGCTTCGCCGCTGACCTCGATCAAATACGCGGGCGCGCCGTGGGAACTCGGCCTGGCTGAAACCCACCAGACCCTGCGCGGCAACGACCTGCGCGGCAAAGTCCGGGTGCAGACCGACGGTGGCCTGAAAACCGGCCTCGACGTGATCAAGGCAGCGATCCTCGGCGCCGAAAGCTTCGGCTTCGGTACTGCACCGATGATCGCGCTGGGCTGCAAATACCTGCGCATCTGCCACCTGAACAACTGCGCCACCGGCGTTGCGACGCAGAACGAGAAGCTGCGCAAGGATCACTACATCGGTACCGTCGACATGGTGGTGAACTTCTTCACCTACGTCGCCGAAGAAACCCGTGAGTGGCTGGCCAAGCTCGGCGTGCGTTCCCTCGAAGAGCTGATCGGCCGTACCGATCTGCTGGAAATCCTCGAAGGCCAGACCGCCAAGCAACATCATCTGGATCTGACCCCGCTGCTGGGCAGCGATCACATCCCGGCGGACAAACCGCAATTCTGCGGCGTTGAGCGCAACCCGCCGTTCGACCAGGGCCTGCTGGCCGAGAAAATGGTCGACATGGCGACCTCGGCGATCAACGACCTCAGCGGTGCCGAGTTCGAACTGGACATCTGCAACTGCGACCGTTCGATCGGCGCGCGGATCTCCGGCGAAATCGCGCGCAAGCACGGCAATCAGGGCATGGCCAACGCGCCGATCACCTTCCGCTTCAAAGGCACGGCCGGTCAGAGCTTCGGCGTGTGGAACGCTGGCGGTCTGCACATGTACCTGGAAGGCGACGCCAACGACTACGTCGGCAAAGGCATGACTGGCGGCAAACTGGTCATCGTGCCGCCGAAGGGCAGCGTCTATCAGACTCAGAACAGCGCCATCATCGGCAACACCTGCCTGTACGGCGCCACCGGCGGCAAGTTGTTCGCCGCCGGCACCGCGGGCGAGCGTTTCGCTGTGCGTAACTCCGGTGCCCACACGGTCGTGGAAGGCACTGGCGATCACTGCTGCGAGTACATGACCGGTGGTTTCGTCTGCGTCCTGGGCAAGACCGGTTACAACTTCGGCTCTGGCATGACCGGTGGTTTCGCCTACGTGCTCGACCAGGACAACACCTTCGTTGACCGGGTCAACCACGAACTGGTGGAAATCCAGCGGATCAGCGGCGAGGCGATGGAAGCCTACCGCAGCCACTTGCAGAACGTGCTGAACGAGTACGTCAAGGAAACCGAGAGCGAGTGGGGTCGTGAACTCGCCGAAAACCTTGATGACTACCTGCGCCGTTTCTGGCTGGTGAAGCCTAAGGCTGCCAACCTGAAATCGTTGCTTTCCAGCACTCGTGCCAACCCGCAGTGATATGCGCCTGAAGAGTTTGATGAGGTTTTAACAATGGCTGAACGTCTGAATAACGACTTCCAGTTCATCGATGTCGGGCGCAAGGATCCGAAGAAGAAACTGTTGCGTCAACGCAAGAAAGAGTTCGTCGAGATCTACGAACCGTTCAAACCCCAGCAGTCGGCCGACCAGGCCCACCGCTGCCTGGGTTGCGGCAACCCGTATTGCGAATGGAAGTGCCCGGTGCACAACTTCATTCCCAACTGGCTGAAGCTGGTGGCCGAGGGCAACATCCTCCAGGCCGCCGAGCTGTCGCACCAGACCAATACCCTGCCGGAAGTCTGCGGCCGCGTGTGCCCACAGGATCGGCTGTGCGAGGGTGCCTGCACCCTCAACGACGGTTTTGGCGCGGTGACCATTGGTTCGGTCGAGAAGTACATCACCGACACCGCGTTCGCCATGGGCTGGCGCCCGGACATGTCCAAGGTCAAACCGACCGGCAAGCGTGTCGCGATCATCGGTGCCGGCCCGGCGGGCCTGGGCTGTGCCGACGTGCTGGTGCGTGGCGGCGTGACCCCGGTGGTGTTCGACAAGAACCCGGAAATCGGCGGTCTGCTGACCTTCGGTATCCCTGAGTTCAAGCTTGAGAAGAGCGTGCTGAGCAATCGTCGCGAAGTCTTCACCGGCATGGGCATCGAGTTCCGCCTCAACACCGAGGTCGGCAAGGACGTGACCATGGAGCAACTGCTCGCCGAATACGATGCGGTGTTCATGGGCATGGGCACCTACACCTACATGAAGGGCGGTTTTGCCGGTGAGGACCTGCCGGGCGTCTACGACGCGCTGGACTTCCTGATTGCCAACGTCAACCGCAACCTGGGCTTTGAAAAGTCGCCGGAAGATTTCGTCGACATGAAAGGCAAGAAGGTCGTGGTACTCGGTGGTGGCGACACGGCGATGGACTGCAACCGCACCTCGATCCGTCAGGGCGCCAAGTCGGTGACCTGCGCCTATCGTCGTGACGAAGCGAACATGCCCGGCTCGCGCAAAGAGGTGAAGAACGCCAAGGAAGAAGGCGTGAAATTCCTCTACAACCGCCAGCCAATCGCGATCGTCGGTGAAGACAAGGTCGAAGGCGTGAAGGTGGTCGAGACCCGTCTCGGCGAACCGGACGCCCGTGGCCGCCGCAGCCCCGAGCCGATCCCGGGCTCCGAAGAGATCATCCCGGCCGACGCCGTGGTCATCGCCTTCGGTTTCCGCCCGAGCCCGGCGCCGTGGTTCGAACAGTTCGAGATCCAGACCGACAGCCAGGGCCGCGTCGTCGCGCCTGAGCAGGGTCAGTACAAGCACCAGACCAGCAACCCGAAAATCTTCGCCGGTGGCGACATGGTGCGCGGTTCCGACCTGGTGGTGACGGCGATCTTCGAAGGCCGCAATGCCGCCGAAGGGATCCTTGATTACCTGGGCGTCTGATTATATTTCAGCCTGAAATGCGCTCAAAAATGTGGGAGCGGGCTTGCTCGCGAAGAGGGAGTGTCAGTCGACAGATTTGTTGCCTGACCCACCGCTTTCGCGAGCAAGCCCGCTCCCACATTGGTTTCTGTGCGCTCAATACAGCGCAATAAATTGACCCGATAGACAAAAGGCTGACCTGCATCCGTGCCTTTTGCGTCGCGCTCTGAGAAAATGCCCGCACTTTTTTTCCGGATGCCGACATGACTGCCCTGAAGAACGACCGTTTCCTCCGCGCCCTGCTCAAGCAACCTGTAGACGTCACCCCGGTGTGGATGATGCGCCAGGCCGGCCGCTACCTGCCTGAATACCGCGCCAGCCGTGCCCAGGCCGGTGATTTCATGAGCCTGTGCATGAATCCGGAATTCGCTTGCGAAGTCACGTTGCAACCGCTCGACCGCTACCCGCAACTGGACGCGGCGATCCTGTTTTCCGACATCCTCACCATCCCCGATGCCATGGGCCAAGGCCTGTACTTCGAGACCGGTGAAGGCCCGCGCTTCAAGAAAGTCGTCAGCACCCTGGCGGACATCGAAGCGTTGCCGATCCCTGATCCACACAAAGACCTTGGCTATGTGATGGACGCGGTCAGCACCATCCGCCGCGAGCTGAATGGCCGTGTGCCGCTGATCGGCTTCTCTGGCAGCCCGTGGACCCTCGCCACTTACATGGTTGAAGGCGGCTCGTCGAAAGACTTCCGCAAAACCAAGGCGATGCTCTACGACAACCCGCAAGCCATGCACCTGCTGCTGGACAAGCTGGCGCAGTCGGTGACGTCGTATCTCAACGGCCAGATCATGGCTGGCGCGCAAGCGGTGCAGATCTTCGATACCTGGGGCGGCAACCTGTCGGCGGCGGCGTACCAGGAATTCTCCCTGGCCTACATGAAGAAAATCGTCAGCGGCCTGATCCGCGAGCACGACGGTCGCAAGGTGCCGGTGATCCTCTTCACCAAGAACGGCGGCCTGTGGCTGGAAAGCATCGCCGAGGCCGGCGCCGACGCATTGGGTCTGGACTGGACCTGCGACATCGGCAACGCCCGCGCCCGCGTCGGCGACAAGGTCGCGCTGCAAGGCAACATGGACCCGACCGTGCTCTACGCCAAACCGGAGGCGATCCGCACCGAAGTCGGGCGCATTCTGGCCAGCTACGGCAAGGGCAGCGGCCACGTGTTCAACCTTGGCCACGGCATCACCCCTGAGGTCGATCCGGAGCATGCGGGCGCGTTCCTGCGCGCGGTGCATGAGTTGTCGGCGCAGTATCACGAGTGATCGACGCGCAATAGAAAACGCCCGGCTTATGCCGGGCGTTTTTGTACAAGATCAAAAGATCGCAGCCTGCGGCAGTTCCTACATTGGGATTCGCGTTTCCCTGTAGGAGCTGCCGCAGGCTGCGATCTTTTGCTTTTAAGCTTTCACACCACCAAGTGGCGGCAACTTCGCCAGTTTCAACGCCACCAGCAGTGCCACCAGCAACAGCGCACCAATAAACAACCCAATCCCGTTCCAGCCGCCCAAATGCCAGAACACCCCGCCCGCCGTGCCGGCAATGCTGGAGCCTGCGTAATAACTGAACAGGTACAACGACGACGCCTGCCCCTTGGCCTTCAGCGCCCGGCGCCCGATCCAGCTGCTCGCCACCGAGTGCGCGCCGAAGAAGCCGAAGGTGAAGATCAGCATGCCGACGATCACCAGCAGCAGCGGGGTGAACATTGTCAGCGCGAGGCCGGCGAACATCAGGGCAATCGTCGCCCACAGCACTTTGCGCCGCCCCAGTTTGTCCGCCAACGAACCGATCTTCGCCGAACTGTAGATGCCCGACAGATACACCACCGACAGCAAGCCGACGAACACCTGATCGAGGTTGTACGGCGCGGCGAGCAGGCGATAGCCGATGTAGTTGAACAGGGTGACGAACGCCCCCATCAGCACGAAGGCTTCAAGAAACAGCAGCGGCAGACCGGCATCGCGAAAGTGCATGGTGAAGCCGTCGAGCAGGCTGCGCGGGTGCAGTGAGCGTGAGCGGAAGTTGCGCGACTCGGGAAGGATTTTCCAGAACACTGCCGCCGCAATCAGCGCCAGACCGCCGATCACCAGCATTGCGGTGTGCCAGCTGACGAAGTCGATCAGCACCCCGGTGATCAAGCGGCCGCTCATCCCGCCAATCGCGTTGCCGCCGATGTACAGGCCCATCGCCAGGCCGATGTGCTGCGGGTGGATTTCCTCGCTCAGGTAAGTCATCGCCACGGCCGCCAGACCGCTCAGTGACAGCCCGATCAACGCGCGCATGATCAGCACGCCGTGCCAGCTCGGCATCATCGAGCTGGCGATGGTGCACAGCGCGGCAGCGAACAGCGCTGCGACCATCACCGGTTTACGCCCGATCCGGTCGGAAATCGGTCCGGTGATCAGCAGACCGAAGGCCAGCATGCCGGTCGCCACCGACAGAATCAGGCTGCTCTGCGCGGCATTGATCGAATATTCGTGGGACAGCAGCGGCATCATCGGCTGCACGCAGTACAACAGGGCGAAGGTCGCGAAGCCGCCGCTGAACAGCGCCAGCACCGTGCGCATGAACATCGGCGTGCCTTTTTCGATGTAGATCTCCTGCAACTCGGCGATCACATCGTCGGCTGCGGCAGGCGGGACTTCATGGGCCAGGGGGGCGACAACTGTTTTCACTTCAGACCTCGGAGGGCACGGCCGGGCAGGCAATGAAAAAATCATATAGCTGGCTAATGTTTCTATCCAATATATTGTTCGACCTGTTTGATAGCTTTAACGACCTAATGGGGTTTCCATGGAATTGCGTCATCTGCGCTACTTCATCGCTGTCGCCGAAGAACTGCATTTCGGCCGCGCAGCACAGGTGCTGGGGATCTCCCAGCCGCCGCTGAGTCAGCAGATTCAGGCGCTGGAGCAAGAGGTCGGCGCGCGGTTGTTCGAACGCACCAATCGTCGGGTCGAGCTGAGCGAGGCCGGCCGATTGTTTCTGGAGGAGGCGCGGCTGGTGCTGGCGCAGGTCGACAAAGCGGCGGATGTGGCTCGGCGTGCGCAACTCGGCGAACTCGGCGAATTGAAGATTGGCTTCACCTCGTCGGCGCCGTTCAACTCGACCATTCCCCAGGCAATTTTTGCCTTTCGCCAGCGTTTCCCGGCGGTGCACCTGAACCTGCGGGAGATGAGCAGCACGCAAGTCGCCGAAGGGCTGGTGGATGAGTCGATCGAGGTCGGCATCATGCGTCCACTGGGTCTGCCGGATTCGCTGAATGTGGTGGAGCTGATGCGTGAGCCGCTGGTGGCGGTGCTTGGTTCCAAACATCCGCTGGCGCAGGGCAGCGAGGAAGGGCTGTTCCTCTCGGCGCTGGCGCTGGAGCCGTTCGTGTTCTTTCCACGCAGCTACGGCAGCGGGCTGTATGCGCAACTGCTCAGTCTGGCCCGTGATGCCGGGTTCAGCCCGCACTTCGCCCAGGAGGCCGGGGAGGCGATGACCATCATTGGTCTGGTTGCAGCGGGGCTGGGGGTTTCGGTGTTGCCGGCGTCGTATCAGCGGATGCGCATCGACGGCGTGGTCTACCGGCCATTGCTCGATCCGGAGGCGGTGTCGGCGGTGTGGCTGGTGCAGCGCAAGGATCAGAAATCGCCGATGGCCAAGGCGTTTGTCGAACTGCTGACGCGCAAGGTTGAGCCTTCATCAGTGTGATGCCTGCCGGCCTCTTCGCGAGCAAGCCCGCTCCCACCCTGGAATACGTTCCCCTGTGGGAGCGGGCTTGCTCGCGAAGACGCCCGCCCAAACAACACATTTCTCAGGGCAACCGCACCAAATCCCCCTTCAACGCCACCCGCGTCACAAACACCCCGGCCCGGCACTCATAGGTATTCAAATCCTTGCGCACATGCTGGTCGTAATAACTGACGATATTGACCACCGCATTCGCCCCGACCCGCTTGGCATCGGCCTGCAACTTGATCAGGTTTGACTGCAGCACCCACTCGCAGGAATCGTGATCGCTCTTGTTGAAGCCGTTGGTGCGTAAATCGCTGACCACATCCCGGCGCAACAACTGCTGCGTGCCCTGCGGCCCATTGCCAATCAGATAGAACTTCACACTGCCATCCAGCCGCCCGGCGCGAATCGCATCCGAGAGCACGGTTTCGAACGGCATGTACATCAGGTTGGTGGCGTGGCTGGCGCTGGGCAATAGCCCGAGGAGTGCGACGGCGATCAGGGCTTTCACTTGCATGGTCATCTCCTTGACGGTGAAAGAGAACCGCGAGTGTTCGAACGATGGGCTCGCCGTTCCGGCAGGCATGACGCGGCAACCTGCCAGAGCGAGTGTAGATGCTGAAAACGAAGAGGGCGCCGAAAGGCGCCCTTTGTCGTTTCTGGCAATTACTGAACCGTCGCCAGATCACCCTTCAACGCAACACCGGCCATGATCGCGCCGGCGTGGCATTCGTAGTTCTTCGCGTCTTTGTGCTCGTTGCTCTTGTAGAAGCTGACGATGTTGGTCACGGCGTTGGCGCCGGCGCTTTTGGCGGCCTGGTGCAGGCTGATGATGGCCGATTGCACGACCCATTCGCAGGCTTCCTGATCGGTCTTGTTGAAGGCGTTGGTCTTTTTGTTGGTCACGGCGCCGCTGCTCAGAACGGTGACTTTACCGGGCGGGGTGGTGCCGGCCAGGTAGAACTTTACGCTGCCGTCGATCTTGCCGCTGCGGGTGGCTTCGGCAACCGCTTTGTCGAACGGCAGCATGACCTGTGTATCCCGGGCCTGGCTGACTGCCGGCAGGGCGCAAAGCAGCAGGGTGGTGATGGCGAGTTTGTTGAAACGCATGGAGGTCTCCTTGACCTGGATTGATTCGGTTAAGGCCAGCGACGGAAAATCAACGAGGTGTTGACGCCACCAAAAGCGAAGTTGTTGTTCATCACGTATTCGTGGTGCATCGAGCGGAATTCGCCGCGCAGGTAATCGAGCTTGCCGCAGTGCGGGTCGACCTCATCGAGGTTGAGCGTGTGCACGTACAGGTCGCGATTGAGCATTTCGATGCTGAACCACGACTCCAGCGCGCCGCAGGCCCCCAGCGTGTGGCCGAGGAAACTCTTCTGCGAGCTGATCGGCATGTGTTCGCCGAACAGACTGCTGGTCGCCAGTGTTTCGGCAATGTCGCCCTGTTCTGTAGCAGTGCCGTGACCGTTGACGTAACCGATGGCATCCGGCGTCAGTCCGGCGTCTTCCAGCGCCAGTTCCATGGCGCGGCGCATGGTGATCTGCTCGGGGCGGGTGGTGTGCTGGCCGTCGGCGTTGCTGCCGAAACCGACGATTTCCGCGTGGATCCGCGCACCCCGGGCGAGGGCATGCTCCAGCTCTTCGAGCACCAGCATGCCGCCACCTTCGCCGATCACCAGACCGTCGCGGCCCTTGTCATACGGGCGTGGGCTGGTCTGTGGCGCATCGTTTTTCAGGCTGGTGGCGTAGAGCGCGTCGAAGACCATGGCTTCGGTCGGGCACAGCTCTTCGGCACCGCCGGCGAGCATCAGTGGCAAGCGACCGAACTTGATCGCCTCGTAGGCGTAGCCGATCCCCTGGCTGCCGCTGGTGCAGGCGCTGGACGTCGGGATCAGCCGCCCGGTGAGGCCGAAGAAGATGCTGATGTTGGCCGCGGTGGTGTGCGGCATCATCCGCACGTAGGAGTTGGCGTTGAGGCCTTCGGCCACGGAGTTCAGCAGCATGTTGCCGAAGGCCTTGATCTCGTCGGTGCTGCCGGTGGACGAACCGCAGGCCACGCCCATGCGCCCGTCCTTGATCGATTCGTCGCCGAGCAGGCCGGCGTCGGCCAGCGCCTGTTCCGCCGCGCCCACCGCCAGCCGTGACACCCGGCCCATGCTGCGCAGTTGCTTGCGGGTCCAGTGCGGCGGTACGACAAAATCATCGATCGGCCCGGCCAGACGGGTGTTGAGTTCGCTGAAGCGGTCCCACTCGTCCATGCGGCGGATGCCGCTGCGGTTGGCCGCGAAGTTGCCGGCGATGGTCTGCCAGTCGCTGCCCAGCGAGGTGATGCCGGCCATGCCGGTGACGACGACGCGCTTCATCAGCACAAGCCTCCGTTGACCGCCAGGACCTGGCGGGTGATGTACGAGGCTTCCGCCGACATCAGGAAATTAACCGCAGCGGCCACCTCTTGCGGGGTGCCCATGCGTTGTGCGGGGATCATTTTCATCAGCTCTTCCACCGGCACGTTTTCGTCGAGCATCGCCGTGTCGATCAGGCCCGGCGCGACGCAGTTAACGGTGATTTTGCGCTTGCCCAGTTCGATCGCCAACGCTTTCGCCGCACCGATCACCCCGGCCTTGGAGGCGCTGTAGTTGACCTGGCCACGGTTGCCGATTAATCCCGACACCGAGGTGATGCAGACGATCCGACCGGCGGCGCGACGACGGATCATCGGCATCATCACCGGGTGCAGGACGTTGTAGAAACCGTCGAGGTTGGTACGCAGCACCACGTCCCAATCGTCGTCGCTCAGCGCCGGAAAGGCGCCATCACGGGTCAGGCCGGCGTTGAGCACCACGCCGTAATAGGCGCCGTGGGTTTCGACGTCGGCTTCGAGAATGGTCTTGCAGGTTTCGCGGTCGGCGACGTCGAATTGCAGGATGCGCGCGTTGCGGCCCAACGCTTCGACTTCGGCTTTCACCGCTTGGGCTTCAGCCACGCCGCTGCGGCAATGCAGGACGATGTCGTGCCCGGCCTGCGCCAGACGCAAGGCAATGGCGCGGCCGATGCCACGGCTGGAGCCGGTGACCAGTACGGATTCAGTCATCGTTCGACTCTCTGTTTTGTTCAAGGTATTGGCTGGGCTGCGGCGGGCGGAACACGTTCAGGCGGGCGCTAGCCTCGATGCCGGGGGCGTTGATGTGGCATTCGAAAACACCCATGCCGTTGTCGTCTTCCAGCGAACGGATGCCGTGGATGGTCAGTTCGCTGCCGGCCGGAAACGCCTCGACGTTGCACTCGAACTTGCGGCTGCCGAGGAGGAAGCCGAGCTCGACCGGTTTGCCCTTCAAGCGAGCATGACAACCGGCGAACGCGGCGACGCTCTGCGCCATCAACTCGATGCCGACCCACGCCGGCAGGCTGCCGTCGGGCAGGTTGAACAAGCCGTCGGGCTTGACCGTGAGGCGGGTGTGGATCTGCTCCTCGTCGAAGCTGAGGATGCGGTCGATCAGAATCATGTCGCCAGCGTGGGGCAGCAGTTCGGCGAGCGGCCAGTCGTTCATGGGGCGTCTCCGATAATCAGGCTGACGTTGTTGCCGCCGAAGGCAAACGAGTTGCTCATCAGGTAGCGGGGTGCAGTGGACGACAGGCGCTCGCTCGCGGTCACCCACTTCAGCACCGGCAAGTCGGGGTCGGGCTGGGCATCCCAGACGTGTGGCGGCAAGGCTTGCTGCGGGTTGTCGGCGCTCAGGCTCAGCCAGCAAAACGCCGCTTCGAGGGCGCCGGCCGCGCCAAGGGTGTGGCCGGTCATCGGCTTGGTCGACGAGCAAGCCACGCCGTCGGGGAACAGCGTGGCGACGGCCAGACTTTCCATCGCATCGTTGTGCTGGGTCGCCGTGCCATGCAGGTTCAGGTAGCTGATTTGCGTCGCTTGCAGCTGTGCGCGGCTCAAGGCTTTCTGCATCGCTTGCAGGGCGCCGCGACCGCTCGGTTCCGGCGCGGAAATATGATGCGCGTCGGAGCTGGCGCCGCTGCCGAGCAGGGCAATGGCCGGGCCATCGCTGCGCTGCTTGCTCATCAGGAACAGCACCGCCGCTTCGCCGATGTTGATACCGTTGCGGTTGGCCGAGAACGGATTGCAGCGCTCGTCGGACACCGCTTCCAGCGCGCTGAAACCGTTGAGCGTCAGTTTGCACAGGCTGTCGACCCCGCCGCACAGCACCGCGTCGCACAGGCCCAGATCGAGCAGACGCTGCGCGCTCATCAACGCCCGCGCACTGGACGTGCAGGCGGTGGAAATCACATAGGCCGGGCCGCTGAGTTGCAGCCAGTCGGCGAGAAAGTTCGCCGGGGCGCCGAGTTCCTGTTGCCGATAGTCGTACTCGCCAGGGAACTGCTGCTCGCGAAGGTAGTGCGCCAGCCCGCGGCTGGCTTCGTCGATGCCCGAGGTGCTGGTGCCGAGCACCACGCCAATACGCTCACGACCGTAGGTCTGAATCGCCCGGTCGATGTCCTCGCGAATCTGCAGCGCGGCTTCCAGCAGCAGTTGATTGTTGCGGCTGCTCTGCTCGGCCAGTTCGGCCGGAATCGCCGCCAGCTCACCGTGCACCGCCGCTACCGGCAACTCACGCCCGGCCACCCAGCCAGACTCGCGGCGCATGCCCGAGCAGTCACCGGCAAACAGGTTGTGCGCGACCTGTTGCTTGTCGCGGCCCAGCGCGCAGATCACGCCGAGGGCATTGAGGTAGGCAGTCATGGCGTCGGTTCACCGAGGGGAGAAACCCGATAGTGCGGGCCTTGGGGCAGGTTCAATTCAAAGCTCAACGGTTGTGCATATCGGATCGTCCAGCGCGGCGGCAGCGTGCGTTGCTTGCCCTGCTGCTGCGCGGCGGGGTAATTGCGCACCAGCTCGCCGGACGGGGTCAGGGCGAACAGCAACGCGGCAAACAGCTCCCGGGCTTCCGGGTTGGGCGGCAGCAGCCCGTCGGCCTGCCAGTGCCCATCGATCAGTTGCTGACGGGCCTGGGGAATGCCCAGCGGATCCATCATCGACCAGCGGATGCCAGGGCCTTCGCGCTGGATCACCAACAGCCAGTCCTGACGCTGATCGGCCTGTTGGCGTTCGATGTGCAGTTGCAGCGGCAATGGCAGCGTCGGGCTGCTCGCGGGCAACGGCGCCTGGCTGGCGCAACCACTCAGCAGCAGAGAGCAGAGCGCCAATATCAGCCACCCCAGAATCCCTGTGGGAGCTGGCTTGCCAGCGATGGCTTTGGCACATCCAAAATTGAGTCCGACTGACCCACCGCTATCGCTGGCAAGCCAGCTCCCACAGGGGGACAGGTGTGCAGGTCGATAGCGGTGCATCAGATATCACCTTGCAATGGCTTGCGCGCGACGACATTCACCAACGTTTCCTCACGCTCGCCAAACGGCTTCGGCTTGCGCACCCCAAACCGCTCCAGCAGTCCAAAATCCTGCGATCGGCTCCACCACAGATACGGGTACGAGACATTGCGTTCGTCGAACTCGAAACCCTGCTGGCGAATCATCTCCAGGTATTGCGCCGCGCTCTTCTGCACATGCATCGGATGGCGGAACAGCCAGCGAATCACCCAGGTATCAATGTAAGCCTCGGTGGACTCGGCGAACAGCAGATAACCGCCCGGCTTCAGTACGCGGTAGAACTCGGCGAGGGCTTTTTCCTGTTCGACCAGATGATGAAAGGTCTGGTGGCAGAACAGCAGGTCGACACTGGCGTCCGCCACATTGAGCGTCGCGCAATCGCTGCCGATCAGCTCCACATCGAAGCCCTGCCGCGCCGCTTCTTCGGCGCTCAGTTGCAGGCTGTGCGGATCGGCATCGACGCCGATCAGACGCTGTGGGGCGAAGGTCTGGCGCAGGTGGCGGAACGATTTGCCCTGACCGCAGCCGGCATCCAGCACCACCGGATGGGCCGGCAGCGACTCGCTGAACAATCCGCGCAAATTGTTGATCGCCACGCGCAGCACGTGGTGCTGCCAGGTGTGGCTGCGCAGGAACCAGAAACCGAAGCGGGTTTCCTCGACGTAGCTGTCGCTCAAGTAATTCATGGGGCGTCCTTTGCACAGAGTTCGGAAATCATCTTCAACCGGCGGCGCGCTTCGCTGACGAACGGGTTGCGTTCATCCCAGGCGTAACCGGCGAGGATCGAGCAGATCATCCGGCGAATCTCCGCCTGACTGTCTTGGTAAAAGATCACGTCCTGAAAGGTGCCGGCGTACCAGCCCTCGACGTAGCAGCGGAAGGTATCGACCCCGCGCTTGAGCGGTTCGGCGAACTCGCGCTGCCAGTCGACGGTTTCGCCCTGCAACTGCCGGTGCAAGACCGCCGCGGCCATGCTCGCCGAACGCATGGCGATGGTTACGCCGGAAGAGAACACCGGGTCGAGAAATTCTGCGGCATTGCCAAGCAGGGCGAAGCCCGGGCCGTGCAGGGTTTTCACATTCGCCGCATAACCGCCGAGGGTGCGCGCCGGGGTATCCCACACCGCGTTGTTCAATACACCGGCGAGGCTCGGGGTTTCGGCGATGAAACCGCGCAGGCAGGCATCCAGATCGCTGTCGCGCCCCTGGAAGTGATCGGCGGCAGCGACCACGCCCACCGAGCAGCGCCCGTTGCTGAACGGGATCGTCCAGAACCAGATGTCGCGGTGCTCGGGGTGGGTGGTGACGAGGATCTTCTCGCGGTCGAAGGCCGGGTTGTCGATGTGATCTTCAACGTGGGTGAACACCGCTTGGCGCACCGGGAAATTCGAGGGTGCTTCCAGATCGAGCAAACGCGACAGCACCCGCCCGTAACCGCTGGCATCGAGCACGAAATCCGCTTCGACGCGGTATTCGCTGCCGTCCTCGCGCAGCACATCGAGCTGCGGTCTGGCCCGGTCGAAATCCACGCGGACGATGGCATCGCCGTAGCGGATTTCGGCACCCTGCAATTCAGCCTGATCGGCCAACAGCTTGTCGAAGTCGGCGCGCTGCACCTGGAATGTGGTTGGCTTGCCTGCGGTGAAGGTGTCGCTGAAATCGAAGGCACTGTAGCGCTCGCCCCAGGCGAAGGCGGCACCGGTCTTACACTGGAACCCGGCGGCGTTGACGGCGTCGAGCATGCCGGCCTCTTCGACGAAATCCAGGCAATGGCTGAGCAGACTTTCACCGATGGAAAACCTCGGGAAATGCTGGCGCTCGATCACCAGCACATCGTGGCCTTTGCGCTTGAGCAACGCGGCGGCGATGGCCCCGGAAGGGCCCGCGCCAATGATCACGACCTGACGGGATTCCATTTCAACGATTGGCACGTGAGCTCCCGAGCGCAGTGGCGGTGGTTTTCAGGGGCGCGCGGTGCAGGCCGATCAGGGCCGGCAACAGCGTCGCGATCAGGCCCATCAGCATCAGCGCGAAGTACAGCGCCGGGCTGATGAGCTGTTGTTGCAGCAGCAGGTTGAGAAAGACGATTTCACTCAGCCCGCGAATATTCAGCAGCACGCTTTCGCGCCAGCGGCTGGCGCCTTCGAACGACGCACCGGCCCAGCCCAGGCCGAGCCAGTTGCCGAGCAGTTTACTGGCAATCGGCAACAGCAGCAGCGCCGCCCATTGCACCGCGCCGAGGCTGGCGAGGGCGCTGTGCACGTCGATCTGCACGATGCCGAAGGTGAGGATCAGCGGGATCGCGATCCATGTCTGCAAACGGCTCATCCACCGCGCCGGCAATGGCAGCACCAACGGCACCTTCAGCAAGGCCATGCACAGCAGATAACCGATGCCGAAAATCAGCGCGTTGAGTTTGTAGTGCTCGGCCAGCACCAGCAGCGCAAAGAAGCCGAGGCTGTAGGTCAGCGGGCGACGCACGCGCAACAGATGCAACAGCGCCGGCACGCAGGCCAGACCCAGCGGCAGCAACAGGCTGCTCAGATGCAGACTGCCCTGAGCCAGGCCGAACAGCGTCCAGCAGGTCAGATCGATGAGGATTGCGGTCTGCACCAGACGCCGGGTGGCGGCGGGCGGGTAATTGATGTGGCGCAGGTACAGGTACAGCACCGGGATCGCGGTAATCGCGAATACCAGACCGATCGCCAGCGAGTTCAGCCACGGTTGCGCCGGCAGCAGCCAGCAGGCGGCGGCCAGACCGCAGGCGAACGGCACGGTAAAACTCGGCACGGCGATTTTCACGCTCTGGCGGTCCAGTCGCAGGTCGATCACATCACTGAGAATGTGCCCGAGCAACAGCGCGAAACTCAGGCTGTAGAGGTCTTTCAGCCAACCCGGCGCAATCAGTTCGGCACCGCTGAGTTGCCAGCCCGGTTCGATGCAGAAGTACATCAGCAGCGGCAACCCGAAGCTGGCCAGCAGCAACTGGCTGACGATCGGGATCAGGCCGAAATGCCGGCCGATACGGGTCACCACAGCGAACAGCGCCAGGGCCAGCAGCCAGAAACCGACGACCATCACGCTGTCGGCTCCGCGACGCTGGCGCTGTGGACGTGACGTCCGGCCCACGGCGCCAGAATGAAACTGAACGCCAGCCCCAGGCTCACCGCCAGGCCGAAGTTGCTCACCGCCGGCGTGCTCGACACCGCCAGCAGACCGAACGACAACCAGGTCGTCAGCGCCGCCAGCAAGGTGCCCAGCAAGCTGACAGCCGCACCGCCAACCTGCTCACGCATGAGGATCGCGTAATCGACGCTGATCGCCGTCACCAGCAGCAGGCCGAACAGGCTGAACAGGGTCAGCGGCTGACCGAGCCAACCGAGGCTGGCAAGGCTGCACAGCGCTGCCAGCAGCGGCAGGGCGACGATGCGCAAGGCGCCGCCGAAGCCGAACGGCACGATCAGCACCAGCACGATCAACACACAGGAGGCGAGTTTCAGTTCGGCGGCGCTGATCTGAGTCGCGGCGAACACGTTGTTCAATTCGCCGAGACGATCCACCAGCATCACGCCCGGCAAGTCCAGGGCTTGCACCCGCAGCAGTGACGGATTGTTCAGACCTTGCAGGCTGGTCATCGCCGCCACGCCGTCAGCGGTCGGGCCGAGCCACAGCGTGCGGTAAGGCTCGCCCAGCGGCCCGGCGAGTGCCGCGTCGATGTCCTCGGCGGGCAGACTCTGCAACTGCTGCAGTTCGGTTTGCAACGCCGCGAGCGGTACGCCGAGATCCAGTAATGGCTGCCAGTATTGCGGCAGTTTGCTCAGCGCTTCGCGAACCTGCTGTTGCTGGCTCGGCGGACTGAGCAGTTGATCGAGGGCCAGATAGCCTTGCAGTTTGTCGAGGTTGACCAGTTGCTGCAGGCGCTCGCTCAGTGCGGCCTGACGCTCCAGCAGTTGCTGCTGATTGGCGGCGCGCACGAGGAAGAACTGGCTGGTCGGCTGATAGCCGGTGATGCGTGCGATGGTCTGCGCTTCATCGGTCAGGCGTTGTGGCGCACCGACCCACTGGCGGATGTCGTTCTTGCTTTGCAGCTGCACCAGACCGCCAACGCAGAACGCGACCAACAGCGCCAGCAGCACCGGGGTGCGCACGTGTTCGAGCAGAGTTTCGCGCAGTTGCACCAGACGCTCGGCCAGACGCAGCGGCCATTGCGCCGGGACCAGTTCAACATTTTTCAGTAGGGCCGGCAGCAGGCACACCGCCGACAGATACGCCCCGAGCAAACCGGCGGCGGAGAACACCGCGATTTGCGTCAGCGCCGGGAAGGGCGTCCAGGCCAGCGCCAGATAACCGATGGCGCTGGTGATCAGGCTCAGCGTCAGCCCGGAGAGTGTCAGGCGCAGGGCTGGCCAGCTGCGCCACGGCTTCAGGCTCCAGCTTTTCGACAGATAGTGCAGCGGATAATCCACCGCCACGCCGATCAGGCTGGAACCAAGCACCAGCGTCATCACGTGCATGTGGCCGAACAGCGCCACGCAAGCCACCGCGCCGAACAGCATGCCCACCAGCACCGGCACGAACGCCAGCAACACCCGCCAGCGGCGAAACACCAACAGCAGCAACAGCAGAATGCCGAGAGTGGCGCCGCCGCCGACCCAGGTCATTTCGCGGGTGGCTTGTTGCTGACCGTTGGCGGCGTACAGCAGACCACTGGCGGCCAACAGTTGCACGTCGGATTTCGCCGCCTGCTCGCGACTGTGCTGCAGCAGATCGGCGACTTTCAGCGGCAGGTTCATGTCGAAGGCATTGCCGGTGGTGCGCGCGCGCAGCAGCACCCAGCTCTTGCCGTCGGCATCGGCGACCAGTGCGCCGCTGCCGATGTCCAGTTGCACCGCGCCGTGCTTCGGCTGGCTGTTCTGGATACGCCCGGTGAGACCCAGCCAGTCGTCCTGGCTCGGCACCAGGGTAAAACCGTTGAACGGATCGAACAGTGCCTGCACCCGTTGCTGAATGAACGCATCGGGATGCTCGGTCAGCAGTTGCCGATCATCCGCCGAAAGCATCGCCAGTCGCCCTTGCAGCAATTGTGTGCGCAGCGCTGGCAGATCCGCCTGCAGGTTCCACTGGACCTTTTCGAACAGACCGCTGGCCTGCCATTGCTCGCCGAGGGTCTGCGCCATGGCCACCGCTTGCTGGCGATCGGCGTGGCCGACCAGCACCAGCATTTCCCGATTGAGCGGTTCCTGCATACGTTGTTCGGCGCGCAGTTCGAGGGCATCAGGGTTGGTGCCGGGCACCAGTTCCATGAGGTTGGCCGACAGCGGCGCATCGCCGCGCCACTGCCACCCGGCCAGCGCGACGACCGCCAGCAGCAGGATCAGGAACAGCCACGGCAGCCTGCGTTCACTCGGCAAAGTCATGTTGCTCCGTGTCGCTCAACGGTTGACCGGCGCTGCTGTCTTTCATGCGCAGCACGGTGCTGTCGCCCTGGGTTTCCAACAGTTCGATGGTCTGCACCAGTTCACCGCCGTCGATATTGATCTGCTTGAACACTTGCTTGAGCAGCAGCGAACGCGGGGTCAGAGTGAGTTTCCACTGCTGTGCGTCGCCGCTCAGGGCCAGCTCGAAATCCCGTTGCAGGCCGCTGCTGTCACCTTGCAGCACGGCGAGGAACAAGCGGTTCTGCTCGGCCCCGGCGCTCTTGTTCGGCAGCAGTTGCCAAGCGTTGCCATCGCGTCGCGCGATGCCGTTGGCGGTGATGCGGTAATCCTGTTGCAGCGGGGTCTTGAGCAGCCAGAGCAGGCCGTGATTTTTCGCCAGGACGAAGTTGCCCTTGCTGATCAACGGTTGAGGCAGGGCGCGCAGATGTTTTTCCTGAATGAACTGGCCGTGGATCACTTCCGGTTTCGCCAGTTGTTCGCTGAGCTGTTGCAGGTCGAAGGCGTTGGCCAGCGTCGACACGGCGAGCAGCGCCATCGCGCCAAGGCATTTGCAGAACAGGTTCATCGCAGCATCCTTTCCACCGCATCGGTGAACACTTTGGGTGAGGCCAGTTGCATCTCGCGGCTGCTGATCTCGACCGCCACCTGCACCGAGCTGGCACGGGTCAGGCGCTCGCCGGTCTGCAGGTCGGTGATCAGATAATTGATCTTCAAACGGTTCTCCCACTCCACCAGACTGGCGCGTACGTTCAAGCGCTGGCCGAACACCGCGCCACGTACATAACGCAGTTGCAGGTCGATGATCGGCCACGCGTAGCCGGACTCGGACATCTGCGTGTAGTTGTGGCCGATCTGGTCGAGCAGCGCGCAGCGCGCCACTTCCAGGTACTTCACGTAATGCCCGTGCCAGACCACGTGCATGGTGTCGATGTCAAAGAACGGCACGAGGATTTCCGTGTCGGCGTGCAGCACTCCGGCGCTACGCATGCAGCCTCCAGTGTTGTTCGGCGATGCGTTGCAGGCACAGGCGCAGTTCGCCTTCCAGCGCGCGGTCTTCGATGACCGGCGGGAAGTCCTTGGCCAACTCTTCGTGCATGGCGGCCAGCGAAGGTGGCAGCGCGCGTGCGCCTTCATCGCGCCCGCGCAACCAGACGCCCTGATTGGCCGCGAGCAACGTGGCGGCGGCGACCTGTTCGGTCAGTTCCAGTACGCGGATCGCGTCGCGGGCGGCGATGGTGCCCATGCTCACCTTGTCCTGGTTATGGCACTCGGTGGAGCGTGAGAACACGCTGGCCGGCATGGTGTTTTTCAGCGCTTCGGCGGTCCAGGCGCTGGTGCCGATCTGCACGGCCTTGAAACCGTGATTGATCATGGCGCGATCCGCCGGGGCGCCGGACAGATTGCTCGGCAAACCGTGGTTGTAGCGCTCGTCCACCAGCAGTGCGAGTTGCCGGTCGAGCAGGTCGGCGACGTTGGCCACCAGATTTTTCAGGCTGTCCATGGCGAACGCGATGTGCCCGCCGTAGAAGTGCCCGCCGTGCAGCACGCGCTCGGCGTCGGCGTCGATGATCGGGTTGTCGTTGGCGCTGTTGAGTTCGGTCTCGATGAACGCACGCAGCCAGTTCAGGCTGTCGGCCAGCACCCCGAGCACGTGCGGGGCGCAGCGCAGCGAGTAGCGATCCTGCAGGCGATGCAGCGGCGCGGTCGGCGCGTCGATCGCCAGATCCTTGCGCAGCCATGCGGCGACTTGCATCTGCCCCGGATGCGGTTTGGCGGCGAACAGACGCTCGTCGAAGTGTTCCGGATTGCCTTGCAGCGCGACCACGTTGAGCGCGGTGATGCGCGTGGCCAGTTGCAGCAGATAGTCGGCGCGGGCGAAGGCGAGGCAGGCGAGACCGGTCATCACCGCCGTGCCGTTCATCAAGGCCAGCGCTTCTTTCGGACGCAGCACCAATGGCGTCCAGCCCAGTTCGCGATGCACGTCGGCCGCTTGCCGGCGTTCGCCACGGAACAACACTTCGCGCTCGCCGGACAGGGTGGCGGCGACGTAGGACAGCGGCGTCAGATCGCCGCTGGCCCCGACCGAACCTTCTTCGGGGATCAGCGGCAGGATGTCGTGTTCAAGGAAGGCGTGCAGGCGCTCCAGCAGTTCGATGCGCACCCCGGACACGCCGTGACACAGCGACTGCAAGCGCGCCGCCAGCACCGCGCGGGTGGCTTGCGGGTCGAGCAGTTTGCCGAGGCCGCAGCCGTGGAAGGTGTAGAGATGACGCGGCAGTGCCTCGACGTGATGCAGCGGCACCGCGACCACGCAGGAGTCGCCGTAACCGGTGGTCACGCCGTAGATCACGCCTTCCTTGTCCAGCAGCGAATCGAGAAACCGCGCGCCTTTGGCGATGCGCTCGCGGTAGGCGGCGTCGCTCTGCAACTGCACGGGCGCCTGACGGTTGGCCAGGGCCAGCACGTCTTCGATGCGCAAAGGGCGTTCGCCGAAGGTTACCGGCTCATGGGTTGGCGTCGTCATCGGTCTTCCAGAAAGGGTAAAAGTTGAACCATTGGTGCGGGGCTTCGAGGCAATAGTGACTCAGGCGCTGCGCGTAGCGGGTGGCCCACTGATGAATGACCTGCTCGCGCTCGCGGCGCGTCCACGTCACGCTGTCGGCGAACGGTTCGAGGGTCAGGCGATAGTGGCCGTCCGCTTGTTTCAGGCACATCAGCAGATTGACCGGGCATTTGAGCAAGCCGGCCAGCAGCCACGGGCCTTGCGGAAACGCTGCGGGGTGGCCGAGAAAGTCCACGCTGACGCTGCGCCCGCCGTGCAACGGCACGCGGTCGCCGGCAATCGCCAGCCATTCGCCGCGCTCCAGGCGTTCGTGCAGTTGCAGCATGATCACCGGGTCCAGTTCGCTGACCTGAATCAGGCGCAGATTGGTCGCCCCGGCTTCGCCCAGCAAGCGGTTGAACTGCTCGGCGTGCTTGGTGTGCACCAGCACGTTCATGGTGACCTTTTCGCCGATCTCCGCCAGCGCCCGGCACACTTCGAGGTTACCCAGATGCGCGCCGACCAGCAGTTGCCCGCGACTGCCGCGCAACTGATTGCGCAGCAGTGCCGGGTCGATGATTTCGATCTGCTCGATACGGATCTTGCCGTTCCACACGTCGAGCTTGTCGAGCAGCGAATCGGCGAACGCCATGAACTGGCGGAACACCCGCCAATAACTCGGGCGCAATTCGGCGCGGTTGCTCCAGTCAGCCAGCCGTTGCTGGTATTGCCAGGCACTGTTGCGCGCGGTGCGGCCGAACAGGAAGAAGTACAGGACGATGCCGTACAGCAGCGGACTGAGCAGGCGCCGGCCAAGCACTTTGGCGGCGAACGCGGTGAATTTCATCAGCAGGAAGCTGCCGCGCTCTTCGCGGTCGGCCCAGTGCTTCTTGTCGGTCTCGACGCTCATGCTCGCCACCGGCGCCAGAGGATGACGGGCAGGCGCAGCAGCATGCCGAAGAACAACCGGGTGTGCATACTGGAAATCAGCGCGTTGTCGTGGAACAGGCGGAAGTGCGAGACGCCGTCCAGCGGGTAATGCACGCTGGTCTGCAACCAGCGCATCGGCTGGTTGCGCCACGACAGGCGCACGAGGATGTCGGAGTCGAAATCCATGCGCTTGCCGACTCGCGCCGAGTCGATCAGCGCCAGCGTCGGGGCCAGCGGATAGACGCGAAAGCCGCACATTGAATCGCGAATCTGCAGCGACAGCGTGTTGATCCAGACCATCACGTGGGTCAGATAACGCGCGTACAAACGGCCCTTGGGCACGCTCTCGTCAAACAGCGGATAACCGCAGATCATCGCGTCCGGGTGGGCGCGGGATTCCTCGACGAAACGGGCGACGTCGTGCAGGTCGTGCTGGCCATCGGCGTCCACTTGCAGGGCATGAGTGAAGCCCAGCCGCGCCGCTTCGCGCAGGCCGGTCATCACCGCGCCGCCCTTGCCCTGATTGAGGGTCAGGCGCACCAGATGCACGTGGTCGCGTTCGGCCAGCGCATCCAGCACTCGCGCGCAGGACGGGGTGCTGGCGTCATCCACCAGAATGCACGGCAGGCCTTGGGCGAGCAGCGCGTCGACCACGGTGCCAATCGCGGTTTCATGGTTGTAGACCGGAATCACGGCGCAAGGGTTATGCATTGACGACATCCCCACTGTGGCGAGGGAGCTTGCTCCCGCTCGAGTGCGCAGCACTCGCTCGCAGTTTTTCGTGATCCGAGTTTGGGGCCGCTTCGCAGCCCAGCGGGAGCAAGCTCCCTCGCCACAGGTTATGCATCGGCGGCTCCTAGCAGGATTCGCCCGCTGGAGCAGGTCGCGGTGTCATTGCGGTAGGCGAAATACAGCTTGCCGCGTTCGGGATCGAAACGCAGGTGCAGCTGGATTTCATCGCCCGGGCGCACCAGTTGCTGGAATTTCAGCACTTCCATGCCGGCAAATTTGCCGGGCAGGTTCAGCAGTTGCTGACCGAGGTTCAGTGCCCATTCGACCTGGACTACGCCGGGCAGCACCGGGGCCTTGGGGAAGTGACCGCTGAAGTAGGCCAGGTCCGGCGGAACACTCAATTGCAGGCTCCACTCGCCGTCGGTTTCGAGCTGTTCCAGCACTTCCGGGGCTTTCGGCCGTGGCGCCAGCAGCAGCGCTTCGATGTCGGCCTGCGGCAGCTTGCCCTGGCTGTTCAGCGGCAGTTGCCGCACCAGACGCCAGCGCCGGGGCAAGGCCAAGGCTTCGCAATGCTGGCTCAGGTGTTTGCGCAGGGCTTCGGTCAGGTTGCGACGGCCCTGTTCACGCAAGGCAAACAGGCCTGCGTCGCTGAGCACCAGCAAGGCCCCCAGCACCGCACGGTTTTCCTGAACCACGCCCAGGCGTGCTTCGGCGACCCAGTCGTGGGCGATCAGCGCCTGTTCCAGCATCGGCAGGGAGATACGCTTCTCTTCGAGTTTGACGATGCGGTCCAGCCGCCCGAGCAGTTCGAAACGCCCGTCGGCAGCGATGCGCGCGGCGTCGGCGGTGTGTTCGACATGCCCGGCGGGCAAGTACGGTGAAGCGATCAGCAGGGCGCCGTCGCTGTCCTGACTCAGTTCAACCCCGGCGAAGGGCTGCCACAGGCTGGCGCCCTGACGCCAGCCGATGCCACCGGTTTCCGAGCTGCCGAGGATTTCCGTCGGCCACTGGTGCAGGCGTTGCTGCAGACTCTGTGCTGCGTCTGCCGGTAACGCACCGCCGGAGGAAAACACCCGGCGCACGGCACTCAGAGCCGGCCAGTCGAGGTTGTCGCCCATGCGCTTGAGCAGCGCCGGGCTGGCGACCCAGGCGAAGGCCGGGTGTTCGCGGCTGGCGCGCTGCAGGTCTTCCGAGAATGCCAGTTGCTTGCGCCCGAACGGACGTCCGGCGCACAGCGGCCACAGCACCCGGAACAACAAACCGTAGATGTGCTGGGTGGCGACGCTGCCGATGATCCAGGCTTCACCGAGATCCGCGCCCCACAGTTGCTCCAGTGCCTCGACCTCGTTGGCCAGTTGGCGCAAGGTCTTGTCGATGCGCTTGGGTTCACCGCTGGAGCCGGAGGTGCACAGGCTCAGGCGGCACTGCACGAGATCGAGTTCGGCGCCGGGCAGGGCCGGCTGCAGCAGATCGCTCAAGTGAGCATCATCGGGGTGATCGCTCAACCACAGATCGACCTCACTCGACCAGCGCTGGCGGGTCTGCGCTTGCAGGTCGGAGGGCAGCAGGACGGCGACGCCGGCGCGCCAGGCTCCGAGCAGGGCGATGGCGAGGTCGGCGGCATCTTCCAGATGTACCGCCATGCGCTGCACGCCGCGTGCCTGCAGGCCGGCGGCAACGCTCAGCGCCTGCTCGCGCAGTTGCGTGTGGTCGAGCGCCGGGGCGGCGCTGATCGCGCGCTCCGGCAGGGCCTTGAGCAACAGTTGCTCAAGTTTTATCCAGTTCATTTACGGCCTCTTACCCGTTGTCGTATCAGCCATTCAATGGCAAACATCAGGCCGATCAATCCGTAGGAGATCAGGCCGGTGTACAACATCCACCAATGCAGCGGCGCCCACAGGGTCAGGAGCGCGGCGCACAAACCGTTGCAGAAGAAAAACACGCTCCAGGCCACGGTGACCTGGCGGGTGTAGCGGATCGCCTCGGGCGGCAGGTGCGGCTCGCGCAGTCGCGCCAGGCGCTCGACCATCGGCGGCCCGTATTTCAGGCTCAGGCTGAACAGCACCAGCATGAAGCCGCTGATCAACACCGGATACCAGCGCAGCAACAGCGGACTGTCGAACAGCGCCAGCAGCAGGCAGAACACGATCGCCACACAGGCCATCCAGCGGCTGCCGGGCTTGCGTTCGCCGGTCAGCGCGCGCGCCAGCCACAGGCCGCCCAGCAGCAGTCCGAACTGCCACGGGGCGAAGTGCTCCATGCCGAAATACACCGCAAAGGGGTACAGCAGCCCCGCCAACAGCAGGCCGAGGCCGATCAATCGGCTCATGCGGCCGGTTGAACCAGACGGTAGACCGCCTCGACCACGTCACCGACAGTGCGCACCGATTTGAATTCTTCGGCGGCGATTTTCTTGCCGGTCTGGCGTTTGATGTGATCGATCAGGTCGACCGCGTCGATGCTGTCGATTTCCAGATCCTGATACAGGTTGGACTCCAGGCTGATCCGCGCCGGATCCAGTTCGAACAGCTCGACCAAGGCATCGCGCAGGGTGTTGAAAATGTCGTCACGAGTTTGCATGGTCCGGTCTCAAGCTGCCTGTTTTGCCGTGACGAACGCCGCAAGGCTCGCCACGTTGGTGAAATGGTTACGGGTGTCTTTGGCGTCGGCGTCGATCTTGATGCCGTACTTTTTCTGGATCGCCAGACCCAGTTCCAGTGCGTCGACGGAATCCAGGCCCAGGCCTTCGCCGAACAGCGTCTGCTCGTCGCCGATGTCGTCGACGCTGATGTCTTCGAGGCCCAGGGCGTCGATGATCAGCAGTTTTATTTCACGGTGCAGATCGCTCATCTTCGGCGAGCTCCTTGATGTAGTAAGAGTGCAAATAATCATTGAGCTTGCGCGAGGCCTGCGGTGCAGGGCCTTGCGTGGCGAAAGTCTGTGGATCTATATCGGCCCCGATACGAAAACTGAAGTGCACGCGGCGGTGGGGGATGCGATACCAGGGTTCGGCCTTGGTCAGGGTGGTCGGATTGACCTTGATGACCACTGGCGTAAGGATTTTCGCACCGCGCAGGGCAATCGCCGCCGCCCCCCGATGAAAGGCTGGCGCCTGACCGGGTTGAGTGCGCGTGCCCTCGGGGAAAATGATCAGGGTCTGGCCGTTTTGCAGGGATTCGGCCGCGGCATCGAGCATGTCCATGCTGCCGTCATTGCTAATGTATTCGGTGCTGCGCAGCGGGCCGCGGGTGAAGGGGTTTTCCCACAGGCTTTTCTTCACCACGCAATTGGCCTGACGCACCAGGCCGATCAGGAACACCACGTCGATCAGCGACGGATGGTTGGCGATGATCATCTGCCCCGGCCGGCCGAGGCGTTCCGCCCCTTGAATTTCATAGGTCAGGACGCCGGTGCGGGCCATGAACCGCACGAAAAACCAGAACAACCGACTGACGGTCTGCCGCGCGCGTTGGCGATGCTTGAGCGCGTCTCCCGGCAAATAGCCGAGCAACGGGAACACCAGCAGGCGCAGGCACAGCCCGCCCAGCCCGAACAGAGCGAAACTGGCGGCGGTGGCCAGCAAGCGCCAGTAATAGGCGTCGCGGTTTTTCTCGGTCACGGGTTGCGTTGCCAGGTCCATACACGATTTTTCCAGGCATGTTGGCAATGGGATTGCTGGCCGAGCAGGGTGCGCAACAGATTGAGCGCGTGTGGCCATTGCGCTTTGGACAGTGCCTCCGGGCCGCTGTTCAGGGTCAGCTGCCAGTCGGTACCGGGAGTGAGCAGCAGACCCAGCGCATAAGGGAACGGCACATCGTCGACCCAATGCGAATAGGCCTCGGGCGGCTGTTCTTCGGTGATGATCAGCAGCACCGCCGGAGCGCCTTCAGCGAGCAGGGCGGCGGCTTCGACGATGCCGTGCTCCAGGCCATCGCCTGCGGCCGCCAGTGCAGTCATTTCGCTGGTTTCGCCGCGCATGATCGACCACAGACCGATGATTGCGTTGTGCACCGACAGGCTGAACTGGGTCGGCGACAACGGCTCGTCCTTGGCCAGATCACTGAGGATCTCGAAGGTACGCGGGGTTTCGCCGTGGCGCGAAACAAACACCAGCGGCAGGTTCTCCCGTCCGTCGGCCAGCGGCCAGCCGACACTGAACGCCATGCGCGCCAGGCGGCTGAGCCGACGGCGCTGCATGGCCGGTAGAAACGACACATCGGGCGCGACATCGCTGCCCGGGAGCACGACCGGTTGTCGGCTCCAGGCCTGCCACGCGTCCACGCTGTCGAGCCCCGGGGCCCACGCGCGCCATTGGGCGATGTTGAAGTTGATCACGGAGTTCATCCCGCCCCTGCGGGCTTTTATGACGCTTTGAGTCGCCAAAGCCGCGGCTGACCTGACGTGGCGCTTGGCGCCGGGTGGCGCGCATTATCCCGGTGCGACGAGTGTGTAGCAAATGTTGGTTACGTTTTGCTCAACGAAATGTACTGAGTGGTTCGCGGAAAAACTGTCACTTGGCCATTATCCAGATCGTGAGCGATTTGTCTGTCGGGCAAATCAGCGCACAGGGGAGGTTTTTGCCCTCTGTTCCCGCTGATTTTTGCGCCTGACTCTGTAGTCCGCGTCGTTGAAGGTAGCGAAGCGCACGCACAGGCAACTACACTCGGTCATTCTTTGATACACGGAGGTTTTGTCATGCGGCGCGTGGTGTTCAATCAGAAAGGTGGCGTGGGCAAATCCAGCATTGCCTGCAATCTGGCGGCGGTGAGTGCCAGCGAGGGCTATCGCACGCTATTGGTCGACCTCGATGCCCAGGCCAACTCCACTCAGTATCTGACGGGGCTCACCGGGAATGACATACCGATGGGCATTGCCGACTTCTTCAAGCAGACCCTGTCTTCCGGTCCGTTCTCGAAGAAAAACCAGGCCGACATCTACGAAACCCCGTTCGACAACCTGCACATCATCACCGCCACCGCTGAACTGGCCGATCTGCAGCCCAAGCTTGAGGCCAAGCACAAGATCAACAAGCTGCGTAAGTTGCTGGATGAACTGGATGGCGAATACGACCGGATTTATCTCGACACCCCTCCCGCGCTGAACTTTTACGCGGTATCGGCACTGATTGCCGCTGATCGTGTGCTGATTCCCTTCGATTGCGACAGCTTCTCGCGTCAGGCGCTGTACGGCCTGCTGGCGGAGATCGAAGAGTTGAAGGAAGACCACAATGAAGGGCTGGAAGTCGAAGGCATCGTGGTCAACCAGTTCCAGGCCCGGGCCAGCCTGCCGCAGCAGATACTCGATGAGTTGATTGCCGAGGGCTTGCCGGTGCTGCCGGTGTACCTGAACAGCTCGGTGCGCATGCGCGAGTCGCACCAGGCCAGCACCCCGCTGATCCACCTCGACCCTAGGCACAAACTGACGCAGCAGTTCGTCGAACTGCACAACCTGCTCGAAGACCACTGATTTCCGGATTGCACCCCACCGTCCTGTGAGAGCGAGCCTGCTCGCGAAGAGGCCAGCACATTCAACATCTCTGTTGACTGAACGGACGCCTTCGCGAGCAGGCTCGCTCCCACATTGGTTCTCTGGAGGGTCAGATGCCCTGGCTACGCAGCCACGCCATCAACTGCGGCAACGGAAATGCCCCGCTCTGACGCGCCACTTCCCGACCGTTCTTGAACAGAATCAGGCTCGGAATCGAACGAATCCCCAACTGCGCCGACAACTGTTGATTGGCCTCGCTGTCGAGCTTGGCCAACCGGCACTTGCCCGCCAACTGCGCCGCCGCCTGCTCGAACACCGGCGCAAACGACTTGCACGGCCCACACCAGTCCGCCCACACATCCACCAACAACGGCAGATCACCTTTGATCTGGCTGGCGTAGTCGCCTTGCTTGAGTTCGAACGGCTTGCTCAACAGCACCGCGGATTTGCAGCGCCCGCACTTCGGCTGATCGCCCAGGCGTTCGGCGGGGATGCGGTTGAGGCCGTTGCAGACGGGGCAGGGGATTAGGAGTGGTTCAGACATGATGGGCTCTCGGGCAGGAAGTCTATAAGTCTGATCTGGAGGCAAAGTCGCGATTATCAAGGAATTGGTCTGTAGGTCATTACCATCTTCACTTAAGGAAAGAACCTACGCGCGTCGGGGCCGAGTCTGATTATCCGTATTTGATCTAATTGATATCTTGTGCCGACCTGAATGGAATAACTCTTGGACTCCATCCCTATGGCCTTCACAACGGGTAAACGTCTTTCGCTCTCACAGCTTTTAGAAGGATCTGAGTCTGTTAAAGACTTAAATGTCCGCGCGATTTACTCGCTTGCCGGGGACTTTGTTGGTTTCGAGAATGTTTGGCTAGATTCCGGTGCTGACCAAAATCCGGATTTCTTTCCTCGTCCGCTGCGTCGGCCAGAAAATGAAGAGGATTACGACGCCTTGGTTCAGGCCGTCGACGAGATCCTTGAGATAACCGGTGATGATGGTTCGCATCCACTCGCGAGCCTGCTGGACATCATCAGTGACTGGATTGAGGAGTGGGATAGCACGCATCATCCGACGCCGAAACCACCAGGTCATGAAGTGTTGGGATATTTGATGCGTGAACATGGTTTGACCCAGAGCGATTTGCCCGGGGTCGGTACTCAGTCAGTTGTCTCGGAAGTCCTTAGCGGCAAGCGGCAGTTAAACTTGCGGCAGGTTCGCTGGCTGGCCGAGTTTTTCAAGCTTCCTGTAGACGTATTTGTCTAAGACGTCTCAGGAAGAACAACTGATCTCCAGATGCTTGCCCCACTCCGGCGGCCGCTCGGCATAACCCTCCATCCCCGGCTGTTCGTCGAACGGTTTGCTCAGCACCGCATGCAGCCGGCGAACCTCGGAGTAGTCGCCTTGTTCGGCGGCGTCGATGGCTTTTTGTGCCAGATAGTTGCGCAGGATGTACAGCGGATTGACCGCGTGCATCCGTGTACGGCGTTGCTCCTGGTCGCTGTCGCCATCGCGGGCAACCCGTGCCACGTAGCGCTCGCCCCAGGCATCGAAGCCTTTGATGTCGACGAAGTCATCGCGCAGGCGGGCGACGGCTTGCTCTGCGGACTGGTCGCCGAGGCGGCGGAAAAACAACGTGTAGTCGACGCCGCTGTTTTGCATCAGTTGCAGCAGGTCTTCGAGCAGTTTCTGGTCGTCGTCTTCGGCGCTGGTGAAACCGAGGCGACGACGCATCAGGTCGAGGTAGTGCGCCTGGAACAACGGCAGGTACAAACCGAGGGTTTCGCGCAGGGCTTCGACGCTGATGAACGGCGTCAGGGCCTGGGCCAGGGCGCTGAGGTTCCACTGGCCGATCGGCACTTGGTTGCTGAACGAGTAGCGGCCCTGATCATCGGAGTGGTTGCAGATGAAGTTGGCGTCGAAATCGTCGAGGAAGGCGAACGGGCCGAAGTCGAAGGTGATGCCGAGGATCGACATGTTGTCGGTGTTCATCACGCCGTGACAGAAGCCGTAGGCCTGCCACTTGGCGATCAGTTCGGCATTGCGCTCGACGATCTCGCGGAACATCGCCAGATACGGCTCCGGCTGCTCCAGGCATTCGGGATAGTGCATCGCCAGTACGTGCTCACCGAGCTGTTTCTGCTGCTCGGGACGCTTGGTGTAGTAGAAGTATTCGAAGTGGCCGAAGCGCACATGGCTCGGCGCCAGACGCAGCGCCATCGCGGCGCGTTCCTGCTTTTCGCGCCACACCGGAGTGTCGGAGCCGATCACGCAGGCGGCACGCGAAGACGGGATGTTCAGCGCGTGCAGCGCTTCGGAGGCGAGGAATTCACGGATCGACGAACGCAATACCGCGCGGCCATCGCCCATGCGCGAAAACGGCGTCTGCCCGGCGCCCTTCAAATGCAGGTCCCAGTGCTCGCCGGCGTTGTTGTAAACCTCGCCCAGCAGTAAGCCGCGACCATCGCCCAGTTGCGGCGTGTAGCCACCGAACTGGTGCCCGGAATAGACCATCGCCCGTGGCTCGGCATCCGCCCATAACTTGTGGCCGCCGAACAGTTCGGCGAATTCCTGAGTGTCAGCCGTCGTCGGCTCGAGATCGAGCAAGGCCAGGGCCGCCGGGCTGGCGACGACCAGACGCGGGTTGTCGATCGGTTCGGGCAGCACGTGGGCGGAGAACGCGTCGCCCAGGCGAGCGAAGCGATTGTCGAAGGTCAGTTCGTCGAGGGCTTTCAAGGGCCGGCTCCAGCAGAATGTCCGAGCATTCTGCTGGGATTAGACCGGTTAGTCGAGTTTGGCCGGCGGCGGCTCTTGCAGCGGCTTTTGCTCGCCGCTGATCGGCACGATGGTTTTGCTGTCGTCCTCGACCGGCACCAACTTGTATTCCTGGCCGTGAAGGTTCTTCAGGTACACCTCCATCTGGCGGAACGAGATGTTGATGTGCTGCTTCTTGAACTCGCGGTTAATGAAGCGGTTCACTTCGTCGATCACCGGGTTGCGGTCACCGAGGTCGCGCACGTGCATGCGCAATTCGTGGTCGAGGGTGCTTTCGCCGAAGTTGAGGAAGTACACGTGCGGCTCGGGTTCCTTGAGGACGCGCGGGTTTTCCCGGGCGGCCTTGAGCAGCAGTTCCTTGACCAGATCCAGATCGGAGCCGTAGTCCACGCCGAGTTTCAGGGTGACGCGGGTGATGGTGTCGGTCAGCGACCAGTTGATCAGTTGCCCTGTGATGAACGTCTTGTTCGGGACAATGATGTCCTTGCGGTCGAAGTCGGTGATGGTCGTGGCGCGGATGCGGATCTTGCTCACCGTGCCGGACAGGTTGCCGATGGTGATGGTGTCGCCGATCCGCACCGGGCGTTCGAACAGGATCATGATGCCGGAGATGAAGTTCGCGAAGATCTCCTGCATACCGAAACCGAGGCCGACTGACAGCGCCGCCACCAGCCACTGCAACTTGTCCCAACTGACGCCGAGAGTCGACAGCGTGGAGACAAAACCGACGCCGGCGATCACGTAAGACAGCAGCGTCGTGGTCGCATAGGCGCTGCCCTGCGCCAGATTGAGTTTCGACAGCACTAATACTTCGAGCAGACCCGGCAAGTTGCGCGCCAGCGCGAAGGTGATGCCGATGATGATCAGCGCACCGAGCATGTCGCCGATGCTGATCGGCACCATGCTCATGTTCGCCCCGGTGCCGCTGGTGTATTCGTAGAGGGTGATGTTGTCGAGGTACGAGAACACCGAGATCAGGTCGGCCCAGACCCAGTACAGCGCGGCGATGAAGCCACCGAGCAGCGCCAGACGGATCAGACGCAGCGACTGTTCGTTGACCTTTTCGATGTCCAGGGTCGGCTCTTCGATCACCGCTTCGCCGTCGCCGGCCTCTTTCGCGGCCTGGCGTTTGGCCAGGGCGCGCTGGTAAGCCAGACGGCGTGCGGCAACCGCCAGACCACGGACGAAGGTGGCTTCGATCACCAGCCAGAACATCAGCAGGTACAGGGTGTTGATCAACCGGTCGCTGAGTTTCAGCGCGGTGTAGTAGTAGCCGAAGCATACCGCGACGAACAGGGCGATCGGCAGCAGGGTGAACATGATGCCGACGGCCTTGCGGAACAGCGAAGCGTTTTCATGGGCCGGACTGCTGATCAACAGGCGGCTGAGCAGCCATGCCATCAGCGCATAGCAGGTCAGCACCACCGGCATGCCCAGTACATCGTCTGCCAGCGCCGCCGGTTGCAGCTCGGCGACAGCCACGACCGCCACCAGTGCCATGACCACCAGGCCCAGGCGACGTACCCAGCCTTGAAGGAATTCGACCTGTGGTTTTTCCCAGCGAAAGTGCAACTCGGCCACGCCGCCCGGCGCGAGAATCCGGTAGGCGGTGTAGAACACCAGCCACGCCTGGCCCATTTGCAGCAGCGCCGCGCCCATGTTGGCGTTTTGCCCGCGGGCGTCGATTTGCAGGGCCAGACCGCACAGGCCCAGACCCAGGGCTACCGGCATCGCCAGCAGAATGTTGATCAGGATCGCCTGCGGCGTGTGCCACTGGCTGTCGCGCTTGAAGTGACCGATGTCCTGGTGAACCTTGTTCAGCCGCGCATACAGATGTTTGCGCCGCCACAGCAGCGCGCCAATCAAAAGGGCCAGCGGCAGGAACAGCAGTGGACGCTGGGTCAGGCCGTCGGTCAGTTCGCTCAGGCTCGACGCCAGCGGCAGGGTGTCGACCTGACGCTTGAGCCGCTCCGGAACGCCGCGTATCCATTCAGCGTCCAGCGGTTTGTTGCTGGGAATCCAGAACATCTGCTCATCAAGGGTCGCGCGCAGGCTTTGCGCGGTGCTCAGCAGTTGTTTCTGATTGAGCTGCAGGGTGATCGATTCGTTGAGTACCGCGCTCAGTTCGCGGTTCAGGCGTTCCAGCAGATCGGCGCGGGTATTGGCCAGATCCAGCAGGCTCCTGCGCAACTGCGGGGTGACTTGCTCCGGCGGCTGGGTGGAGAGCAGATTGTCGACGTAGGTCGCCGGGTTGCTCAGCAGTTCGCGCTGCTGGCTGACTTCGAACTGATACAGGCGAATGTCGGCGATCTGGTCCGCCAGATCGCGGTCGACCTTGAGTCGTGGCAACGCCTGTTTCTGCTTGTAGAGAATCTTCGACAGCAACAGGCTGCCCTTGAGCACGTTGATCTGCTCGTCGAGGGCCGAGTCGCTCTGGGTCAGGCTGTCGAGTTGCTGTTTGGTTTGCAGGTTCTGCTGGGTGACTTCGTTGAGGCGGTCAGTGCTTTTGAGCAAGTAGTCGGAAAGCTTGAGGTTGGCCGCGCTTTCGCTGGCGAGCAGGCTGCTGCCGCCGGCCTTCTGCGCCTCGATCGATTGCTGGGTCACGGTTTCCTGCGACTGCGCCAGACGTTTCTGGTTGATCAGGGTCTGCAGTTCCTGGATCTCGCGGTCGAGACGGTCGGATTTCTCCGAGAGCAGATCGTGCTGGCTGTTGCCCAGATCCTGCAACTGGCTGTTGCCCGCCAGTTCCTGACGGCGCAGCGGGATCAGCGCGTTCAGCGCGGCCAGTTCGGCGTTCAACTGGTCGCGTTGTTCGGCGCTGACGGTCTTGCCGCTGTCCTTGCCGGACTTGAGGATGGTGTTGATCTGCTGGATGCGCGTCTGGCTGGCGGAGATTTCCGCCTGGGCGCGCTCGGGACGAGTCTGGGCGGTGATGATCAGGCTGTTGGCATCGGCCAGCGCTTTTTGCAGATCGCTTTGCTGGGTCGAGCGATCCGTGAGGATCTGCTCCAGCTGCGGGATCGACTCCCTGGGGAAACGCTGCGCCATCGGCACCACCGCCGTGGCCTTGAGGCGTGCCAGTTCGCGGGTGTTCTCGATGGTCTGCCGAGGGGCGGAGGCCAGTTGTTGCTTGAGGTCGATCAGCTTCTGGTCGTAGTCACGCCGGTTGTTGAGCTGATTGAGGGTATTTTGCAGGACCGTCTGCAGGCTCTTTTTATCGGCATCCGGCAGTTTGCTGTCGGCCAGTTTGTCCAGGCTGGCCTGCACGGCTTCGCTGGACGGTGGTTCGGCGGCATACAGCGGGCCGACGGAAAGACTCAGGCCCAGCAGGGCCGCGAAAAAGAAAGAGCGCAGGGTAGGCATAGAGACCGGTCAAGCAAGTGAGAGTGGACGCAGTTTAGAGGAAGAGACCGGGACCCGGGCGACTTCCTTCGGGGAATCTGACGCCCACTTTGCCGATCTTGTTCCCGTCCATGACCGCAACCGTCCAGTGGGTGTTGTTCCACTCCACCTGGTCGCCAACGATCGGTGCACCACCGACCTTCTGGGCAATGAAAGCACCCAGGGTCATGTCCGGATCGATGCCCTCGGCCGGCAACCCGTAAAGCGCTGCAACCGCTTTAAGCTGGGCGTCTCCTTCGAGTACGAAGTCACCGAAGAAGCGCAGATCCAGACCACGTTGCGGTGCCTGGCTGAACAGTTTGCCGAGGGCCGGAAGGTTGTGTTCATGGCCGATCACACACAGCAAATCATCGACTTCCAGCACCGTACTACCCGACGGATGGAGCAGTTGCTGGCCACGAAACAGGGCCGCGATGCGGGTACCTTCGGGCATTTTCAGCTCGCGCAGGGGTGAACCGATGCACCATTTTTCGGCGCCGAGCTTGTAAACGAACAGCTCCCACTCGCTGGTGATGTGCACTTCCAGCGCTGAACGGGAGATCGGTGCAGGCTCCGGCGGTACCGTCACCTTGAGCAGTTTGGCCACCCATGGCAGGCTCGTGCCCTGCACCAGCAGCGACACCAAAACGATGAAGAACGCGAGGTTGAAGTACAGCTGCGCATTCGGCAGCCCAGCCATCAACGGGAACACCGCGAGAATGATCGGGACCGCGCCGCGCAGACCGACCCAGGAAATAAACGCTTTCTCGCGGCCATGGAACGCCTTGAACGGCAGCAGGCCGACCAGCACCGACAGCGGGCGGGCGAACAGAATCATCCACAGCGCCAGCCCCAGCGCGGGCAGGGCGATCGGCAGCAGGTCATGCGGGGTGACCAGCAGGCCCAGCACGAGGAACATGCCGATCTGCGCCAGCCATGCCATGCCGTCGAGCATGTGCAGGATGCCGTGACGGCTGCGCACCGGGCGGTTGCCGATCACCAGACCGCACAGGTACACCGCGAGGAAGCCGCTGCCGTGCAGGGCGTTGGTCAGGGCGAACACCACCAGACCACCGGCGATCACCAGAATCGGGTACAGGCCGGTGGCGAGGTTGATCCGGTTGACCAGTTGCAGCATCAGCCAGCCACCACCCAGACCGATCACGCCACCGATGCCGAACTCGCGCACCAGATGCCCGAGCAGGCTCCAGTGCAGGCCGGTCTGGCCGCTGGCGAGCATGTCGATCAGGGTCACGGTGAGGAACACCGCCATCGGGTCGTTGCTGCCGGATTCGATTTCCAGGCTGGCGGTCACCCGTTCGTTGAGGCCCTTGCCGCCGAGCAGCGAGAACACCGCGGCGGCGTCCGTGGAGCCGACGATGGCGCCGATCAGCAGGCCCTGAATCAGGTTCAGGTCGAACAGCCACGCGGCGGCCATGCCGGTCAACCCGGTGGTGATCAACACCCCGACCGTCGCCAGCGACAGCGCCGGCCACAAGGCCACACGGAAACTCGAAACCCGGGTGCGCAAGCCACCGTCGAGGAGGATCACCGCGAGCGCGAGGTTGCCGACCAGATAAGCCGTCGGGTAGTTATCGAAAATGATCCCGCCGCCATCGACCCCGGCGGTCATGCCGACCGCGAGGATGATCACCAGAATGGGGATGCCGAGACGGGAGGAAAGTGAGCTGACAAGAATGCTTGCACCTACCAGCAACGCGCCGATCAAGAACAGGCTGTTGATGGTCGTCGCATTCAAAGGCAGTACTCCAGAAGCGTAAAGACGGGCACAAACTGACCATGCAGTCTGCGTGCCAGCGATTCTAACCTGTTGAAATGTGATGCTGTCAAAAAGCTTTTTACGCTGGCATCACATTGAATGTGCACCGAATGAAAACTGTGGCGAGGGGATTTATCCCCGATCGGCTGCGAAGCAGTCGTAAACCGGTTGATGGGGCAAACCTGATCCACCTTGTTAGCCGGGTTTGGGGCGGCTTCGCCACCCATCGGGGATGAATCCCCTCGCCACAAAGGAGTTTCTCCAGCCACTGCATGGGGGATTAAAGGCTGAAGCGCCCAACCATATTGTTCAGATCCAGCGCCAGGCGCGACAGCTCGTTGCTCGCCGCACTGGTCTGATTCGCGCCGGTGGCCGATTGCACCGAGAGGTCGCGGATGTTCACCAGGTTGCGATCGACTTCGCGGGCCACTTGCGCCTGCTCTTCGGCGGCGCTGGCGATCACCAGGTTGCGCTCGTTGATTTCGACGATCGCGGTGTTGATGGTGTCCAGCGACATCCCGGCACCACGGGCAATGTTCAGCGTCGATTCAGCGCGCTCGGTGCTGTTGCGCATCGAATCCACGGCGTGTTCGGTGCCACTCTGGATGCTGCCGATCATGCGTTCGATTTCGCTGGTCGACTGCTGGGTGCGATGTGCCAGGGCACGAACCTCGTCCGCCACCACGGCAAAACCACGCCCGGCTTCACCGGCACGCGCCGCTTCAATCGCCGCGTTCAGGGCCAGCAGGTTGGTCTGATCCGCCAGACCACGAATCACATCCAGCACCTTGCCGATGTCGCGGGATTCATTCGCCAGATCGCCGATCAGGGTCGCGGTGCTCTGCACATCGGCGCTCATGCGTTCGATGGCGCTGACGGTTTCCTGTACCAGGTCACGGCCATCGCCGGCCGAGGTGGTGGCGTTCTTCGAGGCTTCCGAAGTGCTCACCGCATTGCGCGCGACTTCTTCCACGGCGCTGGTCATCTCGTTGACGGCGGTGGCGGCCTGCTCGATTTCGTTGTTCTGCTGCGTCAGGCCACGGGCGCTTTCGTCGGTGACACTGTTCAGTTCTTCAGCGGCGGAAGCCAGTTGCGTGGCCGAGCCGGAGATGCGCTGCAAGGTGTCGCGCAACTTCGATTGCATCTTGGCCATGGCGGCCAACAGACGTCCGGCTTCGTCGGTGCCGTCGACGTGGATCGGCTGGGTCAGGTTGCCTTCGGCGATGGTTTCCGCCGCGTCCAGCGCTTTGGAGATCGGCTTGGTGATGCTGATGGTCAGCAGCCAGGCGAACAGGAAAGTCAGACCGGTGGCGATGACCAACAGGGTGACCACCAGATTGAACGCCGAGGAATACTGGTCGACCGCCTCTTGATTGGTCTGGCTGATCTGCTCGCCGTTGATCTGCATCAGGCGGTTGAGCACGGTGTTCATCGCTTCGGAGTTGTTCAGCAACTCGGTGTTGAGCAGGTTGCGCAACTCGTCCACCTGATTGTTGCGCGACAGCGTTTTCATCCGGTCTTCGATCTGGCGGTACTGGCCCAGCAACTGCACATATTGATCGTAGGCCGCGCGTTCCTGCGGGCCGCTGATCAACGGTTCATAGGCCGATTGGGCGGCGCGGATCTGCTGGTTGCGGGTGTCCAGCAGTTCCATGGTCTTCTGCTGCACGTCCGGCTCACGGTTGACCAGCAAGCGGTAGGACAGCACCCTCAGGCGCAAGGTCAGTTGGGTGAACTCGTCGAGGTTCTTGATGCTCGGCACACTGCTGTTGGTGATGTCCTCGGCGGCGCCGCGGATTTTGCTCATCTGGTTCAAGGCGAATACACCAAGAATCAGCATCAGGCCGCCGATCAGGGCGAAACCGGTGAACGCCCGGGGGGCGATATTCATGTTGCGAAGGGACATGGCGCGGATACCAAAAAGGGCCGCATCCATGCGGGCTGAGACTGCTGTATGGATGACTTATCGGTCATACGACTAAAGTCTTGAGGCACTGTGCGTATTTGTCGCATATGGGGCTGAGCGACGAAGTGCAGGAACCAGATCGGCAGATCACAGTCTTTTAAACTCGCGAGAACGGTCGGCCACCAGGAAAATCAAGGCCTTGCGCCGGTATAACCCTGGCATCCGCAGTGACTTTTCTTTATCGTACGCGCCCTTTGAAAAACGCTTGGAAGATCAAAATGTTGGAAGCATCCCTCAGCCAATTGGAACAGCTCGTCAGCGACCTGGTGCAACAGAACCAGACCCTCACGCAAACCAACCAGACCCTGTCCACGGAACTGGCCCAGGCCAAGGATGAAAACGAAAGCCTGCAACTGAGCCTGATGGAACAGGAAGAGAAGCACGGCGCCACCGCAGCGCGTATCCAGGCCTTGGTTGATCGCGTCAACGCAGGTCCTGTCAGCGCATGAACCACGGCACCGCAGGGGTAAAAGTCATCTCCATTCTCGGGGAGGACTATTCGATCAAGGCACCGGCCGGGGAAGAACAGACCCTGCTGGATGCCGCACTGATGCTCAAGGCTGCACTGGCCGACACCAAACGCAAATACCCGACGCTGATCGGTGACCGCTTGCTGGTGCTGGCCGCGATGAACCTGTGCTCGCAGCAGATCGAAATGAAGAAGCAGCACCAGGAAGAACTCGACCGTTACCAAGAGCAAGTCAGCGCCACGGTCGAAACCATCGCCAAGACCATCAATCAGGGCTGATGGGGTTGCGCACAACCAAAGAATAGATTGTCGATTGGGTTGTATACAATCGGCACGGCTGTTGCATTGTTTCGGCCACTTATTCTTTGGGGGTGCTCCATGCAGTTGTGGCGACGCAGTATTCAATGGCAGCTGATTCTCAGCATGGGCACCGCCCTGCTGGTCAGCATCCTGATCGTGGTTGGCATTTATACCCTGGTGGTCAACCGCCTCGCCCAGAGCTATCTGGTCGAACAAGCGCTGCCGTCGAGCATCGAAGCGACGCGCAACGACATCGAACGCATCCTCGTCCAGCCCCTGACCGCCGCCAAAGACATCGCCAGCAACAGCATGGTGCGCGACTGGCTGGCCTCGGGTGAAGACAGCAGCAAAACGGCGGCCTTCGCGCAGTATCTGGAAGGCATCCGCGCCGAACATAAAGCCTTCACCGCGTTGATCATCGGCACCGAATCCAATCACTACATCACCGAAAAAGGCCTGGATCGCACCCTCAGCCGGGCCAAACCGGCCGATGCCTGGTTCTATGCCTTTCTCGACAGCAACCAGCCGCGCACCCTGAACATCGACAACGATGGCGCCACCGGAGAATTGGCGCTGTTCATCGACTTGAAGGTCGAGCAGGCCGGCAAAGTGGTCGGCGTCGCGGGGCTGGGTCTGAGCATGAAAGAGCTGTCGGAGCTGATCCACAACTTCAGCTTTGGCGAGCGCGGCAAGGTCTATCTCGTGCGTTCCGACGGTTTGATCCAGGTCCATCCCGAGGCGCAGTTCAGTGGCAAGCGCACCCTCACGGAGCAGATCGGTGCGTCGGCGGCGCAAGCGGTCATGGGTCAAAAAGTCGCCGCTAACAGTTCCTTCCGGCGCGATGGCGAAGACTTCCTCGCCTTCAGCCTGCCGCTGCGCGATCTGGGCTGGACGCTGGTGGCCGAAGTGCCGCAATCGCAGATCTACGCCGAAGCCCGCAAGGCGATGTGGATGAGCGGCGGCATCGGTCTGGCGGTGGCACTGGTGTGCCTGGCGCTGGTGGTGTGGCTGGCCCAAGGGTTGGTGCGACCGATTCGTCAGGTAACAGCCGCGCTGGTAGCAATCGGTAGCGGCGGTGGAGATTTGACCCATCGGTTAGATTCCAGCCGCGCCGATGAACTGGGCGATCTCTCGCGCGGCTTCAACCGCTTTCTCGACAGCCAGCGCGGGATGATCGGCGAAGTGCTGACCACCAGCGAGCGCCTGCGCACCGCGGTCGGCCAAGTGGCGATAGTGGTGGAGAACACCGCCGAACGCTCAGGGCGCCAGCAGGAAATGACCGACATGGTCGCCACGGCGGTGCATGAGATGGGCCTGACCGTGCAGGAAATCGCGCAGAACGCCGGCAACGCCGCGCTGGCCTCGCAAACCGCGCGGGATGAAGCGCTGCAGGCGCGGGAAGTGGTTGGCGGCTCGATCCGCCACATCGAAAGCATGTCCGACGAGATCGGCCTGGCGGCGGGCGCGGTCGGTGAGCTGGCGCATCAGGTGGCGTCGATCGATTCGGTGCTGGCGGTGATTCGCGGGGTGTCCGAGCAGACCAACTTGCTGGCACTCAACGCGGCGATTGAAGCGGCGCGCGCGGGGGACATGGGCCGCGGATTTGCCGTGGTGGCGGATGAAGTGCGCACCTTGGCGCGCAGGACGCAGGCGTCCACCGACGAGATTCAGCAGATGATCGGCAGCCTCAAGCAAGGCGCAGAAAACGCGGTGTCATCGATGCGCACCGGGCAGGCGGCGACCGGCACCGGGGTTGAGTCGAGCCAGCGTACCGGGGCGTCGTTGACCGCGATTACCGGGCAGGTCGAGCGTATCAGCGACATGAACCATCAGGTTGCGACCGCGACGGAAGAACAGTCGGCGGTGACTGAAGAGATTAACCGCAACGTACAGGGGATTTCCGATCTGGCCCGGGCCACGGCGGGCGAGGTGCGGGCGTGTCGTGAGGATTGTCAGATGTTGCAGCGGTTGGCGGATGATCTGGCAAGGCAGATGGGTGGGTTCAAGTTGAGCTGAGTGCTGAGTCTGAAAGCCCCTCACCCTAGCCCTCTCCCGGAGGGAGAGGGGACTGACCGAGCCGTCTCTCGCTATACATCGACCTGAAAACGCCAGTCGATTATGGATTCGGTAGACCTCTTTCAGGTCGATGGAGTATTCAAGCATACCCTGTTCGGCCCCCTCTCCCTCCGGGAGAGGGCTGGGGTGAGGGTTGGCTCTCAGAACCACCCATCCTGCATCGCCAGGCACGTATCATCCCGCGCCTCGAGCAACGCCAGCTCATGGTGACAGCCCGGCACTTCCCACGTCAGGAAGTACCGCGCCGCCTGCAACTTACCCTTATAGAAGTCGGCATCCGCCGCATTGCCCTTGACCAAACCTTCCTCGGCGCGGATCGCCTGTTCCAGCCAGCGCCAGCCAATCACCGTGTGCCCGAACACTTTCAGGTACAGCGCCGAATTCGCCAGGCTGCTATTGACCTTGCCCTGCGCCAGATCGGTCAGCAGGCCGATGGTGACTGTTTGCAAGCGAGCCACCAGTTGCTCCAGTGGCTCACGCAGTACGGTCAGAGATTCATACGCGGTCGCGCGCTCGGCGGTGTTGGCGATCAGACGGATCAGTTGCTTCAATCCGGCGCCGCCATTCTGCGCCAGTTTGCGCCCGAGCAAGTCCAGCGACTGAATGCCGTGAGTGCCTTCGTGGATCGGGTTCAGACGGTTGTCGCGGTAATACTGCTCCACCGGGTATTCGCGGGTGTAGCCATGGCCGCCGAGAATCTGGATCGCCAGTTCGTTGGCCTTCAGGCAGAACTCCGACGGCCAGGATTTGACGATCGGCGTCAGCAAGTCCAGCAGCTCATGCGCCTGTTTGCGCTCGGCTTCGTTCTCCAGCGTGGTGGTGTCATCGAACAGCCGTGCGGCGTACAGACCGAGGTCAAAGGCCCCTTCGACGTAGGATTTTTGCGTCAGCAGCATGCGTCTGACGTCCGCGTGCTGAATGATCGCCACTGGCGCGGTGGTCGGATCCTTGCTGTCCGGCACCCGACCCTGCGGGCGTTCGCGGGCGTATTCCAGCGAGTACAGGTAACCGGCGTAGCCGAGCATCACCGCACCCATGCCGACGCCAATCCGCGCCTCGTTCATCATCTGGAACATGTAGCTCAAGCCATGGTGCGGCTTGCCTACCAGATAGCCGACACACTCGCCGTTATCGCCGAAATTCAGTGCCGTTGAGGTGGTGCCGCGCCAGCCCATCTTGTGGAACAACCCAGCCAGCAGCACATCGTTGCGCTGGCCGAGGCTGCCGTCATCGTTGACCAGAAACTTCGGCACGATGAACAGCGAAATCCCCTTCACCCCCGGCGGTGCGTCCGGCAGCTTGGCCAGGACCATGTGCACGATGTTTTCCGACAGCGGGTGATCGCCGCCGGAAATGAAGATCTTGTTGCCCTTGAGTCGATACGTGCCGTCAGGCGCCGGCTCGGCGCGGGTACGAATATCCGACAGCGACGAGCCGGCGTGCGGTTCGGTCAGGGCCATGGTGCCGAAGAAACGGCCGTCGATCATCGGTTGCAGGAAACGCTGTTTCTGCTCGTCGCTGCCGAAGCTTTCGATCAGGTTGGCCGCGCCCATGGTCAGGAACGGGTAGGAAGTGGTCGCCGCGTTCGCTGATTGAAAGTGCGCAAAGCAAGCTTGCGACAGCAGCGTCGGCAGTTGCATGCCGCCGGCTTCGAAGCTTCGTGCGGCATTGAGGAAACCCGCCTCGAGGAACGCGTCCACCGCCGGCTTGACTTCGGGAATCAGAATCGCCTGGCCGTTCTCGTAGCGCGGCTCGTTCTCGTCGCCCTTGCGGTTGTGCGGCGCGAAGTATTTCTCGGCGATGCTGCGCGCGGTGCCGATGGCCGCGTCGAAGGTCTCGCGGTTGTGCTCGGCAAAGCGCTCACGCCGGGTCAGGCCCTCGGCATCGAGGACTTCGTACAGCTCGAAAGCCAGATTGCGGGAACTGAGCAGCGTCTCGGACATGGCGGCCTACCTGAAAATGGGGGTTGGGCCGAGTCTAGGCTTGCTGATAAAAGCTGAATACGATGATTGATAACGGTGATGTCAGGGCCGAGCACCGACTTAACAAATACCCCAAAACAACTGTGGGAGCGGGCTTGCTCGCGAATGCGGTGGATCAGTCACTGGAGATGTCGACTGACGCAATGCCTTCGCGAGCAAGCCCGCTCCCACATTGGGATTTGATTGTCAGGCAACCATCGCGGTTGCCTGACTACTCGGGTTTAACCGATGGTCATCAAGCTCGCATTACCCCCCGCCGCTGCGGTGTTGACGCTCAACGCCCGTTCGATCACCAGACGCTCCAGCGCAATGTTGGTCTCGCCCTGGGACAAGCCCTGAACGCCAACGATCGCACCGGCGCGCTTGGCAATCTGCTGGCAGACACCACGCAACTGGTCGGAATGACCGTGATGCAGCACGGCATCAAACACCACTTCATCCTTGTGCCAGTCGGCAACCCGTTTGATCCGCGCCTGAACTTCCTTCGGCAGGCGTGCGAACAAGGCCTTGCTGATGTCGGACTCCGGCCATACCGCCGAACCGCCGACAGCCAATACCGCCGCCAGTTGGGTCAGCAGATCGCCTTCGACGTCCGCCAGGCACAGCACGTGTTCACGCGGCAGGATCGCGTAGCTGTTCTTCTCGCCGGTCGGGCCGGCCAGCACGCGGGTGATGCCGCTTTGCGATTGCGCGGCGTACTGCACGCACAGGGTGCTCAGGTCGGCGTACTGGTTGCTCTCGGCCCAGGCCTTGAAGGCGTTCAGCGGTTTGCTCATGGCATCACGCAGACGCACGTCCGGGGCGACGGCTGCATCACCGCGCGCGAAGGATTGTTCGATCGCGTCAGTAGGACGGGTCGACAGCAAGCGGTACAGGTACAGCGGACCACCGGCCTTCGGGCCAGTCCCCGACAGGCCTTCGCCGCCGAATGGCTGCACGCCGACCACGGCACCGACGATGTTGCGGTTGACGTAGATGTTACCGGCGTTGACGTTGTCGATCACCTTGGCGATGGTCTCGTCGATGCGGGTGTGCACGCCGAGGGTCAGGCCATAACCGGAGGCATTGATCTGGCCGATCAACTGGTCGATGTCCTTGCGCTTGTAGCGCACCACGTGCAGCACCGGGCCGAAGATCTCGCGTTGCAACTCGTCGAAGCTTTCCAGCTCGATCAGGGTCGGCATGACGAAGGTGCCGCGTTTGACTTCTTCGCTGTCGGCGATAGCCACCTGGTACACGCTGCGACCTTTGTCGCGCATGGCCTGGATGTGCTTGTCGATGCCGGCCTTGGCTTCGGCGTCGATCACCGGGCCGATGTCCACGGACAGACGCTCAGGGTTGCCGAGACGGCTTTCCGCCATCGCGCCCTTGAGCATTTCGATGACGCGGTCGGCGGAATCTTCCTGCAGGCACAGTACGCGCAGTGCCGAGCAACGCTGACCGGCGCTGTCGAAAGCCGAGGACACCACGTCGATCACCACTTGTTCGGTCAGTGCCGAGGAGTCGACGATCATCGCGTTCTGCCCGCCGGTTTCGGCGATCAGCGGAATCGGACGGCCCTGGCTGTCGAGGCGACCCGCGATATTGCGTTGCAGCAGGCGCGCGACTTCGGTGGAGCCGGTGAACATCACGCCTTTGACGCGCTCATCACCGACCAGACCGGCACCGACGGTTTCACCGCGACCCGGCAGCAGTTGCAGCACGCCTTCGGGAATCCCGGCTTCCAGCAGCAGGCGCACGGCTTGCGCGGCGACCAGCGGAGTCTGCTCTGCCGGTTTGGCCAGGACCGGGTTACCGGCGGCCAGTGCGGCAGCGACCTGACCACTGAAGATGGCCAGCGGGAAGTTCCACGGGCTGATGCACACCACCGGGCCCAGTGGGCGGTGGGCGTCATTGCTGAAATCGTTGCGCGCCTGCACTGCGTAGTAACGCAGGAAGTCGACCGCTTCGCGGACTTCGGCGATGGCGTTGGCGAAGGTCTTGCCGGCTTCACGGGCCAGCAGGCCCATCAGTGGCTGGATCTCGCCTTCCATCAGATCAGCGGCACGCTCCAGAATCGCCGCGCGCTCGGCCGGCGGGGTGGCCTGCCAGATCGGTGCGGCGTTAAGGGCGCACTGGATCGCGTTGTTGACATCTTCGACGGTGGCTTCCTGCACGTGACCGACCACATCGCGGTGATCTGCCGGGTTCAGCACCGGTGCCGGCGCTTCGTTGCTGGAAGCGCAACCGAGCATCGGCGCGGCTTTCCAGTCGTTGTGCGCGGTGGCGAGCAGGGCGCAGGACAGCGAGGCCAGACGATGTTCGTTGGCCATGTCGATGCCGCTGGAGTTGGCGCGCTCGGAGCCATACAGGTCACGCGGCAGCGGAATGCGTGGGTGCGGCAGGCCGAAACCACCCTCCACGGTCGCCATCTGCTCGATCTGGGCCACCGGATCGGCCACCAGTTCCTGAATCGAAATCGACTGGTCGGCGATGCGGTTGACGAACGAAGTGTTAGCGCCGTTTTCCAGCAGACGTCGTACCAGGTACGCCAGCAGGGTTTCGTGAGTACCGACCGGTGCGTACACGCGGCACGGACGGTTCAGCTTGCCTTCGGACACTTTGCCGACAACTTGCTCGTAAAGCGGTTCGCCCATACCGTGCAGGCACTGGAATTCGTACTGGCCCGGGTAATAGTTCTGACCGGCAATGTGATAAATCGCCGACAGGGTGTGGGCGTTGTGCGTGGCGAACTGCGGGTAGATGACTTCCGGCACCGCCAGCAGTTTGCGGGCGCAGGCAATGTAGGAAACGTCGGTGTACACCTTGCGGGTGTAGACCGGATAGCCTTCCAGGCCTTCGACCTGGGCGCGCTTGATTTCGCTGTCCCAGTACGCGCCTTTCACCAGACGGATCATCAGACGATGACGGCTGCGGCGGGCCAGATCGATCACGTAGTCGATCACGTACGGGCAACGCTTCTGATAAGCCTGGATAACGAAACCGATGCCGTTCCAGCCGGTCAGTTGCGGCTCGAAGCACAGGCGCTCGAGCAGATCCAGCGACAGCTCCAGGCGGTCGGCTTCTTCGGCGTCGATGTTCAGGCCGATGTCGTATTGCTTGGCCAGCAGGGTCAGCGACAGCAGGCGCGGGTACAGCTCATCCATCACGCGCTCGTACTGCGCACGGCTGTAACGCGGGTGCAGGGCCGAGAGCTTGATGGAAATGCCCGGGCCTTCATAAATCCCACGACCGTGGGAGGCTTTGCCGATCGAGTGGATGGCTTGTTCGTACGACGCCAGGTACTTCTGCGCGTCATGTTCGGTCAGCGCCGCTTCACCGAGCATGTCGTAGGAATAACGGAAGCCCTTGGCTTCGAACTTGCTCGCGTTGGCCAGTGCTTCGGCGATGGTTTCGCCGGTGACGAACTGCTCGCCCATCAGGCGCATGGCCATGTCGACGCCCTTGCGGATCATCGGCTCGCCGCTCTTGCCGATGATCCGGCTCAGCGACGAAGTCAGGCCGGCTTCATTGTGGGTCGACACCAGTTTGCCGGTCAGCAGCAGACCCCAGGTCGCGGCGTTGACGAACAACGACGGGCTGTTGCCCAGGTGCGGCTGCCAGTTGCCGGTGCTGATCTTGTCGCGGATCAGTGCATCGCGAGTGCCCTTGTCCGGGATGCGCAGCAGCGCTTCGGCCAGGCACATCAGGGCCACGCCTTCTTGGGACGACAGGGAAAACTCCTGCAGCAGGCCCTGAACAATGCCTGCACGACCGCCGGCACTTTTCTGGTTACGCAGTTTTTCCGCAATGGACGCGGCGAGTTTGTTGGTGGCTTCGGCCATCGGTGCCGGCAGGCGCGCCTGCTCGATCAGCATCGGCACCACTTCCGGCTCTGGGCGACGGTAAGCGGCGGTGATCGAAGCGCGCAGTACCGATTGCGGCAGGATGCTTTCAGCGAATTCGAGGAAGCACTGGTGGGCGTGATCGTTCTGGACTTCACCGGCGTCGTCGGCGTCCTTGGTGGTCAAACCGTTCAGCTCGGTCAGGGTTGCACCACCCTCGAGTTTTTCCAGGTAATTGAAAATTGCCTGCTTGATCAGCCAGTGCGGGGTGCGATCAATCGAGGTCGCGGCAGCCTTCAGGCGCTCGCGGGTCGGGTCATCAAGTTTGACCCCAAGGGTGGTGGTAGCCATATTTTTATCCTCATGGTTGCCACAGTTGCGTGGCATCAGCTGGCGGCAAGATTAGCCGTGCGCTGAGTGAGGTGCAACCGGGTGCAACCCTTTTTTTGTCGGAAAAATAAACGCTTCGTCAGGAATTATTTTCTGGTACTGAAGTGCCGCTCTGGCTTGGTGCTTTTGCTTCTAAGCGAAGTGCTTGGACTGCGCTAAAAGGGAGCAAAAACCGCGTATTTATCGTTGTATTTGACTAGGTGCAACTTAATTGCCAGAAACTGGTTGCACCTTTTTTGCTTTGTTGCATAGCATTCGCGCCCAAGGTGCAACCGGGAATGCCCGGTGCATCGGCTGGTGGCTTTCCTGGGGAAACATCAGTCCTAAATGCGCGGGATCCCGTTTCGTCTGCCAAACGTCGTCGTTTGTGGACGATCAATCACCGCTGCAACATAAAAACAAAGCCAGGGCGTAACTTAATGAGCGTAAGCAATCCAACACTGATCACCTTCGTGATCTACATCGCAGCAATGGTGCTGATCGGCTTCATGGCCTATCGCTCCACCAACAACCTCTCTGACTACATTCTTGGCGGCCGCAGCCTGGGCAGCGTCGTGACGGCTCTGTCCGCCGGTGCTTCCGACATGAGCGGCTGGTTGCTGATGGGCCTGCCGGGTGCCATCTACATGTCCGGTCTGTCGGAAAGCTGGATCGCCATCGGCCTCATCGTCGGCGCCTACCTGAACTGGCTGTTTGTCGCCGGCCGTCTGCGCGTGCAGACCGAGCACAACGGCGATGCCCTGACCCTGCCGGACTACTTCTCCAGCCGTTTTGAAGACAAGAGCGGCCTGCTGCGCATCATCTCGGCGATCGTGATTCTGGTGTTCTTCACCATTTATTGCGCATCCGGCATCGTGGCCGGCGCCCGTCTGTTCGAAAGCACCTTCGGCATGTCCTACGAGACGGCGCTGTGGGCCGGTGCGGCGGCGACGATTGCCTACACCTTCGTCGGCGGTTTCCTCGCGGTGAGCTGGACCGATACCGTACAAGCCACGTTGATGATTTTCGCGCTGCTGCTGACGCCGATCATCGTGCTGCTGGCCACCGGCGGCGTCGATACCACGTTCCTGGCCATCGAAGCGCAGGATCCAAGCAACTTCGACATGCTCAAGGGCACCACCTTCATCGGCATCATCTCGCTGATGGGCTGGGGTCTGGGTTACTTCGGTCAGCCGCACATCCTTGCGCGTTTCATGGCCGCTGACTCGGTGAAGTCGATTGCCAACGCCCGTCGCATCTCCATGACCTGGATGATCCTGTGCCTGGGCGGCACCGTCGCCGTGGGCTTCTTCGGCATCGCCTACTTCTCGGCGCACCCGGAAGTGGCCGGTCCCGTGACCGAGAACCACGAGCGGGTGTTCATCGAACTGGCGAAAATCCTCTTCAACCCTTGGGTTGCCGGTGTCTTGCTGTCGGCGATTCTCGCGGCTGTGATGAGCACCTTGAGCTGCCAGCTGCTGGTGTGCTCGAGCGCCCTCACCGAAGACTTCTACAAAACCTTCCTGCGCAAATCCGCCTCCCAGGTTGAACTGGTCTGGGTCGGCCGCGCGATGGTGTTGCTGGTGGCGCTGATTGCTATCGCCATGGCCGCCAACCCGGAAAACCGCGTGCTGGGCCTGGTGTCCTACGCCTGGGCCGGTTTCGGTGCCGCGTTCGGTCCAGTGGTGCTGATCTCGGTGATCTGGAAAGACATGACCCGCAACGGCGCGCTGGCCGGCATTCTGGTCGGCGCCATCACCGTGGTGGTGTGGAAGCATTTCGAGGTGATGGGGCTGTACGAAATCATCCCGGGCTTCATCTTCGCCAGCCTGGCGATCTACATCGTCAGCAAGCTCGGCGCGCCGACCGCTGGCATGGTGCAACGCTTCCAGGCAGCGGAAAAAGATTTCCACCTGAACAAGTGATGCACTGAGCTGCGGCTCACAGGAAAACGGCCCGCGTCCTACAAGGAGGCGGGCCGTTTTTTATGTCTGCAATATCCCTGACTCAGCATAGATCCCCTGTGGGAGCGGGCTTGCTCGCGAATGCGGTGGGTCAAATGAAATCAATGTCGACTGACACGGCCCTTTCGCGAGCAAGCCCGCTCCCACAGTTTTTCGGTGGTGATTTTGAGAGGGTTGTCTGTAGTCGGATACACCGATTTGCGAAGGCTTTTTCGCCAGAAAAAGTAGGGCAAATCTGATTTTCCCGTCACCCAACCAACACCCCTTGCCCCTCATGCAGAATCGCCCGCCCTCATTCTGCAGAGAGACATCGGATGTTCGCGCCTGCCAATCAACCGCGTTTTACGTTGACCCTCGAAGGCGCCCAGCATGACCTCAAAGTCCTTGAGTTCACGGGCAAGGAAGCCATCAGCCAACCCTTTCGTTTCGAGCTGGAACTGGTCAGTGAGCGCCCCGATCTGGATCTCGAAAGCCTGCTGCACTGTCCGGCGTTTCTTGGCTTCGATGCCGATGGCAGTGGTATTCACGGTCAGATTTATCGGGTCGGGCAGGGCGATTCCGGGAAACGTCTGACGCGCTATCACCTGAGCCTGGTGCCGCGTCTGACCTACCTCGGTCACCGCATCAACCAGCGGATTTTTCAGCATCAGACGGTTCCGCAGATCGTCGCGCAGATCCTCAAGGATCACGCAATCCTGCGCGATGCCTTCGAGTTCCGCCTCGGCAGCGATTACCCGGTGCGTGAATATTGTGTGCAGTACGCCGAGAGCGATCTGGCGTTCATTCAGCGGCTGTGTGCCGAGGTCGGTATTCATTACCACTTTCAGCACAGTCCCGAAGGCCACGTGTTGGTGTTCGGCGACGATCAAACGGTGTTCCCGCGCCTGGCCGAGCCGACGCTGTATTTGCCGGGCAGCGGCATGGCGTCGACGGCGCCGGCCATCAAGCGCTTCAATGTCCGGGTGGAGACTCGCACCAGCGTGGTCACCCGGCGCGACTACAACTTCGAAAAGCCGCGACTGCAACTGCAAAGCCGCAGCGACAGTGAGCAGCGCCCGGTGCTCGAGGACTATCACTTTCCCGGCCAATTCAACGATCGAGAAACCGGCAGGCAACTGGCGCAACGTACGCTGGAAAGGCATGTCGCCGACTACCGTCAGGCTGAGGGCATCAGCGACGTATCCGCACTGGTTTGCGGACATTTCCTGCAACTGAGCGAGCATCCACGCCAGGACTGGAATGACCTGTGGCTGCTCACCGCCATCGAGCACCGTGGGCGACAACCGCAAGTGCTGGAGGAATCGGTCACCAGCGACGGGGAAGAATTCCAGGGTTACCGTAATACCTTTCTTGCCACGCCGTGGGAGGTGTTCTTTCGCCCGGCGTTGGGGCCGGAAAAACCGCGCATGCCCGGCTATCAACCGGCCGTGGTCACCGGGCCGCAAGACACGGAAATCCACTGCGACGAGTACGGCCGGGTCAAGGTGCAACTGGCCTGGGATCGTGACGGCGAGCTCAACGAGCATTCCAGTTGCTGGCTGCGCGTCGCCACGGGTTGGGCGCATGACCATTACGGCAGCGTGCTGATCCCAAGGGTCGGCATGGAAGTGCTGGTCGGTTTCATCGACGCCGATGCCGACAAGCCGTTGGTGATGGGTTGCCTACCAAACGCGGCAACTCCGCTGCCGTTGGACCTGCCCGCCGACCAGACCCGCAGCATCTTTCGCAGCCAGAGCAGTCCCGGTGGCGGCGGTTACAACGAGCTGCGCATCGAGGACAAAAAGGGCGCCGAAGAAATCTACCTGCGCGCCCAGCGCAACTGGACTCAGCATGTACTGCACGACCAACAGGTTCAGGTCGACAACCAGCGCAGCATCGTCGTCACCGGACTTGCCAGCCATGAACTCAAGGCTGACGAGCAGCGCATTACCCACGGTCAGCGCCAGACCGAAGTGAAACAGGATGATCACCTGACGGTGGTCGGTGATCGGCATATTCGGGTGAGCAATCAGGCCACCAGTGCCAGCGGACAAGTCCACCTCAGCGCCGGCCAGCAAGTGGTGATCGACGGCGGCGCGAGCGCGACGATTCAGGCCGGCGGACAGTGGATCAGCATCGGCCCCGGCGGGATTTTCAGTAGCGTACCGATTCAGGTCGGTGGCGCGCCGATGGCGGCGATGAGCGCGGCCCCGAGTGTGCCGGGTCTGCCGGAAAAACTGGCGGCCGCGCCCGCGGCGATCCTCACGCTGGCACAAATCATGAGCCTGAAAAGTGATGCGCCATTTTGTGAGGAGTGCGAGCGCTGCAAGGACGGATTTTGCCCGACCCCGACCCCGAGCGCGTTGACCCAATCCCCAAAGCCCTCAGCCCGGCCGGCGCCTTCGAGCGTTGAGCCGGGCTTTCATATTGTTGAGCAGGGAATGTCTCGCTCTGCGCTTGAATCGATACTGTTCCCGCAGCCAGATCCGGCCGTGCTGGAGAAATTTCGCAGCCTTAATCCGCAACTCACCCAATACGCCAAACCTGGGCTACTGATCGTCCTCAGCGATCCGCGTAATGCGCAATGCACGCGGGAAGAGGCGTTGCTGATGGAGGCGGCGCAGAAAGTTGATGCGGCGTTGGCGCCGATGAGTGACTCGGAGGCCGAGTTTATGGCGCGGCATCATGGAGAGATTGAGTCGTTTTTATCGCAGGGTTCGACGAGCGTCGGGATTGGGGCAGCGATGTTCAGTAATCACTTAAAAAATCTCGCAGGCACGTTGAGTGAGTTGGAGGCACTGCATAAGGAAACCTTCGATAAGCACGGCAAGCTTAAAGGCGCTGATTTCTTTGAAAAGCGAAAACAGTTGATGACGCAACTGGATAACAGCCTCAGTCCCTTAATGCGAAAAACGGTCGGTTTGCCAGATCACCCGAACCTTAGGAAAGCGCTGGGCATTTCCAGTCGCAGCCTTGTCCATCACTGGAGCAAGGTGGGTACTTCAGCCGGAATTCCGGGGTATGCGACGCATATTGAGGGGGTAAGTAAAGCGAGCAAGGTAATAAAAGTGGGGGGCTGGATCGGAGTTGGGCTACAGGCCACAGCATCGGGAATTAAGGTCAAGGAGACCTGTCGAGAGGGTACTGAAGAGGCTTGCAGGAGAGTGCGGTTCACCGAAAGTGGGAAATTTAGTGGAATTGTCATGGGCGGAGCCGCAGGGGCGGCAATCGCGAGTCCGGTGTGTGCCGCTATCGGGCTTAGCACTTTGGGGGCTGGCGGAATCGCCTGCGGTCTTGTGTTGACTGGTTTGAGTACCGCTGTGTTGGGCAATACTTTCGGGGATTGGGGCGAGCAAGGGGCAGATGTTGTCTACGAGATCCAGAAATGAGATCGGATATTGAAATACTGTTCCTGTTAAGTGGTTTGGTATTGATTGCCCTTATTTTTCTGTCGTCATTGATTTTGCTGTTTGTCGCTTATTTTTTTGCGCGGGATATCTTTAAGTGTTTGAGCAATTCACCAGCTGTTATTTCTAGAAAACACACCTTGGGATGGGAGCCGATTGGCCGATTTCTATTTATTAGTAGTGTGGGCACGCTCATGATCTTCTCGCGTAAATCCATACGAAATGGAGAGCTGGACGCCAAGGATTACGAAGCCTTGCCTGTAGGCTTGCGGCGGATAATTCTATTTCCCAATTGGATGATGTTGGTGTTAAGCGCCATTGCAATAATCGGTGTGGTGTTGGGGAAGGTTAATGGTTGGTTGAGTTAACCACTTTTCGATGATCAATCTGTTTTTGTCATTCAGGTTGTCTCTTTACGCTGGTTTGTAATTCAGCCATTTGTTTTTTGTAGATAACAGCATTCTCGATATTGTCGAGCGCTGCATAGGCCCTTGAATGAATAAACTAATTCCCCAACATTGGTTACAGCGTCAGCCGTTAATGGCCGATGAGCAACTGTTTGCAGTTCTCAGCAGAACCAGCGATGGCGACCCGTTCAAGGTCTGGAGCGGGTCAACTACCGCACAAGCGCCAAGTCCGATTTGGGCGGACACTATTTACGCCGAGTGGGATGCCGTGATGCCCTTCGTGGGAATTGTCGCTGTGGACAGTGAGTTTCTCGATTGGGTGGCAACTACTGAATCTCTTGATTGGGGCTGGCTGGCGGTTTCTTCGGCGAGCCTTGAAGTGGTGGTTGAGCATTTTCGCAGTTTGACCCAGGTGTTGATGCTGGACGGCAAAGCGGTGTTTTTCCGTTTTTGGGATGGGCGGTTTTTGTCGCCGATCTTGCAGTGCGAGGCGGTCAGCGCGGCGCAGCTGTTGCCGGTGATCTCGCGTGGACTGATTAATGGTCAGGCCATTGATATCGGGGGGAAGGCGCAGGTTTCCGGGCTGGTGTTTCCATGGTGGAAAGTGCCGGAATCGGTGTTGGCAGCGGACGGAGCTGATGTTCAGGTCAGTAACGCTGTGCAGTGGCTGAGCGAGGAATGTCCGGCGTTGTTCGAGGCATTTCCCGAGTCGGTTTTGCGCTGCAAGGTCAGCCAGTTTTTTCGAGTTTCAGCGTCGGAAGATTTGACGCAATCGGCGTTATTGGCGTATTTGCAGGACGAAGCAGAATGAAATTTCCGGGCGAAGACTTCGGAAATTTCCCGCGAGTTGCGGCGGATTTCATGAACTGGTGGGCGGTGGGTTGCGGGGATAGTCTTTTCGTTGTCACTGCGAGAGTGGTGGCAGGGTGTAGGAACCCGAACTTCAAATGTGCATCAGTACCGTCGATTGGTTGCGACACTTAACCAGTGTCCACAACGCCTTTCATGGCGGCTGTGTGCGGGACACGTTTCGACGTGGCTGATTTGAAGTTCCTCAGTTCCTACTCCCGCGCATGGCTGCCACCCAAACCCGTAGGAAGGTCGATGGCAGTCTCAATTTAGAACTTCGAGAATGCTCAAATATGACGATGCTTAAACCCGACCCACCCTACGAAAAAATCATCCCTCATCCCGACAACCGCTTCATGGCCCTGACTGGCAACTGCAGCGACATGCCCACGCTGTTCATCGACACCCAAGTCCCCCTCGACATCCTAATGGACGCCGCCAACCACCGCATCCGCGCCGTGATTCAAGTGCTGGAAAACATGTGCATGCGCGGCTCGGTCGAGTGCGACTCGATCATCCTCAGCGACTTCGCCATGCTCTGCGCCATTCCGCTGCGTGACGGCTGCGATGTGCTGGATGTCATCGGCAAACGCTTGAGCGCGATGCCGGCCTGAAAAAAGAGCAAAAGATCGCAGCCTTCGGCAGCTCCTACAGGGGGGGACGCCAATCCTGTGTAGGAGCTGCCGAAGGCTGCGATCTTTGGACTTTGGCTCAATCAGCGATATACGCATCCTGAGTTTTGATAAAGCGGTCGAGCGCCTCGGAGTTGTAGACCTTCATGCACCCAAAAAACACTACTTTTTCATTCGAGTATTTACTGTTTGAAGGTTTCTGCTCGTAAGCCGCCAACACGTAGTTTCGGGTTTCTTTGTAGGGATCGTGCAGCACCTGGAGCGTGTCTTCATTTTGCAAAATGGTATGCATGCCTTTGCCCATGAACGAATAGGCATTGGCGGACAGTGCGATGTCTTTTTCCAGCGCGGAGCGTTCGTTGAATGGCTTCAGAATGCAGTGGCTCAGTCCGTAGTTTTTTAGTGACTGGCGTGCCTGTTCAATGTCAGTTTCGTCGGCAAGGGCGAGGTATGGGCTAAGCAGGCTGAATAAGCAGATGATCAGATATTGCATGAGTTTTTGACTTCCTGTCGTTCATGGTTCGCCAGTTTAACGCCATAAAAGCAAAGCCCCTCACCCTAGCCCTCTCCCAGAGGGAGAGGGGACTGACCGAGTTGTCTGGGTGATGTACGCCGACCTGCGCCTTCGGTGGTGAACGTCAGTTGGCCAAGCCTGAGATCACGCTGATCATTCAGGTCGATGTAACTCGCAAGTTCACCACCGTCAGTCCCCTCTCCCTCCGGGAGAGGGTGAGGGCCGGCTTTTGTCCGCTCGGCCGCCAACCCCTGACTTGCCGCCCGGTAAAAGGTAAACTTTGCGCCCTTCGCAGGAGCAGCCATGAATTATCGTCACGCCTTCCATGCCGGCAATCACGCCGATGTGTTCAAACACCTGACCTTGACCCGCCTCATCGCGCTGATGTCGCGCAAGGAGCAGCCGTTTGCCTATCTCGATACGCACGCCGGCATCGGTCTGTATGACCTGCAGGGTGATCAGGCCAACCGTACCGGCGAGTACCTGGAAGGCATCGCGCGTTTGTGGGATCAGCCGGATCTGCCGGCGCTGACCGCCGACTACATGAAGGTGCTGCACGAGATGAACCCGGATGGCCAGTTGCGCTACTACCCGGGTTCGCCGGAGCTGGCGCGGCGTCTGACCCGGCCGCAGGATCGGGTGATGCTCAACGAGAAGCACCCGGAAGACGGCGTGCAGCTCAAAGAGAACATGGCCGGCGACCGTCGGGTCAAGGTGCATCTGGGCGAGGGCTGGCATGTGGCGCGGGCGATGTTGCCGGTGCAGGAGAAGCGTGCGGTGATGTTGATTGATCCGCCGTTCGAGCAGCTCGACGAGATGCAAAAGTGTGCGGCGTCGCTGAAAGAAGCGATTGGCCGGATGCGCCAAACCGTGGCGGCGATCTGGTATCCGGTGAAGGATCAGCGTGCGTTGCGCCGTTTCTATCAGGATCTGGCCGGTACCGGCGCGCCGAAGTTGCTGCGTGTGGAACTGCTGGTGCATCCGCTGGATACGCCGAACAGCCTGAACGGCTCCGGGATGGCGATTGCCAATCCGCCGTGGGGGCTGGAGGAAGAATTGCGTGAACTGCTGCCGTGGTTGTCGAAGAAGCTTGGGCAGACCCAGGGTGGGTGGCAGATGGATTGGTTGATCGCCGAGAGCTGATCAACTGTTTTAGCGGTGTCTGAACGGACGCCTTCGCGGGCAAGCCCGCTCCCACAAAGTACTGCGCCATTTTGAAGTCGGCGCTAAACCTGTGGGGAGCGGGCTTGCCCGCGATGCTTTGGCGGTTTAGTTACCCGCCAGGCTCGGTGGCATGCACACGCCGGTGCCGCCAATCCCGCAATAACCTTCAGGGTTCTTCGCCAGATACTGCTGGTGATAAGCCTCAGCAAAGTACACGGTCGGCGCCTGCTCGATCTCGGTGCTGATTTCGCCCAGGCCAGCCTTCGACAGTTCAGCCTGATACACCGCTTTGCTCTTCAGCGCAGCGTCCAGTTGCTCTGGCGAGGTGGCGTAGATCACCGAGCGGTACTGGGTGCCGATGTCGTTGCCCTGACGCATGCCCTGCGTCGGGTTATGCAGTTCCCAGAACATCGCCAGCAGCTCTTCGTAGCTGACTTTGGCCTTGTCATACACCACCAGTACCACTTCGGCGTGGCCGGTCAGGCCCGAGCAGACTTCTTCGTAGGTCGGGTTCGGCGTGTAGCCGCCGGCGTAGCCAACCACGGTGCTGACCACGCCTTCGCGCTGCCAGAAGCGGCGCTCCGCCCCCCAGAAGCAACCCAGACCGAAGATCGCAAAGTCGACGTCCTGAAAGAATGGACCGAGCAAGGGAGTTTCTTCGAAGACGAAATGCTTTTCAGGCAGGGTCATCGCGGTTTCGCGGCCGGGCAGCGCTTGTTCTTTGGTCGGTAGCACGTTTTTGTTCACCAGAATTTCCGAGCGCAGAACCATGATCGTTCCTCTCAGTCAGGATGGGATGTAAAAAGTCAGACCGTCAGTGTGCCGAATGATGCCGGATTTCGCACTATTCAAATGTGGGAGCGGGCTTGCTCGCGAATGCGGTGTGTCAGTCGACATCAACATTGCCTGACAAACCGCATTCGCGAGCAAGCCCGCTCCCACAAGGGGAGTTCATCGACAGGGACATCGGTGGGGGCTAGAGGCAGAGTGGGCCGCGCGGGTAGCGCTTGAGCGCCTGAATCAGCTCACCGCCGGGGATCGGCCGGTCGAACAGGTAGCCTTGGCCGACATCGCAGCGGTGGCGACGCAGGAACGCCAGTTGTTCGGCGGTCTCGATGCCTTCGGCCACGACTTTGAGCTTCAGGTTGTGGGCCATGGCGATCACCGCGGAGGTGATTTCCATGTCGTCCTGGTTGTCGGGGATTTCGTGGATGAAGCTGCGATCGATCTTGATGATGTCGATCGGGAATTTCTTCAGGTAGCTGAGCGACGAGTAACCGGTGCCGAAGTCGTCCATGGCCAGGGTCAGGCCCAGACGCTTGAGCTGATCGAGCTGCAAGTGAGTGTCTTCGGTGGCTTCCAGCAACAGGCCTTCGGTCAGCTCCAGTTCGAGCAGATTGGCCGGCAGCGCTTCTTCCTTGAGGATGTTGGCGATCGAGGCGACCAGATCCGGATCGGAGAACTGCTTCGGTGACAGGTTGATCGCCACTTGCAGATTGCCCAGGCCAGCGGCGGTCAGCGCCTTGCTCATACGGCAGGCCTGGCGGGCGATCCACTTGCCGATCGGGATGATCAGGCCGGTTTCTTCGGCGACGCTGATGAACTGGTCCGGGCGGATCATGCCGCGTTCCGGGTGATTCCAGCGCAGCAGCGCTTCCATGCCGAGCAGGCGACCGCTGCGCAGGCACAGTTTGGGTTGGTAGAACACGTCCAGCTCGTTCTGGGTCAGGGCGCGGCGCAGGTTGTTCTCGACGAACAGTTTGTAACTGGCTTCGGCGTTCAGCGCTTCGGTGAACACCTGAACCTGGTGTTTGCCATTGGCCTTGGCCTTGTGCAGGGCGAGGCCGGCGTTGCGCATCAGGGTTTGCGGATCGCGGCCATGCAGCGGCGCGCAGGCCAGACCCACCGAGCCGGTGACGCTGATCAACTGGTTGTCGACGAACATCGGCTTGTCGAGGGTCGCCAGCAACTGGTTGGCGATCTGCTGGCCGGTGGCGAGGTCGGTGTCGTCGAGCAGCACCGCAAATTCGTTACTGGCGAACCGCGCGAGGCTGCCGCTCGGGCTCAGGCTGTTGCGCAAGCGGCGGGCGAGGCTGATCAGCAACTTGTCGCCGGTCTGGTGACCGAGGCTGTCGTTGATCCGCTTGAAGTTGTCGATGTCCACCAGCAGCAGGCTGATCGGGGTATCGCTATCGCGGGCGAAGCGTTCATCCAGATTGCGGATAAACGCCGGGCGGTTGCCGAGGTTGGTCAGGTTGTCGGTGTACGCCAGACGTTCGATGCGCTGCTGCGCCAGTTTGGTCTGGGTGATGTCTTCGTAGATGCCGATGTAGTGCGTCAGTTCGCGGTTGTCGCCATACACCTTCGAGATCGACAACTGGCCCCAGTACGGTTCGAGGTTCTTGCGCCGGCTCTTGAATTCGCCCTGCCAGCTGTTGCTCTTGGCCAGCGCCGACGGCGCGTCGAACAGCAGCTCACTGAGGTTTTCCAGCGCCGGCAGCTCCGACAGGCGCTGGCCGTGGACTTCTTCGGTGGAGTACTGGGTGATCGCGGTGAAGCTCGGGTTGACGTACTCGACCACGCCGTCGCAATTGACCAGCAGAAAGGCGTTGGCACTTTGTTCGACGGCGCGCTGGAACAGGTGCAGCGCGCTGGTGGCGGTACGCCGGTTATGGTTGTTGATGACCTGGGCGAACTGGTCGGCCAGTTCACCGGCAAAGGCGATTTCATCGGACTGCCAGGCGCGGGTGACGCCGGTCTGCTCCAGACAGAGCACGCCGACCACTTGGCCATCGACGCGGATGCTGGCGTCGAGCATCGCGTTGACGTCACGCGGACGCAGGGCTTCGGCCATCTCGCGGGTGCGCGGGTCGCGCATCGCATTGTGCGCGTCGATGGCGCGGCTGCCGTGCAGGGCTTCCATGTAGTCGGGGAAGCCGCTGATGTCGATCACCTCCGGCAGGATGTATTCCTGCGTCGCGCGGTGATACGCCGAAATCGGCACCAGCAGGCTGCCTTCGAGGTTCCACAGGCTGGCACAGTCGATCTCATAGATATCACAGGCGCTGCGGGTGATCAGCTCGGCGGCTTCCTGCAGCGAGTTGTGGCTGCTGTAGCGCTGGCGAGCCAGCAACAGAATCAGATCCTGCTGGGCGCGTACCCGCTCCAGGTGCTGCAGTTGCTCCTGCTGGGCGCGCTGGTTCAGTTCCAAAGCGATCTGCAGGCGCGAATTCTGGGTTTCGAGGTCGACGCAGGGCACCGCTGGCGCGCCGTCGAACACATCATCGACCGCCAGCAGATAACCGCGCAGCAAGTGCCGATTGTGCTGCTTATAGGCCTCGCCCAGCTCAAGGATGCTCAGCGCACCAGCGGCGGTGTGCAGGGTGTAGCGCACCAGATAATGCGGGCTGTCGCGCAGTTGTTGCTGAATGGTGTCGTGCAGTTGATAGCGCGCTTCGGGTTCCATCAGGCTGGCGTAAGGCGAGCCGACCAACGCACACAATTCGACGGCTGGCTGGCCGAACTGGCGTTCACAGTTGGGGTCGAGAAACAGCATCGCCCAGCTCGCTTCATTCAAGCGCTCGAAACGCAGCATGCCGAGCCGCGAGGGCACAGGCAGCTGCGTCACTACCTCGACCGCCATACGGCTGGCGGCATCGGGTTGGCTCTTCATGAAGGAACTCGCTTGGAAATATGCTGAACGCGCCGGGCTCGCGCCCTCTTTACTGTTGCCTGCGGCAAGGTTGCATCATTGCGGCACCGACTGACAAGAGAGATGAAGGCCAAGTGCTATAAGAATATGTCGGCCGCACAGGGCATTTCTCCAGCGCGTGGCAAAAAGTAATACGGATGTGCGCCGCGAGTGCCGTTCCAGAGCGCTTCGCGCGCGGGAACGGCATTTTGTTCAGGGCTTCAGCGCAGGTTGATTTCGATCGATTGCAGGCGTTTGCCGTCGCGATCATGGTAATTGACCTGAATTTTTCCGGCCTCAACCACCACATGGGCGAAGTTGTCTTCGCTGACCACTGTGCTGGTCAATTCATGTTGATAATCGCCTGCTGCCGTGCGCGCCAGCGGTTGATCAAGGATGAACGTCGACGCCTTGGCATAGGGCAACAGCTTGCTGTTGCAAAACGGCGAGGAAACGATGGTGTGGACTTCGAAGTCCGGGTCTTCGCTGTGGGTCAGGCGCGAGGTCAGCGAGCCATGCACATCGCCCGAGACAAACACGACATTCTTGATGCGTCGGGTGCGGATGGTTTCCAGCAGCCGCAAGCGCTGCTCCGGGAAGGCTTTCCAGGCATCGTCACCATGCAGTTTGCGATCCGGGTAGAACATTACGCTGGTCACCACGAATTTCACTCGCGCCGGGCTGTTGATCAGCCACTTGAGCAGCGCCTGTTCCTGCGCCTCATCCAGTATGCGCCGATCATCGGCTGACAAGTTGCGTCGAGTGCGGCTGTCCGTCACAAACCATTCGATGTCACCGTCACTGAATTGATACCAGTAGTGCTCGAGCTTTGCGCGATTCACCTCTTTGTTAGTTGTAAGCTCGTGCGCAGGGCCGTGGCTGGCTTGATAGATTTCATAGGCGGCCATGGCATTGCGATATAACACTTGATCAGACTTGCTGGCGTTCGCCGGCCAGTTGTCTTCGATTTCGTGATCATCCAGGATCATGTAAGTCGATGTACCGGACATCAAACGCTGAATGTTGGGTTGAGAGAATGCCGCACGGTACTTGCTGAGGATTTCCTTATATTCACGATCAGGTGCGATTAGATTGAGGTCGTCGACATAAATCTGATCGCCCGTCATTAACGTGGCACTGATCGGTGGTTGCGCGCCTTCGATCAACTGGTTGATGGAAGCAAAGATCCGATCTCCCAGTTGCGGCAGCGACGGGATGCCGGCGGTCATGCGCAAGTAACGGCAGGAGCCGACGATATAGGCCCTTGGCTGCAGGGCTTTGCTGGAGCGGGTGCGCAATCGATAGATTTCCCGGGGCCACTGCAGCGGCAGTTCGGCGACACTGTCCACGGTATGTACCGGATTCATCGGGCTGAACCAGCCGGTCTGGTATTCATATTCGGTGTCGCTGCTCAAGTTGTTGAGGGTGAACACTTCGGTCATGTCGCGCAGTGCGCTGGGCTCAGCGAAAGTGCCTGCTGACCACTGTTGTGTTCCTGCAGTCCGATGGCGAATGGCGGCAAATACCGGTGCGTTGCCTTGATTGTCTGCGCGCATGAATATGCGGGCATGATTAGTTGTGGTGTGGCCGATAATCGGGCCGATAGTTGGTTTGAACATATTCGAATCCATTCGAGTAAGTCTGGTTTTGATAAATAACGCAGGAAGTTGCTTATTTGATCGGGAGGCAAAGATTAGTTGGCGGTCGACGAAAAATATCGAGGCGAAGTGGACTGCGTTCGTAGTTCAAGTAAACCGAACTTGTAGGAAGAGGCGCTGTACTTTTCTCTAGGCAAAAAAAGCCCCGTCAAACTGACGGGGTTGAGGTACGAGCGTGTGGCGCTCGAAAACGTGGGACGCAATCGGCCCTCCGTTGCCGGAGGGCCGAACGCTTTACAGCAGGATGGTGCGGATGTCGCCCAACAGGCTGCCCAGACGCTGGGTGAAGCGTGCAGCAGCAGCGCCGTTAATCACACGGTGATCGTAGGACAGCGACAGTGGCAGCATCAGTTTCGGCTGGAAGGCTTTGCCGTCCCAGACTGGCTGGATGGTTGCCTTGGAAACACCGAGGATCGCCACTTCCGGCGCGTTGACGATCGGCGTGAAGCCGGTGCCGCCAATGTGGCCGAGGCTGGAAATGGTGAAGCAGGCGCCTTGCATCTCGTCCGAAGAGAGCTTCTTGGTGCGGGCTTTTTCAGCCAGCGAAGCAGCTTCTGCAGCCAATTGCAGCAGGCTCTTCTGGTCGACGTTCTTGATGACCGGTACCAGCAGGCCATCAGGAGTGTCGACCGCGAAACCGATGTTGACGTACTTCTTGCGAATGATCGCCTTGCCGCTTGGCGCCAGCGAACTGTTGAAGTCCGGCAGTTCCTTGAGCAGGTGCGCACAGGTCTTGAGCAGCAGCGGCAGGATGGTCAGCTTGACGCCGGCCTTCTCTGCGACGGCTTTCTGCGCAACGCGGAACGCTTCCAGCTCAGTGATATCCGCCGAGTCGAATTGCGTCACGTGCGGCACGTTCAGCCAGCTGCGGTGCAGGTTGGCAGCGCCGACCTGCATCAGGCGGGTCATCGGCACTTCTTCGATTTCACCGAAGCGGCTGAAGTCCACGACCGGGATCGGCGGGATGCCCGCGCCACCGGTTGCGCCGCCAGCAGCCGGCGCTTCTTTGGCCTTCTGCATCATCGCCTTGACGTAAACCTGCACGTCTTCCTTGAGGATGCGACCGTGCGGACCGCTGGCGCCTACAGCGCTCAGCTCGACGCCGAACTCACGGGCCAGTTGACGCACGGCCGGGCCGGCGTGAACTTTGGCACCAGGCTTGGCCGGAGCAGCGGCCGGAGCGGCAGCCGCAGGTGCAGCGGCAGCCGGAGCAGCAGCGGCAGGTGCCGGAGCATTTGCAGCAGCGGCAGCTGGAGCCGGGGCAGCAGCAGGCGCTGCGCCTTTGACTTTCAGCTTGAGGATCAGGTCGCCGGTACCGACTTCGTCGTCCAGCTTGATCGAAACGCTTTCCACCACGCCAGCGGCAGGCGATGGGATTTCCATGCTTGCCTTGTCGGATTCGAGGGTGATCAGCGACTGGTCGGCTTCAACGCTGTCGCCAGCCTTGACCAACACTTCGATGATCTTGGCCTTGCCGGCCGAACCGATGTCCGGAACGTGGATGTCCTGAACGCTGTCGGCAACTGGAGCAGCCGGGGCTGCTGCAGGAGCAGGCGCAGCGGCAGCGGCTGGCGCAGCAGCCTGAGCCGGAGCGGCCGCAGCAGGGGCCGCAGCACCCGCCACTTCCAGATCGAGGATCAGGTCGCCGGTGCCGACTTCGTCGTTGAGCTTGACGCTGATGGCCTTGACCACGCCTGCGGCAGGCGACGGGATTTCCATGCTCGCCTTGTCGGATTCGAGGGTGATCAGCGATTGATCAGCCTCGACCTTGTCGCCGACCTTGACCTGGATCTCGATGATCTGGGCCTTGCCCGACGAACCGATGTCCGGCACGTGCACTTGCTGCACCGAAGCGGCAGCAGGCGCAGCGGCTGGCGCGGCGGCGGCAGGGGCCGCAGCCGGTTTTTCTTCGGCTTTCTTGGCCGGAGCAGCAGGAGCAGGGGCCGCAGCAGCGGCGCCCTCGACTTCCAGCTCGAGCAGTTCGTCGCCTTCTTTCAGACGGTCGCCCAGCTTCACTTTCAGGCTTTTGATGACGCCGGCTTTCGGGGCCGGCACTTCCATGCTGGCCTTGTCCGATTCCAGGGTCAGGATGCTCTGGTCGGCTTCGATACGGTCGCCGACCTTCACAAACAGTTCAATTACTTCACCTTCACCGCTGCCGATGTCAGGTACGCGAATGAGTTCGCTCACAAAATGTCTCCTCAGCAGTCCAGTGGGTTGCGTTTTTCCGGGTCGATGCCGAACTTGACGATGGCCTCAGCCACGACTTTAGGTTCGATATCACCACGGTCAGCCAGTGCTTCCAGGGCTGCCAACACCACGAAATGACGGTCGACTTCGAAGAAATGACGCAGTTTCTTGCGGCTGTCGCTGCGGCCGAAACCGTCGGTGCCCAGGACTTTGAATTCCTTGGACGGTACCCACTGACGGATCTGCTCGGCGAACAGCTTCATGTAGTCGGTAGAAGCGATGACCGGACCTTTACGGCCGCTCAGGCACTCTTCAACGTAGCTCTGCTTAGGCTTCTGGCCAGGCTTCAGACGGTTGCTGCGCTCAACGGCCAGGCCGTCGCGACGCAGTTCGTTGAAGCTGGTGACGCTCCATACGTCAGCGCCGATGTTGAACTCTTCACGCAGAATCTTCGCCGCTTCACGCACTTCACGCAGGATGGTGCCGGAGCCCATCAGCTGTACGTGATGCGCTGCATCGCGGGTGTCTTCTTCGAGCAGGTACATGCCTTTCTTGATGCCTTCTTCGGCACCGGCCGGCATGGCTGGCTGCTGGTACGACTCGTTCATCACGGTGATGTAGTAGAAGATGTCCTGTTGCTCTTCGGTCATCTTCTTCATGCCGTCCTGAATGATCACCGCCAGCTCGTAGCCGTAGGTTGGATCGTAGGTGCGGCAGTTCGGGATGGTCGCGGCCAGCAGGTGGCTGTGACCGTCTTCGTGCTGCAGGCCTTCACCGTTCAGGGTGGTACGGCCGGCGGTGCCGCCGATCAGGAAGCCACGGGTACGGCTGTCGCCGGCGGCCCAGGCCAGGTCACCGATACGCTGGAAGCCGAACATCGAGTAGAAGATGTAGAACGGCAGCATCGGCTGGTTGTGGCTGGAGTACGAAGTACCGGCGGCGATGAAGGAACTCATGGCGCCCGCTTCGTTGATGCCTTCTTCAAGGATCTGACCTTTCTGGTCTTCCTTGTAGAACATCACCTGGTCTTTATCGACTGGCTCGTAGAGCTGGCCGACGGAGGAGTAGATGCCCAGCTGACGGAACATGCCTTCCATACCGAAGGTACGGGCTTCGTCCGGGATGATCGGCACGATGCGCGGGCCGATTTCCTTGTCCTTGACCAGTTGCGCGAGGATCCGCACGAAGGCCATGGTGGTGGAAATTTCACGGTCGCCCGAACCATCGAGGATGGCTTTCAGGGTGTCCAGGTCCGGGGTCGGTACGCTGAAGCTCTGCGCGCGGCGCTGCGGTACGAAACCGCCCAGTGCAGCACGGCGCTCGCTCAGGTAGCGGGCTTCGGCGCTGTTTGGCTCTGGCTTGAAGAACGGCAGGTTCTCCAGCTCTTCGTCCTTGACCGGGATGTCGAAGCGGTCGCGGAACAACTTCAGGCTGTCGACGTCGACTTTCTTGGTGTTGTGCGCAGTGTTTTTCGCTTCGCCGGCACCGGTGCCATAACCCTTGATGGTCTTGGCCAGGATGACGGTTGGTTGTTCTTTGTGGTTGACCGCTTCGTGGTACGCCGCATAGACCTTGTACGGGTCGTGGCCGCCACGGTTGAGTTTCCAGATCTCGTCGTCGGACAGATCGGCAACCATCGCCTTGAGTTCAGGCGTGTTGAAGAAGTGCTCGCGAACGAACGCGCCGTCTTTGGCTTTGTAGTTCTGGTACTCGCCGTCGATGACTTCGTCCATGCGACGTTGCAGGATGCCGTCGACGTCCTTGGCCAGCAGTGGGTCCCAGAAACGGCCCCAGATGACTTTGGTCACGTTCCACTGAGCACCGCGGAACACGCCTTCGAGTTCCTGGATGATCTTGCCGTTGCCGCGAACCGGGCCGTCGAGGCGCTGCAGGTTGCAGTTGATGACGAAGATCAGGTTGTCCAGCTTCTCGCGGCCGGCCAGGGAGATCGCGCCCAGGGATTCCGGCTCGTCGCACTCGCCGTCGCCCAGGAAGCACCAGACTTTCTGTTTGCCCGGCTGGATGAAACCGCGGTGTTCCAGGTACTTCATGAAGCGTGCCTGGTAGATCGCCTGGATCGGGCCCAGACCCATGGATACGGTCGGGAACTGCCAGAAGTCAGGCATCAGCCAAGGGTGCGGATAGGACGACAGGCCCTGACCGTCGACTTCCTGGCGGAAGTTGTTCATCTGGTCTTCGGTGATGCGGCCTTCCATGAACGCACGGGCGTAAACGCCTGGCGAGGTGTGGCCCTGGAAGTAGATCAGGTCGCCGCCGTGTTCGTCGGTCGGGGCCTGGAAGAAGTAGTTGAAGCCGATGTCATACAGGGTCGCGCTGGAAGCGAAGCTGGAGATGTGACCACCCAGGTCAGAATCTTTCAGGTTCGTACGCATTACCATGGCCATCGCGTTCCAGCGCACCAGCGAGCGAATGCGGCGTTCCATGAACAGGTCGCCAGGCATGCGTGCTTCGTGGGTTACCGGGATGGTGTTGCGGTAAGGCGTGGTGATGGCGTAAGGGAGCTGCGAACCGCTGCGGGTCGCCAGTTCACCCATACGGGTCATCAGATAGTGAGCACGGTCTTCGCCTTCTTTGTCGAGAACCGATTCCAGGGCGTCCAGCCATTCCTGGGTTTCGACGGGATCGAGGTCTTGCATGGCTTGCTCCAGGGCGGAAAGGCTTCCAGAATCGGTTGCCTGAGTTTGCGACTGGCCTTGTGGGCAGACGATTTAAAATTCTTGGATTGCCGACAGGTTGTTCCGGCGGCGTGTAGTTTTACTACAAATCTTTGAGCATTTCAGCCTTTCGCCTGTATAGACGAGTAGTAAAACTACAGAGGAAAGGCTTGTGGCCTCCGACTGCGTTGTGAGAATAATCGTTAAGGTTGGTCGATTACCATCCGAAAAAGGTGAAAGTTTGATGCTGGATGCCAAAGAAGAAGAAATTTCAGCTATTTCTAACTTTTGTTCGACAGTCCTTCGCGTAGCGGGTTTTCATCAAACACTACAAGCGGCCATTTACACGCCGATCAAGGATAGACCATGACCCTGCCCGTGCTTGCCGAACTCCCCGCCATTCTCCTGCCGTTGGTCACTCGATCCGAGCAGTCGTTCCGTACGGCCGTCGCCGCGCTGGAAGACGATCATGGCTTCTCCAACTGGACGCCGGAACGCTGGGCGCAATTCGCCCGCGTCAGTGCCGCCAGCGATTTCGTCATTGAACAGAGCGTTCGTGACCCTTTGATGTTGCTGTCGCTGGTGCAGTCCGGCGAACTCGATCGGCCGTTCGCACCGGGGGAATTGTGTGCGCAGATTGCCGCAGCGGTGGCTGCCGCGCAAAGCGAAGACGAACTCGGTCGCGTCCTGCGTCGCCAGCGTGCCCGCCATCAAGTGCGGATCATCTGGCGTGACCTGAACCGCCAGGCTGATCTGGTACAGACCTGCCGCGACCTGTCGGACATGGCCGACGCCACCATCGATCAAGCCTACCAATGGCTGTACAGCCGCCATTGCCAGCAGTTCGGTACGCCGACCGGTCGGCGCAGCGGTCTGCCGCAGCAGATGGTCATCCTCGGCATGGGCAAGCTTGGCGCGGTCGAGCTGAACCTGTCGTCGGACATCGACCTGATCTTCGCCTACCCCGAGGGCGGCGAAACCGTCGGCGTGAAACGCGCGCTGGATAATCAGGAATTCTTCATCCGTCTCGGTCAGCGCCTGATCAAGGCCCTCGACCCGATGACCGTCGACGGTTTCGTGTTCCGCGTTGACATGCGCCTGCGCCCGTACGGTTCGTCCGGCGCGCTGGTGCTGAGCTTCAATGCGCTGGAGCAGTATTACCAGGACCAGGGCCGCGACTGGGAACGCTACGCGATGATCAAGGCGCGAGTGGTGGCCGGCGATCAGACGGCCGGCGCGCAGTTGCTCGATATGCTGCGCCCGTTCGTCTACCGGCGTTATCTGGATTTCTCGGCGATCGAAGCGCTGCGCACCATGAAGCAGCTGATCCAGCAGGAAGTGCGGCGCAAGGGCATGGCCGACAACATCAAGCTCGGCTCCGGCGGTATCCGCGAAGTCGAGTTCATCGCCCAGGCCTTCCAGTTGATCCACGGCGGGCGCGACCTGAGCCTGCAACAGCGTCCTCTATTAAAGGTGCTGAGCACGCTGGAAGGGCAGGGCTATCTGCCGCCGGCGGTGATCAATGAGCTGCGCGAAGGTTACGAATTCCTGCGTTACACCGAGCACGCGATCCAGGCGATTGCCGACCGCCAGACCCAGATGTTGCCGGACGGCGCTCAGGATCAGGCGCGTATCGCGTTCATGCTCGGTTTTGCCGATTGGGCAGCTTTCCACGAAAAACTGATGTTCTGGCGCGGTCGCGTGGCCTGGCACTTTGCGCAGGTGATCGCCGATCCCGATGAAGAAGAGGGCGCCGACTGCGAAGTGGTGGTCGGCGGTGAGTGGTTGCCGCTGTGGGAAGAGGCGCAGGATGAAGAGGCCGCTTGCCGGCAGCTCGAAGAGGGCGGTTTCGCCGATGCGACCAAGGCCCTGAAAGCGCTGGCGAGCCTGCGTGGCAGTCCGCAATTGCGCGCGATGCAGCGGCTGGGTCGCGAGCGTCTTGATGCGTTTATCCCGCGCCTGCTGGCCCAGGCGGTGGAGCATGACAACCCGGATCTGGTGCTGGAGCGGGTGCTTCCGCTGGTCGAAGCGGTCGCCCGACGTTCGGCTTATTTAGTGTTGCTGACGGAAAATCCCGGCGCCCTGCGGCGTTTGCTCACGCTGTGTGCGGCCAGTCCGTGGATTGCCGAGCAGATCACCCGTTTCCCGCTGCTGCTCGACGAATTGCTCAACGAAGGCCGGCTGTTCAAGCCGCCCCTGGCGCCGGAACTGGCTGCCGAGTTGCGCGAACGCCTGACGCGGATTCCCGAAGACGACCTCGAACAGCAGATGGAAGCCCTGCGTCACTTCAAACTGGCGCACCGCTTGCGCGTCGCTGCCTCGGAAATCGCCGGCAGCCTGCCGTTGATGAAAGTCAGCGATTACCTGACCTGGCTGGCCGAGGCGATTCTCGAGCAAGTGCTGGCGTTGGCCTGGCGTCAGACGGTGGCCAAGTACGGCACGCCGCTGCGCACTGATGGCACCCTGTGCGATCCCGGCTTCATCATTGTCGGTTACGGGAAAGTCGGCGGGCTGGAACTGGGGCATGGTTCGGATCTGGATCTGGTGTTCATCCATGACGGCGATCCGCAGGCGGAAACCGATGGGCCGAAGCCAATCGATGGCGCGCAGTTCTTCACCCGGCTGGGGCAGCGGATCATTCACTTGCTGACGGCGCAGACCAACTCCGGTCAGCTGTATGAAGTGGACATGCGTTTGCGCCCGTCCGGCGCGTCGGGGCTGTTGGTCAGTTCGCTCGGTGCTTTCGAGCGCTATCAGGAAAATGAAGCCTGGACCTGGGAACATCAGGCGCTGGTGCGGGCGCGGGTGCTGGTCGGCAGTCAGGATGTCGGTCAGGCCTTCGAGAAAGTCCGCGCGCAGGTTTTGGGCAAGGCGCGGGATCTGGCGAAGCTGCAGCAGGAAGTCAGCGAGATGCGCGCCAAGATGCGCGATAACCTCGGCAGCAAGAGCACGGCGGCCGGCACGGCGGCAAATGCCTTTGAGGCTACAGCGCCGTTCGACCTCAAGCAGGACGCCGGAGGTATCGTCGATATTGAATTTATGGTGCAATACGCGGCCCTGGCGTGGTCGCACAGCCACCCGCCACTGCTGCGCTGGACCGATAACATCCGCATTCTGGAAGAGCTGGAACACGAAGGGCTGATGCCTGCCGAAGATGCCAGTCTGCTGCGTGAGGCCTATAAAGCCTACCGCTCCGCCGCCCACCGACAGGCCTTGCAGAAGGATGCCGGGGTGATTGCAGGCGACCAGTTTGTCGAGGAGCGCCGGCAGGTATTGCGGATCTGGAAAGAGTTGGGGCTAAGCTGAAACCGGATATTTGAAACACCTGATGGCCCCTGTGGGAGCGGGCTTGCTCGCGAAAGCGCAGTGTCAGTCACCACCGATGCAGGATGTGACGGCCCCTTCGCGAGCAAGCCCGCTCCCACAGTGGATCTGCGTTGAATTGCAGATGCAGGGCCGAATGCGAAACCCTGTGGGAGCGAGCCTGCTCGCGATAGCGGAGTATCAGACGACAATAATGTTGGATGTGAAGACCCTTTCGCGAGCAAGCCCGCTCCCACAGCAGATCTACAGTGTTTGTAGAATTCTCGAGGCGGGGAGGCGTAAATGCCTCCCCGGTTCGTTTATGGAAACCACATGAATATTCTGATCGTTGGGCCCAGTTGGGTCGGTGACATGGTGATGGCGCAGACACTGTTTCAGTGTCTCAAGCAGCGCCACCCGCAATGCGAAATCGACGTGCTGGCCCCCGAGTGGAGCCGGCCGATCCTTGAACGCATGCCCGAAGTGCGCAAGGCCTTGAGCTTTCCGCTCGGCCATGGCGTGCTGGAATTGGCCACGCGTCGGCGGATCGGCAAGTCCCTGGCCGGTCAGTACGATCAGGCGATCCTGCTGCCGAACTCGCTGAAGTCGGCGCTGGTGCCGTTTTTCGCCGGCATCAAGCAGCGCACTGGCTGGCGCGGCGAGTTCCGCTACGGCCTGCTCAATGACGTGCGCACGTTGGATAAAGAACGTTATCCGCTGATGATCGAACGCTTCATGGCCCTGGCTTACGAGCCGAACGCCGAGCTGCCGAAACCTTATCCGCGTCCGAGCCTGCAAATCGATCCGGTGACCCGCGAAGCGGCACTGGCGAAATTTGGCCTGACCCTTGACCGCCCGGTGTTGGCGCTGTGCCCCGGCGCCGAGTTCGGCGAATCCAAGCGCTGGCCCTCCGAGCATTACGCCAAGGTCGCCGAAGCGCGGATTCGCGAAGGCTGGCAGGTGTGGCTGTTCGGCTCGAAAAACGACCACGCGGTGGGCGAAGACATCCGCGCACGGTTGATTCCCGGCCTGCGTGAAGAGTCGGTCAACCTCAGCGGCGGCACCTCGCTGGCCGAGGCCATCGACCTGCTGTCCTGCGCCGATTCGGTGGTGTCCAACGACTCCGGCCTGATGCACGTAGCGGCAGCACTGAACCGTCCACTGGTGGCGGTCTACGGCTCGACTTCGCCGGGCTTCACCCCGCCGCTGGCCGAGCACGTCGAAATCGTTCGGCTGGGTCTCGATTGCAGTCCGTGTTTCGACCGTACCTGCCGATTCGGCCATTACAACTGCCTGCGCCAGCTGATGCCGGACGCGGTCAACGATGCCTTGCAGAAATTGCAGGGCACTGTGGTCGAGGTTCATTAAGTTGCGGGTATTGCTGATCAAGACCTCATCGCTGGGCGACGTGATTCACGCGTTGCCGGCGCTGACCGACGCGGCCCGGGCCATTCCCGGAATCAAGTTCGACTGGGTGGTGGAAGAGGGCTTTGCCGAGATCCCGACCTGGCACCCGGCCGTCGGCAAAGTGATTCCGGTGGCGATCCGCCGCTGGCGCAAGAATCTCTGGCAGACGATCAAGAGCGGCGAGTGGAAGCGCTTCAAGCAAAGCGTGCGCGCCCATAAATACGATCTGGTGATCGACGCTCAGGGCCTGCTGAAAAGTGCCTGGCTGACGCGCTATGTCAAAGCCCCGGTGGCCGGCCTCGACAAAGGCTCGGCGCGCGAGCCGATCGCCGCACGTTTCTACGACCGCAAACTGGCGGTGGCCCGTGGGCAGCATGCCGTTGAGCGGGTGCGCCAGTTGTTCGCTATCGCCCTCGGTTATGACCTGCCCAAAGGTCTGGGCGATTACGGCCTCAACGTCGAGCGACTGGTGGAATTGCCGCGCAAGAGCGCCTTCGTGGTGTTCCTGCACGGCACCACGTGGGACACCAAGCACTGGCCGGAAGCCTACTGGCGCGAGCTGACCGAACGCGTTGGCTATCTGGGCGTCGGGGTCAAACTGCCGTGGGGCAACCCGCTGGAGAAGGCCCGTGCCGAACGGATTGCCGCCGGTTTCAAGCACGCCGAAGTGCTGCCGAAGCTGAATCTGGCCGGGGTCGGCAAAGTGCTGGCCGGCGCCCAGGCCTGCGTGGCGGTGGACACTGGCCTCGGCCATCTGGCGGCCGCGCTGGACGTGCCAACGATTTCGCTGTTCGGCCCGACCAATCCGGGCCTGACCGGCGCCTACGGCAAGGTGCAGATTCACATGGCCAGTGATTTCCCCTGTGCCCCTTGCCTGCAAAAGAAATGTACGTATCAACCGACCGCGCAGGATGCCCGTCAGTTTGACCTGAAGCGCGAGCAGCCCCTGTGCTTCACGCGTCTGAATCCCGAGCGTGTCGCCAGCCGACTGAGCACGTTGTTAATGGCTGAGGAGCTGCGCTGATGCAATTGGCTTTTGTCCTGTACAAATATTTCCCGTTCGGTGGCTTGCAGCGCGACTTCATGCGCATCGCCCTCGAATGCCAGAAGCGCGGCCACCAGATTCGTGTCTACACGCTGATCTGGGAAGGCGACGTGCCGCCCGGTTTCGAAGTGCTGGTGGCGCCGGTCAAGGCGTTCTTCAACCATCGGCGCAACGAGAAGCTCAGCGCGTGGATGGAGGCGGATCTGGCCAAGCGTCCGGTGGACCGCCTGATCGGCTTCAACAAGATGCCGGGGCTGGACGTCTACTACGCCGCCGACGGCTGCTTCGAAGACAAGGCGCAAAATCTGCGCCATTCGCTGTACCGCCGCTGGGGCCGCTACCGGCACTTCGCCGAGTACGAGCGCGCGGTGTTCGCCAAAGATGCGAAAACCGAAGTGTTGATGATTTCCGAAGTGCAGCAGCCGCTGTTCATCAAGCACTACGGCACGCCGCTTGAACGCTTCCACCTGCTGCCGCCGGGCATCGCCCAGGATCGTCGTCGGCCGGCGGATGCCGACGAGATTCGCGCCGGTTTCCGCGCCGAATTCAACCTCACGGACGACGAATTGCTGCTGGTGCAGATCGGCTCCGGGTTCAAGACCAAGGGCGTCGATCGCAGCCTCAAGGCGCTGGCCGCACTGCCCGCCGAGCTGAAGAAGCGCACCCGGCTGTTTGTAATCGGCCAGGATGACCCCAAATTGTTCCAGATGCAGAGTGCCACTTTGGGCCTGGGCGACAACGTGACGTTCCTCAAGGGCCGCAGCGATATTCCGCGGTTCCTGCTCGGCGCCGACCTGTTGATCCACCCGGCGTACAACGAAAACACCGGTACGGTGCTGCTCGAAGCGCTGGTCGCCGGTTTGCCGGTGCTGGTCAGCGCGGTCTGCGGTTACGCCCATTACATTGCCGAGGCAGATGCCGGGCGAGTGCTGGACGAGCCGTTCGATCAGGCGCAACTGACGCAATACCTGACTGAGATGTTGGGCGACGCCTCTGCACGCGCGGCCTGGAGCCGCAATGGTCTGACCTTCGCCGAGACGGCCGACCTCTACAGCATGCCGCAGCACGCGGCCGATGTGATTCTGGCGGAGCACGCTTAAATGAAGTTGATGCTGGCTGAACCGTTCAAGAGCCTTTGGGCCGGGCGCGACCCGTTCGTCGAAGTCGAAGGCTTGCAGGGCGAGGTCTACCGCGAGCTGGAAGCTCGCCGCACGCTGCGCACGGAAGTCGACGGCAACGGATTTTTCGTCAAGATCCACCGTGGCATCGGCTGGGGCGAGATCTTCAAGAACCTGCTGACCGCCAAGCTGCCGGTGCTCGGCGCGGGTCAGGAGTGGCAGGCGATCCAGCGTCTGCAGGAAGTCGGCGTGCCGACCATGACCGCCGTGGCTTACGGCGAGAAGGGCAGCAACCCGGCGGATCAGCATTCGTTCATTGTCACCGAAGAACTGGCGCCGACCATCAGCCTCGAAGATTTCAGCATCGATTGGGTCAAGAACCCGCCGCAGCCGACACTCAAGCGCGCGCTGATCGCTGAAGTCGCGCGCATGACCGGCATGATGCATCGCGCCGGGGTCAACCACCGCGACTGCTACATCTGCCACTTTCTGTTGCACACCGATAAACCGGTCACCCCGGACGCTTTCAAACTCTCGGTGATCGACCTGCACCGCGCCCAGACCCGCCCCAGAATTACTCAGCGCTGGCGCAACAAGGATTTGGCCGCGCTGTATTTTTCGGCACTGGACATCGGCCTGACCCGTCGTGACAAGCTGCGCTTCCTCAAAGGCTACTTCCAGCAACCGCTGCGGCAGATCCTGGCGGAAGAAGCGCCGTTGCTGAGCTGGCTCGAAGGCAAGGCCAACAAGCTCTATGCGCGCAAACAGCGTTACGGGGATGCGCTCTGATGGCGGGTTGGACGCTTGAACCGCAATACGGCGAACTGACTGAAGATTTCGGCAGCCTCGAAGCGGTGTTTGCCCTGCAGGGCGAACGTCTGACCCGTGATCCGCTGTCCGAAGTCATTCGCGTGCAGCGCAACGGCGTGAATTACTACGTCAAACGCTACGTCGGCGCCGGTAAAGGCTTGCGTCGTTACCTGGGCAAACCCCGGGTGAAGATGGAGTGGCAGAACCTCAAACGTTTCGCCAAGTGGGGCATTCCCACCGCCGAAGTGGTGGCCTGGGGCCTGGAACGACGTGGCGCGGCTTATGCCCGTGGCGCGATGATCACCCGCGAGCTGCCGCACACCGAAGACCTCTCGGCGCTGGCCGAGCGCAACGATCCGAAACTCAAGGATCGCCTGTGGGTGGATGGCATCAGCCGGCAACTGGCCGGTTACACCCGGACCATGCACGATCACCGTTTTACCCACAACGACCTGAAGTGGCGCAACCTGCTGATCGACGATCAGGAACAGGTGTTTCTGATCGACTGCCCGAACGGCGATTTCTGGCGCGGCTTCTGGCTTAAATACCGGATCACCAAGGATCTGGCCTGTCTCGACAAGGTGGCCAAGTATCACCTGTCGAATACCCAGCGCCTGCGTTTCTACCTGCAATACCGCGGACGTGATCGGCTCAATGCTGCCGACAAGAAACGGATTCGCCACGTGGTGAGATTTTTCGAGGGACGTGAATGACTGATTTCCTGGCCGCTGAAGACCGGGCGCTGCTTGAGCGTCATGGCCTCGGCACTTTCGACGCGCTCTGGGCCAAACAGCTCGAAGCCGTGGACGAACCCAACACCGATGGCGGTGGCTGGAGCAGCGTGTTTCGTCTGGAGCTGGAAGGGCAGGCTTACTACCTCAAGCGCCAGAGCAACTACCTGACCCGCACCTTGCACGCGCCGTTCGGCGAGCCGAGTTTCGCCCGCGAGTTCCGCAATATCAGCCGCTACAACAAGCTGGGGATTCCGGCGCTGCAAGCGGCGTTTTTCGGTGAGCGCAAGGTCAAGGGCGATGTTCAGGCGATCCTGCTGACCCGTGCCCTCGATGGCTGGGACGATCTCGACTCGCTATTGCAACGCTGGTCGGAACTGACCAGCGTGCAGCAATCAGCGATTCTCAAGGCTTGCGGACAACTGGCGCGCCGCCTGCACGGCGTGCGTCAGGTGCACGGCTGCTTTTATCCAAAACACATTTTTTTGCAGGCTGATGGCGGCGCCTATCGGGCGCAGTTGATCGACCTGGAAAAGACCCGACCACTGCTGTTCGGCATGCGTGATCGGGTCAAGGATCTGGAGCCGCTGCTGCGTCGTGCACCTGAATGGAGCGAGGCGCTACTGCGCGAGTTGCTCGCGGCGTATCTCGATCAGCCGCTGGACAGTTCGCTGGTCGACAGCTGGGTGACGCGCCTGACTGCACGGCGCAGTCGCAAGGAGGCCCGTTGATGCAGTTGTCCGAACTGAAAAATGCCGGGCGCACGCCGAGTCTGCCGCTGACGATCACGCTGGCCGATGCCGCCGGTTCCGCGGATTTACAGTTGCTGAGCCTGCTGCGGGTGCTGCCGGGGCAGCGCTATGTCGGTGCCGGGGTCTGGCGCGGGCGGCCGGTGCTGGCCAAATTACTGGTGGGCAGCAAGGCTGCGCGGCATTTTCAGCGCGAACTGGCGGGCGTCAAGTTGCTCGCCGAACAAGGTCTGACCACGCCGCTGTTGTTGGCTGATGGCCTGAAGGATGGCGAGGGCGGCTGGCTGCTGTTCGAGTTCCTCGAAGGTGCTGAAAGCCTCGGTGATGCCTGGCAGAAAGTCGAATCACTGCCGGTGCTGGCGGACGAGCAATCGGCGGTACTCGCCGAGGCGCTGGGTGCGATCGGTCAACTGCATGGCAAAGGCCTGTGGCAGGAAGACCTGCACCTGGACAACCTGCTGCGCCATGGCAGTCAGTTGTACCTGATCGATGGTGCCGGGATCTGCGCCGAGACCGCTGGCCAGCCGTTGTCGCGGCAGAAAGTGCTGGAAAACCTCGGGGTGTTTTTCGCCCAGTTGCCCAAGTCACTGGAGCCGTTCACCGAAGAATTGCTGGTGTATTACCTGCTGAGCAACAGCGAGCATGCGCTGCCGCTGGAAGCATTGCAGAAGCAGATCGCCAGGGTGCGCGCCTGGCGCCTGAAGGATTACCTGATCAAGGTCGGCCGCGAGTGCACGCTGTTCAGTGTGCAGCGCGGAGCGTTTGGCCTGCGGGCGATCCGTCGAGAGGAAGAGGCGGCGATGCTGCCGGTACTGGATCAGGCTGATGCGCTGCTTGATCAGGGCCATCTGTACAAGACCGGTGGTGCGGCAAGCGTCGGCAAGGTCGAGGTGGCCGGGCGCACGCTGGTGATCAAACGTTACAACATCAAGGGCTTTGCGCACTGGCTCAAGCGTTTCTGGCGCCCGAGCCGCGCCTGGCATTCATGGCGCGAAGGCAATCGCCTGGCGTTCCTCGGCATCGCTACGCCGAAGCCGCTGGCGGTGCTGGAAAAGCGCTTTTTGTGGCTGCGCAGCCGCGCCTATCTGGTGACCGAGTTTCTGCCGGGCCCGGACATCATCGAGCGCTTTGCGCCGTATGTTGAAAGCGGTGCGGCGCCGGAATCCGAGTTGCAGGCCCTGGAACAACTGTTCGCACGGTTGATCGCCGAGCGCATCAGCCATGGCGACTTCAAGGGCCACAACCTGTTCTGGCAGGGAGATCGCTGGGCGCTAATCGATCTGGATTCGATGTGTCAGCACGGCTCTGTCGGAAGTTTCGCACCGGCCTATGCGCGGGATCGGGCACGGTTCATGCGCAACTGGCCCGAGAGCAGCGCGCTGTATCAGGTGATTGATCAGCGGTTGCCCAAAGATATCTCCAGCGCGGCCTGAGCCGCCTTCGCCAGCAAGCTCACTCCCACATGGAAATGCATTCCCCTGTAGGAGTGAGCCTGCTCGTGATAAGGCTTTAAAACCTCAAAAATCTGCCCTTGAGCAATGACGGACAAATTCCACTGATTTGTCCTACAGCTTCTCCAGAAGCCATGAACTGTGCCCGCTCCAGCCCCGATGCTAGCTTGCTCTGACCACTTCGGAGGGCAAGACTTGACCATCAAAAACGCCGTAACACTGAGCACCTGCGCATGGCTTTTATCCGGCTGCGGCACCGCCGCCTCGGTAATGCAAATGGACGCCGACGTCGCCCGCGACATGCGCAAACAGAAAACCTACTGCCAATCGATTCCGCGAATCTACAGCGGTCTGGCGTTCGACTTCTGCGTACTCCACGCGCCCCCTGACCCCTCCGGCGTCCTGGTGCCGTTCGTGCTGCTGGACCTGCCGTTGTCCGGGGTGCTGGATACGGTGGTGTTGCCGTATACGATTTACCGTCAAGCCAGTGACGGCAGTCTCGGTATCTATTGGCGCGCGGGCGGTTATTGAGTGTGAAAGCAAGGTTTCACCTGGCCGATTCACCTGGGGCAATTCGCACAGGGTCATTCCCGCCACGTTTACGCTATAATCCCGCCCTTTAGCTGTCTCTCGCCCGGTGCGAGGGCACATCAATTTTCAAGGCGCATCGCGCCTGAATGCAGACTAAAGAGGCTAGACCCTGTGGCATTGACGATTCTTGGCCTGTCCGGCGCCCTTAGCCATGACCCTTCAGCCGCCTTGTACATCGACGGCAAGCTGGTGGCGGCGGCTGAAGAAGAGCGCTTCGTCCGCGATAAGCATGCAAAGAACCGCATGCCCTACGAATCGGCGAAGTTCTGCCTGGAACAGGCCGGTATCAAGCCGTCCGACGTTGACGTGGTGGCGATTCCGTTCGCCCCGATCAGCCTGTTCGGCAAGGCCCGCTGGCACTACGCCAAGCGCTACTGGTACGCGCCGGATCGCGCCCTCGATGCGATCCTGATGGGCAACCGTCGCTACAAGCGCTATCGCAACAAGATCGTCTGGTGCCTGGAGCAGCTGGGTTTTGATCCGAAGAAGATCAAGATCGAGCCGGTCGAGCATCACCTGGCTCACGCTTCCAGCGCCTACCACTGCTCGGGTTTCAAAGAGAAAACCGCGATCCTCGGCATCGACGGCAAGGGCGAGTACGCCACGACCTTCTTCGGTTACGGCGAAAACGGCAAGATCCACAAGATCAAGGAATTCTTCGATCCGGACTCCCTCGGCGGCCTGTACGGCGCGATCACCGAGTTCCTCGGTTTCGAGATGCTCGACGGCGAGTTCAAGGTCATGGGCATGGCGCCGTACGGCGACGCCAGCAAATACGACTTCTCGCGCCTGGCCTCGTTCGAGAACGGCGAGCTGGTGATCAACACCGACTACGCTAACGTGATCGGCCTGCGTCGCTACAAGGAGAAGGGCAAGGGCTTCTACTTCTCGCCGAAGCTGATCGAGTGGCTGGGTCCGAAGCGCGAAGGCGACATCGCCGACGAGCCGTACATCCACTACGCCGCGAGCATGCAAGCGCTGTTCGAGAAACTGGCGTTGCAGATGATCGACTACTACCTGGGCGACGTGCTCAAGGAAACCGGCAAACTGGCTTTCGCCGGTGGCTGTGCGCTGAACGTCAAGCTGAACCAGAAAATCATCGCCCGCGATGACATCAAGGAACTGTTCGTGCAACCGGCGTCCGGCGATGCCGGCACCGCGGTGGGCGCAGCGGCCTATGTGTCTCACGCCCGTGGCGTGCCGGTCGAGAAGATGGAACACGTCTACCTCGGCCCGTCGTACAGCAACGAAGACGTGATCGCCGCGTGCGCCCGTCACGAGAACAAGCCGACCTGGCGCAAGCTCGACAACATGCCGGAGCAGATCGCCAAAATCATGGTCGATGGCAACCCGGTGGCCTGGTTCCAGGGCCGCATGGAGTTCGGCCCGCGTGCGCTCGGTGGTCGTTCGATCATCGGTTGCCCGAGCGTGGCCGGTGTGGCTGACCGCATCAACCACCAGATCAAGTTCCGCGAGCGCTGGAGGCCTTTCTGCCCATCGATGCTCGACACCGTTGCGCCACAGATGATCAAGATCGATCACCCGGCGCCGTTCATGACCTTCACCTTCGAAGTGGCGGAAGAGTGGAAGACCCGCGTACCTGAAGTGGTTCACGAAGACGGTACTTCCCGTGCCCAGGTGCTGAAGCGCGAATATAACCCGCGCTACTACGACATGATGAAGGCGCTGGAAAACCTCACCGGCAACGGCGTATCGCTGAATACCTCGCTGAACCGCCGTGGCGAACCGATGATCTGCTCGCCGACCGACGCCCTGAACATGTTCTTCGGCTCCGATCTGCAGTACCTGATCATGGAAGACATTCTGGTGGTCAAAGAGGGCGCAAACGCTTATGACTCGCTCGGCTGAACGCCATGTGCTGCAGTTCTGTCACGGCTATGACGGGCCGTTCCTCGACTGCGCACGGCAGTACGCCAGCCTGTTCGCGGGCACCGGTTATCGGGTGACCACGGTCTTTCTGACCGGGGCCGCCGATAGCGAGGTGGCCGCAGCGTGTGCTTCCGATGAAGTGTTGTTCATGGAATACAGCTCCAAGGCCATTCGTGGTCTGAAGCTGGGCGCCATCGGCGATCTGCGCAAGATCGCCGCTTCACGCAATTTCAGTTTCTGCATCGCCCATCGCTTCAAGCCGATCTACATCGCCTTGCTCGGCACGTCGCTGCCAGTGATTGGCGTGCACCACGCGTTTGACGATTACAAACGCGGCACGCGCAAGCTGTTCGCGCACATTTTCCGCAAGCGCCTGAGCCTGCTCGGCGTGTCCGATGCGGTGCGTGACGACATGCGTCGTTGCCTGCCGAAATGGCCGTCGACCCGCATCCAGACCTTGTACAACCGCATCGATGTGCCGGCCTTGCAGGCCAGTCAGGTGTCAGCTCGCGTGGCTCGCGAGACCCTCGGTCTGGCGGCGGATGCGTTCATTGTCGGCAACGTCGGACGGCTGCACCCGGACAAGGATCAGGCCACCTTGCTGCACGGTTTCGCCGCGGCGTCGCCGGGTTTGCCGGGCAACAGTCAATTGGTGATTCTCGGCAAGGGCCGTCTGGAGCAGGACCTCAAGGAACTGGCCCGCGAGCTGGGTATTGGTGATCGCGTGCTGTTTCTCGGTCAGGTGCCGGACGCACGCAATTACTTCCGTGCCTTCGATGTGTTTGCGCTGAGCTCCGATCACGAACCGTTCGGCATGGTGCTGCTGGAGGCCATGGCTGCTGGCGTGCCGTTGCTCGCCACTGCGTGTGGCGGGGCGAAGGAAGTGGTCGAAGGTGTGGGCATTCTGTTCCCGCTGGGCGATGCCGAGCACCTTGCACAAGGCCTGCAACATTTGGCCGGTATGGATGATCAGCAGCGCCGGCAGTGTGCCGAGCTGATGCTCGATCGCCTGCGTGAGCGTTTCTCCGACCGTGCGGTGCGCGACACCTTCTGGCGTCTGCCGCAAGTTACCGATCTGGCACCGAGGGGCTGATGCTCAACCGATTTCAAGGCTGGCGCGAACGTGGCTGGTCGCCCGTTGACGCCTCCACCTATGCCACCGCCTGGCAGCGTTTTGGCGGCAGCGTCGCGACGCATCCTATGGTGGTCGAACGTCTGGCTGATCTGGCCGGCATCCCGGTGCGTTATCTGGCCTGGGAGCAGGGCGGTGACGTCAAAGCGGCGATCCCGACCTGGGGCCGCGATCTGGCGCTGTCCAAAGACGTGCTCAAGCGTAACGGCAAGAAAGGCCTGTTCGACCTCGGCAATGCCGAGCTGATCCTGCCGGCCGCCGTCGATGCCCAGGCACCGTTGCGCCATCGCGCACGCTATCTGTCGGCGCTCAACGAAAACCGCTTCAGCGGCATGAAGTTGCAGACCGAGCAACTGGCCATGGCCCGCACGCCCGAAGAACTGTCGAAGAAGTTTCGCTACAACCAGCGCCGCGAACTGCGCCTGCTGGAAGAGGCGGGTGGCGTGGTACGTCCGGTCGCTGAGTTTTCCAGCGCCGAACTAGCGGCGATCTACTGTGATCTGTTCCAGCGCCGCTGGGGCTTCCCGGCCACCGGCGCGGCGCGCATGGCCGAGGTCATCGAGTTGCTGCGCGAGCTGTTGATCGGCTCGGTGATTTTCCTCAATGATGCGCCGATCGCCATTCAACTGGTGTACCGCGTCGAAGCGCCGGAGTGGATCAGCGTCGAGTACATCAACGGCGGCGTTGACCCCGAGACCCGTGAATTCAGCCCCGGCAGCGTGTTGAGCTTCCTCAATACGCAAAGTGCCTGGGAACACGCGCGGGCACTGGACAAGCCGCTGCGTTTCTCCTTCGGTCGTGCCGACCGTGAATACAAGGATCGCTGGTGCAATCCTGTGCCGGTGTTCACCGTATGAGTCAGCCCATGAGCCGTAAACAGCAACTGCTCAAGCGTCATCGTCGCAATAAACGCATCACCTTGCTGATCGCCCTGATCGTGTTGATCGCGCTCGGGGTGCTGGTGGCATGGTGGTTGCCGCTGGTGCTTGCAGTGGTTGGCTGGGTCGCCCATGAGGCGTGGTTTGCCGATCACCTGTTCTACTCGCCGAAAGACGATTACCAATACAGCTTTCCGCCGTTCACACCGCAGCCGAAGGTGCATTTGAGCGGCGAGCAATTGCGTCTGGACGAAGGCGTGATGCTGGTCGACGACGCGACGTTGATCCTCGCGATAAAGATCAAAAGCACTTGGCTGGGACGCTTTTTCGACCCGCGCGTCGAACTCCTCGGCGGCACGAATCCGGATGCACAAACCTTCGAGCGCGGGGTCAATGGCCTGCGTTACCTGAACCTCAGCGGTCAGGCGCAAGTCTTGGCGCAAGGTCAGTTGCGCTTGCGCGGGCGCTTTTGCCGGGTCTTTGGCGAGCCGGTGCTGTGGGCGCTGGAGCAGCCGGATTACCGCCGTCAGCGGGTGATGGTGATTGCCCCGCACGCCGACGATGCCGAACTGGCGGCTTATGGCTTGTACAGCCAGGCCGACGAAGCCTGGATCGTCACCCTGACCGCTGGCGAAATCGAAGCCGAACATTATCAGCAGATGGGCATGAGCAAGGCCGAGGCGGCACGGCTCAAGGGCCGGTTGCGCGCCTGGGACAGCCTCGCCGTACCGCGTTGGGCCGGTGTACCGCAGGAACACTGCGTGCAGCTCGGTTATTTCTGCCTGCAACTGGCAGCGATGCAGGCTGCGCCGAATCAGATGGTAGCTTCGCGCGAAGCGGACTTGAGCGACACGCGACTGTTTCGCCAGTTGAATCCGTTCACCTTGCCCGGCGATGCCGATGGCGCGCCGACCTGGAACAACCTGTTGGCCGACCTGCGTGAAGTGCTGCTGCGCGCACGTCCGGAGGTGATCGTGCTGCCGCATCCGACCCTCGATCCGCATCCCGATCACCTCTGCGCCCAGCAAGCGGTGTTGCAGGCGCTGCACGGTCTCGACTGGCAGCCGACGCTGCTCGGCTACGCCAACCATTTGCATGACAACGACCGCTGGCCGATGGGCAACACCGGGCAGGGCATTACCTTGCCACCGGCCTTCGATGCGGCGGTGCCGATGCAGCCGTTGTGCCTGCCGCTGTCCATCGAGTTGCAACGCGACAAGGCCATGGCGCTGGGCATGATGCATGACCTGCAGCCGCCGGCACCGTTCAAGCGTCGCCTGCGCCGGATTATCCAGCGCATGCTCGCCGCGCGGGCCGCGTCGGTGTACGGCGAAAACGAATTTTTTCGAAAAGCGGTCAGACGCCAGGAGTTGTTCTGGCTACTGAAGCACGGTGAGACAGGCGTCCAGCGGGGAGAGTCATGAGTCAACGGTTCAAGGTGTTGCAGCTGCAACCCGACTACAACGTCAAAGCCCATGACTTTGCCGACCTCGCCGAGCAGATCGTCAAGGCATTGCCGAGCGAGCGCTATGAGATCACCGCGGCTTTCCTGCGCGGCAAACCGGGGCCGGGCGAGCCGGTAAGCCGGGCCGACCATTCGGTGTACTTCGAGTTTTCCGACAAGTCGCTCAAGGGCATGCGCTTGCGGGCGATGTGGCAGTTGTACAAATTCTGTCGCCGGGAAAAGTTCGACGTGGTGATCTGTAACCGCTTCAAACCGGTGAACATGATGCTCGCGCTCAACCGCTGGTTGAAGGTGCCGCTGTGCATTGGCATCTCCCACGGTTTCGGCGAATACGATCGCTTCTACCGGCGTCGGCAGACCCAGCGCCTGATCGATCGGCACTGGCGCTTCGTCGGTGTGTCGCCGGCGGTCAAACAGTACCTGCTCGATTGCGACTGCGGCTTTACCGACCAGAACACTTACGCCATTACCAATGCCATCGACATCGAGCAGGCCGAAGGCCTGCAGCACAGCCGTGAAAAAGCTCGCGAGTTGTTGGGCCTCGACCCGAATGTGCGTTTGATCGGTGCGCTGGGGCGGCTGGTGTCGGTCAAGGGTCACACCTATCTGTTGCAGGCCTTCGCCGCACTGAAGGACAAATACCCGAACACTCAACTGGCAATCATCGGTGCCGGACGCTTGCAAGCGCCGCTGGCGGCCGAGATCGAGCAACTGGGCCTGAGCGGCCGTGCGCACCTGCTGGGTTTCAAGGAAAACGCTCTGCAATACGTGCGTGCGTTCGACATCTGGACCATGCCGTCGCTGGCTGAAGGTCTGGGCCTGGCGTTGCTTGAAGGCATGAGCGGGCACCTGCCGGTGATTGCCTCGAACGTGCCGGCGATGTTGCCGCTGATCGAAGGTGCCGGTGGTTTGGCGATCACGCCCAAGGACGTGCCGAGTCTGGTCGCCGCGCTGGATAACTATCTGGCGCTGTCGGACGACGAACTCAAGGCCAAGGGCGAGCAGGCCTACCGTTATCTGCAGGAACAACACGACATCGAGGTGTTCCGTCAGGAATACCTGGATCTGATCGACTCTGGCCTGGAGCAGGCCCGCAAGGAGCAGCCGTGAGCGAAGAGAAAGCCGTGAGCGCAGAACAAGCCCTGAGCGAAGCCAACGCCCTCGTCACCGTCATCATCGCCTCGTACAACCATGGTCCGTACATCGAGGAAAGCATCCTCAGTGTCCTCAACCAGAGCTACAAGAACATCGAGCTATTGGTGGTCGATGACGGTTCGAAGGACGACAGCGTCGAGCGCATCAGCGCGTTGCAGGCGCAGTACGGCTTCGATTTCCGTGTGCAGCAGAATCAGGGCCTGACCAACACCCTCAACGGCGCCATCGCCCGTTCGAAGGGCAGCCTGATCGTGCCGTTCGGCTCCGACGACATCATGTACCCGGAACGTATCGCCACCCAGGTCGCCTACATGGATGGCAAGCCCGAGGTCGGCATCTGCGCCGGCAACATCGAACTGATGCATGCCGATGGCAGCCTCTACCCGGAAAAACGTCAGCGCCGCGACGTGCCGTTCCGGCGTCTCGATTTCGATGACATGTTTCTTGAGCGCAAGCCGTATCCACCGGCACCGACCCTGATGATCCGCCGCGAAGCGCTGGACAAGGTGGGCGGGTTCGATCCGACGATTCGTCTTGAAGATCTCTACATCGAGCTGAAGGTGACCCGCGCCGGTTACTTCATCGACGGCCTGAACGTAGTGATGGCGCGCTACCGCAAGCACGCCACCAACTCGTACAAGAACCACCGCTTCATGATCGAGAATATCCTGCGCACGTACGCGTTGTTCAGTGATCATCCGCTGTACGACGAAGTGCGCTACAAGTCGCTGAACTCGATGTTCCTCAAGACCGCCAACCGCAATCGCAAGCTGGCAAGGGAGCTGCTGGCGCAGATCCCGTTCAAGGCCTGGAACAAGAAGACTTGGCGCGGACTGGGGCGTTTGCTCTTTTCCCCGCTGGAAAAGGACTGAGCCGACAGTCGCTCGCGCTCAGCGAGCGACCTTCTCCGGCAGGCGCTTTTCGCCCTTCTGACGCTGGCGCAGCCAATGCACAACCTTCTTGCCGGCAGCCATGCCCGGCTGCTCGATATAAAGGAACGTCACGCTGGCGATCAGAATCAGCAAGCACGTGCAGACGGCCACCAAGGGCAGGTAGACCGCCGTTTCCCGCGCATCGATATTCAGCAACAGCGGCAGCCTTTGCACCATCAGCCACAGGACGAACCCGTGCAACAGATAGGTGCTGTAGCTGATCTCGCCGAGCCAGCGAATGCTGCGTGGTTTCAGCGCGCCAAACAGATCATTGCCGGACGCCACGATCACGAAAAACAGTCCCAGCAGAAACAGCGGGGCAGTCTTGAACGCCCGACTGAACGCGGTGAACGCAATGACCAGCGCGAGCACGGCGATGATGCTTGCCAGGCGTGACTGGCTCCATGCCACGAGCGCCGGTCGGCGAATCCAGTAGGCGGCGGCGATGCCACCGAGGAAGCTCGCCAGAAAGTGTTTCTTCAGCGAATGTTCCCAGCCGATGACCTGGTACAGCGTGTAGATGCCGATCAGGCACAGCACCACCTGCAACCAGCTGCCGCGGTAGATGAACACCAGCCCGGCCAATGGCAGCGCCATGTAGAAAAACACCTCATAGGCCAGCGTCCAGGTGACGTTGGATATCAGCATGCCGGAGTGACGGTACTGGTTGATGTCCGGGCGGTCGAACGTCAGCCAGGCGAGGATCTGTTTGAACAGTTCCAGACCGGGTTCTCTCAGTTGCCAGTCCTGCAAGTGGAAGATCGAGACGAACACCAGCACCATCAACGGCAGGTACAGCGGATACAGGCGGAAAACCCGTGACACGCCGAACGCCAGCCAGTCGTGGTTGCGGCCTTGCGCGAGCAAGCGGCTCCAGAACAGAAACCCGGTGATCATGAAGAACAGCGCCACGCTGCCCTGCCCGAGCATCGAATAGAAGTTGCTCGGGGGGAAATCGATGACCCCGGTGCGCAGGAAAATCCAGGTGATGATCGAGTGGTGCACGAACACACCAAACGCCAGATAGCCACGCAGGCCGTCGATGCTGGCATATCGACTTTCACCGGAATGCTGCAGGTGCCGAGCGATTTTCGGCACCGCGCGCAACAGCAGGGCGGAAGTAATGATGGCCAGCAGATAGGCGGCCAGTGCAAATAGAGGATTGGTTTCGACCATCACTGAACCCGGGCCGGGGTGTTGCCGGCCAGCACTTGCCTGTGCAGATTTTCAACCGCGGATTTAGACGCCGTCATGGCGTACCCCTGGAGCAACGCATCGAGGTGATCCTCGAACAGCCAGCGTTTGTCGACAGTGTAACGTTGCATATGACGCAAATTGCGTTGACGCATCGAAAGACTGAGCGGGGTAGGGTAGATGCGCAGGTCGGCCAGGTCGATCAAGCCGAACTCGCCATCTTCCAGCACCAGTACGTTACCCAGATGCAGAGAGCGGAAATACACGCCTTTTTCGTGCAATTGCGCCATGAATTTGCCGAAACGCTCCACCAGCGCCTGGCGCACCGCCGGAGCCGTAATGCTTTGCAGCACCTGACGCAGCGTGTGCCCCGGTAGCGGCGCGTAATGCACGGCACTGCTGCCATCGTCGAGTCGGTACAGATTCAATATTTGCGGGGTCGGAATGCCCACCTGGCGCAGTTGTTCGCTGTTGACCGCGAAACGTTCGGAGTAGGGATTGAAGCTGCCGGAGGTGTACCAGCGGCGACGGCGGAACAGCTTGAGGAAACTGCCGTCGGTCAGGCGCAGGACTTTCGGGCCGAGGCCATCTTCTTCAATGATCCGGGCCGTGCTGCTCATGTGCTCCAGATCAGCGGTCGCAAGCTTTTGCACCGGCTGGATCAACAGGCGCCGCGCGCGTTGATTGATGCTCAACGCTGCGATCAGTGCCAGCGGGATCCACAACAGGAACCAGTGCTCCTTGGGCCGCGAGATTATTCCGCCGCCTTCGGTCAGCCCGGCGCCGATACCGAATACCAGCCAGGTCGAGGCAATGATCAGCAGTGGCTGCACGCGCTGGCGCCAACTACTCAGCAGGCCCCACAGCAGGAAGAACAACCAGGGCAGCAAGCCGATGATGCCGACGTAATACAGCACACCCAGGGCAAAACTGTGCGGCTCCTGAAAACTGACACCGTTACCGGGGTCTACGGCAAGGCTGGCGCTGTAGCCATGACCGATCCATGGATGATCGGCAATCATGTGCAGTACCTTCTGCCAGATTTCCAGGCGATAGGAGTCGCCACGTTCGGTGATCATCTGCGAAAACTGCGTAATGACTGCTACGCCGCTCAGGACCAGCGCGACCAGTAACCCCACCGAGCGCCTGTTCCAGCAGATGAAGCACAGCCACAGCGCCGCCATGGTCAGTGCCACCAACGGTGTCCGGGAACCCGTACCGATCACGGCCATGAACATGATTGCCATCGCCGGCACGCTGAGCCACATCATCTGGCGGCGCTTGCAGGTCATGGTCACGCTCAGCCAATAGGCACTGAAGAAGCCGAACAGGTGCGAGCTGAGCAACGGATTGTCGAAGGCACCACCACCGATCAGGCGCATGCCTGGTTCATAAACCCGGGCGAACATGAACAGGAAAATGGTCGTGGCAATCAGCGCGACCAGCGCCGCGCCGAACAGCAGGGGTTGCAGGATATCGCTGCGATAGCGCACCAGCAGGTAACAGCCGGCAAACAGCAGCAGGGTGTGCAGCGGTGGCTTGAGCATTCCGCCGAAAGGCTCGCCACCGGGCCCCCACGCGAGGCTGAGCAAGGCCCACGCAGCAAACAGCAGGACGGCAATGAAGATCGGCTCGCGCAGCAGCTCCTTGAGTTCGCGCGGGCGCAGGCATAGCGCGATCAGTGTCGGAATGCTGAACAGGCCGTAGAACAACTTGTGATGAAGGCTTCGACCTGGCAAGAAGAACAGCGCGCACAGGAGCAGGAAATAACCGGTGGGAAGCATCCACAGGCTAATGAAATCGAAAATCCGATTGGATGTACTGCTGAAGCCGCGAAGTTGCATGCTGTGAGATTCATTCCTGAGGTTGATCGACCATTCGAGTGATGGCTATTTGATGCGGAAAAAGATGCCTAACAATAACAGCCTTTCGCCGATTGCCAGAACCCTGAAGAAGCTGTGCTAAAGTCAGCGTCCTTTTTATCGACTTTCGCGTGATATGACCGACTCCAGTCCCGCCGCAAGCCCCTCGAGCTTGAAAATCTACTTCCGCCTGCTCGGCTACGTCCGGCCGTACATCAGTCTGTTTCTGATCAGCATCGTCGGTTTTCTGATTTTCGCTTCGACCCAGCCGATGCTCGGCTACATCCTCAAGTATTTCGTTGACGGTCTGTCCAATCCTGAAGCGGTACTGTTTCCAAGCGTGCCTTACCTGCGTGACCTGCAACTGCTGCAGGCCGTGCCGCTGCTGATCATTCTGATCGCGGCGTGGCAGGGTCTGGGATCTTATCTGGGCAACTATTTTCTGGCCAAGGTTTCTCTTGGCCTGGTTCACGATCTGCGCGTGCAGTTGTTCAACAATCTGCTGGTGCTGCCGAACCGCTATTTCGACAAGCATAACTCCGGCCACCTGATTTCGCGCATTACCTTCAACGTGACCATGGTCACGGGGGCGGCAACAGATGCGATCAAGGTCGTAATCCGTGAAGGCATGACGGTGATCTTCCTGTTTGCCTCGCTGCTGTTCATGAACTGGAAACTGACCCTGGTGATGGTGGCGATCCTGCCGCTGATCGCCGTGATGGTGCGCACTGCGAGCAAGAAATTCCGCAAGCAGAGCAAGAAAATCCAGCTGGCGATGGGTGACGTCACGCACGTGGCCTCGGAAACCATCCAGGGTTATCGTGTGGTCCGCAGCTTCGGCGGCGAAGTCTACGAGGAAAAACGCTTCCTCAAGGCCAGCCAGAGCAACACCGACAAGCAACTGCGCATGACCCGCACCGGTGCCATCTACACGCCGATGCTGCAACTGGTGATCTACACCGCGATGGCCGTGTTGATGTTCCTCGTGCTGTATCTGCGCGGCGATGCTTCGGCCGGTGACATGGTTGCCTACATCACCCTCGCAGGCCTGTTGCCCAAGCCGATTCGTCAATTGTCCGAAGTCAGCTCGACCATCCAGAAAGGCGTGGCCGGTGCCGAGAGCATCTTCGAGCAACTGGATGTCGAGCCGGAAGTCGATACCGGTACCGTCGAGCGCGACTCGGTCACTGGTCGCCTGGATGTGCGCAATCTGAGCTTCACCTATCCTGGCACCGAACGTCAGGTGCTCGACGACATCAGCTTCTCGGTCCAGCCAGGGCAGATGGTGGCGCTGGTCGGTCGTTCGGGCAGCGGCAAGTCGACGCTGGCCAACCTGATTCCACGTTTCTATCACCACGACAAGGGCGAAATCCTGATCGATGGTGTAGAAATCGAGCAGTACAAGTTGCTCAATCTGCGGCGGCATATCGCTCAGGTGACCCAGCACGTGACCCTGTTCAGCGACACCGTGGCCAACAACATTGCCTATGGCGATCTGGCCGGTGCGCCGCGTGAGGACATCGAGAAGGCTGCGCGTGATGCCTACGCGATGGACTTCATCTCGCAGTTGCCTGAAGGCCTCGACACCCAGGTCGGCGAGAACGGCGTGCTGCTCTCCGGCGGTCAGCGTCAGCGTCTGGCGATTGCCCGTGCGCTGCTCAAGAACGCACCGGTGCTGATTCTCGACGAGGCCACCTCGGCGCTCGACACCGAATCCGAACGGCACATTCAGGCTGCGCTGGATCAGGTCATGAAGGGTCGTACCACACTGGTGATTGCCCACCGTCTGTCGACCATCGAGAAGGCCGACCTGATTCTGGTCATGGATCAGGGCCGCATCGTCGAGCGCGGCACCCATGAGCAGTTGTTGGCGCAAAACGGCTACTACGCGCGCCTCAACGCCATGGGCCTCGATGCCCCGGCCGAAGACATCGCCTGATTCCAGGCCTTGCCCTGAGGGGGCGGATTCGCTCCCTCAGTCATATGTATCCAGAACTTTACTCTTCTTGACCAAACCGGAATAAATCCGGGCACCGCGCTTGTTAAGGTTCCTCAACGAACTTTGACTTCCATCGAGGGGGCTATCCCCGTCGCGCGGGTACTTTCATGCTCCAACGCTTTTTGTGGAAACTGCTGCCCAAGTCGCAACGGTCCTTTCTGCTCGCGCGTCTGTCGGTGGTCGATCGGCAAGCGGTAAACAAGTCGATGTCGGCCAATCTGACCTTTCCAAAGGCTTTCGAGCAACGTTCCTGCCTGTTTATCCATGTCCCCAAATGTGCTGGCAGCAGCGTGTGCGAAGCCATGTTCGATGGCTGGCGGCCAGGACACCTGCCGTTGTATTGGTACGAAGAGCAATTCCCCGAGCAGTTTGCCGCTGCGTTCAAATTCGCGTTTGTTCGAGACCCGCTGGAGCGCGCCTATTCGGCCTACGCTTTTTTGCGCGGGAACGAGTTGGGCAGGCGTGATCAGCAGGCACAGCAACTGGTCAGGCAGTACCGGGATTTCGATGATTTTGTTGCACGCTGGCTACATCCCGAAACAATCACCCGACAATTGCACTTCGCCGCACAGACGGACTTCCTGACTGATTCGCTGGGCCGTCTGGCACTGGATTTCGTCGGTTATCAGGAGCACCTGGAGCGGGACTTTCAACTGGTCTGCGAGCGATTGGGGATTGGCGGGCAACTGTCCCGCGTCAACTGTTCCCGGCAGCGTCAGTCGACGCCTGCCCGGGACTTCTGTTCTCTACGGACCCGGCGACTGGTTCGACGGGCTTATCAGCGTGATTATGAGTTGCTCGGTTATGAATGAAGCATTGCATGCATCGCTATCGGCTTCGGCCATCAGCCCCTATGGCCTGGCGCTCTCCAACCAGGCTCGCGCCATGCTCAAGGGCCAAAGGCCCCTTTGCCTGTGGCTGACCGGTTTGTCCGGTGCGGGAAAATCTACGCTGGCCAATGCGCTGGAGTTGTCCCTGCACCCGCTCGGGCTGCATACCTTTTTGCTTGACGGCGATAACGTGCGCAACGGCTTGTGTCGGGATCTGGGGATGGGGGATGCGTGCCGTCGGGAAAATATCCGCCGCATGGCAGAAGTGGCGCGCTTGATGGTCGACGCCGGGTTGGTCGTGATCGTGGCGGCGATCTCGCCGTTTCGCGCGGAGCGAGAAGCAGCACGTGCGCTGTTCGCCGAGGGGGACTTTATCGAGGTGCATGTCAGTACTTCGTTCGACGTCTGTGCCCGTCGCGACCCGAAGGGCCTGTACCGGGCCGCGCGCGAGGGGCGAATCTCGAACTTCACGGGGATCGACAGTCCTTACGAAGCCCCTGATGCCGCCGAGTGTCGAATCGACACCGAAGATATCGAGTTATCCGCCGCCTGCCGGCAATTGGCTGCTCTTGTGGTCAAAAAACAAGCAAATTAAATAGCTGTTTCATCCTGTTGCAGGCTGCACTCAAGCCTGCGCCAACCCTGTGTTAATATCGCGCCCCTGTTCATTTTGTATGTGGGTTGCTCCATGAAGTTGTCCATGCCGCGATTCGATCAAGCCCCAGTCTTGGTGGTCGGCGATGTCATGCTCGACCGTTACTGGCATGGTGGAACCTCACGGATTTCCCCTGAGGCACCGGTTCCGGTTGTAAAAGTCGAGCAAATCGAAGACCGCCCGGGCGGTGCTGCCAACGTTGCCTTGAACATTGCCGCGCTGGGCGCGCCGGCGTCGCTGGTCGGTGTGACCGGTGACGACGAAGCCGCCGACAGCCTGAGCAACAGTCTCAAGGGCGCGGGCGTGCGTGCCCTGTTCCAGCGTATTGCGCATCAGCCGACCATCGTCAAGCTGCGGGTCATGAGCCGGCACCAGCAATTGCTGCGTATCGACTTCGAAGAACCGTTTGCCACCGATGCGCTGGCCTTGGCCTCGCAGGTCGATGATCTGCTCGAAGGCATCAAGGTGCTGGTGCTGTCGGACTACGGCAAAGGCGCGCTGAAGAATCATCAAGCCTTGATTCAGGCGGCACGTGCCAAAGGCATTCCGGTGCTGGCCGATCCCAAGGGCAAGGATTTTTCGATCTACCGTGGCGCCAGTCTGATCACGCCGAACCTCAGCGAATTCGAAGCCATCGTTGGCGGGTGCGCCGATGAGCACGAGCTGGTGAGCAAGGGCGCAGCCCTGATGCACGATCTCGAACTCGGCGCGCTGCTGGTCACTCGCGGTGAACACGGCATGACCCTGCTGCGCCCGGAGCATCCGGCGCTGCACTTGCCGGCCCGCGCCCGTGAAGTGTTCGACGTGACCGGTGCTGGCGACACAGTGATTTCGACCCTGGCGGCGGCGATTGCTGCCGGTGAAGAACTGCCGCACGCGGTGGCGCTGGCCAACCTGGCGGCCGGCATCGTGGTCGGCAAGCTCGGTACTGCAGCGATCAGCGCCCCGGAACTGCGCCGCGCGATTCAGCGTGAAGAAGGTTCGGAGCGTGGTGTTCTGGGGCTGGAGCAACTGGTGCTGGCAGTGGCCGATGCCCGTGCGCATAACGAGCGCATCGTCTTCACCAACGGCTGCTTCGACATTCTGCATGCCGGTCACGTGACCTACCTCGAACAGGCGCGCGCTCAGGGCGACCGTCTGATCGTGGCGATCAACGATGACGCCTCGGTCAGCCGCCTGAAAGGGCCGGGACGCCCGATCAACAGTGTCGACCGGCGCATGGCGGTACTCGCCGGCCTCGGTGCGGTGGACTGGGTGATCAGCTTCCCGGAAGGCACCCCGGAAAACCTGTTGCGCGAGGTCAAGCCGGATGTGCTGGTCAAGGGCGGTGATTACGGTATCGACCAGGTGGTCGGCGCCGATATCGTCAAGGCTTACGGCGGTACGGTGAAAGTGCTGGGTCTAGTGGAAAACAGCTCGACCACCGCGATCGTGGAAAAAATCCGCGGTAACTGATTCAAGCTAAAAAGATCGCCGCCTGCGACAGCTGCTACATTGGAATGCGTTTCCCTGTAGGAGCTGCCGCAGGCGGCGATCTTTTGCTTTTCAGGAACTGACTTTCTTGCGCGGTACGATCTTCTTCAGCAATTGCCTGGCCTTGCCGCGCAACCGCGCCAGTCCCGTGGGTTTCTCCGGCGGGGTCAGGCCTTGTTGGCGTAACCAGTCCTTCCAGCGAATCCGCTCGTCACGCACCAGCCAGCCATCCTGTCTGGCAAAGCTTTCGGCCAGATACAGACCGCGTGTGCCTGCCGGAGACAACTGACCTTTCTTCAAGGTATACAGCTCGGCCAGCGGTTCGCCGTCCTGCAACGGCATCAGGTACAGATCGGGGCGCTTGCGGTCCAGTCGCGCGACAAGCTGATCGCCTTCCAGTCGCTCATCGACGTGAAACAGGCTCAAGGATTTGACTTCCTTGGGCACCTCCAGGCGCAAGTCATAGATCAGTTGCAGCGATGCGGTCGGCAGATGCACGTAGGCCCGTGGCCGTTCGAGCAATTGCAGATTGGCGCAGCGCACCGGCCGCGCCGAACCGGATTGCGGCGTCAGGCGAAACGGCAGGGCCTCGCGGTAATGCAGGGCGGAGGAGTAGGGCGCGGGTAGCCAGGTGTCGTTGAAGCGTCCGCCGAGCCAGCCTTCCGGGGTTTCCAGCAGACACTCTTCGGCGATTTCCTGAATCGCCGTGTGCAACGGGATGTTCAGTTCTTGAGCAGGCACGTAACCGGAAATCAGCTTGAGCACCACATCGCCACGATCCTGCCGACGCTGGCGCACCAGCACCCAGTAATCGCGATTCTGCCAATGCAGGGTCAGGCGCACCGAGACCCCGAGATTGGCCAGCTCCACCGCGAAGCGCTCGGCATCCGCCACGCTCACCGGTTTGCGCCGTTGCAGGGTCTGGGCGAAATTCAGCGGCATGCCGACGCTCTGATACGTCAGGCCTTCGGGCGTGGCCTCGACGAACAGCGGCAGTGTCTTGAAGTTGCTCGGGTTCTTTCTGATGAGCGTGCGCGGCATGTCGGCTCCTGCTTAAGGCCGCGGGGCGGCGTCAGTGACCACGAAGGACCTGGGCAACGGTCGCAACGTTGTGGGCGAGGTGCAGCGGATTGATCGTGCCGACAATAGCACTGGCCACGCCGGGCTGTTGGAACAACAACTCGAAGCTGGCGCGCACCGGATCCACGCCCGGACTCAGGCACACATGGCCGCTGGCCAGGGCTTTTTTCACCAGAATGGCTTTGCCGTGGGCAGCAGCATAGTCAATGACTGCCTTCTCGTTCTGTTCGTTCAGATTGTAGGTGACCATCGCGCAGTCCCCTTGCTCCAGTGCCTTGAGTCCGCCCTCGACCGTTTTGCCGGAGAAGCCGAAGCCGCGAATCTTGCCCTCGGCCTTGAGTGCGGCGAGGGTGGCGTAGACCTCTTCGTGCTCAAGGATCGCCAGGTCGTTGCCGTCGGAGTGCACCAGCACCAGGTCGATAAAATCGGTTTCAAGACGTTGCAGGCTGCGCTCGACCGACATCCGCGTATGCGCCGCACTGAAGTCATGGCGCGACAGGCCGTCGGCAAACTCTTCACCGACCTTGCTGACGATTACCCAATCCTGCCGCTGGCCGCGCAACAACGGGCCGAGGCGTTCTTCGCTGCGACCGTAGGCCGGGGCGGTGTCGATCAGGTTGATGCCCAGCCCTTTGGCCTGATTGAGCAGCATGCGTGCCGCGTCATCGTCGGGGATCTGGAAGCCGTTGGGGTATTTCACCCCTTGGTCGCGGCCGAGTTTGACCGTGCCCAGGCCCAGCGGTGAAACCATCAGACCGGTGCTGCCCAGTGGACGATGCAGCTCGTGCAGGGTCGCGATGCTCATGGCAACAATTGCTCCCAGGCCGGTACGCCCATCGGTGGTTTTGGCAATGCCGGCAACGGCTCGGTCGGTTGCGGCTGGATGCCGTCGCGCTGCAGCGAGGCAATAACGCGGTCGGCGAAGTCTGGCGCCAGTGCCAGTTTGGTCGGCCAGCCCACCAGCAGGCGACCCTGCTCGGCGAGGAAGGCGTTGTCCGGACGGCTCAAGCCAGTTTGCAGCGGCTCGGCGCGATCCACGCGCAAGGTCGCCCATTGCACCTGGCTCAGGTCGATCCATGGCAGCAACTGGCCGAGTTCTTTCTGCGCGGTGGCGATTTGCTCGGCCGGCTCGCGGGCCACGCCATCGCTTTCGGCAATGTCGCCGCCCAGGTACCAGACCCAGTTGCCATCAGCAGCCGGGTGAGTGGTGACGGTGATGCGCGGCTTGGTGCCACCGCCCAGACAATGGGCGTACAGCGGCTTCAGGCTCGGGCCCTTGGCGATGATCATATGCAGCGGCCGGCGTTGCATCGCCGGTTGGGTCAGGCCCAGGTCTTCCAGCAATCGGGCGGTACCGGCACCGGCACTGAGGACGATGCGCTGGGCGCGAATCTCGCGGCCGTCAACCTTCAGGCCGACCAGTACACCCGCTTCCAGCAGCGGCTCGATGGTTTGTCCGGCGAGCAGACCGTCACCGGCCAGATCGGCCAGGCGCTGAATCAGGCTTGGCACGTCGACTACCAGTTCCGCGAGGCGATAGACCTTGCCCTTGAAGCGCTTGTCTTGCAGGGCCGGCGGCAGTTGATCGCCCTTGACCTGATCGACCCGGCCACGCACGGCCTTGCTGGCGAAGAAACTGGTGAGGTTGCCGGCGAGTGTGCCGGGCGACCACAGGTAATGCGCTTCGGACAGCAGGCGCACGCCGGACAGATCCAGCTCGCCATTGCCGGCCAGCGCTTCACGCCAGCGGCGCGGCATGTCGGCGATGGCTTCCGAGGCACCGGTCAGCGCACCGTGCAACGCATACTTGGCGCCGCCGTGGATGATGCCCTGGGACTTCACACTCTGCCCGCCGCCGAGGCTGGCGCTTTCCACCAGCACGGTCGAAAAACCCTGGCGGCGCAGACGCGCATTCAGCCAGAGGCCGGCGACACCAGCGCCGACAATCAGAACGTCGGTGGAAATAACGGATGGCATGCAGCGACCTCAGTGTTCAAGACGAGGGCGCAGTATACAGACTCGGGAAAGCGGGGGATTTGTCGATGATCAACAGGGCAGATGCAAAACCAAATGTGGGAGCGGGCTTGCTCGCGAATGCGCTGTGTCAGTTAGCAGAAATGTTGTCTGATACAGCGCATTCGCGAGCAAGCCCGCTCCCACAGGGATTTGCGTTACTGCAAATCAGTGACCGGCAGTTTTCGAGAACAGTTGGATGACCACCACGCCGAGCACGATCAACGCCATTCCGAGCATCGCCGGCACATCCAGCTTCTGCCCATAAATGAACAGCGCCGCGACGCTGACCATCACGATGCCCATACCGGCCCACACGGCGTAGGCAACACCCACTGGCACAGTGCGCACCACCAGCGTCAGCATCCAGAAAGCGATCCCGTAGCCGACGATGACCAGGATCAGCGGCAGCGGGGTGCTCAAGCCTTTGACCGCTTTCATCGAAACGGTGGCGATCACTTCGGCGCAGATGGCGATAGCCAGGAAGGCGTAGGCGTTCATGTGTAGATCCTCATGTAAAACGTTGCTTGCTGAGGCGGCATTCTAGTCGCTCGCCAGATGGGGTAAAGTCATTACCTATCTGTTTTAAAGATGGGCTGCAGCATGAATACTCAGTGGAATCTCGATCAACTGCGCGCCTTCGTCAGCGTCGCCGAGCAACGCTCGTTCTCCGCCGTGGCGCGCCAGCAGCGCAAGGCGCAGTCGGCGATCAGCAGCGCCATCGCCATGTTGGAGGACGATTTGGGTGTCAGCCTGTTCGAGCGTAGCAGTGGTCGCCAGCCCCGGCTCACCGAAGCGGGGGAAGCACTTCTCGAAGAGGCGCGCGAAGTGTTGCGTCAATGCGAGCGTCTGAACGGTCGGGCGATGGCGATGATGTGCGGCCAGGAAGCGCAGTTGCGCGTGGCTCAGGATGAAGCGATGCCCTATCAGGCACTGGTAGAAAGCTTCGATGCGCTGGCCGAGCAATTTCCCAGTCTCGAAGTGCAACTGACCAGCGCCGCCCAGGGTGAAGTCGCCCGCAAACTGGTCGAGCGCCGTGCCGATCTGGGCCTGCTGTTCTATCACGATGAAATCCCCGAAGCGCTGGAACGACGGGTATTGGGCCGGGTAGAAATGGTCACCGTCTGCGGCATCAATCATCCGCTGGCGACGCAGTCCTACGTCACCTGCCAGCAACTGGCGCAGCATCGGCAATTGCTGATGTCGACGCAGACCAGCGTCTACCCCGGCAACGAACCGGCCAGCCCGCAAGTGTGGCGCGCCGACAGTTTCTATGTGATGGCCGAATGGCTGGTGCGCGATCTCGGTTGGGCGTGGCTGCCCCGGCATGTGGTGCAGTACTCGGCCTATCAGGGTTTGATGGTTGAACTGGACAGCGAATGGACCCCGCCGGCCTTGGTGGTGGAACTGGTCTGGCGCCGGGATGAACCCCTGGGGCCTGCGGCGCGCTGGCTGGCCGAACGTTTTGCCGTGCACTTGCGGGCGATTGGCGACAAAAGTCGATAAACTCCGCCGCCATGAATAGAACTCTCTACACCGCGCTGTTTTACCTGGGGCTGCCATTGGTGGCGATTCGGCTGTGGCTGCGCTCGCGCAAGGCCCCGGCGTATGCCAAACGGATTGGCGAGCGCTTCTCCTACGGGATGCCACCACTGCAACCCGGCGGGATCTGGGTGCACGCAGTGTCGGTGGGCGAAAGCATCGCTGCTGCGCCGATGATTCGCGCTTTGCTGCAACGTTATCCGCAGCTGCCGATCACCGTGACCTGCATGACCCCGACCGGATCGGAACGGATTCAGGCATTGTTCGCCAACGAGCCGCGTATCCAGCATTGCTATCTGCCCTATGACTTGCCGTGCGCAGCGGCGCGTTTTCTTGATCACGCCAAACCGAAACTCGCGGTGATCATGGAAACCGAACTGTGGCCCAACCACATCCATCAGTGCGCCAAACGCGGGATCCCGGTGGCGCTGGCCAATGGTCGACTGTCCGAGCGCTCGGCCCGGGGTTATGGCCGTTTCAGCAAGCTGACCGCGCCGATGCTTGCGGAGATGAGTTTTTTTGCGGTGCAGACCGAGGCTGAAGCCCAGCGCTTCCGTGATCTGGGCGCGCGCCCGCAGACGGTTGAAGTCACCGGTTCGATCAAGTTCGATCTGACCATCGACCCGCAACTGCTGCAACGTGCCGCTGAGCTGCGCGGACAATGGCAAGCGCTGGAGCGCCCGGTATGGATCGCCGCCAGCACCCACGAAGGCGAAGACGAGGTCGTGCTCGACGCCCATCGTCGGCTGCTGGCGAACTACCCGAATGCGCTGCTGATTCTGGTGCCGCGCCATCCCGAACGCTTCAACTCGGTGTTCGAGCTGTGCCAGCGTGAAGGCTTTGCCACGGTGCGCCGTTCGAGTGGTGCCAATGTCGAGGCGAACACTTCAGTGCTGCTCGGCGACACCATGGGCGAGTTGCTGTTTCTCTACGCGTTGGCTGACAGCGCTTTCGTTGGCGGCAGCCTGGTGCCGAACGGTGGGCACAATCTGCTGGAGCCGGCTGCACTGGCCAAACCGGTGATCAGTGGCCCGCACCTGTTCAACTTCCTCGACATCGCCGCGCAATTGCGCGAAGCCGGGGCGTTGGCCGAAGTGGATGATGCCGAAGGGCTGGCGGTGGCAGTGCAGCGCCTGTTCGAGTTGCCCCGCGATGCGCAACGCATGGCCGAGGCCGGGCTGGCGGTGATGCGCCGTAATCAGGGAGCGTTGCAGCGGTTGCTGGATGGGCTGGGCAGGTTGATCAAATAGTCGCTTGGAACATTTATTGTGGCGAGGGGATTCATCCCCGATCGGCTGCGCAGCAGTCGTTAACCCTGCTTGCCATATCTGACTGAGTCACCGCGGTGAATGGTTTTGGGGCTGCTACGCACCCCATCGGGGATAAATCCCCTCGCCACAGGGGATTTCCAGATTGTTTACGGGCGCGCCTTGAGCTGTGCTTCGGCTGCCTTGGCCAGATCCGGCGGGAGGAAGTCCTTGTCCGGGTTGTAGTCGGGCTTCAGATAGCGCGCCAGGTCCTGCAAGTCACCCGGATTCAACGTTCCCGCTGCCTGCTTCAAACGCAGGTTGTCGAGGATGTAGTCGTAGCGGGTGTTGTTGTAGTTGCGCACCGAGGTGTACAGCTGACGCTGCGCATCGAGCACGTCGACGATGTTGCGCGTACCGACCTGATAACCGATTTCCGTGGCTTCCACCGCACTCTGGTTGGAGATGATCGACTGGCGGCGCGCCTGCACCTGCTCGACATCGGTGTTCACCGCGCGATGCAGGTTGCGGGTGTTTTCCACCACTTGCCGGCGCAGGGATTCACGCTGTTGCTCACTCTGATCCAGCTGCGCATAGGACTGGCGCACTTGCGAGCTGGTCAGCCCGCCGCTGTAGATCGGAATGTTCAGTTGCAGGGCCAGGGTGCTTTGCTCGACGTTGCCACCGTACGGAGTACCGAAGGCGTTCGGGTTGGCGAAGCCGAGGGCGTCGTTGTCACCCTTTTCGTATTTGGCCACGGCATCGAGGGTCGGCAGGTGACCGGCCTTGCGCTGTTTGAGGGTCTGTTCGGCGGAGCTGACCGCAAAGTTGCTCGCCAGCAGATTGAGGTTCTGTTTGCCTGCGGTGTCGACCCAGGCCTTGGCGTCGTTTGGCGTCGGCGGCAGGATCGGCAGTGTGTGGACGATGCCCTGAATCGAGTTGTACTGACGGTTGGTCAGGGTGATCAGCGCTTCGAACGCATCGTCAACCTGACGCTGCGCAACGATGCGGTTGGCGCGCGCGGTGTCGTAACTGGCCTGCGATTGCAGGACATCGGTCTTGTCCGACAGGCCGACATCGAAACGCTCGTTGGACTGATCGAGCTGACGCTTGAACGCGGCCTCTTCAGCCTTGGTCGAAGCCAGGTTGTCCTGACTGCGCAGCACGTTGAAGTAGCTTTCGGCCGATTGCAGGATCAGGTTCTGCTCGGTGGCCGAGAGTTGCAGGGCGGCCTGTTCGTTGACGTCCTTGGCGGCCTGGTACTGGAACCAGCGATCAGCGCGGAACAATGGCTGGGCCAGGGTCGCCTGATAGGAATGCGCGCTGCGATTGGCAATGGCCGAAGGCTGGTCGATCGAGGTGCGCACGTCCGCCACTTCGGCGCCACCAGACAAGTTGGGCAGCAAGCCGGCGCGGGCCTGTGGCACCACTTCTTTCTGTGCACCGTACTGGGCGCGGGCGGCGGCCAGATCGGCGTTGTTGTCGACCGCTTCCTGATAGACGCTGACCAGATCGGTCTTGGTCGACAAGGGCGCTTCTGCTGCCCAGGCCATTGCGTTGGACGCACAAGACACGGCAAGAGCCAGTGAAAGTTTGCGCAGCATGAGGCGATCCCTAGCAAAAAATATTATGAAAATAATGTGCGCGCCAAGGCTACGGCGCGGCCCCCGCAGCGTCAAGGCGCGCAAGGCACAGCGAGTGTAGTTGTGCAAACGTGCGGCAACAATCCTGCAAGTCCCGCTAATTACGCCATTCATCAAGGTGTTTGCTGCGGTGTTGGCGTTCTTTGCCGGTTGTGTCTAGACTGGCCGGGTTCTTGTCGGGGTGCCTTGCTATGAGGCTGAGATCGAATAATTTCGGATCCCGTTGAACCTGATCAGGTTAGCGCCTGCGTAGGGAACAAGATTTCTCGTCACCCGGCGAGTCCTCTTGTGCTTCGTCCGGGATATTGTTCGACAATCGAACGCTCGACGACGATGCACAGCACCAGTCCTGGTGCGTCCGTGCCTTTCAGGTTCTGCTCCGACAATCCACTGCTGGATGCTGTCTGGAGAGCCCGTGATGACGACAAAATCAAAAAACGCGATCAACCTGAGTGACTCGGCCAAGGTCGATGAACAGTCCGTTCAACCCTTCACTCGTTCGCAGAAAGTCTACGTTCAGGGCTCGCGCCCGGACATCCGCGTGCCTATGCGCGAAATCACCCTGGATGTGACCCCGACTGACTTCGGCGGCGAAATCAACGCGCCGGTCACCGTGTATGACACCTCGGGCCCGTACACCGATCCGAACGTGGTGATCGATGTGCGCAAAGGTCTGGGCGACGTGCGTTCGGCGTGGATCGACGACCGTGGCGACACCGAGCGCCTGCCAGGCTTGAGCTCGAACTTCGGTCAGGAACGCCTCGCTGACCCGGAGCTGACCAAACTGCGTTTCGCTCACGTCAACAACCCGCGCCGGGCCAAGGCCGGAGCCAACGTCAGCCAGATGCACTACGCGCGCAAAGGCATCATCACCGCCGAGATGGAATACGTCGCCATCCGCGAAAACATGAAGCTGCAAGAGGCCCGCGCCGCCGGCCTGTTGACCCAGCAACACGCCGGCCACAGCTTCGGTGCGAGCATCCCGAAAGAAATCACCGCTGAATTCGTCCGTGAAGAAATCGCCCGTGGTCGCGCGATCATTCCGGCCAACATCAACCACGTCGAGCTGGAACCGATGATCATCGGCCGTAACTTCCTGGTGAAGATCAACGGCAACATCGGCAACAGCGCCCTGGGTTCGTCCATCGAAGAAGAAGTGGCGAAACTGACCTGGGGCATTCGCTGGGGTTCGGACACCGTGATGGACTTGTCCACCGGCAAACACATTCACGAAACCCGCGAGTGGATCATCCGCAACTCGCCGGTGCCGATCGGTACCGTGCCGATCTATCAGGCGCTGGAGAAGGTCAACGGCGTCGCTGAAGACCTGACCTGGGAGCTGTTCCGCGACACGCTGATCGAACAGGCCGAGCAGGGCGTCGACTACTTCACCATCCACGCCGGCGTGCTGTTGCGCTACGTGCCGCTGACCGCCAAGCGCGTGACCGGCATCGTTTCCCGTGGTGGTTCGATCATGGCCAAGTGGTGCCTGGCGCACCACAAAGAGAACTTCCTCTACACCCACTTCGACGAAATCTGCGAAATCATGAAGGCCTACGACGTCAGCTTCTCGCTGGGCGATGGCCTGCGTCCGGGCTCGATTGCCGACGCCAACGACGAAGCGCAATTCGGCGAACTGGAAACCCTCGGCGAGCTGACCAAGATCGCCTGGAAACACGACGTGCAGTGCATGATCGAAGGCCCGGGCCATGTGCCGATGCAGTTGATCAAAGAGAACATGGACAAGCAGCTGGAGTGCTGCGACGAGGCGCCGTTCTACACCCTCGGCCCGCTGACCACCGACATTGCTCCGGGTTACGACCACATCACCTCGGGTATCGGTGCGGCGATGATCGGCTGGTTCGGTTGCGCGATGCTTTGCTACGTGACGCCGAAGGAACACCTCGGCCTGCCGAACAAGGATGACGTGAAAACCGGGATCATCACCTACAAGATCGCCGCCCATGCCGCCGACCTTGCCAAGGGCCACCCGGGCGCGCAGATTCGTGACAACGCCTTGAGCAAGGCGCGTTTCGAATTCCGTTGGGAAGACCAGTTCAACCTCGGTCTGGACCCGGACACTGCCCGTTCGTATCACGATGAAACCCTGCCGAAGGACTCGGCCAAGGTCGCGCACTTCTGCTCGATGTGCGGGCCGAAATTCTGCTCGATGAAGATCACTCAGGAAGTCCGTGAATACGCGGCCAACCAGCGGATCGACGCGGTCGACGTGGACGTCGCCCAGGGTCTTGCGGAGCAGGCCGAGCGGTTCAAGAAGGAAGGCAGTCAGCTGTACAAGAAAGTTTGATCTGACCTGAAGTCTGCGGTGTCTGTGCTGGCCTCTTCGCGAGCAAGCCCGCTCCCACATTTGAATCCAGCTGTTCACGAAACTTGTGTTCACAGGCGATCCAGTGTGGGAGCGGGCTTGCTCGCGAAGGCGTCAGAACAGGCGCCAAGGATCTCAATGACAAAAATACTCCTCCGAGATAACACCCTTGAGCATTCAACCCAGCACTTATTCCCCCGACCTCGCCGTCCCCGCCGACAAGCGGGTATTCGGCGGTCGCGATCTGTTTTCCCTGTGGTTTTCCCTCGGCATCGGCCTGATGGTGTTGCAGACCGGTGCCTTGCTGGCGCCCGGTCTGGGCCTGTCGGGTTCGTTGCTGGCGATTTTTCTCGGCACCCTGGTCGGCGTGCTATTGCTGGCAGCAGTCGGGGTGATCGGCAGCGACACCGGCCTGTCGTCGATGGCCGCGCTGAAACTCAGCCTCGGCAGCAAAGGCGCGGGCCTGCCGGCGCTGCTCAACCTGCTGCAACTGATCGGTTGGGGCTCGTTCGAAATCATCGTCATGCGTGACGCCGCCAGCCTGCTTGGCACCCGTGCGTTCAGCGAAGGTTCGCTGTGGGCCAGCCCGATGCTCTGGACCTTGTGCTTTGGTGCGCTGGCGACCCTGCTCGCCGTCAGCGGGCCGCTGACGTTCGTGCGCAAGATCCTGCGCAAATGGGGCATCTGGCTGATCCTCGCGGCCTGCATCTGGCTGACCTGGAACCTGTTTGCCAAGGCCGATCTGGCTGCGCTTTGGGCGCGTACCGGGGACGGTTCGATGCCCTTCGCCGTGGGCTTCGACATTGCCATCGCGATGCCGCTGTCGTGGCTGCCGCTGATCGCCGACTACTCGCGTTTCGGCAAGCGCGCGAAGAACGTATTTGGCGGCACCGCCATCGGATTCTTCATCGGCAATTTCTGGTTGATGAGCCTCGGCGTGGCCTACACCCTGGCGTTCGCGCCGAGCGGTGAAGTCAACGCGTTGCTGTTGGCTTTGGCCGGTGCTGGCCTGGGGATTCCGCTGTTGCTGATTCTGTTGGACGAGTCGGAAAACGCCTTCGCCGACATTCACTCGGCGGCGGTGTCGAGCGGGATTCTGTTGCGTTTGAAAGTCGAGCATCTGGCCTTGGCCATCGGCGTGCTCTGCACCCTGATCGCGCTGCTGGCGCCACTGGCGCAGTACCAGAACTTCCTGCTGCTGATCGGTTCGGTGTTCGCGCCGCTGTTCGGCGTGGTGCTGGTCGATCACTTCATCCTGCGCAAGCGCCGGGGCCAGGTCGCTGCGGCCGCGTTGCGCTGGCCGGCGCTGTTGGCGTGGCTGGGCGGTATCAGCACCTACCACTTGCTGGCGAATCTGTATCCGGATGTCGGCGCGACCCTGCCGGCGCTGGTGCTGGCAGGGCTGCTACAGTTGGTGCTCGGCCGAGCCTTCAGCTACGGCCCGGAAACAGCTCGGGTTTGAGAATGCCGTTCAGGCGCGAGTAAGGGATCGTCATTTCGATCAGGCCCAGCGCATAAGGCGCGATGGTGCTCACGTTGTACTTGAGCACCACGCCGCCGGTTGTCAGGGCCACGTTCGGGGTTTTCACGAATGGCCAATTCTTTACGAATTCCGGTTCCTGATCGAGCCTGGTGTTGATCAGCCAGCTGTTGTGCACTACCTGTGCGGCTTTCCAGAACATTTCTTCCTGACCCGGCAGCAACATGTCCGACAGGCTCAGCACTTTGTGCTGCTGACGCGAATAGTTGATGAAGCCGCGCCCCGGTGTGTCATGAGCGCCACCGGTGTCGAGGTAGCTCGACAACTCGATGATCACCAAGCCGTCATGCTGCTCACGTACCTTGGCCTGCAAATAGCTGCCGTAGTGTGGGTCGGCGGTGCGCAGGAACTGATCACGATAGGCGGCCAGCGTTGGTGCCACCGGCGCATTTGGCTCGCTGCGGGTCATTTGCAGCAGACGCTTTTCAATGATGCCATCCAGTGCCGGCTCAGCCGGGAAGCGCAGGGTATCGATGTTTACCAGTGGGCAGTCCGGGCCGGAACAGCCGGGTTTCAGGGTTTCCGACGCATCGCGGGTGGTTTCCAGCGGCGTGCGGTAGCTGGGCTGGAACAGGCTCGAGCATGCGCCAAGAGTCAGGGCGATGGCGGCCACGGAGGCAATTTTGAAGAGCGACATGGGCGTCCTTTGTGAAACAGAGGAAGGCAAAAAGTTATCCGCTTCGACTCTCGTCGAGGCAGTCAGTTCGCCACTAAGCTAATTAGAGTGGGTTTCGCCTCCACCGTCCATCCCGCTGACGGTAAAGGGGCTGCATCAATCATCGCGGGCGCGTTAGGATGGCGCGAAGTCGAGGTTGCCGGTCACCCAAAGCAACCTCGAATCGGATTTGCAGTAGAGAGGATGCTCATGACTGATTTTGCCAACGCCACTCCGGCCACCGTCGATGTTGTAAAGCGCGAGCGCTGCTACGAGGGCTTCTACAAGCTCGACCGTTTGCACCTGCGCCATGAGCTGTTCGCCGGCGGCATGAGCCGCGAGATCAACCGCGAAGTCTTCGTGCGTCACGATGCCGTGTGCCTGCTGCCCTACGATCCGCAGCGCGATGAAGTGGTGCTGCTCGAGCAGTTTCGCGTCGGCGCCATGGGCAAGACCGACAACCCGTGGCTGGTCGAACTGGTCGCCGGTCTGATCGACAAGGCTGAAGTGCCGGAAGAAGTTGCTCACCGCGAGGCGCAGGAGGAAGCTGGACTGGACATCAAGTCCTTGTGGCCGATGACCAAGTATTTTCCGTCGCCGGGCGGCAGCAATGAATTCGTGCATTTGTACCTGGGGCACTGCAGCACCGACGGCGTGGGCGGCCTGCATGGGCTGGAGGAAGAAGCAGAAGATATCCGCGTCACGGTCTGGGCGTTCGAAGATGCCTTGCAGGCCGTCCGTGACGGACGCATTGCCAACGCGGCGAGCATCATCGCCTTGCAATGGCTGGCGCTGAACCGCGCCGAAGTGAGGGGGTTATGGTCGTAAACAAGCTGCGCGATCGTTATCGAGTCGACCTCGCGGGGCTGCAAGCCGCCTGCGAGGCCAACTACGCGCGCCTGATGCGACTGGTGCCGGACATGCGCAACGAACCCGAGGCGCGGCGCATCGCCGTGACCCAGGGCGAGCAGATGCTCGGCGTGCTGGCCCTCGAAGTGCTGCAGACCTGTCCTTACACCACCACCTTGCAGGTGCGTCAGGAACACAGTCTGCCGTGGCTGCCGGTGCCGCAGCTGGAAGTGCAGGTCTACCACGACGCGCGCATGGCCGAGGTCATCAGCGCTGAACATGCACGACGCTTTCGCGGCATCTATCCTTACCCGAACGCCGCGATGCATCAGCCGGATGAAAAGGCCCAGCTCAATCTGTTCCTGGGGGAATGGCTGAGCCATTGTCTGGCCCTGGGGCACGAGTACGAAGTCGTACGCTAGTTGTGAACTGCGTCCGGTTCGTCGGTTTCCTCTTTGTGTCATCCCCCAGCATAATTGCGCCACTCAACCGATTCCGTGCTTTTGCCCTGGGAGAACGCCTTGCCGAGCGTATCCACATTGACCACCGCCGATCCGGCGTTGCTGGTGCAGTTATCCGACAGTCATCTGTTCGCCGAGGCGGACGGCACGCTGCTGGGCATGAATACCCGCGAAAGCCTGCAAAAAGTCATCGAGCTGGCGCTGGGTCAGCAGCCACGGATTGATCTGCTGCTGGCCACGGGGGATATTTCCCAGGACGGCACTCTGGAGTCGTATCGACAGTTTCGTGACCTGACGCGGCAGATCAGTGCGCCGGCGCGCTGGATTCCCGGCAATCACGATGAGCCGCGAATCATGGCCGAGGCCGCGGAGCAAAGCGCATTGCTGGAATCGGTGGTGGACATCGGTAACTGGCGGGTGACCTTGCTCGATTCGGCGGTGCCGGGTTCTGTGCCGGGTTATCTGCAGGACGATCAGTTGCAGCTGCTCGCACGCTCGCTGAGCGAAGCCCCGCAGCGCCATCATCTGGTGTGTTTCCACCATCATCCGGTGCCGATCGGTTGCGCGTGGGCGGAGCCGATCGGCTTGCGTAACCCGGAAGCGTTTTTCGCGGTGCTGGATCGTTTTCCGCAGGCCCGCGCAGTGCTGTGGGGGCATGTGCATCAGGAATTCGACCGCGAGCGCAACGGCGTTCGGCTGATGGCTTCGCCTTCGACCTGCATTCAGTTCGAACCGGGGAGTGAAGACTTCAAGGTGGGCGAGCAGGCGCCGGGATATCGCTGGTTGCGGCTGTTGCCGGATGGACGGCTGGAAACCGGCGTCGAGCGCGTTACCGACTTCGAATTCACCGTCGATTACGGCTCCGAAGGCTACTGATTTCGATCAAGAGCCCCTCACCCCAGCCCTCTCCCGGAGGGAGAGGGAGCTGACCGAGGTGTCTGGCGTTATCCATCGACCTGAAAGAATGTGTCGATTATGGATTCGCTGAAACTCGCTCAAGTCGGTGTAGCTCTTGAATATCCCCCATTCAGTCCCCTCTCCCTCCGGGAGAGGGCTAGGGTGAGGGGCTTTCTCCCTGTAAACTCCGCTATCTTTCGCCGACACCCAGGGAGCTCAAATGTCCGGTTCGATCCTCTATATCCACGGTTTCAACAGCGCCCCGGCTTCGAAAAAGGCCTGTCAGCTGGTCGAGGTAATGGAGCGGCTGGGTTTGAGCGACCAATTGCGTGTCCCGGCGCTGCATCACCACCCGCGTGAAGCCATCGGTCAGTTGCAGCAGGCGATTGCCGAGCTGGGCCGGCCGTTGCTGGTGGGAAGCTCGCTCGGCGGCTACTATGCGACTCACCTGGCTGAGCGCCACGGCTTGAAAGCCCTGCTGGTCAACCCGGCGGTCAGCCCGCACCGGATGTTCGACGGATACCTGGGCACGCAGAAAAACCTGTATACCGATGAGACCTGGGAATTGACCCGCGACCATGTGACGGCCCTGGCCGAGCTGGAAGTGCCGGCGCCCGTGGATGCACAGCGTTATCAGGTATGGTTGCAGACCGGCGATGAAACACTGGATTATCGCCTCGCCCAGCAGTATTACCGGGCCTGTGCTCTGCGCATTCAGGCCGGCGGCGACCATGGTTTCCAGGGGTTTGCCGGGCAATTGCCGGCGTTGCTGAGTTTTGCCGGCATTGGCGCCGATTTGTATCAGGCAATCGATTTCACCGCACTGTGAAGTCTTGCCCCTTTTTCATTTGAATCACTGACGACGAGACCCTATGGCCACTCCCAGCGCTAGCTCTTATAACGCCGACGCCATCGAAGTCCTCTCGGGCCTCGACCCGGTGCGTAAACGCCCCGGCATGTACACCGACACCAGTCGGCCGAACCACCTCGCCCAGGAAGTCATCGACAACAGTGTCGACGAAGCCCTGGCCGGCCACGCCAAATCGGTGCAGGTCATTCTGCACGCCGATCACTCGCTGGAAGTCAGCGACGACGGTCGCGGCATGCCGGTCGACATCCACCCGGAAGAGGGTGTGTCGGGGGTCGAGCTGATCCTCACCAAGCTGCATGCGGGCGGCAAGTTTTCCAACAAGAACTACCAGTTCTCCGGCGGTCTGCATGGGGTGGGTATTTCCGTGGTCAACGCCTTGTCGACCGAAGTCCGCGTACGCGTGAAGCGTGACGGCAACGAATACCAGATGACCTTCAAGGATGGCTTCAAGGCCACCGAGCTGGAAATCGTCGGCACCGTTGGCAAGCGCAACACCGGCACCAGCGTGTACTTCGCGCCGGATCCGAAATACTTCGATTCACCGAAATTCTCCATCAGCCGCCTCAAGCACGTGCTCAAGGCCAAGGCTGTGCTGTGCCCGGGGCTGCTGGTCAGCTTCGAAGACAAAGGCACCGGCGAGAAAGTCGAGTGGCATTACGAAGACGGTCTGCGCTCCTACCTGGTGGACGCGGTCAGCGAATTCGAACGCCTGCCGGACGAGCCGTTCTGCGGCAGCCTCGCCGGTAACAAGGAAGCGGTCGATTGGGCGCTGCTGTGGCTGCCGGAAGGTGGCGACGCGGTGCAGGAAAGCTACGTCAACCTGATCCCGACGGCGCAGGGCGGTACCCACGTCAACGGTCTGCGTCAGGGCCTGCTCGATGCGATGCGCGAGTTCTGCGAATTCCGCAGCCTGCTGCCGCGCGGCGTGAAGCTGGCGCCGGAAGACGTCTGGGAGCGCATCGCTTTCGTGCTGTCGATGAAGATGCAGGAACCGCAATTCTCCGGCCAGACCAAAGAGCGCCTGTCGTCCCGTGAAGCGGCGGCGTTTGTCTCCGGTGTGGTCAAGGACGCGTTCAGTCTGTGGCTCAACGCCAACCCGGAAACCGGTCTGGCGCTGGCCGAACTGGCGATCAACAACGCCGGTCGCCGCCTCAAGGCGAGTAAAAAGGTCGAGCGTAAGCGCGTGACCCAAGGCCCTGCGCTGCCGGGCAAACTGGCTGACTGCGCGGGTCAGGATCCGATGCGTTCCGAGCTGTTCCTGGTCGAGGGTGACTCCGCCGGTGGTTCCGCCAAGCAGGCGCGGGACAAGGAGTTCCAGGCGATCCTGCCGCTGCGCGGCAAGATCCTCAACACCTGGGAAGTCGATGGCAGCGAAGTGCTCGCCAGCCAGGAAGTGCACAACATCGCCGTAGCGATCGGGGTCGATCCGGGCGCGGCGGACATGAGCCAGCTGCGCTACGGCAAGATCTGCATCCTCGCCGACGCCGACTCCGACGGTCTGCACATTGCCACGCTGCTGTGCGCGTTGTTCGTCCAGCACTTCCGCCCGCTGGTGGATGCCGGTCACGTCTACGTGGCGATGCCGCCGCTGTACCGCATCGACCTCGGCAAAGAGATCTACTACGCCCTCGACGAAGCCGAGCGCGACGGGATTCTCGACCGTCTGGTGGCCGAGAAGAAACGCGGCAAACCGCAGGTCACCCGATTCAAAGGTCTGGGTGAAATGAACCCGCCGCAACTGCGTGAAACCACCATGGACCCGAACACCCGGCGTCTGGTGCAGTTGACGCTGGGCGACGATTTCGCCGAAACCTCGGAAATGATGGACATGCTGCTGGCGAAGAAACGCGCCGGTGACCGCAAGACCTGGCTCGAATCCAAGGGCAACCTCGCCGAGGTGCTGGCCTGATGCGGTTTGGCTGGGTATTGGCGAGTGCGTTGCTACTGAGTGCGATGACGGTGTCGGCGGAGCCCGCACCCGAGTTGAAGTTACTGTCCGAACATCCGGTTGACGGCATGCGCGGCGGCAATCTGTCGGGGCTGGCGGTGTGCGGCAAGGATCTGTGGACGGTCTCTGACCGTGACGATGATCAGATCTACCGTCTCGATATCCGTGATCAGGTCTGGCAGGCCGAAACGGTGCATCTCGACGTGCCCTCATTGCCAGACAGCGGATTGCCTTGGGGCTTGCGAGTGCGGACGTGGGCAGCGCAGTTCGTGCGTGGCGGTGATCTGGATTTCGAAGGCATCACCTGCGACAACGCGGGTAATCGCTACATCGTCAGTGAAGCCCATGCAGCCGTATTGCAGGTATCGCCCCAAGGCACGGCGTCATGGCTGAAAATCTCGCCAATGCTGGTCCGTGAAGCGCGAGCCAGTGGCATGTTGCTGCACTTCAACGCCTTGTTCGAAGGCCTGACGGTCAATCCGGCCGGCGATGAAATATGGCTGGCCGCCGAGCGCGAGCGCCGTGGCCTGCTGAAGATCAAGCGCCAGCAAACGGTCTGGGATTGCGATGGCGGCTGCGTGCTGTTCAGCGAAGACGGAGTCGAGATGCAGCCGCCGCAGTTTCCCAAGGCCCGCGCGGTCACCCGTGACTTCGCCGACCTGTCGCTGTTCAACGGCAAGCTGTTCACGCTGGAACGTAACGCGTACCAGATCTGCCGCCGCGATGCGGTGACGGCCAAAGTCGAACGTTGCTGGTCTTTCGCCGAGGAGGCCTTGCAGCCGCAGCGACGCTATTCACAGGCCTTCGGTCTGGCAGAGGCGCTGGTGGTGGACGCCGACGGCGCCTGGATCGGCCTCGACAACAACGACGGTGCCCGTGCCGACGGCGAAAAACGCCCGATCGTCTGGCGTTTCGCCGCGCCTGAAGGTGGCTGGAGCGCCAAGCCGTGAGTCAGCAACCGCCGGGCAAGCGCGCCGGTCGGGTGTTGATGATTCTGGCCTGGTGCGCGGGGCTGTTTCTGGCCACGCGGTTTTTCGGCCAGTGGGAAGAACGGCAGCAGAATCCGAACGTCGTGGTCACGTCCGAGCAGCATGACGGGGTGATCGAAGTGCAGCTGGCCGGCAACGCCCAAGGGCATTTTGTCGCCAGCGGCCAGATCAACGGGGAACCGGTGGAGTTCATGCTCGACACCGGCGCGACCGATGTGGCGATCCCGGCGGATCTGGCCAAGCGTTTGAAACTGGAAGAAGGTTTCGGTGTGACCCTGAGCACGGCCAACGGCCTGAGCCAGGGCTACCGGACAAAGATTGACCGCCTGCAACTGGGCGACATCGTGCTGCGGGATGTCCGCGCACTGGTCGCGCCGGGGCTGCATGGCGATCAGGTGCTGCTCGGCATGAGCGCCCTGAACAAACTTGAATTTACCCAGCGCGGTGGCACCATGCTGCTGCGCCAGACAACGAACCGATGAGGCCCGCATGAGCGACTCCCTTGATCTCAGCCTGGACGGTGTAGAACGCCGCTCGCTGGCTGACTTCACCGAAAATGCCTACCTCAACTACTCCATGTACGTGATCATGGACCGTGCTCTGCCGCATATCGGCGACGGCCTGAAACCGGTACAGCGGCGTATCGTCTACGCCATGAGCGAACTGGGGCTGGACGCCGATTCCAAGCACAAGAAATCGGCGCGTACCGTCGGTGACGTGCTCGGCAAGTTCCACCCGCACGGCGATTCGGCGTGCTACGAAGCGATGGTGCTGATGGCCCAGCCGTTCAGCTATCGCTACACGCTGGTCGACGGCCAGGGCAACTGGGGTGCGCCGGACGATCCGAAGTCCTTCGCGGCCATGCGTTACACCGAAGCCCGTCTGTCGCGTTATTCCGAAGTGCTGCTCAGCGAACTGGGCCAGGGCACCGCTGACTGGGGACCGAACTTCGACGGCACCCTGCAGGAACCGCTGGTGTTGCCGGCACGTTTGCCGAACATCCTGCTCAACGGCACCACCGGCATCGCTGTCGGTATGGCCACCGATGTACCGCCGCACAACCTGCGTGAAGTCGCCACCGCTTGCGTGCGTCTGCTCGATGAGCCGAAGGCCACGGTCGAACAGCTCTGCGAGCACATTCAAGGCCCGGACTATCCGACCGAAGCGGAAATCATCACCCCGCGCGCCGACCTGCTGAAAATGTACGAAACCGGCAAGGGCTCGGTGCGCATGCGCGCCGTGTACCACGTCGAGGACGGCGACATCATCGTCACCGCGCTGCCGCACCAGGTCTCCGGGGCCAAAGTGCTGGAGCAGATCGCCGCGCTGATGCAGGCCAAACCGTCGAAAGCGCCGCAGATCGCCGACCTGCGTGACGAATCCGACCACGAAAACCCGTGCCGTATCGTGATCATTCCGGTCAACAGCCGTGTCGATCACGAAGCGCTGATGCAGCACCTGTTCGCCAGCACCGAGCTGGAGTCGACCTACCGGGTCAACGTCAACATCATCGGTCTGGACGGCAAACCGCAGCTGAAAAACCTGCGTGCGTTGCTGGTCGAATGGCTGGAGTTCCGCGTGCTGACTGTGCGTCGCCGCCTGCAATTCCGCCTCGACAAGGTCGAACGTCGTCTGCACCTGTTGGACGGTTTGTTGATCGCCTACCTCAACCTGGATGAAGTGATCCACATCATCCGCACCGAGGAACACCCGAAAGCCAAGCTGATCGAGCGTTTCGCCCTCAGCGAGAATCAGGCCGACTACATCCTCGACACCCGTCTGCGGCAGTTGGCGCGACTGGAAGAGATGAAACTGCGCGACGAGCAGGACGAACTGCTCAAGGAACAGGCCAAGCTGCAAGCCCTGCTGGGCAGCGAAGCCAAGCTGAAGAAGCTGGTGCGCACCGAGCTGCTGAAAGACGCGGAAACCTATGGCGATGATCGTCGTTCGCCAATCGTCGAGCGCGCTGAAGCCAAGGCGCTGACCGAGCACGATCTGCTGCCGAACGAGAAAGTCACCGTTGTCCTGTCGGAAAAAGGCTGGATTCGCTCGGCCAAGGGGCACGATATCGATGCCACCGGCCTGTCGTACAAGGCCGGCGATGGCTTCAAGACCTCGGCGGCGGGGCGCTCCAACCAGTTTGCGGTGTTTATCGACTCCACCGGCCGCAGTTATTCGGTGGCCGCGCACACCTTGCCATCGGCCCGGGGCCAGGGCGAGCCGTTGACCGGCCGCCTGACCCCGCCACCGGGCGCGACCTTCGAATGCGTGCTGATGCCGGAAGACGATGCGCTGTATGTGATCGCCTCCGACGCCGGTTACGGTTTCGTGGTCAAAGGCGAAGACCTGCAAGCCAAGAACAAGGCTGGTAAAGCTTTGTTGAGCCTGCCGAACAACGCCAAAGTTATCGCGCCGCGTCCGGTCGCTGATCGTGAACAGAACTGGCTGGCCTCGGTCACGACCGAAGGGCGCCTGCTGATTTTCAAAATCAGCGATCTGCCACAGCTGGGCAAGGGCAAAGGTAACAAGATCATCGGGATTTCCGGTGAGCGCGTGGCCAGTCGCGAAGAATATGTCACGGACATCGCCGTGCTTCCGGAAGGCGCCACCTTGGTGCTGCAGGCCGGCAAGCGGACTCTGTCGCTGAAGGCCGACGACCTCGAACACTACAAGGGTGAACGCGGACGTCGTGGCAATAAGCTGCCACGTGGCTTCCAGCGAGTAGATGCGCTGCTCGTCGAAAACCTCAATTAGGCGAGAACGCCCTCCTAGAGAGCTCGATCTGCGATTTAACGCGTAGATCGACGCTTTGGCGCTGGAGTCGGAACGCATATTCACGGATGATATGGCCTTTCCAAACGCCGGCGTGGCCGAGCGTTCTTCATATTTATTGAGTATTTTCACTGTGGTCAGCCTTGTGGCGGCCACCTGGACGGGATGATGACTGCTCTGCGCCCCCTTATTTTCCTGCTCGCTGGCGTTTTGGGCCTGGCGGGCTGCAGCGTTCACCAGCCGGTGTCGCTGTATCAACTGGACAGTGGAAGTCCGGTTCAGCCTGCGCAAAGCGCAGGCATGGCGGTTTTGTTGGGTCCGGTAGTCGTGGCCGACTACCTGCAACGTGAAACCCTGCTGCAACGTCAACCGGACGGCAGCCTGCAAGCCTCGACCGACGGTCGCTGGGCGGGCAGCCTTTCGTCGGATATCGATCAATTGCTGATGCGTCAGGTGGCCGGTCATCTCGACAGCCAGCGTGTGGTGCTGGCACCGGCCACGTTGGGCTTTACCCCGGATGTGCAGGTATTGCTGACCATCACGCGTCTGGACTCCGGTGAGAAACAACCGGCGATCCTCGATGCGCAATGGCGTCTGATCGACCGTCGTGGTCAGGTGCGCGATAACCGCATCGTTCATCTGCAAGAGCTGCACGCCGGGACTACGGCTTCGCAGGTTCAGGCGCAGGGCATTCTGCTGCAGCGTCTGGCCGAGCAGTTGTCGGTGGCGCTCAAGCCATTGGCCAACCAGCCACCAGTGGCCGAAGCTCCGCGTAAAGCGGCGCCAAAACCGGCAGCGCCGGCGGCGGATGCCGATAAGCAACCGAAGATTCCGATGGCTTCGCCGATTCGCACCGATATGGAAGTGTTCCGCTTCTGAGTCTGGTTCGAGTCACAACAAAGCCCGCCTTGTGCGGGCTTTGTTGTGTCTGGGGGCTGGAAATCTTTGCCGTCAGTGCGGGCCTCTTCGCGAGCAAGCTCGCTCCCACAGGTCTTGAAGGTGTTCACAAGGTCTGTGGCAGCAACCGTCCACTGTGGGAGCGAGCTTGCTCGCGAAAGGGCCGGTACAGGCAACAAAAAAGCCCGCAGACAATCACTTGTCTGCGGGCTTCTGTGCATCTGGCCTAAGGCTTACGCCCGACGCTCATGCATCCGCGCCAGTTGCCGCTCCAGCATCGACGGATAAGGCTCCATCAGCCGCTCGACACAGCAGGCCCCCTCAGGGCTGGCGATCGGGCGGATCCGCGCACGCTGGCGAATCAGCGCATCATCACCGATCTTGCGCTCGACCAGCAGCAGGTTGCGGCTGTGTTGCGACAGGGCCAGGGCATCCTGGGCCGAATCGGTCAACAGCAGGTCGATCTGGCTCAGACCGAACAGGTCATCGCCCAGGGTCAGGCCCAACTGCAATTGCAGGGTGATGCCGCTGTCGGCGACTTCGATCTGCAATTGATGGCCCAGCGCCCGCAGCAACTCGCCGCAGCAGATGGCGTTGGTCAGGTAGTCATCACCGCTGTCTTCGGTGTGGAACAGCATCAGTGTGCTGCCATCGTTCAGGGTTTCGATCTCGCCCTGATACAGCGAAGCGGCCTGGTCGAGGCAGTCGCGATAGCGCTCCAGCAACTCTTCCAGACGAGCACGTGGCAGGCGCCGCAGTTGTTCTTGCGAACCCAACTGGATCGCCAGCACCGCGCTGTGTTGCGGCACGCTCGGGGTCGCCTGGCGCGGGGCCGCTGGAGCGGCCTCGGTCAGCGACTCGTCGCGCAGATCGGCAAACGGGTCTTCGTCGTCATCATCGTCTTCGACAGTGCTGACCACGTGGCGCGGCGCAGGCTTTTGCGCGGCCATCGGGCGGGTTTCGTCAAAGCTCGGGTCGCGCAGATTGCGCACTTCGAACTCTGGCTCATCCTCTTCTTCGAACTCGGGTTCCGGCTCGGGCTCGGGTTTTGGTGCAGGCTCCGGAGCGAAGTTGGCGTGCAGTTGACGCGCCAAGTCGCCGATCTCGTCCTGACGGTCGGTGGCCGGGGTGTATTCGTCGATGTTGCGCAGCCAGACGCGCAGTTGCAGCAACGGCGTCGACAGGTAGCGACCCATGCGCAGGCTCAGGGCCAGCGACAGGGCCAGCAGAATCGCGCTGAGAATACCCATGCTTTGCAGGCTGATGGTCATCGGCTGCTGGAACTGATCCATGTCCAGGCTGATGCGCAGTTGCCCGGCAGTCACGTCCTGGAAGGTGATCTTGCTCTCGTACATGCCCTCGGCTTCGCCCAGCAGGCTGTGCTTGGGGCGCTGACCGGATTCGGCGAGGATGCGGTTGTCCACGCTATAGATAGCGGCGTGTGCCACCAGCTTGTTCTTGGTCAGGTTGTTGAGCAGCACGTTGAGGCTGAGGATGTCGTTGGACACCAACAGTTCAGTGGCAGAGGTGGCGGTCTGCGTGGTCAGGCTTTCGCCCAGCGCATCGGCCTGCTCGTGCATGGCCTGCTTGAACTGCAAGCCCATCACCCCGGCATAGATCACCAGGGCCAGAGCGACCAGGATCACGTTATGGCTGGCAATGCGCAATGCAATCGGCACACGGCGGTGGCGCAGTGCACGGAAGATCAGCAGGAAGAAGTTATCGGTTTTAACTGGCGTGGGCCGGTTCACTGAGCTCGGCTCTTTTGTCCGTGAAGTTGACGCGCAGTATAGCGACAGGCCCTAGACCGGCAAAGCGCTCGCGGTGCCCGATGGTCACTGAAAGTGGGTAGAATGCGGTTTTTTTCCAGTTGCGGGGGTGCGCGTTGCGCGAAATCGTCCTGATTAACATCACGGGAGTCGACCGTCCGGGTCTGACTGCGGCCATTACCGGCGTTCTGGCCCAGGGTGGTGTGAACATTCTCGACATCGGTCAGGCGGTGATCCACGACACCCTGTCGTTCGGCATCCTGGTTGAAATTCCCGACTCCGAGCAAGGCAAAGCCGTGCTCAAGGACATTCTGTTCAAGGGCTACGAGCTTGAGCAGCAGGTGCGCTTCACCCCGGTGTCCGAAGAGGATTACCAGCAGTGGGTGGGCAATCAGGGCAAAAAACGCCACATCGTCACCCTGTTGACCCGCAAAGTGACCGCCGGTCAGTTGCAGGCTGTCAGTTCGATCACTGCCAAATATGGTCTGAATATCGATCATATCGACCGTTTGTCGGGTCGCATGCCACTTGACACGCCAGCCGACAAGGGCAAGGGCTGCATCGAGTTCTCCGTGCGTGGCGAAGCGGCTGATCCGCAGGCCCTGCGTGCCGAATTTCTCAGCGTTGCTCAGGAACTGAATGTCGACATCGCCTTCCAGGAAGATTCGCTGTTCCGTCGCAACCGGCGTCTGGCGGTGTTCGACATGGACTCGACCCTGATCGAAGCCGAAGTCATCGACGAACTGGCCAAGGCTGCCGGCGTGGGTGAGCAAGTCTCGGCCATCACCGAGCGCGCGATGGCCGGCGAACTGGATTTCCGCGCCAGCTTCAAGGAGCGCCTGGCGCTGCTCAAGGGCCTGGATGTCAGCGTGCTGGACTCGATCGGTGCTTCGCTGCGCCTGACCGAAGGCGCGGAAACCCTGTTCGCCGAACTCAAGCGCCTGGGCTACAAGACCGCGATCCTGTCCGGCGGCTTCACTTACTTCGCCAAGCAGTTGCAGGCCAAACTCGGCATCGATTACGTGTTCGCCAACGAACTGGAAGTGGTCGACGGCAAGTGCACCGGCGTGGCCATCGAGCCGATTGTCGATGCGCAGCGTAAAGCAGATCTGCTGAAGGAACTGGCGCACAAGGAAGGCTTGTGTCTGGAGCAGACCATCGCTGTCGGCGATGGCGCGAATGACCTGCCAATGCTGGCGATTGCCGGCCTGGGTGTAGCGTTCCGCGCCAAGCCGCTGGTCAAGCAATCGGCCAAGCAGGCGATTTCCACCCTTGGGCTGGATGGCGTGCTGTATCTGCTGGGCTTCCGCGATCGCGACGGGCAACTCTGAAATCTCTGTTGTCTGAGCTGGCCACTTCGCGAGCAAGCCCGCTCCCACATTGGAACTCAGTCTCCTGTGGGAGCGGGCTTGCTCGCGAAGGGCTCAACTCGATCTAAAGCGATTTCCACAACGAATCGAAATTCTCCTCGCCCCCGCCATTCTGCGCGGCTTCCAGCGAGCGATAGGCAAACTGATTGAAACTGTGGGTACTCGCCACCCGTCGATCCAGCCCGGCGCGATGTTCTTCGCCGTGGGTGTTGATCAGCACTTTATTGCCTTCCTGAAACGGCAGGCGCGGGGCGAGCAAGGTCGCGGGCAAGTCGATGGCGCTGATCTCGGGCAGCAACAGGCCGCGCAAATAGTGGCTGTGATCGTCCCGCGAACGCACCAGTTGCAAGCCACAGGGTTCAGCGTGCGGCGCCACCAGCTCGATGCCCATTTGCGGCCCGCTGCCGCGTACCTGACGAATCCAGCGGATCACCGCAATGCTCCAGCCCTGATTCGAACTGTCCTGAATACCGACCATTTCCCCGGCCTGCAACTCGGCGGGCACGTCACTCGGCCACATCAGGCAATAGCCGCCGGGACTGTGGTTGATCACCGCTAACGTGTAAGTCGGGTAGTGTGGAGTGCTGCTGGCGTTGCTTTCATCGTCGCCCAAGTGCTCGTACTGGATTTCCTCGTACGGCAGCAATTCCTCAGCCGCGCTCAGCGGGGCGGCGTCGAAGGCCTGGCTCCAGCTGTCCTTTTCGCCGTGAACCACGGCGCGGCTGAAGTTCGCCGCGCGGGCGCCGGGATGTTTCAGCAGTTCGCTGAAAGTGCGTTCGCCGCCCAGATAAAAGTGCAGGGCGCTCATGCCGACGCACACGCTCAGGCTGCCCTGACCGATGGTGCGCTGAAAGCTGCGCTCGGCGGTATGTCCCCAACTCGCGTGCAAATGCTGCAGGGTATCGAGGCTTAGTCCTGCCGGGACGGGCAGCGGCGTCGACGTCTCTTGCTGCAGTAAATGCGCTTCGATCACGTTCACCAGCGGTTGCGGATCAAAGCCCTGCAGTGCGCCCTGTTGTTCTTTGCGAAACATGCTGCGGTAACGCGGACCGGCGTCCAGTTCGGCGCTGATGGCGAACAGTCCGTCGTCCGGCCTGCCGGGATGCAGCTTGAGCAGGGCGCTCCACGGTTCCAGCACTTCGGCCAGTCGGGCGATCTGGTTCTGCCGCAATTGATTGCAACGGGCGCTGCCCAGCAGCAACGCGGCGATATAGGTCTGTTCCAGGCTCAGTTCGCTGCTCAGACTCGCCAGATCGTCAGGCACCCGGCGCTGGTGCAACTGCAATGCGCAGGCGCAGCGATACAGCTGATGCAGCTCGAACCACAGATGCTCCGGCGGCGGGCTATACAGCTGCGTCGCCCGCAGCAGTTGCCCCTTGAGTGCATGCGCTGCCCGTTGCAGGGCCTGACTGACCAGCGCCGCACGATCCTTGGTGTACTTGGGCGCAATGCGCAAAACGATCTGCTTGTAGCCGATGGCCAGCTGACTTTGCAGCGCCTGACACAGATTGCTGATCTTGCGCGAACGGTCATCGAGCATGATCGCCTGATGCAGGAAGTGCCGCTCCAGATGCTGGCAAACGAAATACACCTCGGGGCGCAGCAGCTCCAGGAGGTGCAGGCGATTGTCGCTGGGGGTAAGCAATTGGTTGAGTTCGCCCAGGCCCTGGTACAACTGGCGAGCGGTTTCGCCGATGTTGGCCTTGGGCAGGCCGGCGATCCAGCGCTTGAGGTCGCGCGGGGTGGCTTCGCAGAACGACAGGCGCGTTTGCGTCGGGATCGGGGCGCGCAGGGAGGGTTGGGGGCGTGACTCACTCATGCCGTGACGGGCTCCGGCGGCGAAATAGGCAACTCCGAGAACTCTAGCAGCTGTGATCCGTTTCGCCGGATGGCGTCAGGCTTTTTGACCGCTGGTCTGCTGGCCGGATGCCATTCGACAAGCCCTACTAGGCTCTCAGGCGTGCGATCGGAAACGCACGGTTGCACGGCCTGCCGTCAACCTCGGGCAGGTCTCCCGAAACTTCAAGGAGATGAGGTTCATGTCTAAATATGCAGTGGCAAATCAATGGGGCGGCAGTTCGGCACCGTGGCATCCGGGTGGAACCTGGGTGTTGGGCGGGCGGGACAACCAGAAAGTCGTCGCCATTGAGATCAAGTCGGGCGATGGCGGCAAAAGCTTCACCGGCACCATGACTTACGCCGGCGAAGGCCCGATTGGCTTCAAGGCGCAGCGCACCGGTCAGAATCAATACAACGTCGAGAACCAGTGGGGTGGCAATGATGCCCCATGGCATCCGGGCGGCAAGTGGGTGATCGGTGGTCGGGACAATCAGGACGTGGTCGCGTTGAGCGTCACTTCCAGCGATGGAGGGAAAAACCTCAGTGGCACCAATACCTACGCCAACGAAGGGCCGATCGGCTTCCGTGGGCAGATAGAGTAACGGCGCCTCCCAGGTCGTGTCCGCCCCTTCACAGACGTGTGAAAGGGCGGATCAGCCGGCTCAGGCAGTCGGCAGGGCCAGGGCCTGGCCCATCTGCACTGGCGAACCCGCCACCAGTTCTTCAGCCCACTTCACTTGATCCGGGCCGAACAGCACGATCGCCGTCGAACCCAGTTTGAAACGCCCCAGTTCCGCGCCTTTTTCCAGATGAATCGGCGCACGGGCAGCTTCGTCGTAGCGGAAGGTTTTCAGTTCGCGCTTCGGTGGGGTGACCAGACCGGCCCACACGGTTTCGATCGACGCGACGATCATCGCGCCGACCAGTACCACGGCCATCGGCCCGCGCTCGGTGTCGAAAATGCACGCCACGCGCTCGTTGCGAGCGAACAGTTCCGGGACGTTTTCGGCAGTGGTCTGGTTGACCGAGAAGATCCGGCCCGGGATGTAGACCATTTCGCGCAGAGTGCCGGCCAGCGGCATGTGCACGCGGTGGTAGTCCTTCGGCGACAGGTAAATGGTGGCGAAGTCGCCGCCCATGAATGGCGCGGCATTGGCGGCGTCACCGCCGAGCAGTTCCAGCACGCTGAAGCTGTGGCCCTTCGCCTGGAACACGCGACCGTGCTCGATCGGGCCGAGCTGGCTGACTGCACCGTCGGCCGGGCTGAGGATTGCGCCCGGGGTCTGGTCCAGTGGCCGCGCGCCGTCCTTCAGGGCACGGGTGAAGAACGCGTTGAAGTGCTCGTAGGCGGTCAGGTCTTCAACCAGTGCTTGCGACATGTCCACTTGATAACGCTTGGCGAACCACTGGGTGAAAGCATTCTTGAACCAGCGCACGCGGCACTCGGCAACGCAGCCGGCCAGGCGCGACAGCAAGTGGTGAGGCAGCAGGTACTGGCTGAGGATAAACAGACGCTCTTTCATTAGTTGTCCTTAGAACCTTGAATCTCGACAGGCGTATCAGGGTGGTTGCCCCATTCGCCCCAGGAACCGGCGTAGCCCTTGACCCGCGGATAACCGAGGGATTTGGCCACCAGATAAGTAAAGCCCGACCGGTGATGGGTCTGGCAGTGGGTAATGATTTCTTTGTCCTTGGTGATCCCGAGGTCATCGAGGATCTGCGGCATATCCGTGCGAATCCGCAACTGACGCGCCTTGTCCATGCCGGCGGTCCACTCGAAGTTGACCGCGCCGGGAATGTGTCCGCCCTTGGCGGCCAGCACCTTCTCGCCCGAAAACTCCAGCGGTCCGCGTGCATCCCAGATCGCCAGATCGGCGGCGCCGAGACGGCTTTGCAGGTATTCGCGGGTGGCCGTCGGCTCGTCGTGCAGGGTCAGCGCCACCGGGCCGCCCACCGCAGGCGGAACCTGGATCGACATCGGCATACCCGCTTCCAGCCACGCCGGCAGACCGCCGTCGAGGTAGTGGTACTTGTCGTGACCGATCACGTCGAGCAACCAGATGAAGCGTCCGGCCCAGCCACCGCCTTCGTCGTCATAGATCACGTAGACCGCGTCCTGGCGATGACCCAGTTCACCGAACAGGGCTTCCAGATCGGCCTTGGCTGGCAGCAATCCCGGCGCCGGCGGCTGGCCGAGCTGGGTGCGCTTCGGATCGACAAAGCGTGCGCCTGGCAGATGGCCCTCGGTATAGCGGGCGGCACTGGTCAGGTCCACCAGAATCAGTTCGCTGGCATCCAGCCGAGGGAGCAGGTCGCTCGGTTCGATGACGAGCGGCAAGCCAGAGAAGTCAGACATGTGAGGTCTCCAGAGCACAAAGGGGGGATTGTAGCGCAGCCTCATCGGCCACGGCTGCTAAAGCTGTGCAGGGCTTTTTCGATGCACTGCGCGGTTTTGCCGAAAGCCTGCACGCTGATGTCGGCGAACGGCCCACCGCCCTGGTCGGCGACCACGATCATGATCACCCGGCCGTTATTGACCAGCGAGCGCAGGAACAGGTGTTCGCCGCGGAACAGCGTGCGCAGGCCTTGCGGCAGCAGCGCGGAGAATTGCGCGTTGTTCTCGGGGTTGATCCGCACCTGTGCCTGCTGCGCGAGCAACCGTTGCAGAACTTTGCTCTGGCTGACGACAAAATTCAGCGCGGCGGCTTCCTTCGGCAAACCGAAGGTCTGGTGCACCCGCAGATTGGACTGCGTGCGGTCGGCCATCAGAATCATCACCCGGCGCATGCCACTGGCGACCAGCGCATCACGCGCGGCGACGGTCAGGCTCATGGCATTGGTGAAGCGGCTTGGCTCGGCCAGCAGTTCGGCGCATTGCCGGCGCCATTGAGTCAGATCCTCGGCACTCGGCGCGGCCGCCGGCAGCATCCCGGCCGGCAACCGATGGGTGCCCCACGGCCATAATAATGAAACGGCCGGGTGCCACAGATCGGGCATTGCATGCTGGCGCGCACTGTTGGCCGCTTGCTGGTGCAACTGCTGCTGCACCTCGTCCATCGAGATTTGCAGATAAAGGCTGGTCAGGTACTGCCAGCGCTCGCTGTGCGGACTGTCCCAGGCCTGTTGCGCCGACAGCGCCAGGCCGTTGGCCAGCAACACGGTGTTGGCCGGCTGGTTGAGCCAGCGGCGCAGGGTCGGATCGTCGTCGAGGCGATTCTGCTGGCGCAGCGGATGCTCGCTGTCACGGGCGATGCGCAGGACTTTCACCAGTTCGCGCTGTTCGCTGAGCAGCAGTTTATAGCCTTGCTGCACCCAGATCGGCAGGTGCCAGACCTGTACCAGCGCCTCGGCGATCTTCAGCAGGCGCACGCCAAACAGTTGCTTCTCGACGACCGGGGCCGATTCGCCCTTGTGGATAACCCGCACTTCCCACTCTTCGAGCAATTCTGGAAACGTCAGCGCCAGCGGCCATAGCGGCGAGAGAAACAACAGGCTGCCCCAATGAATGTCCTGCCACAGGCGCGCCAGGCGACTGGCGAAAAAACCGTTGGCCTGTTGTGTGGCGTGCTGGCTGATCATCTGCAGTTGGCGCAGCGCCTTGGGGATCTGCATCTGCGGTTCGACGGGCAGGCGCGCGAGCAATTCTTCGGTACGCGCAAGGCCCAGACGGTTGATCGCCACCTCGAGATTTTCCGCCGGTGCAGTCATCGTGCCGAGGGTGTGACGATTGGCCTCACGGATGATGCTCAAGGCCAGCGCGGGACTGTCCTGCATCAGGTCGGCGATATCGCGCAGCGAGCTGCGGTTGTCGCGGATCGCCCGGCAAACCTTGTCGTGAGCCTCTTGCGGCACGGGCAGGCGCACGCCATCGAGCAGCTTGACCCAGCCCTCGAGCGTGGTCGGTTTTACGTGTGGGACGTTCGTTTCATTAGCCATGTCTGGACGAGATCTTCACTGACTGTAGACGCGCCCGGCATGGGCTAAATTGGCTTTTCGCCTGAACTGGCTATAGTCTGGCGCAGTTTTGCCGATAAGTAGAAGAAGAGATTTTTTAACTTCCGAATATGACCTTGAACCCGACTCAGTAAGTACTTTCCTACCTATGGCTAAAATTATCGGCATCATCGTCGTATTCGCGAGCGTGCTCGGCGGATACGTGCTCTCCCACGGCAAAATTGCCGCCCTGATCCAGCCTTTCGAGGTGATGATCATCGGTGGTGCGGCCCTCGGTGCATTCCTGCAGGCCAACCCCGGTTACATGACGATGCACGTGCTCAAGAAATCCCTGAGCATGTTCAGTTCGCGCTTCAGCCACACGTTCTATCTGGAAGTGCTCGGCCTGATCTACGAGATCCTCAACAAGAGCCGCCGCGAAGGCATGATGGCCATCGAAGGCGATATCGAAGACGCCGCTGCGAGCCCGATCTTCGCCAAGTACCCGGCCGTGCTCAAAGACGAGCGCATGACTGCGTTCATCTGCGATTACCTGCGCATCATGTCCTCCGGCAACATGGCTCCGCATGAGCTGGAAGGCCTGTTCGACATGGAACTCTACAGCCTCAAGGAAGACCTCGAGCACCCTTCCCATGCGGTGAACGGTATCGCTGACGCCATGCCCGGTTTCGGTATCGTCGCGGCAGTACTGGGTATCGTGGTGACCATGGCTTCGCTGGGTGAGGGCGATCAAAAATCCATTGGCCTGCACGTGGGTGCGGCACTGGTCGGTACCTTCTTCGGTATTCTCGCGGCCTACGGTTTCTTCGGGCCGTTGGCGCACTCCCTGGCGCACGATGCCAAGGAAGAACTGAACGTCTACGAAGCCATCAAGGCCTCGCTGGTGGCTTCGGCTTCCGGCATGCCGCCATCGCTGGCCGTGGAGTTCGGGCGCAAGGTTCTGTACCCGGCGCACCGTCCAAGCTTTGCCGAGCTGGAACAAGCCGTTCGCGGTCGTTAAGCCATGGAAAATAATCAGCCGATAATCATCAAGCGCGTCAAGCGCATAGCCGGTGGGCACCACGGCGGGGCGTGGAAAATCGCCTTCGCCGACTTCGCCACGGCGATGATGGCGTTCTTCCTGGTGTTGTGGCTGCTGTCCACTGCAACGCCTGAGCAGAAGATCGCCATCGCCGGTTACTTCAAGGATCCGGTCGGCTTCTCCGAAAGCGGTACGCCGTACATCATCGATCTGGGCGGCACGCCGACCCTGGCGCCGGAAAACACCCTCAACCCTGAGGTGAAGTCGCAGCCGCAACCGGACAAGGTCACGGTCGACACCGAGCAGGTCGAAGGCATGGCCGAGCAAGTCGAGAAAGAGCGCCTGGAACTGTTGCTGCAAGAACTGCAGAACAAGGTCAACGAGAACCCGCAACTGCAGAAGTTCAAGGACCAGATCCTGTTCGAGATCACCCCGAACGGCCTGCGCATCCAGATCATGGACGCCGAGAACCGGCCGATGTTCGACTCAGGTTCCGCACGCCTGAAACCGTACTTCGAAGACATCCTGCTGGCCATGGCCGACACCATCAAAGCGGTGCCGAACAAGATCAGCATCAGCGGCCATACCGATGCCAAGCCGTATACCGGCACCGGCGATTTCGGCAACTGGGAACTCTCGGCCAACCGTGCCAACGCCGCGCGGCGTGCACTGGTTGCCGGCAGCTATCCGGACGAGCAAGTGGCGCGGGTGGTGGGTTATGCCTCGTCGGCGCTGTTCGACAAGGAAGATCCGTTCAACCCGGTCAACCGCCGCATCGACATCGTGGTCCTGACCAAGAAGGCCCAGGCCGCCATCGAAGGCTCGCAAGGTGCCGAACCGGCCAAGCCCGCCGCCGAAGGTCAGAACGGCGCCGCTCCGGCAACGCCGGTCGATCCGAACGCGCTGCCGGCAGATCAGCAACCAGTGCCGGCGCACGAGTTGCGCGAACGCTTGAACCTGTTCGACGACGCCGCACCGAAACCGGCAGTGCCGGGGACTGCGGCGCCCGCGCCGGCGGCTCCACCAGCCGCCGCACCGGCGCCCGCGCCGAAGCAGTGACCCACAAAAAAGCCGACAGCGATGTCGGCTTTTTTGTGGCTGTCGATTGACCTCAGAACCCGCGGCGAATCCGGTTCTTCAGCCCCTCATGGAACATCTCGGCATTGATCTTGTTGGCGCTGCGCGTCGATTGATTGCCGGTCACCGAGTCGAGCGTCATCGAGCGTTTGATCGTGCCTTCGCTGCGATAGGCCTCGATGAAGAAATCGACATCCGTGGGCGTGCTCAGCTTCGGCCACTTGTCCAGGTATTCCGGCAGTTGCGCCGGCCCGGTGCGGAACGAACAGATCCGCCGGTTGCTGATCGTCGCTTCGCCGATTTCGAACGGCACCCACCACGACAACGCGGTTTTCTCCGACACCACCGCCAGCAGGTGCGTGCATTCGGTGATGTTGCGCGTGATGACCCCGGTGATGTCGTCGGTGGTCTGCGATTCCGGGTCGAGCACGTCGAGGTAGGTCTTGATGTTGGCCTGCATCAATTGGGCATTGATCGCCATGGCCTGCGGGCGATCCATGTGGCGGTAGCTGATGAATACGGGCATCAGAAGTGTCCTTTTATGGCGAGTTCGCGGTAATAGGCGCCGAGCGCCGTGAGACGGCAGCCAGTGGAGTGAATGGCCGCGTAATACATGTGTTCGGCGTCGACCGGTTCGATCAGGCTGTGGCGGTTGCACTTTTGCAGTTGGGCGAAGACCTCGCCGTGCTCCGGGTCGAATGTGGCCTCGGTGGGTTCGTAGCTGGGGGCGAGGCGGAGCGTCGATTCGGCTTCGGCAAACCATTCCGGCAGTTTGCGCAGGATCTCCTTGGGGATCAGCGGCGAGACTTCGCGCAGGGAGATGAACTGCGAGACGTTGGTCTTGAACACCGGGCGCTGCTCCCAGGCGTCGAGTGCGTTGTCGACGAAGGAATACAGGCTGCCCGGTGTGATCTTGCCGAGGATGTTCGCCGCACCGCCGTGCAGGGCCTGCAACAGTAAACCGGTGAACACGCCGTGTTGCGCACCTTCCAGGGCCGGCTCTTCCTTTTTGCAGGCGGTCAGGATGGTCATGCCTTCGCCGACCACGCTGCTTTCGCTGCGCAAGGCGCGCACTTCGCCGGCCGCGCCGCTCTGGCAGCAGTCGAGGATGATCACTTTGTTTTTGATTTTCGTGGCTTTGGCGGCCCAGTTGAGAATGTCGCTGATGCGGATGCCGTCCTTGGCGCTGCGATAGTCCTGCGGCAGGAGCATGCCTTCATCGTTGTCGCTGTCGAAGCCGCCGTGCCCGGCGAAGTACAGCAGGGCGACGTTGCAGTCGCCGGAGAACAGCTCGCGAATCTGGTCTTCGAGCTTGCCTCGGCCGAGGTCGTCTTCAGCCGAGGTCAGCACCACATTCTTGAAGTTGGGGTCACCGTTGGCGTCGGTTTTCAGCACGGACGCCATGGCCATGGCGTCGTTGCAGCAACCGCTCAAGGGCGAAACGTGCGCGTAGTGGTTGATGCCGATAAACAGTCCCTTGCGCATGTTTACACCGCCGTGTGCTGACGGATCGCACCGATGATGCTGTTGGTGTTCCACGCGCACTCGGCGTGTGCCGCCTCACGTACCACCGTGGAAATACGCTCGGCGCCGAACGGCTTGATCGCGATGATCACTTTGCCCATGCGTTTGGCGATCTCGATTTCCTTGTTGATCCACTTGCTGTAGGTCGAATACATCCCGGCCATGATCAGCACCGCCGAGCACGGACGGATCTTGTTTTCGATGGCTTCCTCGAGCTGCTTGTCGGTCTGCGCGCCCATGATCGGGTTGTGCGGCGGCACGGAAAAATTCTTGAAAGTGAAATCCGGTTTGGCGCCGAGCAGGCGCACCAGATTGTCGTGGGCGTGGGCGTAGTTCCACGAATGGCTGATGAACAAATGGTAGGTCTGCATGGGGTTCCTCGAAGGTCGCGAAGGTGCGAAGGAACAACCCAATTTAGGCATCTCTAAAGTGCCCGCAAGGTCTGCGCGCGGAAAGAGAAATGTCCTGCAGGCAGGCGCGAGCAGGCCTGTCAGAAAGGTCTGACGTTTAAACGGTCGGGGGATGTGTCAGGCGTGGTCCGACATCCGGCAGCCCTCGGACGAGGGCTGCCGGTGCAGATGTTTAGTAGCCGTTTTCCGGCAGGCTGGCGATGATCGAGCGGTAGCTGTTCATCCGTTGCTGCTGCACGCGGCCATCTTCGAGGGCCTTGAGCAGGGCGCAACCCGGTTCGCGATCGTGCTTGCAGTCGCGGAAGCGGCAGGTGCCGAGCAGGTCGTTGAACTCGATGAAGCCGGCTTCGACGTCGGCGCGGCTGACGTGGCCCAGGCCGAACTCACGGATACCCGGGGAGTCGATCAGCTCACCGCCGCCAGGGAAGTGGAACAGGCGCGCGGTGGTCGTGGTGTGCGTGCCCTGACCGGACAACTCCGACAGCGGGCCGACGCGGGTTTCGACTTCCGGCAACAGGCTGTTGACCAGCGACGACTTGCCGACACCGGACTGGCCGACGAACACGCTGATGCGCCCGTCGAGCTGCTTCTGCAACTGTTCCATGCCGTTGCCGTGATGGGCCGAGACTTCCAGCACCGGATAACCCAGCGTGCGGTACACCGCCAGCAGCGCGTTGAGCGCCGGGGCGTTCTGCTCGTCGATCAGGTCGAACTTGTTCAGCAGCAGCAACGGGCGGATGCCGGCGTGTTCGGCGGCGACCAGGTAGCGGTCGATCAGGTTGGCGTGCGGCTCGGGCAGCGGTGCGAAGACGATGACGATCATGTCGACGTTGGCAGCGACTGGCTTGAGCTGGCCACGGCTGTCCGGGCGGCAGAGTTCGGTGCTGCGCGGCAGTTGCGCGACGATCACCCCGATGCCCTGGTTGCCGGCGCGCCAGACCACCCGATCACCGGTCACCAGTGCCGGCAGGTTGGCGCGCAGGTGGCAACGGAAAACCTGGCCGGCCTGTTCGCCGTCCACGGCCTCGACTTCGACCTGTACACCGAAGTGGGCGATCACCAGGCCGTGTTGCTCAGGGCCCAGATCGCCGCCCTCGAGGGCTTCGACCGCCGAGGACTCGCGTTTGGCGGCGCGCGCGGCGCGCTCGCCTTGAATCTTTTCGATGCGCCAGTTTTGACGACGATTGAGTTGGCGTTTGGCCATGGGTGTTCCGTCTGAAGAATGCAGCGATTAGGTAAAACGGCCGCGAGTTTAGCACGCCCGGGCATCGGCCTAGGCTAAACTGCGCAGCATTGCCTAGGAGCCCGAATATGCAAAACCCGCAGAACCTGATCTGGATCGACCTGGAAATGACCGGTCTGGATCCGGAAAACGACGTCATCATCGAAATGGCCACCATCGTCACCGACAGTGACCTGAACACCTTGGCCGAAGGCCCGGTGATCGCCATTCACCACAGTGACGAAGTGCTCGCCCGCATGGACGAGTGGAACACCCGCACCCACGGCAACTCGGGCCTGACCCAGCGTGTGCGTGACAGCCGTATCAGCATGGCCGAGGCCGAGGCCGAAACCATCGCGTTCCTGGAACAGTGGGTACCGAAGGGCAAGTCGCCGATCTGCGGCAACAGTATCTGCCAGGACCGGCGCTTCCTTTATACCCACATGAAGGCGCTGGAAAGCTACTTCCACTACCGCAACCTCGACGTGTCGACGCTCAAAGAGCTGGCCGCACGCTGGGCACCGGACGTGCGCGACAGCTTCAAGAAGGGCAGCACTCACTTGGCACTGGACGACATCCGCGAGTCGATCGCCGAGCTGCAGCACTACCGCAAGCATTTCATCAAGTTCTGATTGAGGGGTGTCTGCCCTGACGTCTTCGCGAGCAAGCCCGCTCCCACAATTTGGAATGCGTTCCCCCTGTGGGAGCGGGCTTGCTCGCGAAGAGAGCGTCAGAGTCCCGTAAGATTCAAGTCAGAAATGCATCCCGGAGCGCGCCCCCTTCTGGTGCGGCGCTGAAATGGCTAGACTGCGCGCCTTCCTGCCAGGACCGCCGCCATGTTGCTGATGCTCTATCTGATCGCCATTACCGCTGAAGCCATGACTGGCGCGTTGTCTGCCGGACGGCGCGGCATGGACTGGTTCGGTGTGGTGCTGATCGCCTGCGTCACGGCGCTGGGTGGCGGTTCGGTACGTGACGTGTTGCTCGGGCACTATCCGCTGACATGGGTCAAACACCCGGAATACCTGGTGCTGACCTCGGCCGCCGCGATGCTCACCGTGTTCACCGCCCGCTGGATGCGTCACCTGCGCTCACTGTTTCTGGTGCTCGATGCGGTCGGTCTGGTGGCGTTCACCCTGATCGGCTGCATGACCGCTCTGGAAATGGGCCACGGCATGCTGGTGGCCTCGGTCAGCGGCGTGATCACCGGGGTATTCGGCGGCATCCTGCGCGACATCTTCTGCAACGACATCCCGCTGATCTTCCGCCGCGAACTGTACGCCAGCGTCTCGTTCGCCGCCGCGTGGTGCTACATGCTCTGTCTGTATCTGAATGTGCCGAGCGAGCAGGCGATCCTGATCACCTTGTTCGGCGGCTTTCTGCTGCGGCTGCTGGCGATTCGGTTCCACTGGGAAATGCCCAAGTTCGTCTACAACGACGCACCTTGACGTCACGCTGGCGATCGCGTGGAAATATTCTTTCGGGAATGTTGAATAGATGCCGCGCTTCTAAATGGGGGTAAAAAATAAAGTCTAAAGAGGGTATTTTGTTCTGAAATACCCCATTTAAGTAGTGCGTTCAGCGTGCTGTCTCAGCGCCCACTCGACGTGTTCGCGGACTAGATCGGACGGGTAATCACGACGCGCCTTCAAGGCTTCCAGCACAGGAATGCTCGAAGGCGCGTTGCCCAGCCCGACCGCCAGATTGCGCAGCCAGCGCTCGTAACCGGCGCGGCGCAGCGGCGAACCTTCGGTGCTGCTGAGAAACTTGTCCTCGTCCCACATGAACAGCTCCGCCAGTTCGGCGTTGTCCAGGTTGTGCCGCGGCTTGAAGTCGCTTTCCCCGGATGGCCGGGCGAAGCGGTTCCATGGGCAGACGATCTGGCAGTCGTCGCAGCCGAACACGCGGTTACCGATCAACGGGCGCAGGTCTTCGGGAATGGCGTTTTTCAGTTCGATGGTCAGGTACGATATGCACCGTCGCGCGTCCAGCACATACGGGCCGACAAAGGCGTTGGTCGGGCAGATGTCCAGGCACGCGGTGCAGCGCCCGCAATGTTCGGTGCTGTGCGGTTCGTCCACCGGCAGCGGCAGATCGACGAACAGTTCGCTCAGGAAGAAATAGCTGCCGGCCTTGCGGTTCAGCACCAGGGTGTTTTTGCCGATCCAGCCCAGTCCGGCCTGCTCGGCGATGGCTTTTTCCAGCACCGGGGCACTGTCGACGAAGGCACGGAAACCGAACGGGCCGATCTCGGCCTGAATCTTGTCGGCCAATTGCTGCACACGTTTACGGATCAATTTGTGGTAATCGCGGCCCAAGGCATAACGCGAAACGTAGGCCTTTTCCGGTTGCGCGAGCATTTGCGCCATTTGCGTGTCGCCGGGCAGGTAGTCCATGCGCAGCGAAACCACGCGCAATGTACCCGGAACCAGTTCCTCCGGATGCGAGCGTTTGCTGCCGTGGGCGCCCATGTAATCCATTTCGCCGTGGTAGCCGGCGGCGAGCCAGCGCTCCAGGTGCTGCTCATGCTCGGCCAGGTCCAGACCGCTGATGCCGACTTGCTGGAAGCCCAGCTCGCGGCCCCAATCCTTGATCGATTGGGCGAGGGCGGGAAGATCTGTGGTGATGGCGGACATGAGGCGAGAGAAACCGGAGCTGAGGTGCGTATAATTCTGCCAGACATCGGAGCCCGAAGACGCATGCCGCACACGAAAGATGAATTACCCGACGCGCTGTATGGCGCTGCACAGGTGCGAGCACTCGACGCGCGGCTGATCGCTGCGGGCACCCCGGGCTTCGAATTGATGCAGCGCGCCGCGCACGCGACCTGGCGAGCATTGGTGCGGCAATGGCCGTCGGCGAACGAAATGACCGTGCTGGCTGGGCATGGCAACAATGCTGGTGATGGTTTTCTGATCGCCGCGCTGGCGCACCGGGCCGGTTGGGCGGTGCAGGTGCTGGCCGTCGGTGATCCGCAACGCTTGCAGGGCGACGCTGCGCAGGCTTATGCGCAGGCACTGAGCGATGGCGTCGCCGTGCAGGGCTGGACTGCGCAATTCGAGCTGCGCGGCATTATCGTCGATGCCTTGCTCGGCACCGGACTGGCCGGCGATGTGCGCGAGCCGTATGCCGCTGCGATCAAGGCGATCAATGCCGGTGGCCTGCCGGTGGTGGCGGTGGATATTCCTTCGGGGCTGTCCGCCGATACCGGGCATGTCCTTGGCGTTGCGGTTCACGCCGACCTTACCGTGACCTTTATTGGCTTGAAGCTTGGCCTGTTCACCGGTGATGCGGCGGATCAGGTCGGAGCGCTGGTGTTTAACGATCTGCAAGCCGCTGCCGACATCTACCGTGACATTCCTGTCAGCGTCCTGCGTCTCACGACGGCTAATCTTCCGCGACTGGCTCCGCGTGCGCCCACTGCGCACAAAGGGCGCTTCGGGCATTTGCTGTTGATCGGCGGCGATCAGGGTTTTGGCGGGGCGATTCTGCTCAGTAGCGAAGCGGCCTTGCGCAGCGGCGCCGGCATGGTGTCGCTGGCGACCCGTCCGGAACATGTCCCGGCCGCGCTGACGCGGATGCCGGAAGTCATGGCGCTCGGCACATCGTCGGCCAATCAGTTGATGGGGCTGCTGGAAAAGGTCTCGGTGCTGGTGGTTGGTCCGGGTCTCGGACAGGCGAGTTGGGGCCGGGCGCTGTTGTCCGCTGCCGCCAATGCGCCGCTGCCGCAGGTATGGGACGCCGACGCGTTGAATCTGCTGGCGAGCGGTTTTGTCAGCCTGCCCGGGAATTGCGTGATCACTCCGCATCCGGGCGAGGCGGCGCGCCTGTTGGGCGTCAGTACCGCTGAGGTGCAGGCAGATCGCCCGGCCGCCGCGCGGGCGTTGTGCAAAAAATACTCAGCCGTCGTCGTGCTGAAAGGCGCCGGCAGCCTGATCGCCCATCCCGATGGGCGTCTGGCGTTGTGTCATCAGGGCCATCCGGCCATGGCCACTGCCGGCCTTGGCGATGTGCTTGCCGGGTTGACCGGGGCGCTGCTGGCGCAGGGCATGGACGGCTTCGATGCCGCCTGCCTCGCAGTCTGGCTGCACGCCAATGCCGGCGCGCAACTAGGTAAATTCGGCCGTGGGCTGGCGGCCAGTGATCTGATTCCAGCCATTCGTCAGTTGTTGGAGGAGCATGCACCGTGTCTGAAGTAACCCTGTACCTGGCCGATGAACAGGCCATGAGCGACTTTGGCGCACGGATCGCCCGCGTTACCCAGGGCCATGGCCTGATTTTTCTCGAAGGCAATCTGGGCATGGGTAAAACCACCCTGTCGCGGGGCATCATTCGTGGGCTTGGGCATGTCGGCGCAGTAAAAAGTCCGACCTTCACTCTGGTTGAGCCCTACGAGATCGGCGACGTCCGTGCCTTTCACTTCGACCTGTACCGCCTGGTCGATCCGGAGGAGCTGGAGTTTCTCGGTATCCGCGATTATTTCGAAGACGATGCCCTGTGCCTGATCGAGTGGCCCGATAAAGGTGCAGGCTTTTTGCCAAAGCCTGACCTGACCATTACCATTACCCCGCAAGACAGCGGCCGTTCGCTGAAAATTTTGTCCCAGGGCGCGCGTGGTGAGTCCTGGTGTGCCGCTTTGGCATTGGAATCCAATTAAATGATGGGGTTAGGTATGCGCTTTCGCGCGTTGGTGGCTGCCGCAGGACTGATGTTGATGGCAGTGGCCGTCAACGCTGTGGCCGACACAAAGGTCAACAGCGTGCGCCTGTGGCGGGCGCCGGACAATACGCGACTGGTCTTCGACCTGAGCGGCCCGGTGCAGCACAGTGTCTTCACCCTGACCGCACCGGATCGACTGGTGATCGACATCAATGGCGCCACTCTGGGTGCGCCGTTGAAAGTGTCGACCGCCAACACGCCGATCACCGCGATGCGCTCGGCCCAGCGTACGCCGACCGACCTGCGGGTGGTCATCGACCTGAAAAAAGCCGTCACCCCGAAAAGTTTCTCGCTGGCGCCGAACGCGCAATATGGCAACCGTCTGGTGGTCGACCTGTTCGACAACGCCGCCGATGCCGCCCCGCCGCCAGCTCCGACGCCTTCGGTTGCGACCGTGCCGGCAGTGCCGGTGACGCCTTCGGAACCGGCGATCAAACTGCCACCGGCCCCGGCCGGCAAACGTGACATCATTGTGGTGATCGACGCCGGCCACGGCGGCGAAGACCCGGGTGCGTCCGGCTCGCGCGGTCAGCGTGAGAAAGATGTGGTACTGCAGATCGCCCGCGAACTGCAGCGTCAGGTCAACGGCATGAAAGGTTTCCGTGCCGAGCTGACCCGGACCGGCGACTACTTCATCCCGTTGCGCGGCCGTACCGAAATCGCCCGCAAGAAGGGCGCCGACCTGTTCGTTTCGATCCACGCCGACGCCGCGCCGTCTGCGGCCGCTTTCGGTGCCTCGGTGTTTGCCTTGTCCGATCGCGGCGCAACGTCGGAAACCGCCCGTTGGCTGGCCGACAGCGAAAACCGTTCCGACCTGATCGGTGGTGCCGGCAACGTCAGCCTCGACGACAAGGACCGCATGCTCGCCGGCGTGTTGCTCGACCTTTCGATGACCGCGTCGCTGACTTCCAGCCTCAACGTCGGCCAGAAAGTCCTGACCAACATTGGTCGCGTGACCCCGTTGCACAAACAACGCGTGGAGCAGGCCGGGTTCATGGTGCTGAAATCGCCGGACATCCCGTCGATTCTGGTCGAAACCGGCTTCATCTCCAACGCCAACGAAGCGAACAAGCTCTCTGCATCAAGCCACCAGCAGGCGCTGGCGCGTTCGATCAGCAGCGGCGTGCGCCAGTTCTTCCAGCAGAACCCGCCACCGGGCACCTACATTGCCTGGCTGCGTGACTCCGGCAAGATCGCCCAAGGCCCGCGCGATCACCGCGTGAGTCCGGGTGAGACCCTGGCGATGATCGCCGTGCGTTATCAGGTGTCGCCCGCCACGCTGCGCAGTGCCAACAATCTCAGCAGCGATGAGCTGAAGGTCGGTCAGCACCTGACCATTCCTGGCACCGAACTGGCGTCCAAAGAATGAACCAGGTGTTGAACGCCGCACGCATCGAACTGCTCAGCCCGCGGCTGGCGAACCAGATCGCCGCCGGTGAGGTGGTCGAGCGCCCGGCTTCGGTGATCAAGGAACTGCTGGAAAACAGCCTCGACTCCGGTGCCAGACGCATCGACGTCGATGTCGAGCAGGGCGGCGTCAAGCTGCTGCGGGTGCGTGACGACGGCAGTGGCATTTCCGCCGACGACCTGCCGCTGGCCCTGGCCCGTCACGCCACCAGCAAGATCCGCAATCTCGAAGACCTCGAACAGGTGATGAGCCTGGGCTTCCGTGGTGAAGCGCTGGCCTCGATCAGCTCCGTGGCACGCCTGACCCTGACCTCGCGCACCCGCGACGCCGATCAGGCCTGGCAGGTCGAGACCGAAGGCCGTGACATGGCGCCTCGCGTTCAGCCGGCAGCGCATCCGGTCGGCACTTCGGTGGAAGTGCGCGACCTGTTCTTCAACACGCCGGCGCGGCGCAAGTTTCTCAAGACCGAAAAAACCGAATTCGATCATCTGCAGGAAGTGATCAAGCGTCTGGCGCTGGCGCGTTTCGACGTAGCCTTCCATCTGCGCCACAACGGCAAGACCATCCTCAGCCTGCACGAGGCCCACGATGATGCGGCCCGCGCCCGGCGGGTGGCGGCGATTTGTGGTTCGGGCTTCCTCGAGCAGGCGCTGCCGATCGAGATCGAGCGCAACGGTCTGCATCTGTGGGGCTGGGTCGGGTTGCCGACCTTCAACCGCAGCCAGGCGGACTTGCAGTATTTCTTTGTGAACGGCCGGGCGGTGCGCGACAAACTGGTGGCGCACGCGGTGCGTCAGGCTTATCGCGACGTGTTGTTCAACGGCCGTCATCCGACCTTCGCGCTGTTTTTCGAGGTCGATCCGGCGGCGGTGGACGTCAACGTGCACCCGACCAAGCACGAAGTGCGTTTCCGTGACGGGCGCATGGTGCATGACTTCCTTTACGGCACGTTGCACCGCGCGCTGGGCGATGTGCGTCCGGAAGATCAACTGGCCGGTTCGGTCACCACTGCTGTCGTCCGTCCAACCGGCATCGAGGCGGGCGAATTCGGCCCGCAGGGCGAAATGCGTCTGGCGGCCAACGCGCTGCTGGAGCAGCCGCAGGCGCAACCGGTGTTCAACACCTCGTCCGCTGCAAGCGCTGGCGGCGCTTACCAGTATCAGTACACGCCACGTCCGCAGTCGGCGATGCCGCCGGCCGCCGAGGCGCAAGCTGCTTACCGCGAGTTCTTCGCGCCGCTGCCCGAGGCCAACGCCAACGCGCTGCCGGCCGGTCAGGAAGATATTCCGCCGCTGGGTTACGCGCTGGCGCAGCTCAAGGGCATCTACATCCTGTCCGAGAACGCTCAGGGACTGGTGCTGGTGGACATGCATGCCGCGCACGAGCGGATCATGTACGAACGCCTGAAAATCGCCATGGCCAGTGAAGGCCTGAGCGGCCAGCCATTGCTGGTGCCGGAGTCGCTGGCGGTCAGTCAGCGTGAAGCCGACTGCGCCGAAGAACATGCCGCATGGTTCCAGAAACTGGGCTTCGAACTGCAGCGCCTGGGCCCGGAAACATTGGCGATCCGCCAGATTCCGGCCCTGCTCAAGCAGGCCGAGGCCAATCGTCTGGTGGGTGACGTGCTGTCGGACCTGATGGAGTACGGCACCAGCGACCGGATTCAGGCACACCTGAACGAACTGCTCGGCACCATGGCCTGCCACGGCGCGATCCGCGCCAACCGGCGCCTGGCCCTGCCGGAAATGAACGGTCTGCTGCGCGACATGGAAAACACCGAGCGCAGCGGTCAATGCAACCATGGCCGACCGACCTGGACCCAACTGGGCCTGGACGATCTGGACAAACTGTTCCTGCGCGGTCGTTGATGAGCCAGCTTCCTCCAGCGATTTTCCTGATGGGCCCGACCGCTGCGGGCAAGACCGACCTGGCCATCGAGCTGACCAAGGTGCTGCCGTGCGAACTGATCAGCGTCGATTCGGCGTTGGTCTATCGCGGCATGGACATCGGCACCGCCAAGCCCTCGAAAGAACTGCTGGCCGAATTTCCGCACCGGCTGATCGATATTCTCGATCCAGCCGAAGCCTATTCGGCTGCGGATTTCCGCCGCGATGCCCTGCAAGCCATGGCTGAAATCACCGCGCGCGGGAAAATTCCGCTGCTGGTCGGCGGCACCATGCTCTATTACAAGGCTTTGGTCGAAGGTCTGGCGGACATGCCGGCGGCGGATCCCGAGGTGCGTGCGCAGATCGAAGAAGAGGCTGCACGCCTTGGCTGGCAAGCCCTGCACGAGCAACTGGCGCTCATCGATCCGGTGTCGGCGGCACGCATTCACCCGAACGATCCGCAGCGCCTGAGTCGGGCGCTGGAGGTCTATCGGGTCAGCGGTCAGAGCATGACCGCCCTGCGTCAGCAACAATCTGCGCAAAGTACTGAAGCAGCCGCTTCGGGACAGCAACAATTGCCCTATACTGTCGCGAACTTGGCCATTGCTCCGGCAAATCGCCAGGTACTGCACGAGCGCATTAAACAAAGATTCACAAATATGCTGGAACAGGGGTTCATCGACGAGGTCGTAGCCCTGCGTAAAAGAAGTGACCTGCATTCCGGGTTGCCGTCTATACGTGCGGTAGGCTACCGCCAAGTCTGGGACTACCTGGATGGCAAGCTGTCGTTAGCCGAAATGCAGGAACGCGGCATCATTGCCACGCGTCAATTGGCCAAGCGCCAGTTCACCTGGCTGCGCAGCTGGGAAGAACTGCACTGGCTGGACAGTCTTGATTGCGACAATCTGCCACGCGCCTTGAAATACCTTGGGACCATCTCCATATTGAGCTGAGTCCTTGCAATTGCCGTCTATCCTTGGGGGTGTGGCGGCCAAAGCCATCTGAATTACCTATTTTTATTATTGAATCCTTAAAGGAGTGCGGCACATGTCAAAAGGGCATTCGCTACAAGACCCTTACTTGAATACTTTACGTAAAGAGAAAGTTGGGGTTTCCATCTACCTGGTCAACGGTATCAAACTGCAAGGCACGATCGAGTCGTTCGACCAGTTCGTTATCCTGCTGAAAAACACCGTCAGCCAGATGGTTTACAAACACGCTATCTCGACAGTCGTGCCAGTACGTCCAATTCGTCTGCCTAGCGCAACCGAATCCGATGCAGGTGACGCTGAGCCAGGTAACGCCTGATAGGAGTCTCCTTTGTTCTTTGAGCGCCACGGTGGTGGTGAGCGAGTCATTCTCGTTCACTTGGAAGGTCAGGACCCTGAGGCGCGCGAAGATCCGCAGGAGTTTCAGGAATTGGCTAATTCGGCGGGCGCCGAGACCGTTGCGTTTTTTAACGTACCGCGTCATCGGCCAACCGCCAAATTCCTGATTGGCAGCGGCAAGGTCGAGGAATTACGCGACCTGGTCCATGCCGAAAAGGCCGATCTGGTGATTTTCAATCACATTCTCACGCCCAGTCAGGAACGTAACCTCGAACGTGTTTTCGAGTGTCGCGTGATCGACCGTACCGGCCTGATCCTCGATATCTTCGCCCAGCGCGCCCGTACCCATGAAGGCAAGCTCCAGGTAGAACTGGCCCAGCTTGACCACATGAGCACCCGGCTGGTTCGCGGCTGGACTCACCTTGAGCGTCAGGGTGGTGGTATCGGCATGCGTGGTCCGGGTGAAACCCAGCTCGAAACCGACCGGCGTCTGCTGCGGGTTCGTCTGCGGCAGATCAAGGGTCGTCTGGAAAAAGTACGCAGCCAGCGCGAGCAATCGCGACGCGGCCGCTCCCGTGCGGATATCCCTACCGTTTCTCTGGTGGGCTATACCAACGCCGGCAAATCCACGCTGTTCAATAACGTGACCAAATCCGAGGTGTACGCGGCCGACCAGTTGTTCGCCACGCTGGACCCGACCTTGCGCCGTCTGGAACTGGACGACCTGGGGCCGATCGTTCTGGCTGACACGGTAGGGTTCATTCGGCACTTGCCGCACAAGCTGGTCGAGGCATTTCGGTCTACGCTCGAAGAGTCGAGCAACTCCGACCTGCTGTTGCACGTGATCGATGCGGCCGAACCGGATCGCATGTTGCAGATCGAGCAGGTGATGGTGGTGCTGGGCGAGATCGGAGCCCAGGACTTGCCGATCCTCGAGGTATACAACAAACTCGATTTGCTTGAAGGCGTTGAGCCACAGATCCAGCGCGATGCCGATGGCAAACCGCAGCGGGTCTGGCTGTCGGCGCGTGATGGCACGGGTCTGGAATTGCTTGAACAGGCCATTGCCGAGTTGCTGGGCAGTGATTTGTTTGTGGGGACATTGCGCTTGCCACAACGGTTCGCTCGACTGCGTGCGCAGTTCTTCGAGCTCGGTGCGGTACAGAAAGAAGAGCATGACGAAGAAGGCATCTGCCTGCTGGCCGTTCGTTTGCCCCGGGTCGAGTTGAATCGACTGGTAAGCCGCGAAGGATTGCAGCCGATGGAATTCATCGAGCAACACACTTTGCAATAAAAGCCTGGCAAAGCGGTTGTGCCGCGACGGCAGGCATTCTGTAGCATTGGTCGGCGCGCCGTGGGTGCGTCTTTGCTTTATCAGATGGAGAGCGCTATGGCTTGGAATGAGCCGGGTGGCAACTCGAATAATCAGGATCCTTGGGGTGGCAAGCGCCGCAATAACGGCGACCGCAAGGGGCCACCGGATCTCGACGAGGCCTTCCGAAAGCTGCAGGAAAGCCTGAACGGGTTGTTCGGTGGTGGTAAGAAACGCGGTGGTGATGACGGCGGTGGTTCGGGCAGGAGTGGTGGCGGCTTCGGCGGTCTGCTCGGCATCGGCCTCGTCGTGCTGGCGGCTGTCTGGCTGTACAGCGCGGTCTATGTGGTCGACGAGCAGGAGCAAGCCGTGGTGCTGCGCTTCGGCAAGTACTACGAGACGGTCGGCCCCGGCCTGAACATCTACTTCCCGCCGATCGACAAGAAGTACATGGAGAACGTCACGCGTGAGCGTGCCTACACCAAGCAGGGCCAGATGCTGACCGAAGACGAGAACATCGTCGAAGTGCCGCTGACCGTGCAGTACAAGATCAGCAACCTGCAGGACTTCGTGCTGAACGTCGATCAGCCGGAAATCAGCCTGCAGCATGCGACCGACAGCGCCCTGCGTCACGTGGTGGGTTCGACCGCCATGGACCAGGTGCTCACCGAAGGTCGTGAATTGATGGCCAGCGAAATCAAGGAGCGTCTGCAACGCTTCCTCGATACCTATCGCACCGGTATCACCGTCACTCAGGTCAACGTACAGAACGCGGCAGCCCCGCGTGAAGTGCAGGAAGCCTTCGACGACGTGATCCGCGCCCGTGAAGACGAGCAGCGTTCGCGCAACCAGGCTGAAACCTACGCCAACGGCGTCGTGCCGGAAGCCCGTGGTCAGGCCCAGCGCATCCTCGAGGATGCCAACGGTTACCGCGACGAAACAGTCTCGCGCGCCAAGGGTGAGGCTGACCGCTTCACCAAACTGGTGGCCGAGTATCGCAAGGCACCTGAAGTCACCCGCCAGCGTCTGTACCTGGACACCATGCAGGAAGTCTTCAGCAACACCAGCAAGGTACTCGTGACCGGCAACAAGAACGGCCAGAGCAACTTGCTTTATCTGCCGCTGGACAAAATGATTCAGAACAGTTCGGGCAGCAATGCACCGGTGACCGGTTCGGCCGCTGCCAGCAACAACACGGATGTCGCGCCGCATGTCACTGATCTGCCGCAGACACGCACAAGGGAGACCCGCTGATGAGCAATAAATCGCTGATCGCCCTGATCGTTGGCGTTGTTGTGGTACTGGTGGGCTGGAACTGCTTCTACATCGTGGCTCAGACCGAGCGTGCGGTGTTGCTGCAATTTGGTCGTGTGGTTCAGGCCGATGTTCAGCCAGGTCTGCATGTGAAGGTGCCTTACGTTAACCAGGTGCGTAAATTCGACGCACGTCTGATGACGCTGGATGCACCGACACAGCGCTTCCTGACTCTGGAAAAGAAAGCCGTGATGGTCGATGCCTACGCCAAGTGGCGCGTGAAAGATGCCGAGCGCTTCTACACCGCGACTTCCGGCCTCAAGCAAATCGCCGATGAGCGTCTGTCCCGTCGCCTGGAATCGGGCCTGCGTGACCAGTTCGGCAAGCGCACCCTGCACGAAGTGGTGTCGGGTGAGCGTGATGCGTTGATGGCTGACATCACCGCGTCGCTGAACTCGATGGCAGAAAAAGAGCTGGGTATCGAAGTGGTCGATGTCCGGGTCAAGGCCATCGATCTGCCGAAGGAAGTGAACCGCAGCGTGTTCGAACGTATGAGCACCGAGCGTGAGCGTGAAGCTCGCGAGCACCGCGCCAAGGGTAACGAGCTGGCCGAAGGCATCCGTGCCGACGCCGATCGTCAACGCCGCGTGCTGCTGGCTGAAGCCTATCGTGAATCCGAAGAGATTCGCGGTGACGGCGATGCCCAGGCCGCTGCGATCTACTCCAAGGCCTACGGTCAGGATCAGGAGTTCTACGGTTTCTACCGTAGCCTGCGTGCCTACCGTGAAAGCTTCGCGAACAAATCCGACGTCATGGTTCTCGACCCAAGCAGCGACTTCTTCCGTTACCTGGAAAAGTCCAAGCCTTGATACGACGTTGACCTGAATCACTCCGCCCGGCGGCTAAAACCTCGGGCGGGGTGATCCTTTGGGAAAACGTGTGTATGATGCGGCAGCCGGGAAATTCCCGGCTTTTTTGCGTCTGCACGTTTGATTGCTGTTTTTTGTTGCAGGCATCGGGTTGAATGGCCCGAGAGTATTTCGAGGAAGGTGATGGGCGAAGCCGGTAACAGGCCTTTCGTCGCGTCGTTCATGCGCGTGCGTTTTGAACGAGTCGGTCATTTTCTGCTTCACTCAAGGCTCGCCCGCAGGCTGGCCGCCCGGATCAAAGGGGAATGGCGTAATGGCAACGGTAGACCGCTGGCTGCTGCCAGATGGCATCGAAGAAGTACTGCCACCGGAAGCGGCGCGCATTGAAGTCGCGCGTCGTCAGGTGTTGGATCTGTTCCAGAGCTGGGGTTACGAGTTTGTCGTGACTCCCCATATCGAGTACCTGGAATCCCTGCTGACCGGTGCGGGCCAGGATCTGGATCTGCGTACCTTCAAGGTCATCGACCCGCAGTCGGGCCGGCAGATGGGTTTCCGTGCCGACATCACGCCGCAGGTGGCGCGCATCGATGCGCACACCCTGCGTCGCGAAGGCCCGAGCCGTCTGTGCTATGCCGGCAGCGTGCTGCATGCCCAGCCGCGTGCACTGTCGTCCTCGCGCAGCCCGATCCAGTTGGGTGCCGAGCTGTATGGCGATGCCAGCCCGAGCAGCGACGTTGAAGTGATCAGCCTGATGCTGGCCATGCTGCAACTGGCCGATGTGCCGGATGTGCACATGGACCTTGGTCATGTCGGCATCTATCGTGGCCTGGCGCGCGCCGCCGGTCTGTCCGGTGAAGTCGAGCAGCAGTTGTTCGATGCGCTGCAACGCAAGGCCATCGACGAGGTCATTACCTTGACCGAAGGCCTGCCGGCCGATCTGTCCGGCATGTTGCGGGCGCTGGTCGATCTGTGTGGCGGTCGTGAAGTGCTGACTGCCGCCCGTGAGCGTCTGGCCAATGCGCCGGCGCCGGTGCTGGCCGCGCTGGAAGATTTGCTGGAGATCGCCGATCGTCTGGCGGCGCGCTTCCCGGAGCTGCCGCTGTACTTCGACCTGGGCGAGCTGCGCGGCTACCACTACCACACCGGTGTGGTGTTCGCAGTATTTGTCCCGGGCGTGGGCCAGTCCATCGCTCAGGGCGGTCGTTACGACGACATCGGCGCCGACTTCGGTCGTGCCCGTCCGGCGACCGGCTTCTCTACCGATTTGAAAACCCTGGTGACCCTGGGGCGTGCTGAGATCGAGCTACCGTCTGGCGGTATCTGGATGCCTGACAGTACGGATGCGGCACTCTGGCAGCAGGTTTGCCAGTTGCGCAGTGAGGGTCAGCGTGTCGTTCAGGCGTTGCCTGGACAACCTTTGGCCGCCGCCCGTGATGCGGACTGCGACCGGCAATTGATTCAGCAGAACGGGCTTTGGCAAGTATCGCCACTGGCTTCTTGAGTTTTCCTGCCGGCCATCGCCGGCACCAAGTTTGCGCGAATGAGGACAAGTGTTATGGGTAAGAATGTCGTAGTCCTGGGCACCCAATGGGGTGATGAGGGCAAAGGCAAGATCGTTGATCTGCTGACCGAACATGCTGCCGCCGTAGTGCGCTACCAAGGTGGCCACAACGCTGGCCACACCCTGGTGATCGACGGCGAGAAAACCGTCTTGCACCTGATCCCGTCGGGCGTGCTGCGCGAAGGCGTGCAGTGCCTGATCGGCAACGGCGTGGTGGTTGCACCTGACGCCCTGCTGCGTGAGATCACCAAGCTGGAAGAGAAAGGCGTACCGGTGCGCGAGCGCCTGCGTATCAGCCCGTCCTGCCCGCTGATCCTGTCCTTCCACGTGGCGCTGGACCAGGCCCGTGAAAAAGCCCGTGGCGAGCTGAAGATCGGTACCACCGGTCGCGGCATCGGCCCGGCTTACGAAGACAAGGTTGCACGGCGTGGCCTGCGCGTGGGCGACCTGCTCAACATGCCGCGCTTCGAAGACAAGCTGCGTGAACTGGTGGATTACCACAACTTCATGCTGGTGGGTTACTACAAAGAGCCGGCCATCGAGTTCGAAAAGACCCTGGCCGAGTGCAAGGAATACGCTGAGCTGCTCAAGCCGCTGATGCTGGACGTGACTGCCGAGCTGCACGACCTGCGTCGCGCCGGCAAAGACATCATGTTCGAAGGCGCCCAGGGTTCGTTGCTCGACATCGACCACGGTACCTACCCGTACGTGACCAGCTCCAACACCACCGCAGGTGGCGTGGCCACCGGTTCGGGCGTTGGCCCGATGTTCCTGGACTACATCCTGGGCATCACCAAGGCTTACACCACTCGCGTTGGTTCGGGCCCATTCCCGACTGAGCTGTTCGACGACGTGGGCGCGCACCTGGCCAAGCAAGGTCACGAGTTTGGCGCGACCACCGGCCGTGCCCGTCGTTGCGGCTGGTTCGACGCCGTCATCCTGCGTCGCGCTATCGATGTGAACAGCATCTCGGGCATCTGCCTGACCAAGCTGGACGTCCTCGATGGCCTGGAAACCATCAACATCTGCACCGGCTACAAGGACGCGCAAGGCAACGCCGTGGCGCCGACCGACGCTGACAGCTACGTGGGCCTGCAGCCTGTGTACGAAGAAGTGCCGGGCTGGACCGAATCTACCGTGGGTGCCAAAACCCTGGAAGAGCTGCCAGCTAACGCTCGTGCCTACATCAAACGCGTTGAAGAGCTGATCGGCGCGCCGATCGACATTATTTCGACGGGTCCGGACCGCAACGAAACCATCGTTCTGCGTCATCCGTTCGCTTGATAAGTCGTTGATGTAAAAAACAAAGGCCCCTTAATCGGGGCCTTTGTCGTTTATGCCTGTTGGACGGCATGACCTTTGCTGTAAATCTTCCTACAAGAGTGCCATCAAATTAATGGCGTCAGAAGTAGAGGGATTCACAGTGTCGGCCGTTCTCTCACTGTTACAAAGCCGTTTGTTGCGGCCCGTGTTCGTTACCCTTGGTATCGCCCTTTTGGTGCAGGTGCTGGTGGCAGTCGCCCTGACACGAAGCACCGTCACGGCGCTGGAAGCCGATCTCGGCACTCGCCTGGGCGCAGACAGCCAGAAGCTTTCGGGTGAGCTGGAGCAGGCCGGGCGTGAAGTCACGTCGAGCCTCGACGCCTTGTCCGCCAGTACTCGTCAGCGTCTTACTGCGGGTCTGTCTTCGCGTCTGGAAGAGGAGCAGGCGCAGCTGCGTACGACTCTGGAAAAAGACCTCAAGGACTCGGCCAACGACATGGCCCAGTTGCTCGCCTCGGTCGCGCCCCGTGCCATGTGGGATAACGACGTACCGACCCTCTCCGAGTTCGCCCGGCGCGCCCAGCGCAATCCCAACGTGCTGTTCGTGGTCTACGATGACGCCACCGGTCAGCACCTGACGCGTTATCTCAATCGCGAAAACCCGATCAACAAGGCCTTGCTGGAAAAAGGCCAAGGCGAGCGTGCGCTCGATAAAGTGCTGGATGCGGCGAAGAACGATCCGTCGGTCTACTACCTCGAGGCCTCGATCAACCCCAATGGTGTGGAAATCGGCAAGGTGCTGATGGGTGTCTCGACGGCGTCGGTGGAAACTGATCTGGCGGCGCTCGACAAACGCTTCTCGGCACTGATCGCCAGCAGTGATCAACTGGTTGGCGACAGCCTGAAGGGGGCGGCTGCTGACAGCGCCACGGCCATGCGCGCACGCCTGCAGTCGGCGCAGTCCACGGCTGCCGAGATGAAGGCTAATACCGCGAGCACCGTGCAGGATGCCGCGGGGACGCTACGCTGGCGGATCGGCATGGGCCTGGCGCTGGTTGGATTTGGCGTATTGCTGTTGCTGGCGGTGGTGCTCGGTCATCGGGTAGTCAATCGCCTGAAGATGCTCAACGCGGCGATGGATGATCTGGCGGCGGGCGAGGGCGATCTGACCAAGCGCGTGCAGATCAACAGCAAAGACGAGATCGGCGACATGGCGTCGGCGGTCAATCGCTTTGTGGATAAGTTGCAGCCGATCGTGCGCGAGGCGGGCGACGTGGCCCAGCGTACCGGCGTGGAAATCGGCGCCATGACTCTGCGCAATGCTGGTGCCGATGCGGCGGCGGGGATGCAGCGTGATGAAGTAGCGGAAAGCCTGCGCGCGCTGTCGCAAATGGCTGACGAGGCGCAATCGGAAAGCCACGCCATGCAGGCGGCGTTGAAACAGGTGGTGGATATTCGCCAGGCCACCGATGAAAACACTCGTACCTCGGCGAAAGTCGGCAGCCTGATCGAGGCGCTGGCCGGGCAGGTCGACACCGGGGCGAAAGTCATCGAGCGACTGGCGCAGCAGAGCGAACAGATCGAAGTGGTGCTGACGGTGATTCACGGCATCGCCGAACAGACCAACCTGCTGGCCCTGAACGCGGCGATCGAGGCGGCGCGGGCCGGTGAGACCGGGCGCGGTTTTGCCGTGGTCGCGGATGAAGTGCGCGCCTTGGCGAGCAAGACGCAAAGCTCGACTGGCGATATTCAGGCGCACATCGTCGCGTTGCAGCAGGGCGCGCGTGAGGCGGTTGAAGCGATCGGACAGGCCGGGCGTCAGGCCAGCGAAGGTTTGCTGGTGCTACGCGACAGTGCGCGGCTGCAGCAGTCGGTGCAGGCCTCGGTCGAGCAGGTGCATGCGGCGATCGGTCTGGCGACACAGGCCGCGGCGCATCAGGCGCAGGGCGCGCAGGCGGTGCGCGGGCGGGTCGAGACGATTCATGCCCAGGCCGAGAAAGCCGCGCAGGCGGTGGTGGAGACCACGGCCAGTGGTAAGGTGCTGGATGGCTTGGCGGCGCAGTTGAAGGCGAGTCTGGGGCAGTTCAGGGCTTAAAGGTGTCCGGGCGGGCCTCTTCGCGAGCAAGCCCGCTCCCACATTCGATCGCATTCCCAGGTAGGGACTCGGTCAAACTGTGGGAGCGGGCTTGCTCGCGAAGACGATTTCAGCGGCTCAGATACATCCGCGTCGTCAGCAGATACACCGGCAACCCGGACACCACTATCAACAACGCCGCATAAGGCGCTGCCGCCGCAAACTCGACATTCGCGGTATGCGCCCACACTTCCGTCGCCAGCGTATTAAGCCCGGTCGGACTCAGTAGCAGCGTCGCCGTCAATTCCTTCATCGCATCCAGAAACACCAGCGCAAACGCCGCGCCCAGTGCCGGGAAGATGATCGGCAGGGTCACCCGGCAAAACGCGGTGAACGACGAAGCACCCAGCGTGCGTGCCGCTTCTTCCAGCTGCGGCGCAGCCTTGTTCAGTGCCGTGCGAATCGGCGCCTGTGCCAATGGCAGAAACAGCAGCGCATAGGCGATCAGCAGCAATGCCGAGGTCTGGTACAGCGCCGGCACGTAGTGCAGGGCGAAATACACCAGCGTCAGCGCAATCACCAGGCCTGGCAAGGCGTGGAGCAGATACGGCAAGCGCTCGGCCCAGATCGCCAGTCGACCCTTGTAACGCACCACCAGCAGCCCCACCGGCACTGCCAGCAGCAAGCACAAAGCTGCGCCACCGAGCGACAAGGCCAGCGAAGACAGCAGAGCCTCGGTGATCGCTGCGACCGGGAAGGCCGCCGATGAGCCAACCGCCAGCCAGTACGCGAGCATGCCCAGCGGAATCCCGCTGCCGACGATCGCCAGCAGCAGACAATACAGCTGACCGACAACGGCCCATGGCCCGAGACGCACTTGTTCGGCCTGACGCGCCGCGCCTTGGCCTGTACGCACATGCCGACCCTTGCCGCGCACCCGCAGCTCCAGCCACAACAGCATCAGGCACAGCGCGAGCAACACCGCCGAAAGCATCGCGGCGTTGGCGTTGCTGAATTCCAGTTCGAATTGCTGATAGATCGCCGTGGTGAAGGTTTGCAGGCCGATGATCGACAGCGCGCCGAATTCGACCAGCATGTGCAGGGCAATCAGCAGCGAGCCGGCCAGCAGCGACGGCCAGAGCAGCGGCAGGGTGACGCGGAAGAACACGCCCCAGCGATTCTGCCCCAAAGTGCGAGCCGACTCTTCGAGGGACGGATCGAGGTTGCGCAGGGTTGCCGCGACCGGCAGAAAGATCAGCGGATACTTCGACAGGCTCATCACTAGAATCGCCCCGCCAAGACCTTCGAACTGCGCGCTCAACGACACCCAGGTGAAGCTGCTGACAAACGCCGGCACCGCAAACGGCAGGCACAGAATCACCCCCCACAAGCGTCGTCCCGGTAGATTGCTGCGCTCCAGCAGCCACGCCAGTGACAGGCCGATCACGCCGCAAGTCAGCGTTACGCCGACCATTAACGCCAGGGTGTTGCGCAGCAGACCGAATACGTAAGGGCGCCACAACAGGTGCAGCGCTTCGGCCCAACCGGCCTGCCAGGCTTTCAGGCCGACATAGGCCAGAGGCAACAGGCTCATGACCACCAGCAATAACACCGGCAGCACCAGCCAGATCGACGGCCGCTTGCGTTGTGGCACGTAACCCCCGCGCGCGGCGGGGGCGGATAACGATGCGGCCATCAGTTCAGGCCAACTTCACGTTCCAGCTCCAGCGCTTCTTCGGCGTTGCCCAGGTCGGCCGGGGTCACGTTTGGCGCTTGCAGCTCGCTGAACGGCTTGAGGCCGCGATCCGATTCCATGCCTTTGTGCATCGGGTATTCGGCGGTGGTCTGAGTGATCACGCGCTGGCCTTCCTCACTGGCCATGTAGGCGAGGAATTGTTGGGCTTCTTTTGGATGCTTGCTGGATTTCAGCACGGCAGCGCTGGATACAGTGATCAGCCCGCCGACGTCGCCGCCGGTGAAGTAATGCAGTTTCGAGTCGAGCTTGCCTTTCTCGCGTTGCAGGGCGAACCAGTAATAGTTGTTCACCAGCACGGTGGCGACTTCGCCGTTTTCCACGGCTTTGAGGGCGACCATGTTGTTGCTGTAAGTCTTGCCGAAAGCGCGCAGGCCGGTCAGCCATTCTTCGGCGGCGTCGCGACCGTGCATCTTGATGATCGCCACGGCCTGTTCCTGAAATGCACCGCTGGTCGGGACGAAGCCGACTTTGCCTTGCCACTTCGGATCGGAGAATTCCATCACCGACTTCGGCAGGTCTTTTTCATCGACCAGTTTCGGGTTGTAGGCGACTACACGAACCCGGGCGGTGACGCCGATCCAGGTGCCGTTGCCGGCGACGTATTGCTTGGGCAGCACGGCCAGCGTGGCGTCGTCGGTCTTGGCCAGCAGACCTTGCTCGCCGAGGTTGTTCAGTGGCGGGGATTCTTCGGTGTAGATCACGTCGGCGGGGGAGCGGTCGCCTTCTTCGATGACCTGGCTGGCGAGCTGGTTGCTGCTGCCCTTGCGTACATTGACGTGGATACCGGTCTTGGCCTCGAAGGCCTTGGCGATCGCATCGCCGACTTCCTTGTGTTGACCGTTGTAGAGCGTCAGGGAAACTGCATCGGCTGCCTGGGTGAGGGGAGTGGCGAGTGCCAGGCCGAGCAGGGTGAAGGTCAAGCCGCGGCGCAGGGTATTTCGAAACATCATTCGCAGGGTTCCTCACTGTCGCATTGCAAAAACTTGCAACAATGATAAACGATATTGTTTCTCAAGTGCGCCTTGCGGGGAGGGCAGAGGTTTGCTAGAGCATGATCTGGTGATCATGTGTGGCGAGGGAGCTGCAGGTTTTCAAACGCCAGAAAGGCAAAAACCCGCTTTCGCGGGTTTTTGGGAAACTCAAGATCGTGACCTTGAGTTTGAATTGGTGCCCAGAAGAAGACTCGAACTTCCACGACCGTAAGGTCACCAGCACCTGAAGCTGGCGTGTCTACCAATTTCACCATCTGGGCATTCATCGCGAGCGTTGCCGCTGTTGATGTGGCGCACTATACGGAGCGCTTTTTGATCTGTAAACCCCTGATTTAATTTTAGTTAATCGGTTTTAACAAATCGGTTGCTTAGAATGCAAAAAACCCGCTTTCGCGGGTTTTTGTGTGAGCCTTGAAACTGATCTAGTCTCAAACTCGAAATTGGTGCCCAGGAGAAGACTCGAACTTCCACGACCGTAAGGTCACCAGCACCTGAAGCTGGCGTGTCTACCAATTTCACCACCTGGGCATCTCGTCAACGTGTGTACGTCGTCGATGGCGCGCACTATACGGAGAGCCTTTTTAACTGTAAACCCCTGTCAGCAAAAAAAATGAATTTTTTTACCGGCGGTGTTCAAAAGGGCTTTCAGGCGTCGATACAAGCCTATAGAAGGGCCTTATAGAGTCGGAAATTTCCCGTTTGATGGCGCCTATGCCAAACTAACCCGCATATAGACAAGGTGAAAACTCTCTAATGGCCGATTGGCAGTCCCTCGATCCCGAGGCCGCTCGTGAAGCGGAAAAATATGAAAACCCTATTCCCAGCCGCGAACTGATCCTTCAGCACCTTGCTGATCGAGGTTCGCCTGCTGCCCGTGAGCAACTGGTCGAAGAGTTTGGTCTGACCACCGAAGACCAGATCGAAGCCCTGCGCCGCCGTCTGCGCGCCATGGAGCGCGACGCTCAATTGATCTACACCCGCCGTGGCACCTATGCGCCAGTGGATAAGCTCGACCTGATCCTCGGCCGCATCAGCGGTCACCGTGACGGTTTCGGTTTCCTGGTGCCGGACGACGGTAGCGATGACCTGTTCATGAGCCCGGCGCAGATGCGTCTGGTGTTCGATGGTGATCGCGCGCTGGCCCGTGTTTCCGGTCTTGATCGTCGCGGGCGCCGTGAAGGCGTGATCGTCGAGGTGGTGTCCCGTGCCCACGAAACGATCGTCGGTCGCTACTTCGAAGAGGGCGGTATCGGTTTCGTCGTTGCCGACAACCCGAAGATCCAGCAGGAAGTGCTGGTCACCCCGGGCCGCAACGCCAACGCGCAGATCGGTCAGTTCGTCGAGGTGAAGATCACCCACTGGCCGACGCCGCGCTTCCAGCCGCAAGGCGATGTGGTCGAAGTGGTCGGCAACTACATGGCGCCGGGCATGGAAATCGATGTCGCGCTGCGTACCTACGACATTCCGCATGTCTGGCCTGAAGCGGTGCTGAAAGAAGCCGCCAAGCTCAAGCCGGAAGTCGAAGAAAAAGACAAAGAGAAGCGTGTCGACCTGCGCCATCTGCCGTTCGTCACCATCGACGGCGAAGATGCCCGCGACTTCGACGACGCGGTCTACTGCGAAGCCAAGCCCGGCAAGCTGCGCCTGTTCTCCGGCGGCTGGAAGTTGTACGTGGCGATTGCCGACGTTTCCAGCTACGTGAAGATCGGTTCGGCGCTGGACAACGAAGCCCAGGTGCGCGGCAACTCGGTGTATTTCCCCGAGCGCGTGGTGCCGATGCTGCCTGAGCAGCTGTCCAACGGCCTGTGCTCGCTGAACCCGCACGTCGATCGTCTGGCCATGGTTTGCGAGATGACCATCTCCAAGTCCGGCGAAATGACCGACTACTGCTTCTATGAAGCGGTAATTCACTCCCACGCCCGCCTGACCTACAACAAGGTCAGCGCGATGCTGGAAACTCCGAAAGCCACCGAAGCGCGCAAGCTTCGCGGCGAATACACCGACGTGGTGCCGCACCTCAAGCAGCTCTATGCGCTGTACAAAGTGTTGCTGGCTGCCCGTCACGTGCGTGGCGCGATCGATTTCGAAACGCAGGAAACCCGAATCATCTTCGGTTCCGAGCGCAAGATTGCCGAAATCCGTCCGACCACCCGTAACGATGCGCACAAGCTGATCGAGGAATGCATGCTGGCGGCCAACGTGGCCACCGCCGAATTCCTCAAGAAACACGAAATCCCTGCGCTGTACCGCGTCCACGACGGCCCGCCACCGGAGCGTCTGGAAAAACTGCGCGCGTTCCTCGGCGAACTCGGCCTGTCTCTGCACAAAGGCAAGGATGGCCCGTCGCCGAAGGACTATCAGGCCCTGTTGGCCAGCATCAAGGACCGTCCGGATTTCCATCTGATTCAGACCGTGATGCTGCGCTCCCTGAGTCAGGCGGTGTACAGCGCCCAGAACGAAGGTCACTTCGGCCTGAATTACGAAGCCTATACCCACTTCACTTCACCGATCCGTCGTTACCCGGACCTGCTCACGCACCGCGCCATCCGCAGCGTGATCCATTCGAAACAGGACACTCCGCACGTTCGTCGTGCCGGGGCGATGACCATTCCGAAGGCGCGCATCTATCCGTATGACGAAGCGGCGCTGGAACAACTCGGCGAGCAGTGCTCGATGAGCGAGCGCCGTGCCGACGAAGCCACCCGCGACGTGGTGAACTGGCTCAAGTGCGAGTTCATGAAGGATCGCGTCGGTGAGTCGTTCCCGGGCGTGATCACTGCGGTGACCGGTTTTGGCCTGTTCGTCGAGCTGACCGATATCTACGTCGAAGGCCTGGTGCACGTCACCGCGCTGCCGGGCGATTACTACCACTTCGATCCTGTGCATCATCGCCTGGCGGGCGAGCGCACCGGTCGCAGCTTCCGTCTTGGCGATACCGTTGAAGTGCGCGTGATGCGCGTCGACCTCGACGAGCGCAAGATCGACTTCGAGATGGCCGAAAAAACCATCAGCGCGCCGATTGGTCGCAAGAAGCGCGGTAGCGAAACAACTGCTCCGGCAGCGACCAAGGCTGCGGAAGAGAAGGCGCCGGCGAAAACCGCCAGCCGTCGTCCAGCCAAGGAAAAGGCTGCCGAGGCCTATCGCCCGAGCGATGCCGTGGCGAAAAACGCCGAGCTGCGCAAAAGCCGTGAAATGAAGAAGGCCTTGCTGGCCGACGCCAAAAGCGGTGGTAAAGCGGCGTCTGGGGGAAAGACCGGACGGTCGGCGCCTGACAAGGCTGCCGGCGGCAAGCCAGCCAAACCGAGCAAACACCGTAAAGGCCCGCCGAAAGCGGGTTCGGCTCCAGCCAAAAGTGGCGGGTCGCGTAAACCGAAGGCGAAGTCATGAGTCAGTTGGAAAAAATCTACGGCGTTCACGCGGTAGAAGCGTTGCTGCGTCACCACCCGAAACGCGTCAAGCAGATCTGGCTGGCCGAAAGCCGCAACGATCCGCGCGTGCAGACCCTGATCGAACTGGCCAACGAAAATCGTGTGCAGATCGGTCAGGCCGAGCGCCGCGAAATGGACGCCTGGGTTGAAGGCGTGCACCAGGGCGTGGTGGCGGACGTCAGTCCGAGTCAGGTCTGGGGCGAGGCGATGCTCGATGAGCTGCTCGACCGCACCGAAGGCGCACCGCTGTTGCTGGTGCTCGACGGCGTGACCGACCCACACAACCTCGGCGCCTGCCTGCGTTCGGCGGATGCTGCCGGCGCGCTGGCGGTGATCGTGCCCAAGGACAAGTCGGCAACCCTGACGCCGGTGGTGCGTAAAGTGGCCTGCGGCGCGGCGGAAGTGATTCCGCTAGTGGCGGTGACCAACCTCGCGCGCACTCTGGAAAAGCTCCAGCAACGTGGTCTGTGGGTGGTCGGCACGGCGGGTGAGGCCGAGGTCAGCATTTATGACCAGGACCTGACCGGTCCGACCATCCTGATCATGGGCGCCGAAGGCAAAGGCATGCGTCGCCTGACCCGCGAGCACTGCGACTATCTGGTGAACCTGCCGATGGCCGGTAGCGTCAGCAGCCTCAACGTGTCCGTGGCAACCGGCGTGTGCCTGTTCGAAGCGCAGCGTCAACGCGGTGCCAAGGCCAAGGCTGCAGCCAAGAAATAAGGCTGTACGCAAACAAACTGTGGGAGGGGGCTTGCTCGCGAAAGCGGTGTTTCAGACAACAATAATGTTGCCTGATGAAACGCATTCGCGAGCAAGCCCGCTCCCACAGTGTTTTGTGCGAAGGCAAAGAAATGGTGATTGTTCAAATAATCACCAATTGCCTTGCACCTCTGCAGTCCCTTCTCTACAATTGCGCCCCTTGCTGTGACGGCAGGCACGCATGTGCCCCGCGCCAGCAAGTCCATAAGTGTCATTCACTCCTTGTCTGACCGTTTTTGAGCGGCAGGCTACAACCCGTAAGGAGCATTCATGCGTCATTACGAAATCATCTTTCTGGTCCACCCTGACCAGAGCGAGCAAGTCGGCGGCATGGTTGAGCGTTACACCAAGCTGATCGAAGAAGACGGCGGCAAAATCCACCGTCTGGAAGACTGGGGCCGTCGTCAACTGGCCTACGCAATCAACAATGTTCACAAGGCTCACTACGTGATGCTGAACGTTGAGTGCACTGGCAAGGCCCTGGCCGAGCTGGAAGACAACTTCCGCTACAACGATGCAGTGATCCGTAACCTGGTCATCCGTCGCGACGAAGCCGTTACCGGCCAGTCCGAGATGCTCAAGGCTGAAGAAAACCGCAGTGAGCGCCGTGAGCGTCGCGACCGTCCTGAGCACTCCGACGCTGATGGCGTTGAGGGTGATGACAGCGACAACAGCGATAACGCTGACGAGTAATCCACGGACCTTTTAAGGAGCCTATCAAATGGCACGTTTCTTCCGTCGTCGTAAATTCTGCCGCTTCACCGCTGAAGACGTGAAAGAGATCGATTACAAAGATCTCAACACTCTGAAAGCCTACGTATCCGAGACCGGCAAAATCGTTCCAAGCCGCATCACCGGTACCAAAGCTCGTTATCAGCGTCAGCTGGCCACCGCTATCAAGCGCGCCCGCTTCCTGGCCCTGCTGGCCTACACCGACAGCCACGGCCGCTGAGACCGGGCAGTCGACAAGTAGCAAAGGATTGAATGCATGCGTGCCATAGCTGAGTTCATCATGCGCGGCCGCATGCAGGCCACTCTCGTAGTGGCCGGGTGTGCAACATTGCCGTTGTTGTATTGGTTGGGTGCTGCCGCCGGGAGCCTGGTGCTTCTGCGGCGCGGACTGACGGACGCCATTGGCGTTCTGTCCCTGGGGCTGCTGCCGGCATTGATCTGGTGGCTGTATGCCGATGATCCACGGGCACTTCTGGTGCTGCTGGGGTCTTCGGGGCTTGCGTTGGTGTTGCGCGCAAGCGAATCCTGGGTCCGCACGCTGCTGGTCAGCGTAGTGATTGGAGTGGTGTTTTCAGTGGTGCTCGGGGCAGCGTTTGCGGCCCAGATCGAGATGCTCGCGCAGGCCTTGATAAAGGTCATGCCGGCGCTTCTTGGTGAAACCTACAAGCAATTGTCGGTCGATGAGCAAGCGCGCTTCGCGTCCCTGATTGCACCAGTCCTGACCGGACTGATTGCGGCTCTGTTGCAGATCGTCAGCGTGCTGAGCCTGATTGTCGGGCGTCATTGGCAGGCGTTGTTGTACAACCCGGGTGGTTTTGGTCGCGAGTTTCGCGCCATCCGGATCCCGCTGGGGCCGGCGATGTTGCTGCTGGCGTTGATGCTTCTGGGCCCGAATCTCGGTGCACAGATGGCCATGTTGACGCCGTTGTGCAGTGTACCGCTGGTGTTCGCCGGACTCGCCCTGATTCACGGGCTGGTCGGGCAGAAGCGACTGGCCGGTTTCTGGCTGGTGGGGTTGTACGTCACGCTGCTGTTGTTCATGCAGCTGCTCTATCCGTTGCTCGTGGTTCTGGCCATTGTCGACAGCCTGATTGATTTTCGCGGTCGTCACGTGTCGAAAGACACCGATAACGCGAACGGTGAAGGTTAAAAGTTAAGAGGATTTCCACATGCAACTGATCCTTCTGGAAAAAATCGCCAACCTGGGCAACCTGGGCGACAAAGTAAACGTTAAGGCCGGTTACGGCCGTAACTACCTGCTGCCTTTCGGCAAAGCTACCGCTGCGACCGCTGCCAACCTGGCTGCGTTCGAAGAGCGTCGTGCTGAGCTGGAAAAAGCTGCCGCAGACCGTAAAGCATCGGCTGAAAGCCGTGCTGCCCAACTGGCCGAGCTGGAAGTGACCATCACTGCCACCGCTGGCGACGAAGGCAAGCTGTTCGGTTCGATCGGTACTCACGACATCGCTGACGCACTGACCGCTTCCGGCGTTGAAGTGCAGAAGAGCGAAGTTCGTCTGCCGAACGGCACCATCCGCAACGTGGGTGAATTCGACGTGGCTGTGCACCTGCACGCCGAAGTTGAAGCCACCGTACGCGTTGTCGTGGTAGCAGCTTAAGCAATACTTGTCGGCTGGCACCCTCGGGTGCTTGCCGGTAACATCGGGCACGATCCTGTTTACAGGTCGTGCCCTTTGTCTTTCTGGTAATCCCGTTTTCAAACCTGACTCCAAGTGGCCATGAACGAAATCACCGCTCCCGAGCAATACGATCTGCAAACCGCCGCGCTGAAAGTGCCGCCGCATTCCATCGAGGCCGAACAGGCCGTACTCGGTGGTCTGATGCTGGACAACAACGCCTGGGAACGCGTGCTCGATCAAGTCTCCGACGGCGATTTCTACCGACATGACCACCGTCTGATCTTCCGTGCGATCGCCAAACTGGCCGATCAGAACATGCCGATCGACGTCGTGACCCTTGCCGAGCAACTGGACAAGGAAGGTCAGACGTCCCAGGTCGGCGGCCTCGGTTACCTCGGCGAGCTGGCGAAAAACACGCCGTCCGTCGCCAACATCAAGGCCTATGCGCAGATCGTTCGCCAGCGCGCGACGTTGCGCCAACTGATCGGTATCAGCACCGAAATTGCCGACGCCGCCTTCAACCCTGAAGGCCGTACTGCCGAAGAGATCCTCGACGAAGCCGAACGGCAGATCTTCCAGATCGCCGAGGCGCGGCCGAAGACCGGCGGCCCGGTGGGGGTCAACGAACTGTTGACCAAAGCCATCGACCGCATCGACACCCTGTTCAACACCGCCGACGCGATCACCGGCCTGTCCACCGGCTATACCGACCTCGACGAGAAGACCAGCGGTCTGCAGCCGTCCGACCTGATCATCGTCGCCGGCCGTCCGTCGATGGGTAAAACCACCTTCGCCATGAACCTGGTGGAAAACGCCGTACTGCGCAGCGACAAGGCGGTGCTGGTGTACTCCCTCGAGATGCCAGGCGAATCGCTGATCATGCGTATGCTCTCGTCCCTGGGCCGGATCGACCAGACCAAGGTGCGTTCCGGCCAACTCGAAGACGACGACTGGCCGCGCCTGACCTCGGCGGTCAATCTGCTCAACGACCGCAAGCTGTTCATCGATGACACCGCCGGCATCAGCCCGTCGGAAATGCGTGCGCGAACCCGACGTCTGGTGCGTGAGCACGGCGACATCGGCCTGATCATGATCGACTACCTGCAGCTGATGCAGATTCCCGGATCCAGCGGTGACAACCGGACCAACGAGATTTCCGAGATCTCGCGATCCCTCAAAGCCCTGGCCAAGGAATTCAACTGCCCGGTGGTGGCGCTGTCGCAGCTCAACCGCTCCCTGGAACAACGTCCCAACAAGCGTCCGGTGAACTCCGACTTGCGGGAATCCGGAGCGATCGAGCAGGACGCCGACGTCATCATGTTCGTGTACCGGGACGAGGTGTATCACCCGGAAACCGAGCACAAGGGCATCGCCGAAATCATCATCGGCAAGCAGCGGAACGGCCCGATCGGCTTTATCCGCCTGGCCTTTATCGGTAAGTACACCCGCTTCGAAAATCTGGCGCCGGGCAGTTACAACTTCGACGATGACGAGTAACGTCGAGCACTTGTGGCGAGGGAGCTTGCTCCCGCCGGGTTGCGCAGCAGCCCCCAGAATTCGACTGCTGCGCAGCCGATCGGGAGCAAGCTCCCTCGCCACAGGTAAAGCACAATTTCCGACCACAGCCGTCGGAATTGGTCAAAATTTGTGCTATATTCCGCGCCCGCGAAATTCAATGAAAGCCAACACCGGTTATCGACATGCAAGCAGCCAAGCCGTTATTTGACTATCCAAAGTACTGGGCCGAATGTTTCGGGCCAGCGCCATTCCTGCCGATGAGCAGGGAGGAGATGGATCAGCTCGGCTGGGATTCCTGCGACATCATCATCGTCACCGGTGATGCCTACGTCGATCACCCGTCGTTCGGCATGGCGATCATCGGCCGGCTGCTGGAGTCCCAGGGCTTCCGCGTCGGGATCATTGCCCAGCCGAACTGGCAGTCCAAAGACGACTTCATGAAGCTCGGCGAGCCGAACCTGTTCTTCGGCGTCGCGGCCGGCAACATGGACTCGATGATCAACCGCTACACCGCGGACAAGAAAATCCGTTCCGACGACGCCTACACCCCGGGTGGCATGGCGGGCAAACGTCCGGATCGCGCGAGTCTGGTCTACAGCCAGCGCTGCAAGGAAGCCTACAAGCATGTGCCGATCGTCCTCGGCGGCATCGAAGCTTCGCTGCGCCGCATCGCCCACTACGACTACTGGCAGGACCGCGTGCGCAACTCGATCCTGATCGACGCCAGCGCCGACATTCTGCTGTACGGCAACGCCGAGCGCGCCATCGTCGAAGTGGCCCAGCGTCTGTCCTACGGGCACAAGATCGAAGACATCACCGACGTGCGCGGCACCGCATTCATCCGTCGTGACACGCCGCAGGGCTGGTACGAAGTCGATTCCACGCGCATCGACCGTCCGGGCAAGGTCGACAAGATCATCAACCCGTACGTCAACACCCAGGACACCCAGGCTTGCGCCATCGAGCAAGAGAAGGGGCCGGTGGATGATCCCGAAGAAGCCAAGGTCGTACAGATTCTGGCCAGCCCGCGCATGACCCGCGACAAGACCGTGATCCGCCTGCCGTCGATGGAAAAGGTGCGTAACGACCCGGTCCTGTACGCCCACGCCAACCGCGTGCTGCACCTGGAAACCAACCCGGGTAACGCCCGCGCGCTGGTGCAGAAGCATGGCGAGGTCGACGTCTGGTTTAACCCGCCACCGATTCCGATGACCACTGAAGAAATGGACTACGTGTTCGGCATGCCTTACGCCCGGGTTCCGCACCCGGCGTACGGCAAGGAGAAGATCCCGGCCTACGACATGATCCGTTTCTCGGTGAACATCATGCGCGGCTGCTTCGGCGGTTGCACCTTCTGCTCGATCACCGAGCACGAAGGCCGGATCATCCAGAACCGTTCCGAAGAGTCGATCATTCGCGAAATCGAAGAGATCCGCGACAAGGTCCCGGGCTTCACCGGCGTCATCTCCGACCTCGGCGGCCCGACCGCGAACATGTACCGCATCGCCTGCAAGAGCCCGGAAATCGAGTCCGCGTGCCGCAAGCCGTCCTGCGTGTTCCCGGGCATCTGCCCGAACCTGAACACCGACCACTCGTCGCTGATTCAGCTGTACCGCAGTGCCCGTGCCTTGCCGGGTGTGAAGAAGATCCTGATCGCCTCCGGCCTGCGTTACGACCTCGCGGTCGAGTCGCCGGAGTACGTCAAAGAGCTGGTGACCCACCACGTCGGTGGCTACCTGAAGATCGCCCCGGAACACACCGAGGAAGGTCCGCTCAACCAGATGATGAAACCGGGCATTGGCAGCTATGACAAGTTCAAGCGCATGTTCGAGAAGTACACCAAGGAAGCAGGCAAAGAGCAGTACCTGATCCCGTACTTCATCGCCGCGCACCCGGGCACTACCGACGAAGACATGATGAACCTGGCGCTGTGGCTCAAGGGCAACGGCTTCCGTGCCGACCAGGTGCAGGCGTTCTACCCGTCGCCGATGGCCACCGCCACCGCGATGTACCACTCGGGCAAGAATCCGCTGCGCAAGGTCACCTACAAGAGCGACGGTGTGACCATCGTCAAGAGCGAAGAGCAGCGTCGTCTGCACAAGGCGTTCTTGCGTTATCACGACCCGAAAGGCTGGCCGATGCTGCGTGAAGCGCTGATCCGCATGGGCCGTGGTGATCTGATCGGTCCGGGCAAGGATCAGTTGATTCCGCTGCATCAACCGGCTACCGACAGCTACCAGAGCGCCCGTCGCAAGAACTCGACGCCGGCCGGCAGCCACAAGGTCGCGAAAGAGAAGACCACCAAGATTCTCACCCAGCACAACGGCCTGCCGCCGCGTGCCAGCGACGGTGGCAATCCTTGGGACAAGCGTGAACAAGCCAAGGCTGCGGCGTTCGCCCGCAACCAGCAGGCGGCCAAGGAACGCAAGGAAGCGGCCAAGGGCAAGGGGCCGAAGCCGGCGCGCAAGCCAGTCGTTCCGCGCTAAGTCGCTTTTTGTTTCAACAGAACGCCAACCTTCGGGTTGGCGTTTTGCATTTCAGGGCTCAGGAAGTGCGCTGAATCGACTGGCCCCTTCGCGAGCAAGCTCGCTCCCACAGTTGGAATGCGGTCTCCTGTGGGAGCGGGCTTGCTCGCGAAGGCATCATCTCAGGCGCCGCATCTACCACTGCCGCCACATTTAGGCGCAACTTCCTCAATCCATTTCCCCGCATCGCCCGATTTTGGTGCTGTACTGCCCTGAGCATTCCGGGAAAGCGCCCAAGCCTCTGCATGGCATAAGTCTTGCGCGCTTTCGAATACGCTTAGGCTCGCAGGAGGCACGCCGTGTCGATTCATGTCGCATTGCATCACGTCACGCATTACCGCTACGACCGCGCTGTCGAACTCGGCCCGCAGATCGTTCGCCTGCGCCCGGCCGCCCACAGCCGCACGCGGATCCTCTCGTATGCGCTGAAGGTCTCGCCCGAGCAGCATTTCATCAACTGGCAGCAAGACCCGCAGGGCAACTACCTCGCGCGTCTGGTGTTCCCCGAGAAAACCGACGAGTTGCGCATCGAAGTCGACCTGCTGGCCGAGATGGCGGTGTTCAACCCGTTCGACTTCTTCCTCGAACCCTACGCCGAGAAAATCCCCTTCACTTACGCGGCCGATGAGCGCAAGGAGCTGGCGCCGTACCTCGAAACCCTGCCGCTGACGCCTGCCTTCAAAGCCTATCTGGACGGGATCGACCGCACGCCGCAGCCCGCCGTGGATTTCCTGGTGATGCTCAACCAGCGTCTCAGCGAAGACATCCGCTACCTGATCCGCATGGAACCGGGCGTGCAAACCCCGGAACACACCCTCGAACATGCATCCGGTTCCTGCCGTGACTCGGCGTGGCTGCTGGTGCAGTTGCTGCGCAACCTCGGGCTGGCCGCGCGGTTTGTTTCCGGTTACCTGATTCAACTCACTGCCGACGTGAAAAGCCTCGACGGCCCGTCCGGCACTGACGTCGATTTCACCGACCTGCACGCGTGGTGCGAGGTGTACTTGCCCGGCGCTGGCTGGATCGGTCTGGATGCCACGTCCGGGCTGTTCGCCGGTGAAGGGCATATCCCGCTGGCCTGCAGCCCCGATCCGTCCTCGGCGGCGCCGATCAGTGGCCTGGTCGAGCCGTGCGAATGCCAGTTCAGTCACGAGATGTCGGTGGAGCGGATCTGGGAAGCGCCACGGGTCACCAAACCCTACACCGATGAGCAGTGGCTGGCGATTCAGGCGCTGGGCCGACAGATCGATGCCGATCTGCTGGAAGGCGATGTGCGCCTGACCATGGGCGGCGAGCCGACCTTCGTCTCCATCGACGATCCGGACGGCGCCGAGTGGAACACCGCCGCGTTGGGGCCGGACAAGCGCCGACTCTCCGCCGAACTGTTCCAGCGCATGCGCCAGCACTATGCGCCGAAAGGTCTGGTGCATTTCGGTCAGGGCAAGTGGTATCCCGGCGAGCCATTGCCGCGCTGGTCGCTCAACTGCTATTGGCGCCGCGACGGCGTGCCGATCTGGCACAACAACGCGCTGATCGCCGATGAGCAGCAGGACTACGGCGCCAATGGCGAACTGGCCGGGCGTTTTCTGGCGAGTGTTGCCGAACGCCTGAAACTGCCCGCACGTTTCGTGTTTCCAGCCTACGAAGACCATTTCTATTACCTCTGGCGTGAGGGCGCATTGCCGAGCAACGTCAGTGCTGAAGATTCGCGACTGGAAGAGCCACTGGAGCGTGCGCGACTGCGCAAAGTTTTCGCTCAGGGCCTGGATAAAGTGATCGGCCAGGTGCTGCCGCTGGCGCGCACCGCCAAGGGTGATCAATGGCAGAGCGGGCGCTGGTATCTGCGCGACGAGCATTGCCGGCTGGTGCCGGGGGATTCGCCGCTGGGTTACCGCTTGCCGCTCGCTTCGCAGCCGTGGGTTAAGGCGGCGGAGTACCCGTTCATTCATCCCAGCGATCCGAATCAGGACTTCCCCGAGCTGCTGGACAGCGCGCAGCTCAACAGCCATGCCGAACCCGCCGCGGCCGCCGAACGTGCGCCGAAAATCGACGAGTCCGCCGACTGGCTGACCCGCACCGCAATCTGCGCCGAGGCGCGCGAAGGGCGTCTGTATCTGTTCATGCCGCCGCTGGAGCGGGTCGAGGACTATCTGGAGCTGGTGGCGGCCATCGAAGCCACCGCCGAAGAGCTGCATTGCCCGGTATTGCTGGAAGGTTACGAGCCGCCGAGCGATCCGCGCCTGAGCAATTTCCGCATCACCCCGGATCCGGGCGTGATCGAGGTCAACGTGCAGCCTTCCGCGACCTGGGACGAACTGGTCGAGCGCACCGAGTTTCTTTATGAAGAGGCGCGACAGACGCGACTGACCACCGAGAAGTTCATGATCGACGGGCGCCACACCGGTACTGGCGGCGGCAACCATTTCGTCCTCGGTGGCGCGACCCCGGCGGACTCACCGTTCCTGCGCCGCCCGGACCTGCTGCGCAGCCTGATCAGCTACTGGCACAACCATCCGTCGCTGTCCTACCTGTTTTCCGGCTTGTTCATCGGCCCGACCTCGCAGGCGCCACGGGTCGATGAAGCCCGCAACGACGCCTTGTACGAACTGGAAATCGCCTTTGCGCAGATGCCAGAACCGGGCGAAGCGTGCGCGCCGTGGCTGGTGGATCGACTGCTGCGCAATTTGCTGATCGACGTCACCGGCAACACCCATCGTGCCGAGTTCTGCATCGACAAACTGTATTCGCCGGACGGCGCCACCGGGCGTCTCGGCCTGCTGGAGCTGCGCGCTTTCGAAATGCCGCCGCACGCGCGCATGAGCCTGGCCCAGCAGTTGCTGTTGCGGGCACTGGTGGCACGCTTCTGGCGCGAGCCGTATGCGCCGCCGAAGCTCGCACGTTGGGGCACCGAGCTGCACGACCGCTTTATGCTGCCGCACTTTATCGAGCAGGATTTTGCCGACGTCATCGTCGAACTGAACAACGCCGGTTATCCGTTGCGCGCCGAGTGGTTCGCCGCGCATCTGCAGTTCCGTTTTCCCAAGGTCGGCGATTACGCGGTCAGTGGCATCGAGATGGAACTGCGTCAGGCGCTGGAGCCTTGGCATGTGCTGGGCGAGGAAGGGACGGCGGGCGGCACGGTGCGTTATGTCGATTCGTCGCTGGAGCGTTTGCAGATCAAACTCAGCGGTCTGCCGCCGCAGCGTTATCTGCTGACCTGCAACGGCATCCCGGTGCCGCTGCAACCGACCGGGCGCATCGGTGAATTCGTCGCGGGTGTGCGCTTTCGGGCCTGGCAACCGGCCAATTGTCTGCAACCGACCATTCCGGTGCACGCGCCGCTGGTGTTCGATTTGCTCGATACCTGGATGCAGCGTTCGCTGGGCGGTTGCCAGTATCACGTTGCACACCCGGGCGGGCGTAATTACGAGACGTTGCCGGTCAATGCCAACGAAGCCGAGAGCCGGCGCATGGCGCGGTTTTTCCGCATCGGACACACGCCGGGGAAACTTCCGATACCTAACCTGACAATCTCCGACGAGCTGCCGATGACACTCGATTTGCGACGCTTCTAAGTCCTGCACGACATGCGGATTTTTCGTATATCCGCACGTCATGTGCCTGCGTTAGTCTGACCGTTCCCTGCTGTCTGCCGAGCTTTCCATGCCTGACCTGCTAGACCGCTACCCGCTGACCGCGGGCACTTATCACGAACTGCTGAATGACAGCGGGGAAGTGCGCCCGCACTGGCGGCGGCTGTTCGATCAATTGCAGCGCAGCACCCCGGCGCAACTGGTGCAGCGGCAGGCGCTGCTGGCCCGGCAGATTCAGGAAAACGGCGTGACCTACAACGTCTATGCCGATCCCAAGGGCGCCGACCGCCCGTGGGAGCTGGACCTGCTGCCGCACGTGATTGCTGCTGATGAGTGGCAGCACCTGTCGGCGGGGATTGCCCAGCGAGCACGCCTGCTCAACGCGGTACTGGCTGATCTGTACGGGCCGCAGCGGCTGATCAGCGAAGGGTTGTTACCGGCGGAGCTGGTGTTCGGCCACAACAATTTTCTCTGGCCCTGTCAGGGCATTGCTCCGCCTGAAGGGGCCTTTCTGCATCTGTACGCCGTGGACCTGGCGCGCACGCCGGACGGACGCTGGTGGGTCACGGCAGATCGTACTCAGGCGCCGTCGGGCGCGGGTTATGCGCTGGAAAACCGCACCATCGTTTCGCGGGCCTTTCCCGAGTTGTACCGCGACCTGAAAGTGCAGCACCTGGCCGGATTCTTCCGCACCCTGCAGGAAACCCTCGCGCGTCAGGCGCCGTGTGCCGACGACGCGCCGCTGGTGGTTCTGCTGACGCCCGGGCGCTTCAACGAAAGTTACTTCGAACACCTTTATCTGGCACGCCAGCTCGGTTATCCGTTGGTGGAGGGCGGCGACCTCACCGTGCGCGATGCCACGGTGTACCTGAAAACCCTCAGTGGTCTGCGCCGGGTGCACGCGATCATGCGCCGGCTCGACGATGACTTCTGCGATCCGCTGGAGCTGCGCACCGATTCGGCACTTGGTGTGCCTGGTCTGCTGGAAGCGGTGCGTCAGGGCCGGGTGCTGGTGGCCAACGCCTTGGGCAGCGGCGTGCTGGAGTCGCCGGGGTTGCTCGGATTTTTACCGAAGATCAATCAGTACCTGTTCGGCGAAGAACTGCTGCTGCCGTCCATCGCCACCTGGTGGTGCGGCGAGGCGCCGGTGCTGGCGCAGGCGTTGGAAAAGCTTCCCGAGCTGCTGATCAAACCGGCATTCCCCTCGCAAAGCTTCGCGCCGGTATTCGGCCGCGATCTGAGTGAACAACAGCGCCAGGCACTCGCCGAGCGCATGCAGGCGCGGCCATACGCCTATGTTGCGCAGGAACTGGCGCAGCTGTCCCAGGCGCCGATCTGGCAGGCCGAAGACGGCCAACTGCAACCGCGAGCGATCGGCATGCGCGTGTACGCGGTGGCCAGTGGTAGCGGCTATCGCGTATTGCCCGGTGGGCTGACCCGGGTCGCCGCCGAGGCCGATGCCGAGGTGGTGTCGATGCAACGTGGCGGAGCGAGCAAGGACACTTGGGTGCTGGGCGAGCATGCGCCGAGTGGCGAACAATGGAAAACCCAGCGCAACGTCGGCGTACACGATCTGGTGCGCCGCGACCCTTACCTGCCCTCGCGGGTGGTGGAGAACCTGTTCTGGTTCGGTCGTTACTGCGAGCGTTGTGACGACAGTGCGCGACTGCTGCGGATCATGCTCGCGCGGTATGTCGATGGCGATGATCCGCAAGCCTTGCAGGCCGCCGTGGAGCTGGGCGAGCGGCTGATGTTGCTGCCGGAGGAGGGTGAGTTGCCGGAGCGGCTGCTGGCGGCGCTGCTCGGCGAGGACTGGTCGTTCAGTCTGCGCTCCAACCTGCAGCGCCTGCAGTGGGCGGCCTCGCAGGTGCGCGGCAAGCTCTCGCGGGAGAACTGGCAGGCCTTGGTCGAGTTGCAACGCGAGGCGCTGGAACTGGACACCGAGGAGCCGGACTTCGGCGAGTTGCTGGATTTCCTCAACCGGCTGGTGATGTCGCTGGCGGCGCTCTCGGGTTTCGCGCTCGACGACATGACCCGCGACGAAGGCTGGCGCTTTCTGATGATCGGCCGGCGGATCGAACGGTTGCAGTTTCTCAGCCGCAGTCTGGCCGCATTTCTGCGCGGCGCCGGGGCGTTCGATCAGGCGGGGCTGGAATGGCTGCTGGAACTGGGCAACAGCAGCATCACCTACCGTTCGCGGTATCTGGCGGTGGCGCAGTTGATTCCGGTGCTCGACCTGTTGCTGCTGGATGAGCAGAACCCGCACGCGGTGCTGTTCCAGTTGAAACTGGTGACCCGCACACTCAAGCGCCTGAATGATGATTTCGGCGTGCCTCGCGAGGCGGGGTTGCCGCAATTGGTCGAGCGTCTGGCGCGGTTCGATCTGGGCTGTCTGGAGAATCCGCTGTTCGGGGAGAACAGCGTGCGTGCCGCGCTCGATGGTCTGGCGGATTTGCTGCAGGAGATTGCCGAGGCCAGCGGTCAGGTGTCCGATCGGCTGGCGCTGCGCCACTTTGCCCATGTCGATGATGTCAGCCAGCGCACGGTGTCCGTCTGATGAGCGCGCATTACCAGATCTTTCACGACACCTGTTACCACTACGACAGCCCGGTTTCCCTGGCACAGCAATTGGCGCACCTGTGGCCGCGCGAGTGCACATGGCAGCGCTGCACCGAGCAGCAATTGCTGATCAGCCCGGAGCCGACCACGCGGCGGGATGAATTGGATGTGTTCGGCAATCCACTGACCCGGCTGGCCTTTGAGCGGCCGCATGATGAATTGCAGGTCAACGCCCGGCTCACGGTTGAGGTGCTGGCGCGGCCGCTGGCGGATTTCAATCTGTCCCCGGCGTGGGAGCAGACGCGCAACGCGCTGACCTACAGCAGCCTGCCGTTGTCTGCTGAAATGCTGGAGGCTTGTCGCTATCGCTTTCAGTCACCCTACGTGCATTTGAAACGCAGTTTCGTCGAGTTTTCCGAAAGCTGTTTTCCACCGGGCAGGCCCTTGTTGCTGGGCGTTCAGGCGTTGATGCAGAAGATTTTCAGCGAATTCACCTTCGACGCCGAGGCGACGCAAGTGGCGACGCCGCTGGTCGAGGTGCTGGAGCGCCGACGCGGCGTGTGTCAGGACTTCGCCCACCTGATGCTTGCCTGCGTGCGTTCACGGGGGCTGGCAGCGCGTTACATCAGTGGTTATTTGCTGACCCAGCCGCCACCGGGGCAGCCACGGCTGATCGGCGCCGACGCGTCGCATGCCTGGGTCTCGGTGTTCTGTCCGGTATTGGGCTGGGTGGATTTCGATCCAACCAACAATGTGCAGCCGGCGCTGGAGCACATCACCCTGGCGTGGGGCCGGGATTTTTCCGATGTCTCGCCGCTGCGTGGGGTGATTCTGGGGGGCGGTTCGCATGATCCGGAAGTGCGGGTCACGGTGATGCCATTGGAATGAAGACAATCGAGTGTGGGGAGCTTTTTGTGGCGAGGGGATTTATCCCCGATCGGCTGCGAAGCAGTCGCAAAACAATTTGGGGCCGCTTCGCGACCCATCGGGGATAAATCCCCTCGCCACAGATCGCTCCCTCAGGGAGCGAATCAGCAATCAGCTCAGGCGTCAGGCGCCTGGTCTTTCGGTGCATCAACAACATCATCATCGTTGTCAGTCGCCACTTCCCCGTCAGGGTTCTGTGCCGCTTCTTCAGCCAGCTGTTTCTTGCGTTGAAGCTTTTCCTCTTTCTTCTTTTCCTTTTCCAGGTCTCGTTGACGTTTGGCGAAGGAGTAATTGGGTTTGGCCATGGGCGATCCTCTGGGGTCGAAGGTGAGGTTGAGCGGCGCGTATTCTGCCCTGTATCGGTGCCCGGCGGTTAGCCGGGTTTTTGGTCGACCCACTTGGGCGTGACGGTCGGCTTCCAGTTATCCAGGGCGTCGAGCAGCGTTTGTGCTGATTCGCTCACTTGCAGCATGTCACGGTGTGGGGCGCGAACGAAGCCTTCGCCGACGATATGGTCAAGAAAAGCAGTGAGTTTGCTGTAAAAACCGTTCACCTCAAGCAGCCCCAGCGGCTTGCCGTGGTAACCGAGCTGGCCCCAGGTCCAGACTTCGAACAGCTCTTCCAACGTGCCGAGGCCGCCGGGCAACGCGATGAACGCATCGCTCAGTTCAGCCATGCGGGCCTTGCGCGCGTGCATGCCATCGACCACTTCGAGACGCGTCAGGCTTTTGTGACCGATCTCCTTGTCCATCAGGCTTTGCGGAATGATCCCGATCACTTCGCCGCCGGCGGCCAGTGCGGCGTCCGCCACCAGGCCCATCAGGCCCACGGCACCCCCACCGTAAACCAGCGTCAGTTGGCGCTCGGCGAGTGCCCGGCCAAGGGCTTGGGCGGCTTCGGTGTAAGCCGGATCAGTGCCGGCGTTGGCACCGCAAAATACACAAACGGATTTGAGAGACATGCCTTCCTCCTGGGTCAATCCGTCACAGGGTAATGGCTGGCACGCCTTGATCCAAGGACTAAGCTTCGCGTTCTGGCGATTCAAAGGTACCGCTGGCGCCACAGGCGTAGGCGGCGAGCAAACTGCACAACAGACCGTTAAAGAACATGATAGGCACTCCGTTTCAGTAGATGCGCCGATCATAGGCCCGGCCGTGGATTCTGGCCGGTAGATTGTTTCGATGAGTGTCATAGCCTGAAAGTTGTATACAATTTTTGACTCAAGTCATAGGAACTTGCGAAGATTTCAGGCAGTCTTTCCACCATTAGTGTTTTTGTTAACCCTGCCTTGGAGATTCACCATGTTTTCCAAAGTTGTTGCGGTATCCCTGCTGGCGCTGGCCAGCAGCCAATTGATGGCTGCCGAGTGCAAAACCACCGTTGATTCCACCGACCAGATGTCCTTCAACACCAAGGAGATCGTGATCGACAAGAGCTGCAAGACCTTCACCGTCGAACTGACTCACTCCGGCAGCCTGCCGAAGAACGTCATGGGCCATAACCTGGTGGTCAGCAAAACCGCTGATATGCAGCCGATTGCCACCGACGGCCTGGCCGCTGGCATCGACAAGAACTACCTGAAAGACGGCGACGAGCGCGTTATCGCTCACACCAAGATCATCGGTGCCGGCGAGAAAGACACGCTGACCATTGATGTATCGAAGCTGACCGCTGGTACTGACTACGGCTTCTTCTGCTCCTTCCCGGGCCACATCTCGATGATGAAAGGCACCATTGCTGTGAAGTAAGCAGGCTTACCGCGTTATCGTTCTTCGCGAGCAAGCCCGCTCCCACAGGGTTTGTGTCGGTCACACATTTTGTGAACAACCGGGACACTGTGGGAGCGGGCTTGCCCGCGAAGAGGCCATCAGCATCGACAGGTGAACTGGCCAAAGAAAAGCCCGCTGAGGATCGCTCCTCAGCGGGCTTTTTCATTCAGTCGCCGATCAAGGCGCGAACGGCATGACCCGCTTGTGATGGGTCTTGTTGTAGGTGCTGACGATGATGTCGAACGCTTCCTGACGCACCGGCTCGCCGTGCAGGAAGGCGTCGATCTCGGCGTAGGTCACGCCGTGGGAGGCTTCGTCCGGTTTGCCCGGCGACAGGTCTTCCAGATCCGCGGTCGGCACTTTTTCCACCAGCGATTCCGGTGCGCCGAAGCTGCGGGCAATCGCCCGGACCTGGTTTTTCACCAGGCCGCTGAGCGGGGCCAGGTCGCAGGCGCCGTCACCGAACTTGGTGAAGAAACCCATCACCGCTTCCGCCGCATGGTCGGTGCCGATCACCAGACCGTGCGCCGCGCCGGCGATGGTGTACTGGGCGACCATGCGCATCCGCGCCTTGGTGTTGCCGAGCACGAAATCCACCGACACCGCATGTTTGCCTTCGAACGCCGCGACTTCACTGGCCAGCGATTTGACCGCCGGGCCGATGTTCACGGTGTGGCGTTCGTCCGGGGCGATGAAGTCCACCGACGCCTGGGCGTCGTGCTCATCGAACTGGGTTTCGTACGGCAGGCGCACGGCAATGAACTTGTAGGCGTCGTCGCCGGTGCGCTCGCGCAGCTCACGCATGGCGCGCTGGGCCAGCAGGCCGGCGGTCAGCGAGTCAACGCCGCCGCTGATGCCCAGCACCAGGGTCTTGAGGCCGGAATTGACCAGGCAATCCTGGATAAAGGTGATGCGCCGGGCGACTTCCGCTTCGAGGGCCTGATGCCCGGCGAATGGTGGTTGCACCTTGAGCTGTTCAGCAATCTCACGCTGTACGGCTTGCATGAATTCACTCCTTGCTAGATAGACTGGAATCGGCAGGAACCTGGAACACATGTCGCAAATAGGCGACGAAATTCGGGTCTTTGCAGTGGGTTTTGCCGGGCTCGTCGGAGATCTTCGCCACCGGCTGGCCGTTGCAGGCGGTCATTTTAAGCACGATGCTCATCGGTTCGACACCCGGAATGTCACAGGTCAGGTTGGTGCCGATGCCAAAGCTGACGTTGATCCGCCCGTGCAGCGCGCGGAAGATCTCCAGCGACTTGGGCAGGGTCAGGCTGTCGGAGAACACCAGGGTCTTGCTCATCGGGTCGATGCCGAGCTTGTGGTAGTGGGCGATGCACTTTTCGCCCCACTGCACCGGATCCCCGGAATCGTGGCGCAGACCGTCGAAGAGCTTGGCGAAGAACAGGTCAAAGTCGCCGAGGAAGGCGTCGGTGGTGATGCAATCGGTGAGCGCAATCCCCAGCAGGCCACGGTATTCGCGCACCCAGCAGTCGAGGGCGGCGATCTGGCTGTCGATCAGGCGTGGGCCGAGTTGCTGGTGGGCCATGATCCATTCATGGGCCATGGTGCCCAGCGGTTTCATGTCCAGCTCGCGGGACAGGTGCACGTTGCTGGTGCCGACAAAGCGCCCGGGGAAATCGTGCTTGAGCACGTTGACCACTTCTTCCTGCACGCGGTACGAGAAGCGCCGGCGGGTGCCGAAGTCGGCGACCTGCAATTGCGCCAGTTCGTCGGCCGAGGCGTTGGCGCTGAGCCAGTCGAATTTGCGATACAGCTGTTCGCGCGCCTGCACCAGTTCGATTTCCCGGTAGCGATAGCGGTTGCGCACTTCGCTGACGATCGCCAGCAGCGGCACTTCGTAGAGAATCACGTGCAGCCACGGGCCGCGCAGACGGATGAACAACTCGCCGTTCTCGATCCCGGTGTGCAGGTAGCGCAGGTTGAAGCGGAACAGGCCGAGAAAGCGCAGGAAATCCGGTTTCAGGAAAGTGATGCGCTCGAGAAAACTCAACTGGTCGGCGCTCAGGCTCAGTTCGGCCAGGCGCTCGATCTGGTAACGAATCTCGGCCAGATACGGCCGCAGATCCTCGCTGTTACGGCAACGGAACTCCCATTCGACTTCGACGTTGGGGTAGTTGTGCAGCACCGCCTGCATCATCGTCAGTTTGTAGAAGTCGGTGTCGAGCAGGTTCTGCACGATGCGATCGGCAAACACACTCTCGCTCATAAACGGGGTCTCCAGGTGCACCGCGCGGTTGCGCGGGATCAATCAATGACGCTAGTGGCGCATATCAGCGGTGGGGATTGCCAGCATTTTTTAAGAGCGCCGAGATCACCTGTGGGAGCGGGCTTGCTCGCGAATGCGGTGCATCAGTCACATTTGAATTGACTGGCCCACCGCATTCGCGAGCAAGCCCGCTCCCACAGGGTTGTTGAAAACTCTATATCGGCGTCAGGTCCGGACTATCAATCTGCTCCAGCATCCACTTCACAAAATCCCGCACCTTCGGCACTTCCGCCGCGTGTTCCGGGTAGGCCAGGTAGTAGGCGTCGGAACTGGGCATTGCATGCTGCCAGGGAATGACCAGTTTGCCGTCGGCCAATTCCTCTTCCACCAGAAACCGTGGCAGCAGCGCCACACCGCAGCCGACCTGAGCGGCGCGGATGCACATGTAAAAGGTTTCGAAGCGCGGCCCGTGGTAACTGTGTTCGGTGTGGTAACCCTGACTGTCGAACCAGTCGTGCCAGGCCTGTGGGCGCGAGGCGTTTTGCAGCAGCACCAGATCGGTCAGTTGCGTCGGGTCGGTGAAGGGCGTATCGGGCAGGCTGCCGGGTGCGCAGACCGGCACCAGCTCTTCGCCGAACAGCTTCAGGCACTCGGTGCCGGGGCGTGAGCCCTGACCGAAATAGAACGCCAGATCGCTGCGCCCCTGCAGCAAATCGTCGGCCTCCTGCTCGTTGCACAGATCGAGATGGATCGACGGATGGCGCAGACGCCAGCCTTTCAGGCGCGGTACCAGCCAGCGTGCGCCGAAGGTCGAAGGCGTAGATACGCGCAGGACTTCGGTCTCGCCGCCGTAGGAACGCAGGTAATGCGTGGACATTTCCACCTGGGTGAGGATTTTTCGGACTTCCACCAGGTACAAATCTCCGGCCGGGGTCATCTGCAAACGCCGACGCACCCGGCGGAACAACAAGTGCTGCAACAATTCCTCAAGCTGCGCGACCTGTTTGCTGACGGCGCTCTGGGTCAGGTTCAGTTCTTCGGCGGCCCGGGTGAAGCTCAGGTGCCGGGTCACGGCTTCGAAGCACTGCAACGCGGTGATCGACGGCAAGTGGCGTTTGTTCAGCATGGGTGATCCCTTTTTCTTGTCTTTCTATGCGCAGCATGAATAAACGGAATGATATCTCGCGTAAAGGTCGTTTGTTGCCTCGCCGTACTGACGCTACAACTAAAGGCCTGCCCGGTCGCGACAATGCGTCCGCACACATTCAGTTTTTCGCTTGAGGAGTGACCCATGGTTGCCGCATTGCTTGATCGTCTTGGTGTGAACCCGGCCCTGTACCAGAACGGCAAAGTGCCGGTGCATTCGCCCATCGACGGCAGCCGCATCGCCGCCGTGAACTGGGAAGGCCCGGCCGAAGTCGAGCAGCACATCAGTCGCGCAGATCATGCTTTCGAGCAATGGCGCAAGGTGCCAGCGCCGCGCCGCGGCGAGCTGGTGCGTCAGTTCGGCGAAGTGCTGCGCGAGTACAAGGCTGATCTCGGCGAACTGGTGTCGTGGGAGGCGGGCAAGATTACTCAGGAAGGCCTTGGTGAAGTGCAGGAGATGATCGACATCTGCGATTTCGCCGTCGGTCTGTCCCGTCAGTTGTACGGCTTGACCATCGCTTCCGAACGTCCGGGCCACCACATGCGTGAAACCTGGCATCCGCTGGGCGTGGTCGGTGTGATCAGTGCGTTCAACTTCCCGGTCGCGGTGTGGGCGTGGAACACCACGCTGGCGCTGGTCTGCGGCAACCCGGTGGTGTGGAAACCGTCGGAGAAAACCCCGCTGACCGCACTGGCCTGTCAGGCGCTGTTCGACCGTGTGGTGAAGAATTTCAGCGATGCGCCGGCGCACCTGTGCCAGGTGATCATCGGTGGCCGTGATGCCGGCGAAGCGCTGGTGGATGACCCGCGTGTGGCGCTGATCAGCGCCACCGGCAGCACCCGCATGGGCCGCGAAGTGGCGCCGAAAGTCGCCGCGCGTTTCGCCCGCAGCATCCTCGAACTGGGCGGCAACAACGCGATGATCCTCGGCCCGAGCGCCGATCTGGACATGGCCGTGCGCGCCATTCTGTTCAGTGCGGTCGGCACCGCCGGGCAGCGTTGCACCACATTGCGTCGCCTGATCGCTCATGAGTCGGTGAAGGAAGAAATCGTCACCCGCCTCAAAGCCGCGTACGCCAAAGTGCGCATCGGCCATCCGCTGGAAGGCAATCTGGTCGGCCCGCTGATCGACAAACACAGCTTCGAAAACATGCAGGACGCGCTGGAGCAGGCGCTGAGCGAGGGTGGCCGGGTGTTCGGCGGCAAGCGTCAGTTGGAAGAGCAGTTCCCCAACGCCTACTACGTGTCGCCGGCCATCGTCGAAATGCCGGAGCAGAGCGACGTGGTCTGCAGCGAAACCTTTGCGCCGATCCTCTACGTGGTCGGCTACAGCGACTTCCAGGAAGCGCTGCGCCTGAACAATGCGGTGCCGCAAGGCCTGTCGTCGTGCATCTTCACCACCGACGTGCGCGAGGCCGAGCAATTCATGTCGGCGGTCGGCAGCGACTGTGGCATCGCCAACGTCAACATCGGCCCGAGCGGCGCGGAAATCGGCGGCGCGTTTGGTGGCGAGAAGGAGACCGGTGGCGGTCGTGAGTCGGGCTCCGACGCCTGGCGCGCGTACATGCGCCGCCAGACCAATACCGTGAACTACTCGCTGGAGCTGCCGCTGGCGCAGGGCATCACCTTCGACTGAGTTTGGAATGAAGCAGATCCCCTGTGGGAGCGGGCTTTTGTGGTGAGGGGATTTATCCCCGATGGGCTGCGCAGCGGCCCCAAAACATGCAATCGCGGAGTTTCAGATACACCGCATGCACTGGTTTTACGGTTGCTATGCAACCGATCGGGGATAAATCCCCTCGCCACAGGGCTTTATCCCACAGGATCAGCAGTGTGTTTGGCAGGTTTCTGTTGGAGTCTGGCAATGCCGTTACGCGAAGAATGTCTGTGGGAAAAACTCACGCCGCAACGCCCGGATAACACCGCGCTACGGGGCGAGGTCAAAGTCGATGTCTGCGTGATCGGCGCCGGGTTTACCGGGTTGTCGGCGGCGCTGCATCTGTTGGAGAAGGGCAAAAGCGTCTGCGTGCTCGAAGCGCATCGCGCCGGGCATGGCGGCTCCGGACGCAACGTCGGGCTGGTCAACGCCGGCATGTGGATCCCGCCGGACGAGATCGAAGCCGGATTCGGCGAAGCGGTCGGCAGCCAGCTCAACCGCATGCTCGGGACGGCGCCAGCGCTGGTGTTCAGCCTTGTGGATAAATACAACATCGATTGCCAGTTGCGCCGCGAAGGCACCCTGCACATGGCGCACAACGCCAAGGGCGAGGCGGATCTGCGCAGTCGCGAGCAACAATGGAAGCGCCGCGGGGCGCCGGTCGAGTTGCTCACCGGCAAGGCCTGCGAGCAAGCCACCGGCACCCAGAAGATCGCCGCCGCACTGCTTGATCGCCGCGCCGGTACGCTCAACCCGATGGCCTATGTCACCGGCCTGGCCAACGCGGTGAAGGGCCTGGGCGGGCAGATGTTCGATCACTCGCCAGTGACCCGTCTTGAGCGCGTGGGCCAGCAATGGTCGGTGCAGACCGAGCACGGTTCGGTGCTCGCCGAGCAAGTGGTGATCGCCTCCAACGCCTACACCGAAGGCGACTGGACCGAACTCAAGCGCAATTTCTTCCCCGGTTACTACTATCAGGTCGCTTCGGTGCCGCTGACCGAAGACGCGGCCCATGACATCCTCCCCGGCGGGCAGGGCTCGTGGGACACGCGGCAGGTGCTGAGCAGCATTCGCCGCGACAAGGACGGCCGGTTGTTGCTCGGCAGCCTGGGCAACGGCAATCAGAAACCGACATGGTTCCTCAAAGCCTGGGCCGACCGCGTGCAGCAACATTACTTCCCCAACCTGAAACCGGTGGAATGGGAATGCACCTGGACCGGGCGTATCGCCTTCACCCCCGATCATCTGATGCGGCTGTTCGAGCCGGCACCCGGACTGGTGGCCGTCACCGGTTACAACGGCCGTGGCGTGACCACCGGCACCGTGGTCGGCAAAGCCTTCGCCGACTACCTGTGTAACGGAAATCCTCAAGCCCTGCCGATCCCCTTCGCACCGATGCAGCCCCTGGCCGGTGTCGGCCTGCGCAGTTGCCTGTACGAAGCCGGGTTCTCGCTGTATCACGCGGGCCAGTGCCTGCGCATCGTCATCTGAGTGTTGAAATATGTTGCCGGAAGCGGCGCTTTTCGATGCAGCGACTAGCCTGTAATGGTGCGGGTTGTAGCAGTCCCGCACCAGCAGTGTGCAGTTCGGTGACGCGAGCTGTTACAGGCTGGTTGCACGTCGTTTGGTGCCGCGGTTGCAATGATGGCGCAAGCGGGTTGCGCCTCAGATTTAAAAAGGTTTCACCTTCCGCGGTTTAGACGGTTGCACGCCCAATGAAAATGGGAACGAAACAGTCGAAATAACAAGAAAGCAGCGACTTTTTGAAGAATAAAAAACCGATGGCACGGCGCTTGCTCAGGGCATTCAGTGAAGTGAAGTCGCAGTGCCAACTAAAAAAAACCTTGGAGCACCACCTCATGTCCCAGACGTTTTACAAGAAAGGCTTTCTGGCCCTCGCAGTGGCTACTGCGTTGGGTGTTTCTGCGTTTGCTCAAGCTGATGTGAAAATCGGTGTAGCGGGTCCAATGACTGGCGCCAACGCGGCATTTGGCGAGCAGTACATGAAGGGTGCACAGGCAGCGGCGGACGCGGTCAACGCGGCGGGCGGCGTCAACGGCGAGAAAATCGTACTGGTCAAGGGCGATGACGCCTGCGAACCGAAGCAGGCGGTGACGGTTGCCAAGGACCTGGTCAACCAGAAAGTTGCCGGCGTGGTCGGTCACTTCTGCTCTTCCTCCACCATTCCAGCCTCGGAAATCTACGACGAAGCTGGCGTTATCGCGATCACCCCGGGTTCCACCAACCCGCAGGTGACCGAGCGCGGTCTGAGCGCGATGTTCCGTATGTGCGGGCGTGACGACCAGCAAGGCATTGTCGCTGGCGACTACATCGTCGACGTGCTCAAGGGCAAGAAAGTCGCGGTGATCCACGACAAGGACACCTACGGTCAAGGTCTGGCCGATGCGACCAAGGCTCAGTTGATCAAGCGCGGCGTGACCCCGGTGATTTACGAAGGCCTGACCCGTGGCGAGAAAGACTTCAGCGCCCTGGTCACCAAGATCCGCGCCGCTGGCGCCGACGTCGTGTACTTCGGCGGTCTGCATCCGGAAGCCGGCCCACTGGTCAAGCAACTGCGCACCGAAGGCCTGAAAGACGTGAAGTTCATGTCTGACGACGGCATCGTTACCGACGAACTGGTGACCACCGCCGGTGGCCCGCAATACGTCGACGGCGTGCTGATGACTTTCGGCGCCGACCCGCGCCTGCTGCCGGAAAGCAAGGCCGTGGTCGAGCAGTTCCGCAAGGCCGGGACTGAACCTGAAGGCTACACCCTGTACGCCTACGCTTCGATTCAGGCCCTGGCGGCCGGTTTCAATGGCGCCAAGTCCAACAGTGGCGAAAAAGCCGCCGAGTGGCTGAAGGCCAACCCGGTGAAAACCGTCATGGGCGAGAAGTCCTGGGACAAGAAAGGCGACCTGAAAGTGTCCGACTACGTGGTTTACCAGTGGGACGCGAGCGGCAAATACCATCAGCTGGAAAAACAGAAGTAAGGGCTGACGCGATCATCCGAACACCATGAACCCCTGTGGGAGCGGGCTTGCTCGCGAATGCGGGGTGTCAGTCGCCATCAACGGTAGCTGATACACCGCATTCGCGAGCAAGCCCGCTCCCACAGGAGGCGATGGTGTTGGGGGGAACGTGTCTGCATTGCTCCGACGTAAATCTGTATTTTTCCTAGAAGAACCGCCCGCTCCTGTGGGCAGGTTCTCATTGCGTGAGATTGCGTTATGGATGGTATTTTCCTGCAGCAACTGGTCAACGGCCTGACCCTCGGGTCGGTCTATGGCCTGATCGCCATCGGCTACACAATGGTCTACGGCATCATCGGCATGATCAACTTCGCCCACGGCGAGGTTTACATGATTTCCGCTTACCTCGCGGCAATCAGTCTGGCTCTGCTGGCTTACTTCGGTATCGAATCCTTCCCGCTGTTGATGCTCGGCACGCTGGTCTTCACCATCGTCGTCACCGGCGTCTATGGCTGGGTAATCGAACGCGTCGCCTACAAACCTCTGCGCAACTCCACCCGACTGGCACCACTGATCAGTGCCATCGGCATCTCCCTGATCCTGCAAAACTATGCCCAGATCAGCCAGGGCGCCCGCCAACAGGGTGTTCCGACGCTGCTCACCGGTGCCTGGCGCATCGACGTCGGCACAGGTTTCGTCCAGCTCACCTACACCAAGGTGTTCATTCTGGTCGCCGCGTTCGTCGGCATGGGCCTGCTGACCTACGTGATCAAGTACACCAAGCTCGGCCGCATGTGCCGCGCCACCCAGCAAGACCGCAAGATGGCTTCGATTCTCGGGATCAACACCGACCGGGTGATTTCCTACGTGTTCATCATCGGTGCAGCGATGGCGGCCCTGGCCGGCGTGCTGATCACCATGAACTACGGCACGTTCGACTTCTACGCAGGCTTCGTCATCGGCATCAAGGCGTTCACCGCCGCCGTGCTTGGCGGGATCGGCTCACTGCCCGGCGCGATGCTCGGCGGGATCATTCTCGGGATCTCCGAGTCGCTGTTCTCGGGCCTGGTCAACTCCGACTACAAAGACGTGTTCAGCTTCTCGCTGCTCGTACTTGTTCTGGTCTTCCGGCCTCAGGGTCTGTTGGGCCGTCCTCTTGTGTCGAAGGTGTAAGCGATGTCTTCAACCACCCAAAAATCCATCGATATCAAAAAAAGTCTGGTTGAGGCGATTCTGGCCGGCCTCATTGCCCTGATCGTGTTCGGCCCGATTGTCGGCGTCGTGCTCGAAGGCTACAGCTTCAATCTTGAGCCGACCCGCGTCGCGTGGCTTATCGGCATCGTGATGATTGGCCGTTTTGTCTTGAGTCTGTTTCTGCAGACGCCCAGGGGCCTGAAGATTCTCGACGGATTCGAGAGCACCGGTTCCGGTGTACACGTACTGCCTGCCGATCATAAATCCTCGCTGCGCTGGATCATCCCGCTGCTGATTGTGCTCGCGGTCATCGTGCCGTTTGTCTCCAACTCGTACCTGCTGGGCGTGGTCATCCTCGGGTTGATCTACGTGCTGCTGGGGCTGGGGCTGAACATCGTGGTCGGTCTGGCCGGCCTGCTCGACCTCGGTTACGTGGCGTTCTACGCCATCGGTGCCTACGGTCTGGCGCTGGGTTATCAATACCTCGGGCTGGGCTTCTGGACCGTGCTGCCACTGGCGGCGATCACCGCGGGCTTGGCCGGCTGCATCCTCGGTTTCCCGGTGCTGCGTCTGCACGGTGACTATCTGGCGATCGTGACCCTGGGCTTCGGTGAAATCATCCGCCTGATCCTCAACAACTGGCTGTCGCTGACCGGCGGTCCGAACGGGATGCCGGCGCCACTGCCGACGTTCTTTGGTCTGGAATTCGGCAAACGGGCCAAGGATGGTGGGGTGCCGTTCCATGAGTTTTTCGGCATCGCCTACAACCCGGACGTGAAGTATTACTTCATCTACGCGGTGTTGTTCCTGGTGGTGCTGGCCGTGCTGTACATCAAGCATCGTCTGGTGAAAATGCCGGTGGGTCGCGCCTGGGAAGCCCTGCGCGAAGATGAAATCGCCTGCCGCTCGATGGGCCTGAACCACGTATTGGTCAAGCTCTCGGCGTTCACCATCGGTGCATCGACTGCAGGCCTGGCCGGGGTGTTTTTCGCCACCTACCAGGGCTTCGTCAACCCGACCTCGTTCACCTTCTTCGAATCGGCACTGATCCTCGCCATCGTCGTGCTCGGCGGCATGGGCTCGACCATCGGCGTGGTGATTGCAGCGTTCGTGCTGACGGTTGCCCCGGAACTGCTGCGCGGCTTCGCCGAATACCGCGTGCTGCTGTTCGGCATCCTGATGGTGTTGATGATGATCTGGCGACCACGCGGGCTGATCCGCATCAGCCGTACCGGGGTCACTCCACGCAAAGGTGCCATTCACTATGAGAGGACTGCGCCATGAGTGAAGTCGTACTCTCTGTGGAAAAACTGATGATGCACTTCGGTGGCATCAAGGCCTTGAGCGATGTCAGCCTCAAGGTCAAACGCAACTCGATCTTCGCCCTGATCGGCCCCAACGGCGCCGGCAAGACCACGGTGTTCAACTGCCTGACCGGGTTCTACAAGGCCTCCGGCGGCAAGATCGAACTCAACGTGCGCGGCAAGCAGACCAACGTGATCCAGCTGCTGGGCGAATCGTTCAAGCCGACTGATTTCGTGTCGCCGAAAAGCTTCCTCAGTCGCCTGTACTACAAGATGTTCGGCGGTACGCACCTGGTGAACCGCGCCGGCCTGGCCCGGACGTTCCAGAACATTCGCCTGTTCAAGGAAATGTCGGTGCTGGAAAACCTGTTGGTGGCGCAGCACATGTGGGTCAACCGCAACATGCTCGCCGGCATCCTCAACACCAAGGGTTACCGCAAGGCCGAAAGCGATGCGCTGGACTGCGCGTTCTACTGGCTGGAAGTGGTCGATCTGGTGGACTGCGCCAACCGTCTGGCCGGTGAACTGTCCTACGGCCAGCAACGCCGTCTGGAGATCGCCCGGGCCATGTGCACGCGGCCGCAGATCATCTGCCTCGACGAACCGGCCGCCGGCCTCAACCCTCAGGAAACCGAAGCGCTGAGCGCGATGATCCGGCTGCTGCGCGACGAGCATGATCTGACCGTGGTGCTGATCGAACACGACATGGGCATGGTCATGAGCATTTCCGACCACATCGTGGTGCTGGATCACGGCGTGGTCATCGCCGAAGGCGGGCCTGACGCGATCCGCCATGATCCAAAAGTGATTGCCGCCTACCTGGGCGCCGACGAAGAGGAGCTGGTATGAGCAAACCGATCCTCGAACTGAAAGACCTGGACGTGTTCTACGGCCCGATCCAGGCCCTCAAAGGCGTGTCGCTGCAGATCAACGAAGGCGAGACCGTCAGCCTGATCGGCTCCAACGGCGCGGGTAAATCGACGCTGCTGATGTCGATCTTCGGCCAGCCGCGCGCGGCGGGCGGGCAGATCCTCTATCAAGGCGTCGACATCACCCATAAGTCCTCGCACTACATCGCCTCCAACGGCATCGCGCAGTCGCCGGAAGGGCGGCGGGTGTTCCCCGACATGACCGTCGAGGAGAACCTGCTGATGGGCACCATCCCGATTGGCGACAAGTACGCCAAGGAGGACATGCAGCGCATGTTCGAGCTGTTCCCACGGCTCGAAGAGCGTCGTACCCAGCGGGCGATGACCATGTCCGGCGGCGAGCAGCAAATGCTCGCCATTGCCCGCGCCCTGATGAGCCGGCCGAAACTGCTGCTGCTCGATGAACCGAGCCTGGGCCTGGCGCCGATCGTAGTGAAGCAGATTTTCGCCACCCTGCGGGAACTGGCGAAAACCGGCATGACCATTTTCCTCGTCGAGCAGAACGCCAACCATGCGCTGAAGCTGTCGGATCGGGCATATGTAATGGTCAACGGCGAGATTCGCCTGACTGGCACTGGTAAAGAGCTGCTGGTGAATGAGGAGGTGCGCAACGCTTATCTGGGCGGGCACTGATTCTTCATGCGTTGTCCACAAGCCCCGCGACGAAAGTCCCGGGGCTTTTTACATCTCAAGTCCAGCACAAGTCCCTTGTAGGAGCGGGCTTGCTCGCGAAGAGGATGTTTCAGATAACGCCGTGTTTGATGACGCACCCTCTTCGCGAGCAAGCCCGCTCCCACAGTTGATCTACGCCAGATTTCAGAATTGTGGAAAACAAATTTCCACACCTGCCAAAGCGCGACATATAGACGCTGCAAATGGCTGTTTTTCCACAGTTTCGACTTGTCCCCGTTTGCTGTGGAGCTGGCTGTGAATAACGTGGGTGTAGCTGTCTGCAGGCCATTGGAACCGTGGCTTGCAGCGTGGTGATTGTTTTTTGATCAGGTGCTTTTGCGATAACGATAGACGCCTTTGTCAACCTTTTTATGGCCGCTGCAGAATCGGCAATTCCATGTGCGCAAGCTTGTGGATAAGTCTGTGATTAAACTCTGGAAAGACCGCGCGGAGCACCGTGATTACTGGCCTCGCGCAAACACGGCTGTGACCGTGCAGTCGTGCAGAATGCCATCACCGGCACAACTGTCAGATCAGGGTCAAGCAAAAAACTTTCTATTTCGCCCGCAAAGCCTTGTGTGGCGCGGCTTTACGCTTTTTCACTTGCCCCCGGAAACTGTGGAAGGGGCTGTGGATAACATGCGTGCACATGGCTACAGGCCACGGTGCATATGGCGTGGCGGCCATTGATCAATTAATGAGCAGGATTCGGTGGTTGCCGGTTAAAGCGGGGCCGGGCATGCTGCCTGCTGATTGTCCATTCCAATGACCGCACGGCGGTCGATGCAAGGAGAACACGATGTCCAACACCCTGTTTATTACCGGCGCGACGTCCGGTTTTGGTGAAGCCTGTGCCCGTCGTTTTGCCGAGGCAGGCTGGAAACTGGTGCTGACCGGTCGTCGTGAGGAACGCCTCAATGCGCTGTGCGCAGAACTGTCGAAGCAGACCGAAGTGCATGGTCTGGTGCTCGACGTGCGTGACCGCAAGGCGATGGAAGAGGCAATTGCCAATCTGCCGCCGTCGTTCGCCAAGCTGCGTGGCCTGATCAACAACGCCGGGCTGGCGCTGGGCGTCGATCCGGCGCCCAAATGCGACCTCGACGACTGGGACACCATGGTCGATACCAACGTCAAAGGCCTGATGTACAGCACCCGTCTGCTGTTGCCACGTTTGATCGCCCACGGCCGTGGCGCCGGTATCGTCAACCTCGGCTCGATCGCCGGTAACTACCCGTACCCGGGCAGCCACGTGTATGGCGCGACCAAGGCGTTCGTCAAGCAATTCTCGCTGAACTTGCGCTGCGACCTGCAGGGCACTGGCGTGCGCGTCAGCAACATCGAGCCCGGCCTGTGCGAAAGCGAGTTCTCGCTGGTGCGTTTTGCCGGTGATCAGGAGCGCTACAACGCGACCTACGCCGGGGCCGAGCCGATCCAGCCGCAGGACATCGCCGAGACCATCTTCTGGGTACTCAACGCGCCAGCACACATCAACATCAACAGCCTGGAGCTGATGCCGGTGAGCCAGACCTGGGCCGGTTTTGCGATTGAGCGTAACAAGGCCTGACACCGCGTTGAGGCCATTCGCGAGCAAGCTCGCTCCCACATTTGATCGCGGTCTCATGTGGGAGCGAGCTTGCTCGCGAAGGGGCCGTCACAGGCAATAAATACCGATAAGGTAAACTCTCTCCTCAACAACCCCACCGCACCCTGCGGTTTTCAAGGTTTTCGAGGAGTTAAAGTGAGTAACCGAGGTGAGCAGTCACTGCTCAAACAATCGACCATCCTGATGTTCGCGGTGTCGATTGCCGGGATCGCTACCGGTTTTGTTTCAGGTTCCCAATCCATCCTTTTCGATGGTTTTTTCTCGCTGATCGCAACGTTCATCAAAGTGCTGATGCTGATCACCGCCCGGCTGATCGCCAAAGAGAGCAATCACCGCTTCCAGTTCGGTTTCTGGCATCTGGAGCCGATGGTGCTGCTGATCGAAGGCAGCTTCCTGCTGTTGATCGCGATCTATGCCTTTCTCAACGGTGTGTTCGGCATCATCAACGGCGGCCGTGAGATCGAACTGGGGCTGGTGATCATTTATGCGGCAGTGTTCACCGTCGTCGAGTTCGCCTACTTCTTCTACGTGCGTCGGCGCAATCGCAAGCTCAAATCCAGCCTGATCCAGTTCGACAACATCAGCTGGCTGGTGGACGCGATGCTCTCGGTCGGCCTGTTGATCAGTTTTCTCGCCGCGTTGCTGCTCAAGGCCCAGGGCTTTGACGAGTGGGCGAAGTTTGTCGACCCGCTGATCCTGATCGTCCTGGCGCTGACCATGTTGCCACCGGCGTTCAAGATCCTCGGCCCGGCGTTGCGCGATGTACTGGGTATTGCCCCGGACACCCTGGATGATCAGGTGCGCCAAGTGATGGAGGCGGCAAAGGTCGAGCATGGTTTCGACGATTACGTGACCTACGTGCAGAAGCACGGGCGGGCGCGGTTTATCGAGATTCATGTGGTGTTGCCGGCGGATTATGCGCTGAGCAGCGTAGGTCAGCTGGATGTGTTGCGGGAGGAAATCTCGGCGCAGCTCGGCGAGCCGGATGCGGCACGCTGGTTGACGATCAGCTTTACCGGTGACAAGAAGTGGATTGCCTGATTCAGAGCTGCTGAATCTCCTGTGGCGAGCGAGCTTGCTCGCGCTGGGCTGCGAAGCGGCCCCAGATTTTTGTGAGTGCTGCGCACTCAAGCGGGAGCAAGCTCCCTCGCCACAGGATAGGTTCAGTCAGTTAGTTCAGATATTCAGCCAGCCCGCTGTAGCACGTCGCCAAGTGATAAGGCGTCGTCGAAGGCATGTCCTTGCGGCTGACCTCTCCTTGCTCATCCCGGCATTCATGCCACCCGCCCGCGTGCAGAAAACGCTGCTGCAGCGCCTGCAGCTGGCGCAACACTGTAGCTTCGCTGCCCGCACGCAAGGTCAGCGCGCGCAGGTATTCAGCCTGAGCCCAGATCCGCTGAGTCGAATCTTTCGGGCGACCGTCCAGTTGCAGATCGAGCATCGCCCGCACCGCACCTGAAGGTTGTTCAACGCCGAATTGCTCGGTGAAAGCGAATGCCCGATCCAGCGCTGCATGCAGTTTCGAACCACGCAGCAGGGCTGAAGACTCGAGCAGGAAATACCATTCGAACTGATGCCCCGGCTCGTACCAGTTATCCACAGCCCCCAGCGGTTTCTCCATCAGCACGCCATGCTGCGGGTCGACGAACTGCTTGTGCATGGCTGTGCATAACTCCACCAGCGCTTGCTGCGTCGCTGCGTCTTCGCGTACCGCGAGGGTGGCGAGGAACGCTTCGGCCAGGTGCATCAGCGGGTTTTGCAGCGGGCCGGTTTGCAGGGTGATCCAGTCGCGGTCCAGGCACGCTTCGTAGAGGCCGTCACCGGTGGCGAAGCACCGGGCGATGACTTCCAGTGCGGCGTTGAGTGTGGACTCCACCAGCGGCTCGCGGGACTTGGCCCAGTAATGGGCGCAGGCGAACAGGATGAAAGCGTGGGTGTAGAGATCCTTGCGCTGATCCAGCGGCTTGCCTTGCGCGTCGATGCTGTAGAACCAGCCGCCGTGCTCGGCGTCGTGGAAATGCCGTTGCAGCGAGCGGAACAGCGCGGCGGCGCGCACCTCGGCGTTATCCACAACCCCGATCAGGCTGGAAAACAGGTACAGCTGCCGTGCGCAGGCCATCGCCCGATAGCGTTGCGGCGGCAGCGGCTGATGTGCGGCGTCCAGTGCTTCGTAGGGCAGCGCCATGTCGGCATTCCAGCCCGGGCCTTGCCAGAGCGGCACGATCACGTTCAGAAAGTGCTGTTGCACGTCGCTGAACAGGGCGGTCAATTCGGGCAGAGAGGTGGAGCGGGAAGCATGGGGCATTGGCGGACGTCGTCACGGCTGGGGCGATTGCGCGACATGGTAGCAGAGCGACGGCCTGATGAGACGCGGTGTCTGTCAGTCCGCCTTGGCGAGCAAGCCCGCTCCCACAGGTTTTGTGTACACCGCAAATCCAGGGTGGGAGCGGGCTTGCTCGCGAAGAGGCCGGTTCAGGCGATAAAGATCAGCCGGCCAGCAACCATGCACCGGTCACCGCCGAAGCAGCCCCCGCCACTCGCACCAATGGTGCAGCAGCCTGAGGCAACACACGCACCAGGCCATAACCCGCCGCATGCAGCGCCGCCGTCGCCGCGACGAAACCGGCGGCATACGCCCAAGGGCTGCTCATGTCCGGCAGCTCCAGGCCATGCGCCACGCCATGGAACAGCGCAAACAACGCCGTTGCCGCCACCGCCATCACCAGCGGTGGACGCACCGCCAGTGCCACGGCCAGGCCCAGCGCCAGCACCGAAGCCGCAATCCCGCTTTCCAGCGCCGGCAGTTGCAGCCCTTCAAAACCGAGCATGCCGCCGATCAGCATGGTGCCGACGAATGTGCAGGGCAGCGCCCAGCGTGCCACGCCTTGCTGCTGCGCGGCCCACAGGCCGACCGCAACCATCGCCAGCAAGTGGTCGAGGCCGCCGATCGGGTGGCTGATGCCGGCGATCAAGCCGCTGTCGCCGTGGCCCGGGTGGGCGAAGGCCAGGGCCGGGGTCAGCAGCAGCGCCACAGCGCCGAGAATGCGTTTGAGTGTCATGGATAAGCTTCCTTGTTGGTCATTGAATCAGGCGGCGTTCAGCAGGCCCTGGCGCTCGATGAAGGCGATGATGTCTTCCAGGCCCTGGCCGGTTTTCTGGTTGCTGAAGACGAATGGCTTACCGTTGCGCATGCGCTTGGTGTCGCTATCCATCATTTCCAGCGAGGCACCGACCAGCGGCGCCAGGTCGATTTTGTTGATCACCAGCAGGTCGGACTTGCAGATCCCCGGCCCGCCCTTGCGTGGCAGTTTGTCGCCGGCCGAAACATCGATCACGTAGATGGTCAGGTCCGACAGCTCCGGGCTGAAGGTCGCCGACAGGTTGTCGCCGCCGGACTCCACCAGAATCAGGTCCAGCCCCGGAAAGCGCCGGTTCAGCTGATCGACCGCTTCGAGGTTGATCGAGGCGTCTTCGCGGATCGCCGTGTGCGGGCAGCCGCCGGTCTCCACGCCGATGATCCGCTCCGGCGCCAGCGCTTCGTTGCGCACCAGAAAGTCGGCGTCTTCGCGGGTATAGATGTCGTTGGTGACGACGGCCAGGTTATAGCGGTCGCGCAGCGCCAGGCACAGGGCCAGGGTCAACGCGGTTTTGCCGGAACCGACCGGGCCGCCGATACCGACGCGCAGGGGTTGTGTGTTCATGTGCTTCTCCAAGATGACAGGCCCTAGGAACGGAAAAGTCGGCTGTACTGGCGCTCATGCGCTATGCACGCCAGGGACAGGCCGAACGCGGCGCTGCCAATGTGTTCGGGATTGATTTGGCTGGCGTCCTGCTGCGCCTGTTGCAGCAGCGGCAGCAATTCGCTGGTCAGGCGCTGGGCGGCTTGCTGGCCCAGCGGCAGGGTTTTCATCAGCACCGCGAGCTGGTTTTCCAGCCAGCTCCACAGCCACGCAGCGAGGGCGTCCTGCGGGCTGATCTGCCAGGCGCGGCCAGCCAGTGCCCAGCCGAGGGCCAGATGCGGTTCCGCGCATTGCTCAAGAAAGCTGCGGGCCGGCGCGTCGAGTTCCGGCAAACCGTTGAGCAACTGCTGCAGCGAGTAACCCATCTGCCGGCTCTCCAGATGCAGTTCGCGGGTCTCGCGGCTGGCCCGGTGGGTTTCGCAGATGCGCAGCAACTCGGGCCAGTTTTCGTCGGCAGCGGCCTGACAATGGGCGAGCAGCAGCGGCGCTTCGAAACGGGCGAGGTTGAGCAGCAATTGATCGCTGATCCAGCGCCGGGCACTGTCCGGGTTGTGCACGCGGCCGTTATCCACCGCCATTTCCAGGCCTTGCGAATAGCTGTAGCCGCCAATCGGCAGTTGCGGACTGGCCAGGCGCAACAGCGCCCAGGCTGGGTTCATAAACGAACGCCGAACTGGTGCAGTTTCGGCGCGTAGTTGAAGTCCTCGTCGCCGTGCCGCGAATGATGATGGCCGCCGCCGTAGGCACCGTGTTCCGGCTGGAACGGCGCTTCAATCGCTTCGACCTGCGCACCGAGCTGTTCGAGCATCGCCTTGAGCACGTAATCGTCAAGCAGGCGCAGCCAGCCGTCGCCGACTTGCAGGGCAACGTGGCGGTTACCGAGGTGATAGGCGGCGCGGGTCAGTTCGAAGGCGTTGGCGCAGGTGACGTGAAGCAGTTGCTCGGGGCGGGCGCAGACGCGAACGATGCGGCCGTCTTCGGCCTGCAGGCATTCGCCGTCATATAACGGCGCCTGACCGCGCTCCAGAAACAACCCGACGTCTTCGCCATCGGCACTGAAACAGCGCAGGCGGCTCTTGCTCCGCGCTTCGAAGGTCAGGTGCAACTCGGCGGACCAGACAGGTTGAGGGTCGATTCTGCGATGAATCACCAGCATCGGAAAGCTTCCAGCAGTGGACTTGTAGAGAGGGCTAGAGCAAGGGGCTTGCCAACCGGCCGAGATGTAGGAAATCCCTGTCGGAGCGTAGTGGATGTTTCAAGATGTTGCAGAATTTTGGAAGGTTTTGGTGCGTGAAGATTTTTACATGCACCAAATGGAGGCTTTGGCACTGAACCAAATGTGGGAGCGAGCTTGCTCGCGAAGGCGGTGGACCAGTGAATTGGAAGTTGGCTGACACGACGCCTTCGCGAGCAAGCTCGCTCCCACAGGGGATTTGGTCTGATCTCAAATAAAGAAAGGTTATTCGGTACTGCCCAGCCCTTGCCAGTGCTTGAGACCGATAAAGATGAAGCGCAGTTGCTGGGTGATCTTTGCCTGTGGCGTCAGATGTTCCGGCAGGGCTTCGGCGGGCGGGTCGATGATGTCCGGCAGGGTGGCGAACACCGATTTGACGATCAGGTCGGCGATCACGCTCAGCCCGGCCGCGTCCAGGTGCTGCAGCTTGGGCATCAGCCTCAGGTCGGCCGCGAGGTCGGCGCTGATGTTTTCGCGCAGTCGGCCAATCGCTTGGCGCACCGGCTGCGAGCCGCCGTACTGCTCGCGGGCGAGAAACAGGAATTGCGAACGGTTGGCGCTGACCACGTCGAGGAAGATCCGCACCGACGCATCGATAATGCCGCCCATGACGAATTCGTTGTGGCGTACCAGGCGGATGGTTTCGCGGAAGGTCTGACCGACTTCACTGACCAGCACCAGACCCAGCTCGTCCATGTCGGCGAAATGCCGGTAGAAACCGGTGGGCACGATGCCGGCGGTCTTGGTCACTTCGCGCAGGCTCAAGCTGCCGAATCCTCGGCCGCTTTCCATCAAATGGCGGGCGGCGTCCATCAGGGCGTTGCGGGTCTGTTGTTTCTGTTCGGCGCGGGGCAGCATCGCAAAGGCGTTTTCTTGAGCGGGACAAGCGCCGCACTCTAGCAAATCGGCTTTGCTGGCGTCGAACGTCGGGGGAGAGTCAATGGGGGGAAATGCGGTTTTGCGATTGGCCGGGGCTGAAAAAGTCAAAAGCCCAATCGGCTGATCGGGCTTTTTTTTCCAGGCCGCCATGGGCTTAGCTCAAAGCGCTGTTGCGTTCGATCACACGGTCACCACCACCTTCAGCGAGGGTCTGGCCCTGTGGAGTGCGGTCACTGCCGTCGGAAGCGAGGGTCTGGCCTTGTGGGGTGCGGTCGCTGCCGTCGGAAGCGAGGGTTTGACCTTGTGGAGTGCGGTCGCTGCCATCAGAGGCCAGAGCCTGGCCCAGTGGAGTGCGATCGGAACCGTCCTGAACCAGACCTTTCTCTTCGAGACGGTCACGGCCACCTTCTGCTACAGCTTGACCTTGTGGAGTCTTGTCGTAGCCATCTTGTACCAGGCCTTTTTCTTCCAGACGATTGCGGCCGTTTTCAGCCAGGGTCTGACCTTGTGGAGTGCGGTCGCCGCCGTCAGCCGCAACAGTCTGGCTGAACACCGAGTGGCTGGCTTTCACTTGTGGGGTAGCCTGATCGGCAGCGGGCAGGGCGAAAGCAGTGCTGGCTAGCATCGACAGGGTAAGGCTGAGCAGTAATTGGCGTTTCATGATGGGTTGCTCCTTGGGAGGGCGATAAAGTGGGTACGAAGCCAATGCTACTCTCGATAAGTCGATATAAAAGTTCATAAACGCAATGGTAATAATCAACAGAATTGATTGTTCTGCCGAGGCGCTCTAGCTCGGGCGTTTGCGGGCGCTGGTTTTGCACCGCAGTGGGTATTTTCGACTCACTCGCGCCTCGCAAATGTGCGGGTGGCGGTAACGCTGTTCGACCAATCGGTCAGCATTCGGGCGATTTTTTGCCGCGGAATCTATATTCCGATTAAACCTGCGCACTGTTTACCAGTCGTAGATTTCATGAGGGCCGCTTTGGCCCGCCGTTTCAGCTGTGCGTCGCGAAGTCGGCGTGCGGTCGTCATCAGGAGTTTTGTGCATGACGCGCACCGGAAAAATCTTCAGTTGGACCCTCGCCATCCTCGTACTGCTGCTGGCGGTACTGGTTCTGATCATCGTGTTCTTCGACTGGAACCGGATCAAACCGCCGCTCAATGCCAAAGTCTCGGAAGAACTGCATCGACCGTTCGCCATCAACGGCAACCTCGCAGTGATCTGGCAACGCGAGCCGGACGAGGGTGGCTGGCGGGCCTGGGTGCCGTGGCCGCATGTGGTGGCTGAAGACCTGACGCTGGGCAACCCGGACTGGTCGAAGCAGCCGCAGATGGTCACGCTCAAACGCGTGGAACTGCGCATTTCGCCGCTGGCCCTGCTGGCGCAACGGGTGACGATCCCGCGCATCGACCTGACCGAACCCAACGCGCAACTGCAACGGCTGGCCGATGGTCGTGCCAACTGGACGTTCAAGTTCGATCCGAAGGACCCGAATGCCGAGCCGTCGAACTGGGTGGTGGACATTGGTGCCATCGGTTTCGACAAGGGCCACGTCACCCTGGATGACCAGACGCTGAAGACCAATCTCGACGTGGTGATCGATCCGCTGGGCAAGCCGATTCCGTTCAGCGAGATCGTCGGCGACAAAGCCGCGAAGACCGCCCAGGACAAGGGCGCTGCGCCGCAGGACTATGCGTTCGCGCTGAAGGTCAAAGGCCAGTACCACGGCCAGAATCTCACCGGCCAGGGCAAGATCGGCGGGCTGCTGGCGTTGCAGGACGCGAACAGACCGTTCCCGCTGCAGGCTCAGGCGAAGATCGGCGCCACCAGCATCGAACTTGCAGGCACCCTCACTGACCCGCTCAACCTCGGCGCACTCGATCTGCGTCTGAAGCTGGCGGGCGCCAGCCTCGGCAACCTCTATCCACTGACCGGCGTGACCCTGCCGGACACGCCGCCGTATTCCACCGACGGTCATTTGATCGCCAAATTGCATGACGCCGCCGGGGCGAAATTCACCTACGAGCAGTTCAACGGCAAGATTGGCAGCAGCGATATTCATGGCGACCTGACCTACGTCGCCAGTCAGCCACGGCCCAAGCTCAGCGGGGCGCTGCTGTCCAATCAACTGCTGTTCGCCGACCTCGCGCCGCTGATCGGCGCCGACTCGAATGACAAGCAAAAGGCCCGCGGCGGCGAGAGCAAGCAGCCGACCGACAAAGTGCTGCCGGTGGAAGAATTCAAGACCGACCGCTGGCGCGCGATGGATGCCGACGTCGAGTTCACCGGCAAGCGCATCGTCCACAGTGAAAAGCTGCCGTTCACCGACCTCTATACCCACCTGAAACTCAACGACGGCGAACTCAGTCTCGAACCGCTGCGCTTCGGCGTGGCCGGCGGCAATCTGGACGCGCAGATCCGCCTCAATGGTCGCACCGAACCGCTGGAAGGCCGGGCCAAACTGACTGCGCGCGGCTTCAAGCTCAAGCAGTTGTTCCCGACCTTCGAACCGATGAAAACCAGTTTCGGCGAACTCAATGGCGACGCTGATATCAGCGGGCGCGGCAACTCCGTAGCCAAACTGCTGGGCGGGGCCAACGGCAACCTGAAGATGCTGATCAACGACGGTGCCATCAGTCGTGAACTGATGGAACTGGCGGGGCTCAACGTCGGCAACTACGTGGTCGGCAAAGTCTTCGGCGACAAGGAAGTGAAGATCAACTGCGCGGCGGCGGACTTCGATATCAAGACCGGCCTGGCGACCACGCGGCTGTTTGTGTTCGATACCGAGAACGCGATCATCTACATCGACGGCACCGCGAACATGGCCACCGAGCAACTGGATCTGACGGTAACGCCGGAATCCAAGGGCTGGCGTCTGATTTCGCTGCGTTCACCGTTGTACGTGCGTGGCAAGTTCATCAAGCCGGACGCCGGGGTCAAGGCTGTGCCGTTGATGCTGCGCGGGGCGGGGATGGTAGCGCTGGGCGTGATTGCTGCACCGGCGGCCGGGCTGCTGGCGCTGGTGGCGCCGAGCGGTGGTGAGCCGAATCAGTGCGCGCCGTTGCTGGAGCAGATGAAGGCGGGCAAGGCGCCAGTCACTGTGAAACCTACAAAATGATCGGTGACTGATAGGGCCCCTTCGCGAGCAAGCCCGCTCCCACAGGTTAGTGAAAAAACTGTGGGAGCGGGCTTGCTCGCGAAGGCGGTTTTGAAGGCTTACAGGTCTTTCAGAATGTCGGCCATGTCATCCGCATGCTCTTCTTCCTGCGCCAGGATGTCTTCGAAGATCCGCCGGGTGGTCGGGTCTTTTTCGCCGATGTACTGAATGATCTCGCGGTAGCTGTCGATGGCGATCCGCTCGGCCACCAGGTCTTCGTAGACCATTTCCTTCAGGGTGTTCCCGGCCACGTACTGGGCGTGGGACATTTTCGACAGCAGGTCCGGATTGAACTCCGGCTCGCCGCCCAGTTGCACGATGCGCTCGGCCAGACGGTCGGCGTGTTGCGCTTCCTGGGTTGCGTGTTCGAGGAATTCGTCGGCGGCCACGTTGGCTTTCAGACCGTTGGCCATGAAGTAGTGACGCTTGTAGCGCAGCACGCAGACCAGTTCGGTGGCCAGCGATTCGTTGAGCAGGCGCAGCACCTCCTCACGGTTAGCGCTGTAGCTCTCGGTAACCGCGCCGTTCTCGACGTGTTGCCGCGCACGTTCGCGCAGGGTTTTGACATCTGACAAGTGCAGGTCGTCGCTCATGTTGATCTCCAGGAGGCTAATCCAATGGCGCCACGCTCTACAGGCGTGATCGTTTACCCAAGTTGTGAGTCCTGCGCGATGCAAAAAGTTTTATGGGATTTCGTGCGACCTTGGCATCAGCCCCAGACCTTGCGTGGCAATCGCCGCTTGCGGGGTGTAATGCTCTTCATCGCTTGCGGTCGGTAGGACTGATTGTGGCGGGGGGAGTGGGCCTGAAGTAGGCTGAAGGTGGCGTTGTCATCATCACGGAGGAGGCTTGGCGGGCGTTTTGCACGTTTGGCATCCACTTACGACCACAAGGATGTTTGCCCATGTCACACGCTACGGCGACACGTTATCCACTGGTGCTGGTCCCGGGCATGCTCGGGTTTATCCGGCTGGTGCTGTATCCGTACTGGTACGGGATCATCAAGGCGTTGCGCCGTGGCGGGGCGACGGTGATTGCGGTGCAGGTGTCACCGCTCAACTCCACCGAGGTGCGCGGCGAGCAACTGCTGGCGCGCATCGACGAGATTCTGCGCGAGACCGGCGCCGCGAGGGTCAATCTGTTTGGCCACAGCCAAGGCTCGCTGACCGCACGTTATGCCGCCGCCAAACGGCCGGATCTGGTGGCTTCGGTGACGTCAGTGGCCGGGCCTAATCACGGTTCGGAACTGGCCGACTATCTGCAGCAACACTATCCGGCGGACAGCGCTAAGGGCCGCGTGCTTGAGGTGCTGCTGCGTGTTGTCGGCTGGCTGATGGCGCTGCTGGAAACCGGTTACCGCGGGCCGAAACTGCCGGTGGACATCCACGCCTCGCATCAATCGCTGACCAGTGCAGGCGTGGCGCTGTTCAATCAGCGTTATCCACAGGGCCTGCCCGAGACATGGGGCGGTCACGGGCCGGAAGAGGTCAACGGCGTGCGTTATTACTCGTGGTCGGGGACGTTGCAACCGGGCAAGACCGATCGTGGCGGCAACCTGTTCGACGGCACCAATCGCAGCTGTCGCCTGTTTGCGAAAACCTTCGTACGCGAGCCGGGGCAGTGTGACGGGATGGTCGGACGCTACAGCTCGCACCTGGGCACGGTGATTGGCGATGACTATCCGCTGGATCACTTCGACATCGTCAATCAGTCGCTGGGGCTGGTGGGGAAGGGGGCGGATCCGGTGCGGCTGTTTGTCGAGCATGCGGCGCGGCTGAAGGCTGCCGGCGTGTGACTCGCTTTTGTGGTGAGGGGATAAATCCCCTCACCACAGGGCCAGATCAGGCAACGCTGATCCGGCGGCCCAATACCGTGGTCCAACGCTCAGACAGAATCACCCCGCCCAACGTCAACACCCCACCCACCAGGTGATACATCGCCAACTGCTCCTTCAGCACCACCGCCGCAATCAGCGCGGTAATCAGCGGCAGCAGGTTAAAGAACAACGTCGTGCGGCTCGGCCCCAGGCGCTGTACCGCCTGCATCCACGCCAGCGGCGCGAGCATCGAGGCCAGCAGGCACGCGTACAGCACCAGCGGAATGTTCTGCGCGGTGAAGCCGGTTTTCGGCGAGGCGGCGTACAGCGGAAACAGCACCACAATCGCCACCAACACCTGCAGGTACAACAACACCAGCGGCGGCAGGCGCAGCTGCCATTTTTTCAGCAGGGTGCTGTAGATCGCGTAGGCCAGGGTGGCGATCAGCATCATCGCGTCACCCAGGTTCACCCCATGTTGCAGCAGCGCGCCGAGGCTGCCGGACGACACCACCACCAGCACGCCGGCGAACGACAGCACCGCGCCGAACAATGCGCCAGCAGTCAGGCGCTGGCCGAGGCTGATGATGGCCATGGCCAGCGACATCAGCGGCATCAGCGATAGGATGATGCCCATGTTGGTCGCCGTGGTCAGCGTCGCGGCGAAGTAGGCGAGGCTTTGATAGACCGCCATCCCGAGCACGCCGAGGATGAAGATCTTGCCCAGATTGGGGCGGATCTGCGGCCAGTGCGCGATCACCGCTTTGAGCATGAATGGGGTGAACAGCAGCCCGGCGAGCAGCCAGCGGTAGAAACCGATCTCGGCGGGGAAGATCGCCCCGACCGCCAGTTTGTTGATCACGGTATTGCCGGCCCAGATGAAAATCGCCAGCAGCGGAAACGCGTATTGCATGGGTTAAAACCAGAACGTTGATGAGCGGTGATTATCGCCTGTCTGGATGCAGCCCTATACTGCGAACCGGACAACCTGCCTCTGCAACCGGACAGCATGAACAGCAAACACATCGATCTGCTGGATTTCAGCGAACTGCCGTCGGCGGTGTACTTTCGCTATGCCGACTTCAACGCCCATGAATACGCCGCGCCGCACCGCCATCCGTGGGGCACGCTGGAGTACGCGGCCCACGGCGTGCTGCACATGGACGTCGACGGCAGCCGCTTCATGTCGCCGCCGCACTATGCGGTGTGGGTGCCGCCGCAGGTCGAGCACAGTTTCTACAGCCACCAACCGGTCAACTACCGCGCGGTGTGCCTCGATCCCAAGGTCTGCGCCGATCTGCCGCCGCGCGCCTGCACCCTGGCGATCAGCGACATCCTCAAGGCGATTCTCAAGGACTTCGCCGCCCGCGACGTGAAGATCCCCGAACTCGACGCTGACCAGCGTCTGGCCCAAGTGTTGGTCGATCAACTGCAACAGGCGCCGGTGCATGAGTGCTATCTACCGTATGCGAGCAACCCCGGGTTGCTGGCGATTCTCGATGCATTGCAGGCTGACCCGGGGAACAACCAGCCACTGGCGCACTGGGCGGCGCAGGTACACGTCAGTGAGCGCACGCTGGCCCGGCAGTTCGTGCGCGAACTGGGGATGAGTTTCGGCGAATGGCGCCAGCGCCTGCGCTATCTGGCAGCCATCGAGGCGCTGGAAAGTACCCGCAGCGTGCAGGAAATCGCCTTCGACCTCGGCTACAGCAGCGGCTCGGCCTTCATCGCCATGTTTGCCCGTCAGGCCGGGTGTACGCCGGAGCAATACCGACGCAGCCATCTGGAGGGCAGGAAGGTGTAACAAGATTTGGCTACACTCCAGCAGAGGCCGCATCCATCGATGCGGCGACAAGGAGAAAACTCCATGAAGATGTTGCGTGTCCCTTTGTTGATGATCGGTCTGCTTCTGTGTTCCCAAGGTTTCGCCGCCACGGCGCAACAGAACAAAATGACCACCTGCAATGCTGACGCTACCGCCAAGAGCCTCAAGGGCGACGAGCGCAAAACCTTCATGAGCAACTGCCTCAAGGCTGCACCGGCCGCCAATGACGCCAAGGTGCTGACCCCGCAGCAGGAGAAAATGAAGACCTGCAACGCCGACGCGAAAACCAAGGCCCTGACCGGCGATGCGCGCAAGACCTTCATGAGTGATTGCCTGAAGAAAAAGTAAGCACTTGAGTCTTGTGGTGAGCGGGCTGGCCTCTTCGCGAGCAAGCTCGCTCCCACAGAAGTGCGCAATCCAATGTGGGAGCGAGCTTGCTCGCGAAGAAACCGGTCTTGGCACCGCCAATCTCAAGCACCGCATATACCTAGTGCTCTCCCCGGATCGCTGGCAGACTGCCAATCCTTTTACGCCGTTCGTTTTGAGGCTGTATGCCAACGTTTTCTGAGCGTCATGTTGTGTTTTGGGTCAGTTGCATCATCATTTGCGGCGGTTTGTTGCTGGCGTTGCCATTGCGCTTGTTGCCCAGCCTGCTGGCCGGTTTGCTGGTGTTCGAGCTGGTCAACATGCTCACCCCGCAACTGCAGCGGCTGATCGAAGGGCGGCGCGCGCGCTGGCTGGCGGTGGCGCTGCTGGGCACTTTGGTGGTCAGCGTGCTGGCGTTGATCTTTGCCGGCGCCATCAGTTTCCTGCTGCACGAAGCGGAAAACCCGGGCGCCTCGCTCGACAAATTCATGGGCGTGGTCGACCGCGCGCGCGGGCAACTGCCACCGTTTCTCGATGCTTACCTGCCGGCCAGTGCTGCGGAGTTTCGCGTGGCCATCGGCGAATGGGCGAGCAAACACCTGGCCGAGCTGCAACTGGTGGGCAAGGACGCGGCGCACATGTTCGTCACCTTGCTGATCGGCATGGTCCTTGGTGCGATCATTGCTCTGCAGCGAGTGCCGGATCTGACCAAGCGCAAACCGCTGGCCGCCGCCCTGTTCGACCGTCTGCACCTGGTGGTTCAAGCCTTTCGCAACATCGTCTTCGCGCAGATCAAGATTTCCCTGCTGAACACCCTCTTCACCGCGATCTTCCTCGCGGTGATTCTGCCGCTGTTCGGCATCAAGCTGCCGCTGACCAAGACCCTGATCGTCCTGACGTTCCTGCTCGGCCTGCTGCCGGTGATCGGTAATCTGATGTCGAACACGCTGATCACCATCGTCGGTCTGTCGCTGTCGATCTGGGTGGCGGTGGCGGCGCTGGGCTATCTGATTTTTATCCACAAGCTTGAATACTTCCTCAACGCGCGCATCGTCGGCGGGCAGATCAGTGCCAAGTCGTGGGAGCTGCTACTGGCGATGCTGGTGTTCGAAGCCGCGTTCGGCCTGCCGGGGGTGGTGGCGGGGCCGATTTATTACGCGTATCTGAAGAGTGAGTTGAAGCTGGGCGGGATGGTGTAACCGATGGATCTGTGTTGCCTGATCTGGCGCCTTCGCGAGCAAGCTCGCTCCCACACTGGATTGCATTTCAACTGAAGGAATGCGGTCAAATGTGGGAGCGAGCTTGCTCGCGAAAGGCGCAACGCCGATTTCAGGTCAGTTCATGGCGCCATAGCGTTTACGGGCTTCAATCGCCAGACCGCTGCCGATGCTGCCAAAGATGTTGCCTTCAACATGTCGCGCATTCGGCAGCATCGCCGAGACGCTGTTGCGCAGCGCCGGAATGCCGCTGGAACCGCCGGTGAAGAACACCGTATCGACCTGCGCCACCGACACGTTGGCATCGTTCAACAACTGCGTAACGCTGCCGCGCACGCGCTCAAGCAGGGCGTCGATCGACGATTCGAACAGGGCGCGGCTCAGTTCCACGCTCAGGCCCGGCTCGATCCGGTCCAGCGGCACGTGGCGGCTGTCGGCGTGGGTCAGTTGGATCTTGGTTTCTTCGACTTCCATCGCCAGCCAGTGCCCGGCGCGCTGTTCGATCAGCTTGAACAGACGGTCGATGCCGCCAGTGTCTTCGATGTCGTAACGCATGCTGCCCAGCGCCAGGGTGGATTTCTGCGAGTACACCGAGTTGATGGTGTGCCAGGTCGCCAGGTTCATGTGGTGACTGGTCGGCATGTAGGCGCCGCTCTTCATCCGGCTGCCGTAGCCGAACAGTGGCATCAGGCCTTGCAGGCTCAGCTGTTTGTCAAAGTCGGTCCCGCCGATGTGCACGCCGCCGGTGGCGAGGATGTCATCGTGGCGGTTGTCCATGCCGCGACGCTCGGGCGACAGGCGCACCAGCGAGAAGTCGGACGTACCACCGCCGATGTCGACGATCAGCACCAGCTCTTCTTTCTCGATGGTCGACTCGTAGTCGAATGCCGCCGCGATCGGTTCGTACTGGAACGACACGTCCTTGAAACCGAGCTTGCGCGCCACTTCGACCAGGGTGTCTTCGGCTTCCTGGTCGGCCAGCGGGTCGTCATCGACGAAAAATACCGGACGCCCCAGCACCACCTGCTCGAACTCCCGACCGGCGGCCGTTTCGGCGCGGCTCTTGAGCTGGCCGATGAACAGCCCCAACAGATCCTTGAACGGCATCGCCGTGCCGAGGACGCTGGTGTCATGCTTGATCAGTTTGGAACCGAGCAGGCTCTTGAGCGAGCGCATCAGCCGGCCTTCGTAGCCTTCCAGGTACTCGTGCAGGGCCAGACGACCGTAAACCGGACGGCGCTCTTCGATGTTGAAGAACACCACCGACGGCAGGGTGATCTTGTCGTCTTCCAGCGCGATCATCGTTTCCATGCCGGGGCGCAGCCAGCCGACGGTGGAGTTGGAGGTGCCGAAGTCGATACCGCAGGCACGGGCTGGAGAGGCGTTGTTCATGTCTTTCGGGTTCCGGTCAAAAAACGGCCGCGCAGTGTATGTCAGTGCGCGGCAGATTCGAAGGCCGGTCATCTGCTATTTCGCGACTAAGCTTCTTGAAAGTCGCAGCTTCGCCCCAAACTTGCTGGCATGGGCCGGCAGACATACCGGCGGTCGCAAGAACCGTCGTCCACTGCCGATAAACTTCTGCTGCGCCACCCGGTCACAAACTTGAGATCGGTCAACCCGGCACGCGCGAATGAGCGCATGCTGGCCTCGGCGCGAAATCGATAACGGATGGTGATTCCTTCGATGGACTTCAAAGACTATTACAAGATACTCGGCGTGGAGCCGACAGCGGACGACAAGGCAATCAAGGCTGCCTATCGCAAGCTGGCGCGCAAATACCACCCCGATGTCAGCAAGGAAAAAGACGCCGAGGCCAAGTTCAAGGACGCCTCGGAAGCCTATGAAGCGCTGAAAAGCGCCGACAAACGCGCCGAATACGACGAACTGCGCCGTTATGGCCAGCACGGTCAGCCGTTCCAGGGCCCACCGGGCTGGCAGAGCCGTGGCGGCTTTGGCGGCAGCGGTGGCGACACGGGCGACTTCTCGGACTTCTTCAGTTCGATCTTCGGCAATCGCGGCCCCGGTTTCGGTGGCGGCGAGGGTCGGCAATCACGCAGTGCAGGGCGCCGGGGGCAAGACGTGGAAATGGAACTGCCGATCTTCCTCGAGGAAACGCTCTCGAATGAATCGAAGAAGGTCACCTTTCAGGTGCCGCAATACAACGCCAACGGCCAGCACGTCAGCAACACCAGCAAGAGCCTGAACGTGAAGATCCCGGCGGGCGTGACCGACGGCGAGCGCATCCGCCTCAAGGGGCAGGGCGCACCGGGCATCGGTGGCGGGGCCAATGGTGATCTGTACCTGACCATTCGCTTTGCGCCGCACCCGAAATTCGATGTTGAAGGCGAAAACCTGATCATCACCCTGCCATTGGCACCGTGGGAGCTGGCGTTGGGCGCTGAAGTGGCGGTGCCGACGCTGACCGGCAAGATCAACCTCAAGGTTCCGGCCGGCAGCCAGAACGGCCAGCGCATGCGCGCCAAGGGTCATGGCTTGAAAAACAAGGCCGGTGAGCGCGGTTATCTGTTCGTGCAGCTCAAGGCCGTGATGCCGAAGACTTCGGACGACGAGGTCAAGGCGCTGTGGCAGGAACTGGCGAAGAAAGCCGCGTTCAATCCACGCGAGAACTTCTGAATTCGACGACGGAGTAGCCCATCATGAGCAGCCCCCTGATCGTTCAACTGGACATGGCAGAATTCTGTGAGGCGGCCGATCTGTCGGACGTCTACGTGATCGAAATCGTCGAACACGGCATCCTCGAACCTCAGGGCGCGCAGCCCCGGGAATGGCGGTTCACCGACTACGAGTTGAGCCTGGCCAAGCGCGCCGCGAAGTTGCGGCGCGAGCTGGAGCTGGAGTGGGAGGGCGTCGCGCTGGCGCTTGATCTGCTTGATGAAGTGAAGGAATTGCGAGCCGAGAATCGCATGCTGCGCCAGCGGTTGGGGCGATTGGTGGTCGAATAGTTTTACCGTTGGTTTTTGAGTGTTTTTGCCGGCCCCTTCGCGAGCAAGCCCGCTCCCACAGGAGATCGCGATCTAAATGTGGGAGCGGGCTTGCTCGCGAAGAACGATTACGCGGTAAGCCTGCTTAAACCTTTCTCGGCAACACCACACTGAACAACGTCCCGTCAGCCGCGCTCGAGCTGACTTCGATCGTCCCGCCATGGGCGGTCACCACTTCCTTGACGATAAACAAGCCCAACCCGAGGCTGGTCGACGGCTGTCCGAGTTCTTCGTCGGCGCTGCGCACCAGCGGGTCGAAAATCGTGCCAATGGCCTCCTCGGAAATTGGCGTGCCGTAGTTGTGCACCGACAGGCACACGTTGTCGCCCTCGCCACGCAGGTTGAGGGTCACGTCGCGCTGGCTGGTGCCGTGCTGCAAGGCGTTGCCGATCAGGTTTTGCAGTAACTGGTCGATTCGCCCGGCGTCCCACACCCCGCTGGTGTCGCCGTGCACCGTGAGCTTGGGATCGGATAGCGGATTACCGGCGCAGGCTTCGGCAATCGCCGCTCGCGCTGCAACGGCCAGATCCATCGGTGCCGGCTCGATCGGCAGGCTACGGCCCAGCCGACTGCGCACCAGTTCCAGCAGATCGCTGACCATCGTCGCCATGTGCCGCGCGCCACGCTTGATGTGCTGGGCGCAGGCCAGGGCATCGCCCTCAAGGCTGGATTTGCGCAGCAGCAGTTCGGTGGACATGCTCACCGCTTGCAGCGGCGCGCGCAGGTCATGGCCGAGGATGGCGAGGAAAATGTCCCGCGAGCGGTTGACCTGCTCGGCGTAGGCCGCAGTGGATTCGGCGAGGGCTTCGTCGATGGCTTCGTTGAAGCGGATCATGTCCTGGAAATAGGCGATGTCCGGCGATTCGAGGCTGTTGACCCACAGGCGAATCACGCAGGCGCGCAAATGGCGGAATTCGCTGGTCATCTGCACCAGGTCAAAACCGACGGTGTGGCGCAGTTCGCCATGGCTGGCGCCGGCCTCGTCCAGGCTCGGGGTCTTTTCCGGGCCTTCGCCCTTGGCTTTGGCCGCCTGTTCGGCGGGGCTTTGCGGCTTGTTCATGTCGCGGGCGGCGGCCCGCAGAATCTCGCTGGCGTGATCGCGCAGCGCAGTGGAATCCAGATAGTCGGCGGCCGGCGTGATGGTCGCGGCGAACTGTTCCCACTCATCGACGATAGGGTCGATATTGGCCACGATGAACTCGGAAAGACGCATGGGCAGTTCCTGAAAATAGGCGGAGCGAATCGAATATTAGTCCCTTTGGCGGGAAATACACGACCGTTTGCACCGTGCTTTTCCAGCACCATGAAAAAGGCCCCGGGACCGTGTGCAAGACACGGCCCCGGGGCCTTTTGCCGTGCGTCAGAACAGGAAGTAACGCTGGGCCATCGGCAGGGTTTCCGCCGGTTCACACCAGAGCAGCACGCCGTCGGCCTTGACCTGATAGGTCTGCGGGTCGACGTCGATGTTCGGCAAGTAATCGTTGTGGATCAGGTCGGTTTTCTGCACGTCGCGACAGCCTTTGACCACGCCTATTTTCTTCTTCAGGCCCAATGCCTCGGGCAACCCGGCCTCCTGCGCGGCCTGGCTGATGAAAGTCAGGCTGGTAGCGTGCAGCGAGCCGCCGTAGCTGGCGAACATCGGGCGGTAGTGCACCGGTTGCGGGGTTGGAATCGACGCGTTGGCGTCGCCCATCAAACTGGCGGCGATGGCGCCGCCCTTGAGGATCAGCGTCGGTTTCACACCGAAGAACGCCGGACGCCAGAGCACCAGGTCGGCCCATTTGCCGACTTCGATCGAACCCACTTCATGGCTGATGCCGTGGGTGATCGCCGGGTTGATCGTGTATTTGGCGATGTAGCGCTTGGCGCGGAAGTTGTCGTTGCCTTCGCCGTCCTGGGGCAGCGGGCCGCGCTGCTTTTTCATCTTGTCGGCGGTCTGCCAGGTGCGCGTGATGACTTCGCCGACGCGGCCCATGGCCTGGCTGTCGGAGCTGATCATCGAGAACGCGCCGAGGTCGTGGAGGATGTCTTCGGCGGCGATGGTTTCACGGCGGATGCGGCTTTCGGCGAACGCTACGTCTTCGGCGATGCTCGGGTCGAGGTGGTGGCAGACCATCAGCATGTCGAGGTGTTCGTCGATGGTGTTGCGGGTGAACGGCCGGGTCGGGTTGGTCGAGCTCGGCAGCACGTTAGGGAAACCGCAGGCCTTGATGATGTCCGGCGCGTGGCCGCCGCCGGCACCTTCGGTGTGGTAGGTGTGAATGGTGCGCCCCTTGAACGCGCCGAGGGTGGTTTCGACGAAACCCGATTCGTTGAGGGTGTCGGTGTGGATCGCCACCTGTACGTCGTACTGGTCGGCGACGCTCAGGCAGTTGTCGATGCTCGCCGGGGTGGTGCCCCAGTCTTCGTGCAGCTTGAGACCGATAGCGCCGGCCTTGACCTGCTCGATCAGCGGCTCCGGCAGGCTGGCGTTGCCCTTGCCGGTGAGGCCGATGTTCATCGGGAACGCGTCGGCGGCCTGGAGCATGCGCGCCAGGTGCCACGGGCCTGAGGTGCAGGTGGTGGCGTTGGTGCCGGTCGCCGGCCCCGTGCCGCCGCCGATCATGGTGGTGACGCCGCTCATCAGCGCTTCTTCGATCTGCTGCGGGCAGATGAAGTGGATGTGCGTGTCGATGCCGCCGGCGGTGAGGATCATGCCTTCACCGGCGATCACTTCAGTGCTGGCGCCGATGGCGATGGTCACGTTCGGTTGCACGTCAGGGTTGCCGGCCTTGCCGATCGCGGCGATACGCCCGTCCTTGAGGCCGACGTCGGCTTTGACGATGCCCCAGTGGTCGATGATCAGCGCGTTGGTGATCAGCGTGTCGACCACTTCGGCGGCGAGCAACTGGCTCTGCCCTTGGCCGTCGCGGATCACTTTGCCGCCGCCGAATTTCACTTCTTCGCCGTAGGTGGTGAAATCTTTTTCGACTTCGATCCACAACTCGGTGTCCGCCAGGCGCACCTTGTCGCCGACGGTGGGGCCGAACATGTCGGCGTAGGCTTGTCTGGAAATCTTCATGTGTTCGCCTTGGAATTCAATGGTCTTTGAGGCTGTTCGCTGCGCTCACAGATTCGCGAGCAAGCCCGCTCCCACAATTGACCGCCTTTCAACTGAAGGAACGCGGTCGAATGTGGGAGCGGGCTTGCTCGCGAAGGGGCCAGAGCAGACACCGCATTACTTAGAGATCACCCATGACCCGCCCGGCAAAGCCGAACACCCGGCGATGCCCGGCGTACTCCACCAGCTCGACCTCGCGGCTCTGCCCCGGCTCGAAGCGCACCGCCGTGCCGGCCGGAATATTCAGGCGCATGCCACGGCTGGCGGCGCGGTCGAAGGTCAGCGCGTCGTTGGTTTCGAAAAAGTGATAGTGCGAGCCGACCTGGATCGGCCGGTCGCCGCTGTTGGCGACTTTCAGGCTGAGGGTGCGGCGGCCGACATTCAGTTCGATGTCGCCGGGCTGGATCTGGTACTGGCCGGGAATCATGGCCGGGCTCCTTGCAGAATCTTGTAGTAGAGGGCGGTCGGTCGATACGTGCCATGCGGATCGCAGGCGTAATCGGGAATTTCACCGGCTCGGGTGTAACCCAGGGCCTTGTAGAAATCTTCGGCGGGGGAGCCGGCCTCGGTGTCGAGGTAAAGCATGCCGCGCTTGTGCTTGGCCGCTTCAAGTTCCAGCGCATTCATCAATTGCTGGCCGAGGCCACGACGCCGCGCCTGTTCGCGCACCAGCAGTTTCTGCACTTCGGCGCGATTAAGGCCGTTGGCCTTCTGGCACAGGCCCAACTGCACGCTGGCCTGCACCTCTTCATCCTTGACCACCACCCAGAGCAACACGCTGCCCTTGTTCACTTGTTGCTGCACTTCATCGAAATAGGCGCGGGCCTGCGCGGCATCGAGGTCGGCCATGAAACCGACGCTGGCGCCATAACCCACGGCGTCGAGCAGCAGATCAATCAGGCCCTGACGATAGTGCGCAAAACTTTCCGCATTGACGCGTCGCAATTGGGCGGCGTTCATGGTGTCACTCCTTGTTGGCTGCAGGCGGCTCCGCGCCAGGATTGAGGGTCAGTTGCATGAAGGTCAGGTCGAGCCAGCGGCCGAACTTGGTGCCGACTTGCGGCATCTGCCCGGTGATGCTGAAACCGGCGCGTTCATGCAGACGAATGGAAGCGGTGTTGCCGCTTTCGATGGCGGCGACCATCACATGCTTGTCGCAGGCTTTGGCCCGCTCGATCAGCACGCTCATCAGTTGCGGGCCAAGACCATTGCCGCGTTGGTCGCTGCGCACGTAAACCGAGTGCTCGACGGTATGGCGAAAACCGTCGAACGGCCGCCAGTCACCGAATGAAGCGTAGCCGAGCACGCTGTTGTCGGCGTCGACGATCACCAGAATCGGGTAGGCCTGGGCCTGACGGGCACTGAACCACGCCTGGCGGTTGCCGAGATCGACCGCCGATTCATTCCAGATCGCCGTGGTGTTGAGCACCGCATCGTTGTAGATGTCGCGGATCGCCGGCAAGTCGGCATGCAGGGCATCGCGAATGGAGTAAGTCATGGCGCGGCCTCAGACGATCGGTTGGTGGACGGTGACCAGTTTGGTGCCGTCTGGGAACGTCGCTTCGACCTGAATCTCCGGAATCATTTCCGGGATGCCTTCCATCACCTGCTCGCGGCTCAGCAGGGTGGTGCCGTAGTGCATCAGCTCAGCCACGGTCTGACCGTCACGGGCGCCTTCAAGCAGGGCGGCGGAGATGTAGGCCATGGCTTCCGGGTAGTTGAGCTTCACGCCACGGGCCAGTCGGCGCTCGGCGACGAGGCCGGCGGTGAAGATCAACAGCTTGTCTTTTTCGCGTGGGGTCAGGTCCATTGTGGGTATCCATCAGGGCAGATTGAAAAATGTGCACAAATCTCCTGTGGGAGCGGGCTTGCTCGCGAAAGCGGTAGGTCAGCCAGCATCTGTGTGAATGACACATCGCCTTCGCGAGCAAGCCCGCTCCCACAGTTGGATTGCATTTCAGGTGTTCCAGATTCGCGGGGGCTGGGCTTCACGGCCCAGCAGAACCGGGCGTAACAAACGCCATAAATCGATGAGCCAGGCACGGGCGAGCAGTGCTTCTGACGCCAGACACCGAGCCACCAACAGGCCGGGCAACTGGGTCAGATCCCCGCTCACTGCATGCCCCAGTGAGCGACAGCGCTCCAGTAATTCGGCATCAATTTCACCGGTCACCAGCAGCGTCGCAAACACCGGATGGCCATCCAGGCCGATCGGCGAATCGAGCAAGCCGTCATTGCCGGTGATGCGTTGACGCTCGTGCCAGAGCAATCGCCCGTCGCGGCGGATATCCAGATGCGCTTGAAAGTGTCCGAGGTCGAAGCGCTCGCCACTGGCCGGTCGGCCCAGCGCCACCACGTCCCAGTAAAACAGCCGCGCATCGCCCTCCAGCTCGATCGAGGTGCTGAGTTCAGCCTGGGCGGCGCTGTAGACGATGGTTTCCTGTGGCAGCCATTCCAGCGTCGCACCGGCCGCGATTTTCAGGTCGAGCTGCTGATACGCCGGCCCCGCTGCGCGATACCACTTGGCGGCGCCGGGGCTGGTGATCTGCGCCCAGGCATCTGGTTCGACGCGGGCGCTGATGTTCAGCCGGTCACCCCCGGCGATCCCGCCCGGCGGGTGGACGATGATGTGCTGGCAGACCTCGGGGCCTTCGGCGTACAGGTGCTTTTGTACGCGCAACGGGCCGAGGTGCCGGCGCTGAACCGGGCGCGTGCAGTCGCCGAAGCGGGCGTAGGCCAGCTCCAGCTCGGCATGCCAGCTCGGGGTAAACAGGGCAGTGGGAAGCGGTAAGTTCATGGTTTGTAATTATCGTTAGGAAGCTACAGATTAAATTGTTACCAGACCTCGTACACCCTCGGCCTCCATATTTTCGCCGCGGCCCTGTTGCACGATCTCGCCCCGGGACATCACCAGGTATTGATCGGCCAGCTCGGCGGCGAAGTCGTAGAACTGTTCCACCAGCAAAATCGCCATGTCGCCCCGCGCCGCGAGCTTCTTGATCACCGCGCCGATCTCCTTGATCACCGAGGGCTGGATGCCTTCGGTGGGCTCGTCGAGGATCAGCAAACGCGGACGACTGGCCAGGGCGCGACCGATAGCCAGCTGTTGTTGCTGACCGCCGGACAGGTCACCGCCGCGGCGCTGCTTCATTTGTAGCAGCACCGGGAACAATTCGTAGATGAAACTTGGTACTTCTTTCGCTTCACTGCCGGGAAACCGTGACAGGCCCATCAGCAGATTTTCCTCCACGGTGAGCCGGCCGAAGATTTCCCGGCCCTGTGGCACATAGGCGATTCCGGCGTGTACCCGCTGGTGCGGCTTGAGCGTGGTGACCGCTTTGCCTTCCCAGTTCACCACGCCTTCCTTGGCCGGCAACAGGCCCATCAGGCATTTGAGCAGGGTGGTCTTACCCACGCCGTTGCGCCCGAGCAGGCAGGTGACTTCGCCGACGTTCACGTCAAAGCTCAGGCCGCGCAGGATGTGGCTACCGCCGTAGTACTGGTGCAGCTTGTCGACTTGCAGCATGTCCAAATTCTCCTCAAATCCCTGTGTAGGAGCTGCCGCAGGCTGCGATCTTTTGATCTTGATCTTAAAAACAAGATCAAAAGATCGCAGCCTGCGGCAGCTCCTACACAGGGGATGGATCGTCAGCGGCCGAGATAGACCTCGATCACCCGCTCGTTGTCCTGCACCTGCTCCAGCGATCCTTCCGCCAGCACGCTGCCCTGATGCAGCACCGTCACATGGTCGGCAATCGAGCCGACAAAACCCATGTCGTGCTCCACCACCATCAGCGAATGCTTGCCTGCCAGCGACTTGAACAGCTCGGCGGTGAATTCGGTTTCGGCGTCGGTCATGCCCGCCACCGGCTCGTCGAGCAGCAGCAGTTGCGGGTCCTGCATCAGCAACATGCCGATCTCCAGAAACTGCTTCTGACCGTGGGACAGCAGTCCGGCAGGGCGATTGACCGAGGCCGTCAGGCGAATGGTTTCCAGCACTTCGCTGATGCGATCCTTCTGCTCACCGCTCAGACGCGCGCGCAAACTGGCCCAGACCGACTTGTCGGTTTTCTGCGCCAGCTCCAGGTTCTCGAACACGCTGAGGGCTTCGAACACCGTCGGTTTCTGGAACTTGCGCCCGATCCCGGCCTGGGCGATCTGCACTTCGCTCATCTGCGTCAGATCCATGGTTTCACCGAACCAGGCCTTGCCGCGACTGGGGCGGGTCTTGCCGGTGATCACGTCCATCAGCGTGGTCTTGCCCGCGCCGTTGGGGCCGATGATGCAGCGCAGTTCGCCGACGCCGATGTACAGGTTCAGATTGTTCAAGGCGCGGAAGCCGTCGAAGCTGACGCTGATGTCTTCCAGGGTCAGGATCGTGCCGTGCCGGGTGTCGAGGCCCGGCCCGACGCGCTGGCCGAGGCCGATCGAGTCGCGGCTGGTGCCCTCGTCCTTGTTCGGTTCCACGGGGAAAAACGCCGGTTCGAGCATGAATTCAGCACTCGCAGTGACTCTCATTGTTCACCTCGTTTCTTCAGCAGGCCGATCACGCCTTTGGGCAAATACAACGTCACGACAATGAACAGCGCACCGAGGAAGAACAGCCAGTATTCGGGGAAAGCCACGGTGAACCAGCTCTTCATGCCGTTGACCACACCGGCACCGAGCAACGGCCCGATCAGCGTGCCGCGACCGCCGAGGGCGACCCACACTGCTGCTTCGATCGAGTTGGTCGGCGACATTTCGCTCGGGTTGATGATGCCTACTTGCGGCACATACAACGCCCCGGCGAGACCACACAACACCGCGCTCAAGACCCAGACGAACAGCTTGAAGCCGCGCGGGTCGTAGCCGCAGAACATCAGGCGGTTTTCCGCATCGCGCAGCGCCGTCAGCACCCGGCCGAACTTGCTCTGTGCCAGACGCCAGCCGATGAACAGACTCGCCACCAGCAGCAGCACGGTGGCCAGAAACAGCACCGCGCGGGTGCCCGGCTCAGTGATGCCGAAACCGAGAATCGTGCGGAAATTGGTGAAGCCGTTGTTGCCGCCGAAGCCGGTCTCGTTGCGGAAAAACAGGAGCATCCCGGCGAAGGTCAGGGCCTGGGTCATGATCGAGAAATACACGCCCTTGATCCGCGAGCGGAAGGCGAAGAAGCCGAACACCAGCGCCAGCAGACCCGGTGCCAGCACCACCAGACACATCGACCAGATAAAACTGCTGGTGCCGCTCCAGTACCACGGCAATTCGGTCCACGACAGAAAGGTCATGAACGCCGGCAAACCATCACCGGCCGCCTGACGCATCAGGTACATGCCCATCGCATAACCACCGAGTGCGAAGAACAGACCGTGGCCCAGCGACAGCAGCCCGGCGTAACCCCAGACCAGATCCAGCGCCAGGGCGACGATGGCGTAGCAGAGGATTTTGCCGACCAGCGTCAGCGTATACGCCGACACATGCAGCGCACTGTCCGGCGCCAGCAGCGAGAGCAGCGGCAGGGCGATCAGCAGCGCGAGGATCACCGCGCCGATGGCAAGGGTGACTTTCGGCCCGGCTTTTTGCGTGGCCGTGACAAGTAGAGGCTGGTTCATCAGTCGATCACCCGTCCTTTCAGTGCGAAGAGGCCTTGCGGACGTTTCTGGATGAACAGAATGATCAGCGCGAGGATCAGGATCTTGCCCAGTACCGCACCGATCTGCGGTTCGAGAATTTTGTTGGCGATGCCGAGGCCGAAGGCGGCGAGCACGCTGCCGGCGAGTTGACCGACACCCCCGAGCACCACCACCAGGAACGAGTCGATGATGTAGCTCTGGCCCAGGTCCGGGCCGACGTTGCCGATCTGGCTCAGCGCCACGCCACCGAGGCCGGCGATGCCCGAGCCGAGGCCGAAGGCGAGCATGTCGACGCGCCCGGTGGGCACGCCGCAGCAGGCGGCCATGTTGCGGTTCTGCGTGACCGCTCGCACGTTGAGGCCGAGGCGGGTCTTGTTCAGCAGCAGCCAGGTCAGCACCACCACGAACAAAGCGAAGGCGATGATCACGATGCGGTTGTACGGCAGCACCAGATTCGGCAGCACCTGAATGCCGCCGGACAGCCACGCCGGGTTCGCCACCTCGACGTTCTGCGCCCCGAACAGCAGGCGTACCAACTGAATCAGCATCAGGCTGATGCCCCAGGTGGCGAGCAGGGTTTCCAGCGGCCGGCCGTAGAGGTGACGAATCACCGTGCGTTCCAGCGCCATGCCGATCGCCGCCGTGACGAAGAACGCCACCGGCAGCGCGATCAGCGGGTAGAACTCGATGGCTTGCGGGGCGTAACGCTGGAACATCAGTTGCACCACGTAGGTCGAGTAGGCGCCGAGCATCAGCATCTCGCCGTGGGCCATGTTGATCACCCCGAGCAGGCCGAAGGTGATCGCCAGACCGAGTGCCGCGAGCAGCAGAATCGAACCGAGGGACATGCCACTGAAGGCTTCACCGAGGATTTCGCCGACCAGCAGTTTGTGTTTCACCTGCGCCAGACTGGTTTCGGCGGCGGTGCGCACGCCGGCATCGTTTTCGACGCCGGGTTCGAGCAGGCCTTCGAGGCGGGTGCGGGCCAGGGGATCGCCGGTTTCACCGAGCAGGCGCACGGCGGCCAGACGCACTGCCGGGTCGCTGTCCACCAATTGCAGGTTGGCCAGGGCCAGGCTCAGGGCGGCGTGGACGCTTTCATCTTTTTCGCCAGCCAGTTGCTGGTCGAGGAATTTCAGCTGCGCGGGTTTCGCGCTTTTCTGCAATTGCTGCGCAGCAGTCAGACGGATTTTGGCGTCGGCGGCGAGCAATTGGTGGCTGGCCAAAGCGGTGTCGATCAGACCCCGCAGGCGGTTGTTCAAGCGCAGGGTTTTGGTTTGGCCGTCGAGGGTCAATTCGCCTTGTTGCAGGGCGTTGATCAGCTCGACACGCGCCGGCTCGGGCTGCGCGGCCCAGGCTTCGAGCAGTTTGGCTTGCTGCACGGGATTGGCGGCGACGAAGTCTTCGGCGTCGCCGGCAAAGGCAGTCATCGGCAACAGCAGTGCGATGGCGAGGATGAAGCGGTAAAGGGTAGTCGGCATAAAGAGTCGCCTTGCGCGGACTAATTGTGGGCACAGCCTTTGTGGCGAGGGGATTTATCCCCGATGGGTTGCGAAGCAGCCCTGAATCCAGCAGTCGCGGTGTATCAGATTGATCGCGTCGACTGCTTTCGCGACTGCTTCGCAGCCGGTCGGGGATAAATCCCCTCACCACAAAATATTGTTCCCACAGAGGGATTGTGTCGGGCCGAAAATGCTCTTCAGCCCGACACCCAATGGCTCAGTTGCTCTTCACCGCATAATCCGGCTTCTTGTCGTTGCCATCGATAAACGGGCTCCACGGCTGGGCACGGATCGGCCCTTCGGTCTGCCAGACCACGTTGAACTGACCGTCAGCCTGGATCTCGCCGATCATCACCGGTTTGTGCAGGTGGTGATTGGTCTTGTCCATGGTCAGGGTGTAACCGGACGGCGCGGCAAAGGTCTGGCCAGCCAGTGCTTCGCGGACCTTGTCGACGTCGGTGGACTTGGCTTTTTCAACGGCTTGCGCCCACATGTGGATGCCGACGTAGGTGGCTTCCATCGGGTCGTTGGTCACCGCTTTGTCGGCGCCCGGCAGGTTGTGTTTCTTCGCGTAGGCCTTCCAGTCAGCGACGAACTTCTTGTTCACCGGGTTCTCCACGGACTCGAAGTAGTTCCACGCCGCGAGGTTGCCCACCAGCGGTTTGGTGTCGATGCCGCGTAGCTCTTCTTCACCCACCGAGAACGCCACCACCGGTACGTCGGTAGCCTTCAGGCCCTGGTTGGCCAGCTCTTTGTAGAACGGCACGTTGGAGTCGCCGTTGACCGTGGAAATCACAGCGGTCTTGCCACCGGCGGAGAATTTCTTGATGTTGGCGACGATGGTTTGATAGTCGCTGTGACCGAACGGGGTGTAGACCTCTTCGATGTCCTTGTCGGCCACGCCTTTGGAATGCAGGAACGAGCGCAGGATCTTGTTGGTGGTGCGCGGGTAGACGTAGTCGGTGCCGAGCAGGAAGAAACGCTTGGCGCTGCCGCCTTCTTCGCTCATCAGGTATTCCACCGCCGGAATCGCCTGTTGGTTCGGTGCGGCGCCGGTGTAGAACACGTTCGGCGACATTTCTTCGCCTTCGTACTGCACCGGGTAGAACAGCAGGCCGTTGAGTTCTTCGAACACCGGCAGTACCGATTTACGTGATACCGAGGTCCAGCAACCGAACACCACCGCGACCTTGTCCTGCGTCAGCAACTGCCGGCCCTTCTCGGCGAACAGCGGCCAGTTCGACGCAGGGTCGACCACCACCGGTTCGAGCATCTTGCCGTTCACGCCGCCCTTGGCGTTGATTTCGTCGATGGTCATCAGCGCCATGTCTTTGAGCGACGTTTCGGAGATCGCCATGGTCCCGGACAACGAATGCAGAATCCCCACCTTGATGGTCTCGGCGGCCTGGACAGTCCAGGTCATGCCCATCGCGGCAATGGATGCCGTGAGTGTGAAAGCCTTGATCAAACTGCGACGCTTCATTGTGCGATCTCCATGAACATTAAAGTTTTTTATGGTTGGCAGATGCGGACGACTGAAGACTGTTTTGCAAGGGCTGTGCCCGGTCGGGATCGGGCAGGAAAATGTCGGTTTAGAGCGGTTGCGCGCGGGCGGGGTGCACCATGAAGGGACGCGGAGAGAGCGCTGGTGCAAGCGGCCGCGCCAGATTGGGGCGCACACTGTTCCTGTAGGAGCTGCCGCAGGCTGCGATCTTTTGACTTTGATTTTCAATGATCAAAAGCAAGATCAAGAGATCGCAGCCTGCGGCAGCTCCTACAGGGGGGATTGGGTTGTGTCAGCGGCGGCGCATCAGACCGATGAAGAACAGGCCGCCGATAGCCGCAGTGGCAACGCCGATGGGCAGGTCTTCCGGCGCGATCATGGTGCGCGCGGCGACATCGACCCACACCAGGAACAGGCTGCCAAGCAGTACGCAGGCCGGCAGCAGTCGCCGGTGTTCGGCCCCGACCAGACGCCGGGCAATGTGCGGCACCATCAGCCCGACAAAACCGATCGAGCCGCTGATCGACACCAGCACCCCGGTCATCAAGGACGCGATCACAAACACCCGCAGGCGCACCGCGCGGGCATTCAGGCCGAGGGTCACGGCGGTCTGCTCGCCGGCCATCAAGGCGTTCAATGGCCGAGCCATGCCGAGCAGCAGACCGAGGCCGAGCAACACGCTCAGCGCCGGTATCGTCAGCAACTCCCAACGCGCCAGCCCGAGGCCGCCGAGCATCCAGAACATCACCGCCGAGCTGGCGCGATGGTCGCCCATGAACAGCAGCAGATTGGCGATTGCCATCATCACGAACGACACCGCCACGCCGCACAGCAGCAAGCGGTCGCTGTCGAGCCGACCCTGACGGTTGGCAATGCCCAGCACCAGAAACATGCTCAGCAACGCACCGATGAATGCGGCAATCGGCAAGGTCAGCAGGCCGACGATTTCACCGATGTGCAGCACCACGATCACGGCGCCGAGGGTCGCGCCGGAGGTGACGCCAAGCAGGTGCGGATCGGCCAGCGGATTGCGCGTCACCGCTTGCAGCACCGCGCCGATCAACGCCAGCCCGGCGCCGACCAACGCCCCGAGCAACATGCGCGGCACGCGGATCAGCCAGACGATGTGTTCCTGCCCGGCGCTCCAGCTCACCTCGCCGAGACTGAAGGCCTTGTGCAGGAGAATCCGCCAAACCACATCCACCGGCACCCGCGCCGGGCCGAATCCCAGCGACACCACGCACGACACCAGCAACACGGCGCCGAGGGCGGTCAACAACAGGGCGTAGCGCCGGTCGATCATTCGCCGTGGAACCCCTTGGCCAGGGTTTCCACCGCCAGCACGTTATCGATCCCCGGCGTGGCCTGCACGTAGGGAATAACGATGAAACGCTGGTTCTTGATCGCATCCACCGATTGCAGCGCCGGGTTCTTCAGCAGGAATTCGATCTTCTGCTCGGCGGTGATTTCGCTGTAATCGACGATCACGATCACCTGTGGATTGCGTTCGACCACAGTCTCCCAATTGACCCGGGTCCAGCTCGCTTCGACGTCGTCGAGAATGTTGCGCCCGCCGGCCGCATCGATCAGCGCCTGCGGCATGCCGAGACGCCCGGAAGTCATGGCGCGGTCTTCGCCGCTGTCGTAGAGAAACACGCGCGGCTGGTCGGCAGGCAGATCTTTACGGATTTGGGCGACCTGTTGCTGCATGTCGGCGATCAGTGCGTTGGCGCGATCCTGCACGTCGAAAATCTTCCCGAGGTTGCGCAGGTCGTTATAGGTGTCGTCCAGCGTCGCCGCCGGGCGTTTCATCACGAAGGCACAGGACTCGGTCAGCTCATACACGTTGATGCCCAGCGGTTGCAGGGTCTGCGGGGTGAGATCGCCGCCGACGCGCATGCCGTAATCCCAACCGGCGAAGAAGAAATCGACGTTGGCGTTGAGCAGGGTTTCCACCGACGGATATTTCGCGGCCAGCTCCGGCAAACCGTCGAGCAGCGACTGCATTTCGGGCGTCACCGACTTCCAGCCACTGACACCGCTGTAACCGGCCATGCGCGATTTGAGGCCGAGGGCGAGCATCATCTGGGTCATGTTGATGTCGTGACTGACCGCGTGTTTCGGCGCCTGCTTGAAGGTCACTTCGCGGTTGCAGCTATGGATGGTCAGCGGGTATTTCGTGGCTTCGGCCAGGGCTTGAGCACTGCACAACAGAAGAGCGACGCAAAGCAGAGAACGCACAGTCATGGTCGGGTTATCCAGGTGATTCGCGGGTAGTCGTGGAGGGGGTGGGAGTCGATCAACGCTTCGACGCCGAACACGTCGCGCAGCAGCTCGGTGGTGAGCACTTGCTGCGGCGTGCCGCTGGCGACGATCCGTCCGTGGTTGATCACGTACAGTCGGTCGCAGAAGGCGGCCGCGAGGTTCAGGTCGTGGATGCTGGCGAGGGTACCGATCTGCAGGCGTTTGACCAGTTGCAGCAGCTCAAGCTGATAACGCGGGTCGAGATGGTTGGTCGGCTCGTCGAGGATCAGCAGTTGCGGTTGCTGGGTCAGGGCGCGGGCAAGGATCACCCGCTGTTTTTCACCGCCGGACAGCGTGGCGAAAGCATGGTCTTCGAAGCCGTCGAGGCCGACGGATGTGAGCGCTTGCGTCGCCAGCTGTCGATCTTCCAGCGTGTCGCCATCGAACAGGCCTTTGTGCGGCGTGCGGCCCATGGCGACCACTTCTTCGACGGTCAGGCCAAAGGCATCGGGGAACTCCTGCAAGACCACGGCGATGCGTTTTGCGCTCCAGCGCGAGGATTGCTTCCACACGTTGTGGTGATCGAGTCTGACCTCACCGCTTTCCGGCTGACTGAAGCGATAGGCGCACCGCAGCAGGCTGGTCTTGCCGCTGCCGTTGGGGCCGATCAGCCCGACGAACTCACCGGCAGCCACCTGCAACGAGGCGTCACGCAGCTGGAACTGGTGATGGCAGTGGCCGTGGCCCAGGGGTGTCCAGGCGAGGTTGGTGAGGTTTAGCGAGGTCATGCTTCTACTCTGAAATATCTGGCGTTGCTGATGACGCCTTCGCGAGCAAGCCCGCTCCCACAGTTGATCGCGTTTCAATGTGGGAGCGGGCTTGCTCGCGAAGAGGCCCATGAATCAAAAGGTGTAATCGGCCGTGACGAAGAACGATCTCGGTTCGCCGAGAATCCACTGCTGGCCCTCATTGTATTGGCTTTGTGCGTACTGGCGGTCAAACAGATTGTTCACCTGCAGGCCCAGCGTGGTGTTGCGCAAGGCTTGCCACGACAGCGTCGCATCGACCACGGTGTAACTCGGCAGCTCGTTGCGGTTGGCCATGTCGGCGTAACGCGCATCGACATAACGCACGCCGGCGCCGGCCTTCAGGTCATCGCTGAGGTTTTTGTTCAGCCACAGATTGGCCGTTCGACGCGGCACATCCACCGGGCGATTGCCGTTGTACGACAGGGTTTGCCCGTTGACCACTTCGGAGAAGTCATCGTACCTGGCCTTCACAATCGCCGCGTTGGCCTGCAGTTGCCAGGCGTGCGGTAGTTGCAGGTCGAGGCTGGCTTCCAGGCCGTTGGACGATTGCTGGCCGACTTGCTGCTTGAGCGTCGGGTTGCCCGGATCGTCGGTCAGCAGTTTCTTTTTGACAATGCGATAGGCGGCCAGGGTGAACTCACCGCGCTGATCCCAGAACAACTGCTTCAGGCCGACCTCGGTCTGGCGTGCAGTCGAGAGGTCGTATTGCTGCTGGCTCGGGCTCAGCGAAATCAAGCCACCGATGCCGTCGGTGCTGGTCGCGACCTGACCGTAGAAAGAAGTCTGTGGTGTCAGGGCAAACACCAGTCCGGCCTTCCAGTTGTTGCCGGTCAGGGTCTTGTCGCTCTGGCTGCCATCGACCAGGTTGTTGCGATCCACATGCACGTAATCACGGCGCACGCCGGTCACCAGCGACCAGCGCTCGCTCAGTTGCGTGCGGTTTTCAGCGAACACTGACATCTGTTTTGTGGTGCTGTCGAACTGGTCGCGGTACGGGTTGGCGCTTTCGAAATAGCCCGGTTGCGGGTGATACAGGTCCAAGGGCTGACCGTTGGGCAACACATCGTTGAACGGCGAGTTGCTGTCGAGCTGGAAGCGGATGCGGTTGTGATCGACGCCGGTCACGGTCTGGCTGTCGAGGCCGAACAGCGAGTGCTTGAAGGTGAAGGTCTGGCGGTCGCCGACCTGCTCCTGCTGGTGGCCGATGCCGAAGTAGCCACTGCGGCTGAGCTGTTGCGTGGCGGTGTCGAAGTTGTAGTTTTCGGCGTTCTGCCAGCGGCGCTGGGCCTTGAGGTAGTACAGCTCGTTGCTGGCACTGACGGCGTCGTTGATCTGCCAATCGGTGGTCAGTCGCGTCCACTGATCGTTGTAGTGCTGCTGGTCGTCGCGCACGTTGTAGTTCTTGTTACGCAGGCTGTTCTGCAATCGGCCGTTGATCAGTGGCGTGCCGAAGTAGTTCTGCGGACGCTGGTCGCCGTAGTCGTGGGCGAGGGTGAAGGCCAGGTCATCAGTGGCTTGCCAGCGCAGCGCGGCGCTGATGAAGTCGCTGGAGGAGTCACCGCGATCGATCCAGCCGTTGCTGCGCAGGCGATTGAGATTGAGGCGATAGCTCAGGGTGTCGCTCAGCGAACCGCCGCTGTCGAATGCCTGCTGCTGGCTGTCGTAGGAACCGTAGCCGACGCGCAGGTGGTTTTCGATTTCACCCTCGAACGGTTTTTTCGGGATCACGTTGACCACCGCGCCGGTCGCGCCTTCGCCGTACAGCACCGAGGCCGGGCCGCGCAGTACGTCGACGCGCGCTACCGACCAGGTGTCGACCGGAAAGGTCACGGTGCCCATGCCGGTGTACATCCGGTTGCCGTCATACAACTGCATCACCGAACTCTGCCCGGTAAAACCGCGTGCCTGCAACGAGGTGCCGCCATCGCCCGGGGTGCCGGTGCGGCTGATGCCGGTGCTGCGTGACACGGCGTCCTGCACGCTGCGATCGCCACGGGCGCGCACCTGCTCGCCGCTGAGGCTTTCGACGCTGGCCGGGGTTTCCATGGCCGTCAGGTTCAGGCGTGAGCCAGCGGTGGTCGGTGTGGTCAGGCTGACGTTTTCGTCATCCATGGCCGGGGCGCTGATGGTTCCGGTGGGCAGCGTCAACGGTTGGCCATCGGCGCTGGCGTTGTTCAGGGCAAGCAGGCAGAGACTGGACAAGAGGTACTTGTTCATCGGGGCGGTGAATCACTTCTTCAAAAGACAGCCCGCCACTTTTGGTGGCGGGCAGAGCGGCAATTGTGGGAGCGGGCTTGCTCGCGAAGAGGGCGTGTCAGGCACCCTGTTCGTTGCATGACACTGCGCCTTCGCGAGCAAGCCCGCTCCCACAGGAATCTGCCGGAGTTTAAGCCCCGGCAGTTTAAAGATCTGTCTAAAACGCGCATCTCGCCTGCTTCATGATGAAGTTGAGGCAGATTCAGCTTGGCGCCCCAAACGCGACAACAGCAGCCAGTCCAGCAACCACACCAGCACCAGCGAAGCCCCCACCAGCGGAAAAATCACCGCCAGCACCAGCATGATCGCCACGCCGGTTTTCCATTTCGGCAGGTCATGACGCAGCGGCGGCACGCCGAATTTGCCCTGCGGACGACGTTTCCACCAGATCACCACGCCGCTGACGGCGCTGAGCAGAATCATCAGGCAGATCAGCAGCACGACAATCTGGTTGAAAGTGCCGAACATCTTGCCTTCGTGGAGCATCACGCCGATTTCCGTGGCCCGCGCCACCGCACCGTACTGCTCGAAACGCACATCGGCGAGGACCTTGCCGGTGTACTGATCGACATGCAGGGTCGCATCGTTACGCGGGTCGTCGGCAAACACGGCAATGGTGAACACCCCGGTCGCGGTGGTCGGCAGGGTGATGCTGTAGCCGGGTTCGACCTTGCGCTCAGTTGCGATGTTCTGCACATCTTGCAGGCTGATCGCGGGTGCGGCGGGACCGTGTTGCATGCCGCCGTGGGCCATGTGTTCAGCGTGGTCGCCGGACATCGGCATCGGCGTGTTTTCCATCGCCCACGGCACGGTCTGGCGCGCGGCGTTGTTCAGGCTGCCGGCCTCGACGTCGGAGGTCGGCACGTTGTTCCACATCGCGGCCGGAAACACGTTCCACACCTGGGCGTACTGCTTGCCCCAGAAGCCGGTCCAGGTCATGCCGCTGAGCAGCATCACCAGCAGCAATGCGGCGCCCCAGAACCCGGTGACCGCGTGCAGATCACGCCATAACACCCGACCGCGACTGTTCAGGCGAGGCCACAGAATCCCCGCCGCCTGACCGCGCGGCCACCACAGAAAGACCCCCGATACCACCAGCACCACACCCCAACCGGCGGCGAGTTCGATCAGGCGATCACCCACCGTGCCGATCATCAATTCGCCGTGAATGGCGCGGGCGATGGCTTGCAGATTTTTCTTTGCATCCTGCTCGCCGAGGATGTCGCCGTGGTACGGATCGATGAATACGTTGAGTTCATGGCCGGCGTTTTTCACCACGAACTGCGCGCTGCGCTCGGCGTTGGCCGGCGGCAGGTACTGGGTGATCTGACCCTGTGGATAAGCGCTCTTGACCCGTTGCAGCAGCTCATCGGCCGGCACCGTGTGATGCCCGGCCGGGACGTTGAGCAGGCTGCTGTACATCAGTGAGTCGAGTTGCGGTTTGAACAGGTAGATGATGCCGGTCAGGGCCAGCATCACCATGAAGGGCGCGACGAATAATCCGGCATAGAAATGCCAGCGCCAGGCCAGGTTGTAGAAATTCGCTTTGGGCTTTTGCATCACGTTTGCTCCGCTTGGCTTGGATCTTTTCGTTGTTCTGCGACCCTTGTGGGAGCGAGCTTGCTCGCGAAGGCGTCGTATCAGGCTGCATCTATGTTGGATGTGCCGTCCCCTTCGCGAGCAAGCTCGCTCCCACAGGGTGGGATTTGACTGTTAGAAACTCATATCGACCTTGGTCCAGAGCGTGCGCCCCGGCTCGTTAATCGCTTGCGGGTCGTTGGCCGGGTAGCCGAAACCGGCGTTACCGGCCAGGTTCAGGTGTTCGGCGTAAGCCTTGCCGAACAGGTTGTCGACGCCGGTGCTGACCTTCCAGTTCTTGTTGATCCGGTACGCACCATTAAGCGAAAACACGCCAAACCCGCCGCTCTTGTCGTAGTCCTTGCCGACCACGTTGCCCTTGTTCTGGTCGATGCGGTTTTGCGCCGCGACCATGCGCCACAGTGCCCCGGCGCTCCAGTTGTCTTCGCTGTAGGTCAGGCCGAAACGCGCATCCAGCGGCGGCATTTGTGGCAGGGCCTTGCCGTCGCTGCTGTTCTTGCCCCAGGCGTAGGCCAGCGTCGCATCGGCTTTCCAGTGGTCGGTGAGCTTGTACGCAGCACCAAGTTCACCACCCATGATTCGCGCGTCGATGTTCTCGGCACGGGAGCTGCTCATGCCCATCATCGTCGGCGTGTAGTCGAACAGGATGTAATCGCGCACCACGCCGATATAGCCCGAGGCCCAGGCTTCGAGTTCGGCGGTCTTGTAGTTCACGCCGAAGTCGAACTGGGTGGTCTTCTCCGGTTTGATCGAGTCGAACGCATTCAGCGAACCGGCCGGGCCGGACTTCGGTGAAAACAGCTCCCAGTAATCCGGGAAGCGCTGCGCGTGGCCGAGGCCGGCGTACAGCGTGGCCGGCGCGTCGGTCAGGTCATGTTCGTAACGCACGAAACCGCTGGGCAGGGTGTCGGCGCGGGTGTCGTCGGCGGTCGGATTGGGCTGGCTCATCATTCCCGAACCAATGCTCTGCCGATAATCCCTGGCCGAAGCGCGGTCGACCCGGGCGCCAGTGATCAGGCGATCACGGTCGGCGGCGTACCAGGTCATTTCGCTGAACACGCCATAGTTATGGAAATCGGCGTCCTTGGTGTACGGCTGATCCTTGTAGGTGTCGATGCCCATGCCGCTGCGCTGGCGGTGCTCGTTGGTCTGCGCATCGAGGCCGGTGATCAGTTGGATGTCGGCCCAGCGCCAGGTCGCCTTGATCCGCGCGCCGAGGGTGCGACGGTCGACGTTGGAGGCCATGGGACCGGCCATCATCCCGGTGCCGGACGGCGTGCGCAGGGTGTAGTTGTCCATCACGTGGTCGGCGTAGTTGTAGTAGACCTGTGCTTCGAGCTTTTCCAACACGTCAGTGATATTGGATTTTTCGAAGCGCAGGCCGAGGCTTTCGCGCAGGAACTGCGAACCGTCCATGCCGCGTCCGGCGTAGCGTGCTTCGCCGTCGCCCTTGCCGGCAGTCAGTTCGATCAGGGTGTCGGCGTCCGGGGTCCAGCCGACGGCGATGTCACCGTTCCACTTGTCGTAGCGCGACGGCACGGTGGCGTTGTTGCCGTCGCGATAGTCGTCGGAGTGCGCGGTGTTGCCGATCACTCGCACATAGCCCAAAGGCCCGCCGGCAGCAGCGTCGACAACCTTGTCGAAGCGTCCGTTGGAGCCGGCCAGCACGCTGGCATTCACCCGCGTGCCGAGCTCGCCGAAGCTTTCCGGTTCACGGTCGAACAGCACCGTGCCCGCCGAGGCACCCGGCCCCCAGAGCACGGTTTGCGGGCCTTTGATCACCGTGAGCTTGTCGTAGGTTTCCGGCGAGATGTAGGAGGTCGGCGCATCCATGCGGCCGGGGCAGGCGCCGAGCAACATGCTGCCGTTGGTGAGAATGTTCAGCCGCGAACCGAACATCCCGCGTAGCACCGGATCACCGTTGGTGCCGCCGTTGCGCACCAGGGCGAAGCCGGGAATGGTCTTCAGGTAATCGCCGCCGTCACTGGCCGGCACCGGTTGGCGCGGGTCCTTGGGGTTGGTGACGATGGTCAGTGGCGAGCTGGGAGCGATGGCGGTGATCACCGTCGGGCTGAGTTCATCAACGTGACCGGCGTGGTCATCGGCCAGCACCAGCGGCGATAACAGAACGCCGCAAAGGACGGCGGTAGCGTGCGAGAAACGAATGCGCGATTCGCTCAGTGCGAAGGAAGCCCGGACAGAACCCGAGCGCGGAACAGCAGAAAACCTGGACATGACAATTTCCATCAAACAGTCGTAAACGACACGGCCGGCAGCCTGAAGCTGTCTTCTCAACCGTGTGCAATCAAAGGTGCGGTGTTTACGCGTTGACGGGCGGGGCGCGGGTGCGGGCGCCGGGGAAGAAGGTCTGCCGGGCATGGCCCAGACGCGGGGAGGGCGGGGTGAAGGTGTTGACGTGGGCAATGCTGAATGTGGCGAACGTGCCGCCACCGGTCAGCGCCGGGCAATTGAACAGCAGGCTGCAATAACCGCATTTTTCCCACAGGGCGTGGTGCGAGGATTGCGGCGGGCAGTGTTCGGCAGCCGGTGGTGCGCCGTGCGTGGCGTGATCCATGCCCGGCATGGCCATCGACATGTCCATGGGCATCGCCATGGAAGTCGAGGCGTGCTGATCCATCGGCATCGACTGAGAAATCAGCGGGCCGATGAAGATCATCAACATGGCGAACAGGGCGATCCAGCTACCGCGGGTCAGAGTCTGGCTCTGGCGATGCAGGCGGGACGCCCCGGCGCGTTGCAGGCGCACGGGCGTGGTCAGCCGGATCGGTTACTGGGCGTGATCGTGTGCCTGGGTTTCCGGCGGTTTCTTCTGCACCGCGACTTCGACGGTGACGTTGCCGGCTTTCTCGAAATGCAGGGTCAGCGGGAAGCGTTTGCCGTCGCTGAGCAGACTGCGGTCTTTCGGGTTGAGCAGCATCACGTGATAGGCCATCGGTGCGAACGTCACCGTGCCGCCGGCAGGAATCACCACGTCGGGCACCTGCTGCATTTTCATCAGGTCGCCCTGCATCACATGTTCGTGCAGTTGCGCTTCGGCGGTGATCGGCGAGTCGACGCTGAGCAGGCGGTCGTCGGTCTTGCCGGGATTGCTGATCACGAAATAAGCCGCGACGGTCGGCGCGTTGGGCGGCAGCTCCTGCGACCAAGGATGAGCGATTTCCAGCTCGCCGGCCTTGTATTCGTGGGCATGGGCGAAGCACGCCGGCAGCAACAGCGCAGCGATGACGATGAGTTTGTTCAACATGGCAGTTCTCCGGAACGATATGAAACGCAGGTCAATTGCGAGACAGATCAGACCAGAGGCGAGGCGCGGGGATTGAGGCTTGGCCATTGCTGGCGCGGTGTCGGTGTTTGCAACGAGGGCGGCGCCACGCTGCGATTGCTTTCGTAGCGGGCGAAATACAGCTGCGGCGTATGGCCCGGCAACGCCACCAGCGGCGCGGAACCCGAGCAACACCAGCAATGCTGCATGTTGGAATGGGTGTCGTTGGACGGGGCTTTCTGCTCCGTGGTGCCGATGTTGATCGCCACCATCTTCGTCCCGCTGCCGGTGCAGAAACTGCTCCACAGCAACTGTTCGGCCGGTGAACTGGCCGCCTGCGCCATCGCCCCGGTCATCGGCATGGCGAGCATGTTGAACAGCACTGCGAAGCAGGCGATCCAGGCAAATGCGAGCCGGTGTCGGTTCATGGGACAGATCCGTTGGGTGGGCGATCAGGCGCGGCTATTTAGCCTGATCAGGGCCGATAAGTAAAAAGGCGTCGTGCGGTTTGGTGTCGCAGATCAATCAAACCGCGACGGCGTGCAATCTCAAACCCAAAGCCTTCATGACCTTCATGATAGTTGCGAATTCGGGGTTGCCAGTGCTGCTCAGCGCTTTATAGAGACTTTCACGACCCAGGCCAGCATCACGTGCCACCTGTGTCATGCCCTGGGCTCGGGCTATGTCATTCAGTGCTGCACGGATGAGTACGCCATCGCCTTCATCATCATCAAAGCAAGCGTCCAGATAAGCCGCCATGTCCTCGGGGGTTTTAAGGTACTCGGCGGCGTCGAAACGGGTGAATTTTTCGGTCATGACTTACTCCTCATTACCGATGCTATGTGCCATTTGTACGGCGCGCTTGATATCACGCCGTTGTGTCGATTTGTCGCCCCCGATTAACAGCAGATAAATCACTTCGTCTCGACGAGTGAAGTACATCCTGTAACCAGGGCCGTAGTGAACACGCATTTCGTAAACGGTGTCACCGACAAATCCGCAATCGCCAAAGTTGCCATGTTCGGCTGCTCGAAGTCTGGAGATGATTCGGCCTTTGCCGATGATGTCTTTCAACGAGTCGAGCCATTCGGAAAATATACGGGATCGTTCGAGTTCGATCATGTCAGGATCGTATTCCTTGGGATACAGACTGGCAAGCCGCTTTTTGACGGTTGTCTGCCTGTATGGATTAAAGGAACCGAAGTATTGGGTGAGGGAATAGCGAAGAACAGTCGGCTGCTTCCTCAAAACAGGCCGGCTAATTCGCAGATTAAATCGAAATCAGGAAAAGTCTGACGTCAGCAGTGCATTAAGGACTTCAGACGTAGATCCAAACTCCCGATCAACCCCCGGCAAGACTGGCCGCTTCAACACAAGCACCGGTACCCCCAACTCCCGTGCCACTTCCAGTTTCGGCTCGGTGGCGGTGCTGCCGCTGTTCTTGCTGATCAGCACATCGATCTGCCGGCGTTCGAACAGCGCGCGTTCTTCCTCAAGCAGAAATGGCCCACGGGCGCCGATGACTTCGCAGCGTTCGTTACCGGGGTAGACGTCGAGGGCGCGCAGGGTCCAGAACTGGTTGGCGGGGATTTCGTCGAGGTGTTGCAGCGGTTCGCGGCCGAGGGTGAACAGCGGGCGGCGGAACGGTTTGAGGGCTGCGGTCAGTTCGGCCCAGTCGCCGACCTCGCGCCAGTCGTCGCCCGGCTGCGGCTGCCATGCGGGGCGGCGCAAGGCCCAGCAGGGAATGCCGGCGAGTTGCGCGGCGATGGCGGCGTTGTGGCTGATTTGCGCGGCGTAAGGGTGGGTCGCGTCGAGTAGCAGTTCGATGCCTTCAGCGCCAATGAACTGCGCCAGACCTTCGGCGCCGCCGTAGCCGCCGACCCGCACCTGGCAGCTCAGATCAGTCGGCACCCGGCCCACGCCGGCCAGGCTGTAAATGTGTTCTGGCCCCAGCGTGCGAGCGATGGCCAGCGCCTCAGTGACGCCGCCGAGCAACAAGATCCGCTTCATGCAAAACCTCCGGCGTGGCCGACAATCCCGCCCTGGCGATCAATCGCAAACACCTCGACCTGTACCTGCGCCGGCACCACGCTGCGGGCGAAATTCAGCGCGTGGCGGCAGACCACATCGCCGAGGGCAATGCCCGCCGCGCTGGCCATCGCCAAGGCCTGCTGGCTGGTGTTCGCTTCACGAATGCTCTGCTGCAACGCCTGATCAGCGCCAATCGCTGCGGCCCATTCAGCCAGTTGCGGCAGGTCGATACTCGAATGCCGCGAGTGCAGATCCATGTGCCCGGCCGCCAGTTTGCTGATCTTGCCGAAGCCGCCACACAGGCTGAGTTTATCCACAGGCACTTTGCGCAGGTGCTTGAGCACTGCACCGACAAAGTCGCCCATTTCGATCAGGGCGATTTCCGGCAGGTCGTAGACCCGGCGCATGGTGTCTTCGCTGGCGTTGCCGGTGCACGCGGCGATGTGCACATAGCCGTTGGTTTTCGCCACGTCGATGCCCTGGTGGATTGAGGCGATGTACGCCGCGCAGGAAAACGGCCGGACGATGCCGCTGGTGCCGAGGATCGACAAACCACCAAGAATGCCCAGGCGCGGGTTCATGGTTTTCAGCGCCAGCGCCTCGCCGCCTTCGACATTGACGGTGATCTCGAAACCGCCGCCATAACCGCTTTCGGCGGCGAGCAGGCTCAGGTGATCGCTGATCATCTTGCGCGGCACCGGGTTGATCGCCGGCTCACCGACGCCGAGCACCAATCCCGGCCGGGTCACGGTGCCGACGCCGGCGCCCGCGATGAAGCGAATCCCCGGCTCGGCCAGCAGCCGCACGTGCGAATAGAGCAGCGCACCGTGGGTCACGTCGGGGTCGTCGCCGGCGTCCTTGATCGTCCCGGCTTCGGCGCCGTCGGCGGTCAAACGGCAGAACTCCAGGCGCATCAGCACCTGTTTGCCTTTGGGCAGGACGATCTGCACCGCATCCGCCGAAGTGCCGCCCAGCAGCAGGCGTGCGGCGGCGAGGCTGGTGGCGGTGGCGCAGCTGCCGGTGGTCAGACCGCTACGCAGCGGGGCGGGTTGTTCGGCGGTTTCGTCACGCATCGAAGGGTTTGACCAGATCCAGCAGGGTGATCGGCAGCGCCTGACGCCAGGTGTCGAACTCACCCAGCGGTTGCGCCTGGGCGACGTGGATACGGGTCAGTTCGCCGCCGTGGCGTTCGCGCCAGTTCATCAGGGTGACTTCGCTTTGCAGGGTTACGGCGTTGGCCACCAGTCGGCCACCGGGCTTGAGTTGATCCCAGCAGGTTTCAAACACGCCTTCACGGGTCACGCCGCCGCCGATGAAGATCGCATCGGGTCGCTCCAGCCCGGCAAGTGCCTGCGGCGCACGGCCACGCACCAATTGCAGACCGGGTACGCCCAGCGCGTCGCGGTTGTGTTCGATCAAGGCCTGTCGGCCTGCGTCCGCCTCGATGGCGATGGCGCGACAGCTCGGGTGTGCACGCATCCATTCGATGCCGATCGAACCGCAACCGCCGCCGACATCCCACAGCAGTTCGCCGGGGATCGGCGCGAGGCGGGCGAGGGTGATGGCGCGGACATCGCGTTTGGTCAGTTGGCCGTCGTGCTGGAATGCCGAGTCCGGCAGTCCGGCCAGACGCGACAGACGCGGTGCCAGCGCATCGGCCAGGCATTCGATGGCGATCACATTCAGATCGGCAATCGTTGGCTCATTCCAGTCACGCGCAGTGCCGTCGATGCGCCGCTCGGCGTCGCCGCCCAAGTGCTCCAGAACGCTCAGGCGACTGCCACCAAAACCGCGCTCACGCAGCAGCGCCGCGACGGCCGCCGGACTTTGTCGGTCATTGCTCAGCAGCAACAGGCGCACCCCGCTGAACAGTTGCGCATTGAGTGTCGCCAGAGGTCTCGCGACCAGCGACAGTGTGACCACCTCTTGCAACGGCCAGCCGAGGCGTGCAGCGGCCAGCGAACAGGAGGATGGCGCCGGCAGGATCAGCATCTGATCACTCGGCACGTGCCGCGCAAGGCTGGCGCCGACGCCATAGAACATCGGATCGCCGCTGGCCAGCACGCACACGGCTTCGCCGCTCCGTTCCAGTACAGGCGCGAGGGAAAACGGGCTCGGCCACAATGCGCGTTCGCCACGTATGCATACCGGCAGCAAGTCCAGTTGCCGCTGGCCGCCGATGATCCGCGAAGCGGCCAGCAGGGCGCGCCGGGCGTTTTTGCCCAGGCCCTTGAAGCCGTCTTCACCGATTCCCACAACCGTCAGCCAGGGTGTCATGCCGTTCCTTAATTCAGGGTAGATCTTCAAGGGCGGCATGATAACGCGGCTGCCGGCATCTGACGCGGGTCTGTCGTCACGGTGTGTCGAGAGCAATGCGGAAACTTAATGTTGAGCAATAGTGATTTTTTCAACTTTCGTTTTTGTTAGTTTGATTGAAGTCAGTTATTTTTCATAAGTCTGGCGCAATGAAGCTATAAATTTAATAGGTGCCAAGTTGGCAGGGAGCGATATGGATATCAATTCAGCTACACGTTTAAGTCAGAATAATGCAGTTGCCGTTAACAATATGTTGTTCACCGGGCTCGAGGGGCGGGCAGAGGCCGATAACAGATTTGTGAGGAACTGCATTTATCTCGCGCAGGTGAAGGCAGACAGCCTTTATAACAGCAGCACTCAGCCTGCGCAGTGGTTCGATCATTTTGCCGGTATTTTTTGGTCGACCGGTTGGAGCGTCGAAGAAAAACCGGTGGTGCTGGAGCAGAAGGAGTTTTCCGGAAGTGTACAGGAGGCTTGGCGGCGGTTGACAACTCCCTTGCTCGGGCGCGTTCAATTAGCGCAGGTTGAAGCAGGGCTGGCAGCGCTGGAAAAAGATGTAGCGCTGCTGCGAAGGTTTACCGCCCTGAGTGGCAAAACCTTCACCTCGCACATTGTTCCGGTCAGTCAGAACGCCAGTGGCGAGTTGGTCGTGGTGCTCAGCCATATCCGCTTTCTCAAGTCGGTGTTGAGTACCAACTACCTGTTCTGGCAGATCCATCAACCGATGTCGCAACTGGACATTCGCGCCAGAAGACTGGTGATCAAGCGCAGGGCTATCGACGAAAACCGGGAGGTCGTAGATCAGGCCATTCGCGAGAGCGTGGCCGACCTTGAAGAGGCCGAACTCTGAAAAGCCGCAGTTTCCGACCGGCAGGCATTTTCATGCGCTCGGGCAAAGCAGGCATAATGGCGACCTTTCGCCCACCACAGCGCTGCCAGCCAGCCGGTCATCCCTTGAACGAACGCCCTATGTCCACCGCTTTACGCCCCTCGGCTTGCCCGGGGTTGCTGCGTATTGTCCAGGCGCTGGACGGCGGTATCTGCCGGATCAAGCTCAATGGCGGCTCGATCAGCGCCGATCAGGCTGACGCGGTGGCCGATGCCGCCGAGCGTTTCGCCAGTGGCGCGATCGAAGCGACCAACCGCGCCAATCTGCAGATTCGCGGCATTGGCGAGCAGTCCGCAGCGTTGATCGACAGCTTGCTGACCGCCGGCCTGGGGCCGCAAACCGCCGCGGGCGACGATGTGCGCAACCTGATGCTCAGCCCGAGTGCCGGCATCGATCGGCAACTGCAATTCAACACTCGGCCACTGGCGGAGCAGATTCTGGCGACCCTGCAAACGCACCCACGTTTTCACGAGTTGAGCGCCAAGTTTGCCGTGCAACTGGACGGCGGAGAGGCATTGGCGATGCTCGAACATCCGCATGATCTGTGGCTGTCGGCGTTCGAACGTGACGGTGAAATGCTCCTGGCGTTCGGTCTGGCTGGCTGCCCGACAGATCGTGCGGTCGGCGCCGTGACCGTGGAAAACGGCCATGCGCTGGTGGTCGCGGTGCTGGAATTGTTCCTTGAACTGGCTCGGCCGGAGCAGACGCGCATGCGCCACTTGCTCGATGAATGGCCGATGCTGGCCTTTCTCGAACAGTTGCGCGAACGCGTGGCGATCAGAGCCGCCATTGCCCGACAGCGCACGCCGCTGGCGGATGCGCTGCACATCGGTGTGCACGCGCAAAACGCTGACGACCGGGTGTATGTCGGTGCGGTGCCGGCGCTCGGTCGTCTCGATCCGGCCATGCTGCGTGGTGCGGCCCGACTGGCCCGTGAGTTCGGCGATGGCAGCCTGCGTTTCACCCCCTGGCAAAGTCTGCTGTTGCCGAACGTGAAGTCCACCGACGCTGCGCAAGTCCTGCAACACCTGGCGCAGTTGCACTGGCTGACGGATGCCGGCGAGCCGTTGTCCCGGCTGATCGCCTGCACCGGCTCCAGCGGCTGCGGCAAAGGCCTGGCCGATACCAAACACGACGCCCGGCGGCTGGCGACGCTATTGCCACAGGCGCAGAGCGTGCACCTGTCCGGTTGCCCGCGCTCTTGCGCCGCGGCCCATCGCACACCGGCGACTTTGCTGGCGGTCAGCCCCGGTCACTATGACCTCTATTTTCGCGATGCAACGCTGCCGGGTTTCGGCACGCTGCACGCACGCAACCTTACTATTGAAGCGGCCGCGATCCTGCTCGACGCCCGCTCACGGAGCCCCCTTGATGCTTGATTACATCCGCGACGGTCAGGAGATCTATCGCAACTCCTTCGCGATCATTCGCAGCGAGGCCAATCTGGCGCGCATCCCGGCCGATCTGGAAAAACTCGCGGTGCGGGTGATCCACGCCTGCGGCATGGTCGAGGCGGTCGATGGTCTGCAGTTCTCCGAGGGCGCCGGCAAGGCCGGGCGCGATGCGCTGGCGGCCGGTGCGCCGATCCTGTGTGATGCGCGGATGGTGTCCGAAGGCGTGACCCGTGCGCGTTTGCCGGCGAACAACCAAGTGATCTGCACCCTGCGCGACGACAGCGTGCCGGAGCTGGCGCGCGAGTTGGGCAACACCCGTTCGGCGGCGGCGCTGGAGTTGTGGCGCCCGCACCTGGAAGGCAGCGTGGTGGTGATCGGCAACGCGCCGACCGCACTGTTTTATCTTCTGGAAATGCTCGACGCCGGCGCACCGAAACCGGCACTGATCCTTGGCTTCCCGGTGGGCTTCGTCGGCGCCGCCGAATCGAAAGCGGCGCTGGCAGCGGACAGTCGCGGCGTACCGTTCGTGATCATGCAAGGCCGGCTCGGCGGCAGCGCCATGGCCGCCGCCGCAGTCAATGCCCTCGCCACGGAGATCGAATGATGCAGGCAAAAGGACGTCTGATCGGCCTCGGCGTGGGCCCCGGTGATCCGGAACTGATTACCGTCAAAGCCCTGCGCCTGCTGCGCGAATCGCCGGTGGTGGCGTACTTCGTTGCCAAGGGCAAGAAAGGCAATGCCTTCGGCATTATCGAGGCGCATCTGCAGGATGCGCAGAATCTGCTACCGCTGGTGTACCCGGTGACCACCGAAGTATTGCCGGCACCGCTGTCCTACGAGCAAGTGATCAGCGATTTCTACGATGAAGCCGCCGAGACTGTGGCCGCACATCTGGACGCCGGCCGCGATGTAGCGGTGATCTGTGAAGGCGACCCGTTCTTCTACGGTTCCTACATGTATCTGCATGATCGGTTGTCCACGCGCTACGACGCCGAAGTGGTGCCGGGCGTATGCTCGATGCTCGGCGGCGCCTCGGTGCTCGGCGCGCCGCTGGTGTATCGCAACCAGAGCTTGTCGGTGCTCTCCGGCGTATTGCCGCATGAGGATCTGAAGCGACGTCTGGCCGACGCCGATGCGGCGGTGATCATGAAGCTGGGGCGCAATTTTCCCAAAGTTCGTGCGGTACTCGAAGAACTCGGTCTGGCCGAGCGGGCGCTGTACGTCGAACGCGCGACCATGGCCAATCAGAAGATCGTGCCGCTGGATCAAGTCGAGCCGATGTCCTCGCCGTACTTCTCGCTGATCATCGTCCCGGGCGAACGGTGGCAAGGTTGATGACGCCATCCACACCGGCCATTGTCATCCTTGGACAGGGCGCACTCGCCACCGCGCGGCGTATTCAGCAGCTGTATCCGACGGCGCAGATCCACGGCCTCGCCGGACGCGTCGAAGGTGCCGACTGCAGCTATCAGGAATTCGGTGCGACCCTGCGTGAGCTGTACCAGCAGGACACGCCGATCATTGCCTTGTGCGCTGCCGGCATTGTCATTCGCACCCTGGCGCCGTTGCTGCTGGAGAAGGGCGCTGAACCGGCAGTACTCGCCGTTGCCGAAGATGGCAGCGCCGTGGTGCCGCTGCTCGGCGGCCTCGGCGGGGTGAATGTCATGGCCCGTGAAATCGGCGCCGCATTGCAGGTCGCCGCGGCGATCACCACCAGTGGCGAATTGCGTTTTGGCACTTGCCTGCTCAATCCACCCAGCGGTTATGCGCTGGCGGATCTGGAACTGGGCAAGCGTTTCGTTTCCGATCTGCTGGCCGGGCACAGCGTGCGCATCGAGGGGGCGGCGCCGTGGCTGGATCAGGCGCAGTTGCCGCAAGACCCGCAGGCGCAGCGCTCGATTCATGTTGGCAGTGCCGAGCGTGTCGCGAGCGCCAACGAGTTGCTGATCTATCCGCGCAGCATGGCGGTGGCCGTGAGCGCGCAGCTAGACGATCTGCCGAGCGCCGTGCGCGCAGCGTTGCAGCAGGCCAGGGTTGCGCAGCAGTCGCTGGCCTGTCTGCTGGCGGCTGACACTGAAATGGCCTCGGCCAGACTGCGTGAAGCGGCCCTCGAACTGGGTGTGCCGTTGCGCTTTGTCGCCGCGCAAAAAGACCTCGGCGAGCTCGCCCGTCAGGCACTGCCACAGGCCACGATCAGCAGTGCCAACGGCCTGGCGATTGCCCTCGCCGAACAGCCGCTGGACGTCGCGCAGATCGGTCGTCAACGTGGGCGCCTGGCGGTGATCGGCCTCGGCCCTGGCGCTGCCGAATTGATGGTGCCTGCGGTCAAGGCGGAACTGGCGCGGGCCACCGATGTGCTCGGTTATGAAACCTATGTGCGCATGGCCGGCCCGTTTCGCGATGATCAGGTGCAGCACTGCACCGACAATCGCGAAGAAATGCAGCGTGCCCGTCACGCATTCCGCCTTGCGGCCGAGGGGCGTTCGGTGATTGTGGTCTCGTCCGGCGACCCCGGCGTGTTCGCCATGGCCGCGGCGGTGCTCGAAGCGTTGCACGAGTCGAGCGATCCGGCCTGGCACAGCGTCGAATTGGAAATCCTGCCGGGGGTGTCCGCCTCGCTCGCCACGGCTGCGCAAGCGGGCGCGCCGCTGGGGCATGACTTCTGCGTGATGTCGCTGTCGGACAACCTCAAGCCGTGGTCGATCATCGAGAAGCGTCTGGATCTGGCAGCCGAGGCCGATCTGGCCCTGGCCTTCTACAACCCGATCTCCCGGGCGCGTCCGTGGCAACTGGGCCGGGCCCTGGAAATCGTCGCGCAGCATCGCAGCGCGGCGACGCCAGTGGTGTTGGGGCGCGACATTGGCCGGCCGGGGCAAACCCTGCGCGTGACCACGCTGGGGCAACTGACCCCCGATCAGGTGGACATGCGCACCATGGTGCTGATCGGTTCCTCGACCACTTGCACCTTTGCCAAAGCGGACGGTGGCGAGTGGGTCTACACGCCGCGCTGGTACGGCGAAAAGCCGCAGTCGTGAATGCTGGCGAGGGGGCTTGCCCCCTCGCCATACCGGGATGGCGGGTAGAGTGTTTCCGGATTTGCCGGTGTCGTATCTTTCAGCGGGACGTGTGGGATCTGCTCCAGCGCCGTGTGGGATCTTTCTTGTTACTTATATTTTGTCGGACTTATCCTGAATCTTGACAGGCAGTCATAAAAGTTCAGGCGCAGTCGCGCCGCGTATTCTTAAGTTGTGTCGATTTTTATATCAGGCTGGCAGCAATAACTGGTTGCTGTTACATGCTTTATCAGTTGTTTTCAAGATGGCTGTTTTGACATGTATTGAAAGTTCTGAAGTTTGAGCACTGGTTCGCCAGTCGTTAGCTTGTTCGTCATCCAGGTGCCCATCTGCGCACATGATGTTGGACAAGTAACGGAGAAGCTTTCATGCACGATCAAAGACTTCAAGACGTCAGTGGTTATGTTGGATTTATCAGCCTGTTCAAACAGGCTGATCTTGAGCAGGCCCTGTTGGTACATCGGGAAAATGACGTTTATCAGTCCGTCTGGCGCTATTACTTTGCATGTATCGGATTGCTCGACTCCCCGCGATTGATTGAACCGCTGACACTGCTCAAACATTCGTTGGAACAGTTGATGGGTGTATCGCGTGTGCGTCGTGACACCCATAGCCAACCTGAACCGCCAAAGGACGCTTTATCGAGAATCTACAGCAGTATTCAGGCATTCGAGACCCGTCTGCGAAATAGCGAGACTTACGCCAAGACTGCCGCAACACCGGTTGTGAAGAACCTGCACTTTGTCTGGCTGGGCGGTGGTCTGGGCGCGATCCAGCATGATTACCTCAATCTCTGGAAGCAAGTACTGAGCGGGCAGGGTTACAGCCTCCATCTCTGGTATGACAGTGACGCGTTACTGGCCTGGCAAACCAACAAGTTGATCGTCGAGGCCGCCAAGGCAGACGCCATGCAGCACGGCGGCAGCGAAAATATGACCGAGGCCAGACTGGGTACGCTGTACGAAGAGCGGGTCATCGTGCTCAAGCAGCAGATGTTCCAGCACATCAATGCGGCGCTTGAGCGGGGATTATCGGCAGATGAAGCGCGGGTCGACCTGTTGTCCCGCGCCTATGGTCAGGACGCGGCACAACTGGAAACCCTGATCGAGCAAAACCGGCACAGTCTGCTGGCTCTGGCAGACGGGGATCTGCAGTTGCGCGACTTGCATGACCTCGACGCGCCGCTGCGACTGCAGGACATTTATGATCGCGAGACCCGGTTGCGCGGCAATCTGGCCGCCGCCTCCGATGTGGTGCGGGTCGAGGCGGTGTACGACGAGGGGGGCCGCTACGTCGATGTCGATAATCTGCCGCCACTGGTCAAAACCATGGCCGGGATCGACATCAGTACGTTCGGCGGCGATGCGCGCCTTGGCGTTCTGCAATTGCTGCTCGATCACAACCCGCACTGGATGCCGGGACGCCAGGCATTGCGTGACCGATACACCGATTATCTGGCGCGGATTCCCGAAGAACACCGCGCCGCGCTAGAGGCTTTTGCCCGGCAGCAGCCGGCGCTGAACGAGGTGTTCCAGGCGCCGGCAGAGCTGCTTGTGCGTCCGCAGGACCTGCGTGCCGTTGCCGTGCAGAACACGTTGAGCAACTCGTTCCTGATGGCTCACGCGCAATCGCCGATGCTCAAAAGCGTGATCGAGCGGTTTCGGTTCAACTATGAGGCCATTGATCAAACGAATCGCCTCGCTGCCGAGCGTGGCGTCGCACTGAGCGACTTTGACGGCATGACAGGGCTGGCGCGCGAAGTGCTCGAGCAGACATTTGGCCCGCTGGCCGAACTGTCGATGACCGAGGACGTGGCGGCCAACTTTCTGATGCTGGCCATCGCGGGCTATTTCAGTGACGGCATTCGCCCGCAGAGCGAAGGGACGATTTATCTGACCGGTCCAGCCGCGATGCGCGATGGCATGGCCGATTACGAACGGCACAACTTCGTCCCGCGCGAAGCGGAAGCATTACGGGTGGAGGCGGCTATCGAACCGCTGTGGATGGTCAACGACAAGACTGAGGAAGAGCTGGATCACTCCTGGAAAGACAACGCCAGTGATGCCGAGCAGTGGGTGCTCGACGAGCAGCGACGCTGGCGTGAAGGGCGGTACAGTGCGCGCTACAGCGGCGATGTAACGGCATTGTTGACCCAGCAAAGCATCGTGTTCGAGGAGGGCTGGCCGGTTATCGAGGGCCGGCCGGTGCTGTTGACGGATGTACTGCAGCGGATGATCGACAGGCTAGGTGAACCGTTCGTGGCCGCGATGCGCGAAGGGCATAACGGCCCGCTGCAGTTCCCCGGCGGGCCGGGGCTCGACTTCGATGATCGTCAGGCCATCAAGACTCAGCCTGCCAGCCTCAAGGCTCCGGCGTCGCTCAACGATGCAAGCGTTCACGGACTGACGCTGGATGAGCTACTCAGTGGTATTGCACAGGAGCCGCTGCGCCTGTTCCAGGCCAGCGCCTTGCAAAGGGTATTGCTGGGCCAGCTACTGGGCGTACGCTCACTGGATAACCAAAGCTTCAAGCAGGTCGCTGCCGAACTCGACAACCTCGCCAACAGCGTTGCCGAGGTGGGGGCGTCGGTACGTTATGCGGCGATTGAACGCCACCTGTATCAGCATCGGGCAGCGCAATTCATGGCCGGTCTCGCCAGTCATGTCGACCAGCCGATGGTCTCGTCGGACAACGCGTTGACGTTGAAGCGAGCCGCGCTGTCGCAGGCGCACACGCTATTTCAATGGGGGCGTCATGTTGCCCTTATCCAGACCATCGCCACCCGCGAGCATCGTGAACAGGTGATCCTGCGGCTGGGTCAGGTGTTGGGGCAGATCGAGGCCAATGACGTCAAGCTGGTACCGCAGGATCTGTTGCTCCAGGGGCCGGGTGATCCCGGTGGCCGCTGTTACCCGCTGGCGCTGATCATGAGCGCTGCTCTGGAGCACGGCGTGGCGGCGTCGCGACGCTTGCGCGAGCGATTCTACCTGGCCACTGCCGAGCCGCAACAGCGCGATTCAATGGTATTTCTGCAGGCGCTTGAGCAGTTGCGTGGCGTGCAATTGCACGACATCGGCAGGCCGCTGGGGCGGGTCGATCTGCAGCAGCTCGGCACCACGCTGGAAGCGTTCGCCAGCTCGCGCACGCTGATGCTCAACTCGGACAACCACGCCATGCTGGTGGCGAAAATCTTCAAGGATGGACACGCCACCTATCACTTTTATGATCCCAATTTCGGCGTGTTCGAATTCAGCCAGCCTGACCAGTTTCAGCTGGCACTGACCGATCTTTTCCAGAAACAGGGCATGGCGAAATACTATGCGGCCTATGGCGAAGACGCGCGCCCGACGTTCGATCTGATTGAGCTGCAAGGTCAAAAGATATCGGCGCTGGATCTGTCCGGCGGTTTGCGCGTCGGGCAATTGCTGGAATCCGACAATGTGCTGCCGGAGCATACACAGCGACCGATCCGTCGGCGCCTGAACAGTGCCCGCGGCCATTCACTGGTCAGCAATCCGCACCTGGGGCGCAGCCTGCGCGAGCTGGACAGTCACTGGTGGGGACAGCAGATTGCCCAGGCGACTGACGCTTTACAGGATTTGCATGCTTCAGTAAAACCGCTGGTGCCGTTGTTCGAAACCCTGGAGATAACACCCGCCGGCGAGTACCGCATCAACCTGATCGATCCTTCGCAGGCCGAGCATGTGGCGCAGGTGGTGAGCACCGATCATCGTCTGCTGCGCATCAAAAAATATCTGTCGGAGCAGTTTTCGGCACTGGGCACCCGAGCCTCGCCAGAGCTGATTGAGGCCGGGGTCGTTCACACCCTCAACACCGGCTTCACCATCCAGGCACTGATGAACGTCCTGCGTGGTCGAGAAGGTAATGACCGCACCTTGACCACCGCCGTGCGCTTGCACGCTTACGTCAATTACGCGCAGCTGGTGCATGGCAATGTCACGGATGTCGCCGGCCTGATCAGTCTGATCAAAACCGCGCTCAATGAAGAAAAGATCATCGCCCGTACCTGTGCGCCAGTGGTGGGCGAGGCGCTGGGACATGTCGCCAACGAAGGTGTGGGCGCGGTGCTGGGGCTGGCCAATGTCGGCTTCGACATCTATCAGTTGGCGACCGCGGACAACGAGATCGAGCGCGCGCAGTTCGGCACCCAATTGGCCTTCGACTCCGCCAGTCTGGCGTTGACCGCCGGTGGTCTGGGGGCCGCCACGGCTGGCGCGGCAACAGCGGCCGCAGTGCTCGGTGGAGCCGGGGTGATCCTGGGCGGACTGGCCGTGGGTGTGGCGGCCCTGGCCCAGGGGTTTGCCAGGATCGCTGAGCAGGCGCAGGAGGTCGGGCTGTTCTTCGATGAGCTGGAGCGGGCCTGTCGGGGTGTCGGTTATCGGTATGACGACAGACTCGGGGCGTGGGTCGCTCACCCTTCGCTGGTCGTCCAGAGCCTGGACTTCAATCGCACGATGCTGGTGCTCGACAGTCCGAAGGTGTATCGGCTGCGCGACCATTTCGGGGTGCCGGATTTCAATCCGGATGATCAACAAGCGCTCGATCTGCGCCGTGAACTGCGACTTCCCGGCTACATCCATTTCGATCCGCCGAGCACGCAACTGGTCGTCCTGCCGTGTACGCCGACCACGTACTACGGTTACGAATACAAGGCGCTGCCTTTCTCGACGCTGCGTCACGACACCGGCTTCGATACCGCCCGCAAGCTGGAGAAGAAGGATGCGGATGGCCGATTGCGCTTTCTGTTTTCTTTCTATTCCTTTCCCGTGCACTACATCATCAACCGTCTCGCCCCGTCCTATCGGCCAACCGTGATCGAGGTGCGCCTGGATGCCCATGAACGTGCGCTGGCGGTGCCCATGACGCCGGCGGTCTGGCACGACAAGTTGTCGTACCGCATCGAAGGTGCGGGCGGTGCCTGTTCACTGATCCTCAATCGCGGGGTCAATGTCCAGTTGCAGTCTCCCAGCCTGCTTCTGTGCCGTTGGAGTCTGGTAGCGACCTGGGCCACCGAAAGTGATGTGCGGATTGAGGTCGGCGGGGTGCTTGCTGTGGGCGGTGTAAAGGTGACGTTCGGTGGTAGAGGTCGACATGAGGTCATGCTCCAGCTGACCGGGCGGCAATCGTTCAAGGTCAACCGCCATGACGGACGACTGGACATTGTCGAGCAGAACGCGCCAGCCGGGGACAATGAGCAGTCGCTGCTCACGCATTACCAGACACTGGCCCGGGAGCATCGGCTGGTGCTGCCTTACACGCCGGTTCATCACTTTCCGATTCCTTTCGAGCCCGAGGGTCAGCCGCGTCACACCACGGCCTGGTACGACGCTGCCGAGGATCGTTTTCTGTACATCCGCAGTGAAGAGGTACTGGCGGCCGATGAAATGCTGCTGGCGGCGGTGGTCGACGATTCTGCGTTTTTCTATGAAGTGCGCAACTACGACATCTGGCAGGTCGACGCCGTCAGCGGTTTGCTCAAATGCCGCTACCGTCTGCTGGTGATGGAGGGGCAGTGCAGCATTCGGCGTATTGAAGTCGATGCGCAGGGCGTGATTCATATCGAACAGCAATGGCTGGGTACCGATCGGCAAGTCACGCAAATCAACTACCTGATCCATGAGGGCCAATTGCAACTGGTGGCAGTTACCCGAGAGATTGACCGTGAGCTGGGCCAGCGAGTGTTCGCCAACCCGACCTTGACGGATTGGACGGCGGTGCTTGGTCACTATTTCACGTTATCGCCGGTGCCCGAACGCGCAGGCGTCAGCACCGTCGACTGGCAACCGGCCGCCTACGTGTCGGTCTGCTGGGCGTTCGATCCGGGCAAGCGCGACCTGGTCTGGATTCGCAGCCGTGACCTGTTGTGCATTCATCCGTTTGCTTTCGGGCATACCCGTGGCTGGGCCGATTCGATCAAACATCTGGGTGATCTGCTGCTTCTGCCGGTCAACGATGAACACGAGCTGTTTTTCATCTACGACCGGCTGGCGCAAAAGCTGTGCAAGGTGCAACGCAGCGCGTCCGCTGGCAGCGGGCGCTGGCCGGCGCACTGGACGCATCGATGGCTTCAGCCTGATGGGCTCAACGACGTGGTGCCGGTACAGGACGGGTATCTGGCCCTGACCGACGACGGTCTGTTTTTCAACCTGACCGTAAAGGGTGAAGTGCAACTGGGTGGCTTGAATGAGCGCTGGCTCAAGGGACGCGCACAATGGTGGCAAGCACTCGAAGCGCTGGCGGCGAAGTACCCGGTCAACAGTTTCGCCATTCTGGGTCTGCGCAACGCCGCCGGTGATCGCAGCCTGTGTGCCTGGTATGTGGATAACCGCCTGTTGGTGTGCGATCCGGGGCACGAACGGCAAATGCGCCTGCTTGGGGTCACACCGGACAACCAGGCGGTCTGGCTGTTCGATGTCGCCAGCGGAGAGATCTGCAGTCAGCGGTTCTTCGACAGCCGGCAACTGGAGCCAGCGTTCGGCAGCGGCGCCCAGTTACTCGCAAGCGACTTGCTGCCGGCACCGCAGGCCGAGTGGGACGACTGGCGGTTCAGCGCCGTGCGCAATGACGGCTCCGGTCTGTGCGGGACATCGTTGGACGGCGTGTCACTCAAGCTGCGCTATCAGGAAGCTGAACGAATCATTGGCGTCGATCATCACTGGGCCAGCGAGCACGCGGAACATTTGCCGGAGTCTCTACAGGCATTGCTGGAGACCGCTGAGCATGAGCCCTACATCGCCGTGGAGTCTGGCGCGGGCAACCTGCAATGGTTCGACGTGGCGAATGTACAACTGATCCGGGTAGCGGGCCAGGACCTGCCGCACGATTGCGAATTGCTCGGCACCCGCCATCGGCATGTGCTGTTGCACGAACCTCAGGCACACCGCGTGCACATCTACCCCGGTCAGCAGAGTATCGGCCCGTTCGAATACATGCAGCGCGACGCCGAGGTGCTGGTGGTCGAGGGCCAGAACAAGGTCGAAGACCTGTTGCCACTGATCGCTGATGACGTGAGTTGTCTAGTGTTGCGCCTGGGGCAGGGCGGCGTGACGTATCACTTGTCGAGGGCCTGCTGGTTGCGGCTGGACTCGGTGATTGTCGATTGCCGCCACTCACTGGGCGAGGCCCCGGCGATTCCCGGCAAGCTGATCTGGGCGCTGGACGCACCGCAAACACTGCAACTGTCGTTTGTCGACGAGCACTTGCTGATCGTCGATCCGGATCGCCAGCACAGCCTGATCCTGCGAGATGTGTGCTCGGCGGATCCGGCAATGCGCGGCGACGTCTTCCTCGGGTTCGAGGGCGGACGTTCCTATGCGGTATCGAGTCTGGTGCAGAAACTGCGGGAAATCGTCGAAGCCGAGGACGCCGACGGCAGTGCAACGCTTGCGCAGTTGTCGGGAGCGGTGCCGGCCTGACGAAAGTCTTCGTTGGTTTTTTTTGAAGTTTGTTTTCTCTCTGTGTCGCGACGGCTCGTGTCGTCGTGATGCATTCGCTTGGCTAAAAAAAGGAAATTGCATTGAGCATTATGGATGAAGTCACGATGGGCAGCGTGTTCGCCGATCTTGTTGCGCGCACTGAACTTGAGTCTGTCAGCGGTAGCCTGGGGGAGGCTGCTTTGCGCTATTACGACGGGGCCGCTGCGGCGAGCAGTCTTTCGGAACAACTGATAGCGATCAGATTGCTCAAAGACGCGATTGAATCAACACAGCTGGACGCCGCGGATGCTCAGGTCAAGACGCTACGGCTGAAATTGGGCGACTACGACCGCCGCCTGAGTGCCACTGTGGAGATGCTGTCCGCTGGTAAACCGATACCGCGCATCATGCATTTTGTCTGGGTGGGTGGCAGTGAGGTCGGGCCGAATCAGCGCGATTACATGAACATCTGGCGCAAGGTACTGGCGTCGCAGGGATATGCATTCAACCTCTGGTATGACGGTGACGCGCTGCTGGCCTTTGAAATGAACCGAGTGATTCTCGACAGTGCCCGTGCGCACACGATGGAGTCACCAGACGCCAGTTCGGCGAACGCGACGGCGCTGTCACGCATGATCGAAGACCGCGCGCGCGTATTAAAACAGCAGATGTTCGATTACTTGAATCAGCCACGCTGGGCCGGGCGTGCGGACGAGGCGCGGATCGATCTGATGGTGCGTGGTTATGGCAAGGACCGTGCGACGCTCGAAGCCTTCCGCCAGAAATGTCTGGATTCGCATCAGGCCATGGTGGGTGAGGACTTGCGCCTGCGCGATGTTCGCCAGGAGTTTGCCAGTCACTTTCTGGCGGACGTCTACCAGCGCGAAGTCGCCATGCGCGGCAACTTTGCAGCAGCCAGTGATGTGGTGCGGTTGCAGGCCGAATTTCTCGAGGGCGGACGTTACAGCGACATGGATTATTTGCCACCGCTGATCGAGAGGCCGGGCGGCGTAGATATCAGTGGTTTCAGTGAGGACGCGAAGATCGGTGTTCTGCAGTTACTGCTCAACCATGACGATGCCTTGATGCCGGGGCGCGATCGGCAACGTTATGTCGACAGAGTCGGAAAGATCCCCGCCGAACATCTTGAAGCACTGAGTGCATTCGCCCGGAGCAAACCGGGTGTGGAGAAGATTTTTTCTGCACCTTTGCCGACTTCTTTGCCCCAGGATGCCATCGGGCGCGGCGCGGCCAGGGGCAATCCGTCGGCGAGTGAAATGAATGCCTATGTTCTGGCTCACCCTGGCAGCGGCATGGTCAATGCGAGCATGAACTTGATCCGGGTGAACTATGACTGCCTGTATGAGGTTGAGCGCCGCTTGAGTCTCGCAGGCGTGACGCCATCAGATGCGTCGGCAGTCGAGGATATTGTATTCAAGGTCATACTTGAGGCTCAGGCTGACGGGCGCTTGCCAAATTCGTCTGACTATTCATCCCTCGGACTCGCAAAGGCCATCGCCGGTTATTACCAGGACGGCATTCGTTTCAACGCCCTGGGTACCATCGACATGACCGGCCCCGGCGCAGTTCAGGATGGTTTAGTTGGTTATGTCGAAAAAGAACTGCAGCGTGAACATCTGACGACCATTCGCAAACACCTGAAGCAGGTCGAGGGCTTCAACGTCTTTACCGAAGAGGAAATGATCTCCGGTTGGGCAGTAAAAGGCACCCCCGAAGACTGGTTGGCAAAAGAACATGAGAAGTGGAACTCGGGCAAGCTCAAGTCGCGATACGCCGGCAATCTGGCCGAGTTACTGAAAGAGCGGACTCTCACGTTCAAACTGGGCTGGCCGGTCATCGAAGGCAAACCGGTGTTGCTGACCTCGGTTCTGCAGCAGCTGCTGGATGATCTGGGTGAGCCGTTTGTACGGGCCATGAATGACCGCTTGACCGGTGATGTGACGTTCAACGTCCCCATCCGTCTCGATTTTGATGCTCGACAGCAGGTGCTGAAACAGACAGTCGACAAAATTCCAGCGTCCACGGGTGCCGAGTCACTGGGCAACCTCAACGAGGCCCTGGCGCGCATCGCCGCAGGCAAGTTGCCACTGGATCAGTTAAGCCCGTTGCACCGGGTGATGTTTGGTGGCCTGTTTGGTGCCGCAACACTGGATCAGACCGGGTTCGCAGACGCATGGGCAACCACGGTCGCCTTTGCCGAAGATACGCGCGACCGTGGCCTGGTCGCGCGCTACGAAGTGATCGAACAGACACTGCTCAGTCGCGATCCTGCACCGGTCGAGGCACGAGTCACTGCGGTGGATCGCGAATCGTTCGGGCAGAACTCCAGGCTGCTGAAGGCGCAGGCGTTTGCCGAGCCGATTAGCGTACGGCAATGGCGTGAGTACGTGAATCGGGTCGAAATCGCCGCCGTGAATGAGCGCCGGGCGTCGATCCTTGCGCGGGGTGCGGCAGTGCGCGAGGCATTCTTCGAAGCGGGCGCGCATACCGCCAGACAACTGCCACAGGATTTGTTGTTGCGCGGTGCGGGGGATCCGGGCCGACGCTGCTATCCACTGGCGCTGGTGATGGCCGCCGCGCTGGAAAAAGGCGCTTCGGCCGAGCGTGCGCTGATTGGCAAACTGGCGATTGCCAATCTCACTCCCGACGTACCGCAAGCCCATGCCCTGCTCAAGGTGCTGGACGAGTTGCGTGGCGTACCCATGGCGCGGTTCGGCGAAAAGATACCGGCGGCCAACTTGGCCACCGTGATGCAGACGCTGGCAGCGAAGACCACTCCTGGCAGCCTGTTGCTCAACACAGACAATCACTCGATGCTGGTGAGCAAGGCTGTGGCGCAAGGCGAGACATCCTATCGCTTCTACGATCCCAACTTCGGGCTGTATGCGTTCGCCCGGATCGAGGATCTGCAACAAGGCGTCCAGCGTTTCATGCAGGAGCAGGTGATTGCCAGGCTATATGGTCTGGAGCAGGGGGCTGCCAGTGTTTTCGAGGTCATCGAACTCGACGGCGCAAGCATTGCCGGTAAATCCTTGCCCTCGGATATCCGCGTTGAGCATTTGCTCAGCAGTGACCCGCTGGGCGGCGGGCATGCCGTCGAACCCTGGAGTCAGCATGCCGCCTTGCGCGCGCGTTCCCTGTCAGAGAACGCGCGTCTGGGGCAGGCGCTGAGCAGTGTGGACAGCCACAAGTGGGCGCGGACGATCGAAAGTGCGACCCTGCGTTTGCAGGACCAGCATCAACTGTCTCGTGATTTCGTTCCGGTGTTCGACTCCCTGAAGAGCACTGCGCAAGGGCGCAGCGAAATCACCATGGTCAGTGCCAGTGATCCGCAGCGCACACGCACAGTGTCCACTGATGACACGCGCCTGCCAGGAATCAAGTCTTATCTGAGCGATACCTTTGAAGCGTTGTCCGGCAGAAGCGCGGGAGCACCTGTGATCGATCCGACGGATGTCGGTGCGGTGCACACGCTCAATGCCGGATTTGCCATTCAAGCCCTGCTGCTCGGCTTGCAGAGCGCGGAGTCCGGGATGGGGACGACCGCGCTGACGTCGGCCGTGCGCATCCACGGTTACCTGGCCTATGCGCAGATGGCTCACGGGCTGGTGGTCGACGCAGTACAGTTACTGAATCTGGTGCGTCATGCCTTTACCGACGGTCTGCGGGTGGCCAAAACCACCTCATCGATCGTCAGTAATGCATTGGGCAGCGTCTTGAACGAAGGTGTCGGAACCGTTCTGCAACTGGCCAGCATCGGCTTCGACATTTATCTGTTGGTCAATGCACAAAACGATATCCAGCGAGCGGTCTATGCCACGCAGCTGGCCTTCGATTCAGCTGGGCTGGCGCTGGGTGTTGGCGCTTTGGGCGCCGGTCTTGCCGGTGCGGGCACGGCGGCGGCCTTTCTCGGCGGCGCGGGGGTGATTCTGGGCGGGCTGGCGGTGGGCATCGGCGCTTTGGTCGAGGGCTTCAGCGCCAGGGCAGATCGTGGAAGACGGATCGGCCAGTATCTGAATGATGTGCATGCGGCCTATCGACCTGAAAATCACTCGGTACAAGGCGATACCTATATCGCCAATCCTTGTGCGGTCTATACCGGGCTTGATTTGCGCAAAGGGCTCATTACCTTCGGCGGCCACAAAATTTTCGCCGCGGAAGATTACTCCTTTCTGCATAAGCCGAGGATCGTCGGGGATCGCAGCATGGCATTCAGCATTCGAGAGGCCCTCGACCTTCGCGACTCGATTTCCTTCGATACAGCGCCGGGTATTGAAAGCGTCGTGCTGCCGAGTGTGCCGGAGTGCTTCCTGGGCTTCGTCCATGAAGGTCTGCCTTTTGCGACAACGCTCACAGAAAACATGGAAACGGCTTTGGCACTGGAAAAATACAAGCGGGGAGGCGAGCAGCAATTCTGGTTCAGCTTTTACCAGGCACCGACCGAATACATCATGGAAAAAATGGTGCCCAACTACGTGGAAACCCGCGTCAGTGTGGTGATTGGCCCTGACCAGCGTTTTCTGCATGTCCCCCCGTTGCCGCAAGAGGTGCACGGTTACCTTTGCTATGACATCGATGCCGTTGGTGGGCACTGTTCGATCACCCTGGCCGAGGGCGTCAAGTCGTTGCGGCTGCAGGTTTCCTCCGATGATCCAATGACGTGGTCATTGCGTGCCCCATGGGCGAGTGCGGCGGCGGTGAAGCTGGAACAGGACACTTTTCAGTTGGGCTCGATGCGCGTGGAGGTGCCCGCCAGGAGTGTCGTGTATCTGCAACTCGAGGAGGGCTTCTATCAGGTGGGCTGGGCAACGGGAGCGCTGCTCTTTGCAGAACTCGACGCGCTCAACGATGCCGACGGCCCGGCGACACGCCAGCATCTGCGCGAGCTCGCCCGCAGCCATCGTCTGGCCGATGGCCCGACGGTCATTCGCAATTACCACGATGCCCTGACGGGCGTTCGTACCACGGCCTGGTACGACCACACCGAAGATGCCCTGCACCTGGTGCGCGGACTGGACCCACAGTATGCGGCGGAGATCTGCATGGGACCGACGATCGGCGAGGAGCTGTTTTACTACTGCCCGGTGCAGGGAATTATCTGGCGTACGGATCTGCTCACCGGACAGATCAAGCGCGCTTATCGGGTGATGAGAATACATTCGTGGGGCAACGCCTGCATTGTTGCGATTCAGGAGACGCCAGAGGGTTTGCTGCAGGTGGTTCAGCGCTTTGAAGACCAGTGGAAAAGGTTCTACAAAATCACTTACCTGCTCGGGGAAGACTCCCTTGCCATAACCGCGATTTCCGATACGAATACTGACCAGCCAAACCCCGTACGCGAAGGTCGCGACAATGTTCGGGAGTTCCTCGAACAGCACATGAATCGGCACCATGAGCCGTTTGATGAAAAGAGGGTGGAATTCACCCTGGGCGCAATGATTACGCTCGATTCCTTCGACGAGGATTTGCGCAAAGTCACCCGAGCCTGGGTGCGCAGCGAAGATGGGCGCTTCGTTCGACCTGTGCTGCGTGATGTGAAAGGCACACCGGACTTTCTCGATTGCGTGCTGCTCAATCCGCTTCAATCGACCGGGGATACGGTGTTGTTTCATTATCAGGGTCATTGCCAGGTTTATCGACAACACATCGGCGCAGCGGATCAGGCGCCCGCGACGTTTGCGCAAAGTGTCTTGCCGCTTGAGGTGCAGCATGTTCACCGCCAGGGCGAGCAATACGTCATCCTCACTGATGACGGCATGCTGTTCCAGATGAGTGCTGATGGTCAGACGCGTCTGGTGGCGTTCAATCACGCCTGGCTGTCGGCCCGGCAGCAGCGCAGTGTCCAGGGATTCGAATGGTGGGATACGGTCGCGACCAACATTCAGAACTGGTCCGCCGAAAGGGTGGAGGTCGGGGGTATCAGCGATGTAACGGGCAGGGCATCACTGTATGTGGTCTATCTGGATCAGCAATTCCTGATCGCCGACACGGCGGGCAAAGTAATGCGCGTGTTGAGGCTGACGCCAGATAAAAAAGCGGCGTGGATGATGGACCGGGCAACCGGTCGAATCTATCGTCAGCCCTTCATGGCAGCTGAAAGCCTGGCGGCGGCATTCGGTTCGGGAACGCGCCTGCTACAGGCGCACTTGCTGGCCCCGATGCAGCGAGTCATGCCGCGGCACACTTTTGCCTGGGCCGTGCCCCATGCATCAGGTCTGCGCGCCCGCCGGCATGACCATGTGCTGTTCGACCTGTTCGAAGGCGAATCGCCGCGTATCGTCGGCGTGGAAGTCGAGTTTTTTAACGGTGTGGACTCCCTTCAGGCGCGGGAGGAACAGCTGGCACGATTGCTTGCAGGTCAGCACAGCGCTCCTTACCTGACGGCGGGCCGAAGTGATGGTCTTTGCTGCTGGTATGACGTCGCTGCCGGTCGTCTGCTCAGCGTCACGGTGTCAGGCCGTGAATGGCCAGAATATCTGGGCGTGGCGAACGGTCAGACCCTGGTGCTGCATGATCCTGTAACGGGCCAATTGTTCAGCAACGCCAGTGAAGACGCTACGCGCATTGATACATGGATGACTGTAGAAGGGGTCAGCCGGGTTGCAGATACGCTGGTTATCGATGGCATCAAGTCAACGGGCAAGGTTGCGCCGATTCCGGATGGAATCGATACATTGGTCCTGCGTTTTGCGCAATCCGCCTCTTACCTTTCGCTCGACCGCCAGACCTGGGACAGCCTTGACTGCCTGATTGTCGACCTCGACTTTCCCGAGGCGGCAAAAATCTATCTGGCGTTGACACTGGAGCCGATGCAGCAGTGGCTGGTCTCGATGTCCGACGGTCACTTGCTGCTGACGGATCCCGATTCGGGAAGCAGCATCATCTTGCGCAATGCCACGAGCCTTGATGCGGCACGGCAGCAGCAGGTGACATTCGGAATTCCGTTACCTGACGAAATCTCGGTGACCGTTAGCCTGGAGGAGCTGATGAGTGCGATGGCCACGGAAACCCTGCTGGAACTCGGCGCGCTGATCGGGCTGTCCATCGACCAGTAAGCCATTGCGAGTTGGCAGATCAGACCGGGCTGTGGAGGTATTCCTTCGCAGCCCTTTTTCGTTCAGGACACCAGGTAGCCCTTGATCCCGGTAAAGATGATCTGCGCCGCCAGTGCGCAGACGAAAAGGCCCATCAGACGGCTGACGATCTGCAGGCCCTGATCGCCGAGCACCCGTTCGATGTGATTGGACAGATACAGCACCACGCCGACGGTGAAACTGGCCAGGGTGATGCTCATGATCGCGGTCAGTTTGTCGTCCCAGTGCGGCTGACTGACGCCCATCACCAGCAGCGCACCGATGGTGCCCGGGCCGACGGTCAGCGGGATGGTCAGCGGGACGATCGTCACGTCCTGTTGCACGTTGTCACTCTGCACCACAGGCTTGCCTTGGGCCATGCCCAACGCCGAGATGAACAACACGCTGCCGGCACCGATGCGGAATGCGTCTGCAGTGATCCCGAAGACATCGAAAATCACCCTCCCGAACAGGTACAGCAAGACGCTGGAGACCAGGGTGGCGATTGCCACTTTCCAGGCCAGGCGCCGCTGTTCCTTGCGCGAGTAGCCACGGGTCAGGCTGATGAAGCAGGACAACACGAAGAACGGGCTGTAGAGCACCAGCATCTTCAGGTAAACGCTGAATAACACGTGGAGCATGAGGGCGACTCGCATCCGGAGAGTGATGACGGCGAGTCTATCAGTCGGTTAGTTGCTTGTGTGTGCAGAAGATGCTGCGCATGGCAGTTGGGTTTTCGGTTTTTGTTTTGATAGTTGTTTTGTGTGATGTTGTTGGTGTTTTATAGGCGGGATAATAAGTTACAGATCTGAGTTTGTGATTGCGGGCTTGATTGTTTATTGTTCCCCTGCAAGTTCAAGAGGAGCTTGCTTATTTAATAATAAGGATTTTATTGTGCATAATCAGATCATTAGTGAGTCTTATATTTCTTCCTGTATTAATTCGATTGAGGCGTGTGATGTTGGTGATGCGCCTGTTATTCGCCCGCGTGGCCTGTTGGCTATAGGGGAAGAAATTGAGGCGCCGTCGAAAGGCTCTATTGTCGGCGAAGCCACAATGGGTTTTTCTGGCAAACTTTCCGACCAGAACAAGTCGGATGCCCAAAACGCTCTTCTGTTTGCAACGCGTGCAGCGAACAAACAATACCCGGAAGAGCATCAGGGCCGAGAGTGGTACCTGCGGTTCCGTGAGGTGATGACCCTCGCGGGCTGGACGCCGATCCATAATTTCTACAGTAACCTCGGTGTCGAAGGCACGAGTGTGCGTATGGACAAACTGGTGCTGGAAATTCTCGGTTCGGTGCTTGCCAACGTGGCACTGCCAGGGCCAACCAGTGTTCTGATGCTGAAGGTTGCGGGTGATGCAATTTCGGCCCTGCAAAAGCGCGACACTGCTGCGTTGACAGCTTATGAGCGCAATTTGCTGAACCACGGCGTGGGTGGAGTCTCGACCGGTGCGTGTGTCGAACTCGACGGTGAGGCAATCATGGCGTTGGGAACGGTGCGTTTTCTACGCAAGAATACCTCTACCAAAGTGATGTTCGTGGATGTCGATGTTCGTAATGTAAGTTTGTATCGAGCTGAAACTTTCTTTGCCAAAAATACTGACGTCGCCAACGCAGTACGTGAGACGATCAAGAAAAAGCTGTTTGGTCTCGAGCAGATTGAAGATATCGATATCTGATAAATCGAAAAAAGCAGTCGAAGGTCGACTGCTTTTTTTTGGGGGGCGATTATATGAGTTGCGAATACACCATTTTTATCGTTGCGGGTGCCGTTGTACTGATTCCGCCGGCAGACAAAACAGAGCGCTATCAGGATCTAATAAACTCTCTGTTGTTGGCGCAACTGGCGGCCAACAAGAAACTTGAGAAAAATCCGGGCATTGGCTGGTATGACGTCTACATGGAATTTCTGGACAATATTGGCTGCGACATTTCAGAGCACGGTTGGATCTGTCCGTCAAACAGGGTAACAGCGTGTCTGTCGTTGACTGGGTGGTCGCTCCTGAGTTCGGGGATGCTGTGGAGCAATGTGTCGTTGCGAACGCAGTCATGCGTCGACTGGCAGCACTTTCCGCAAGCGAGCCGGCAATAGCGCTGCTGCGGGGTTATATGCAGAAAAGCGCCAGCGATGTATCGACGGATCAGTCAGATGTCTCGATGACGGTGCGGCTGTTGGCGGTCGAGGCGCACTCGCCGATGTCGATGAGCAGCGTCTACATCGAGTTTGAGACAGAACGGATTCTCGCTGACAACCCTTTGGCCGAGCTATTCCAGGCTGACGATATTCGCGGCAGTGTTTGCAGGCGCTCTGCCAGCGCCCATTTGTCCGAAACGCTTTATGGGCCGGTTCGCGCAGCCATCGCCCTGAAAGTCCAGGACAGGCTTGAAGCTGACGTGGCGTTGTTGAGGCTGACTGAAGACGTTTCAGCCGAAGAGAGCGGCGCAGCCGATTGAGTCACGCTCGAACTGGCGTGGTACACCTGCTTAAAAGGTCGACGCCGTACGGTTCTGCTGATCGCGCTGGGCGACCCAATGTTCGATCAGCTCGCGCAGTTGCGACAACTCCACCGGTTTGGCCATGTGCCCGTCCATCCCGGCCTGACGCGCGCGTTCCTTGTGTTCGGCGAGGATGTGCGCGGTCAGCGCGACGATCGGCGTGCGGATGCGCTGATTGCTGACTTCCCACGCACGCAGTTGCTGGGTCGCGGAGAAGCCATCGAGGATCGGCATTTCGCAGTCCATCAACACCAGGTCGTAACGCTGGGCCTTCATCGCTTGCAGGGCTTCTTCGCCGTTGCTGGCAGTGTCCGGTTGCAGGTTGAGCTTGCCGAGCATGCCGCGAATCACTTTGGTCGAAATGGTGTTGTCTTCGGCGACCAGAATGCGGAAATCGCTCGGCACCTTGGCTGCTGTGGCGGGGGTGACCACTTGCGGCTGGAACACCACCTGACCCTTGTTGCGCTGATTCAATTCGTCGGCCAGCGTGGTCTTGAGCGTGTAGCCGGCCACCGGTTTGGCGAGGATGCGCTTGATCCCCGAGTTGCGCGCGATGATCTTGCTCGGCGCGTTGCTGATGCCGGTGAGCATGATCAACAGAATGTCGTGGTTGAGGCTCGGGTCTTCCTTGATCTTGGCCGCCAGTTGCATGCCGGTCATGCCGGGCATGTTCTGGTCCAGCAGCACCACATCGAAGTAGTCGCGCAGGTGCGCCTTGGTGCGCAGCAGCGCCAGCGCTTCCTTGCCCGACGGCACGGCGCTGACGTTCAGGCCCCAGGCACTGCATTGCTGCACCAGCACCTTGCGGCAGGTGTCGTTGTCGTCCACCACCAGTACCCGCGCACCTTGCAGGGGGCCGTCGAGGTCGGAGGTCGGGTGTTCGAGGCGATCCGGGTCCAGCGGCAGAGTCAGCCACAGCGTGCTGCCCTGATTGGCGCCGCTCTTGATCCCGAACTCGCCGTGCATCAGGCGAATCAGCTGTCGCGCGATCACCAGCCCGAGGTTGCCACCCAGACGGTTGGCCGAGAGGAAATGCTTGCTGTGCAGTTCGGCGTGCAGCAGCGCCTCGCGCTCTTCCGGCTCCATCGGCTGGCCGCTGTCCTGCACGGCGATGCGCAGGCGCGGTTTGACACTGCGCTCGTCGAGGGCAACGACGATCAGCACTTCGCCTTCGTCGGTTTTCTTCAGGGCGTTTTCCAGCAGGCTCAGCAGGGTCTGGCGCAAGCGGGTCGGATCGCCGCTGATCACCCGCGGCACCTGCGGCTGGATGAAACTGATCAGCTCGACGTTCTGCTGTTCGGCCTTGGCCCGGTAGATGCTCAGGCAATCGTCGATCAGCGCGTTGAGGTCGAACTGCACATCGTCCAGCTCGATCTGCCCGGACTCGAGTTTGGAGATGTCGAGAATCTCGTTGATCAACGTCAGCAGTTCGTTGCCGGCGCTGTGGATGGTTTGCACGTAGTCGCGTTGCTTGACCGACAGCGGCGTGCCCAGCAACAGCTCGGTCATGCCCAGCACGCCGTTCATCGGGGTGCGGATTTCGTGGCTGATCTTGGCGAGGAATTCGGCCTTGGCGTTGATCTCGGCGTTGCTGGCGGCGAGGTCGCGGCTGATGCTGAAACGGCTTTCGGTGATGCTGCGCTGACGTTCACCCAAGGCGATGCTCATCAGCAGGCCACTGATGCAGATAAACGCCATCAGGGTCATGATCAGGCCTTGCGGCGACACCAGGGTCAGCCCCAGCAACGCCGGCAGAATGATCAGCGTGCCGATGTTGAACACCACCATCCCGGCAACGAACAGCCGCGCCGGACGGTAGCCCTTCTGCCAGTGGTAGAAGCCGACCAGCAACATGCTCAGACCGGCCAGGGCCACCAGTGCGTAAGTGATGATGTTCAGCGGCAGGGTGTTGACGAACAACAGCAGCAGGCTGCAGATCACGATGAACAGAATGTCGCCCAGCAACAGTTTGTTCAGCGGGTGCGGGCCGAGCGGGGCGAAGAAACGCAGGGCGAACATCAGCCCGGCCGGGGCGGTCAGCAGCAGGGCCAGATACGCGCCCGGGGTCTGGATCGCGTGCCAGTTCGGCAGCCACGGGCCGGCAAGGTTGAGCAGCAGCAACAGGCTCAGGCCCAGCAGGCCTTCGCAGACCGCCAGCCACAGGCTGCTGCGCGAACGGGAGTAGGCGTAGCGCACGAGGTTGTGCAGCAGCAACATGCCGAGGCAGCCGAACAGCAGACCGAAGATCAGCGTCTGGTTCTGGTTGGCGGCGCTCAGCACCGCCGATTGCAGGGCAATGTGCGGGCGTAGCTGATGGTCGGAAACCATCCGCAGATAGACGTCGAGGGACTTGTCGCTTTGCGGCAGCGGCAGCAGGAAATCGCTGCTCGGCAGTGGCCGTTCGACCTGTGGCTGATGGGTGCCGGAGGTGCGTTGCTCGATCAGCTTGTCGCCGTCCAGCACGTAAAGGCTGAGGTTGGACAGGTCGGGGGCGAAGATTCGCAGCACTTGCTCGTGCTTGCCCGGCGCCAGTTTGAAGCGCAGCCAGAGTGCGCCATCGGGCTCGGCCGCCGTGAGGCGATCAAGTTCGATAGGGCTGAATTGATTGGTGTAGCGAGCCGAGCGGATGTCGCTCAGTTGCAGATTGCCCTGATCGTCAAGCAATACCGACCAGCCACTGCCTTGCGCGGCCTGGGCCGGAAGCATGCAGAGCAAGGTCAGCAGCGTGACGGTGAAGCTTATGGCAATCCTGAGCCAGCGCACGGCGAAATCCCTTCGTAGGTTGATGCCAGAATATAACGATGCGCGGCGGCGGAACAGCCCGGCGAGGGACTGCATCCCGCGCCGGACTTGAAGGACAGCTTATTCCTGGGTTTCGCCACGTTCACGGGCAATGGCGCGGTAGCCAATGTCCTTGCGGTAGAAGCAGCCTGCCCAGTCGATGGCGGCGGCCAGCTTGTAGGCTTGCTGCTGCGCTTCGCTGACGCTGGCGCCCATGGCGGTGGCGCAGAGTACGCGACCACCGGCCGTCACCACGTTGCCATCTTTGAGCGCAGTCCCGGCGTGGAAGACTTTGCCATCCAGACCTGCGGCTGCGTCCAGACCGTTGATCGCTGCACCCTTGGCGTAGTCGCCCGGGTAGCCGCCGGCGGCCAGCACGATGCCGACGCTCGGGCGTGGATCCCACTGTGCTTCAACCTTGTCCAGCGCTTGCGCCAGAGCGGCTTCGACCAGCAGCACCAGGCTCGACTGCAGACGCAGCATCACCGGTTGGGTCTCCGGGTCACCGAAGCGGCAGTTGAATTCGATGACTTTCGGGTTACCGGCCTTGTCGATCATCAGACCGGCGTACAGGAAACCGGTGTAGACGTTGCCTTCTTCGGCCATGCCACGCACGGTCGGCCAGATCACCTGGTCCATCACGCGCTGGTGCACGTCGGCGGTGACCACCGGGGCAGGGGAGTAGGCACCCATGCCGCCGGTGTTCGGGCCGCTGTCGCCGTCGCCAACACGTTTGTGGTCCTGGCTGGTGGCCATCGGCAGTACGTTCTTGCCGTCGACCATGACAATGAACGAGGCTTCTTCGCCGTCGAGGAATTCTTCGATCACCACGCGCGAACCGGCATCACCGAACGCGTTGCCGGCGAGCATGTCACGCACGGCGTCTTCGGCTTCGGCCAGGGTCATGGCAACGATCACGCCTTTACCGGCGGCCAGGCCATCGGCCTTGATCACGATCGGTGCGCCTTTTTCACGCAGATAAGCCAGGGCCGGCTCGATCTCGGTGAAGTTCTGGTAGTCGGCGGTCGGGATCTTGTGGCGCGCGAGGAAGTCCTTGGTGAAGGCTTTCGAGCCTTCCAGTTGCGCAGCACCGGCGGTCGGACCGAAGCAGTCCAGGCCACGGGAGCGGAACAGATCGACCACGCCAGCCACCAGCGGCACTTCCGGGCCGACGATGGTCAGGGAAACGTTTTTCTCGGCAAAGTCGGCCAGTTGCTCAAGGGCCAGCACGTCGATGGCGACGTTCTCGCACTTGGCTTCAATCGCGGTCCCGGCGTTGCCCGGCGCGACGAAAACCTTCTGCACGCGCGGATCCTGAGCCACTTTCCAGGCCAGGGCGTGTTCACGGCCACCGCTGCCAATGATCAAAACATTCATTTCAAAAACCTCGGATGACGCTAATTCTGGAGGCAGCACTGGGCTGCTTTTCTGTGGGAGCGGGCTTGCTCGCGAAAGCGGTGTGTCAGTCGAAACAGTTGTCGCTGACAGATTGCATTCGCGAGCAAGCCCGCTCCCACATTTGTATCGAGTTGAATCAGTGACGGAAGTGGCGCATGCCGGTAAACACCATGGCGATGCCAGCCTCGTCAGCGGCAGCAATCACTTCAGCATCACGCATCGAGCCGCCTGGCTGGATCACCGCAGTGATGCCGACCTTGGCCGCGTTGTCGATGCCGTCGCGGAACGGAAAGAACGCGTCCGAAGCCATCACCGCGCCCTGTACCTGCAGACCGGCGTGTTCAGCCTTGATCGCGGCGATACGTGCGGAGTTTACGCGGCTCATCTGGCCAGCGCCGACACCGATGGTCTGACGATTCTTGGCGTAGACGATGGCGTTGGATTTGACGAATTTGGCCACTTTCCAGGCAAAGATCAGGTCGTGGATTTCCTGTTCGGTCGGTGCACGCTGAGTCACCACTTTCAGGTCGTCGGCGCCGATCATGCCGATGTCGCGGCTCTGCACCAGCAGGCCACCGTTGACGCGCTTGTAGTCCCAGGCCGGAACGCGATCCGCCGACCACTCGCCGCACGCCAGCAGGCGCACGTTGGCTTTGGCGGCGACGATGGCGCGAGCTTCTGCGCTGACGCTTGGGGCAATGATCACTTCCACGAACTGACGCTCGACGATCGCCTTGGCGGTCTCGGCATCCAGTTCACGGTTGAAGGCGATGATGCCGCCGAACGCCGACTCGGTGTCGGTGGCGTAGGCCAGTTCGTAGGCCTGACGGATGCCGCCCTCGGCGTCCGGGCTCACGGCCACGCCGCACGGGTTGGCGTGCTTGACGATCACGCAGGCCGGCTTGACGAAGCTCTTCACGCATTCCAGCGCGGCGTCGGTGTCGGCCACGTTGTTGTACGACAGCTCTTTGCCTTGCAGTTGGGTCGCGGTGGCGATGCCGACTTCGGCCGGCTTGGCTTCCACGTAGAACGCCGCGCTCTGGTGCGGGTTCTCGCCGTAGCGCATTTCCTGAGCCTTGATGAACTGGCTGTTGAAGGTGCGCGGGAATTCGCTGCGGCCTTCGGTGCTCAGCACGTCGGCAGCCTGATTCACGGTGCCCATGTAGTTGGCGATCATGCCGTCGTAGGCAGCGGTGTGTTCGAAGGCCTTGAGCATCAGGTCGAAACGCTGAGCGTAGGTCAGGCCGCCGGCCTTGAGGTTTTGCAGAACGTTTGCGTAATCGCTGGCATTCACCACGATCGCCACGTCTTTATGGTTTTTCGCTGCCGAACGGACCATGGTCGGGCCGCCGATGTCGATGTTCTCGATAGCGGTCGGCATGTCGCAGCCTGGCTTGTTGATGGTGGCTTCGAACGGGTACAGGTTGACCGCTACCAGGTCGATCGGCTTGATGCCATGCTCGTTCATGATCGCGTCGTCGATACCGCGACGACCGAGGATCCCGCCGTGGATTTTCGGGTGCAGGGTTTTCACCCGACCGTCCATCATTTCCGCGAAACCGGTGTAATCCGCGACTTCCACTGCGGCAACACCGTTGTCGCGCAGCAGCTTGAACGTTCCGCCGGTGGAGAGGATCTCGACGCCGAGGGCTTCAAGCTCCTTGGCGAATTCGAGGATCCCGGTCTTGTCGGAAACGCTGATCAAGGCGCGGCGGATCGGCAGGCGGGTAGTCTGGTCGGTCATCTCAATTTCCATCAAAAGCAAAGGAAGTCAGCAAAAAAGGCGACCGGTTTTACGCGGGCGCCTTTCTGGTTTGATTGAATGCTTACAGCAGATCGTACTGCTTGAGTTTCTTGCGCAGCGTGCCGCGGTTGAGTCCCAGCAGCTCACTGGCCTTGGTCTGGTTGCCCTTGACGTAGTTCATCACGCTTTCGAGCAGGGGAGCCTCGACTTCGGAGAGCACCAGGTTGTACACATCCGTGACGGACGCGCCCTCAAGGTGGGCGAAATAATTGTGCAGCGCCTTCTCGACACTCCCGCGAAGGGTCTGACCTTCTTCGCTCGGGGTATTGAGGTGCTGTTTCAAATTCACGTTGTCGCTCACGGGTGCTGTTCCACTCACTAAAGTCTCGGTCATCATCGTCATGCGGCCACCCCTTCTTCGTCCCCTGTCAGGCTCTTGTAACGCTCGGCGAAAAACTCCCGAACGTTGGCGCATTGTGTTTCCGTACCATCCAAACGATTGAAGTGGGCGCGAAACTCCCTGGCGCCCGGCAAGGTTGCGAGATACCAGCCCACATGCTTGCGGGCAATACGGACACCCATCACATCCCCATAGAAGGCGTGAAGTGCGGCCAGATGCTCCAGCAGGATGCGTTCCACTTCGCTCAGCTCCGGCGCCGGCAATTTCTCGCCGGTACGCAGGAAGTGTTCGATCTCGCGAAAAATCCATGGCCGCCCCTGGGCAGCCCGGCCTATCAGCAGGCCATCGGCACCGGTCGCGTCGAGCACGTAACGGGCCTTTTCCGGCGAATCGATATCGCCATTGGCAAACACCGGCATCGACACCGCCTGCTTGATCGCGGCAATCGTGTCGTACTCGGCTTCGCCGGTGTACAGATCGGCGCGAGTGCGGCCATGCACTGCCAGCGCGGTGATCCCGGCCTGCTCGGCGATCTTCGCCACGGTCAGGCCGTTCTTGTTGTCGCGATCCCATCCGGTGCGGATCTTCAGGGTCACCGGCACATCCACTGCAGCGACCACGGCCTGCAGGATCTCGGTAACCAGTGCTTCGTCTTTCAATAGCGCGGAGCCGGCGGCCTTGTTGCAGACCTTCTTTGCCGGGCAACCCATGTTGATATCAATAATCTGCGCGCCCAGTTCGACGTTGGCCCGTGCCGCATCTGCCAGCATCTGCGCATCGCCACCGGCAATCTGCACCGAGCGTGGCTCGGGATCGCCTTCGTGGATCATGCGCATGCGCGACTTGCGGGTGTTCCACAGGCTCATGTCACTGGTGACCATTTCCGAGACTACAAGCCCTGCGCCCAGACGCTTGCACAGCTGACGAAAGGGCTGGTCGGTGACGCCCGCCATCGGGGCGAGAATCAAACCGTTCTGCAATGTATATGGGCCGATGCGTACCGCCGACATAGGACTTCCCTGAAGTGGGGCCGGATCATGAGAGTTCGAAAAAGGGTTGGCATGATACCCGCTCTCGATGACTGGATAAAGGCTGAATTGAACAAAATCTGAACAGTTATTCTGTTATTACCAGCGGTTTGGTGGGCGCGGGCGAAGTCAGAAAACTGCCGTCAAACCTGAAGCGATGAAGCGATTCACTCGGGCGAGTGGAAACTCAGGCTGTAATTCACCGCTTTGGGGCCTGGATCAAGGATATCCAGCGCGATGTGGATCGGCGTCTGCGGCGGCATTTCCGCCATGCCCTCAAGGTCGCCGTTGAGGTATTCGCCGGGTTTGAAGCGACGACTGGCGATCAGATGACCGTTGAGGTCAGCGAAACGCAGCTCCAGCAACGGAAATGGCTGGGAGAACGTCGCGCGGTTGTAGATGATCGCATCCACCACCAGCGCCCCGCTGAATTCCGGATGGCTGCGCACCACCAGATTGCTGCTTTTGATTTTGCCGATGTCGACCTTGGACGGCACCGTGCAGCCGATCTGCGGACAGAACTGCTGAAACCATGGGCGGTACTGATCCTGCCGCGCCAGTTCATCGAAATGATAGGCAATGTACTGACCTGCCAGACCGGCGGCGGCCAACAGCACCAGCAAGCCCCAGAGCAGGCGTCGGCCCCAGGGCGAGCGGCGTTTCTGCCAGTCCAGTTGCAGCGGATCGTCGGTCAGGTCCTGCAGCACTTCGGCGCGTACGCCGGGTTCGGCACGCTCGCGTTTCTTGCGCAGCGGCTCGACCGAGGGCAGGTCATCATCGTCGGGCTCGACGTTGGCCGACAGACGTTCACGACGGGCATTCGGATCGATCGGGTCGTGCAGGCGCAGTTGCGGGATCGGCGGCTCGTCGTCCAGATCCACCGGTTCCAGCGACAACGAAGGCTCGGTGCGCGTGGTTTTCAGTGGTTCTACTTCGACGATATCAGGCTCGATCGCAGCTTCGGGCTCGGGCAGACGCTCATCGTCGCGCGCGCTGAACAGGCTGTCGCGCCACTCCGTTTCATCGCTTTCGTGGCTGTCGCGGCGGGCGCTCAGGGACTCTTCGCGTTGACGACCGAATTCGGTGGTCGGCTGGATTTCCCGTTGTTCGAGCCGGGCGAGTTCTTCGTCCAGATCGAGGCAGTCCAGGTCCAGCTCGTTGGCGCTCCATTGCTTCTGGCTGATGGCGCGCGGCGCGGGTGGTTCGTCGTCGACGGGCGCTTCGACCACCGGCGGCGGCTCGCTGACCACCGGCTGAGACGGTACTGGCTCGACCATGGCCGGCGCCACCGGGGTGACCGCGTCCTTGCCGGCGTGTTGTTCCAGCAGCTGTTTGGCGGCATTGAACACTTGCAGGCAGGCGCCACAGCGAACCACCCCGCGTGCCACACTCAATTGAGCATGGCTGACGCGGAAGCTGGTTTGGCAATGCGGGCACTGGGTGACGAAGCTGTCAGTCATGCGGCGATCCGGATTATGCAGTCGGTCATTCTAGCGCCGGCGGCCGGTGATACGCACCCAGCCATCGCGATTGGCGATCGGGTCGAGATCGAAGTCCTGCGCATAGGCGGCAGCGACTTCTTCACCTTGTTCGGCGAGGATGCCCGACAGCGCCAGACGACCGCCGGTTTTCACCAGGCCGGACAGCTGCGGCGCCAGGGAAACCAGCGGGCCGGCCAGAATATTGGCGACCAGCACGTCGGCTTTGACTTGCGGCAGATCTTCCGGCAGGTACAGCGGGAACAGCTCATCGGCGATGTTGTTGCGCCCGGCGTTGTCGCGCGAGGCTTCCAGCGCCTGCACGTCGATGTCGGTGCCGACCGCTTCTTTCGCGCCGAGCAGCAGGGCGGCAATTGCCAGAATCCCCGAGCCGCAGCCGAAGTCGAGCACGTTGCAGTCCTTCAGGTCCTGGCCGTCGAGCCATTCCAGGCACAGTGCGGTGGTCGGGTGGGTGCCGGTGCCGAACGCCAGGCCCGGATCCAGCAGCAGGTTGACTGCGTCAGGCTCAGGGGCGGCGTGCCAGCTCGGCACGATCCACAGGCGCTGACCGAAACGCATTGGCTGGAAACCGTCCATCCAGCTGCGTTCCCAGTCCTGGTCTTCGATGACTTCGCTGTGATGCTCGGGCAGCGGGCTGCCGGTCAGCAGTTCCAGATGCGCGAGTACCGGCGCAGGCTCGGTGCCGCCCTCGAACAGGGCCAGCAGGTGCGTGTGCGCCCACAGTGGGGTGGTGTTGAGTTCCGGCTCGAAGATCGGCTGATCTTCGGCGTCCATGAAGGTCACCGAAACGGCGCCGACTTCAAGGAAAGCGTCTTCGTAGGTTTCGGCTTGTTCCGGGCTGATGGCGAGACGTACTTGCAGCCAAGGCATGGCGGGCACCTTTGAAAAAATATGATTGCAGCCTAGCGGCCAGCGAGAAGCGCGCAAGTTTACGCGAGCGCGCAGGGTTTGTGGGAGCTGCATTGCACCCTGTGGGAGCGGGCTTGCTCGCGAAGGCGCTGTGCCAGACAAATAAATGTATCTGATACACCGCATTCGCGAGCAAGCCCGCTCCCACAGGGGTTTATGTAATCTGCAGAAACAACAAAGCCGCCCGAAGGCGGCTTTGTCAGGTGCGGGCTGAAGCTTAGTGCTTCTCGCCAGCCAGCTTGTGCTCGAGGTAGTGAATGTTCACGCCCCCTTTGCAGAAGCCTTCGTCGCGGGTCAGATCACGGTGCAGCGGGATGTTGGTCTTGATCCCGTCCACCACGATTTCGTCCAGGGCATTGCGCATGCGCGCCATGGCTTCGTCGCGGGTGGCGCCGTAAGTGATCAGCTTGCCGATCAGCGAGTCGTAGTTCGGCGGAACCGCATAACCGCTGTACAGGTGCGAATCGACGCGAACGCCGTTGCCGCCTGGGGCGTGGAAATGCTTGACCGTGCCCGGGCTCGGCATGAAGGTTTTCGGGTCTTCAGCGTTGATCCGGCACTCCAGCGAGTGACCGCGGATAACCACGTCATCCTGCGTGAACGACAGCTTGTTGCCAGCGGCGATGCTGAGCATCTCCTTGACGATGTCGATACCGGTGACCATTTCCGAAACCGGGTGCTCCACCTGAACACGGGTGTTCATTTCGATGAAGTAGAAACGACCGTTCTCGTACAGGAACTCGAACGTGCCGGCGCCACGGTAACCGATATCGATGCACGCCTTGACGCAGCGAGCCAGAACTTCCTGGCGCGCCTGCTCGTCGATGCCCGGTGCCGGCGCTTCTTCGAGAACCTTCTGGTGACGGCGTTGCAGCGAGCAATCGCGGTCGCCCAGATGGATGGCGTGACCCTGGCCGTCGGACAGCACCTGAACTTCGACGTGACGCGGGTTGGTCAGGAATTTTTCCAGATAGACCATCGGGTTGCCGAACGCCGCGCCAGCTTCGGAGCGGGTCAGTTTCGCCGAGGCGATCAGGTCTTCTTCCTTGTGCACCACGCGCATGCCGCGACCACCACCGCCGCCAGCGGCCTTGATGATCACCGGATAGCCGACTTCACGACCGATGCGCAGTGCCGTTTCTTCGTCTTCCGGCAGTGGGCCGTCGGAACCAGGAACGGTTGGCACGCCGGCTTCGATCATCGCGTGCTTGGCCGATACCTTGTCGCCCATCAGGCGAATGGTGTCGGCTTTCGGGCCGATGAAGGCGAAGCCGGAGTTCTCGACCTGCTCGGCGAAATCGGCGTTTTCCGCTAGGAAACCGTAGCCTGGGTGAATGGCGGTAGCGCCAGTCACTTCAGCGGCAGCGATGATGGCCGGGATGTGCAGGTAGGACTGAGCGGCAGAAGCCGGGCCGATGCAGACGGATTCGTCTGCCAGACCCAGGTGCATCAGCTCTTTGTCGGCCTTGGAGTAAACGGCGACGGTCTTGATGCCCATCTCTTTGCAGGCACGCAGAATCCGCAGGGCGATCTCACCGCGGTTAGCGATCAGAACTTTTTCCAACTTCGCAGTCATCAAAGGCTCTCCGCAGTTCAAACGATGGTGAACAGCGGTTGGTCGTACTCAACCGGCTGGCCGTCTTCGACGAGGATGGATTCGATCACACCGCTGGTTTCAGCTTCGATGTGGTTCATCATCTTCATGGCTTCGACGATGCACAGGGTGTCGCCTTTCTTCACGGTCTGGCCGACTTCAACGAAGGCTGGCGAGGTTGGCGAAGATTTACGGTAGAAGGTGCCTACCATTGGCGAGCGGGCCACGGTGCCGTTCAGTGCTGGAGCAGCAGCGGCAGCCGGAGCGGCGGCAGCCACTGGAGCGGCAGCGGCGGCAGGCGCAGCGGCCGGAGCCTGCATCGGCGCCGGAGCGTAGTACTGCTGAGCCGGGGTCTTGCTGTGACGGCTGATACGTACGGACTCTTCGCCTTCCTTGATCTCGAGCTCGTCGATGCCGGACTCTTCCAGCAATTCGATCAGTTTCTTAACTTTACGGATATCCATGAATCATCAACTCCCAAGGGTCGGTCAGGGGCGTTTAACGCTTGTGGTTCAAGCTGTTGCCTGTGTTTCAAGCTGCTCTAGTGCGGCCTCCAGGGCCAGTCGGTAACCGCTGGCGCCAAGGCCGCAGATCACTCCCACCGCTACATCGGAGAAGTAAGAGTGATGGCGGAAAGGTTCGCGCTTGTGCACGTTGGACAAATGCACTTCGATGAATGGGATGCTCACTCCCAGCAGCGCGTCACGTAATGCGACGCTTGTGTGCGTAAAAGCTGCTGGATTGATCAGAATGAAATCGACACCTTCGCCGCGAGCGGCGTGGATGCGGTCGATCAATTCGTACTCGGCGTTGCTTTGCAGGTGCAGCAGATGATGGCCGGCTTCACGGGCGCGGCGCTCCAGATCCTGATTGATCTGCGCCAGGGTCGTTGAACCGTAGGTGCCGGGTTCGCGGGTGCCGAGCAGGTTCAGGTTGGGGCCGTGCAGCACCAGTAGGGTTGCCATCTGCGTGTTCCTTGTTATGAATGAGCAGTCGTCAGAACCCGGCGACTATGCCGCAAAGACTTTGTGACTGTCCAGTTCTCTGCAATAGCCAGCACGATGACCGATGTTTGCGCGAAATTTGTGACTGAGTAATTTGATCCGGTCATTTGTGGTGACAGCAATACCGCCTTCGCGAGCAAGCCCGCTCCCACAGGGGTACGCATTCCAATGTGGGAGCGGGCTTGCTCGCGAAGGCTATTTGTCAGACGCGGAAGGCTTGCACGGCGGTATGTAGTTGTCCGCCCAATACCAGCAGGTTCTCGCCTTGTTCACGACCTTCGCCGATGCGCAGCAGGTTATCCCCGCCCAATTGATGAATCCGCTCGCTGTGGTCACGGATCTCGCTGACCGCGCCGCTCTGCTGGGCGGTGATGTCGGCGATGCGGATCGCCGTGTCGGAAATGGTCTGGATCGCACCGACGATTTTATCCAGCGCGCCGTCCGCCGCCTGTGCCTGATTGGCCGTGGCTTCGGCGTGTTCGACTTGCGCGCGCATGCCTTCGACCGATTGTCGGGCGGCGCTTTGCAGGCCGGCGATCAGCGTCTGGATTTCCGCTGTCGCGCCCGCCGTGCGTTGCGCCAGTGAGCGCACTTCTTCGGCCACCACCGCAAAACCACGGCCCATTTCCCCGGCCCGCGCCGCTTCGATCGCCGCATTCAGGGCCAGCAGGTTGGTCTGGTCGGCAATCGAGCGGATCACCGTCAGCACGCCACCAATGGTCGCCGACTCTTCGGCCAGGTGCTCGATCATCTGCGCGTTGCCTTGCACCTCGCCGACCAGTGCGTGCAGCCCGGTGAGGCTCTGGCCGATCACGGTCTGTCCATGTTCGACCGCCAGCCCTGCATGGCGGCTGGCGTCCGCGGCCTGGCGCGCATCACCGGCCACTTGCTGGATGGTCGCCTCCAGTTCGCCGAGAGAGTCGCGGATCAACGCGGTATCGCCGGCCTGATGTTCGGCGCCGCTGTGCAGCTCATTGCTCAGTTCGGCGAGGGTACGGCTGCTGCCGGCGACTTGTTCGGCATTGCCGCGAATCGTGCCGACCAGATCCACCAGATAGGCGCGCAAGCGATTGAGCGACGCTTCGATGTCGTGCAGCTCGCGGTTGGTCTTGCCCAAGTGAATGTCGTTGCTGAAGTCGCCCTCGGCCCAGGTCGACAGCGCCGGGGCGAGGTTGGTCAGGGTGCGGGCGAGGCGCCGCTGCAGGGTGTCGATCAGCAGGGCGATCAACAGAATCAGGCCGATCATCACGCCTTGCATCAGGCGCACTTCGCCCTGAATCTGCCCGTGCTGGGCGCGCACCACCGGCTCGAGGCCGGCGATGGCTTGCTGCACGGCGGCGATCTTCAGGTGCGTGGCGGTGCTCAGGTCGGTGCGTTTCTGGATCTGCTCGCGGGTGCGTTCCAGTTCCGCCGGATAGCGCCCCAGCAGGCTGTTGAGTTCACGCTTGAGGCTGACACCAGCGTCTTCGGCGGCGGCTTTTTCGTTGCTTTCGATGCCCATCATGGCGGCGAAATCATCGCTGCCGGATTCGTTCTTGGCGACCACGCCGAGCAGGGGCAGGGCATCGATCACCTGTGCCTGAGCGCGGATGTTGCTGACCTCGCGCTCGACGTCGGCGGCCAGTTCACTGCGGCCGCTGCTGACCAGTTTGTCGCGAGCCAGCGACAGCTTGCCCAGATGCTGCGAGGCGGTGAGCAGGGGTGTCAGGTACGTCGCGTTGCCATCGGCGTAGGTGCTGAGCTGATCGAGGCTGGCGCTCAGTTCGCGTTCGGCCTGCAACAGCAGTGCCTGCGGATCACCGGCCAGTTTGCCGGCTGCGAGCAGGTCGGTTTTGCTGAATTCTTCGAGGCTCGACAGGCTCGGGCGCAGGGGCTCGGCCAGTGCCGGTGGCAGTTCGCCGAGTTCCTTCTGCAAGCCGTCGATGGCCTGGCTGGCGCTGCTCAGGCGCAGCGCGTCGCCGCTGGCGAGGTAATCCTCGACATTGCGCGCCACATCATTCTGAAATTGCTGCGACAGGCCCAGGTAGCGCTCCATCAACAAGTACGGACGCTCCAGGGCTTTTTGCGACCACCACAGCGTCGCGCCGAGGGCCACGCAGACGGCGACCAGCAGCAGAGTGTTGAGATTGGTGAGCAACTTCAGGCGCATGACGGCTACCAACGGCAGAAATGGTAAGCGCCTGAATTTATTGCGGTTCTGTTACAGGGTTATGACCGAATCGGTGGATTCCGATGAAAAAGTGGCACTTTGCTTTGATCCGTACGCGGTCTGTACCCGATTGCGTCCGGCACCTTTGGCGCGGTACAGCGCCTCGTCGGCCTGGCTGGCCATCATCAGGCTGTCGGAGTCCTCGTGCATTTCCACCACGCCAGCGCTGAAGGTGCACCACAAATCCTGCGGTTGCGCCGGGTAGTGGATTTCGGCGAAGCGCTGGCGGATCTCGTCGAGCACTTTGTGCGCCGCTTCTATGTCGGTGTCGGGCATGACGATGGCGAATTCCTCGCCGCCGTAACGACCGATAAAGTCGGTCTTGCGCAGCCGTTGTTTGAGGAACAGCGCCAGGCTCTTGATCACCCGGTCGCCCATCGGGTGGCCGTGGCTGTCGTTGACCCGTTTGAAGTGGTCAATGTCGAGCATGGCAAAGCTCAGTGGCTTGTTCTCGCGGCGCGCGCGGAACGAGCAGTCTTCGAGCAATTGCAGGATGTGCGTGTGGTTGTACAGGCCGGTGAGGCTGTCGCGGACCATGCGTGCCTTGAGGTTGCGCGCACGCGCGGCGCGGTTGCGCACGGTGGTGATCAGGTGCCGCGGCTTGATCGGTTTGGTCAGGAAGTCGTCGCCGCCCTCGCTCATCGCGTCGAGCTGTTTATCCAGATCGTCCTCGGCGGACAAGTAGATGATCGGCACGCTGACGTAGCGGTCGTTGTGGCGAATGACCTTGGCCAGTTCGGTGCCGGTGCAGGCCGGCATGTACATGTCGAGGATGATCAGGTCCGGCTGGAAGTCCGCCAGTTCGGCCATCGCTTGGATCGGTTCGATCAGCGTGCGAGTGACGATCCCGGCGCTGTTGAGCAGGCGTTCGGTGTGCAAGGCCTGGGCGCGGGAGTCGTCGATGATCAGCACTTTATAGGGTTCGTACTGGGCAACGCAGGTCAGGACTTCGATCTTCTCCAGCAGACTCGAGGCTTCGAGGGTGCCGGTGAGGAATTCCTGGCCACCGGCGCGCACCGCCGCGAGGCGGGTCGGGGTGTCAGTTTCGTGCAGGCTGAAAAACAGCAGCGGCAGCGGTTCTTCCAGACCGACCTGGGCTTCGGCGGCCAGTTGCAGGCCGACGCCAGCGCCGCTGAAGTCAACGTCCATGACGATCGCAGCCGGCAAGCGCTCGACCATCGAGGAGCGAAACGCCGCCACACTGTCCAGCGCCTGCGCGGTGAGGCCGAAAAATTCCAGCTGCTTGGCCAGCCGCTCGGCGCGGTCGTGATCCTGCAACATCACGTAGATCGGTTTGCGCAGCGGCGGCAGGAAGGTCTGGTCGAGTTGATCGCCATGGCGCAGACCGGTGCGCGACAGGCGCTGCATCAAACGATTGAGATCGGTGATCAGGCCACTGCTCAGGCGCCCGCGATTGGCGTCCACCGCTTCCAGCGACTGGCCGATATGACGCGCGAGTTGCGTGTGCTCGGGCTGCTCGAAACGCTCGGCAAAACGCAGCAGGCGCAGATTGGCCTCGCTCAGTTCGGCGAGGTCGGCAGTGGACCACTCACTGCGTTGCAGGCGCTGCCATATCTCAAGAATCTGACGTGCCTGATGAATTACCCGCTGGGCAAAGTGGTGCTTGAGGCGCTCGCGGCTGGGGTCTTCTGGCTCGGTCATATCCTGACTACTAGTTAGGGTGCATGCTGAGATCGACTGGTGGCTCTATGCTAGCACCTCTTTTCCCTTACATCAGTGTCGTGCGTCAATAATCTGCGATGCGACACAATTCAGTTTCTGACTGGCGGGTTTCAAAACGGACCTGCTCGTCGGGCAAGTCCCCGAATGCCGGGGGTATGAGGTGGCCGGCGGGATCATTCACATGACTTTCCGCTGCGGCTGACATAAAGCTCTTGAATGGTTTTTGCGTGCTTGAAAAACCGTTCGGCGAAAGATTTTTGCCGGTGCGGTATCAGGTATTCCCCTAGACTCTGACGGATGCTTCGTCCGCGCCGCGGATTTGCTGCTTATCTTTACGGGCGGGTGCCGGCCTTGGCACGTTGTTGTATGGTTGTGGTCGAACCGTTGAACCCAAGTGATTGAAAGGATATCGCCATGCTGGACTGGAAGAACCGCGCGGGCAGCGCGCCTGAACGTGCCGCCGAGCCCAAGTCGGCCACCCGCAGCTATTTCGGCGGCCTGTTGTTCAGCCGTGCGCTGGCCACACTGGTCGGCATTTACCTGTTGGTGACCATCGCCCTGGGCATTTACTGGAGCGAGGAGCCGGCGCTGTTCCCGGTGGCGCAGAACGCTCAGATTGCGGCCGAAAAAGAAGGCAAGCAGATGGTCGTCGGCTACACCACGGTCGAAACCCTGAAAACCGTTGCCGGTACTTTGCTGAACAAGCCGGGCGGTTACATCGCCAATGACCGTTTCCCGCCGGGCCTGTGGATGGACAACATGCCGAGCTGGGAATACGGCGTGCTGGTGCAGGTACGTGACTTGACCCGTGCCCTGCGCAAGGACTTCGCCCGCTCGCAATCGCAGTCGGCCGAAGACGCCGATCTGGCCAAGGCCGAGCCGCGTTTCAACTTCGACAACAAGAGCTGGATCCTGCCGTCGAGCGAGTCGGAATATCAGGAAGGCATCAATTCCCTGAGCCGCTATCAGGCGCGCCTGTCCGATCCTTCGCAGAAAAACGCGCTGTTCTATGCTCGAGCCGACAACCTGAACAACTGGCTGGGCGATGTCGGTACGCGTCTCGGTTCGTTGTCGCAACGACTGTCGGCCAGTGTCGGTCGGGTCAAGCTCAATACCGCGCTGAAGACTGAAGTCGTGGCGCCGGGGCAGGTGCCACAGGTCGATGAGGAAGTTGTGGAAACTCCCTGGATGCAGATCGACAACGTGTTCTACGAAGCTCGCGGTCAGGCCTGGGCCCTGTCGCACCTGTTGCGCGCTATCGAGGTGGACTTCGCCGATGTGCTGGCCAAGAAGAACGCCACGGTCAGCGTGCGTCAGATCATTCGTGAACTGGAGGCCTCGCAGCAGACAGTCTGGAGTCCGATGATCCTCAATGGCAGCGGTTTCGGGATTCTGGCCAACCACTCGCTGGTGATGGCCAACTACATTTCCCGGGCCAACGCAGCGGTGATCGATTTGCGTCAACTGCTCAATCAGGGCTGAGTCATGGTCGAGAGCGCCAAAGAGGCGGCCCACCGCGCCGCCTCCGATGCCGAACAGATCGCCTGGGTCGACGAGCAGGACAACCTGCTCGGCGCCTTGGTGCGGGCCGATTTGCGTGAACGCGGGCTGATCGGTCGCGGCACCTACATCATGCTGTTCAATAGCGCCGGTGAGCTTTGCGTGCATCGGCGCACCTTGAGCAAGGCGATCTATCCCGGTTACTGGGATGTTGCGGCCGGCGGTATGGTGCAGGCCGATGAAACCTACGCCGAATCCGCAGCCCGGGAGCTGGAAGAGGAGTTGGGTGTGAGCGGGGTGGAATTGACCGCCCACGATCATTTCTTCTTCGAAGACACCGGCAACCGTCTGTGGTGTTCGGCATTTTCCGCGGTGTGGGACGGCCCGCTGAAACTGCAGCCTGAAGAAGTGCTGGAAGCACGCTTTATTCCGGTCGAACAGGTGATGCGCGAAATCGAGCAAAAGCCTTACTGTCCGGACTCTCTGGCCGCGTTGAAGCGCTATCTGAAGGCTCAGCAAAGCGACGTCGCAAAGAACTCATAAATTGGCGCCGATTGGCTCTTAGCAATTGCGCTTTTTGCCGTTACACTGCGCGACCTTTTCAAGCTGCACCGACCTGCTTTTATTGAAGCGCACGGTGCAGTAGCGCTGCCCCTGCCTGAGTGGGGCTTCGCGGTCGATGACCTTGCCCAAGGTCGCGATCAGTCTTTGTCCTCCCAAGAGGATTGCCGGTGGCCAAAAAAGCCGCATCCTTCGCCGCCCTTGGTGGCCTGGTATTTTCCACCGACGCAGGTCGTCATTGCCCGGAATGCAGTAAGCCGGTGGACGCCTGTATCTGCAAACAAACCGTGATCCCGGCCGGGGACGGCATTGCCCGCGTGCGTCGCGAGAGCAAGGGCCGTGGCGGCAAAACGGTGACCACCATAACCGGCGTGCCATTGGCCGAAGACGCTCTCAAGGAGCTGGCGACAACGTTGAAGAAACGTTGCGGCACCGGTGGGGCGTTGAAGGACGGGATCATCGAAATCCAGGGCGATCATGTCGAGCTACTCTTGGCTGAACTGATCAAGCTCGGTTTCAAAGCGAAGAAGTCCGGCGGCTAGCAGCCTCTGTGAAAACCACCTGCGGCTTGATCCGGCTCTGAAATGCTCAGCGCCGGCGTCGTCTCCATGGTTTTCACAGAGCCTGTTCATACCGGTTTCTAAACTACACGCGGTCAGCGCGGTCTACCGCCGCGCTGACGAATCGTCATTTTCATTCTTTAGACTGCGCCGGCCTGCGATCAGGCGACGCACTATGACTTCTTTATAGGGGACTTCGATGTCCGTACGACGCACACGTAAAGACGATGGCAGCCAATGGACAGTTGCGGACAGCCGCAGTGTTTACGGGATTCGCCATTGGGGGGCCGGGTATTTCGCGATCAATGACGCCGGTCGCGTCGAAGTTCGTCCGAACGGCCCGAGCAGTTCGCCTATCGACCTGTTCGAACAAGTCGACCAACTGCGCAAGAGCGGCTTGTCCCTGCCGTTGCTGGTACGTTTCCCCGACATCCTGCAAGACCGTGTCCGTCAGCTGACCGGTGCTTTCGACTCGAACATCGAGCGCCTGGAATACCAGAGCAAGTACACCGCGCTCTACCCGATCAAGGTCAACCAGCAAGAAGCGGTGATCGAGAACATCATCGCCACCCACAACGTTTCCATCGGTCTGGAAGCTGGCTCCAAGCCTGAGCTGCTGGCGGTGCTGGCGCTGGCGCCGAAGGGCGGCACCATCGTCTGCAACGGTTACAAGGATCGCGAGTTCATCCGTCTGGCGCTGATGGGCCAGAAGCTCGGCCACAACGTGTTCATCGTGATCGAGAAAGAATCCGAAGTCGGCCTGGTGATCGAAGAAGCCGCCTCGCTGAAGGTCAAGCCACAGGTCGGTCTTCGCGTGCGCCTGTCGTCGCTGGCGTCCTCGAAGTGGGCGGACACCGGTGGCGAGAAATCCAAATTCGGTCTGTCGGCGGCGCAACTGCTGTCGGTGGTCGAGCGCTTCCGCGCGGCCGGCCTCGATCAGGGCATTCGCCTGCTGCACTTCCACATGGGTTCGCAGATCGCCAACCTGGCTGATTACCAGCACGGTTTCAAGGAAGCGATCCGTTACTACGGCGAGCTGCGCAACCTTGGCCTGCCGGTCGATCACATCGACGTCGGCGGCGGTCTGGGTGTCGACTACGACGGTACCCACTCGCGCAACGCCAGTTCGATCAACTACGACATGGACGACTACGCCGGTGTCGTGGTCGGCATGCTCAAGGAGTTCTGCGACGCGCAGAGCCTGCCGCATCCGCACATCTTCTCCGAAAGCGGCCGCTCGCTGACCGCGCACCACGCGATGCTGGTGGTGCAGGTGACCGACGTCGAGAAACACAACGACGAAATCCCGCTGATCGAAAACAAGGAAAACCTGCCGGAAACCGTGCAGTGGCTGGTGGACCTGCTCGGCCCGACCGACATCGAGATGGTCACCGAGACTTACTGGCGCGCCACGCACTACATGAGCGACGTGGCTTCGCAGTACGCCGACGGCAAACTGACCCTGGCGGAAAAAGCCCTGGCCGAGCAGTGCTATTTCGCTGTGTGCCGGCGCCTGCACAACTCGCTGAAGGCGCGTCAGCGTTCGCACCGTCAGGTGCTCGACGAACTCAACGACAAGCTGGCCGACAAGTACATCTGCAATTTCTCGGTGTTCCAGAGCCTGCCGGACACCTGGGCGATCGATCAGGTGCTGCCGATCATCCCGCTGCATCGTCTGGACGAAGAGCCGCTGCGTCGCGCCGTGCTGCAAGACCTGACCTGCGATTCCGACGGCAAGATCAACCAGTACGTCGACGAGCAGAGCATCGAGACCAGCCTGCCAGTGCACGGTCTGAACGAAGGTGAAGACTACCTGCTGGGCGTGTTCCTGGTCGGCGCCTATCAGGAAATTCTCGGCGACATGCACAACCTGTTCGGTGACACCGACTCGGTGAACATCTACCAGAACGCCGATGGCAGCGTGTACCACGCCGGCATCGAGACCCACGACACCATCGAAGACATGCTGCGTTATGTGCACTTGTCGCCGGAAGAACTGATGACCCACTACCGCGACAAGTGCGCCAGTGCCCGTATCAGTGCCAGCGAGCGCACGCAGTTCCTCGATGCCTTGCGTCTGGGTCTGACCCGCTCCTCCTACCTGTCTTCCTGAGTCAGGTCTGTTGCACCGGGTTGTCTGAAATTTTTCCGCAAGCTGTGGAAAATTCGGATGACCCGGTGGGACATCTCCCAAATTCCCCGCGAAAAGACTGCATGACATCGCCCGTGAAGTCATCCGGTCTGCTTTTCGCGTAGGTCATTTCCTAAGTTGTACTTCAGCTCTCTACTCGGCCATGGCTCTCGGCGAGAATCCCCGGCCGTCCCTCCTGTAGAGATCCGCCCATGTTCGAATCAGTCAACGAGCCGTCGTTTCGTCTCGATGTAGCGGGGCTGCCCGACCCCTTCGAGGTGCTGGCCTTTACTGGGAGTGAGGGCATCAGCGAACCCTTCGTTTTTGCGATCGATCTGTTGATCGATGATCCGCAACTGGACCTTGCCGGTCTGCTTTTCCGCTCGGCGTTCCTGCAGTTCGGCCCCCTGCACAATGGCTTGAGCGGACAATTGCAGAGTCTTGTCCAGCACGAGCACGCCGAGGGTTGCCGCTTGTGTCGGGTGACGCTGGGGCCGAAGCTGAGTTGCCTGGCGCTACGGTTCAGCCAGCGGATTTTCAGCAGCCAGTGCGTGCCGCAGATCCTCGCTCAGGTGCTCAAGGAGCACGGGATCATCGGTGGGCAACGACGCTTTGATTTGCACTGCGATTACCCGGTGCGCACTTTTTGTACCCAGTACTGCGAATCGGATCTGCAGTTTGTGCAACGCCTGTGCGCGCAGGCCGGGATTCATTACTACTTCGAGCACCGGCCCGACGGGCACTGTGTGGTTTTCGCCGATGATCCTGCGCGCTTGCCCGTGGCGGGTGTGGCGTCTGTGGACACGGGCGCGAGTGCGGCGACGGTAAGACGCTGGCAGATAGAGATGAATGCGCCGGATGCGGGCGCGCATCCCGCCCGGATCGGCAAAGCTTACGGCCACAGCGATCTGCCGACCTTGCGCAGCGCGCAGTGGCTGGCGCTGACCGAACATCCGTTTACCGAGTGCAACCGCCGCTGGTTGCTGAGCCGGATCGAGCATCGTGCTGACCCCGCCAGCGAGCCGTCTTACAGCAATCGGATCGTTGCCGCCGCCCAGGCGCCACTCCCCCCGCTGGCGAGCACTTGTACCCGACCGCGGATGCACAGCCTGCAACGTGCCTGGGTGGTGACGGTCGATGAACCACAACCTGACGACCTGCGACCGGTGGCCGTGCAGTTTGACTGGCTTTACCAGGGCGAAGGCGCTGCCGCCAGCCACTGTTGGCTGCCGCTGGCGGCGGCGTTGAGCGACACGTCGCTGGCATCGTTGCGTGAAGGGGTCGAAGTGGTGGTGAGTTTTCATGAGGGCGATCCGGATCAACCGGTGATCAGTGGCGTGCTGCAGGAACCGGCGGTGATCGAAGACGTCGACGAGTCACTGGAGCTGCCGGACGTGCTGGCGAGTGCGGGTCTGGCGCAATGGCTCCAGTCCGCCGAACCGCTGTTGCTGTTGTGCCTGTTGCCCGGCGGCGGCAGTTACAACCATTGCACGGCGTCGATCTGCAGTTGCCGACTGGTCGCGTCGCTGGATCAGGGCGGCGCCACTTGAGCGGCGTCGGGTTTGCCCAGCAGGCACAGTGGCTGTTGCTCGACGGCACCGACGCGCAGCAGGCGTTGGCGACACTGCGTCAGGGGTTCGCCGGAGTACGTTGCACGCGGCTGCTCGAGGGCACCGAGTTTCAAGCGGTGAGCGAGTACGGGCCGCTGCTGGTCGAGTTGCACGAGAGTCCGGCACTGGCTGCGCTGTGTCACCGCGATCCGCAGACCTGGCGCGGTCTGCTGCTGGCCAGCGATGCTTCGCAGCAGACACTTCTGAACCACCTGCGCCGGATGCTCAGCGTTTCGTTCGGGCTCAACCACCGTGCCTTGCTCGGTTACTACAACCGGCAGACAGCGAGTTATTTCTTCGATGCCTGTGATGCCGCCGACTTGAGCCGCTGGCTCGGCCCGATCCGGCTGATGCGCTGGTTCGGTGGCACCTGGGCCGACCTCGCCATCGGCAGTCAGGGCTGGCAGCAACTGCGCAATCCGCAGTGGGCGGTCGAGCCGCTGGGGATCGATGAAAGCCTTACCCATCGTCAGCGCGAACGTTTGCAAAGTTGCCTGTTGGAACACCACATCTGGCGCTGGTGCCAATCACTCGGAACCGACTACACGCGGATGGCCTCCCATGTGCAGGAGGGACTGACGCTGGGTTTCAGTGACCGAACCGTGCTGGATGGCTGGTTGTGGCTACGCTTGCAGCATCCCCGAGCGGGATTGCCAGGCGTGCCGGACGGGCTGACCCAGCAGGAACGGCTCGACCATGTGCGGCGACAGTGGCAGAACGATCAATCTTGAGGTGCGACATCCATGACAAATCCTCTGTGGCAGCGGTTCGGCGCAGTCCTCGGCGGGTTTCTGCTGCTGGTGCTGACGGGATGTTCCCCGGTCAAGGTGCTCAATGCGCTGACCCCCGACGACACGTTCCACAAAACCGCCGGGATTGCCTATGGCGATGATCCGCGACAGAAACTCGACGTCTACGTGCCACGTCAGCGGCTGGAGGACGCGCCGGTGGTGGTGTTCTTCTATGGCGGCAGCTGGAACAGCGGTGAGCGCGGCGATTACGCGTTTGTCGGCGAGGCGCTGGCGTCGCGGGGAATTGTCGCGGTGCTGGCAGATTATCGGCTGTACCCGCAAGTGCGCTATCCGCTGTTTCTTGAAGACTCGGCGCGGGCAGTCGCCTGGACTCGCGCACATATCCGCGAGTTCTCCGGCAACCCGCAACGCCTGTATCTGATGGGCCACAGCTCCGGCGCCTACAACGCCGCGATGCTGGCGCTGGACCCCGGCCTGCTGGGGGCGGTGGGCATGTCGTCGAAAGACCTCAGCGGCTGGATCGGCCTGGCCGGGCCGTATGACTTTTTGCCGATCAACAATACCGACGTGCGCCCGGTATTTTTCTGGCCGGACTCACCGCCGCAATCGCAGCCGATCAACCACGTCAGGGCGGGCGAGCCTCCGGCGTTGCTGATTGCTGCGACCAAGGACAATCTGGTCAACCCGACGCGCAACACCGCCGGCCTCGCGAAAAAACTGCGTGAGGTCGGCGTGCCGGTGCAGGATCTGTATTACTCGCGCCCCAATCATGTGACGCTGGTGGCAACCCTGTCGCGGCCGCTGCGGCGGCTGGCGCCGGTACTCGATCAGGTCGTGGCGTTCGTCAAACACACGCCGGCTCAGTGAGTGGCGCCGCTGAACCAGCCGTCGTTGCGCCGCAGCCACAGGGCGAGTGCGCCGAGGGTCAGGCTGCGCAAGACCATGAACAGCAGGAACGTTATCCACAGCCCATGATTGCCCAGCCCTTGCAGCGCCCAGGCGAATGGCAGCAGCAGGGCGATGGTCAGCAGCATGCCGTTGCGCATTTCCCGGGCACGGGTGGCGCCGATGAACAGACCGTCGAGCAAGTAGCTCCAGACCGCAATCAGCGGCAACACCGCCAGATACGGCAGGTAGATGAACGCGGTGTCGCGCACGCTCTGGATGTCGGTCTGCATCTCGATGAACAAGTGCCCGCCCCACAGAAACAGCGCGGCGAAACCGAGGCTGGCCAGCAGCGACCAGCCGCCGGCCACCACCAGTGAGCGGCGCAGGGCGAGGCGGTCGCGGGCGCCGATGGCGTGGCCGCACAAGGCTTCGACCGCATGGGCCAAGCCGTCCAGCGCATGCGCGGTCAACAGCAGGCCATTGAGCAGCAAGGCATTCGCCGCCACTGTGGCATCGCCCAATCGCGCACCTTGCACGGTGATCAGGAAAAACACCGATTGCAGCGCCAGGCTGCGGATGAAGATGTCCCGGTTGACCGCCAGCAGCGGGCGCCAGCTCTGCCACACCTTCAGCGCTGCCCAGGCGATGTGCCCGGGATAGGCGCGCAATGCGCCACGGGTCAGCCACAGGCCGAGCAGGGCGCCGCTCCACTCGGCGATCACCGAGGCCCGGGCCGAGCCGACCACCCCCCATTCCAGACCTATCACGAACCACAGGTTGAGAGCGATGTTGATCAGGTTGGTGGTCAGCAGAATCGCCAGTGGCGCCCGTGCATTCTGGGTGCCGAGAAACCAGCCGACCAGGGCGTAACTGGCCAGCGCTGCCGGCAAGCCGAATAGCCGGGTGTGGAAGAACTCGCGGGTCAGTTGATCGAGTTCTGCCGATGGCTGCATGAAATGCAGGGCCACACCGCTCAACGGCACGCCGAGAATGCCAAGCACGATTGCCAGTCCCAGCGCCAGCAGCAAACCCTGCAACAGAATCTGCCGTAACGCCGCGCCATCGCTGCGCCCGGCCGCCTGAGCGGCAAACCCGGTGGTGCCCATGCGCAGAAAACCCATGGCCCAGGCAAGAAAGGTGTAGAGGCTGGCACCGACTGCCACCGCGCCCAACTGATGGGCGTGGGGCAGGTGGCCGATGACGGTGCTGTCGACCAGCGCCACCAGCGGTACGGAAATATTCGAAAGAATCATCGGCGCAGCGAGCGCCCAGACCTTGCGGTGAGTCGGGCGGTCGCGCCAGTCGGCGATCAGGTTGGACATGCGGGCTCCTTGGGGGAGCGGGGATTGTAGCGATTCATGCGACCTATTGTGGGAGCGGGCTTGCTCGCGAAGGCAGTGTGTCAGTCAAAACAGCTTTTACTGATCTGACGCTTTCGCGAGCAAGCCCGCTCCCACAGGGGAAGAGAGGTGTCAGTGGATGATCCAGCTCAACAACCACAACCCCAGCAGCAACCAGATGATCCCGGCAATGATCGACGCATTCATGAACGCGCGAATCGCCGACCACAGCAGCATCAAGCCAACGATCAGCGCGAGGATGCTGATGATCGAGGTGTCCATGCCCAAGGTCTTGGCCAGACCGTCGACAAAGTTGCCGCCGGCATGGCTCAGCACATTGAACAGGCCACTGAGGCCATCAACGATAAAGCGGATGACCGAACCGAGCGCCTGGCCGAGCCATTCGAAAAAGCTTTCTACCTGCATGTGTGCATCCTGATGAAAGAGCTGAGCCTTGGGCCACAACGCAGGTGGCCGAGTTCCCTGCAACTATAGAGGGTTTGCCTCAATCCTGTGTGGGAGCGACGCGTGCCCCTTGCCTTCGTTTGGCATCCCCCCGAAGCTATACGCCTTCAGGAGAGCCCGATGAACCTTGTTGAACTGACCGAACGCCTGCACGCCATTCGCGACCGCAATGACTGGCGGCAATTTCACAGCCCGAAAAACCTCGCCATGGCTGCCAGCGTGGAAATGTCCGAGCTGGTGGAGATCTTCCAGTGGCTGACTGAAGACCAGTCCCGCCAGTTGCCCGCGGACAAACTGGCGCATGCCGGGCAGGAAGTCGGCGACATCGTCTTGTATCTGTTGCTGCTGTGCAGCGAGTTGGGGCTGGACATGAATGAAGTGGTGCGCAGCAAGCTCGCCGACAGCGAACGGCGGTTCAGCTGATGAGCGACCGGCATTTCGATCAGTTGGCGACCCGGTTCGCCGAAAAAATCTACGGTGGCGCCAAAGGCGCGATTCGCCTCGCGGTGTTGCAGGCCGACCTGGCCGAAGCATTGCCGGACCGACCGCTGCGCGTGCTGGACATCGGCGGCGGTCTGGGCCACATGTCGCTGTGGCTGGCCGAGCGCGGCCATGAAGTGACCTTCACCGAGCCGGCTGAGCCGATGCTTGAGGGCGCCCGTCAGCGCTTCGCCGAAGCCGGGCAGAGCGCAACGTTCATTCAGGCGCCGTGGCAGGAGCTGCTTGGTCAGCTCACCGAGCCCTACGATCTGGTGATCTGCCACGCGGTGCTCGAATGGCTGGCCGAGCCACACGCGATCCTGCCGGTGCTGCATCAACTGACCAAGCCCGGTGGCTGGTTGTCACTGGCGTTCTATAACCGCGATGCGCTGATCTACCGCAACCTGCTCAAAGGCCATTTCAAGAAAATGCGCAAGAACACCCTGGCCGGGGAAAAGCAGAGTCTGACCCCGCAACAGCCGCTCGATCCACGAGAATTGGCAACGCAACTCGAAGGGTTGTGGCAGGTCGAAAGCCAGAGCGGGATTCGGGTTTTCCACGACTACATGCCGGTGGAATTCCAGGCTCGCGCCGAACTGGTGGATTTGCTGGAGATGGAGCTCGCTCACCGTCGCCACCCAAGCTTCGCCGGGCTTGGGCGTTACTTGCACTGGATCTGCCGGCCGATCTGATCGGAGCACCACATGAAAGCTCAATCCGGGTTATTGCTGATCTGTCTGGGGTTGGCTGCCTGCCAGGGCAGCAACCCGTACGTAGCGCAATCGCGGCCCTTGCCACCGGCGCCGCCTCAAGCCGCCAACACCTTTGATCGCAGCGCCTATCCGGCGCCGCCGCGTGACTATGCGCGCTATCGCAGCTGGGCCTGGCTCAACGGCCAGTTGCCGCCGGGCACGGCCTGGGCCGATTCGGCGCAAGTGGCCGAAGCGGTGAGCAATGCACTGGATCAGCGCGGGTTGCGGCCGTTGCACGACAACCGTCCGGCCGACCTGCTGGTCAGCGCCAATCTGCGTCTGGAAACCCGCTTGCGTCAGGTGCAGGACGATTACGGTTACGGCGGATACAGTGGCTATGATCGATACGGGCGCGGTTACGGCATGTACAACAGCGTGCCGATTGTTCGTACTTATCAGGAGCAGGTCGTGGTGGTGCAGGTCAATCTGTTCGACGCCGGCACCGGTCAACCGGTGTGGAGCGCCAGCGCCGAAACCGCCAATCAGGGGAGCCAGCTCGTGCGCACCGACGCCATTCGCGAGGCTCTGGAAAAAGCGCTGTCGGCCTATCCGCCGAGCTAGACTTCAGGTGAGAACGCTTCGCAGATTCAGGCCTTCAACCGGAGAACAACCATGTTCCGTCGTCTCGCTTTACTGGCCATGGCCGCACTGCTCAGCGCCTGCGCCGCCAACCAGGTCAATCACGACTTCGATGCCAGCCGCGACTTCGCTGCCTATCGCAGCTGGAACTGGAAAGAACCCGCGCTGCAATACCGCCCTGATGATCCACGGATCAAGAGTGACCTGACCGAGCAACGCATCCGCCAGGCCGTCAGTGATCAGCTTGACCAGCGTGGCTTGCGTCCTGCGGCGGCGGGCACCAAGGGCGACCTGAACGTGCAAGCCTATCTGATCGTCGAGGATCGCCAGCAGCAAGTCACCACCAACTACGGCGGCGGTTGGGGCGGCCCGTGGAACGGATACTGGGGCGCACCGATGTACAACGAAACCCGCAACATCACCTACAAAGTGGCGACGATCCAGATCGACCTGCTCGACGGCAAGGACGGCAAACTGGTGTGGCGCGGCAGCGACGAGCAGATGCTCAGCAGCACGCCGAACCCCGAGGATCGCAGCAAAGCGATTCGTGAGACGGTCAGTCGTATCCTGGCCAACTATCCACCGCGCTAAGACGTCGAGACTGACCAGCTCCCACAGTGGTTTTATGGCGCACGAAATGGCGCGCTGCGACTAGCGCCGTCTACACTCAACTGCACCCATGGAGGCAGCGCCCGGCACAGGGCCGGCAAAGGAGTGCGCGATGTCGCCCCGTTCGCAATTCAACAGCCCGGCGCGGCAACGCGGGGCTATCGGGCTGATGGCGGCAGTCACCCTCAGCCTGGCAGTGGTATTGATGTTGCTCGTGGTCGATACCGGCCGGTTGTACATGGAACAACGCAAGTTGCAGCGGGTGGTGGATAACGCCGCGCTGGAAGCGGTCAGTCGCGGTGGCACCTGCCTGCCCGGTCTGACGGCCGCGACCTACGCCGGACAAAGCGCCGTGCGTAACGGCTACACAGTCGATGCCAGCGACACCCTTGTTACCACATGCGGCACGCTGGTCACCGCCGCCACAGGCTTGCGCACCTTCACGGTAGACGCCACTCAAGCCGCCGCCGTGAAAGTCGCCGCCAGCCGCACCGTCATCACCAGCATTGCCGGCGGCGTGCAGGCGTTGTTCAGCGGGACGCCGGTGAGCCTCAACACGACGCTCAATGCCTCTGCCGTCGCCGCGAAGCCACAGCCGACCGTCGCGCAATTGAACATTCGCAGCACGCTGGCGAGCGTCAACACGGCTCAGTCGAACATTCTCAATCCGCTGTTTTCATCGCTGCTCGGCGGTAACGTCAACTTGACCGCGCTGGGCTGGAACGGTTTGCTCAATACCAACGTCAACCTGCTCAGTTACCTCAATCAACTGGCGATCAATCTCAACGTGGCCGCCGGCAATTACACCCAGTTGCTCAACACCCAGGCTACCGTCACACAGCTGATTCAAGCCGCCGCCACCGTGGTGCAACTCAACGGCGCGACCGCCGACGTGATCACCGCACTGGGCCAGCTGCAAATTGCCGCGATCAATGCCGCGCCGGTCAAGCTCGGCGACATCCTGCAACTGCAGACCGGTACCACTGCGGCGGGGCTGGATGCCAACCTGCAGTTGCTGCAACTGGTGCAGGCCGTGGTGCAACTGGCCAACAGCAACAGCGCGGTGTCCGCCACGGTGCCGATCAGCGTATTGGGGCTGGCGAACGTCACGGTGCGGGTCAAAGTCATCGAGCCGCCGCAGTTCTCCGCGATCGGTGATCCGGCGCTGGCCAAGGCCAACCCGACGGGACCGAACCGGATTTATGTGCGCACGGCGCAGATTCGCACGATGCTGTCGGTGAATCTGCCGGTGCTGTCCGGGGTGACCGGTCTGGTCAATGCGGTACTGGGGCTGGTCGGAACTTTGACCCCGACCCTGAATGCTCTGCTGAGCCTCAACCTGGTAGCGACTCTCAATTCGGTCGGCTGTCTGCTAGGTGCCGGTTGCCAACAACTCGACCCGCTGCTATTGCCGTCCCCGGAAATCGATATCGCCCTGGATGCCGGTGGTGCCATCAGCTACGTCACTGATTACAGCTGCCCGACGGGTACCACGGGCACCAAGAGCCTGACTGCGCACACCATCACCTCGATTGCCGATCTGAAGGTTGGCAAGATTGACCCGACCAATGCCTTTTCGTCGTCCGCGGAACCCACCGTTACGCCGCTGCCTCTTGTGGATCTGGGCACCGTGACCTGCCACAAGATTCTCGGGATCGGCAGCTGCGACGAGAGCACGCATGTGCAATACGGGGCCGGCGGGATTGCGATCATGGTCAACACCAGCGTGGCTCAGAATACTCAGAACCTGGTGTTTTCCAGCGCGACCCCATTCGCGACGCCGCCCAACCTGAAGCTGCCGCCCAGTGTGATTTCCGCTGCGCCATCGAGCAACATCGTCAACAGCCTGGCCAGCACGCTGGCGGGGATCAATCTGATTGTTTATCAACCTTTGGGCAGCAACCCCCTGGGTGCCATCGTTACAGGTGTGGCCAGTCTGATCAGCAGCGTTACTACCATTCTTCAGCCATTGATTACCAACCTGCTCAGCCCGCTGCTCGACCCCTTGCTGAACAACCTGCTCAATAGCCTGGGCATCAATCTGATGGACGTCGATGTGGGCGCCAACATGACCTGCGGCCAGACCGGCAAAGCCTATCTGGTGATCTAGGCGTCCGGCGCCAGTGGCAGCTCGATGCAGAAGCGTGCGCCTTCCACCGAGTTGCGCACGCTCAAATGGCCGCCCATGTTCTCGATGATGCCGTAGCTGACCGACAGACCCAGCCCGGTGCCGACGCCCACCGGTTTGGTGGTGAAGAACGGTTCGAAAATCCGCTCCAGCAGCCGTGGATCAATGCCACCGCCGTTGTCCTCGACCCACAGCCGTACCTTCTGATCATCACGTTCGGCGTAGATCGAGATCCACGGCTTGAACGTCGAATCCTTCTCGCGTTTGCTCAGCAACGCATCGCGGGCATTGACCATCAGATTGATCAACACCTGCTCCAGTTGGTCGACAAACCCGCGCACCTGCACCACAAACGCGGTTTCGCTGATGCGCAGATCCACGCCTTTGCCGCGCATGCCTTCGGCCAGCAGCGACAGCGTGCCCTCGATGGCCGAGGCCGGGTTGAACAGTTGCTGTTCGATCTCCGAACGGCGGCCGAACACGCGCATGTGATCCACCACTTTTGCCGCGCGCTCGACCTGCGCATCGATACGATTGAGCTTGTCGGTCAGGTAATCAATCTGCACATCGCCATTGCCCAGGCGCTTGAGCACGTTGACGATGGCCATGCGCATCACGTTCAGCGGCTGATTGATTTCGTGCGCCAGTCCCGTGGCCATCTCGCCGAGGGTGGCCATTTTTGCGCTTTGTGTCAGTTGCTGCTGCGAGCGGCGCACTTCGGTGTTGTCGCGGCCCACGGCCTGTACCTCGATCAACTGTCCGTGTTCGTCGAACACACCGCGATCCGACCACACCCACCATGCATGCTCGCGCCCCGGCAGCTGCAGGCTGATTTCCGCGGTGCTCACCGGCAGCTCCGGGGTCAACAGGGACACGCGATGCTTGAATGCGCTACGTTGCTCGTCGGACATCCAGCCGCCCAGATCGACCCCCGGCAGATCCTGCGGGGTGCATTCCAGATAATTCGCCAGTGGCCGGTTGCCGAAGGTCAGGGTCAGATCAGGTCGATACCGGCAGATCATTGCCGGTGAGTCTTCCACCAGAATCCGATAGCGCTCTTCGCTTTGTCTCACTTGTTCGGCGGCTTGCGTCGCCTCGGTGACGTCCAGCCACAAGCCGACGGCTTCGACCGGCAGGCCGAGATCGTTGCGCAGCAGTCTGGCCTCATCGAGCAGCCAGTGATAAACCCCGCGACTGTCGCGCAACCGATAACGCGTACTCACCGAGCCCTCGCGCAGCAGTTGGCGGGTGCGCTGGAAATACCCGTCGCGATCTTCGGGGTGAATCATTTCGACCAGTGCGCTGGCGCTGCAATCGGCCAGGCTCCAACCCAGCAACGGTTGCAGGCTGGCGCTGAAAAAGGCCGGCACCAAAGCCCCCTCGAGGTAGTGCTGCACGTAAATCACCGCCGGTGAGCTGGCGATCAGGTTGTCCAGCCGTGCGTGCGCCGCGGCGGCGAGTTGCTGCTGGTTCTTGATGTCGCTGATGTCGAGCATGAAACCGATCAGCCGGCGCTGTTCGCCGTTGCCGCTGGTCTGACCCTGCAGGCGATACCACGTCGAGTTTTGCCCGGCCTCCGGTCGGTTGAGGCGAACACACAGCGTCAGCGGCTCGCCCTGTTGCTGCAAGGCCTGCAGACGACTGCGCACCTCATCGCGGTCGGCGGGATGCAGCAGCGCCAGCCAGTCTTCGACTGCCAGCCGCGAGTTGCTCAACTGCAGGGCGCTGGTCAGTGAGGGGGCCAACTGGATCTCGCTGCCGTCAGCCTGAATTTCCCACCAGCCGGTGCCGAGCAGCGTCTGCAAGGATTCCAGGCGCTCCAGTTGCAGGTGATGTTGCTGCTCACGCAAACGCCCGAGCAACGGGCCGGCGAGGGCACTGGTCAAGGCCATCCAGTCCCGGTCTTTGAGGTACGGCGCGGCCGAATCCAGCGCAAAAAAACCGCACAGCAGCCAGGCCACCACGCCGCGTTCATCACTGTAGGGCACAGCCAACCCTTCGCCATTGCCGAACACGGCTTGCACCCGCGCATGTTCGTCAAGGCCATGCTGCGCACCGATCCGCTGCGGCGCGCTGCCGCTCAGGCTGTCCAGTGACGTGCCCAGACGCTGGCCGTCCTCCCAGAGTGTGGGCGCATCGTAGGCGCTGAACTGACGATAGATCTGCCAGCCTTGTGTCTGCTCGTCGAGCAGCGCCAGACCCAGGCAGGGGATATGCCAGCGCTGGGCGATCAGTTGCAGTTGTTCGCTGACGACCTGCGGCAGGCGACTCAGGCCGCAGATGCGCACCTGCTCGCTGATTTGTCCGCCGATCAACTGGCTGGCTTCGCGATGACGGGACTGCTGGCGTTCGAGCAACAGGTCGGCGATGTCCAGCAGTTGCATCAGCCAGCCGTTGCCCGACGGCTGCACCCAGCCACGCAGGTGCAGAATCTGATCGCCGAGACCGGGGAAATCCAGATCGAACATTTGCCCCTGCCAATCTGCCGGGCGGCCGTGGATCGCCAGTGTGCTGTGTGGCAGCAGGCAGGCACGCAACGGTAACGGCGGCTCATGCGGGGGGTGTTGCGCGAGCAGGTGGCGCAGCGGGCCGGCCATTTGCAGCACGCCGCCGTCGTCGTCCAGATACACATGCAGGCCGACCGGCGGCGTCCCGAGCGGGTCGGGCAGGTCGAGGGCGGCGGTCGGTGCGCGCTTGAGCAAACGCCCGAAGAGATTGTCGCCGGCCGTCAAAATTGCAGGCTCGAAATGGCGGTCAGATTGGTCGGCAGGTTCGGCACCGTGCCTATCCCCGGCAGTACCAGAAAGGGGATGACCTGATTCAGCTTGCTGACCGGGTATTTCACCGAGACGGTCAGCGTGCCATTGGGCCCATAGGCACTGCCGGTGTTATAGACCGCATTGGTATCGACCCCGATTACCAGATTGAAGGCCGGCGGCACCCAGGACAATTGCTGGGTGAGCGCGGCGTTTGCGGTGTTCACCACCACCGTTGAATAGTTGGGAGTGTTCGGATCGACCTGTACGCTGCGGCGGATCGCCTCGGATGTGGCTTCGTTGAACGATTGCATCATCACGAATGGCAGGCTGTAGCTGACCAGACCGTAAAACACCGCAAAAAAGATCACGAATACCAAGGCGAACTCAATCGCCACCGCGCCTTTTTGCGACTTGCGAAAGCCGGTTTTCATGAGTGCGTCTACCCTGACAGTCACTGCGTAGTATCAGCATAGAATCATTCAGCCAAAACGGACGGTTTTTACCGAATGCTCAGCTTCACCCTTCTTGTCTGGCTGGCCATGTGTGCCGCCTTCGACGCCCGCCAGCGGCGTATTCCCAACCTTCTGACACTCGGTGCAGGTGCGCTCGCGCTGGGGTATTTGCTGTGGACCGGCAACACCTGGCTCGGCGCCGATGCGGGGCAGGGTGGTTGGGCTTTTCTGATTGCGCTGGTGCTAACGCTACCGGGGTATTTCATGGGCCGCATGGGGGCCGGCGATGTGAAATTAATGACAGCACTGGGGCTTGCGACGGACGGTCTGTTCATTCTTGGCGCGTTTATCGGCGCTGGCCTGGCAAGTTTGATCTGGCTGCTCATAGCGCCAAGACTCTGGCTGCATATGAGTCAACGAGTTAGAGAACATCTTCGTTATCTGGAGCCGGAAAAGTCAAAAAAGCTGCCATTTGCACCGTTCGTGCTGATCGGTGTATTGCTTTCGATACATTGGATCCATTAGTCGCCAGATGCCACTAGTCCTATGTACATAGTCGGAAAGTGCGTCTACTTTCAAATGAGCAGGTTATACAGCCAAAGTCTGGCAGTACAGGAATGGTCAGCTTTGGCCTACGGCATGGAGTGGCACGTGAACAAGCTTACGTCTGCGATAAAAGTCCTCGTGGTTGACGATCAGCCCTTGATCGTGGAGGAGTTGTGCGAGTTTCTCGAAAGCAGCGGTTACCGCTGCGTACCCTGTGAATCCAGTCAGCAGGCGATCGCGCGCTTCAGTGAAGATGCCGATATCGGCTTGGTGCTGTGCGACCTGCACATGCCGGACATGGATGGCATCGAGCTGGTGCAGGCGTTGCAGCGGATCTGCGGCAAGCACCGGGTGTTCGAGGCGATCATGCTCACCGGGCGCGCCGATAAGCAGGACGTGATCAAGGCGTTGCGTGCCGGAATTGCCGATTACTATCAGAAGCCGATTGTTTTGACGGAATTGCTCGAGGGCTTGCAGCGTCAGGAGCAGGCTTTGCACGAACGGCATAAAAATGTGCAGTTGGGGCATTTGAATCAGAAGCTGCAATTTTTGTCCGAGTCGATTGATGACCTTTATCAGGATCTCGATAAGGTTCGGCGCAGTCCGGCGGCGGTGGTTCGTGATGTGATGGGTGGGGAAGCGCCCGACAGCGAGCAGCAGGAAATGCCGGAGATCTTTCAACAACTGTCGCCACGCCAGCTCGATGTGGCGCGGTTGGTGGGCAAGGGGCAGACCAATTATCAGATTGCCTGTGAGTTGGGGATTACCGAGAACACAGTGAAGCTTTATGTGTCGCAGGTTTTGCGGTTGACGCATATGCATAACCGGACGCAGTTGGCGTTGGCGTTGTCTCCCGGTGGGGCGGCTTTGCGGCAGCGGGTGACGGCGCATTGACCTTGGCGGCCTGTGGGCCGACCAGGCTTCGGGTGGTTTGGGTGTATATCCGTTTTTTTGGTGATGGCGGATTAGGGTTCCGCCCTTACGGCGGGTCACTTTTTCCAGACGCCGAAAAAGTAACCAAAAAGGCTTGCTCCTGCGTTCGGCCCGCTCGCTGGGGCTCGGGGTTCCTTCGCTCCGGGATCGATCCGGGGGCAGCGCCTACGGTTTGCTTCGCTGCACCTCCTCTCGCTGTGTTTGGCTGCGCCAAACGGTCGCTGCGCTCCCACCCCCGGATCAATCCCTCCACTCAGCCTTCCGACGTCGCCCGTGGATCAAGATCAAGAGCTGCAGCCGAGCTTGCGCTCATCCTGGAGTGGGGCGGCTTCGCCGCATGGTGTGTGCGCTTGCTAAATTGTAGGAGCCAGCCTGCTGGCGATGGCGGCCTCACAGCCGACCAGCCTTCACAGGCCACACCCCATCCCATGGTGGGAGCGGGCTTGCTCGCGAAGGCGGTCTGTCAGGCGACGGATCCTTCGCAGATGCACTCAATCCCTGTGGGAGCCTGGCTTGCCAGCGATGGCGGCCTGACAGCCGACCAGCCTTCACAGACCACACCCCATCCCATTGTGGGAGCGGGCTTGCTCGCAAAGACGTCCTGACAGGCGACGGATCCTTCGCAGATGTACTCAATCACTGCGGGCTTGCCAGCGAAGGCGACCTGACAGCCGCCCAACCTCCAACAGACCACACCCCATCCCATTGTAGGATCGAGCCTGCTCGCGATGGCGGTATGGCGGCCAACATCAAATCACTTGTTGGTCTCGATCTTGCCGCCCGCATCCGGGTCGTAGAAATCCGGAATTTCGTATTTGTACTTTTTCAGCCAGCGCTGCATCGCCAGTTCCCGTTCAGCGGCGGTGGCGGTCTGGTTTTTTTCCGAGGCGGCTTTGTTGCGGCTTTGCAGCAGCAGCCAGCCTTCGGTTTCCTGTTGCTGCGCGGAGGCCGGGCCGGCGTCGATGGCGAGGGCGCTCAGCGGCAAGCTCAACAAGCTCAGGTAGCACAGGCCTTTGAGTGCGTTCATGGCTGTCTCCTTATTTGATTGTCGACGGTTGCGGATCAGCCGCTACCGCCACTTGATTGCCGGTCGCCGGTTTCGCCGGGATCGGCGTTTTGAGTTTTTCCGCGCGTTCCTGGGCTTCGGTAAATTGCGCCGGGGTCAGTTTGGCGCGGCTGACGATTTCGGCGGCTTGTTGCCAGTTGTTCTGGTACAGCAGCAATGACACCAGGTTCATCGTTGCCAGTTGATTGTTCTGCTTGAGTTCGATGGCGGTGAGGAATTCGAAGCGGGCGTCTTCGAGGCGCAGTTGGTTGAGGTAGACCACGCCGAGGTCGTTGCGGATTTTTTCGTCGGTGGGGGCCAGGCGTGCGGCGCGTTGCAGGTGGGCCTGGGCCTGGCCGTTGTCGCCGCGGGCGGCGTAGAGCTGGCCCAGGCCGTGTTCGGCTTCGGCGGTCAGGCAGCCGCCGAGCAAACCGCGGTACAGCGGCTCGGCTTCGCTGCGGCCGAGCAGGCGGTAGACCTTGGCTTTGCGCAGGCGCACTTCGCTCAAGTTGTCGGGCATGCTCTGCAGGTTGGCGAGGCTGGCGTGCAGTTTGCCGTCGTTGGCCAGATCGTCCGCCAGGTTCAGGGACAGCTCCTGTTCAGAGCTCAATTTGCTGCAACTGGACGGTGACAGCATCGCCGTCCACGGCGCCTGGCCGTCGGTGGCGCAACCGCCGAGCATCAACAGACTTGCCATGACAATCAGTACTTTCATCAAACGCTCTCCATGAGCCCACGTCAGTTTGCAAACGCCCTTGAAATGGCAGTGAAACCAGGACCGGCCAGAACGATCAGCAAGGCCGGAAATAGAAACAGCATCATCACCACCGACATCTTTGCCGACATTTTCGACACGTACTCCTGCAGCCGTGTCAGGCGTCGGTCGTCGAGCAATTGCTTGAGCGACAACAGCGATTTCATCGCGCCGCCGCCCTGTTGAATCAGTTGTTGGAGGATCACGCAGGTGTCGGTGAATTCGTCCACTGCGAGCATCACGGCGGTCTTGTTGAGTTCCTGGCCGAGCTCCAGGCCCGAGTCGACGCGGCTGAGGATCAGGCGCAGTTCGGTGGTCAGTTCCGGCAGCAGTTTTTGCCCTTCGGTGCTGAGGACACGCAGCGCCTGTTCGACCGCCATGCCGGATTCGAACAGGATGCGCAGCAGCGGAATGAATGTCGAAATTTCTACGGCGATGATTTTCTGCCGGCGCGCTGCGGCGTACGCCAGCAGCCGTTTGGGCAGCAGGTAACCGGCGCCGGTGGCGAGCATCGGCACCAGCCAGCCGTTCGGCGCGTGGGGGAAGAACACCTCTCGCAAAAACAGTCCGACACCCAGCGCCAGCAGCGGAGTGCCGATCTGACACGCCGCGTACAACGAACGCTCGCTGGCGCGGCGCCAGCCGAGGCGGCTGAGCAGGGTCTGGGTTTCGCTGTCGATGCTCACCGAGCGTCGGCCAAACCGGCTGTTGCCCAAGGCGCGCAACCAGTTGCCCAGGCGGCTTTCGCGCACCAGGTTGCCTTGCAGGCGTTGAGTCACCTGGCGCTCGCGGCGGCGTTCGGTCAGCAAGTGGTTGGCCACCAGCAAAAACGCACCGAGCAACAACATGAGGGCGACAAGAAAGATCATGTCAGACGCTCCGCAACATGCGCCACAGCGCAAGGCAGCCGAGCACCTGCAGCACCAGTGCGGCAATCAGCATGGTCTGGCCACCGGAGTCGTGCCACATGCCGAGCATGTAGCCGGGATTGGTCAGCATGAAGTAACTCACCAGTATCACGGGCAGCGCGCCGAGCACCCACGCGGTCATCCGGGTTTCGCCGGTCATCGCGCGCAATTGGCGAGCGCCCTGATCACGTTCGCGGATCAGTTTGATCAGGTTCTCCAGCAGCTCGCTGGCGTTGCCGCCGTAGCGGTGGTTGACCTTCAGGCCCAGGGCAAACATGCGCAGTTCGTCTTGCTCATAGAGCTCGGCGAAGTCGCTGACGGCGTCCGGCAGATTGACCCCCAGTTGCACGTTGCGTTGTACCCGGCCCATGGCAGTTTTCAGCGGATCGTCGCTGGCTTCGATTCCGCCCATGACCGCGTCGCTCAGGGTGCGGCCGGACTTGAGGCTGCGCACGGTGTGATCAAGCAACTGCGGCAGTTGCTCGATCATGCGTTTGAGCCGGCGGCGGTACAGCCACGAAATGTACAGGCGCAAAATCACCGGCGGCATGAGGAGCGCCACCAGCAATCCGAGCCAGTGGCCCAGCAGGTAACCGAGCAATATGGCGATGGCCCACAGGCTCAGCCACAGGCCGAAACGCTCGGTCGGGCGGCCCAGCCCGGCGCGCAGAAACATTCGCTCAAGGCCCACCCATCGGGTTTTTTCCACAGCGATCTGCGGTTGGCCGGCGGCGAGTCGATTGAGTACCTTTTCGTTGGCGGTCTTGTGGATGCCATGCAGGAACAGGCGGATCGACAGCCCGAGCAGAATCAGACACATGATGATGAGAATGACCGGTCCAAGCATGCTCGGTGCTCCTTGCCGTCAGCCCGGATGGGCGTCGTTGCGCAACTTGTCGCCGGCCGGGTTGACGGCTTCGCGCAGGAAGCCGAAACCAGTGCGACGGTCGAGGCGGAACAGGGTGTTGGTGACGTAGACGTCCTCGCGGATACCGACCACTTCCACCACTTCACTGACGCAGCGGCGGCCGTCGGGCATGCGGGTCAACTGAATGACCACGTCGAGCGCCGCGCAGATCATCTGGCGCAAGGTGCGTTCGGCGATCGTGCGGCCGGTAAGGCCCACCAGCGTCTCCAGTCGCAGCAAAGCATCCTGCGCGTTGTTGGCGTGCACGGTGCTCATCGAACCGTCGTGGCCGGTGTTCATCGCGGTGAGCACGTCGACCACTTCGACGCCGCGAATCTCGCCGAGGATGATCCGGTCGGGACGCATCCGCAGGGCGTTGCGGATCAGGTCGCTGGCTTTCACTTCGCCGTGGCCCTCGGCATTCGGCGGACGGGTTTCGAGGCGCACGACGTGCGGGTGGCCGAGCTGCAATTCGGCGACGTCTTCGATGGTCACCAGACGCTCATGAGGGTTGATCAGTTGGCTGAGAATATTGAGCAACGTGGTTTTCCCGGTGCCGGTCCCACCGCTGATGAGGATGTTGCAGCGCTTGCCCACGGCGTCCTGGAAGAAGTCGAAGATCGCCATGTCGATCGTCTGCATGGCCATCAGGTCGGTGCTTTTGAGCATGTCCTTGCGAAACTTCCGGATCGACAGACACGGGCCGTCGAGGGCAATCGGCGGGATGATCGCGTTGACCCGGCTGCCGTCCGGGAGGCGTGCGTCGACCATCGGTGAAGACTCGTCGAGGCGTCGCCCCAGCGGTGCGAGAATTCGCTGCATGACCCGTTCGACGTGGTGCGCATCGATGAAGCGCAAGTCACTTTGATGCAGCACGCCGTCGCGTTCGATGAACACCCGGTGCGGGCCGTTGACCAGGATTTCGGTCACCGACGGATCACGCAGCAACACCTCCAGTGGGCCGAAGCCGGTGAGTTCGTCGACGATTTCTTCGGCCAGCCGCTCCATCTCATAGCGGGAAATCGCCAGGTGCAAACGGGCGATGTATTCGGCGACCTTGTCGGTGACAAATTGCGCCAGCTGCTGGCGCGAGCCTTCCAGCAGGTTTCTCCCCGACTCTTCGATGGCGTCGATGATGTAGCGGTGCAGCACCAGTTTCAGGCCTTCGTGATCGGTGTTGCCGAGACCTGCGCGTTGCGGTGCGCCGAAGAGTTTTTCCGCGCTCATGAGGAACCTCGCAAGCGGTCGAACCAGGTGACTTTCGGTTTGGCCAGACCCTCGGAGCGTTTGGCCAGGCGTTCACCGAGGGTGCGCAGGCTCTGGGTGAGTTTTTCCCGGGGCGCCAGTTCGAACAGACTCACGCCCTGATTTTTCGCGTTGAGCCGCACTTCAGGGTTGAACGCCAGTACCGCAATGACTTCCAGATTGAAGGTCTTGCCGAGGGTTTCCGAGCTCGGCGCCACGTTGCTCAGATAACGGTCGATCAGCAGGCGTCCATGATCGAGTTTCATGCCTTTTTCGCGCCACTGGTTGAGCACGGCGAGGTTGCGGCGGCAGTTGAGCACGTTCTGATCGGTGTACCACAGCAGCTTGTCGCAGTGGCTGACGAAGGTGCGCAATGCTTCGCTGTCGGCTTGCCCGGTGAGGTTCACGACGATGTGCTGGAAGTGCTGGCGCAGCGCGCTGAGCAACATATACAGCTCGGCGGCGCTGGTGTTTTCCAGTGGCTCGTCGTTGCTGGCGTAGGCGAGAATCCGCAGGCCCGCTTCGGCGCTAGTGAAGGCGCTGTCGATGAGTGTGGCGTCGAGTCTGCGCAAGTGGCGCAAGGCATCGCCGAAGTGAAACGAACTCTCCAGCCCCAACAGGGCAAGGCTGTCGCCGCGGGGCAGGCCGAGGTCCAGCAGCAAGGTTTGCTGCCCGCTCTTTTGCACCACCAGCGCCATGTGATTGGCCAGCAACGCGCCGTCGGAACTGCTCTGCACGCCGTACATCACGGTCAGGCCGCCCAGTTGCGTGTTGGGTGCCACGGGTGGCAGGCGTTTGCTCAACCGGCGCACCAGTCCGGCAACCTCGCTGGAGCGCGAGCCATAGGCGACGAAGTCCCGGGCGCCGGCCCGCATCGCATTGAGCACCAACTGATTGTCCATGCCGTCGCCCAGCGCGACGATCGCCAGCATCGGCTTGGCTTCCAGCGCGCCTTCGATCAGTGCGCTCTGCGCCACCACGTGCTCGCGGTCGAGGCCGACGAACACCAGGCTGGCAAAGGTCACGTCGACCAGTGCCAGCAGTTCGTCGAGGCTGCCGCCACCGGCACTCACCACTTGACCGAGGGGGGCGAGGGCGCTTTGCAGCCACTCCAGATCGGTGCTGTTGCGGGTGATCGCAAGGAAGGTCTGGCTCAGGCTCTGGCTCATTGCGACAACCCGCTGCGTTTGTCGAAGTTGCCGTTTTCGAGGAAGAACATGCGGTAGAAATTCGGGTCGTAGTTGCGCAGTTTTTCCCCCGGCAGCGACGGCAGTTGCGCATCGGCCGCCAGTGGCTGTACCAGATGCGGCGTGACGATCATCAGCAGTTCGCGCTCTTCGCGCTTGATCTGCGAGCCTTTGAAAAAGGCACCGAGCACCGGGATATCGCCCAGCCCCGGAAACTTGTTCACCTGCGAGCTGTTGGTGGTGCTGATCAAGCCACTGATCACAAAGCTTTCGCCATCGGCCAGCGAGACGCTGGTGTCGGTGCGGCGAATGGTCAGGGCCGGAACGGTGGTGCCGGCGATCTGCACGGCGTTGCTCAAATCCAGTTCGCTGACTTCCGGTGCGACCTTCAGCGCAATGCGGTCGTGACTGATGACGGTCGGGGTCAGAGTCAGGCGGATGCCGAACTCCTTATATTCGATCGACACGTTGTCGCTGCCGGAACTGGGCACCGGAATCGGGATTTCACCGCCGGCCAGAAAGCTTGCGCTCTGCCCGCTCAGTGCCACCAGACTCGGCCGCGCAAGGGTGTAGGCGAAGCCACTGCTTTCCAGGGCGTTGATGATCGCCATGGTCTTGCCGCCGATCCACGAGAAGTTGAACAGGGTGTTGTCCACCGGCAGTTTCGGGGTCGGTACACCGTCGATGGGCGGCAGCGTACCCGGGGAGCCGAACAGGAAATTGCCACGGGTGCCGATCAGCGAGGCGGTGGCTTCTTTGAGTTTGGTGCGGCTGACTTCGACGAAGCGAATGTCGGTCTGCACTTGCGAGGGCAGCGTCGGATCATCGGAAGGCATTCGGCTGGCGTTGGTCAAAGCAGCAGTGGCGCTGCCTTGAACGAACACCATGCTCTGGCGCGGCTCACTGGAGCATGACGTCCAGACCATCAGACTGGTGGCGCCGGGGGCGACCCCGGTCAGCAGAAAAGATGAGTGACCGGTGTCGTGCACGTCAGCGATTTTCGGGTCGCCGATTGCCACGCGGGTGATCGTCACTGGCGACTGGATGTCCTGTTGGAATCCTTCGCCGATCTCGATCACCGGGGGCATGCGGGAAAGCGCCGAGCAATTGCCCGTGGCCGCGAAGGCCGCGTTCATCGACAGTCCTGTCAGTATCAAGGCCCGGAGTACAGGTTTTAATATCGGCCTGAATCGACTCTGCATGCACTTGGATCCTTGCTCAGTCATGGGGCTTGTTGGGAAATCTGATTGCCGCGAATCACTTCCATCGCTTTGCGCGCAGCGCCGTGTTCAGCGCTGGATGGCGCTTTCGGGCCGCTGCCCAGCGCCAGTTGGGTGAACTGGAAGAGTTGGCTGTTGGCGTTGTCCAGGTGCGCCGGCGACTGCGTTTCGCCGGCCCAGTATTTGGCCAGGCGCTGTTCTTCGCTGCTGCGCACGGCCAGCCGCAAGGTGCCGACCTGGGTGGCGAGCATCATCCGGCTCAGCAATTGCTCGGGCACCGCCAGCACCACGGTGCGCGCGGCGATCCGGCGTTGATCCTGTTTGATTTTGTCGTCGCTGCTCAGGGCCGGTGTGGCGGGTTGACCGTCGTTGGTCAAGCCGTATTGGTCACCGACGCCGAGCACGCGCAGGGCGGGCACGACAACCTGCGCCGACTGTTGCAGGTTGCTGCTGTCCTGACGCAGGTACAGCAGCACATCGACATAGTCGCCGGGAATCAGTTGCCCGGCGCCGCCGATCACTTCATCGATTGCCACGGTCAGCGCGCGTTCATCGCTGTGGATCATGCGGGCCAGGGCACCGCCGGCGTCGAAGCTCTCGTCGTTCAGCCAGGTGCCAGCAGACAGCGGCCGCCAGGGTTTGCGGCCAACGACCTGATCGACACTTTTAAGGCTGCCGGCCGGTGCGTTGCGCAGCTTTTCCACGGTCACGTCGGCGGCAGTGAGTGGGGTGAACGGCGGCACATCGTGCAGCAGCACCACCACGGGTTGACGGGTCTGGTCTTCGGCGACGGCAACGGTTTTTTCAACAGTGGCGACCGGGGCGGAAGGCGCTTCGGCAACAGGCGCCGGTTGACGACTGAGCACCAGTCCCCAATAGCCGACAAAAATTGCTCCCAGCAGAAGTAATGCTGCAAGGCCCATGGTGATGCGACTGTTCATGACGGCTCTCCCTTTCCTGCTGCACTACAAGCCCGTATTTCCTGACAAGGGAATTTCGCATTCAGGCAGCTATGAACATGCAACTATTTCGCTATTTCCAAGCTAGCTGATCCAAGCCAAAACGCCATTACTGGCCGGAAAATAACTCACTAAAGTATGAGCAATCGCCAATTAACAGTTGAACTAAGCGTCACGACCAACTGATTAATTCTTTGTGATTAATCCGTTCTTACAGTTGTTGACCGGGGGTTTGTTGACAATGCTCAGATAGCACGGTGGAGGCTTTGCCGCTGTAGCGTTAGCGGCGCCAGAGGCGCAAAGGAGTGGACGTATGTTTCAGATGATCATCGACTATATGGTGGCCAGGACCCGGCTGTTCGTGAAGAACGAAGAAGCGGCGTCGGCAATTGAGTACGCGATAGTGGTGGCCATGGTTGCCGTTGTCGTCGTGGCGTTTGTGACACCACTGGGCAACCGCGTCCTGCAGTACTTCAACGATATTCTGGTCGGACTGGGTGGCACCGCGCAAACCCGTGCAACACCATAGTCGCGCTGCCAATCCCTGAGGAGAACGGTGATGTTCTTTGAGTACTTGAAGATGCGTGCCCGGGGCTTTTTCTCCAGTACCGAAGCTGCCTCGGCTATCGAGTATGCAATCGTGGTCGCGATGGTAGCGGTCGTGGTGGTGGTCTTTGTCACGCCCGTCGGTGCCAGAGTGCTGATCATGTTCAATAATCTGCTGGTGGCACTGGGTGGTACGGCGGTAACGGCACCCACGCCCTGAGCGGGATAAAACTCGCACTTGGCGACTGTCGCACTACACTCTGTTCCACCCTCGGTTTTCAGGTATTGCCCATGACTGCTTCCTCGATCCCGCGCCAACAGTTGCTTCTGGTTGACGATGAAGAGGACGCGTTGCTCGAGTTGGCGGAGTTGCTGGAGGGCGAGGGGTTTGTCTGCCATACCGCGACATCGGTGAAGCTTGCGTTGCACCATCTGACCCGGCATCCCGATATTGCCTTGGTGATTACGGATCTGCGTATGCCGGAGGAGTCCGGCATGTCGCTGATCAAGCGTTTGCGCGAGCACACGTCGCGTCAGCATTTGCCGGTCATCGTGACGTCCGGGCATGCGGATATGGAAGATGTCAGCGACATGCTGCGCTTGCAGGTGCTGGATCTGTTTCGCAAGCCGATCTATCACGTCAGGTTGCTTGAGACGCTGAACAATCTGTTTCCCATTCCCAAGGTAAATGTCGGCTGACGCGTCTTGCGCCTTTCACCAGCTCTTTGATTATTGGCGCCAATCCTATGACATTTTGATGGTGTCTAAATGATGGCTCCTGTAAATTCCCCCACGCCTCGCCGGTTCTCTCTGGCTGGCCGGTAGGGATGCCATCATGAATGTGTGAACCCTGCTGAACTGTTTTGTTCTGGAAGGGATTCTCACTTGAATATCGCTTGCCTGCGCCGCTCCCTGCTGGCGCTCTCCATCACCGCCGCCACGTTGCACGCCTCCCTCGCAGCCGCGGCCGGCGCCAACCTCAATTACGATTTGAGCGGCGGATCGCTGAACAGCAATCTGCAGAACCTGGGGCTTGTCGACTTGAGCGGCAACGGGACGATCGCTCCCGGCTCACCGGCGACGCTGACCTACGGCGCGCAGTTTGCGGGGCTGAATGCAGACCAGTTGCGTAACAACGGCAACATCCGGATTGACGGTGCCAAATTCGGCGTGGGCATCAGCCTGAACTCTGCCGGTACGGTGGCGAGCCATATCACCGGCGCACTGATCAACAACGGCTCCATTGCGATTCACGGGTTGCCTGACGCTGGCACCTCCAGCGGTATTTCCGATCTCGGCAGCACGCTGGGCGATTCGTTGCTCAACAGTGGCAGCATCGACGTCAGCGGCCAGACCGCCAGTGGCCTGTTGCTGGTGCATACCAGCATGACCGGGCTCAGCAACCGAGGCACCATCAACGCAAGCGGTACCGATGCATTGGGCGTTTTGCTCGACGGCGCGACGCTGAGCCTGTCGGTCAACAACACGGGGACAATCCGTGCAACCGGTGCCAATGCCGAGGCATTGGTATTCGAGGGGGTCAAGTTCAGCGGTCCAGTAGGTGCCAACGCCACCGCACTATGGAACGGCGGAACCATCTCCGGCGAGGATATCGGTGTGCATGTCAGCGACCAGGCCAGTGGCGCCCTGCCTTTCGGCATCTATCAAATGAACGGGTTGATCGAGGGGGGCAAGGCGGCGATCCAGGTCGATGACGGCACGAGCTACTTCTATTTCTATGGCGGCGCGGTGAAGGGTGACCTGCTCGGCCTGTCTGGAGTACTGGTCGACGGTGATGCGACTTTCGACGGTTCGACCATCCGCTCCGGCTACGTCACTATCGAAGAGGGCACGCTGACCCTGATGAAGCCGCACACCACCTTCATCGGCGACTTCGATATGGAAGAGTCGAACTCGGTGCTGGAGATGTACCTGGGCAATGACACCAACCCGGCGCTGCCTGTGCTGAAAGTCACCGGCACCACCGATATCGCCCCGGGCGCGCAACTGCGTCTGCTGGCACGTTCCAGTGATTTTCGCGTGAGCCCCGGCGGTACGCGCTACACCCTGATCAGCTCGGGGAATCTGGTCGGTGGCAGCAACCTGACTGTGACCTCGACCTCCGCGCTGCTCGATGTGAAGAGCTTCGGTGTGGTCGGCAATGACATCACCAGTGTGGTGACGACCAAGTCGAGCGAGGTGCTGGCCGAGAACACCCTGGCCGTTGGCGGCAGTGATAACGCGGCGACGGCGGTCGGGCATGTGCCAGGACTGCTGGCACGCCTCGATGAACAGGATCCGGTGTTCCAGGCATTCGCCAACGCCGGCACCGATGCCGAACTGGCGCGCCTGAGTGAAACCCTCAGCCCGGATGTCAGCCGCGGAGTACTTCACGCGGCCACCAACAGCCAGACGCTGGTCTCGGGCGTGATCAGTGATCGCTCCAGTCGCGCGCGCTCAGCCACCGGAACCCCGGAAAAAGGCGTGTGGCTGCAAGCCCTGAGCAGCGATGCCAATCAGGACGAGCGTCGCGGTGTCGCCGGTTATGACGCCGACAGCCACGGGATCGCGGTCGGTGCCGATGGTCAGTTGAATGCCGATACCACGCTGGGTCTGGCCTACAGCTACCTCGATACCGATGTGAAATCCGATCTGGGCAACAAGACCAAAGTCACTGGTCATGCGCTGACGTTGTACAGCAACTGGGTGCATGACAACTGGTTCGTCGACTCGTCGCTGATGTACGGCTGGAACGACAACGAATCCAAACGTTATATCGCTGGCACTCAGGCTAAGGCTGATTACGACAGTGACGTATTTGGCATGAGCGCATTGGCCGGTTACAGCCTGCGGCTGATGCCTGATGTGGTGCTGGAACCCCAGGTCGGCGCACGCTATGCCAATGTGGGCATGGATGCCTATCGCGAGAAGGGCAGCTCGGCGTCGCTGAATGTCGGCAGCCAGCGTTATGAAGTCGGTGAGATGGGCGTCGGTGCACGTCTGGCGGCGGCATTCGATGTCGGCAGCGGCAGCCTGGAACCGGAAGCGAAGCTGATGGCCTGGCATGACTTCATCGGTGACAAGGTCAGCACCACATCTGCCTTCGTGCTGGGGGGCGAGTCGTCCGTCAGCCGCGGTACCACTCCGGTGCGTGACAGCTATGAACTGGGCCTGGGCGCCAACTACCGGATGGGCGCGTGGAGCGTCGGCGGCTCTTACAACTATCTGACTTCGAGCGGTTTCGACTCCGACAGCTTTACTGCGAAGGTGCGTTACGCGTTCTGATCCACTTCGCGTAAAACCTGTGGGAGTGAGCCTGCTCGCGAAGGCGTAGTGTCAGTCGGCAAAAATGCTGGCTGATCCACCGCTTTCGCAAGCAAGCCCGCTCCCACAGGAATGTGCGCTGCAATGTGAGAGCAAGCGGTCTGTCCGCTCAGTTGATTGATCTGACTTCCTACAGCTGATAGCTGAAGCTGATGCTGTACCTCATCCGGCGGTTGTAGGTGTCCAGTGCTTCATCGGCCATCGGCTTGGCCGCTTCCAGCGCAATGTTGTAGTACTTGGCATCGCCAAAGCGCAGCCCGACCGCCGCCGATGACAGGTCGTTGCTCTGCACCGCCAGTTTGTTGAACCAGGTTTTCGAACGGTCCAGCACCACGTACGGCTGCAGGATGCGCACCCAGGTGCCGTCACGGTTGAAGCTGTAGTTAACCTCGTAAGCCGCCCCCCAGCCCTTGTCCCCCGACGCCTGATCGTCCGGATAGCCACGGCCGAAATTCTGCCCGCCGAACACCGCACGCTCACTGTCGGGCAGCGTGTCATCGCTCCAGTACAGCGCCGCCGACAGCACGCCCTGCCAGTTGTCGAAGAACTTGTCGCTCTGTACGCCGGACAGGCGCATGCGGAAAAAGTTGATATCCAGATCCGGGTTATTGGTGTGCGCGCCCATGCCGTCGATGCCCTGGTACAGGCCCGCGCTGAGAATCCGCAGTTGCCGGGCGTCTGACTTGCGCCAGTCACCTTCGATGGCGACGGCGCGGATGTCGGTGCGCTCTTCGACACTCAAGGGGTAGCCGACGACGTTATAGCGGGTGGTGTCGTCGACCGCATAAAGCCTTGCGCCGGCGCTGAGCAACTCGTTGGGCGAAGCGATGATCGGGTGACTGAAACCGATGGAGTAGCGATCGTCTTCCTGATGCGGTTTGAGTTCCAGACCGTTATCCAGTTGCACGTTGGTGCCCGGGTCGGCGCGGTAGCGCGAAGCGAACAGGCTCAGTTGTGTGCCCTCTGCATTGAGGAACTGGTTGTAGTCCAGGCGATAGTAATGCTCTGCGTCGTGCCCCGGCGGAAACAGGCCGCTGAGGGTCAGCTGTTCGCCCATGGCCGTTTGCGAGTTGCTGCTCACGCCGAGCAATGCCTGAGTGCCGTTACGATTGTCTTCGGTGGTGCTCAGGGTGCTGGTGAACGGTTTGCGACTGGCCTGGGCGACCAGGGTCGTGGCACCGTCGGTGGTGCCGGGCGGAGGCACCTGGGCCTGTACCGTCACTCCGGGAATGCGGGTCATCAGTGTGGTATAGCGCTCGAAGGTCTTGCGGGTCAGCGGCCGTTCGGCCTGGATCTTCGCCGCCAGTTTATCGAGCAGGCCTTTGACCCGGCCGACGTCGCCCTGCATCTGGATATCCCTGACGTAGCCTTCCACCAACACCACCCGCGCTACCCCGTCGTCGAACTTTTGTTGAGGCAAGAACGCGTAGGACAGCAGATAACCGTCCTGTTGGTAGCGGCGGGTGATGTTGCGGGTGGCTTCGATCAGGTCGGCAAGGCTGGTCTGGTGACCGATCAGGGGTTTGTAGATCTCGGCCAGTTCGCCGAGCGGATAGATCGTCCCGCCTTCAATCTGCACCGTCTTCAGGGTGATTCTGGTTTCCATCATCAGCGGCTGGGCACTGGCCGCGCCGGGTTCCGGCACTTGCACCGGGGTGGTGGCCGGGCGATAGGCATCGGCCGGCAGATTCGGCACGGGCAGATTGCGAATGGTTTCGTTGCTGTTGAGAAAGCTGGGCAGGGTGTCGGCGAAAGCGGCGGAACTGAGACTGAGGAACAGCAGGGATGCCATTACGCGCATAGGACACTCCGTGGTCAGGTCGCAGCACAGGGCTGTTTTTTTCCTAAGAAAAAAGCGGAAGATTCGTGGGAATCTTCCGCCCTCAACCAAGCGTAGGCGCTGTAGGTGAGGCCGTCGAATCGGCCAGGTGCAATTTAGCGTTTGTTGCCTCCAAGAGCGCCGGTCAGGCCACCAAGTACGCCACCCAGGCCACCGGTGGTACCGGTGCCAGTTCCGCTGCCGCCGTTCACCAGGCCGCCGACCGCACCAACGGTAGCGCCGACGTTACTGACCAGGCCTCCGACTGCGGTGCCTACCGGATTATTCGTTGCGGCGATTGCACCGCCCAGACCACTGACCGCGCCACCTACCTGATTGGTCAGGCCGGCAACCGGGCTGCCGAGGCCGGTCGCGGCGCCGACTTGTTGGGTCAGGCCGGAGACTGCTGTGGTAACCGGGTTGAGTGCGGCGCCGACGTTGCTGCCCAGTGCTGCCAGTGGCGCTGTGGTGCTGGTTATCGGTGTACCGGAACCACCCAGAACGGTATTGAGCGAGGCGATTACGTTGCCCGCCGATGCGCCGGCCACGCCGCCTGCGCTCACCAGACCATTGTTGTTGCCTGCGTTCAAGCCTGTGCCGACGTTGACCACTGCACCGCCAACGGTTTGCAGCAGGCCGGTACCGCCGAGGCCTCCGCCAAGTCCCCCGCCAAGACCGCCACCCGTGCCTCCACCGGTGCTTGTGCCGCTGCTGACCAGGCCGCCAGCCGTGCTGACCGTGGTGCCGACGTTGCTCAGTGCGCCGCCGAGGGTGTTGGTCACGGGATTGCCATTGCCAGTGCCGGTGACCTGTGTACCCAGCCCGTTTACGGCGCCGCCGACTTGTTGCAGGACACCGTTAAGCGGTGTGCCCAGCCCGGTCGTGTCACCGATTTTGTCGGTGGTGCTTTCAACCATGGCGATCACCGGCACCAGTCCGTTGCCGACACTCTTGGTCACTGAACCGAGTGGGCCGGTCGTTGTTGCCGTGCTGAGGGTGTCACCGAGCATGGTGACTTTTTCGCCAACGCCGTTGAGTACCGGTGCGACTTTGGTGACCACGCCACCCACCACCGGAACGCTGCTGGTCGCCGTGGCCAGTTTCCCGCTCAGATCAGAGACGCCGTTGCCGACATCGGTGACCACGCCGCCAACCGAGGAAGCGGTCACACCGAGGCCATTGTCGACTGTTCCCAGCTTGCCGATGCCGTTGGTCAAGCCATTACCCAATGTGCTGACTACGTTGCCGGCGGTGTTGGCTGCGCTTTGTACGACGCCACCGACGACAGGAACCGTGCCCAGGGAGTCGCCGATCTGGCCGACGCCATCGCCGACGCCGGCGACGGTTTTGCCGACATCCTGCACTAGCGAGTTGGTCACTACCGGAGTGGTGGTCGGGGTAGTTGGGGTAGTCGGGCCAGTTGGACCCGTGGGGCCGGTGGGGCCGGTGGGGCCTGTCGGGCCAGTTGGCCCTGTAGGTCCGGTCGGCCCGACCGGACCGGTAATCACTGTCGTGCCGCCAGTTCCACCGGTGCCGCCGGTTCCGGAAGTACCGCCCGTGCCGCCAGTACCGCTCGTGCCATCTGTACCGGAGCTGCCCGAAGACCCGGACGTTCCTGCCGTACCACTGGCTGGAGACGAACTGCCGGAACTGCTGTGATGCCCGCCACCGCCACTGCTGCAACCAGCGAGGCCGAGGGAGAAGATCAATGCCAAAGCGATTGCTGATTTGGACCACGCAAATTGAGTTTTCATGATTGAGTTCCTTGCACCTGTCACAACGTTCGTTGTATTCGATGGCCCGCCGGTTCTAGCGCCGGCAATGCCTCCGTCCGTTGTGCTCATATCAATCGCTCGACTGGATCCTCGCCATTCTCAAGTTGGTATTAACGCCTTTATATACATAGCGGTGTACAGGACCTAAGGACTAATACCCAAGGTATAAACGGGCAAAAAAAAGCCTTGAGAATCAAGGCTTGGTGCGTTGCCGGAAGAGGGCTCGTGCGGGTGAAAACTTAAGTGATATATACACAATTTACAGGCTTGGCCGGCCTTGAAGAGGGAGACAAAGCCCCCTCTTCAGCGATCAGGCAATCGGCTGCCACTGACCGACCATGTGCTCCAGGTCGCCTGCACCGATCAAACACAGTTCACCGCTGGAGCCTGCTGCACTCGCCAGCAAAGTCACCTCACTGGGTAAACGCACCGGTTTGTGAAAAAACACGCTGACCTCAAGGTTGGCCTTGGGCAGGTGATCACTCAGCGCTGCGAGCGTACGGGCCTTGTTCCACAAACCGTGAGCGATGGCTGTGGGGAAGCCGAAGAGCTTGGCACTGGCGGCGCTCAGGTGAATCGGGTTGTAGTCGCCCGAGACTTTGGCGTATTGCCGACCGATATCGGCCGGTGCTTTCCACTGCGCAACCTGCGTCAGGATCTGCGTGGGTTCCCAACGTTGCTCGACGGGTTCGCCGTCGAGTTTCACGCCGCGACAGAGCATCTGGCTTTCCGCTTCCCACAGCGGCCCGAGTTGATCATCGAGAGTGGTCAGCACATCGAAGGTCGCGCCTTTGGGATGCGGTTGCAGATTGTGCACCCGTACACTGACTTGCGCGCGACTGATCCCGCCCATCGGCCGCAACACGCGAATGCGGTTGCTCAGGTGAATCAGCCCCAGCAGCGGGAATGGAAACTCCTTCGCCGTGAGCAATTGCATCTGCAGGGCGAACGCGAGGATGTGTGGATAAGTCGGCGGCAGCAGTCCGTCATCGGTAAATCCACAGACCTTGCGATAGTCCGCCAGCCGCTTGCCGTCGATGTCGATCCAACAGCGCAAACCGCTGTCGGGCAGGGTGGTGCCGGTGATCTTGCGTCGTGTAGCGGCCCGCGCATACAGGCCGGGCAGACTCGGTTCGCGATCCAGCGTGTGCCATTCGATGCTCATGCCTAGGCCCCCAGAACACTTTGTCCACAGACCCGCAGCGCCTGCCCGGTGAACGCGCCGGTGCCCGGTTGTGCCAGCCACGCGACGGCTTCGGCGACGTCCTGCGGCAAACCGCCCTGGCCCAGCGAACTCATGCGCCGCCCGGCTTCGCGCAAGGCGAACGGAATGTGCGCGGTCATCTGGGTTTCGATGAAGCCCGGGGCCACGGCGTTGATGCTGATGCCGCGTTCGTGCAGCGTTGGCGCCCAGGCCTGCGCCAGACCGATGAGGCCGGCCTTGCTCGCGGCGTAGTTGGTCTGTCCGCGATTGCCGGCGATGCCGCTGATCGAGGCCAGCAGAATCACCCGCGCATTGTCGTGCAGGGTGCCGCTGTCGAGCAGGGCCTTGGTCAGCACTTGCGGGGCGTTGAGGTTGACCGCGAGCACCGCGTCCCAGAATTCCGGGGTCATGTTGGCCAGGGTCTTGTCGCGAGTGATCCCGGCGTTGTGCACCAGAATGTCGAGGCCGTCCGGCAGTTGTTCGATCAGTTGCGCGGCGGCATCTTCGGCGCAGATATCAAGGGTGATCGCCCGGCCGCCAAGACGTGCGGCGAGGGCTTCCAGATCAGTCTTGGCCGGGGGGACGTCGAGCAGAATCACCTCGGCACCGTCGCGGGCGAGGGTTTCGGCGATTGATGCGCCGATCCCGCGTGCCGCGCCGGTGACCAGCGCCTTGCGTCCGGCCAATGGCCGGGTCCAATCGGTGACCGGCGTGGCGCATGGGCTCAGGCGAATCACCTGCCCGGAGACAAAGGCACTTTTCGGCGAGAGGAAAAACCGCAGCGGGCCTTCCAGTTGATCTTCGGCACCCTCACCGACATAGATCAGTTGCAGCGTGCCGCCGCTGCGCAGCTCCTTGGCCAGCGAGCGTGAAAAACCTTCGAGCGCCCGCTGTGCACTGGACGCAAAGGGCTCGCGCAGGGTTTCCGGGGCGCGACCGAGAATCACCAGATGTGCGCTGCTGTCGAAATTTTTCATCAGTGGCTGGAAGAACTCGCGCAGCTGTTTGAGCTGGTCGGTGTGCTGCAGATCGCTGGCGTCGAACACCACGGCCTTGAGTTTCGGCCCGTGCCCGGGAATCCACGCGGTGGCCAGCGATGGTTCGGTGCCGTAGCTGTAGATCGCATCGGTCAGGCGGTTGGCAAACGCATTGACCCGCTCGGCCAGCGGCCCACCGCCGATCAGCAGCGCACCGTCCACCGGCCGCAGGCGTCCGGCCTGCCAGCGTTCCAGCCGCACCGGCGACGGCAGGCCCAAAGCCCCGACCAGACGGTGGCCGATGGATGAGTTGGCGAAGTCGATATAGCGGTCAGACATGGAACGCTCTCCAAATGTTGGGGTTCAAAGTGTGGACTACCAACGGCAATCAATCGTTCGATCCACACAATAAGGCCTACGCTAGAACAGCAGAGTAGTTGGCCGCTGATGGTTGTGTGGCCAAACACAAATTCAGAAACAACGTTGAACCCGGTAGCCGTGACCTGTGGCGAGGGGATTCATCCCCGATCGGCTGCGAAGCAGTCGCAATGTATCGCGATTGCAATGTGTGGGGCCGCTGTGCGACCCATCGGGGATGAATCCCCTCGCCACAGGTCACTCCTACAAGGATTCAGGTGAATTCGACCATTTGGAAAAGGAGCTTTTCATGAGTCAGCTGCGCCGCGTCGCCATCATCGGTGGTAACCGTATCCCTTTCGCCCGTTCCAACGGGCCGTACGCCACTGCCAGCAATCAGGTGATGCTCACTGCTGCCCTGGAAGGCCTGATCGAACGCTATAACCTGCACGGCCTGCGGATTGGCGAAGTGGTGGCGGGCGCGGTGCTTAAATTGTCACGGGATATGAATCTGACCCGCGAATGCGTGCTCGGCTCGCGGCTGTCACCGGCCACTCCGGCCTATGACATCCAGCAAGCCTGCGGCACCGGGCTGGAAGCTGCGCTGCTGGTGGCCAACAAAATCGCCCTCGGCCAGATCGATTGCGGCATTGCCGGTGGCGTCGACACCACCTCGGACGCGCCGATCAGCGTCAGCGAAGGCCTGCGCAAAATCCTCCTGCAGGCCAACCGCGCCAAGACCACCGGCGACAAGCTGAAAACCTTTCTGCAACTGCGACCACGGCACCTGATCCCGGAGTTTCCGCGTAATGGCGAGCCACGCACCGGCCTGTCGATGGGCCAGCACTGCGAACTGATGGCGCAGACCTGGAACATTCCCCGTGAAGAACAGGATCAACTGGCCCTCGAAAGCCATCACAAACTCGCCGCGTCCTACAGCGAAGGCTGGCACAACGATCTGATGACGCCGTTTCTCGGCCTGACCCGCGACAACAACCTACGCCCGGACCTGACCCTGGAAAAACTCGCCACGCTCAAACCCGCTTTCGAAAAAAGCGCCAAGGGCACGCTGACGGCAGGCAACTCCACGCCACTCACCGACGGCGCCTCAGTGGTGCTGCTGGGCAGCGAGGAATGGGCGAAAGAACGTGGTTTGCCGATCCTCGCGTATCTGCGCGATGGCGAAGCGGCGGCGGTGGATTTCGTCAACGGCGCCGAAGGTCTGTTGATGGCGCCGGTGTATGCAGTGCCGCGCTTGCTGGCGCGTAATGGGTTGACCCTGCAAGACTTCGATTACTACGAAATTCACGAAGCGTTCGCCGCGCAGGTGCTGTGTACGCTCAAGGCCTGGGAAGACCCCGAATATTGCAAGACGCGCCTGGGGCTGGACGCACCGCTGGGGTCGATCGACCGCAGTCGGTTGAATGTGAAAGGCAGCTCGCTGGCAGCGGGGCATCCGTTTGCCGCGACCGGTGGGCGAATTGTCGCGAACCTGGCGAAATTGCTGGATGCGGCAGGCAAGGGCAGGGGGCTGGTCTCGATCTGTGCTGCTGGCGGCCAAGGTGTCACCGCAATTATCGAACGTTGAGCGCAATCCCCCTGTGGGAGCGGGCTTGCTCGCGAAGGGGTCGTGTCAGGCGCCGTCATTGTGTCTGACAGACCGCTTTCGCGAGCAAGCCCGCTCCCACAGGGGAAATGCATGCCAATGTCAGATTCTGTCGCAAATGCCCTCGACGCCGATTACCAACATTTCAAACCGGCTCAGCTATGATCGGCAAAGCTCGATTATTTCGGCACAGTGTGTGCATCCATAGGGTTCACAGGTCGGCACCCCCTCCCCGTAGCGCGAGGATTGCCGTATAACGAGTGACATTCGCGTGTTTGGTAATAAAGGACCCACAATAAAAGCTGATGAAGACTCCAAAACGCATTGAACCCCTGATCGAAGACGGTCTGGTCGACGAAGTGCTGCGCCCACTCATGAGTGGTAAAGAAGCAGCTGTTTATGTGGTGCGCTGCGGTAACCAGTTACGTTGCGCGAAGGTCTACAAGGAGGCGAACAAACGCAGTTTCCGCCAGGCAGCCGAGTATCAGGAAGGTCGCAAGGTGCGTAACAGCCGGCAGGCCCGGGCGATGGCCAAGGGCTCGAAATTCGGTCGCAAAGAGACCGAAGACGCCTGGCAGAACGCCGAAGTCGCGGCGCTGTTCCGTCTGGCCGGTGCCGGTGTGCGAGTGCCCAAGCCATACGACTTTCTGGATGGCGTGCTGCTGATGGAACTGGTGGCCGACGAGTATGGCGATGCCGCGCCGCGTCTGAACGACGTGGTGCTGGAGCCGGATCAGGCCCGCGAGTATCACGCATTCCTGATCTCGCAGATCGTGCTGATGTTGTGTACCGGTCTGGTGCACGGTGACCTGTCGGAGTTCAACGTGCTGCTGACCCCGACCGGCCCGGTGATCATCGACCTGCCGCAGGCGGTGGATGCCGCTGGTAACAACCACGCGTTCAGCATGCTCGAGCGCGATGTGGGCAACATGGCGTCGTACTTCGGGCGCTTTGCCCCGGAGCTGAAGCAGACCCGCTACGCGAAGGAAATGTGGGCGTTGTACGAAGCCGGCACCTTGCACCCCAACAGCGTGCTGACCGGTGAGTTCGATGATCCGGAAGATCTGGCCGACGTTGGCGGTGTGTTGCGCGAGATCGAAGCGGCGCGTCTCGACGAAGAGCGCAAGCAGGCGATCCGTGCCGCCGACGATGCGCCCAAAGGCAAGTCCGACGAACCACCGCCGCCACCGTGGATGCAGTAAGCGCTTGAACAAAAACCCGGCTTCGGCCGGGTTTTTTGTGCCCGTATGTTCATATACCACCGTTCCTTGTGGGAGCTGGCTTGCCAGCGATAGCGGAGGTTCAGCTGAAAAATTTTATCGGATGTACCGGCCTCTTCGCTGGCAAGCCAGCTCCCACAGGGTTCGGTGGTGTCTATGGACTTTATGTGGGAATCTTGTCGCCCCTCGCACACTCAAGGATTGAATGTGAACGCCCGCCTCATCATCACCGCCCGGCTGATCTCCGACTTCGGCGCCTTCCTCAACATGGTCGCGCTGGCGACCTATGTCTACCTGCTGAGCAACAGCGCCATGAGCGTCGGGATCTTTCTCGCCAGCCGGGTTGGCGGGGGGATTTTTGCCAGTCTGATCGGTACGCGCTTCTATCGGCGCTGGAGTGGCCGGGTGCCGCTGATCGCCTTCGATCTGCTGCGCGCGGCGCTGCTTGGCCTGCTGTTGATCCTGCCGCTGAGCCAGCAGGCGTTGCTGTTGCCGGTGATCGCTTTCGGCCTGGGTTTTGGCAATTCGATGTTCGCCATCGGCCTCAACAGCCAGTTGCCGAGGCTGATCGACCCGGCGCAGCTACTGAAAACCAATGCCTGGATCACCTCGGCGTCATCCGCAGCGATGGTCGGCGGCAGTCTGGTCTCCGGCTTGCTGGTGGCGGCATTTGGTTTCGCAACGGTGTTTGCGCTCAACGCACTGACCTATGTGCTGGCGGCGCTGTTGATTGCGCCGTTGCGCTTCGCCGTTGCAGAAGTCAGCGAGCAATCAACCAGCGAACGCGGCGAATGGTCAGCTCTGAAACAAGGCCTGCGCAGCGCTCCGGTGATCGCCGCGATGCTTGCCGTGACCATGGCCGACACCTTGGGCAGTGCCGCGCACAACGTCGGATTCCCGATCATCTCCAAACTGCTGACCCCTGATTCGGCCAGCACCACGCTGGGTCTGATGCTGGCGGTATGGGCCAGCGGCAAACTGCTCGGCGCACGGATTGCCAGTCGCCTCAAAGGCACGGATAACCGTGATTTGGAGCGACGGTATTTCTTCGGCGTGGCGTTGATGTCCTGCGGTTTTATCCTGATGTTCCAGCAGCACAGCCTTTACGGTCTGCTGCTGTTTTCGCTGCCGGCGGGCCTGGGGGACGGTTTCTCCGAAGTCAGCCTGATGTCGCGTCTGCAGCGTGAACCGGAGCATTTGCGCCTGCCGATTTTCAGTTTCCTGACCTTGCTGCAAATGACCGGGTTCGGCGTCGGCATGCTGGTTGCCGCGCCGTTTTACGGCTGGTGGACGCCGGGTGCCGTGGTCATGCTGTTCCATGGCATCCCGCTCGGTACGCTGTTGACCGTAAAGCTGCTGGCGCTCAGGCGCGGGCGGGTTGCGCGCAGCAGCCCGACGCCAGTTCCTTGAGGATAGGGCAGTCGGGGCGGTGGTCGCCATTACAGTGCTCGACCAGATCCTGCAGGGTGTCGCGCAACTCGCCGAGCTCGCGGATCTTCTGGTTCAGCTCGTCGATGTGCTGACGCGCCAGGGCCTTCACATCAGCGCTGGCGCGTTGCCGGTCCTGCCACAGGGTCAGCAGCTTGCCGACTTCCTCCAGAGAAAATCCCAGATCCCGCGAGCGCTTGATGAACGCCAGCGTGTGCAGGTCATCATCGCTGTAGACCCGGTAGCCGCTGTCGGTGCGATGGGCAGCCTTGAGCAGGCCGATCGACTCGTAATAGCGGATCATCTTTGCGCTCAGGCCACTGTGCCGGGCCGCTTGGCCGATGTTCATCGGTGCTCCTCCAGATCCTTCGGTTTCCAGGTTTTCAACAGTAGCGCATTGCTCACCACGCTGACGCTCGACAATGCCATCGCCGCGCCGGCCAGCACCGGGTTGAGGAAGCCGAACGCCGCCAGCGGAATGCCGATCAGGTTGTAGACGAAGGCCCAGAACAGGTTCTGGCGGATCTTCGCGTAGGTCTTGCGGCTGATCTCCAGCGCCGCCGGCACCAGCCGTGGATCGCCGCGCATCAAGGTGATGCCGGCGGCGTGCATCGCTACGTCGGTGCCGCCACCCATGGCGATGCCAATGTCGGCCGCCGCCAGTGCCGGGGCGTCATTGATGCCGTCGCCGACCATCGCCACCACCCCGGTTTTCTTCAGTTCGGCGACGGTCGCGGCTTTGTCGGCGGGGAGCACTTCGGCGTGAACATTTTCAATGCCCAGCGCCTCGGCCACCACGCGCGCGCTGCCACGGTTGTCGCCAGTCAGCAGATGACTGTGGATCCCTCGGGCGGCCAATTGCTGTACCGCTTGCAGTGCCCCGGGCTTGAGCGTGTCACCGAAGGCGAACAACCCAAGCACCCGCGCTTCTGGGCTTTGCTCGATCAACCACGACAAGGTCCGGCCTTGGTTTTCCCAGGCCTTGGCGGACTCGGCGAGGTGGCCGGCGCTCAAGCCGCTTTCTTCCAGCAAGCGCCGATTGCCCAGCGCCAGGCGCCGACCGGCAAGCGTGCCGGCGATGCCGCGCCCGGTCAGGGATTGGCTGTCGCTGACATCCGGCACCTGCAAGCCGCGCTCGGTGGCAGCGTCCAGCACGGCTTTGGCCAGCGGGTGTTCACTGCCGCGTTGCAGGGCACCAGCCAGTGTCAGCAGGGTATTTTCATCACCATCCAGCGCACTGAAATGGGCGATGCGCGGGGTGCCGGAAGTCAGCGTGCCGGTCTTGTCGAAGACCACGTTGTCGACTTCATGGGCACGTTCCAGCGCTTCGGCGTCCTTGATCAGAATGCCGTGACGCGCAGCCACACCCGTGCCGGCCATGATCGCCGTCGGCGTGGCGAGGCCGAGGGCGCACGGGCAGGCAATCACCAGCACAGCGACCGCGTTGATCAATGCGGTTTCCATGGGCGCGCCGTACAGCCACCAGCCGATCAGTGTCGCCAAAGCGATCAGCAGCACGGTGGGCACGAACACCTGGCTGACTTTATCCACCAGTTTCTGGATCGGCGCTTTCGCCGCCTGAGCGTCCTCGACCAGACGGATGATCCGCGCCAGCACACTTTCCGCACCGAGGGCGGTGGTGCGCACCAGCAGTCGACCTTCACCGTTGATCGCACCGCCGGTGACCTTATCGCCCGGCTGTTTCGGCACTGGCAGGCTTTCGCCGCTGATCAACGCTTCGTCCGCGTGGCTCTGACCTTCGAGCACTTCGCCGTCGACCGGGAAACGTTCGCCGGGTTTGACCAGCACCTGATCATTCAGGCGCAGAGCGCTGATCGCCACGTCTTGCTCGCGACCGTCAATGACCTGAATCGCCCGTTCCGGACGCAAGGCTTCGAGGGCGCGGATGGCGCTGGCGGTCTGGCGTTTGGCGCGGCTTTCCAGGTATTTGCCGAGGAGCACCAGGGCGATCACCACCGCCGAGGCTTCGAAATACAGATGGGGCATGCGCCCGGCGGCGGAGGCCCACTCGTACAGGCTCAAGCCATAACCGGCGCTGGTGCCGAGGGCGACCAGCAAGTCCATGTTACCGGCCCCGGCGCGCACGGCTTTCCACGCGGCCACGTAAAACCGCGCACCGAAAATGAATTGCACCGGGGTGGCGAGGGCGAATTGCGCCCAGGCCGGGAGCATCCAGTGGATGCCGAACGGTTGTAGCAACATCGGCAGCACCAGCGGCAAGGCCAGGGCGATGGCGCAGATCAGTGCCCAGCGTTCATGTTGCAGGCGCTGTTGCTGGTTATCGGTAGTGGGGTGTTCGGCTTGCCAGACGCTGGCCGAGTAGCCGGCCTTGCTCACCGCGTCGAGCAGCGATTGCGGGTCGACCTGACCGAGCAATTCGAGGTGTGCGCGTTCGTTGGCGAGGTTGACGCTGACGCTCTTCACCCCGGGGACTTTGTTCAGGGCGCGTTCGACGCGACCGACGCACGAGGCGCAGGTCATGCCGTCGATGCTCAATTCCATGGTCTGCTGCGGCACGCTGTAACCGGCGCGCTGCACCGCCTCCATCAACGCCGGCAAGCTGCCACCCGGTGCCTGGACGCGAGCCTGTTCGGTGGCGAGATTGACGCTGACGCCACTGGCGCCGCTGACTTTGCGCAACGCCCGCTCGACACGCCCGGCGCAACTGGCGCAGGTCATGCCGGCAATCGGCAGATCGAAGGTGATGGAATCGGACATCGGTCTTACTCCCTGTAGAAGATGCCTACAAGGATCAACCTTGCCATGCGGGCAAGGTCAAGCGCCAATATTTGACTCAGCACAAAACCAATGTGGGAGCGGGCTTGCTCGCGAAAGCGCTGTGTCAGTCAACATCATCGCTGAAAGGCACACCGCATTCGCGAGCAAGCCCGCTCCCACATTTGGAGTTTCGCTTAGTATTCGAGGGCGGCAGGTCGCAGGTACAAGCCTTTGGCATTTGCCGCGATCCGGTACTTCACCACATCGCCGGCCTTGAGCGAGATCTCCTGCGCGGGAGGTGCGAGCATGCCTGCCTGGCAACCCGGCACCTGGCCAGGCAACTGTTTCAGACGAATGGAAATCGTCCCGTGGGGCAGGTTGAAGGAAGTGGTCTGTTCCTGCAGCAGGCGCCCAGCGAGTTGATCATTAACGTACACGCCAATCTCGCAGGGAGTCGGCACTTCCAGACGCTCGCGCGAGATGATCAGAACGGCGTAATCCTCACCGGTCGCGTTGGCCTGGGGCAGGGCGGCAAAGAGGCTGAGCAAGCCAAACAGGCTGAAAGCTGACCAGCGCATGGCTGAATCTCCTGAGTTTGAGTCATTGGTGTGCGCAGCTTGGCTGAGCGCAGCGCCGATTGCCAGCCCGGCATTTTTTTCCAGAACTTGACCTTGCCATGGTGGCAAGCTCGACACTGCCGGCAACCTCACTCAAGGGAGTCAATCCATGCAAGTGTTCAATGTTCAAGGCATGTCCTGCGGTCACTGCGTCAAAGCCATCACCCACGCCGTGCAGGCGAAAGATCCGGCGGCCAGCGTGCGGGTCGATCTGGCGGCCAAAGAAGTCGGCGTCGAGAGTTCGCTCAGCGCGGAGCAGGTGATCGAGGTCATCAGCGAAGAGGGTTACCCGGTGAAATTGGCCGGGTGACCAAAAGCCAAAAGATCGCAGCCTGCGGCAGCTCCTACAGGGTATTGGTGCGACTCCTGTAGGAGCTGCCGAAGGCTGCGATCTTTTGATCTTTGCTGTGCAGTTCGTCTGACTTTCTAATAGTTAGCGAGCTATCGGAATGTTCAAGGTGTCTCAGCGCGGCTAGACTGTCGGGCTGCCGACTTCTATCCAACCTGGATGCCTGATGAACTTCCGTACCATTCTGATTCTCGGTGCCTTGAGCGCCTTCGGTCCGCTGGCGATCGACTTTTATTTACCGGCGTTTCCGTCGATGGCGCTGGCCTTTGGCACTGATGAAAAGCATGTGCAACTGACCTTGGCGGCCTATTTCGCCGGCCTGTCGATCGGTCAATTGCTATACGGCCCGGTGGCCGACCGTTTTGGGCGGCGCCTGCCACTGCTGGTCGGTGTCGGGCTGTTCACCCTGGCCTCGCTGGCCTGTGCCTACGCACCGAATCTGGAATGGCTGATCGGTGCGCGTTTCGTTCAGGCGCTGGGCGGCTGCGCGGGGATGGTAATTTCACGAGCGGTGGTCAGCGACAAGTGCGATGCGGTCGGTTCGGCGAAAGTCTTTTCGCAGTTGATGCTGGTGATGGGCCTGGCGCCGATCCTCGCGCCGCTGCTCGGCGGTCTGCTGGTCAACACCACGGGTTGGCAGTCGATCTTCCTCGTGCTGACCGGCTTCAGCGCACTGGCCGGCCTCGCCGTGGCGCTGGGTCTGCCGGAAAGTCTGCCGGACTACGTGCCGCGCCAGCCGTTGTCCGGTGCGTTGCGCCAATACGGCCGGTTGTTCGGCGACCGTGTGTTTCTCGGCCACGCGCTGACCGGCGGCATCGCGGTTGCCGGGATGTTTTCCTACATCGCCGGTTCGCCGTTCGTCTTCATCAAACTCTACGGCGTACCGGCCGAGCATTTCGGCTGGCTGTTCGGCACCAACGCAGCGGGTTTCATTCTGGTGGCCCAGGTCAACGCGCGGCTATTGGCCAAGCGTGGTCCGGCCTTCCTGCTGTCGCGGGCGGTGTGGGTGTATCTGTTGGCCGGTGTCTCTTTGCTCGCAGTCAGCTCGATGCACACCGAAGCCTTGTGGCCGCTGTTGATTCCGTTGTTCGTGTGTATTGCCAGCCTCGGCTGCATCCTGCCAAACGCAGCGGCGTGTGCGATGAACGGTCAGGGCGCGCGCGCCGGCAGTGCCTCGGCACTGATGGGTTGCCTGCAGTTCAGCGTGGCTTCCGGCGCGGCCTCGCTGGTGGGCGTTCTGCACGACGGCAGTGCCATACCGATGGCCATGGTCATCAGCCTGTGTGGATTACTGGTGGTGAGTGTCGCGATGTACACCCGGCATTTGCAGAATGCCCGGGCGTTGGCGCAAGCACAGGCCGAAGCCTGATACGTCAGCCAGCAGCGCGTTGCTGTCCGGAGTCGGGAATCTGATGGGGCGCATGCAGGCGCGCTTCAAGGGTGCGGGTGAAGGCGAGGGCCTCGGCTTCACTGCGAAATGTCACGGCGTGCTGATCCAGACGAACCTGCCATTGGGACTTTGCCACTTCTTTTATCAGGATCTTCATTGCTGACCTCCCTTGCGTAAAAGATGTATCGCAGAGGCCTCGATTGTAGACCTGAATACGATCGCATTTGTGACAACGGAGAAGCATCTGACTGACGGCAAAAATCAGCGCCAGCCCTTGAATGGTCTGGCGCTGATTGCGGTCTTCGGATTCTTAGAAACTTTCTAAAACAATTTTCCCCTTGGCTTTGCCACTTTCCAGCAACTCGTGCGCGCGACGCAGGTTCGCCGCGTTGATCGTGCCGAAATGCTCGCCCACCGTAGTCTTCAACGTTCCCGCATCAATCAGATCGGCCACGCGGTTGAGCAGTTTGTGTTGTTCGATCATGTCCGGTGTTTCGAACAGCGAGCGGGTGTACATGAACTCCCAGTGCAGCGACAGGCTCTTGCGCTTGAGCTTGCTCACGTCCAGCGACTTCGGATCGTCGATCAACGCCAGTTTGCCTTGCGGTGCCAGCGCCTCGACCAGTTGATCGAGGTGCTGCTCGGTCTGGGTCAGGCTGGCGACGTGGGTCACGTGATCGATGCCGGCGCGTTTCAGTTCTTCGCTCAGCGGCTGGCTGTGGTCGATCACCAGGTCGGCGCCCAGCTCCGTCACCCAGTCGCGAGTCTGTGCGCGGGACGCGGTGCCGATGACCTTGAGCCCGGTCAACTGGCGGGCCAGTTGGGTGAGGATCGAACCGACGCCGCCAGCGGCGCCGACGATCAGCAGGCTTTGACCTTCATCGGTCTTGCCCTCACGGATCTGCAGGCGTTCGAACAGCAGCTCCCACGCGGTGATCGCGGTCAGCGGCAGCGCAGCAGCTTCGGCGAAGCCGAGGGATTTCGGCATGTGGCCAACAATGCGCTCATCGACCACGTGCAGCTCGCTGTTGCCACCGGCACGGGCGATGGAGCCGGCGTAAAACACTTTGTCGCCGGCCTTGAACAGTGTCACTTCACTGCCGACGGCCTTGACCACACCGGCGACGTCCCAGCCCAGCACTTTTGCTGCGCCGTTTTCCGGCGCCACGTTCTGCCGCACCTTGGTGTCGACCGGGTTGACCGAGATGGCTTTGACTTCCACCAGCAGGTCGCGCGGCCCGGCGACCGGCTCCGGCAGTTCGATGTCTTGCAGGGATTTTTCGTCGCTGATCGGCAGGGAGGCGTAATAGGCGATGGCTTTCATGACTTGCTCCGTAACGGTAATAGAAGAAGGGCTCAGGCGATGGCGCCCAGACGTTTCAATTGGAAGTGTTCGATGCAGTGGCCGGCGGCGGCCTGGAAGTTCTGGAAATGCGCGCTGGCGTTGTGCGCCTGGAGGATTTCCTCGCTGGCCCAATGTTCGATCACATAAAAAGTCAGCGGATCGGCCAGGTCGCGGTGCAGGTCGTACTGGCTGCAACCCTCCTCGGCGCGGCTCGGTTCAACCAGTGCGCGCAGGGCGTTTTCGAGGGTGTCCTGCTGGCCGGGTTTGGCGATCAGGGTGGCGATGGCGGTGAATGCTTGGGACATGTTTGGCTCCAGTCGCGGGATAAATTCGCTTGAGCAGATCATTGGCTATTTCTCAGCGCGATAAAACCGGCTAAAAGAGCAGTCTCTTTCAATATTTTTTTGATAATCGAGGCTGAGAATGCTGCGTTTCGACGATTTGCAGTTGTTCGTTCGCGCCGCGGATCTGGGCAGCCTGTCTGCGGCGGCGCGGGTGATGGACATGTCTGCCGCTGTGGCCAGCGCCGCGCTCAAACGTATCGAACAGCAACTGGGTGTGCGTCTGCTGGCGCGCTCGACCCGCAGCCTGCGCCTGACTGCCGAGGGCGAAGGCTTTCTCGAATATGCCCGGGCCGCGTTGAGTTCGCTGGACGAAGGCCGGCGTTTTCTCTCCAGCGCGCAGGATCAGGTCAGCGGCATCCTGCAGTTGTCGGCGCCTTCGGATTTCGGCCGCAATCTGTTGTTGCCATGGCTCGACGAGTTTCAGCGCGAGCATCCGAAACTGACCGTGCGCCTGCTGCTCGGTGACCGCATCGCCGACCTGTTCCGCCAGCCGGTGGACATCGCCTTGCGTTATGGCGAACCGGAGGACTCGAGTCTGGTCGCCTTACCCATCGCCCCGGACAATCGCCGCGTGCTTTGCGCATCTCCAGCGTACCTGGCGCGCCACGGTGAGCCGCGTCAGCTCGAACAACTGGCGCAGCACAATTGCCTGCTGTACATGCTCGGCAGTCGCGTGCACGACCATTGGAGTTTTCATGACGGCAAACGTGAAGTAGGCCTGACGGTCAGTGGCGATCGCTTCAGCGATGACGCCGACGTCGTGCGGTTGTGGGCGGTGGCGGGGGCAGGAATCGCCTACAAGTCGTGGCTCGATGTCGGCGCGGATGTCCTCGCCGGACGCCTCAAAGTGTTGCTGCCGGAATTGCTCTGCGAGCGTGCTCCGCTGAATCTGTTGTGCGCCCATCGCGCACAATTGAGTAAGCCGGTGAACCTTTTGAGGGAAATGCTCGCCAGCCGATGCGCCGAATTGAGTAGTCAATTTCCCCATTTCCCGAAAGTTGATCATTAGTCGCAGGCAATTAGCGAAATTTCTCTCAGGAACTATCACCATTCGTGTCAGCCACGGCGCAGGAAGCGGCGTGCATCCCGCTTATACTAGCCATCGCCTCAAACCTGCACCGATAACCGGCCAGGACAGAATCCGGCCGGTTTTTGCAGGGCCGGGCGAGCGCTGTACAAACGCCGCGGACACGCCATTGACGGGGGCAGCAGCACTGGCCTGGCGTGCTCCGGTTCATGGCGTTTTACCCGTCTTGGCCGACGACACATTAGTGGTCAAGATGTCTTCGAGCAGTAGACGATACGATTCAACAGGGAGTGAATACATGGAACATGCACCTTGCATCAGCCAGATCGCCACGCTGCTGGCCGACCCCAAGCGCAGTGCGATGATGTGGGCGTTGATGGATGGCTCGGCCCGCCAGACCGAAGAGCTGGCGCTGCTGGCAGGGTTGTCGCCATCCTCGGCCAGTGCGCATCTGGGGCGTTTGTCCGGCGGGGGCCTGTTGAAGGTCGAGGTCCGTGGACGCAAGCGCTTTTTCCGCCTGGCTGCCCCGGAAATCGCGGCGGCCATCGAAGCTCTGGCCAGCGCCACGATCGCCAGTGCACCGCGGGACATTCCTCACGTATTCAAACGCTCGACGCCGAGCGCCAATCCCCAGACCGCGCCGTCTTCGCTGCTGCGTGCGCGCTTTTGCGATGACCATTTGGGGGGCACACTGGCCGCCGATCTGTATCAGCGTCTGCTCGATGCCGGCTGGCTCGAACAGATCGAGCAGCGGGTCGTGGTGACGCTCAAAGGCTCGACGCAACTGGCCAACCGCGGGGTGTTCATTCAGGCCCTCGCCCATCGCAAGGCCCAGGTGGCGTGCGCGTGTCCCGACTGGAGCGAACGGCGCCCGCACCTGGGCGGCTCACTCGGCGCGGCGGTGCTGCAACTGTTCATGCAGTCCGGCTGGCTGGCGCTGCCCAAGGATTCCCGCGCGTTGCAGGTGACCCCGGCCGGGCAACGTGAGATCCACCGTTTCGCCAAGGAAACCGAGCTGGAATTGGCGTAATAGAGCGTTCGCCGGCCGACACTTCGACGCTGGCGTCGCCTGTGACTGCGAACAGGTCGTATCCAGAAAAAGCGCTGAGGCGTAATCCCGCACACTCGATCCGCACACATTGTGGAGGGGGGATGGGACATGGATACGCGAAACTTCAGCGCGGCAGAACGTCTGGAACGGCTACCGCTCAGCGGTTATCACCGGGTCATTTTCATCATCATCGCCCTGGCGTTCTTTTTCGATTCCATGGACCTGGCCATGATGACGTTCCTGCTCGGCTCGATCAAAACCGACTTTGGCTTGAGCAGTGCGCAAGCGGGCCTGCTCGCCAGTTCGAGTTTTTTCGGCATGGTGCTGGGGGCGTCGCTGTCGGGCCTGCTCGCCGACCGCTTCGGGCGCAAGCCGGTGTTCCAGTGGAGCATCGTGCTGTGGGGCGTGGCCAGTTACCTGTGTTCGACCGCGCAAACGGTCGAGAGCCTGACGCTGTTCCGCATCCTGCTCGGAATCGGCATGGGCATGGAGTTTCCGATTGCGCAGTCGATGCTTTCGGAGCTGATCCCGGCGCAACGGCGCGGACGCTACATTGCATTGATGGACGGTTTCTGGCCGCTGGGTTTCGTTGCTGCCGGGGTGCTGTCGTACTTCTTGCTGCCGTTGATTGGCTGGCGCGACATCTTTCTGGTGTTGGCGGTGCCGGCGGTATTCGTGCTGGCGATCCGGTTCTTTATCCCCGAATCACCACGCTGGCTGGAGCAGGCCGGACGCCACGAAGCCGCGGATAAGGTTCTCGGCGCCATCGAGGCGCGCGTGCGTACGTCGCTCGGTGTCGCGACGCTGCCGGAGCCTGTGCGCCTGCCAAGGACAGTGACGCCGCCGGGCAACTTCTTCTCGGCGCTCAAGCAGATCTGGTCGCCACAATACCGCCAGCGCACGACGATGATCTGGAGCCTTTGGTTTTTCGCCTTGCTCGGGTTTTACGGGCTGACATCGTGGCTCAGTGCGTTGTTGCAACAGTCGGGTTTCGCCGTGACCCAGTCGGTGTATTACACCGTGCTGATATCGCTGGGCGGGATTCCCGGGTTTCTGATGGCGGCGTGGCTGGTGGAACGCTGGGGGCGCAAACCGGTGTGCAGCGTGACCTTGCTCGGCGGCGGGGTGATGGCGTTTCTCTACGGACAGAGCGCGGTGTTCGGCGGCAACGTTGCGCTGTTGATCAGCTCCGGGCTACTGATGCAGTTTTTCCTGTTCGGCATGTGGGCAGTGCTCTACACCTACACGCCGGAGTTGTACCCGACCTCGGCGCGCGCCACCGGCTCGGGTTTTGCCTCGGCGATTGGCCGCGTCGGCTCGTTGCTCGGGCCGTTTGTGACCGGGTTGGTGTTCCCGGTTACCGGGCAGGGTGGGGTGTTTGCGCTGGGGGCGCTGTGCTTTGCGATTGCGGCGGGGGTGGTGTGGCTGTTCGGGATGGAGACGCGGGGCAGGACATTGGAAGAGCTGACAGAGACCGAAACTACCATCTAAGCACGGACTCAATGTGGGAGCGGGCTTGCTCGCGAAAGCGGTGTGTCATTCAACCAATATGTCGACTGACACACCGCTTTCGCGAGCAAGCCCGCTCCCACAGGGGATTTGCGTAGTGCTTATGGTTTTACCAGGCGCGCATCCAGGCTGTTCTGCGCCAGGCGCTTGGCCTGATCCTGGGTCATGCCCAAGTGCTCATGCAGCGCATGGAAGTTCTCGGTGACGTAGCCGCCGAAGTACGCCGGGTCATCCGAGTTGACGGTGACCTTAACCCCACGCTCGAGCATGTCGAGGATGTTGTGCTGCGACATATGATCGAACACGCAGAGCTTGGTGTTCGACAGTGGGCACACGGTCAGCGGGATCTGCTCGTCGATGATCCGCTGCATCAGGCGCTCGTCTTCGATGGCGCGTACGCCATGGTCAATGCGCTGGATTTTCAGCAGGTCGATAGCCTCCCAGATGTACTCCGGCGGGCCTTCTTCACCGGCATGGGCGACGGTCAGGAAGCCTTCGTGGCGGGCGCGGTCGAACACACGCTGGAACTTGCTTGGCGGGTGACCCATCTCGGAGCTGTCGAGGCCGACGGCGACAAACGCATCACGGAACGGCAGCGCTTGATCAAGGGTTTTCTGTGCTTCGTCTTCGCTCAGGTGGCGCAGGAAGCTCAGGATCAAACCGCTGGTGATGCCCAGTTGCTGCTCGCCATCCTTGAGTGCCGCGGCGATGCCGTTGAGCACCACTTCGAACGGGATGCCACGGTCGGTGTGGGTCTGCGGGTCGAAGAACGGTTCGGTGTGAATCACGTTCTGCGCTTTGCAGCGCAGCAGGTAGGCCCAGGTCAGGTCGTAGAAGTCCTGCGAGGTGCGCAGCACGTCGGCGCCCTGGTAATACAGGTCGAGAAATTCCTGCAGGTTGTTGAAGGCGTAAGCCTTGCGCAGGGTTTCGACATCGCTCCACGGCAGTGCGATCTTGTTGCGTTCGGCCAGGGCGAACAGCAACTCAGGCTCCAGCGAGCCTTCCAGGTGCAGGTGCAGTTCGGCCTTGGGCAGGGCGTTGAGCCAATCGTACATATTCTTTTCTCATCAGGTGCAGATGGCGGCCATTCTACAGATGCGCGCCGAAACAATTGGCAAAACCTGACCAAGCGATCCATCACACTGCTTGCGGCTCGCGACGATAGGCGTAGGTATCGGCGAAGCGCGACAGCAGGAATTCGGCGCAGGTGGTGGTCGGATATTTCGCCGGATGCTGTGCGTCCTGGCAACCGGGCAGGCATTCGATACGGGTGTCCGGATGCGGCTCGGCGAAGAACGGCATCGAATAGCGATCCACTCCCAGCGGACTGATGACCCGGTGCGGCGTCGAGCGATAACGGTCGTTGCTCCAGCGCGCCATCATGTCGCCGAGGTTGACCACGAAGGTGCCGTCTATGGGCGGCGCGTCGATCCATTCGCCTCGCACGTTCTTGACCTGCAGGCCGCCAGCGCTGTCCTGATAGAGCAGGGTGATGCAGCCATAATCGGTGTGCGCTCCGGCGCCTTGCTGCTCGGCGCTGCTGGCAGTGTGGCGCGGCGGATAGTGGATCATCCGCAGCACACTGACCGGCTGATGGAAGCGGGTGTCGAAGAAGTCGCGTTCGATGTCCAGCGCGATGGTCATTGCGCGCAGCAGGGTTTGCGCGAGCGCCTGCATGTCGAGGTAGTGCTGCTCCATCAGCGCTTCCCAACCGGCGATTGGCGGATGACGATTGGGCCCGCGCAAGGGTTTTTCCGCGAGCACTTCGGGATGGTTCGCCGGCAGGTGCAAGCCCATGTCGAAGGTTTCTTTGAGGTCGCTGGGTTTGTCCGGGTCGAGCTGTTCGGTGGCGATCGCACCGTAGCCGCGATGGTGGCGGGTCTGGGTGATATCGATCCGGAGTTTTTCTTCTGCCGGTAGCGCAAAAAAGCGCTGGGCGTGGTCGAGCAGCGAGTCGATGCGTTGCGCGGTAATCGGGTGGCCCTTGATGTAGAAAAAGCCCCATTCGCGGCAGGCTTGGTCGATCTTCGCGCCGACGGCGGGCCAGGCGTTTTGGTCGTTGGTGTAAAGCGGTGAGATGTCGATGATCGGAAGACTGTTCATACACAATCCTTGAGAACACTGAAGAACCATTGTAGGAGTGAGCCTGCTCGCGATAGCGGTGTGTCATTCAGCATTATCGGTGCCTGACACACCGCTTTCGCGAGCAAGCCCGCTCCCACAGGGGAAGGGTGGTGGGGCCGGGATTACTTCGGCATCTCGGCCTTCATCCCTTCCACGTAATAGTTCATCGACGCCAGCTCCGCATTGCTCGCGCTCACTCCGGCCGGGATTTTCTCGACCCCGGCCTGATCCTTGATCGGCCCGGTGAACGGTTGCAGCGTACCGCTCTTGATGTCGGCAATGATCTGCTCGGCCTCGGCTTTCACCGGCGCCGGTACCAGGTCGCTGATCGGCAGTTCAACCGTGCCTTCCTTCAACCCGCCCCAGTAATCCTGGGATTTCCAGCTGTGGTCGATCACGCTTTGCGTGGCTTGAATGTAGTGCGGCGCCCAGTCGTTGACGATCGAGGTCAGCACCGCTTTCGGGCCGAAGTGCGCCATGTCCGAGGCGTAACCCACGGCGTACACGCCACGCCGTTCGGCGGCCTGGATCGGCGCCGGGCTGTCGGTGTGCTGGAACACCACGTCCACACCCTGATCGATCAGCGCGTTGGCGGCATCGGCTTCCTTGCCCGGGTCGAACCACGAGTTGACCCACACCACCTTGATCTCGGTGCCAGGGTTGTACTTGTTCAGCGCCAGCTGGATGGCGTTGATGTCGCGGATCACTTCCGGAATCGGGAACGAAGCGACGTAGCCGATTTTCCTGGTCTTGGTCATCTTCGCCGCGAGAAAACCGCCGACATAACGACCCTCGTAGGTGCGCGCCAGATAGGTGCCGAGGTTCTTGTCCTGCTTGTAGCCGGTGGCGTGTTCGAAGGTCACCTTGGGAAATTGTTTGGCGACTTTCAGCGTCGGGTTCATGTAGCCGAAGGAGGTGGTGAAGATCAGGTCGTAGTTGTCCTTGGCCATGTTGCGGATCACCCGCTCGGCGTCGGCGCCCTCGGCCACGTTCTCGACGTAATTGGTGGTGATCTGCGCGCCGAATTTCTCCGCCAGCGCCTTGCGCCCCTGCTCATGCTGATACGTCCAGCCGTGGTCGCCGATCGGGCCGATGTAGACGAAACCGACCTTCAGCGGATCGGCAGCGCTGGCGCTCAGGCTGATCCCCAGACCGATGGCGGCGCACAGCAGTTTGTGCAGCGGACGTATTTGCATGAATTGGAGCTCCATTTTGTTGTGTGTGGACAGGGGCAATGCAAATTGCTGACCAACAGGACAACAAACTGGTTTGAAAGCGTGTGATGGCCTTCGCGAGCAGGCTCGCTCCCACAGGGCAACGCGATCAAATGTGGGAGCGGGCTTGCTCGCGAAGAGGCCGGCAGGAACGATAAAAGTGCATGGCTGAAACCAGCTGCCATCGGCTGGTGCGCTAAGGTGTAACGAAACGTTAGCGCCGCGCCGCAGTCAGTAGCTCATTCGAACCTCTCGGCAAAAAGGCCCGCCATGCTCACGATCTTCAAGCAAGAAAGCTTTCTATTGCTGGCAGTGATTGCCGCGTGCATCGCCTATCCGCTGGAACACTGGATGCTGCAAAGCGGACAGATCGTCGCGCTGATTTCTGGCATGGTGCTGATCGCCTTCATCGTCGCCGCGTCGATGCGCGTCGCCCATCATGCCGAACTGCTCGCGGAAAAAGTCGGCGACCCCTACGGCACGATGATCCTCACCCTCGCGGCGGTGCTGGTGGAAGCAGTGATCCTGGCGATCATGATGAGCAACGAGGCGTCCGCCACACTGGTGCGTGACACGATCTATTCGGCGGTGATGCTCGACATCAACGGCATCCTCGGCCTCGCCGCGTTGATGGGCGGGCTCAAGCACGGCGAGCAGTCGTACAACGATGATTCGGCGCGCAGCTACAGCGTGATGATCCTCACCGCGATGGGCGTGTCGATGGTGGTGCCGGAGTTTATTCCGGCGGCCAACTGGAAGATTTACTCGGCGTTCACCATCGGTGCGATGGTGGTGCTTTACGCGTTGTTCCTGCGCATGCAGGTCGGCCCGCACAGCTACTTTTTCAGCTACAGCTACCCGGACAAGCGCCGCAAGAAAGCACCGGTGGAGGATGAGCCGAAACCGCTGAGCCTGACCTGGTCGATCGGCATTCTGGTGTTCGGGGTGGTGGTGATCGGAGCACTGGCCGAAGTGATGTCCAAGACCCTCGATCTGGGCCTGGAAGGCACCGGCGCACCGCCAGTGATCACGGCGATTCTGGTGGCGGCGATTTCCGCGGCGCCGGAGATTCTGACAGCGTTGCGTGCCGCGTTGGCTAACCGCATGCAATCGGTGGTGAACATTGCGATGGGCGCGTCACTGTCGACGGTGATCCTCACCGTGCCGGTGATGGAAGCGATGGCGCTCTACACCGGTCAGCCGTTTCAGATGGCGATGACCCCGGTGCAGACGGTGATGATCTTCATCACGCTGATCGTCAGTGCGATCAACCTGAATGACGGCGAGACCAATGCGATCGAGGGCATGACGCACTTTGTGCTGTTTGCGACGTTCATCATGCTCTCCCTGCTGGGCCTTTAAGGACATACACAAATCCAAATGTGGGAGCGGGCTTGCTCGCGAAAGCGGTGTGTCAGGCAGGTTAAATCTGAATGACACACCGCCTTCGCGAGCAAGCCCGCTCCCACAGGGTTTAGTGTTGGGATCAGGTCCCGGCGATCAACTGGCGAGCGGCCTGGCTGTGATCAGCGATCAGGCCCTTCAGATCCAGCCCTTCAACCTGGCCATCAACGACGCGCCACTTGCCGCCAATCATCACTCGATCCGCACGATCGGCACCGCACAACAGCAGCGCCGAAATCGGATCATGGCTACCGGAGAAGCGCAGCTCATCCAGCTTGAACAACGCCAGATCCGCCTGCTTGCCCACCGCCAGCTCACCAATGTCGGTACGGCCCAACAGGCTCGCCGAGCCCTTGGTCGCCCAGCCGAGCACGCGCTCCGGGGTGATCTTCTCGGCGCCGTAACGCAGACGCTGGATGTACAGCGCCTGCCGCGCTTCGAGGATCATGTTCGACGCGTCGTTTGAGGCCGAGCCGTCCACGCCCAGACCGAACAGCGCACCGGCATCGGTCAGATCGATGCTAGGGCAGATGCCGGAGGCCAGACGCATGTTCGAACTCGGGCAATGGCAGATACCGGTGCCGGCCTGGCCGAGGCGAGCGATTTCGTCCGGGTTGAAGTGGATGCCGTGAGCCAGCCAGGTGCGTGGGCCGAGCCAGCCGACGCTGTCCAGATAATCCACGGTGCGCAGGCCGAAGCGCTGCAGGCAGAAATCTTCTTCGTCGAGGGTTTCGGCCAGATGGGTGTGCAGGCGCACGTCGAGTTTGTTTGCCAGCTCGGCGCTGGCCGACATGATTTCCGGGGTCACCGAGAACGGCGAGCACGGTGCCAGGGCGATCTGGATTTGCGCGCCGTCACCGCGCTCGTGGTACTCGTGAATCAGGCGCTGACTGTCGTCGAGAATCACCTGACCTTCCTGCACCGTCTGCTGCGGCGGCAGACCGCCGTCCTTCTCGCCGAGGCTCATCGAACCGCGAGTGAGCATGGCGCGCATGCCCAGTTCGCGAACGGTTTCGACTTGCACGTCGATGGCGTTTTCCAGACCGTCCGGGAACAGGTAATGGTGGTCGGCGGCGGTGGTGCAACCCGACAGCAGCAATTCAGCCAAAGCCACTTTCGTCGCGAGGGCGAGTTTTTCCGGGGTCAGCCGCGCCCACACCGGGTACAGGGTTTTCAGCCACGGGAACAACGGCTGATTGACCACCGGCGCCCAGGCGCGAGTCAGGGTTTGATAGAAATGGTGATGGGTGTTGATCAGGCCCGGCAGGATCACATGCTCGCGGGCATCGAACACTTCATTGCATGGCGCGGACGGTTGCTGACCGGCAGCGAGCACTTCGACGATCACGCCGTCTTGCAGCACCAGACCGCCACGGGCATCGAGCGCGTTGGCCGTGAAAATGGCGAGGGGATTTTTTAACCAGGTACGGGTCGCAGGCATTGTGGCCGGCTCCTCTGAAAGTTGGGTTCAGGGTTGCCAGCTCAGTGTTGCCCTGTCTGCTGATCCAGGGTCGCCGCGAAGGACGAGGTGCGGAGTTTCAAACAAATCGCCGGATCGGGCAAGCCCAACCCGACCGCCAACACATCACCCCTGTAGGAGCTGCCGCAGGCTGCGATCTTTTGATCTTGTTTTTTACAATCAAAAGATCGCAGCCTGCGGCAGCTCCTACAGGTGGTTTTCAGTGCTTACCAGGGAATGGTTTCACCCTTGTAGTTGATGAAGTGATGCCCGCCCTTGCCGGTATACGCATTCACCTGATCAATCAGCCCGCGAGTGCTGGTCTCCACATCCAGGTCAGCCCCTTCGCCGCCCATATCCGTCTTCACCCAGCCCGGATGCAACGACAGCACGGTAAGCTTCTGCCCGCCCAACTGGGTGACGAAACTGTTGGTCATCGAATTCAGCGCTGCCTTGCTCGCCTTGTACAGCGCCAGCTCCGGGGCGTCCGGTACGGTGACGCTGCCCAGGCCGGAACTCATGAACGCCAGCACGCCGCTGCCGTCGCGGATCTGTCCGACGAAGCGCTGCGCGAGGTTGATCGGCGCCACGGCGTTGGTGAAAAACAGCTGGCCAACTTCGGCCAGTGTCGCGCCGCCCGGGGTTTGCACCTCCGGACCTTTGACCCCGGCGTTGACGAACAGCAGGTCGAAGGTCTCGCCCTTGAGCTGTTGGCTCAGGGCGATCACTGCTTGCTGGTCGTCCATGTCGAGTTTCTCGATCCGCACGTTACCCAGCGCTTGCAGCGCCTCTGCCTTTTGCGGATTGCGCACGGTGGCGGTCACCTGCCAGCCGTCGGCCAGCAGGGTTTTCACCAGCCCGAGGCCCAAGCCACGGGAGGCGCCGATGATCAGTGCGTTTTTTGCCTGGGACATGACGGGATTCCTTGAAAGTTACGGTTCATGGATTCAATGGACACGCCTGACCGAGCCGTTGTTGCAACTCTCGTCGCAACACATCGAGTTCGCTCATGCGGGTTTCGATCAATTGCAGTTTGTCGCGCAGCAGTTGCGCCACGGCGTTTTCCGGGTCGGGCGCGTTCCACAACGCGGCGACGCTGTTGCCGATTTCGCCGAGGGTAAAACCCAGGCGCTGCGCGGTTTTGATGTAGAGCACCAGTTGCAGCATTTCCGGCGGGTAGTCGCGATAACCGTTGGCACTGCGTTGCGCCGCGATCAGCCCGCGCTGCTCGTAGAAACGCAAGGTATCGCGGCTGACGGCACTGGCCTGGGCTAATTCACCGATGCGCATGCGGGGTCTCAAAAAGAGGTCTTGACCCTGGAGCATACTCCAGGCTTTACCATGGTTGCTCCTCAAATTTTGGAGCAAGGACGATGTGGACTTCGAGCCAGTATCGAAACGTGGTGCGCGGCAGCGCCTGGTATGACCTGATCGTCACGGCCGCGTTTGCCACGCCGTGGAGTTTTGCCGCTTTGCATGGGGCGTTGACGGCGCTGAGTCAGGCGCTGGATTTGCCCGGTGAACTGCCGGCGTTCGCGCCGGCGCATATGCTGATGGCGAATCTATTGGGTTCGGTGGTGTGCGTGTGGGCGGTGCTGCGGATTCGTGATCCACAGGCGCTTTATGGGCGCTATGACGCGGTGGCGCGGTTGCTGTTTGCGGCTTGGCAGGGGTATGCCTTGGCCCATGGCGCCAGCTCGTTGCTGGTGGTTTTTCTGGTTTTTGAACTGGCGTGGGGCGTGGCTCAGGTGTTGCCCGTTCGGACGCCTTCGCGAGCAAGCCCGCTCCCACAGGGTTAGTGTCGTTCGCGAACTGTGTGATCGCCGCAGAACCTGTGGGAGCGGGCTTGCTCGCGAAGAGGCCCTTGTAAACAACCATTAATGCCCGGCCTGCCACGGCTGCCCTAGCGAAACCGGCGCATACAACCGAGTCCGCACTGCATCCCGCGACAACAGCACCAACACCACAATCGTCGCCACATACGGCAGCATCGCCAGCAGACTCGACGGAATCGCCAGACCCAACCCCTGCGCCACCAGGTGCAGGATGCTGGCGAGGCCGAACAGGTACGCCCCGAGCAACAAGCGCCACACCCGCCAACTGGCAAACACCACCAGCGCCAGCGCAATCCAGCCGCGCCCGGCGGTCATGTTTTCGGCCCACATCGGCGTGTACGCCAGCGACAGATACGCCCCCGCCAACCCGGCCATCGCTCCGCCAAACAGTACCGCCAGTGTGCGCACGGTCAGCACCGGCAAGCCCATCGCACTGGCCGCATCCGGGTTCTCGCCAACGGCCTGAATGATCAAGCCGACACGACTCTTGATGATCACCCACGCCACCAGCGCAAACAGCGCGAACGACAGATACACCAGCAAATCCTGGGCAAACAGCATCCGGCCGATCAGCGGAATTTCGCTCAAGTACGGAATCGCCAACGGCTCGAATCCGGCCAGCGGCTTGCCGACCCACGCCGCGCCGACAAAGGTCGACAGGCCCACTCCGAAGATCGTCAGCGCCAGACCGGTCGCCACCTGATTGGCGTTGAACACCAGCGCCACCAGGGCAAACAGCGATGACAAGAGCATCCCCGCGAGCATCGCCAGCAACACGCCGAGCCACAGGTTGCCGCTGTTGAGGGCGACGATAAAACCGATCACCGCGCCAAACAGCATCATCCCTTCCTGCCCGAGGTTGAGCACGCCGCTCTTCTCGCAGATCAACTCACCCAGCGCCACCAACAACAGCGGCGTGCCGCAGCGCACCATGGCGTAGAAAATATTGCTCAGCAGATCGATATCCATCACAGCGCTCCGGCGGTTATGGCGGTGGTCGACGCGCGCCGTGCCCAGAGCAGTTTCAGGCGTGGCCGATAGAGAATCAGCACGTCGCAGGCCAGCAGGAAAAACAGCATCATTCCCTGGAATAGTTGGGTGATCGCTTGCGGCAGATTCAGGGTCATCTGCGCGCTCTCGCCGCCGATGTACAGCAGCGCCATCAGCAGGCTCGAGAACAGAATGCCAATCGGATTCAGCCGGCCGAGAAACGCCACGGTGATCGCCGCATAGCCGTACCCCGGCGAGACTTGCGGCACCAATTGCCCGATCGGCCCGGTGACTTCGCAGACCCCGGCCAGCCCGGCCAAACCACCGCTGATCAACAGCGCGAGCCAGATCAGACGTTTCTCGCGAAAACCGACAAACCCCGCCGCGCGTTTATCCAGACCGAGCACCTTGATCTGGAAACCGACAAAGCTTTTCTGCAACAACACCCACACCGCAACCAGCGCGAGCAGGGCGAAATACACCCCGGCATGCACCCGGCCATCCTCCATCAGCAGCGGCAGGCGACTGGCGTCGCCGAACATCGCCGACTCGGGAAAGTTGTAGCCGGCAGGATCCTTCAGCGGCCCGTGCACGCAGAACAGCAACAGGTTCAGCGCGATGTAATTGAGCATGATGCTGGTGAGGATTTCATTGGCGTTGAAGCGTGTGCGCAGCCATGCCGTCAGCCCGGCCCAAGCGGCGCCGGCGACAGTGCCGGTGAGCAGGATCAGCACCAGTGCCCAACGGCTTTGCAGGTCGATAATGTTCACCGCCAAGGCGCTGCCGGCGAGTGCGCCGAGGAGCAATTGACCTTCGGCGCCGATGTTCCAGATCCGCGCTTGATAAGCCACCGCCAGACCGAGTGCGCAGAGCAGAATCGGCAGCGCCTTGACCAGCAGTTCGGAGACGCCATACAGATCGCTGACCGGTGCGATCAACAGCGTGTGCAAAGTTTGCAGCGGGTCATGCCCCAGGGCGATGAACAGCAGCGAGCCGCAGCCGAGGGTCAGCAGCGCCGCCAGCAGCGGCGAGCACCACAGCATCAGGCGCGATTGCTGGCCACGGGGTTCGAGGGAAAGCAGCATGTTGGGAAAACTCCGTCAGGCCGTGGCCGATGAATGCGCGTGGTTGATGTGCCCGGCCATCCAGCCGCCGACATCGCTCAGCAGGGTGTCGGTGGTGTTCTGCAGCGGCGACAGACGCCCCGCGCACAGGGCGCCGAGGCGGTCGCTGATCTGGAACAGTTCGTCGAGGTCTTCGGAAATCACCAGGATCGCCGCGCCGGCATCGCGCAGGGCAATCAGTGCGCGGTGAATGGTCGCCGCTGCGCCGACGTCCACGCCCCAGGTCGGGTGCGCGGCGATCAGCAGTTTCGGTTGCTGAAGGATTTCCCGGCCAAGAATGAATTTCTGCAGATTGCCGCCGGACAGGCTGCGTGCGGCAGCTTGCGTGCCCGGGGTTTTCACCCCGAAACGCTGAATGATCTGCTGTGCGAGGGCTTCGACTTTGCCGCGCTCGATCAAACCGTTGCGCACCAGCCCCTGTTGAAAGGCCGTGAGCAAGGCGTTGTCGGCAAGGCTCAGTTCCGGCACCGCGCCGTGGCCCAGGCGTTCTGCCGGGACGAACGCCAGACCGAGTTGGCGCCGCGCATCCGGGCGCAAATCGGCGACCGCTTGCCCGGCGAAACAAATGGTTGTCGCGCTGTCGCGGGGCAGGGTTTGTTCACCGCTGAGCAGCGCCAGCAACTCATCCTGTCCGTTGCCCGCGACCCCGGCGATACCGACGATTTCGCCGCTGCGCACTTGCAGGTTGATGTCGCTCAACGAGCAGCCGAAGGGATCGGGGTTGTGCCAGCGCAAACCGTTGACCCGTAGAAAGTCCGCGCCGCCGCTGACCTTCGGGTACTCGCCGATCAACGCCGCCGCTGCGCCGACCATCATCTGCGCCAACTGCTGATCCGAGCATTCGGCCGGCACGCAATGCCCGGCGACGCGCCCGCCGCGTAGAACCGTGGCGCTATGGCACAGGGCGCGCACTTCAGCGAGCTTGTGGCTGATAAACAGAATGCTGCAGCCCTCGGCGGCGAGGCGGCGCAGGGTGATGAACAGTTCGTCGGCCTCTTGCGGCGTCAGCACCGACGTCGGCTCGTCGAGGATCAGCAGGCGAATGTCCTGCATCAGGCAACGAATGATCTCCACCCGTTGCCGTTCGCCAATCGACAGGCTGTGGACAAGTCGCTCCGGCTCCAGCGCCATGCCGTAGCGGCGCGACACTTCGCGAATCTTCGGCTCAAGCTGTTTCGGCGTGCCAGCCTTGGCGCCCATTGCCAGAGCAATGTTCTGCGCGACGCTGAGGGTTTCGAACAGCGAGAAATGCTGGAACACCATGCCGATCCCCAACTGTCGGGCCTGCGCCGGGTTGCGGATATTTACGCGCTGCCCCTGCCAGAGCATCTCTCCCGCATCGGCCTGGGTGACGCCGTAGATGATCTTCATCAAGGTACTTTTGCCCGCGCCGTTCTCACCGAGCAGCGCGTGGATTTCCCCGGGCGCGATGCACAGGTCGATGGCGTCATTGGCCAGGCAACCGGGGTAGCGTTTGCTGATCTGGCGCAGTTGCAGGCGCGGCGTTGAATCTGGGCTTGGCATGACAGGCTCGACTGGCTTGGAGTTGTGCCTGTGGATAAAGCAATTTCCTGGCCACTGAGTCAGGAACCTTCGCATCCCTTGAGTGCGAACGGCTGGAGTAGGGCCTCGGCGGAAAGTCGGTGAATTCTTCGGCACCAATTGGGAGCAAAGGTGTTGATCAGGCTCCAGTTTTGCTCGCAGATATTTGGTTAAAAAACGAGCAAACTGTCGGGAGCTATGCAGAACCTGCGACTGCGCGAGTCATGAACGGGTTATCCACAGGTTGCTCCACAGTATTTGTGCGCAATCAGAAAACCTTGGCATAAGCGCGGGAGTGCTATCTCCCAATGGCGATAAACAGCTCTAACTGATTGTTTTTACGCGCAATTAAACTTTCTTCATGTGAATTGCGCGAAAAGTGAACAAATCCCGCAAAGCCACGTGACAGAAGGGTTACAGCGGAATGTACTCAGGTTATCCACAGTCGGGTGCACAGCAGATGTGGGCAAGTTATTGGAATAAAGGAATCCGGCGATGCCCTAAAAGATCGCAGCCTTCGGCAGCTCCTACACGGAGAACACATTCCCAATGTAGGAGCTGCGGCACGCTGCGATCTTTTGCCCTTCTAACGCTGCAGCACAATCCGCCCACGGCTCAAATCCGCCAACTGCGTTTGCAGCAACCCGATCTGCGCCTCGCCCAGCGCCAACTGCAACTCCACGCCATTGGCGGTGAAGTTTTCTTCGACGATTAACCCACCCAGATCCGCCACCCGCAGCTTCACCAATGCCAATTCGGCAAAGCCGCAGGCGCAACTGAGTGGCACACGGCTGATCAACTCGACTTTCGCCGCCGCTTGCAGGCACTTGTTCGCGCCGCCGCCATAGGCCCGGGCCAAACCGCCGGTGCCCAGTTGGATGCCGCCATACCAGCGGATCACCAGCACTGCGACCTGATCGCAATCCTGCGCCTCGATGGCCGCCAGAATCGGTCGTCCGGCGGTACCGCCGGGTTCGCCATCGTCGTTGCTGCGGTATTGCGCACCGAGCTTCCACGCCCAACAGTTATGCGAGGCATTCAAGTCACTGTGTTGTTCGAAGAACGCCTGCGCGTCGGCGGGGCTGCCGATCGGCGCCGCGAAGGTGATGAAGCGGCTCTTGCGAATCTCTTCGCGGTACTCGCAAAAACCGCTGAGGGTGAAAGGCATAAACGTCTTAAATAGTCGGGGTGAGGCCGCAGCCTTTGAGAATGATGCGGATCAGGTTGTTGCCGGCGTCTTCCATGTCCTGCTTGGTCAGCTTGCTGCGACCGCTGACGCGACAGATCTGCGTGGCGAAGTCGGCGTAATGCTGGGTGCTGCCCCACAGCAGGAAGATCAGGTGCACCGGATCCACCGGGTCCATCTTGCCCGCATCGATCCACGCCTGGAACACGGCCGCGCGGCCCTGGAACCAGGCGCGGTAATCCTGGTTGAAATACTCGGTCAGGCATTCGCCGCCACTGATCACTTCCATCGCAAAGATCCGCGAGGCCTGTGGCTGACGGCGGGAGAATTCCATTTTGGCGCGAATGTAGCGGGTCAGCGCTTCGGCCGGATCGTCCTCGGCCGTCAGGGTGTTGAAGGTGCTGTCCCACAGTTCGATGATGTTGCTCAGCACCGCGACGTACAACCCCAACTTGTTGGTGAAGTAGTAATGCAGGTTCGCCTTGGGCAACCCGGCATTCTGCGCGATGGTGTTCATGCTGGTGCCTTTGAAACCGTGACGGGCGAACTCGTCTTCGGCGGCTTTGAGAATGGTCTCTTCGTTCTTCTGACGAATGCGGCTGGCGGGTTTGCCGCCGTGAGCAGGGACTTCAAAGGTCATAGGCACTTCCGGTTTGTCTGTGGGTGCAACCAGTTGCGTTGATAACGCACCCACAGGCATCCGACAAGTCCTGATGCAATAAAACCGTTACGCCTGTTCGATCTTGTTCAGCGCTGCGGCGGATTCGACGCGGGTGGTTTTCGCCTCCGGCAGCAACAGACACAGGAGGATCGCGGTCAGGCCACCGCTGGTGATCGCCGAATCGAACAGGTTTTGCACCAGTTTCGGCAGCAGGTGCAGCAGGTTCGGTTGCGCGGCAATACCCAGGCCGACGCCGAGTGAGGTGGCAATGATCAGCATGCTGCGCCGGTCCAGCGGCGACTGCGCGAGAATCCGCACCCCAGCCGCCGCCACGCTGCCGAACATCACCAGGGTGGCGCCGCCGAGCACCGGTTTCGGTATCTGCTGCAGCACCGCGCCGATCATGGGGAACAGGCCAAGACAAAACAGAATCGCGCCGATGTACAGCCCGACGTACCGGCTGGCCACGCCGGTCAACTGGATCACGCCGTTGTTCTGCGCAAACGTGGTGTTTGGGAAAGCGCTGAAGGTGGCGGCGATCATGCAACTCACGCCGTCACCGAGCACGCCGCCGCGCAGTCGGCTTATATAAGAGGGGCCGCTGATCGGCTGGCGGGCGAGCATGCAGTTGGCCGTGAGGTCGCCGACGGTTTCGATGGTGCTGATCAGATAAATCAGTGCGACCGGCAGGAAAGCCGTCCAGTCAAAGCTGAAACCGAACTTGAACGGTGTGGGAAGACTGACCAAGGGCAAGTCAGGCAACGCCTGCGGAACCAGTTTGCCACTGAACCACGCGGCCAGACTGCCGAGCAGCAATCCGATGATGATTGCCGACAGCCGCACCCACGGCGTGTTCGAGCGGTTGAGCAGGATGATCGTCAGTAACACGAACACACCCAGCGCCAGATTGCCCGGCGCGCCGAAGTCCGGCGCATTGAAACCACCGCCCAGATCGGTGATGCCGACCTTGATCAGACTGACGCCGATCAGGGTGATGACAATCCCGGTCACCAGTGGCGTGACGACCCGGCGCAACTGACCGATGAAACGGCTGAGAATGATCTGCACCACGGCACCGAAAAAACACACGCCGAAGATCATCGCCAGAATGTCTTCCGGGCTGCCGCCACGCTGCTTGACCAGAAACCCGGCCGACAGCACCGCGCCGAGAAAGGCAAAACTGGTGCCCTGCAAGCAGATCATCCCGGCGCCGATGCCGAATGGCCGCCGCGCCTGAATAAAGGTGCCGACCCCGGACACCATCAGCGCCATGCTGATCAGGTACGGCAGATGCGCGGTCAGGCCGAGGGCCGAGCCGATTACCAACGGCGGGGTGATGATGCCGACGAAACTGGCGAGCACGTGTTGCAGGGCGGCGAGGATCGCGGCGGGTGGTTGCGGGCGGTCATTGAGACCATACATCAGTTCGCTGGACGTTTCAGAATCTGGCTGCATGGCTGAGGGCTTCTTGTTCAGGGATCGAGTTCAGCCTTCACTGCAAAAACCTGTCCAATTGCTCAGCTTTCAGGGGTTGCGATCGCCAAATGTAGGAGCTGCCGAAGGCTGCGATCTTTTGATCTTGCTTTCAACGCGTCGCAGCGAGGCTTTCGAGAAAGCTCTCCAGCACCAAATGAGGGCGCCGGCCTTTGCGCGTGACCGATGCGAGGCTCAGGTCGTAGAACCGCGTTGTCGATTTCAGCGCACGCAAGCGACCTTGCTGCACCCACAGGCTGGCGTAGTGATCCGGCAGGTAACCGATATAACGCCCGGTCAGAATCAAAAACGCCATGCCCTCGCGGTCGGACGCACTGGCGGTGCAATTGAGCGCCTGATAATGCGCCTGAATCTCCGCCGGCAAACGAAACGTCGGCGCAATCGCATCCTGACTATTAAGACGTTCGTCATCCAGTTGCTTGTCATCGACATAGAACAGCGGGTGGCCGACCGCGCAATAAAGCAGCGAGCGTTCGCTATACAACGGCTGATATTCCAGCCCCGACAGTGCGCTGGCCTGCGGCACCACGCCGACATGCAGGCGACCGTCGAGTACGCCTTGTTCGACTTCATTGGGCGCGATCATGCGGATCTGGATCTGCACGTCCGGCCCGCGCTCCTTCAGCTGGGCGAGGGCATGGGTGATGCGCATGTGGGGCAGGGTGACGAGGTTGTCGGTCAGGCCGATGATCAGTTCGCCGCGCAGGTGCTGGTGCAGGCCGTTGACCTCGGTGCGGAAACTTTCCAGCGCACTTAATAGTTGCAGCGCCGATTGGTAAACCTCGCGGCCCTCTTCAGTCAGCGAAAACCCGGCGCGACCGCGCTGGCACAAACGCAGGCCAAGGCGCTGTTCGAGATCGCTCATCTGCTGGCTGATCGCCGAGCGTCCGATGCCGAGCACGGTTTCCGCCGCCGAGAAGCCGCCGCATTCCACCACGCTACGAAAAATTCGCAGCAGACGTATATCAAAATCACTGACCTGGGCCAGCGGATCGGGGCGGCGACTGCTCATGCTGTTGTTCTCATTGTTTAGCAGGCTTCTAACTGAAGGTTAGAAAAGTTGGATTTCACCGACTTTATCTGCGTGGCAATTTAGCTGCAACAACGCTTTTTATCTCCCTGATGCTTATGCCCTGCGAGGTTTTGCCCGATGAACATGCCTGAAAACGCGCCGTCGCCACTGGCCAGCCAACTGAAGCTGGACGCGCACTGGATGCCGTACACCGCCAACCGCAACTTCCAGCGCGATCCGCGTCTGATCGTTGGTGCCGAAGGCAGCTGGCTGTTCGATGACAAGGGCCGCAAGATCTACGATTCGCTGTCCGGTCTGTGGACCTGCGGCGCCGGGCACACCCGCAAGGAAATCCAGGAAGCGGTTTCCAAGCAACTGGGCACCCTCGATTACTCGCCAGGCTTCCAGTACGGCCACCCGTTGTCGTTCCAGTTGGCCGAGAAAATCACTGACCTGACCCCGGGCAACCTGAACCATGTGTTCTTCACCGACTCCGGCTCCGAATGCGCCGACACCGCGGTGAAAATGGTCCGTGCCTACTGGCGCCTGAAAGGTCAGTCGACCAAGACCAAAATGATCGGCCGTGCCCGTGGCTATCACGGCGTGAACATCGCCGGCACCAGCCTCGGCGGCGTCAACGGCAACCGCAAGCTGTTCGGCCAGGCGATGATGGACGTCGATCACCTGCCGCACACGCTGCTGGCCAGCAACGCATTCTCCCGTGGCATGCCGGAGCAGGGCGGTATCGCCCTCGCCGATGAACTGCTGAAGTTGATCGAACTGCACGACGCGTCGAACATCGCGGCGGTTTTCGTTGAGCCGATGGCCGGTTCCGCTGGTGTGCTGGTTCCGCCTCAGGGTTACCTGAAGCGTCTGCGCGAGATCTGTGATCAGCACAACATCCTGCTGGTATTCGACGAAGTGATTACCGGCTTCGGCCGCACCGGTTCGATGTTCGGCGCCGAGAGCTTTGGCGTGACCCCGGATCTGATGTGCATCGCCAAGCAAGTCACCAACGGCGCGATCCCGATGGGCGCAGTGATTGCCAGCTCCGAGATCTACCAGACCTTCATGAATCAGCCGACTCCGGAATACGCGGTGGAATTCCCCCACGGCTACACCTACTCGGCCCACCCGGTGGCGTGCGCCGCTGGCCTGGCGGCACTCGACCTGCTGCAAAAGGAAAACCTGGTGCAGAGCGTGGCCGCAGTCGCGCCGCATTTCGAAAACGCGCTGCATGGCCTGAAAGGTTCGAAAAACGTCATCGACATCCGTAACTACGGCCTGGCCGGTGCGATCCAGATCGCAGCCCGTGACGGCGATGCCATCGTGCGTCCATTCGAAGCCGGCATGGCCCTGTGGAAAGCCGGGTTCTACGTGCGCTTCGGCGGCGACACCCTGCAGTTCGGCCCAACCTTCAACAGCAAGCCGCAAGACCTCGATCGTCTGTTCGACGCGGTTGGCGAAGTGCTGAACAAGCTCGACTGATTTTTCCCTCTATATATACCTGCGAATAACAGGCGCCCCATGCGGGCGTCTGTACACAAGAATTCAGGAGTTTTCGATGAGCGTTATCCCGCATTTGATCAATGGCGAACTGGTGACCGAGAACGGTCGCGCGGTTGATGTATTCAACCCGTCCACCGGTCAGGCGATCCACAAGCTGCCGCTGGCCACCCGCGAAACCATTCAACACGCGATCGACGCTGCCAAGGCTGCATTCCCGGCATGGCGCAACACCCCTCCGGCCAAACGTGCTCAAGTGATGTTCCGTTTCAAGCAACTGCTGGAGCAGAACGAAGCGCGCATCTCGCAATTGATCAGCGAAGAACACGGCAAGACCCTCGAAGACGCTGCCGGTGAACTGAAGCGCGGTATCGAGAACGTCGAGTTCGCCTGCGCCGCCCCGGAAATTCTCAAGGGCGAGTACAGCCGCAACGTCGGCCCTAACATCGACGCCTGGTCGGACTTCCAGCCACTGGGCGTGGTTGCTGGCATCACGCCATTCAACTTCCCGGCGATGGTCCCACTGTGGATGTACCCACTGGCGATCGTCTGTGGTAACTGCTTCATTCTCAAGCCGTCCGAGCGTGACCCAAGCTCGACGCTGCTGATCGCTCAATTGCTGATCGAGGCCGGTCTGCCGAAAGGCGTGCTGAGCGTGGTGCATGGCGACAAGACTGCAGTGGACGCGCTGATCGAAGCGCCGGAAGTCAAAGCATTGAGCTTCGTCGGCTCGACGCCGATTGCTGAGTACATCTACGCCGAAGGCACCAAGCGCGGCAAACGCGTTCAGGCACTGGGCGGGGCGAAGAACCATGCGGTACTGATGCCGGATGCGGATCTGGACAACGCGGTCAGCGCGCTGATGGGCGCAGCGTATGGTTCTTGCGGTGAGCGCTGCATGGCGATTTCGGTCGCGGTGTGTGTCGGTGATCAGGTGGCGGATGCGCTGGTGGCGAAACTGGTCCCGCAGATCAAGGCACTGAAAATCGGTGCCGGCACTTCGTGTGGCCTGGACATGGGGCCACTGGTAACCGGTCAAGCGCGGGACAAGGTCAGCGGTTATGTCGATGACGGCGTGGCAGCGGGCGCAACCCTGGTGGTCGATGGTCGTGGCTTGAGCATTTCGGGTCATGAAGAGGGCTTCTTCCTCGGCGGCTGCCTGTTCGACAACGTCACCCCTGAGATGCGCATCTATAAGGAAGAGATCTTCGGGCCGGTGTTGTGCGTGGTCCGGGTCAACAGCCTGGAAGAAGCGATGAAGCTGATCAACGATCACGAATACGGCAACGGCACCTGCATCTTTACCCGTGACGGTGAAGCGGCGCGTCTGTTCTGCGACGAGATCGAAGTCGGCATGGTCGGCGTCAACGTACCGCTGCCGGTACCGGTTGCCTACCATAGCTTCGGCGGCTGGAAGCGTTCGCTGTTCGGCGACTTGCATGCCTATGGCCCGGATGGTGTGCGCTTTTACACGCGTCGCAAGGCCATCACTCAGCGCTGGCCGCAACGTGCGAGCCATGAAGCTTCGCAATTCGCGTTCCCTAGCTTGTAAGTAGAAGGCATGACGAAGGCCGACCTCTAGAGGTCGGCCTTCGTGTTTTCGGGGTTTTTTGACCGATATGACAGAAATGTGAAAAAAAGCGGTTGACGGCAGATTCTGGAAGTCTATAATTCGCCCCACTTCCGGCGCAGTCGAAACGGAAAACTCCTTGAGATTCAATGAGTTGCGCAGTTTTCGACAGCGGGTTGCTTCAGTTCATCGAAGCCTGGAAGGAGTTGAAAGAGCGGTGATGTTTGGCTCTTTTAACGGTTCGATCTTCTCGGTCGAAAGCGGAGAAAAAGAGGTGTTGACAGCAGCGTGTAACGCTGTAGAATTCGCCTCCCGCTAACGAGAGATCGGAAGCGCAAGTGGTTGAAGTTGTTGAAGAAATCTTCGAAAACTTCTGAAAATAATCACTTGACAGCAAATGAGGCTGCTGTAGAATGCGCGCCTCGGTTGAGATGAAAGATCTTAACCAACCGCTCTTTAACAACTGAATCAAGCAATTCGTGTGGGTGCTTGTGGAGTCAGACTGATAGTCAACAAGATTATCAGCATCACAAGTTACTCCGCGAGAAATCAAAGATGTAACCAACGATTGCTGAGCCAAGTTTAGGGTTTCTTAAAAACCCAAAGATGTTTGAACTGAAGAGTTTGATCATGGCTCAGATTGAACGCTGGCGGCAGGCCTAACACATGCAAGTCGAGCGGATGAAAGGAGCTTGCTCCTGGATTCAGCGGCGGACGGGTGAGTAATGCCTAGGAATCTGCCTGGTAGTGGGGGACAACGTTTCGAAAGGAACGCTAATACCGCATACGTCCTACGGGAGAAAGCAGGGGACCTTCGGGCCTTGCGCTATCAGATGAGCCTAGGTCGGATTAGCTAGTTGGTGAGGTAATGGCTCACCAAGGCGACGATCCGTAACTGGTCTGAGAGGATGATCAGTCACACTGGAACTGAGACACGGTCCAGACTCCTACGGGAGGCAGCAGTGGGGAATATTGGACAATGGGCGAAAGCCTGATCCAGCCATGCCGCGTGTGTGAAGAAGGTCTTCGGATTGTAAAGCACTTTAAGTTGGGAGGAAGGGTTGTAGATTAATACTCTGCAATTTTGACGTTACCGACAGAATAAGCACCGGCTAACTCTGTGCCAGCAGCCGCGGTAATACAGAGGGTGCAAGCGTTAATCGGAATTACTGGGCGTAAAGCGCGCGTAGGTGGTTTGTTAAGTTGGATGTGAAATCCCCGGGCTCAACCTGGGAACTGCATCCAAAACTGGCAAGCTAGAGTATGGTAGAGGGTGGTGGAATTTCCTGTGTAGCGGTGAAATGCGTAGATATAGGAAGGAACACCAGTGGCGAAGGCGACCACCTGGACTGATACTGACACTGAGGTGCGAAAGCGTGGGGAGCAAACAGGATTAGATACCCTGGTAGTCCACGCCGTAAACGATGTCAACTAGCCGTTGGGAGCCTTGAGCTCTTAGTGGCGCAGCTAACGCATTAAGTTGACCGCCTGGGGAGTACGGCCGCAAGGTTAAAACTCAAATGAATTGACGGGGGCCCGCACAAGCGGTGGAGCATGTGGTTTAATTCGAAGCAACGCGAAGAACCTTACCAGGCCTTGACATCCAATGAACTTTCCAGAGATGGATTGGTGCCTTCGGGAACATTGAGACAGGTGCTGCATGGCTGTCGTCAGCTCGTGTCGTGAGATGTTGGGTTAAGTCCCGTAACGAGCGCAACCCTTGTCCTTAGTTACCAGCACGTTATGGTGGGCACTCTAAGGAGACTGCCGGTGACAAACCGGAGGAAGGTGGGGATGACGTCAAGTCATCATGGCCCTTACGGCCTGGGCTACACACGTGCTACAATGGTCGGTACAGAGGGTTGCCAAGCCGCGAGGTGGAGCTAATCCCACAAAACCGATCGTAGTCCGGATCGCAGTCTGCAACTCGACTGCGTGAAGTCGGAATCGCTAGTAATCGCGAATCAGAATGTCGCGGTGAATACGTTCCCGGGCCTTGTACACACCGCCCGTCACACCATGGGAGTGGGTTGCACCAGAAGTAGCTAGTCTAACCTTCGGGAGGACGGTTACCACGGTGTGATTCATGACTGGGGTGAAGTCGTAACAAGGTAGCCGTAGGGGAACCTGCGGCTGGATCACCTCCTTAATCGACGACATCAGCTGCTCCATAAGTTCCCACACGAATTGCTTGATTCATTGAAGAAGACGATAGAAGCAGCTTTAAGCTCCAAGCTGATAGCTCTTAGCTAATCAGTTACGCGCTCGAAATTGGGTCTGTAGCTCAGTTGGTTAGAGCGCACCCCTGATAAGGGTGAGGTCGGCAGTTCGAATCTGCCCAGACCCACCAATTTTGTATGGGGCCATAGCTCAGCTGGGAGAGCGCCTGCCTTGCACGCAGGAGGTCAGCGGTTCGATCCCGCTTGGCTCCACCATTAACTGCTTCTGCTTGTTAGAGTTTAGAAATGAATATTCCGGTGTGAATATTGATTTCTAGTCTTTGATTAGATCGTTCTTTAAAAATTTGGGTATGTGATAGAAAGATAGACTGAACGTTACTTTCACTGGTAACGGATCAGGCTAAGGTAAAATTTGTGAGTGACTCTTAAGAGTTTTGCGAATTTTCGGCGAATGTCGTCTTCACAGTATAACCAGATTGCTTGGGGTTATATGGTCAAGTGAAGAAGCGCATACGGTGGATGCCTTGGCAGTCAGAGGCGATGAAAGACGTGGTAGCCTGCGAAAAGCTTCGGGGAGTCGGCAAACAGACTTTGATCCGGAGATGTCTGAATGGGGGAACCCAGCCATCATAAGATGGTTATCTTGTACTGAATACATAGGTGCAAGAGGCGAACCAGGGGAACTGAAACATCTAAGTACCCTGAGGAAAAGAAATCAACCGAGATTCCCTTAGTAGTGGCGAGCGAACGGGGACTAGCCCTTAAGTGGCTTTGAGATTAGCGGAACGCTCTGGAAAGTGCGGCCATAGTGGGTGATAGCCCTGTACGCGAAAATCTCTTGGTCATGAAATCGAGTAGGACGGAGCACGAGAAACTTTGTCTGAATATGGGGGGACCATCCTCCAAGGCTAAATACTACTGACTGACCGATAGTGAACTAGTACCGTGAGGGAAAGGCGAAAAGAACCCCGGAGAGGGGAGTGAAATAGATCCTGAAACCGTATGCGTACAAGCAGTGGGAGCCCACTTTGTTGGGTGACTGCGTACCTTTTGTATAATGGGTCAGCGACTTATTTTCAGTGGCGAGCTTAACCGAATAGGGGAGGCGTAGCGAAAGCGAGTCTTAATAGGGCGTCTAGTCGCTGGGAATAGACCCGAAACCGGGCGATCTATCCATGGGCAGGTTGAAGGTTAGGTAACACTGACTGGAGGACCGAACCGACTACCGTTGAAAAGTTAGCGGATGACCTGTGGATCGGAGTGAAAGGCTAATCAAGCTCGGAGATAGCTGGTTCTCCTCGAAAGCTATTTAGGTAGCGCCTCATGTATCACTGTAGGGGGTAGAGCACTGTTTCGGCTAGGGGGTCATCCCGACTTACCAAACCGATGCAAACTCCGAATACCTACAAGTGCCGAGCATGGGAGACACACGGCGGGTGCTAACGTCCGTCGTGAAAAGGGAAACAACCCAGACCGTCAGCTAAGGTCCCAAAGTTATGGTTAAGTGGGAAACGATGTGGGAAGGCTTAGACAGCTAGGAGGTTGGCTTAGAAGCAGCCACCCTTTAAAGAAAGCGTAATAGCTCACTAGTCGAGTCGGCCTGCGCGGAAGATGTAACGGGGCTCAAACCATACACCGAAGCTACGGGTATCACGCAAGTGATGCGGTAGAGGAGCGTTCTGTAAGCCTGTGAAGGTGAGTTGAGAAGCTTGCTGGAGGTATCAGAAGTGCGAATGCTGACATGAGTAACGACAATGGGTGTGAAAAACACCCACGCCGAAAGACCAAGGTTTCCTGCGCAACGTTAATCGACGCAGGGTTAGTCGGTCCCTAAGGCGAGGCTGAAAAGCGTAGTCGATGGAAAACAGGTTAATATTCCTGTACTTCTGGTTATTGCGATGGAGGGACGGAGAAGGCTAGGCCAGCTTGGCGTTGGTTGTCCAAGTTTAAGGTGGTAGGCTGAGATCTTAGGTAAATCCGGGATCTTAAGGCCGAGAGCTGATGACGAGTTACCCTTTGGGTGACGAAGTGGTTGATGCCATGCTTCCAAGAAAAGCTTCTAAGCTTCAGGTAACCAGGAACCGTACCCCAAACCGACACAGGTGGTTGGGTAGAGAATACCAAGGCGCTTGAGAGAACTCGGGTGAAGGAACTAGGCAAAATGGCACCGTAACTTCGGGAGAAGGTGCGCCGGTGAGGGTGAAGGACTTGCTCCGTAAGCTCATGCCGGTCGAAGATACCAGGCCGCTGCGACTGTTTATTAAAAACACAGCACTCTGCAAACACGAAAGTGGACGTATAGGGTGTGACGCCTGCCCGGTGCCGGAAGGTTAATTGATGGGGTTAGCTAACGCGAAGCTCTTGATCGAAGCCCCGGTAAACGGCGGCCGTAACTATAACGGTCCTAAGGTAGCGAAATTCCTTGTCGGGTAAGTTCCGACCTGCACGAATGGCGTAACGATGGCGGCGCTGTCTCCACCCGAGACTCAGTGAAATTGAAATCGCTGTGAAGATGCAGTGTATCCGCGGCTAGACGGAAAGACCCCGTGAACCTTTACTATAGCTTTGCACTGGACTTTGAATTTGCTTGTGTAGGATAGGTGGGAGGCTTTGAAGCGTGGACGCCAGTTCGCGTGGAGCCATCCTTGAAATACCACCCTGGCAACTTTGAGGTTCTAACTCAGGTCCGTTATCCGGATCGAGGACAGTGTATGGTGGGTAGTTTGACTGGGGCGGTCTCCTCCTAAAGAGTAACGGAGGAGTACGAAGGTGCGCTCAGACCGGTCGGAAATCGGTCGTAGAGTATAAAGGCAAAAGCGCGCTTGACTGCGAGACAGACACGTCGAGCAGGTACGAAAGTAGGTCTTAGTGATCCGGTGGTTCTGTATGGAAGGGCCATCGCTCAACGGATAAAAGGTACTCCGGGGATAACAGGCTGATACCGCCCAAGAGTTCATATCGACGGCGGTGTTTGGCACCTCGATGTCGGCTCATCACATCCTGGGGCTGAAGCCGGTCCCAAGGGTATGGCTGTTCGCCATTTAAAGTGGTACGCGAGCTGGGTTTAGAACGTCGTGAGACAGTTCGGTCCCTATCTGCCGTGGACGTTTGAGATTTGAGAGGGGCTGCTCCTAGTACGAGAGGACCGGAGTGGACGAACCTCTGGTGTTCCGGTTGTCACGCCAGTGGCATTGCCGGGTAGCTATGTTCGGGAAAGATAACCGCTGAAAGCATCTAAGCGGGAAACTTGCCTCAAGATGAGATCTCACTGGAACCTTGAGTTCCCTGAAGGGCCGTCGAAGACTACGACGTTGATAGGTTGGGTGTGTAAGCGCTGTGAGGCGTTGAGCTAACCAATACTAATTGCCCGTGAGGCTTGACCATATAACACCCAAGCAATCTGAATGCTCGAAAGAGACCAGATTGCGGTGTGTGAAGACGCAATGAACCGAAAGTTCGCGATGCTCACAAACACCTGTATCACATACCCGATTTGCTGAAGCGAGGCCAACCGGTCACGAGTCAGTACCCGAATTTCTTGACGACCATAGAGCGTTGGAACCACCTGATCCCATCCCGAACTCAGAAGTGAAACGATGCATCGCCGATGGTAGTGTGGGGTTTCCCCATGTGAGAGTAGGTCATCGTCAAGATTAAATTCCGAAACCCCAATTGCGAAAGCAGTTGGGGTTTTGTTTTGCCTGCAGGAAAGTTCTTACAGCACGCGGTAGACCCTTCTGGCTGTCACAACCTGCCGACAGTGCTAAGGTTCTGCCCTGGCTTTTGTACTTTTCCAAGGAAGCTTTTATGCCGGACGCCTCGTCCCTCAATGCTGCATTCATGGTGGTTCAGAGCAATAGTCTGGACGAACTGCGCAGCCTGGTGGTCAGCATTATGCGGCGCTATCCATTGGCGCCCTTGGAGAACGAAATCGCTCTGGTGCAGAGCAACGGTATCGCCCAATGGCTCAAGCTGGCCTTGGCGGAAGACCCTGAAGGGGACGACCTCGGTGGTTGCGGGATAGCCGCTGCGATCGATGTGCAGCTCCCCGGCAGTTTCATGTGGCAGCTCTACCGTATGGTGCTGGGCCGCGAAGAAATTCCGGCAAAGTCTCTGCTCGACAAAGCCCCATTGACCTGGCGGCTGATGCGTCTGTTGCCGCAAGTTATTGAGCGCCCCCATTTCGAGCCGCTACAACGCTTCCTCACCCATGACACCGATTTGCGTAAACGCTACCAGTTGTCCGAACGCCTGGCAGACCTATTTGACCAGTATCAAGTGTATCGAGCCGACTGGCTTGAGGATTGGGCCGTAGGTCGGCACCAGCTACGCAATGTCAGAGGTGAGGTAAAGCCATTGCCCCCGGTCAGTTGCTGGCAGGCTGAATTGTGGCGTGCGCTGCTGGTGGATGTCGGTGAGCAGGGTATGGCTCAGAGCCGGGCCGGCGTTCACCAGCGGTTTATCGAGCGCATAAACTCTCTTGAGCATGCACCTGCAGGGCTACCCTCGAGAGTGATTGTGTTTGGCATCTCATCATTGCCGGCCCAGGTGCTTGAAGCATTGGCCGGGCTTGCACGTTTCAGCCAGGTGCTGTTGTGTGTGCACAACCCTTGTCGACATCACTGGGCCGATATCGTCGCCGACAAGGATCTGCTGCGCCATCAATACAAGCGTCAGAGTCGCAAGACCGGCATGCCGGTCGCGCTCGATCCTGAAGCGCTGCACCAACACGCTCATCCGCTGCTCGCCGCCTGGGGTAAACAAGGTCGCGACTATATTAATCTGCTCGACAGTTATGATGACCCCAACAGCTATCGTGCGGCATTCCGTGACGGACGCATCGACCTGTTCAGCGAAGCGCAGCCGCAAAGCCTGCTCAACCAACTTCAGGACGATATCCTCGAGTTGCGGCCACTCAATGAAACGCGTGAGCGCTGGCCCGCCGTCGACCTGACGCAGGATGAGTCGATCCGTTTTCACATAGCCCACAGTGCACAACGCGAAGTGGAGATTCTCCACGACCAGTTACTCGCACGCTTCAGTGCCAATCCGGATCTGCGTCCACGGGATGTAATCGTGATGGTGCCCGACATCGACAGCTATGCGCCGCATATCCGGGCGGTGTTTGGCCAACTGGATCGGCATGATTCACGCTTCATTCCATTTACCCTGGCCGACCAGGGCCAGCGCGGCCGCGACCCATTGCTGATTGCGGTCGAACATCTGCTCAAGTTGCCGGATAGTCGTTTTCCGGTCAGTGAGATCCTCGACCTGCTCGATGTTCCCGCATTACGTGCTCGTTTTGGCGTGCAGGAGCGCGACTTGCCGACTCTGCATCGCTGGATCGAAGGGGCGGGAGTGCGCTGGGGAATGAACGCCGAGCAGCGTGCCGGACTGGGCTTGCCGGATGAGCTGGAGCAAAACAGCTGGCATTTCGGCCTGCGTCGAATGTTGCTCGGGTACGCGGTCGGCAGTTCCAATGCCTGCGCAGGTATAGAACCCTACGATGAAATCGGTGGTCTGGATGCCGCGTTGATCGGGCCATTGGTTGCGCTGCTGGATGCCTTGGAGCTGGCCCATCACGAGCTCACTCAGGCTGCTCAACCCAAGGTGTGGGGACAGCGACTGCAAGTGCTGATGCAGCTGTTCTTCAAGGCCAGCAACGAGCACGACGATTATCTGCTCACGCAACTTGAGGAGCTGCGCGAGACCTGGCTGCAGACCTGTGAATCTGTGGGATTGGTAGAAGAATTGCCGTTGACGGTGGTTCGAGAAGCCTGGCTCGCGGGACTGGATCAGGGGCGCCTGTCCCAGCGTTTTCTTGCCGGCGCAGTAAACTTTTGCACGCTGATGCCCATGCGTGCGATCCCTTTCAAGCTTGTCTGTTTGCTGGGGATGAACGATGGCGATTACCCTCGGGCGCAACCGCCACTGGACTTCGACCTCATGGGCAGCGACTACCGGCCCGGGGACCGCTCCCGGCGCGAGGATGATCGTTATCTGTTGCTTGAAGCGCTGCTGTCTGCGCGCTGTCAGCTGTACATCAGTTGGGTCGGGCGCAGCATCCGTGACAACAGTGAGCGGCCAGCTTCGGTATTGATCGGCCAGTTGCGTGACCACCTCGCCAGTGGCTGGCGGCTCATCGACGAGCATCAGGATCTGTTGAGTGCCATGACCGAGGAGCATCCGCTGCAACCGTTCAGCTCGCGCTATTTCCATGAAGGCGATCAGCTATTCAGCTATGCCCGCGAGTGGCAGGTTTTGCACCAGAGCCATGAGCCGCTGCATGAGGCCGAGCTACTCGCGCCTCATGTTCAGGAAGAGCCACTGAGTCTGCCCCTTCTACAGGATTTCTTGCGTAACCCGGTCCGGCACTTTTTCACTCAGCGACTCAAAGTGTATTTCGAGGCCGCCGAGGCGCCCCTGGCTGACGAAGAACCTTTTGTGCTGGACGCACTGCAGCGCTACATGCTCAGCGACAGTCTGCTCGATGCCGCACTCCGGCAGCCGGACAATATTGATCGAGCGCTCGAAGATCAGGCGCGGCGTTTGCAGAACAGTGGATTGCTGCCCATGTCCGGTTTCGGGGAATGTCTCCAGAGGGAGTTGATCGAGCCGTTGCCGGATTTGCTGCAGCGTTACCAACAACTACTGGCTTTGTGGCCGACGCCATTGACCAGTGCGATACCGATCAATCTTGAGTTACAGGGCGTGCGTGTTGATGGTTGGCTCGCCGGTTTGCATCAACGCGCTGACGGTGGAGTATTATCAGTCACGACCATCCCCAACAGCATCGGCTCGATCAAAAGTCGAAAATGGCATCGCTTGACCAAGCCTTGGGTCAATCACTTGGTAGCCTGCGCCAGCGGACTCTTGCTGACCACCGCGTTAGTGGCGAGTGACGATACCCTTCTGCTTGATCCTATGGAGCAGGATAGAGCGGTTCGTTTCCTTGGTGATCTGCTGCTAGCCTGGCAGGCCGGCATGCGCCAGCCATTGCCGATTGCGGTAAAAACGGCCTTCGCCTGGCTTACTCAGACTGACCCGCTCAAGGCCGAGGCTGCTGCCCGTAAAGCCTACGAAGGTGACGGCCAGAACAGCGAAGGTGAACGCCGCGAGAGCCCTGCGCTCTCCCGACAATTCGCTGACTTTGATGCGTTGATGGCGGACGAAACTTTTTCCGGTTGGTGCGACGCGTTGTATCGCCCCTTGTATGAAGCGCCGTGGCGTTCCTTGAACAGCGATGGAGCACGCACATGAGCACCAGGACACCGCTGGCCCTGGCATTCCCGCTGCACGGCAGTCAACTCATCGAAGCCAGTGCCGGCACCGGCAAGACCTTCACCATTTCTGCTCTCTATCTGCGTCTCATCCTTGGGCACGGCGGCGAGTCGAACGGCTTCGGGCGAGAACTATTGCCACCGCAGATTCTTGTGGTGACATTCACCGATGCCGCCACCAAAGAGTTGCGTGAACGAATCCGTACGCGACTGGCTGAGGCGGCGCGCTTTTTTCGCGAAGAAACCCCGGCACCGGACGGACTGATCGCCGAACTGCGTGAACAGTTTGATCCGTCACAATGGCCCGGCTGCGCCAATCGCCTGGACATCGCCGCACAATGGATGGATGAAGCGGCCGTCTCGACCATTCACAGTTGGTGCCAGCGCATGCTGCGCGAACATGCGTTCGACAGCGGCAGCCTGTTTACCCAGTCCCTGGAAACCGATCACAGCGATCTGCTTGGCGAAGTGCTGCGCGATTATTGGCGACTGTTCTGTTACCCGATGCAGGGCGACGCGCTGAATTGGGTTCGCGGAAACTGGGGCGGGCCGGCAGCGCTGTTGCCGCGAGTGCGAGGTCTGTTTGGCAGTGAGCGCGACAGCGACGAAGGCAAGGCACCTGCGCAGTTGATCGAAGAGTGTCTGCAAGAACGGCGTGCCGCGTTGCTCGAGCTGAAGATGCCTTGGCGGCAGTGGGCAGATGAACTGCTGGTGATCTGTCACGAGGGCGTGGCGAGCAAAGCCGTCGACGGGCGCAAGATGCAGGCGCGCTACTTTGAGCCCTGGTTCGAAAAGCTCAAGGCCTGGGCTGAAGACGAGGCCATGGAGCAACTGGATATCGGCACCGGCTTCACCCGATTGACCCCGGACGGGATGGCCGAAGCCTGGAAGGGCCAGGCACCGAGTCATCCTGCTCTGGACGCGATGCCGGGGCTCAAGGCGAGCCTCGACGCATTGCCGACCCCCGATGCTGCTGTATTGCAGCATGCGGCGAGATGGGTGGGTGCACGCTTTGAGGAAGAGAAGCGTCGTCGCGCAGAAATGGGCTTCGACGATATGCTGTTGCGCCTCGATGCTGCGCTGCAATCCGACAGCGGCGAGCGCTTGGCAGCGGTAATCCGCGAACAGTTTCCGGTTGCCCTGATCGATGAGTTTCAGGACACCGACCCGGTGCAATATCGGATCTTCGAGAGCATCTACCGCATTGAAGACAACAGTCCGGACACCGGTCTGTTCCTGATCGGCGACCCCAAACAGGCGATTTACGCGTTCCGTGGCGCCGATATCTACACCTACCTGCGTGCGCGTCAGGCCACCACCGGCCGCCTGCATACGCTGGGTACCAATTTCCGTTCCAGCCATGGCATGGTGAGTGCGGTCAACCATGTATTCGAACGCGCCGAATCCCGTGATCTGGGACGCGGCGCGTTTTTGTTTCGGGAAAAAACCGGGGAAAACCCGGTTCCCTTTCAGCCGGTTGAGTCTCAGGGACGCAAAGAGCGATTGCAGATCGCCGGGCTAGATGTCGCAGCGCTGAATGTCTGGCAGTTGTCCACCGTTCAGCCCCTGTCCGGCGCGGTCTATCGCCAGCAGTTGGCGGCGGCCTGTGCCAGTGAGATCACGGCGTTGCTCAATGGCGGGCAAACCGGTGCCGCGGGATTCGTTCAGGAAGGTAAGGTCTTCCGGGGCTTGCGGCCTTCCGATATCGCGATTCTGGTGCGCGACGGCAAAGAGGCTCAGGCGGTACGCGCAGAGCTTGCTGCCCGTGGGGTGCGCAGCGTTTATCTGTCTGACAAGGACTCGGTCTTCGCCGCCCAGGAGGCGCACGATCTGCTGTCCTGGCTCAAGGCCTGCGCCGAGCCGGATGTCGAGCGTTCACTGAAGGCCGCGCTGGCCTGCATCACGCTCAATCTGCCTCTGGCTGAACTGGAGCGACTGAATCAGGACGAGTTGGTCTGGGAAGCCCGGGTCATGCAGTTCCGTGGTTATCGCGAGCTGTGGCGCAAGCAAGGCGTGTTGCCGATGTTGCGGCGTCTGCTGCACGACTTTCACTTGCCGCAGACCCTGATTGCACGCAGTGATGGCGAGCGGGTGCTGACCAATCTCTTGCACCTGTCGGAGCTGATGCAGCAGGCCGCAGCGGAGCTCGATGGCGAGCAAGCGCTGATTCGTCATCTGGCCGAACTTCTGGCGTTGTCAGGTCAGGCCGGTGAAGAGCAGATATTACGTTTGGAGAGCGACGAGCAACTGGTCAAGGTAGTGACCATCCACAAATCGAAAGGGCTTGAGTATCCATTGGTTTTCCTGCCCTTCATCTGCTCGGCAAAACCGGTGGATGGCAGTCGCTTGCCGTTGCATTACCACGATGCCTCGGGCAAGGCTCAGGTGACGCTGAAACCGACTGCCGAGTTGATCGCCCTGGCAGACGATGAGCGTCTGGCCGAAGATCTGCGACTGCTCTACGTCGCCCTGACTCGCGCACAACATGCATGCTGGCTGGGTGTAACGGACCTCAAACGCGGTAATAACAACAGTTCGGTGCTTCATCTTTCGGCGCTTGGCTATCTGCTGGGTGGCGGTGCAAGGCTGGATGAATCAACCGGCTTGAGCCGTTGGTTGCTGGATCTGCAGCAAGACTGTCCGGCAATAAACCTGGGTGAAATGCCGCAGGCCAGGCAGGAAACTTATCGTCCCGAGCGCAATGAAGCGGTCCTCAGTACCACATTGGTACCGAAGCGCAAGGCCAGCGAGAACTGGTGGATTGCCTCCTACAGTGCCTTGCGCATCAGTGATGTGTTGAGTGTCGGCAGTGATGAGGCGCCAGACAGTCCGCAAGCGCAAAAACTGTTTGATGATGAGCGTCTCGATCCAGATGCGCCGCGAGATATCGTGGCCGGCGGCGCCGATATCCATCGGTTCCCCCGTGGACCCAACCCGGGCACCTTTCTTCACGGTTTGCTGGAGTGGGCTGGCGATGAAGGTTTTGCCGTTCCCTACGAGTCGATCAAGGATGCGATTGGCCGACGCTGCAACCTGCGCGGCTGGGAAGGCTGGATCACCACTCTGAGTGACTGGCTGCATCACCTGCTCAAGTCCCCGTTGCCGACTGGTAGCGGACAGCCTCCGGTCGTGCTTGAGCAACTGAAACAGTACCGCGTCGAGATGGAGTTCTGGTTCGCCAGCCACAAGGTCGATGTTCTCAAGCTCGATGAGTGGGTGCGCCAGTACACCCACAACGGTGTGGCCCGGGTGGCCGCCGAGCCGGTACAACTCAACGGCATGTTCAAGGGCTTCATCGACCTGACTTTCGAACACGAGGGGCGCTATTACGTCGCTGACTACAAATCCAACTGGCTGGGCGTCGACGATGCGGCCTATACCGAGCAAGCCATGGAACGGTCGATCCTCGACAACCGTTACGACCTGCAATACGTGCTGTACCTGTTGGCATTGCATCGGCAATTGAAGGCGCGGCTGCCCGACTACGATTACGACCGACATGTCGGCGGTGCGTTGTATGTGTTCCTGCGGGGAACCCGGGCTGACAGTCGCGGCGTGTATTTCGCGCGCCCGCCGCGTGAACTGATCGAGCGGCTGGATCGTCTGTTCCAGGGCAAGCCGGAACCCAAGGCCGAGCCCGCATGGGAACAGGGAGTCCTGCTATGAATCGTACATTCGCCGATCTGTCATCGGGTATCGACCACGCGTCGAGCCTGGCGCCGCTGACGAGTGCTGCAGATCTACTGCTGTTGCTGGATCGCTGGGTCGAGCGAGGCTGGCTGCGGTCGCTGGACAAGGCCTTCGTGGCCTTTCTGCACGAGCTCGCGCCCGAGTCTGATCCGCTGGTGTTGCTCGCCGCCGCGCTGACCAGCCATCAGTTGGGGCACGGGCATGTGTGTCTGGATCTGTTCGAAACCCTCAAGGCCCCGGATTTCGCGCTGTCGCTGCCACCCGAAGGCGATGTGCAGAGTGGCGTATTGCTGCTGCCTTCACAGTTGCTCGAAACACTGGACGGCCGCCATTGGTGCAAGGCGTTGGCGAGCAGTTCTCTGGTTGCGCTGGCGGCGGACACCAGCGAGGCCGCGCAGCAGCGACCTTTGGTGTTGTCCGGCAAGCGTCTGTATCTGCGGCGCTACTGGGCCTATGAGCGCCGTATTGACCGGGCGTTGCGCACACGCCTGGCTCAAGGTGAAACGCCGCCCGATGACCTGCCCCAGCGACTTGATGAGTTGTTCGGCCCCGTCAGGCCGGATGCGGTGGTCGACTGGCAGAAACTCGCCTGCGCCCTTGCGACCCGTGGAGCCTTCAGCATCATCACGGGTGGCCCGGGTACCGGCAAGACCACCACGGTGGTGCGCCTGTTGGCGTTGCTCCAGGCACCCGCCGTGGAGGCCGGTCAGCCGCTGCGGATTCGCCTGGCAGCACCCACCGGTAAAGCCGCTGCGCGCTTGACCGAGTCCATCAGCCAGCAGGTGCAGTCGCTGAAGGTCGCCGAAGCCGTTCGCGAGAAAATCCCCTGCGACGTGACCACCGTGCACCGTCTGCTCGGCAGTCGTCCCGGTACCCGACACTTTCGTCATCATGCCGGCAACCGCTTGCCGCTGGATGTGCTGGTGGTCGACGAAGCGTCGATGATCGACCTGGAAATGATGGCCAATCTGCTCGATGCCTTGCCGGCGCATGCGCGTCTGGTGTTGCTTGGCGACAAGGATCAGCTCGCCTCCGTGGAGGCGGGTGCGGTGCTCGGCGATCTGTGCCGCGATGCCGAGGCTGGCTGGTACAACTCGCAGACCCGGCAATGGCTGGAGTCGGTCAGTGGTGAGTCATTGCAGAACAGCGGTTTGCACGAAGACAACGACGGTTCGCATCCCCTGGCGCAGCAACTGGTGATGCTGCGCCACTCCCGGCGTTTCGGTGAAGGCAGCGGCATCGGTCAACTGGCGCGGCGGGTCAATCAGCAGTTGCCGGATGAGGCGCGCCAGTTGCTGGCGGCCGGACACTACGACGATGTGTTTTCCCTGCCGCTCAGGGGCGAACATGATCACAAGCTGGAGCGGCTGTTGCTCGAAGGCCATGGCGACGGGCCACAGGGCTACCGCCACTATCTGAGCGTGCTGCGCAATCAACGCCCTCCGGCGGGCAGACCGCTGGAGCATCCAGACTGGATCAACTGGGCACGGGACGTACTGCAGGCATTCGACGCGTTCCAGTTGTTGTGCGCCGTGCGCAAGGGCCCTTGGGGTGTCGAAGGGCTGAATCTGCGGATTACCGAAGCCTTGCTCAAAGCGCGCCTGATCGAACATGACCAGCAATGGTACGAAGGCCGTCCGGTGTTGATGACCCGCAACGACTATGGCCTGGGCCTGATGAACGGCGACATCGGCATTGCGCTCAAGCTGCCCGAGCGTGAAGGGCCGGACGCCGGTAAACCGGTATTGCGCGTGGCCTTTCCGCGTAACGACGGCCAGGGCGGCGTGCGCTTCGTGCTGCCGAGTCGGCTTAACGACGTTGAAACGGTGTATGCCATGACCGTGCACAAATCCCAGGGTTCGGAGTTCGCGCACACCGCACTGATCCTGCCGGATGCCCTGAATCCGGTGCTGACCAAGGAACTGATCTACACCGGGATCACTCGCGCGAAAAACTGGTTCACCCTGATCGAACCTCGCGCAGGCGTGTTCGAAGAGGCCGTGCAACGCAAGGTCAAACGCCTGAGCGGATTGATGCTGGAACTGGAGGAGGGTGGCGAGGCTCGGGAATGAAAGATCTGGCGATTGGCGGCGGTTACTGACCAGCGGGTCAGAAGGCGCTGTCTCGCTGGTGTTACTCCGCTGTGCTATCGTTGCGGCATCATTTCGGTACGATCCAAGAGAATCCCTGCATGAAGGTGGCAGTCTGGGCGACAGAGCGCGTGGTTCGCTGCAAGCACGCATTGCTTGTCGGTCTGCTCTGTTTGCTGACGGGCGTTGCTGTTGCGCAGCCACAGACGCCCGCAAGCATGGCCGAACAACGCGCCCAGTCAGTGACGCAAGTCGTGCTTGGCATCCTCAGCTACGCCCGTTGGCCGGTCGAGCCAGCGCAGTTGCGCCTGTGTATCGTCGGCCCTACCGAGTACACCGACGATCTGCTCAAAGGCACCACACAAGCCACTGGCCGGCCGGTCACCGTGCGTCGACTGCTGGCCGACAACCCGGCCATCGTCAGCGAATGCGATGCGGTGTATATCGGCAAACTCACCGCAGATGAACGCAGTCGGCTGTTCACGTCATTGATCGGTCATCCGGTGCTGAGCATCAGCGAAGGTGGTGATCAGTGCACGGTTGGCAGCCTGTTCTGCCTGCGCGTCGGCGATGAGCAGGTGTCCTTCGAGGTCAATCTCGACTCCGTAGCCCGCAGCGGCGTACGCATCCACCCGAGCGTACTGCAGCTGTCGCGTCGCAAATCGGCGGCGCCATGAAGCTGTTCCGTTCCAGAACCCGTCCGACACTGGGCTCGGTCATCGGCCGTGGACATTTGATTGTCGCGCTGGTGGCCGTGACCATGGCCAGTGTGTCGCTGACCCTGTTGGGCGTTCTCGCGCTGCGGGTCTACGCCGATCACAACCTGCACCTGATTGCGCGCTCGATCAGCTACACCGTGGAAGCGGCGGTAGTGTTCAACGACAAGGCTGCCGCTACCGAAGCGCTGGCGTTGATCGCGTCCACCGAGGAAGTGGCGGATGCTCAGGTTTTCGATGCGCAGGGCCAGTTGCTGGCACGCTGGCAGCGGCCCGAGAACGGCTTGTTCTCCGAACTGGAAATGCAGGCCGCCCGCACTATTCTGGAAAAGCCCATCAGCCTGCCGATCCTGCATCAGGATCGTGAAATCGGGCGCATTCTGCTGATTGGTCACGGCGGCAGCCTCATGCGCTTTTTGCTCAGCGGTCTGGCGGGAATCATCCTCTGTACTGCGATCAGTGCCTGGGTCGCGCTGTATCTGGCGCGCCGACAACTACGCAGCATTACCGGTCCTCTTCGCAGCCTCGCGGCGGTGGCCCACGCTGCCCGCAGCGAGCGTGCGCTGGATCGACGGGTACCGCCGGCGCAGATCGCCGAGCTCGACAACCTCGGCAACGACTTCAATGCCCTGCTCGATGAACTCGAATCCTGGCAAACCCACCTGCAAAGCGAGAACGAAACCCTCGCCCACCAGGCCAGCCACGACAGCCTCACCGGCCTGCCGAACCGGGCGTTTTTCGAAGGCCGGTTGATTCGCGCCTTGCGCAATGCCGGCAAGCACAACGAGCGGGCGGCGGTGCTGTTTCTCGACAGCGACCGCTTCAAAGGCATCAACGATAACTTCGGCCACGCCGCTGGCGATGCCGTGCTGGTGGCGGTGGCCAATCGGGTGCGCGCACAACTGCGTGAAGAGGATCTGGTGGCGCGGCTGGGGGGCGATGAATTCGCCGTGCTGCTCGCGCCATTGCACAAGATCGAAGACGCCGAACGCATTGCCGACAAGATTCTCGCCAGCATGGACATGCCCATCGCGCTGCCGGGTGACACCAGTGTGGTGACGTCGCTCAGTATCGGCATTGCCGTTTTCCCCGATCATGGTGCCACGCCAGGTGCCTTGCTCAATGCTGCCGACGCGGCGATGTATCAGGCCAAGCGCCTGTCGCGTGGCGCTCAATCCACTGCCGGGACGGAGAGTCCGGTCGTCAATCTTCAAACCAGGAGCTGATTCCGTGTTCACATTTCCCGCTCGACTGTTTTCCGCCTTGCTGATGATCGCCGTACTGGCGCTGACCGGGTGCCAGACCGCACCGCAAATAGGCCTGACCCCGGCGCAGATCGCTGTACTCAAACAACAGGGCTTCGAGCCGACCGATGAGGGTTGGGCATTCGGCCTGTCGGGCAAAGTGCTGTTTGGCAGCGATATCGAAAGCCTGAACGCGCAGAGCACCGAGATCGTCGAACGTATCGGCAAGGCGCTGGTGGGTATCGGCATTGAGCGAGTGCGCGTCGACGGTCATACCGACGCCTCGGGCAAAGAGGCCTACAACCAGCAATTGTCACTGCGCCGTGCCAAGAGTGTGGCCAAAGTGCTGACCACCGTCGGCATGAAGGAAGAGAACATCCAGCTGCGCGGACTGGGCAGCAGCGAACCGGTGGCGTCGAACAACACTGCCGCCGGACGCACCGAGAATCGCCGGGTGTCGATTGTGGTCAGCGCCGATTAATCGGCAAACCGCATCTCGCGGGTCTGCCCCATCAGCAGACCCTGATTACGCTCGGTCACCTCACGGATGTAATCCCACAACAGGGTGATTCGCTTCAACTTCCGCAAGTCCTCCCGGCAGTACATCCAGAACTGCCGGGTGATGTCGATTTCCTCGGGCAGCACCGGCAGCAGGCGCGGATCCTGCGCGGCGAGGAAGCACGGCAGAATCGCCAGTGAACGCCCCTGCTGCGCCGCGACGAACTGCGCGATGACGCTGGTGCTGCGCAGGTTTGCGCTGGCGCCGGGCAGCACGTTCGCCAGGTACAGCAGCTCCGAGCTGAACGCCAGGTCATCCACATAACTGATGAATTGATGCTTGCCCAAATCGGCCGGGCGGCGGATCGGTGGGTGTTGATCGAGGTAGTCCTGGGTTGCGTACAGCTGCAAGCGGTAGTCGCAGAGTTTGCAGCACACGTACGGGCCGTGCTCCGGGCGTTCCAAAGCGATGACGATATCGGCCTCGCGCTTGGACAGGCTGATGAAGTGCGGCAGCGGCAGGATGTCCACCGAAATCGCCGGGTAGGCGTCGACGAAGTGGCTCAGCTGCGGGGTGATGAAAAAACTGCCGAAACCTTCGGTGCAGCCCATGCGTACATGCCCGGACAGTGCCACGCCGGACCCCGAGACTTGCTCGCAAGCCATGTGCAACGTGCTTTCAATCGACTCGGCATAGCCCAGCAAACGCTGGCCTTCAGTGGTCAGGACAAAACCGCTGGTGCGCGATTTTTCGAACAGCAATGTACCCAACGCCGCTTCCAGCGAACTGATGCGCCGCGACACGGTGGTGTAGTCCACCGCCAGGCGTTTGGCCGCGGTGCTGGCCTTGCGGGTGCGGGCGACTTCGAGGAAAAACTTCAGGTCGTCCCAGTTAAGCGACCCCAGGGAGGTGATGTTTTTTTGCATGATGGACGGGCTTATATGTGCGTTCTTATTAGAAGTTTGCACATCTATACTCCAAAAACAGTCCGACAACCAATTCGTGACACACGCCTCATCTCAAGGCGAACCCTTTCGCCTTGGCTCCTACGATAAAAACAAGTTTCGGAGACCAGCATGAACGCATCGCTTACGCCCAACGAAACCACGGTCCAGAAGGTCAAGCTGCTGATCGATGGCGAGTGGGTCGAATCGCAGACCACCGAATGGCACGACATCGTCAACCCGGCGACCCAGCAAGTGCTGGCCAAGGTTCCGTTCGCCACCGCCGCTGAAGTCGATGCTGCCATCAGTGCCGCGCACCGCGCATTCCAGACCTGGAAACTGACCCCGATCGGCGCGCGCATGCGCATCATGCTCAAGCTGCAGGCACTGATCCGCGAGCACTCCAAACGCATCGCCGTGGTGCTCAGCGCCGAGCAGGGCAAGACCATTGCCGACGCCGAGGGCGACATTTTCCGTGGCCTGGAAGTGGTCGAGCACGCCTGCTCCATCGGTACCCTGCAAATGGGTGAATTCGCCGAAAACGTGGCCGGTGGCGTCGATACCTACACCCTGCGTCAGCCGATCGGCGTGTGCGCCGGCATCACCCCGTTCAATTTCCCGGCGATGATTCCGCTGTGGATGTTCCCGATGGCCATTGCCTGCGGCAACACCTTCGTACTCAAACCGTCGGAACAGGATCCGCTGTCGACCATGCTCCTGGTGGAACTGGCGATCGAGGCCGGCGTTCCGGCCGGCGTGCTCAACGTGGTGCACGGTGGAAAGGACGTGGTGGATGGCCTGTGCACCCACAAGGACATCAAAGCGGTGTCGTTCGTCGGTTCGACGGCGGTCGGTACCCACGTTTACGACCTGGCCGGCAAGCACGGCAAACGCGTGCAGTCGATGATGGGCGCGAAGAACCACGCCGTGGTGCTGCCGGACGCCAATCGCGAGCAAGCGCTGAACGCCCTGGTCGGCGCCGGTTTCGGTGCGGCCGGTCAACGTTGCATGGCCACCTCGGTGGTGGTGCTGGTTGGTGCGGCGAAGCAGTGGCTGCCGGATCTGAAAGCGCTGGCGCAGAAACTCAAGGTCAACGCCGGCAGTGAGCCAGGCACCGATGTCGGCCCGGTGATCTCGAAGAAAGCCAAGGCGCGGATTCTCGATCTGATCGAAAGCGGCATCAAGGAAGGCGCCAAGCTTGAACTCGATGGTCGCGACATCAAGGTGCCGGGTTATGAGCAGGGCAACTTCGTCGGCCCGACCCTGTTCTCGGGCGTGACCACCGATATGCAGATCTACACCCAGGAAATCTTCGGCCCGGTGCTGGTAGTGCTGGAAGTCGACACCCTCGACCAGGCCATCGCGCTGGTCAACGCCAACCCGTTCGGCAACGGCACGGGCCTGTTCACCCAGAGCGGTGCGGCAGCGCGCAAATTCCAGAGTGAAATCGACGTCGGCCAGGTCGGCATCAACATCCCGATTCCAGTGCCGGTGCCGTTCTTCAGCTTCACCGGTTCCCGTGGTTCGAAACTCGGCGACCTCGGCCCGTACGGCAAGCAAGTGGTGCAGTTCTACACCCAGACCAAAACGGTCACGGCGCGCTGGTTCGATGACGACAGCGTCAACGACGGCGTGAACACCACCATCAACCTGCGCTGAGGAACTGCCATGAAAATCGCATTTATCGGTCTGGGCAACATGGGCGCGCCGATGGCGCGTAACCTGATCAAGGCCGGTCACTCGCTGAACCTGGTGGACCTGAACAAGACTGTGCTGGCGGAACTGGAGCAACTGGGCGGCACTATCCGCGCCTCGGCCCGCGAAGCAGCCGAAGACGCTGAACTGGTGATCACCATGCTCCCGGCGGCGGTGCATGTGCGCAGCGTCTGGCTCGGTGAGGATGGTGTGCTGGCCGGTATCGGCAAAGGCGTGCCGGCGGTGGATTGCAGCACCATCGATCCGCAGACTGCTCGTGATGTGGCCGCCGCTGCCGCCAAACAAGGCGTGGCGATGGCCGATGCACCGGTCTCCGGCGGCACCGGTGGCGCGACCGCTGGCACGCTGACCTTCATGGTCGGCGCCACCCCGGAACTGTTCGCCACCCTGCAACCGGTGCTGGCGCAGATGGGCCGCAACATCGTGCATTGCGGTGAAGTCGGCACCGGACAGATCGCCAAGATCTGCAACAACCTGCTGCTGGCGATCTCGATGGTCGGCGTCAGCGAAGCGATGGCGTTGGGTGATGCGCTGGGGATCGACACTTCGGTGCTGGCCGGGATCATCAACAGTTCGACCGGGCGTTGCTGGAGTTCGGAAATGTACAACCCGTGGCCGGGCATCGTCGAAACGGCGCCAGCCTCGCGCGGGTATACCGGTGGGTTTGGTGCCGAACTGATGCTCAAGGATCTGGGACTGGCGACCGAAGCGGCGCGTCAGGCGCATCAACCGGTGATGCTGGGGGCGGTGGCGCAGCAGTTGTATCAGGCGATGAGCCAGCGCGGGGAAGGCGGCAAGGACTTCTCGGCGATTATCAACAGTTATCGCAAGCCGCAATAATGCCGCAGGGTGCGATTCTGTGTGGCGAGGGAGCTTGCTCCCGCTGGTCTGCATAGCAGACCCAAACCCGGTCAATGCGGTTCTTCAGAAAAACCGCATTGACTGAAGTTACGACTGCTGCGCAGCCGAGCGGGAGCAAGCTCCCTCGCCACAGGTGGTTTTCTGGGCTTTTTATGTGAGGCAAAAAAGATCGCAGCCTTCGGCAGCTCCTACAGGGTGTACATCTTGCCCATGTAGGAGCTGCCGAAGGCTGCGATCTTTTGCATGTCAGGCGAAGACGAAATATTTGCGCACGGTCTCGACCACTTCCCAGGTGCCTTTCATCCCCGGTTCAACCACGAAAATATCGCCGGCGCGCAGGTGGATCGGTGCCATGCCGTCCGGGGTGATGATGCAGTAGCCTTCCTGGAAATGGCAGTACTCCCACTTCACATAGTCGACCCGCCACTTGCCCGGGGTGCAGATCCAGGTGCCCATGATCTTGCTGCCGTCTTCGCTGGTGTAGGCGTTGAGGTTGACGGTGTGCGGGTCACCTTCGAGCTTTTCCCATTTGCAGGCATCGAGTACCGGCAGCGGGTGGGTGTCGCGCAGAACGGTGATGGGGGCAGTCGCGGTCATGAGAACTCCGGGCAGTGGGCGGATGGCAAAGAAACCAAGTCGCACCCTATAGCGCCCGGACAGGGCTCAGTTGTCTGTGCTCGACATCAAGCTGCTCAGAAACGCGCTTTGCCCTCGGGAGGAGTCAAGGCCTGCAGCAAGGCTTTGGCGTAACCCGGCAGGGCGCTGAAATCCCGGGCACAGAGCATCAGGGTGCGGCGCGCCCATGGCTCATTGAGGGCGATGCTGTTGAATCCGCGCGGCGTCGCGCGTTCGAGGGCAGCCAGCGGCACGATGGCGAGGCCGGCACCTCGGGCGACCATGCGCATCACCCCGTCAAAACCGTCGGCGCGGATCCGCACCTGCATGCGCGAGCCACTGTGCAGCGCCTGTTCTTCGAGGTAGATCGCCAGCGCGCTGTCGGTGCTCAGACCGACGAAATCATGGTGCAGGGCGTCGCTGAAGCTGACTTCGGCGGCGTTGGCCAGTGGATGTTCCCGCGGCACGATCAGCACTAACGGATCATCGCGAAAGGGCTGAGTCTGTAAATCGGAGGTGTCCACCGCATCGGAGACGATGCCGATATCGGCTGCGCCCTGGCGCAAGGCGTGGGTGATGCGGGCGCTGGGCAGTTCCTGCAGATCGATGTCGAGGTTGGGATGCTCGCGCAAAAAGTCCGCGAGCACTTCCGGCAGGTATTCGGTGATCGCCGTGGTGTTGCACAACAGTCGCACCTGACCTTTGACGCCCTGCGCGTAGTCGGCCAGATCCTGCTGCATGCGTTCGGCCTGTTGCAGGAGGATGCGCGCGTGGTGGGCCAGTGCCTTGCCAGCGGGTGTCGGGCTCACGCCACGACGACCGCGTTGCAGGAATTCGGTGCCCAGCGAGGCTTCCATGGCGCGGATGCGCGCACTGGCGGCGGCCAGCGAAAGATGGCTGCGGGCGGCGCCGGCGGTGATGTTGCCGGTGTCGAGGATGTGTAGATAGAGGCGCAGGTCGGTGAGGTCGAAGTGCATCGGGGCAGCCTCTGGTTTGTGTGGTGTCTGGGCGGGCCTCTTCGCGAGCAAGCCCGCTCCCACAGTGGATCAGTGGTGAATCCAAAACTGTGGGAGCGGGCTTGCTCGCGAAGGGGCCATCAGCCGCAACGCAATTAACAGCCTCTTGTATTGGCAGAGGCAGCCTCAGTATATGGCAGATTTTCAGCGCATCCGTGAAAGCGCACAGTAGCGCCATGAACACACTCGCAGATTTCTATCAGAACCTCGGCCTTGCCCTGTCATTGCTGGTCATCGCCATCTTCATCATGGCCGGCCTGGTCAAAGGCGTGATCGGCCTCGGCCTGCCCACCGTCGCCATGGGCCTGCTCGGTCTGGCTATGGCCCCGTCGCAGGCTGCGGCGTTGCTGATCATTCCGGCGACGTTGACCAATGTCTGGCAACTGGCCTTCGGCGGGCATCTGAGAGGGCTGATCAAACGCCTGTGGCCGATGCTGCTGATGATCTTTCTCGGTACCGCAGCCGGCACGTTGTCGATCGGCATGGCAGGCGGGCATTGGGTGGTGCGCGGCTTGGGCGCGGCGCTGCTGCTGTATGCGTTGAGTGGGTTGCTGCTGCCGACGCTGCACGTCAATCCTCGGCATGAACCGTGGCTCGGCCCGCTGTGCGGGATGATCACCGGGGTCATTACTTCGGCCACCGGTGTGTTCGTGATTCCGGCGGTGCCGTACCTGCAGGCGCTGGGTTTGAGTCGCGATGAACTGGTGCAGGCGTTGGGTCTGTCGTTCACGGTTTCGACCCTGGCGCTGGCCGGCGGCTTGTTCTGGCGCGGTGCGCTGGGCAGTGGCGAACTGACTGCCTCGCTGCTGGTGCTGATCCCGGCGATGCTGGGCATGTGGTTCGGGCAGTGGCTGCGTCAGCGCATCAGCGCCGTGCTGTTCAAACGAGTATTTTTCGTCGGACTGGGCGCGCTCGGCGCCCATCTGCTGATCAGCGGCTAGCCGACGAGGTGCTGAGCATCTCGATCCGACGGATATCGAAATCACGCTCCAGGTACGTCATGCGGTTGTCGAAAAACTCGCGCATGTGCGGCAGGTTCGAGTGCACGTCCAGGTGCGCCTGGCTTTCCCAGATCTCGTAGAAGATGAACAGCGTCGGATCTTCCTTGTCGCGCAGCATGTGGTACTCGATGCAGCCGGGCTCGGCGCGGCTCGGTTCGACATAGGCGCGAAACAGCGCTTCGAAGGCCTCGGCTTTCTCCGGGCGGGTCTTGGCGTGCAGGATGAAACCGTGGCGTTCACTCATCGAAACAACTCCTCAAATGCAGATGGCCGGAAATTTTATTGCAACAATCGGCATTCGATTCGTGCTTTTTGATCAAATGTATTTTGCGCCAGCGCGGCTTATTCCGCGCGAGATGGGCCGTTAACCTGCCGCCATTCCTTTTCCCATCTTCCTCCAGCCCCAAGGCTGCACCGAGGCGTTCTCATGAAAAAAGTGTTGTTGCTCAATGGCGGCAAGAAATTCGCCCACTCCGACGGTCGTTACAACGCCACCCTGCACGAAACTGCACTGAGCGTGCTGGATCGCGGTGGTCTGGATGTCAAAACCACGTTCATCGATGAGGGTTACGACGTCGCGGAAGAAGTGGCCAAATTCCTCTGGGCCGACGTGATCATTTATCAGATGCCGGGCTGGTGGATGGGCGCGCCGTGGACGGTGAAAAAGTACCTCGACGAAGTCTTCACCGAAGGCCATGGCAGCCTCTATGCCAGCGATGGCCGCACCCGTTCCGATGCGTCGCAGAAGTACGGCAGCGGCGGTCTGATTCAGGGCAAGCAGTACATGCTGTCGCTGACCTGGAACGCACCGCAGCAGGCGTTTGATGACCCGACAGATTTCTTTGAAGCCAAGGGTGTCGACGCGGTTTATTTTCCGTTCCACAAGGCCAACGAGTTTTTGGGCATGACCGGGTTGCCGACGTTCCTCTGTGTGGACGTGATGAAGCGCCCGAGCATCGAGAATGATGTGGCGCGGTATGAGCAGCATCTGAAAGAGGTGTTTGGCCTCAAGGCTTGAGGTGATTTCATGTGGTTACGGTTGTAACTGTGGTGAGGGTTTTAACTGTGGTGAGGGGATTTATCCCCGATGGGTCGCGCAGCGGCCCCCCGATCTTGATCTCAAAAAGCGAGGCCTGCTGCGCAGTCCATCGGGGATAAATCCCCTCGCCACAGGGGTGTTCTCTCTCCACAATGGATTTGTGCAGTCGATCAATAAGGGACACCCGTGAAAGCCAGATCCGATGAGTTGCAGATTTTCGTCTGCGTGATCGAATGCGGTTCGATTTCCGCCGCTGCCGAGCAGGTCGGCCAGACCCCTTCGGCGGTCAGCCGCACGTTGTCGCGGCTGGAAGCCAAGCTCGACACCACGCTGATCAACCGCACCACGCGGCGCATGGACCTGACCGAGGAGGGCAAGTACTTCTTCGAGCAGGCCAAGCTGATTCTCGATCAGATGGACGCCCTCGAAGAGCGACTGTCCTCACGCCAGCAAACCCCGTCCGGACGCCTGCGGATCAACGCCGCGTCGCCCTTCATGCTGCACGCCATCGTGCCGTACATCGACGAGTTCCGTGGCCTGTACCCGGACATCCAGCTCGAACTCAACAGCAATGACCTGATCATTGACCTGCTGGAACAAAGCACCGACGTCGCGATCCGCATCGGCACCCTTGCCGACTCGACGTTGCATGCGCGTTCGCTCGGTTGCAGTCCGCTAATGATCGTCGCCAGTCCGGCCTATCTGCAGAAGCGTGGAGCGCCGCAGCAAGTGGCGGACTTGAGCGAACACACCCTGCTCGGTTTCACCCACAACGAAGGCCTCAACCAGTGGCCGCTGCGCTACGTGCACGGCGACCGCTGGCCAATCACCCCGGCAATCAGCGCCTCCAGCGGCGAAACCGTGCGCCATCTGGCGCTGGAAGGCCAGGGCATCGCCTGCCTGTCGCACTTCATGACCATCGACGACATCCGCGCCGGGCGCCTCAAGGTGCTGCTGGCGGAATTCAACAGCGGTTATCGCCAGCCGATCAACGCGGTGTACTACCGTAACTCGCAACTGGCGCTGCGCATTCAATGCTTCCTCGACTTCATCCAGAGCAAACTTGCGGCGTACGCCAGCGCCGATTTCAAGGGTTGATTCGTGATCCCTGCGCAACAGTGATTTGGCTGGTCGCGGGTTTTTCCACCGGGGTTAGCGGTCGATACTCGCGGCATCACTTATTCACGCAGGGAGTTTCTCCATGAACGTATTCATCACCGGCGCTGCCGGATTCATCGGCGGTTCCATCGCCACCGGTCTGGTCCAGGCCGGCCACACCGTCACGGGCCTGGTGCGTAGCGCCGAACAGGCCGAAGAACTCAAGGCATTGGGCATCACCCCGGTGATCGGCACCCTCGAAGACGCCACGCTGCTGGCCGCACAGGCCCGCGCCGCCGATGCGGTGATCAACGCCGCCAGCAGTGACCATCGCGGCGCGGTCGAAGCGTTGCTCGATGCCCTGCGCGGTTCGAACAAAGTGTTCCTGCACACCAGCGGTTCGAGCATCGTCGGCGATGCCTCGGGCGGCAAGTCCAGCGACGTCATCTACTACGAAGACAACCTGCCGGAACCCACCGTCGACAAGGCTGCCCGCGTGGCCATCGACAATCTGATCCTCGCTGCCGCACAGGACGGCGTGAACTCGGCGGTGATCTGCAACACCCTGATCTACGGCCACAGCCTGGGCGTCAATCGCGACAGCGTGCAGTTGCCACGTCTGCTCAAACAAGCGCGCAAAAGCGGCGTGGTGCGCCATGTCGGCACTGGCCAGAACATCTGGTCCAACGTGCACATCGAAGACGTCGTCGCCCTCTACCTGCTGGCGCTGACCAAAAACGTGCCCGGCACCTTCTACTTTGTCGAAAGCGGCGAAGCCTCATTCATCGACATGACCACCGCCATGGCCCAGGCGCTGAACCTCGGCGAGCCACAAGACTGGCCACTGCAAGACGCCGAAGCCGAGTGGGGCTACGAAATGGCCAACTACGGCCTCGGCTCCAACAGCCGCGTTCGCGGCAAACACGCCCGCGAACTGCTGGGCTGGGTGCCGAAGCGTACGTCGGTGGTTGAATGGATTCGTAACGAAATGGTGTGAGTTTACGCTGCACCGCGTGAAGCCATTCGCGAGCAAGCCCGCTCCCACAAGTAGAACGCATTCTGACTGAAGCAATGCGATCAACCTGTGGGAGCGGGCTTGCTCGCGAAAGCGCTGGATCAAACAACAGAAAAGTCGAATGGCACACCGTCATCGTTCTTTTTTTGTCCCGGTAACCCCCCGCAAACACAGCGGCTGCCAGTGGAATTTAATTTTTAGCGGGGACTTCGCCGGGTGCTCGGGAAATTACCGACTAGGCTGCTACCCCGGTGAAACGAGGGCGGCTGCGATGCACGTCGCCCTCCACGTGTTGCAGGCATGAGGCCCGTTCAGCACGGCACCGCCCATGGAGTTTTCCGGCAAAAGGAATTTGCGATGGCGACACCCATTGATGCCTTCTGGTGAAGGTGTATCCCCCCGGCGGACCTACATCAATCCGCTATCTCCCGATGAGTAATGGTCGGCCATGACGGCCGGCATCTGTCATTGACTCTGGTTGTTGAATTGCACGCAACGCGCGTGGGCGAAGCCGTCACCTCAATTGGCGAAAACAAGGAATAGTTATGATCATTTTGGGTATTACGAACAATGATTTGGCGGGTGCTTGCCTGGTACGCGATGGTCAGATTCTTTCAGCGGTCAGTGAAGAGCGTTTCACCCGCATCAAGGACCATAAAATCTGGCCGACCAAGTCCATCGAGTTTGTGTTGAGCCAGGCCGGCGTGTCACTGGAAGATGTCGATCATGTCGCCTATGGATGGAACGCCGGGTTCAGTGCCGACAAACATCTGGAGTTGTACTTCGATCGCATTGTCGAGGAGGTCAGGAACAACCCCCAGGGGCTTGCGCAGTTCCGTCAGCGTGTGACTGATGAAATCAACAACGACAAAGAAAAACGCGGCGAATTCGACCAGTACATTGTCGACAACGGTCTGCAAGGCAAGGCGTACTACATTGATCACCACGAATGCCATGCGCTCGGTGCCTATGTCTGCTCGCCGTTCGAGGACGCGTTGACCCTGACCTGCGACGGACGCGGCGACTTTCAGTCGCTGACCGTCACCTGGTACAGCCCGACAGAAACCACGGTGCTGCAACGCGAAACCAGTGTCGACAGCCTCGGTTATTTCTACGGCCGGATCACCCACCTGCTTGGTTACAAACCCAACCGCCACGAAGGCAAGGTCACCGGTCTGGCCGCGTTCGGCGATCCGCAAAAACTGCTGGGCGTGATGCAGCAGATGATCCGTTTCGAAGACGGCCGCATCAAGGCGCGCTGCGGCGATATGTTCCTGCCGTCCTACAACACCTACAGCGCGCCGCTGGAAACCCTGTTTGCACGGGAAACCCCCGAGGACATCGCCGCCGCTGTACAGCGTCACAGTGAAGATCTGCTGGTGGCGACCGTCAGCCATCATCTGGCGCAGCGCGGTAGCGCCAACCTGTGCCTGGCCGGCGGCGTGTTCGGCAACGTCAAACTCAACCAGCGCCTGCGCGAGATTCCGGGCGTGAAAGACGTCTACGTGCTGCCGTGCATGGGCGATGGCGGCCTGGCACTGGCTGCGGCAGTCGGTGTCGCGTACCTGGAAAACGGCACCCGTTTCAAGAATCCGTCGATGATGCTTGGCCCGGAATCGCGCAACGTTTCGCAGAACATCAACCTGATCAATCGCGACTACCCTGAGCTCGGTTATCACACGCCGTCGAACATCATCGACGTGCTGATCGAGGCCCTGACGGAAAATCAGGTGCTGGGCATGTTCAAGGGCAAGATGGAGTTCGGCCCGCGTTCGCTGTGCAATCGCAGCATCGTCTATCACGCGCAGGATGCCGAGGTGAACGACTGGCTCAACAAACGCATGCATCGCACCGAGTTCATGCCCTTCGGCCCGGTCACCGCCATCGAGCAGGCGCCGGCCTGCTACGTCGGTTGGGACGAGGAGCAAGTGGCCGCCGACACTATGACCATGACCTACGACTGTCATCCGCAATTCAGCGAGGCAAGTCCGGCCGTGGTGCACATCGACGGCACCGCGCGCCCGCAGATCATTCGCCCGCAGAACGACCCGTTCATGCATCGCCTGCTGACGGCCTGGCACCAGAAAACCGGTCAGGCAGCCTTGATCAACACCTCGTTCAACCGCCATGAAGAACCGATCGTGTGCTCTTCCCAGGACGCACTGGATGCGCTGAAGGAAGGCATGGTCGATCTGGTGGTCATGAGTGAATCGCTGATCGTCTGGCGCAAGGGCAAAAACAGCTTCACCCAGCAACGCTTCGAATAATGGATGGTATTCAGGGCTCCTGGGGAGCCCTGTTTCTGGAGTGTCAGGCGCATGGTTGACGAATGTATTTAATCTTTTTCGGGTTCTTTGCGGCGGAAGGGATCATCTATCCGTTCTGGCCGACCTGGCTGGACTCCCTGGGCTTCAGTGCCAGTGAAATCGGTTTGCTGATCGCCGCGGCGTATTGGCCGCAGGTGGTGACCGGGGTGCTGATCACCTATGTGGCCGACTGGCGCGTGGATCAGTTGCGGCTCGCCGCTGTTCTGAGCGTTACCGCCGCGTTGTGTACGTTGCTGTTCTACTTCATCCCGGCGCATTTGTGGATGTTCGTGTGCCTGAGTGTGCTGTTTGGCGGGCTGTGGATGGTGGTGCTGCCGCTGTCCGAATCTTACCTGCTCAAGCGCGACAAACTGGCCCTGCAGAATTACGGCTGGGTGCGGGCGGTAGGCTCTTCGGCGTTTATCCTGACCTCGACGCTCGGCGGCTTTCTGTTTGCGCAGTACAGCCAGTCGTGGGTGCCGCTGGTGATCGCGGCGAGCATGTTACTCACCGCCGTGGCGTGTTTGCGCCTGAAGCGCCAAGTGTCGCGGGCGCATCTGGCGCCGCCCGGCCCGGCGCGCAAACGGCCGGACTGGAAAGCGCTGTTGGCACACAAGAGCCTGCTGATCGCGATTGCTGCCGCCAGCTTCATTCAGCTGAGCCACACCCTGTACTTTTCCACGGCTTCGATCGGTTGGGGGGTGAAGGGTTTCTCTTCCTCGGCGATCGGCATGTTCTGGGCGGTGGCGGTGATTGCGGAAATCACCTGGTTCGCGCTCTCCAACAAGGTCCTGGCGTTTTGCGCGCCGTTGTCCCTGGTGATGTTTTCCAGTGTCTGTGCGGCACTGCGCTGGGCGCTGTTTTCCAACAGCGACGCGGTGTCGCTGATCCTGCTGGGCCAGTGCCTGCACGCGCTGAGCTTTGCCGCCTACCACGCGGCGATCATGCGCTTTATTCGCGACCAGGCACCGCAGGATATTCAGGTCTTTACTCAAGGGGTTTATTACTCCCTGGCGGTGGCCTTGCCCATGGGCCTGGCCACACCTTTCGCCGGCTACCTGTACCAGACCCGGCCGCAGTGGTCCTACTACGTGATGGCGCTGTTCGCGTTGGTCGGAACGGTGCTGGCGTTCATTGCTCATCAGAAAATGCGAAGTTCAACTCATGGCTCAACAAACGTTTACAGCCGTCTGCTTTGATATGGACGGCGTGCTCATTCAGTCGCGCGAGGTGATTGAACACGCCTGGACCACCGTGGCGCGCGAGTACGGGATCAGCGTCGATCAGGCGTTCATTGACGAGCACATCCACGGCCGTCCCGGTGGTTACACCCTCAAGACCTTGTTTGCCGAGTTCGACGAAGCACAGCGGGTGGCGATCAAGCGTGAAGTCGACGCCATCGAGCAGGTGACGAACTGTGCGCTGGTGCCGGGCGTCGCGACGTTGATCGCCCGACTCCGCGAGCACGCCGTGCCCCTGGCGCTGGTCACCAGCAGTTGGCGGGCGCGGGTCGACCACGTTCTGCAGCAACACGACCTGACGTCGGCGTTCGACAGCATCATCTGCCGCGACGACGTGCGCAGCGGTAAACCGGCGCCCGATCCCTATCGACTGGCGGCGGCACAACTGGGCCGGCAAAGTGATGAATGCCTGGTCTTCGAAGACTCCGTCAGCGGTGTGCAGTCGGCGATCAGCAGCGGTGCGCTGTGTATCGGCATTGGTGACGACCCGACGCTGACTGCGCATGGCGCTGCAGGCGTGTATGCCGATTTCACCCGGCTTGCGCTTAGGCTGAACGGTGTGGGCGCGCACGGTTATGCCGATGGAGCGCTGTTCATTAACGCTCACCCGACCCAGAGGTTTGCCCGCTCATGACATTGACGTTGCAGCACGCCAGCGTGCTCTGGAAATTCCTCGGTGCGGGGCGCCAACACAGCGCCAGTGAATTGATCGTAGTCTGCGGCTCCTACGACCTGCGGGTCTGCGATTACGCCTGCCAACTCCTGAAAGACGGTGTGGCGCCCCACCTGTTATTCACCGGCAATACCGGCAACTGGACCCGGCATTTGTGGGAACGCACCGAAGCCGATATTTTTGCCCAACACGCGTTGATGCAAGGGGTGAGGGCTGAGCAGTTCACCCTGGAAACCCGCGCGACCAATTTTGCCGAAAACATCGCGTTGGCCCGGGCGATGTTTCCCGACGTGCGTCGCGCGACCTTTCTGACCAAGCCCAATTCGATCCGGCGCGTGGCGTTGACCTTGCCCGTGCAATGGCCCGAACTGGAAGCCTTTGTGGATGCGCCGTCGTTCCGATTTCCCGATGACGTCAGCAATCTGATCGGGGTCTTGGGCCTGATCGACGAAATGGTCGGCGATGTGCACCGCATCATGGTTTACCCTTCGTTGGGTTTTCAGGTCGAGCAGGTCATCCCCGAAGAGGTTCAGGTAGCCTGGCGGTATCTGGTGGAGCAAGGCTTCGATCACCATTTGATCAAGGGCAGGAGTTGACGCTGACTCCCGCCGGGAGACAGACATGCAATACGACACGCTGATCCGCAACGCCACCGTCATCGATGGCAGCAACACCCCCGGCTACCGCGCCGATGTGGCGATTCTCAACGGGCGCATCGAACGTATCGGCGACTTGCACGATGCTCGCGCCACGGAAGAAATCGACGCCGCCGGCCGCGTGCTCGCCCCAGGCTTCATCGACGTGCACACCCACGACGACACCGTGGTCATCCGCCAGCCGCAGATGCTGCCCAAACTCAGCCAGGGCGTGACCACGGTGATCGTCGGCAACTGCGGGATCAGCGCCTCGCCGGTCAGTTTGCAAGGCAATCCACCGGATCCGATGAACCTGCTCGGCAGCGCAGCGGCGTTCGTCTATCCACGTTTCAGCGATTACCGCGCCGCCGTCGAAGCGGCGAACACCACGCTGAATGTCGCCGCACTGGTCGGCCACACCGCGCTGCGCAGCAATCACCTCGACGACCTGTTCCGCACCGCCACGCCAGATGAAGTCGCCGCCATGCGCGAGCAATTGCGTGAAAGCCTTGAAGCCGGCGCGCTCGGTTTATCCACAGGCCTGGCGTACGCCAGCGCCTACAACGCCTCCACCGACGAAGTGAAGCAACTGACCGAAGAGCTGACGGCATTCGGCGCGGTGTACACCACCCACTTGCGCAGTGAATTCGAGCCGGTGCTGGAGGCAATGGACGAAGCGTTCAGCATCGGCCGTCACTCACAATCCCCGGTGATCATTTCCCACCTCAAATGTGCCGGTGTCGGTAATTGGGGGCGCAGTCCGCAGTTGCTCGCGGCGTTGGAGGAAGCAGCGAAAACCCAGCACGTAGGATGCGATTGCTATCCCTACGCGGCGAGTTCTTCGACCCTGGATCTGAAGCAAGTCACCGACGCCCACCGCATCACCATCACCTGGTCGACACCGCATCCTGAAGTCAGCGGACGCGACCTGATCGACATCGCCGCCGAATGGAACGTGCCACTGCTCGAAGCCGCCAAGCGCCTGCAACCGGCGGGCGCGGTGTACTACGGCATGGACGAGGCCGATGTACGAAAAATCCTCGCGCATCCACTGTCGATGGTCGGTTCTGACGGCCTGCCGGAAGATCCGTTCCCGCATCCGCGCCTGTGGGGCGCTTTCCCACGAGTGCTCGGACATTTCAGTCGTGATGTCGGGCTGTTTCCGCTGCACACCGCCGTGCACAAGATGACCGGCCTGTCGGCGGCGCGGTTTGGTTTGAAGGAGCGCGGTGAAATTCGTGAAGGGTATTGGGCGGATCTGGTGCTGTTCGATCCGGCGACCGTGCGCGATGTGGCAGATTTCACTGATCCGCAGCGGCCAGCGCAGGGGATTGATGGGGTGTGGGTCAATGGTGTGTTGAGTTATCGCGACGGACAGGCGAACGGTCGTCGGGAAGGACGATTTCTGGCCCGGAACGGGGATTTGCGCGAAGGATTTCATTGATTGCCAAGCCCCTGTAGGAGCTGCCGAAGGCTGCGATCCTTTGATCTACGTCTCATGGTGGCACTCTGAGATTAAAGAATGTCGAAACCAAGCCGAATTGCTGACATCCAGCCCAGCTAAACTCTTGGGCCAACCAGTCAGGGAGCACCCCATGAGCTTCGGCAAAACCACTCCGATCCTGCGGATCTTCGATGAAGCCAAGGCGTTGGAATTTTACGTCGACTTCCTCGGTTTCAAGATCGACTGGCAGCACCGTTTCGAAGCGAACTTCCCGCTGTATCTGCAGGTGTCGCGTGGCGAGTGCGTGCTGCACCTGTCCGAGCATCATGGCGACGCGACGCCGGGTTCGGCACTGCGTATCGAGACCGATGAGCTGGAGGCGTTCCAGCAGCAATTGGTGGCCAAGGACTACAAGTTCTCGCACCCACAGATTCAGGCGATGCCGTGGGGCAGTCAGGACATGACGATTGCTGATCCGTTTGGTAATCGGTTGGTGTTTACCAACGCGATCAGTGTTTGAGCTGAGAAGAGCCCCTCACCCTAACCCTCTCCCTCCGGGAGAGGGTTGGGGTGAGGGAAAAAGATTCACGCCATACAAAAAAGCCCGCTGCTAAACCACTAAGGTTTTGCCGCGGGCTTTTTCGTTACTCGGTTGGCACTAACTGATCCAGCACGCGATTGACGGCGATTTCCGCCACCATCACCACTTGTGCGATGCCTTGCAGGGTCTTGCGGTGCGAGCCTTCCAGCAGGCCGGCGAAGTCGTTGAGCATCACGGTGGCCGAGCCAAGGGATTCGCAGGCATCGGCCAGCAACGGTTCGGTGCCGCTGGCCGGATTGGCCATGTAGAGACGATTGGGCTGGTACGGGGTGGCCATGATGGCGGGCGTCGGTGGGCCGAGGTAGTGGTCGAGAGCACGCTCGGCGGCTTCGTGGAATTTCTTTGAGTCGGGGGATTGGTAGGGGGAGGCCGCGTCGGTGGGCGGCGGGTTGGGGGTAACTTTGAACATGATTTTGGGTCCTGAAGTAGGAGCCATCACCGCTTCTCTACTAATAAGAAGAGGTGGCAGCTGTGCGCAGGTTAGTAGACCGGGGACCCAGGGAACCGGCGCGCTCGAAAGCGCCCTACGCACAGCCACCATAGAGTGCAGGCGGAAAATGCCTGACTGTTTGATGTGCAATGCACCCTGGAAGAACCTCGGGCTACTAAACCCGATCACTGGAAATCAGTGACGGACTCAAGTTACCGACGGGCTCCAGGGCGCACAAGCCGGCGGATTCTGGCGTAGCCGTAGGCAGTGGCGCAAGGATTTGTAGGCAGTAGGGCGTAACACTGAGTGTCTTTAAACACGTGTGCTGCAGTGGGTTTATCGGGCTGCTGAAATTGAGGAATTGTCTGTCGGATTGAGGTGAGGCGACTGGCGCCTTCGCGAGCAAGCTCGCTCCCACAGGGGGGTTATGTCGTACACAAAATCTGCATTCACTGAAGATCCACTGTGGGAGCGAGCTTGCTCGCGAAGAGGCCGGCAGCATCACCCCCGATGCATCTGCCGAAACTCCCCCGGCGGCATCCCGCGCCGGCTCTTGAACGTACGATGAAACGACCGCGGCTCGGTAAACCCCAGATACTGCGCGATGTCCTGAATCGGCAACGTGCTGTTGAGCAAATAATGCTCAGCCAGCTCCTGACGCAAGTCATCCAGAATCTGCTGATACGACGTCCCCGCCTGGTGCAACTGGCGTTGCAACGTGCGCACCGACACCGCGAGCTGCTCGGCCACCTGTTCCTTGCGCGGCAAACCTTCCTTAAGCAACTGGCGCAGGATGCTTTTGACCCGCTGTTCCAGCGACGCATCCTCCAGCGTCGCCATCAAGCCCATCGCGTGTTCTTCCAGGGTACGCAGCAACTGCGCATCGGCCTGGCGCAGCGGCAATTGCAGATACGCCAGCGGCACGATCAGCGCCGAATACGCCTGCTCGAACAACACCGGGCAATCGAAAAACGCTTCGTACTGCGCCTGCGTAGCGTCTGTCGGGCACGGATGTTCCAGCCACACGGCGGCGGGTGACATCTGCGTGTCGGCGATCCAGCGCGCATATTGCAGCCATGAACCAAGGACGTTTTCCACCAGATGCCGGCGGATTCGCGGACGCTCGTAGCGGCAAGTCCAGATCAGGTGCACGTGGCCGTCCTGCACCTCGGCACGGCTGACACCCATGTCGCCCACCAGTTTTTCGAACGGCATGATCCGGCTCATGGCATCGCCCAGGGTCGCGCAGTTCATGGTGATGTAACCGAGCACGCTCCAGGAGTTGGGCAGGACGAAGTTTGCCGCGTTGAGACCAAACAGCGGATCGCCCGAGTGCTCGCAGAAATAATCGAGCAGGCGCTCATGGGTTTCGCCCGGCAGGCGCAGGCTGTTGTCGCTCAGTTGCTGCGCCTGCAATCCGGCTGCCGCCAACGCCGGCTCGATGGCCATGCCCAGTTGCTCGGCATGGCGCACGTATTTGAGCAGCGGCGGAACCGAGGTGAAGCCGAGCGATTGCATGATCCGAATTCCTTGATCAAGGTCTGCGTGAGCGAATGAATGGCTGAAAGGTAATTTGAAACCCCGACTAAAGTAAATGGCTGGCACTTGCGCGACGTTTGACTCAATTGGCTACTCGAACTGGCCGGATGCGACCGTGACACTTTTTGGCCGCTGACTAGTATGGAGGCCTGCCACATCACTGATCAGACTGCATAAGAAGGACACACGCATGCGACGCTGGAACGGCTGGGGAGAGGCAACAACGGTGGTCGAACTGCCGGCCCAGGGCGCGAATTTTCTCCATGAACGGCTGGGGGCCGGGCGCGCGTTGCCCGATGCCACGCTGGAGTCGGCATTGGCGCGGGTGCCGCTCTCACGATTGGCGGCGCACACCTTGTACAGCGTCGACGCCCATGACCGTCTGCTGCACGCCCGGGGTCAGAGCCTGCCGGATTGGCTGGCGCTGCGCGAGGGTGCGCTGGGCATCTATCCGGACGCGGTGGCGTTCCCGGAAACCGCCGAGCAGATCCGTCAATTGCTGGTCCTTGCCCATGAGCAGGACCTGTGCCTGATTCCCTACGGCGGCGGCACCTCAGTGGCCGGGCACATCAATCCGCCGGATTCGACGCGGCCGGTGGTGACCGTGTCGCTGGCACGGATGAATCGCCTGATCGATCTCGACGAGGCAAGCCAATTGGCGACGTTCGGCCCCGGTGCCAGTGGCCCGCAGGTGGAGAGTCAGCTGCGCGCTCGCGGCTACACGCTGGGGCATTTCCCGCAGTCGTGGGAGTTGTCGACGCTGGGCGGTTGGGTCGCCAGTCGCTCCAGCGGTCAGCAGTCATTGCGCTACGGGCGTATCGAGCAATTGTTCGCCGGCGGCACCCTGGAAACCTTTGCCGGGCCCTTGGAAATCCCTACCTTTCCAGCCTCGGCGGCGGGGCCTGATCTGCGCGAAGTGGTGCTCGGTTGCGAGGGCCGCTTCGGGATCATTTCCGAGGTCAAAGTGCGGGTCAGTCCGCTGCCCACCGATGAGCGTTTTTACGGGGTGTTCCTGCCCAGTTGGAGCAAGGCGCTGCAAGCGATCCGCCAATTGGCCCAGGCGCGAGTGCCGCTGTCGATGCTGCGCCTGTCGAACGCGGTGGAGACCGAAACCCAACTGGCGCTGGCCGGGCATCCGCAGCAGATCGCCTGGCTGGAGAAGTATCTGAACCTGCGCGGTGCCGGTGAAGGCAAATGCCTGCTGACCTTCGGCGTGACCGGCAACCGCCGGCAAAACGCGCTGTCGCTGAGCCAGGCGCGGCAGCATCTGAAAGCCTTCGGTGGCGTGTTCACCGGCACCTTGCTTGGCAAGAAATGGGCGCAGAACCGCTTCCGCTTCCCCTACCTGCGCGAGAACCTGTGGAACGCCGGCTACGTGGTCGACACCCTGGAAACCGCCACCGACTGGAGCAATGTCGACCACCTGCTCAACCTGATCGAAAACAGCCTGCGTGACGCGCTGGCGGCGCAGGGTGAACGGGTGCATGTGTTCACCCATCTGTCCCATGTCTACGGCGAAGGCTCGAGCATCTACACCACGTATGTGTTTCGCCCGGCGGCGGATTATCCGGCGACGCTGGCGCGCTGGCAGGCGCTCAAGCACGCGGCCAGCCAGACCATCGTCGACAACCACGGCACCATCAGCCACCAGCACGGCGTCGGCAAGGATCACGCGCCGTATCTGCCACGCGAGAAAGGCGCACTGGCGATGGACACCTTGCAGGCGCTGAGCAAGCACTTCGATCCGGCCGGGCGCCTCAACCCCGGCACGCTGTTGCAGGAGTGACGGCCATGCACCCGGACTGGAACGCCGCGTGGCGCCAGCAAACCTTGCCGACATTGGCTGACGCAAGCTGGGATCTGATCGTCATCGGCGGCGGCATCAGCGGTGCCGGCATCCTGCGCGAAGCGGCGCGGCGGGGCTGGCGTTGTCTGCTGCTGGAGCAACGGGATTTCGCCTGGGGCACCTCTAGCCGATCATCGAAAATGGTCCATGGAGGCTTGCGTTACATCGCCAAGGGCCAGTGGCGCCTGACCCGTGATTCGGTGCGCGAGCGCCAGCGTCTGCTCGACGAAGCGCCGGGGCTGGTGGAGCCGATGAGTTTCATGATGCCGCACTATCGCGGCGGCTTTCCCGGGCCGCGTGTGCTCGGTGGCTTGTTGTCGGTGTACGACGCGTTGGCGGGACGCCGCAGCCATCGTTTTCATGATGCGCAGCAACTGCGTTTTCTGGCGCCGGGGGTGAAGGAAAATCACCTGCTCGGCGGTACCTGTTTTGTCGATGCGCTGACCGATGACGCACGGCTGGTGATGCGCGTGTTGCGCGAAGCGCGGGCCGATGGTGCGGCGGTGTTCAACGGGGTGCGCGTCGAACATTTGCTGCGCGAAAACGGTCGGGTGTGTGGGGTGCAGATCGAGGACTGCGAAGCAGGTGGATCGCTGCAATTGCGTTGCGGCGTGCTGGCGGTGGCGACCGGGGCGTGGGCTGAGCGCCTGCGTTTGCCCGAGGCTCCGCGACAGTTGCGGCCATTGCGCGGCAGCCATCTGCTGTTGCCGGGCTGGCGTTTGCCGGTGGCGCAGGCCTTCACTTTTTTGCATGCGCGCGACCGTCGGCCAGTGTTCGTGTTTCCGTGGGAAGGGGCGACGGTGGTCGGCACCACCGACCTCGATCATCGCGAGAATCTGGATCAGAGCGCGAGCATCAGCGCTGACGAACTCGACTATCTGCTGGCGGCCTGCACGCAACAATTTCCAGGTGCCGAAGTGACGACGAGCGATGTGCTGTCGACCTGGTCCGGCGTGCGTCCGGTGGTCGGCAGCGCGGCGGGTGAACAGCAAGGCAAGCCGTCGAATGAAACCCGTGAACATGTGCTGTGGCAGGAGCCGGGTTGTGTCACGTTGGCCGGCGGCAAACTGACGACGTTTCGCCCGCAAGCCATCGAAGTGCTCAAGGCCTGCGCCGACATGCTTGGCCGCGATTTCGAAGATGACGGCGCGCCGGTGTTCGCAGCCGTCCCGCCACTGACCATTCCCGGACTCAGCCCGCAACAGTGGCGACGGCTGGCCGGACGCCACGGTCGTGACCTGCCGCGACTGGCGCAGCTGATCACCGAGTTGGGCCACGAAACGGTCGGCAACACCGACACCTTGTGGGCAGAGCTGGCCTTCGCCTGCGAGGCGGAAATGGTCCTGCACCTCGATGATCTGTTGCTGCGCCGCACCCGTCTGGGCCTGTTGCTGGCGCGCGGTGGCGAAGAACATTTCGCTGCCATCCGCCAACTCTGCCAGCCCCGCCTGGGGTGGGACGATGCACACTGGCAGCAAGAGCTGCAACGTTACCGGGCGTTGTGGCAACGCCATCACGGTCTGCCGGATGCCACGCCTTGAGGCCCCTTGAAGAGAGCGCCATGGACACCCCCCCGAACAAGCGTTACCTGCTGGCAATCGACAACGGCACCCAGAGCGTGCGCGCATTGCTCTTCGATTTGCAGGGCAATCTGCTCGGTAAAGGCAAGGTCGAGTTGCAGGCGTATTACTCGACGCAACCGGGCTGGGCCGAGCAGGACCCGGAATATTATTGGGCAAAACTCGGCGAGGCCTGTCAGCAGGTATGGGCGCAAACCGGGATTGATCGCTCGCAGATTGCCGGGGTGTCGCTGACCACTCAGCGCGGCACGGTGATCAATGTCGATGCTCAGGGCAAGCCACTGCGCCCGGCCATTCTGTGGCTCGATCAGCGCCAGAGCGAAGTCGAGGGCGGGATCAAGGGGCCGTGGGGCTGGCTGTTCAAACTGGTCGGCGCGCAGGCCACCGTGGATTATTTTCGCGCTCAGGCCGAGGCCAACTGGATCGCCAGACACCAGCCTGAAGTATGGGCAGCGACCGACAAGTTTTTGCTGCTCTCGGGGTTTCTCACCCATCGTTTGTGTGGGCGCTTTGTCGACTCGGTGGGTTGCTGCGTCGGCTATCTGCCGTTCGACTTCAAACGGTTGAAATGGGCCGCGCCCAGCGACTGGAAATGGCAGGCGCTGGCGGTGCGTCCGGAACAATTGCCGACCTTGCACAAGCCCGGCGAAACCCTTGGCTACATCAGCGCCGAAGCGAGCCGCCACACGGGGATTCCGGAGGGCTTGCCGCTGATTGCTGCGGGCGCTGACAAGGCCTGCGAAGTGGTCGGCTCCGGCGTGGTCGATGCGAGCACGGTGTGCCTGTCCTACGGCACCACCGCGACGATCACCAGCACTCGCTCGCGCTATCTGGAAATCGTCCCGCTGATCCCGCCGTACCCCTCGGCGGTGCCGGATCAGTACAACTGCGAGGTGATGATTTATCGCGGTTACTGGATGGTCAGCTGGTTCAAGAACGAGTTCGGCCTGCGCGAGATGCAGCAGGCGCAAGAGCAGGGCATTGAACCCGAGCAACTGTTCGATGCGCTGGTGAATGCGGTGCCGCCGGGATCGATGGGGCTGATGCTGCAACCGTACTGGTCGCCGGGGATTCGTGAGCCGGGTGTCGAAGCCAAGGGCGCGATGATAGGCTTCGGCGACGTGCACACCCGCGCGCACATTTACCGGGCGATTCTGGAAGGGCTGGCGTATGCGCTGCGCCAAGGCCTGGAGAACATCGAGAAGCGCTCGAAGGTGTCGATCAAGCGCCTGCGAGTGGCCGGTGGCGGCTCGCAGAGTGATGCGGCGATGCAGCTGACGGCGAATATTTTCGGCCTGCCGGCGGAGCGTCCGCATGTGTACGAAGCGTCCGGGCTGGGCGCGGCGATCTGTTGTGCGGTGGGGTTGGGCTTGTATGCGGATTTCCCCACGGCAATCGCCGCGATGACGCGGGTGGGCACGGTGTTCACACCGCAGCCCGAGGCGCAGCAGGTCTATGAGCGTTTGTACAAAGAGGTGTACCTGCGCATGTATCGCCAGCTCAAACCGTTGTACCAGAGCATCCGCAAAATCACCGGTTACCCCGCTTAGCTGACCACCACCGTCCCCTGTGGGAGCGAGCTTGCTCGCGAATGCGGAGTGTCAGTCACTATTGTCTTGTCTGACCCACCGCTTTCGCGAGCAAGCTCGCTCCCACAAGGTTATGCGGTGGAATCGGAACCTCTTATGTGGCGCTATCGGAGACTTTTTCTGGTGAGATCGGACAGTGTCAGCGCCGGGGGCGGTTGTTAGGCTCAACCCCCACGGCACCTCCAATAAGAATTAAAAGCAATGAAGCTGACATTTCTCCTGTTGCTGCTTTGTGCAATGGCCCCGACGGCGTGGGGCTGGTCGAACCACACGGTGGGCAGCTATCTGGCGTTGCAGGAACTGCCGGCGCTGCGCGATGCGCCGTCGGTCGAGGTCGAGCCGCTGGAGCGTTTTCTCGCCGAGCAATATCCGGCCGTGGTCGCACTGCTGGAACAACAGGAAAACTTCGCCCGTGAACACTTCACCCAGTACCCGCCGCGCCCCGACAATCTGAAGCTGCCCGCGGTGCCGGGCGACAATCTGCGCCACGATTTTCTCACGGCGTTGCGGCTCAATCCGCGCATTCATCTGGCGATGGTCATTCAGCCGTTGCCGGGTCAAGACCTGCCCGAGCGCGAACACCTCAGTGCCGATCAGGTGATGGTCGAGCAGACGCTTTCGCCATGGAATCGTCAGCGTTTCAATCGCGTAGCGGACGGCGAGAAAGTCGCGGCGCTGGCGGTACTGGCGAGCGCCGCCGACGAGCCGGATTACGGTCATGACATCAACCTGTTCAGCGACAACCCCGGCGAGGTCGGCGCGCTGTATGGCTTCGGCCCGCAGCCGTTCGGCGATGCGCGTTTTCAGTACAGCTCGCAGGCGCCGTTCCACATGGGCTTCTTCCATGAAAGCCCGGTGGTGTATGCCGCTGCCGGATTTCTTCAGCGCAGTTGGCCGGACTGGCGCGCCTATCAGTATCTGGGCCTGGCGCGTTTGGCGTTTGCCAGTGGCCATTCTTACTGGGGTTACCGCTTTCTCGGATGGGGCGCGCACCACGTGCAGGACCTGACTCAGCCGTATCACGCCAAGCCGCTGCCCGGGGTCGAACTGCCGAGCCTGTTGCTGCTGGAAGGCAAGGCGCTGGCCGGTTTTGCCGATGATAAAAAAGCCTCGATCGAGCGCGTCGCCACCCGCCATATGGAAATCGAAAAGTATCAATCGACCTGGCTGCGCCGCGTGCTGCGCGCCGGTCAGGCGCATCCGATGCTTGCGGCCTACGCCGATGTCGCTCAAGACCAACAGTATCCGCCGTACTCGGTGGACTACTTGCGCGAAGTGGTCAGCGCCGAGTCGGTCGAGGACTCGGCGGCGTTCGATGAAGCCATCGGCCAGTGGTTGGAAACGGCGCCGGTGACCAGTGATTTCAGCAGCGGCAATCAGTTGCAGCGCGAGACATTCGAGCATCCGGCACTCAATCAGCAGCTGTTCAGACTGCTCGGGCATTTCGGCGCGCACAGCCGGATTTATGTCCGTGCGGGACTGGCACCGTAGCCATCGCGGCCACGCAAAAAAACAATAAGAACAAGGAAGGAGGAACCCATGATCAACACTCGATTGCGCCTCACCGGCGTGGCACTGCCCGGTGTCGGCCTGGCAGGGCTGCTGCAACTCTGCGCGGTGGATGCGCTGCAGGCTGCCGAGTTCAGCGTGCTGGACAATCAAGTCACCGGCTCGATCGACACGACCCTGTCCTATGGGCGTTTGTGGCGGGTGCAGGGCCGCGACAAGAACAACGATGACGTCAACACCAACGACGGCAATCGCAACTTCGACACCGGGCTGGTTTCCGAGGTGTACAAGATCACTTCGGAGCTGGAGGCCAACTACCAGAACTACGGGATGTTCCTGCGCGGCACGGCGTTCTACGACACCCAGTTGATGGACAAGCGCAACGATTACTACCGCAACAACAACCCGTCGCAGCCGAGTCAGAGCTACCCGCAGGATGACCGTTTCACCAGCCAGACCCGCGACATCGCCGGCAGCCGGATCGAGATGCTCGACGCCTATGTCTACGGCAATTGGGACGTGGCGCAGATGCCGGTGACTGCACGGGTCGGGCGTCAGGTGTTCAACTGGGGCGAGGGGATTTTCTATCGCGGCGGGATCAACACCACCAACCCGGTGGACGCGGCCAAATACCGTTTGCCGGGGGCCGAGGTCAAGGAAGTGCTGATGCCGGTGGAGGCGGTGAGTTTCAACATCGGCCTCAGCGATTCGCTGACCCTAGAGAGCTTCTACCAGACCAACTGGAAGGAAACCCGCATCGACCCTGTCGGCACCTTCTACTCGCAGACCGACCTGTTCGCCGATGGCGGCAACACCGGTTACAACAACTTCAGCGGCACCGCGCTTGATACCCCGGTGCCGGGCTTCGGCAACGTCATCGGCCTGTACAGCGCACTGGGCAACAACCCGTTGCTCGGCCCGGCGCTGAAAAGCACCGGCCTGTACGCCAACGGTGTGACCCCGGCCTACGGCAACACGCTGAAAGTGGCGTCGATCGGCAAGGACTACAACGCGCGCAACGACGGCCAGTTCGGCTTCGCCTTCCGCTACATCGCCGAGGAGCTCAACAGCACTGAGTTCGGCCTGTACCTGGTCAATTACCACGCCAAGGAGCCGACCATCGCCGCTGATCTGGGGGGCTACAAGGGCATCGACATGAATGCCCTGACCAACATGCTGTCCAGCGTGGCCGGCAGTCAGGCCGGGGCGCTGGCCAACGGTCTGGCGACGGCCGATGTGATGGGCAATATTCAGGCGCATCGGCGCTATGCCGAAGACATCCGCATGTACGGTTTCAGCTTCAACACCACTTTGGGCCAGGCCTCGGTATTCGGCGAAATTGCCTATCGACCGAACCTGCCGATCGGCATCGCGGCCACCAACGATCTGATTGGCGATCTGGCCAACGGTGCCGCTGTGGCGGTGACCGGCAAGGCAATCAACGTCGGCGGGCAGATGGTCACCCTCGACAGCGAGATCAACAACGCCGAGCGCGTGGAGGCGTTCAATACCTCGCTGGGCAGCATCTACAACTTCGGCCCGACGCTGTCGTTCGACTCGATGTTCGGCATCTTCGAACTGGCCTCCGAACACCTGCGCGGCAGCAGTCTGCAATACACCGCTTACGACGGCAGCACGCGCTACTACGCCGGTACCGGCAACACTTCTTATGTGTCCGGCGGTGATCGTGACGATCAGGTCAACCGCAACTCCTACAGCTACACGGTGATGTTCAACGGCACCTGGAACGATGTGTACGCCGGGGTCAACGTCTCGCCTTACGTCGTCTACAAGGACGACTTCAAGGGCAACAGCTATCAGGCCGGCAACACCATCGACGGGCGCAAGGCCTACACCCTGGGGATCAAGGCCAACTACCAGAACAAGCTCGAAGCCGAGGTGCAATACACCAACTTCTGGGGCGGCGGACAGAACAACGGGATTCGCGACCGCGACAACGTCGGGTTCAACCTCAAGTATTTCCTTTAAGGACTAGACGCAGATCCATTGTGGGAGCGGGCTTGCTCGCGAATACGGTGTGTCATTGAAGTGGTTGGTGACTGACACACCGCCTTCGCGAGCAAGCCCGCTCCCACAGGGGAACTGCGGTGTCCTGCAGACCTCACACGGAGATCGATCATGTTTTACACATCACGATTCAGCAAAACCACGCTGGCGCTGGTTCTGGGCCTCACCGTTGGCAGCGTCCTCGCCGCCATTACCCCGCAACAAGCCGAACAACTGAAAACCACCCTCACGCCCATGGGCGCCGAGCGCGCCGGCAATGCCGCCGGCACCATTCCGGCCTGGACCGGCGGCATCACCCAGGCTCCCGCCGGCTACAAACCGGGCCAACATCACCCGGATCCGTATGCGGCGGACAAGCCGTTGTTCACCATTACCAAGGCCAATCTCGACCAGTACAAGGCCCACCTCAGTCCCGGGCAGATTGCGCTGTTCACCAGCTACCCGGACACGTTCCAGATGCCGGTCTATCCGTCGCGTCGCTCGGGTTCGGCGCCGCAGTGGCTGTATGACAACACCCTGAAGAACGCGACCTCGGCCAAGCTGCTGGAGGGCGGCAGCGGATTCGCCGATGCCTACGGTGGCGTGCCATTCCCGGTGCCCAAGGACGGCATCGAAGTGCTGTGGAACCACATCACCCGTTATCGCGGGATTTACGTGGTGCGCCGCGCGTCCGAAGCCCCGGTGCAGCGCAACGGCAGCTTTGCGCTGGTCACCTCGCAGCAGGAAGCGCTGTTCAATTTTTACCGTCCGGGCGGGCAGTACGCCGACCTGAAAAACATCCTGTTCTACTACCTCGCCTTCGTGAAAAGTCCGGCGCGGCTGGCCGGCGGTGCGGCGTTGGTGCACGAGATGCTCGATCAGCTCAAGGACCCGCGCCAGGCCTGGGTCTACGACGCCGGCCAACGCCGCGTGCGCCGCGCGCCGAACCTGGCATATGACACGCCGATCGCCTCATCCGATGGCCTGCGCACGGCGGACGATACCGACCTGTTCAACGGCTCGCCGGACCGCTACGACTGGAAGCTCAAGGGCAAGCAGGAAATCTACATTCCCTACAACAACTACAAGGTCGGCAGCCCCGACGTGAAGTACGCACAACTGCTGACCCCGGGCCACCTCAACCCGCAATTCACCCGCTATGAGCTGCACCGTGTGTGGGTGGTCGAAGGCAACCTCAAACCGGGGGCGCGGCATATCTATTCCAAGCGCGTGCTGTTTCTCGACGAGGACAGCTGGGGCGCGGCGCTGGTCGATCAATACGATGGGCGAGGGGAGTTGTGGCGGGTGTCGATGGCCTACCTGAAAAACTTCTACGACCTGCCGACCACCTGGAGCGCACTGGACGTGTTCCACGACCTGCAGGCCCGCCGTTACTACGTGCAGAACCTCGACAACGAAGAAGCCTCCACCGTCGACTTCTCGCAACCGGTGCCGGAAGACGCGTATTTCATGCCGTCGGCGTTGCGCCAGCGCGGGACGCGCTAAGGGGCACCGGACTGCTGATCGAACGCAATCCCTGTAGGAGCTGCCGCAGGCTGCGATCTTTTGACTTTGATTTTAAAAACAAGATCAAAAGATCGCAGCCTGCGGCAGCTCCTACAAAGGCTCGATCAAATGGCGTTACAGCCTGAAAACGAAGATTCGTAAACCGAGTGGTAGTCTCGCTGCTTCGATGGCTGTATCGCTGGAGTACATTGTGGCGAGTTTGACTATCAGCAATCTTGACCTTCAGCTCTATGAAGAACTGCAGTTAGCGGCAGATATTAATAATCGTTCGATTGAAGAGCACGCGCGTGTGATGTTGCAGAAAGCGCTCGAGCAGAATCAATCTGCCGCTGGCTTGGGGACTCGAATTCATAGACGATTTAATAATGTCGGTGACGTTGAATTGGATGTGCCTTCACGCTGAAGCCAGTATTTTCTCGGCATCGCCAATTTTCAGTGGCAGTAAATCTGACGCAATCGCGGGCAAGCCCGCTCCCACAGGTTTTTCGGTCGTTCACATATTCCGTGTTCGACTCGTTTCCTGTGGGAGCGGGCTTGCCCGCGATTGGATTTACCCTTTGGCGCTGACTGAAGATCAGACGCGGAAGTGGCTGACCATCTGCTGCAACTGACCACCCAGGCGTGCCAGTTCAACGCTGGACGCTGCGGTTTCATCGCTGGCCGCGGCGGTCTGTTCCGACACGTCGCGTACGTTGATGATGCTGCGGCTGATCTCTTCGGCCACGGCGCTTTGCTGTTCGGCAGCGGCGGCGATCTGCTGGTTCATCGACTGGATGTTCGACACCGTGCGGGTGATGTTTTCCAGGGAGTCGCCAGCCTTGCGGGTCAGGGCCACGCTGCTGTCGGTCAGGGCGCGGCTGTTGTTCATCACGGCAGCGACTTGCTGGGTGCCGTTCTGCAGACCGGCGACCAGGCCTTCGATCTCTTCGGTGGATTTCTGCGTACGCTGGGCGAGGCCACGGACTTCGTCGGCGACCACGGCAAACCCACGACCGGCTTCACCGGCACGCGCCGCTTCGATTGCGGCGTTGAGCGCCAGCAGGTTGGTCTGTTCGGCCACGGCCTTGATCACGTCCATGACGCTGCCGATCTTGTCGCTTTCCTGTTGCAGCACGCTCATGGCTTCGGTGGAACGCACCACTTCGCTGGCCAAACGCTCGATCTGCGCGATGGCTTCGTTCACCACTTTGTCGCCTTCACGGGCTTCGCCGTCAGCGGCGGCAGCGGCTTGCGAGGCTTCTTCGGCGTTGCGCGCGACTTCCTGCACGGTGGCAGTCATCTCGTGCATGGCGGTGGCCACCTGATCGGTCTCGACCTTCTGGCTGTTCACACCGGCGCTGGTCTGCTCGGTCACGGCCGAGAGTTCTTCGGCGGCGCTGGCGATCTGAGTGACGCCGTCGCGGATGCCGCTGATCAGGTCGCGCAGGGTCACGCCCATGCGCGCGATGCCTTGTTGCAGCACGCCAAGTTCGTCGCGGCGGGTGACCGTGACGTTCTGGGTCAGGTCGCCGCTGGCAATGCGCTCGACCACGGCCAGGGTCTCTTGCAGCGGACGGGTGATCTGACGGGTGATGATCACGGCGGCAATCACACCGACCAGCAGCGCCAGCAGGGTGCTGATCAACTGGAAGGTACGAGCCTGGGCGCTTTCGATGTCGCGACGGTCGAGCTGGATCTGGTACAGCTGCTCGCTGGTGTTGACGATCGCGGTGCCCTGATCGGTCATCTCTTTACGCGCCTGCACCGCTTCCGTGTTGGCGTTCTTGTACGCCTGCAACGCGCTACGGTAATTGGCCAGGGCGGTTTCCAGCTGACGGAGCGTGTCTTGCTGGGTACCCGAGAAGTGCGTGTTCAACTGCTTGAGGCTGTCGATGGCCACGTTCAGTTGGGCGACGGCTTTCTGCTCGGTTTCGGCATTGGTGGTGGCGGTGTAGCCACGCACTTCATAGCGCGCGAGGATGAACGCTTCCTTGGCTTCGGTGATGGCCTGGAACTGCGCGAAGCGCTCGTCGCTCAGGGGCAACTGCTGAACGCGGTTGCTGATCGACTCGATCAGGTTATAAGCGGTGTCGGCATTGGTGCCCATCACGTCGCGGGCACTGTTGCCAGTGCGGTAGGCGTTACGCATCTTGTTCAGCGAGGTCTGGTATTCGGCGATGGTCGCGGCCTGCTCCTTGAGCAGCTTGACGTTTTCCGGGCTCTTGAACTTGTTGATCAGCGCCTGTTGTTGCGCGGCGAAGCTTTCGAGGGTGGTCTGCACGTTCTGCGCGGCAGTTTCGTCGCCGTTGGTCAGCATGTATTGCAGGCGCACCACACGCAGCTTGGTCAGGCCGGCGTTGAGCTGGGTGATGTCGCTCATCCAGTTGCTGCGGTCAATCAGGCCGCCGAGGCTGGTCCAGCCCGTCAGGGCGAGGACGCAGGTCAGGGCCAGGACCAGGCCGAAGCCCAGACCCAATTTCATGTTCACGCTGATGTTGCCGAACCAGCTATTCATCACAATTCCTCCAGGAACGTAGAGCTACTTGATCGTCGGTCAGGCTGGAAGATTGTTGTTTTTTTGAGCCAGCAAGGGTGTTAGCAGGTTTGTATCGGCCGCAAACACGAGAGCTGAAAGGATTTTGTCCTACGGAATTTGTAACAAGGGCACTTCAAGACTTTTTTCACATACGTTTCACCGGCCACTTACGCACGCCTCTTTACCCTTACCGCATCGAATTGACTGTGATGCATGCCGACGAGGCGGCCCGATGTGGAATTGAGACTGAGTCTGTTCGGCGTCAAACGCTCGATCTCCCTGAGCGGACTGGCCCGTTACCGCAATACCTGGGTGGTGCTCGCCGCGTCGCTGCTGGTGATTCCGCTGACCCTGTGGCTGCTCGCCCCGGCGGCGGTGCCGGACCTGGCGCATGGCAATGTGTCCGGCGCCCGCGCGCTGGCGGCCGGGTGGGCCAAGGGCGACATGATCGTGCTGGTGCGTCACGTCGAGCGCTGCGATCACTCCCCGGCGCCGTGCCTGAGCGGCGATGATGGCATCACCGACCGCTCGCGCAGTGTCGCGGTGGGTGTCGGCGCACAGTTCGAGCATCTGGGCCTGAACCGCGTCGACATCTATAACAGCCCGATGCTGCGCACCGTGCAGACCGCCGGTTACATGTTCAACCGCGCGGCCAGCGAAGACTGGCTGATCAGTTGCAAGGGGCGCATCTTGCAGGAAGCGCTGGCGCACAAGATCCCGGGACGCAATCTGATTCTGGTGACCCACAGTGAATGCATGGCGGAGCTGGAAAAGGATCTGGATGTACCGGTGTCTGACCCTGGCTACGGCTCTTCGCTGTTCGTTTCCGCCGCGAACAAGGCCGCCCCGCGCATGCTTGGCTTTATCGAGGCCTCCGACTGGCACTCAGTGACCACTCGATGAACTGAGGTGCGCAAAGCGTCAGCCCAAACAAAACCCGCCAGTCCGGCGGGTTTTTTATTGTCTGGCGCGAGGGCGTCAGTAGCCGACGAAGTAGTACGCCTGACGCCCGACCATCATGGTCTTGAGCACTTTGAGCGGTGCGGCGGGTTCGCGGTCTGCCGAGATCACCGCGACGTTCGAGGGTGACGCGCTGAGGAAATCATGCAGTTGCGCGTCGGTGTCCAGCCCCTTGAGCACGCTTTGGGTGTAGAACACGCTGGCACCGCCGACCCGTTCATTGGCCTGGAACAGCGCGACCTGATGACCGTTGGCTTGCAGGCTCTGAATGTGTTCGGTCAATGGCAGGAACGACAACTCCTTGTCGGCGTTGGGCAGTGCCCACTGGGCCGCGCCGAGGTAGCTGGCGATCACCACCGTAAGCAGTCCTGCGGCAATCGCCTGACGATGACGGGCGACTTTTCCGATGAAGCGGTCGGTGGTTTCGCGCGCCTGCAAGCGCTCGAACAATACGCGCGCGTACTCCGCGGCGATCACCGCAGCCGCCGGGGTCATCGACATCAGGTACACCGTGCGCTTGCTTGAGGCCAGGGTCAGCATGATGAACTGCGCAACGATCCACAGGCTGAAAAACAGCAGGTAACGGTTGGCCTTCAGTTCCTTGCGGAAATGCCATAGGCCCAGGTACACCAGAATGTTCCAAGGCAGAAACGCTTCCGGCAGTTTGGCCAGATAGTAATAGAACGGCTCATAATGCCCGGCCTCGACGAACGAGCCGCTGAAGCGCCCGACGCTGTTGGTCAGCAGCACTTCAGCGACGGCGTGCGAGCCACCGCGCTGATACAGCACGGCGAGCCAGATCAGCAACGGAATCAGACCCACGGCCGTGAGCAGGCCGGGACGCAGCCAGGCGCCGATCTTCAAGCGTTTGTCGATCAGGTTATCAGCCAGCAGGTAGGCGAAAATCACTACCCCAGGCATCGCCAGGCCGAGCACGCCCTTGCTCAAAGTAGCGATAGCGATCCCGACGATAAACAGCAGCGAGCTACCGGCGCTCGGTGCGCGTTGTGCCTGAAAGAACGCCAGCAGCGCCGTGGTCACGCCGAGCGCCAGCAGCGCATCTTCGCCGACCCCGCGCACGTTGCTCCAGTAGCTGGCCATGGTTGCCAGCAGAATTCCCGCTGTCCAGGCGACCGCTTGCGGGCGTCCGAAGCGGCGCAACATGCCGTACAGCAGCATCACGCTGAGCAACCCGGCCACCGCCGACGCCAGCCGCACTGCCCACGGCGAAACGCCAAACACGCGCATGGCGCCGGCGTCCAGCCACAGGCTCAGCGGTGGTTTTTCCAGAAACGGCTCGCCAAACAGGCGCGGCGTCACCCAGTCATCGTCCAGATGCATCTCCATGGCGATCCCGGCGACCCGGGCCTCGGTGGAGCCTTGCAACTGGTGGTTACCCAAAGCGAAAAAAAACAGCAGGGCGGCGAGTAGAAACAGTGAAGTGGCGGCACGCGGCATGGATTTCAGGCAACCGGAAAGGGCAGGAGCCTTGAGCATACTTCGCCAATGCTTAACAAATTGTGAAACTCACGCTAATTGGCGCGACCAGCGCTGTTCCGGCGCTTCGAATAACGGATTGACCAGCGCCGTCAGCACATGATCCTGCCAGCGTCCGGCGATATTCAGATAAGCCTTGGCATAGCCCTCGCGCTCGAAACCCAGACGCTCCAGCAATCGCGCACTGCGCTCGTTACCGGGCATGTAGTTGGCCATGATTCGATGCAGGTTCTGCGTGTCGAACATGTAGCCGATGCCGGCCTCCAGACCTTCCTGCATCAAGCCCTGGCCCTGATGCGCGTGGTCGATGTGATAACCCAGATAACAGGCCTGAAACGCCCCGCGAATGATCCCGCTGAAATTGCACGCACCGATCATCTGCTGGCCGTCCGGCGTAAGCAGAGCGAAATGCATCGCCAGCCCGGCCTCGAAAGCACTGGCCTGGACTTCAAGGCGTCGGCGAATCTGTCCGGTGGAAAAGTATTCGGTGGTGCGAATCGGCGACCAGGGGGCGAGGTGGCGCTGGTTGCGTGCGTAGAAGTCACTTTCCAGCTCGGCCTGTTCCGGGGCGAGGATGGCGAGCGTCAGGCGTTGGCAGGGCAGACTCAGCAGTGACATCGGACGCTCCGGTTGGCAGGATCGAGGGACAGGATTGCCCACGAAATGGAAAAAAACAAACCGGGTGTATCGCTTCGGCGGCAAACGCCAGACAAAAAAAAGCCCGCGGGAGAGCGCGGGCGAACCGTAGTTTCTTGAATGAGCGAGCGGACTGTACCGTGTTGATCGAACGGGGGCAGTGAAGAAAAATTCATCTCGGCGGCGACCGCTCTGCAACGCTTCAGGGTAGATGATCCGCGGCGAAATCCGCTTCCGAACGTGCGGTCAGTCGGCCCTTGCGGCAGGCCTGCTGAAAGCGTTCGAAGTCGCGCTCGTTCTGCGCGGTGTAACTGCGGGCGTATTTGAACAAAGCGTCGGCCAAGGCATCGCCCTTGCCGATATAGCCGCTGATGACCGCCGCATTTCCCGAAGCTTTGGCGTGCGCCCGGGCCAGCGCGCGGCCACAGACCCGGGCATAGGCGGCGAAGGTTTCGGCGTCGAAGTTTTCCAGCTCGGCGGAGATCTTCATGTCGCGCAATTGCCGAACATAGAAAAACCGACCGGTAGGGCCGGTGGTCCAGCCAAGAAACAGGTCGCTGGCCGATTGCATCAGGCGCTGACCCTCGACCACTCGCTGACCTTCATGGCGCGTCCGGCATTTGGCTTTCACATAGTCGGCCAGCACCGAGCGTCGCGCTTCCTTGAATTGCAGGAACAGCGGCGATTCCCGTTCGTCAGTCAGCAGCGCCACGAGACAGCGGGTGCCGACACTGCCCACGCCGACCACTTTGAACGCCAGATCCTGCACCTGAAACCGCGAGAGCAATTCCCGCCGGTCGGCCTGCAGCGTGGTTCGATAATCGCGCATGAACGCTTCGGACAGCGGACGCCAGTCTGACAGCCGCAGCCAGTCATCATCGGCGTCGAGCAGTGTGGTGTTGTTGTGCAGGTGAAAGATTTCCGGCAAGTCGTCGCGAATGACCAGCCGCCCGTTGGCGTCGCGCTCGCTGATCTTCGGCAGCAACTCGGCGTGGGTGCGCCGTTCGGCTTTATCGACGGCACGCTGTACATGCTCCAGCGCACTCTTGCGCGCCTGATCGAGCAAGTCTTCGTACTTGATCGAGTCGTACCAGGTTTCCAGCGCACTCTGCTCGGCGCACTCCAGCATGGTTGCCTGATAGGCGCCGACCATCTGCCGACACACCTCTTCCTGAGCCGAATCGCCATGGCGCAAATCCCGCGCCGCCACCACGAAACTCGCAGCCAGCCGCTTCACATCCCACTCCCAGGGACCAGGATGCGCCTCGTCGAAATCGTTGACGCTGAACAACAGATTGCGCTCCGGCGTGGCAAACCCGCCGAAATTCATCAAATGCGCGTCACCGCAGATTGGCCCGACCAGCCCCATGTTCTCGGTGTCCGACAAATCGTGCGCCTGCACCAACGCGTTGCCGCGAAAGAAGGCGAACGGCGACACCAGCATCCGCCCGTAACGCAATTCCACCAGTGAGGCGACGCGGCCCTGACTGGAGGCCTTGATCAGCGGGATCGGATCGCGGTTCATCTTTCCGGTGGTGGCGTGGGCGCTGCGCGAGCAATTCTTGCGGGCGTCCTTGCCTTGCTTCATGCGGTCTTGGAGGGTGGTCATGAGCGCTCGTCGTGGCGGTGGGGGCGGTGTGAGTTTAGAAGCGGTTTGAAGGTTTATCCTCCGGCCGCAACGCGCCCAGTTATTTCAGAACGCCGTGACCTTGTCCTCACGCAAAATCCACCCGGCTTACCGGCCCCCAACCTCTACTGAACCTGCCGCATCTTCCCCGCGCCAGCGTCGGCACTGTCATACACCGGGAAGCGTTTACCCATTCCACGAGAGTCCATTCGTCCAGTGATTAAAGTGGCTGATGTTCAGCGATGAGCGGAGAACCTGACTTGTACGTTTCCTGAAGCATCCATTGCACGTAAGTCAACCCGGCGACTGTCAACCCGGGTCGCGCTGATTGCGAAATCAATGTGGATTTCCGAATCGGAATTCCACTGAATATCTGGCGAAGCCGAGTGGTCAACGAAGCTGTCGCATTCGCCTGAATAAACGTCGTAGTTCTTGCTTTGTACCACCTCCTCCAGTGGCATCCGGCTGTTGAACACGACCACAGTGTCGTTACACATCGGCGCAATCGCCCCACCGCCCGAGCGAGAAATCAGGGCTGCGCTGTAATGTCCACCAGGTGAAACGAAAACCTTGGAATACACATCGTCATCGGCGTCGGCAGTCATGCCGATCAAAGTAATTGCGGCGTACTTCAATACGCTAAGAACACCGATTATCGAAAAGACCCACTTCATCCCAATGAACAGCCTGGATCGGTAAGAGATGCCGGTTGATGGGGGGAGTGGAGGTGGGATCAAGCGGGGGAGGTCGGTCATAACTGTCCATGTCGAATTGCGAAAAGCGTTCCAGCCAGGCTGAGAGGGGGCGAATCTACGCCGGCTCTTGTGCGTCAACAAGGTGGTTTTTAGCCACTTGCTGTCATTTTGACTGATCAAACGAGGGGGGGTGATGAATTTCAGGCACAAAAAAAGACGTCCTTGGACGTCTTTTTTTGTTGAGTTTGGTGGGCCGGGGTGAGTTGAATTAGGTTAGCAACATATTGATTAATTGTGGGAACTCCGGTTTGTATTTTGAGCTGGAATACCGATTGGAATACTGCGGCACGTATTCATGGCCTACCGATAACCAGCGCGGTCGCCCACTGTCGGGCGACCCTGTTCCCAGAAAAAACACTGAGCTAAAGCACTACGGCGTAACAGGCGTTTCTAGTCTGTCCAGCATCAGCAGAACAATGAGTGGAAGCCGCGTGCCGGGTTGGCGCAGTCATGCATTTGATCGCGGTTGAAGCTTCGAAGAGCTAAGTGTCAGAACTTCATCAGTCACGGCTGCAGTTCCTGGAGGTTGCTCACCACAAGTTGCTGGGCCTCAGGCAGTATTGCCATGTTGCGGTGGTCGATCTGATAGCGCTGCAGCACATACTTCACCAGTGCCCGGCGGCTGGAGACCACCAGTTGTCCCATGCGTCATGCCGAAGTCTGTTTCGATAATTGCCTTCTGCGCCGCGTTCAACCGCCAGTCAGGCTCGAAGATTATCGGTACCTCGACATTCCAGTCTTCGTCCTGCTCGCGGGTGTTTGGCGATGCGTCGAGCAAGTCTGGCTGCCCACGCAGGCGGCTGAGGACAAAGTCGCGGTACTGGCCGTTCTTTTCGCAGTAGGCCCGCACGTGCCAGCGCATGCCGGTGTAGACCTGCGTGTGCGGTGCGATCAGGCGCACCTCGACGTTGGGGGTGTTGAAGGAAACGTATTCGGTTTCCAGGCGCAGGCCTTTGCGGCAGCCCTTGAGCAAAGGGCGCAGCACCTCGGGCCGAATGGGCCGATCAGGCACTTCCAGCACCCTGGTATGCGCATAAGCCAGTGCCAGCCCGTCGATGTGCAGGGCATATCAACATTATGGCTATATGCCATTTATGGTCGAGCGTTTACCATAGCCTCGGCTACCCCGCATGTTCAGGGCTCCAGTTGATTGCGTTTATTGGCAAACAAAATCCTGCCTGACATTACTTCATTACAAGGACGCGCAATGAACGCCACTGAAGATCTCAACCGCCTCTATACCGATGTCTCGGACAGTATTGGCAGCGCCATGGAAGACATCCTCGCGCTTAACGTCGAGCACAAAGATGGCAAGCGTGAAATCGGTAACATCACCGAAAAACTGCGTGACATTCGGGGGCGGTTCGACAGCGAACTGGAACAGTTGAAAACCCACGCTGAGTGGGACACGTTCACCCTGGCGTTTTTCGGTGAGACCAACGCTGGCAAGAGCACGATCATCGAATCACTGCGCATCCTGTTCAAGGAAGAATCCCGCGAGGCACTGCTGCAACAGCATGCCGATGACCTGGAGCAGTTCTCGCAAGCCCTTACCGCTCGCTTCGAGCATGTGCGCGAAGGCTTGCACGCCTTGTACAGCGAGTACACGGGTGAAGTGGTCAGCATTCGCCAAAGCACAGCCCAGCTGACGCAAATCGTTCAGCGCGAAGCCCAGGAGCGAAATGCGATTGATCAAGCTGAAGCCGATGCTAGAGTGCGGCTTGCCCAGCAAGAAACTCAGGCACGGCTAGAGTTGCAGCAGCATGAAGCCGTGCATCGCCAACAAGTAGTTGAGGCAGAAGCGGAGGCCAAGCGCACCCTCGCCGAACAGGAGTCCAGCGCTCGCCTGGCACTGGAGCAACAGGAAGCCTCACAGCGTCTGGACATTGCGCGAGCGCACGCGATATCGAGCCTCAAGGCCCGGCTGTCGATGTTCGCCATCGGTGGAGTGCTGTTCGGCGCTGTTGCTGCGGTGGCGGTACTGAAGTTGGCAGGAGCTTGAAATGTCCCAGCACGAACTTGATGAGTTGTTCGATGAGGCCGTCTCGACCCCTTCGCCTGTCTCCCCCGATGACACGCCGGTTCTCCAACGCATTGAGACGCGCTCTCCTGCACTGGATGGCCTGCTCAATCAGCAGTTCAAAGGGCTGCACGACGATCTGTTGGTTTATGAACATAAGAAGGCCCAGGCACATCGTGTAGACGGCTCGATCATCGGCACGGGTGAAGCCGATTTCACCAAGGGCAATACGCTCTACCCCCTGAACTACAAGGGCAAACGCTTTCAGTTGATCGACGTGCCTGGTATTGAGGGTGACGAGGCCAAGTATGCGCATATGGTCCGCGAGGCCGTTGCCAAGGCGCATCTCGTTTTCTATGTAAACGGCACCAATAAAAAGCCTGAGAAAGCCACCGCAGAGAAAATTCGTTCTTATCTACGTTTGGGTACTCAGGTGTGCCCCTTGGTCAACGTGCGTGGTAATGCCGACGCCTACGAGTTCGAGGAAGACCGCGAGTCACTGACTGCGCACGGCGACTCCACCGCCGCCTTGCAACAGACCGAGGACGTACTGCGCTCGGTACTGGGCAGCAAAGTTTTACAGACAGGCCACTACGTGCAGGGCTTGCTGGCATTTTCGTCGTTGGCGAGCGATGCGCAAACTGGGCGTACCACAATCGACCCCGCCCGTAGCCAAGACCTGGTGATTCAGCAGCGCAATTATCAGAAGCACTTCGCCTCGTCGAAAGAGATGTATGAATTCAGCCAGATCAAGTCCGTCGCCAAGGTGCTGCATACCAAGCTCGCGACGTTCCGAGAGGACATGATCGAAAGCAACAAGACCAAGGTGTACGAATTGCTGGTTGAAAACATTTCGACCTTGCAAGCGTTGCACGCAACCCATGAAGCCTTCGTTGCCAGGACTGAGCCGGAATTCGAGAAGTGCCGCGAAGCGATCAAGGCGGCCCGGGAGCGATTCGAACGGCTGGTCGTTGCGGGAAGGCGGAATCTTTGGGATAGCCTTTTCAACGACCTCAAGGAAGATGCCGACGATATCGTCGAAAAGAACTTCGGTGAAAACGACGTTATTTCCACCCAGATCAATCGTGCTTTCAAGCGTGGGCAGAATGAGCTCAAGGAAAAACTCCAGGAGCAGTTCGAAGCCTACCTAAATGATTTGGGGCAGGACCTGCATCAAGCCATCCAGCGTCTGATGGAGGACGTTGCACGGGTAGAGTTCGAGCAGCTTCTCTATGACGCCGAATCCCTGAATATCAACTACAAAACACCTGACTTGGACCTTGGCTTCGAACTGGGTGACTACGGGTGGATGGCCTTCAACATAGGCTCCTACGCATTGGCTGGTGCAGGCATCGGCACCGCGTTTCCGGTGATCGGCAACCTGATCGGCGCCGTTGCTGGCGCTGTGGTGGGCATCTTTGTGAGTGTGTTGAGCATCTTTACCAGCAAGGAAAAACGCATTCGAAAAGCACAGGGGCAAGTTCAGGAGAAGATCGATGACGCATGCACCGAAGCCCGTAACGCCTTGAAGGAAGAACGCAAAACGCTGTTTACCCCTGTTCGCAAGCACATTGACGAAACCGTATTGCCCCGCGTGCAGCAGCTTGAGGAGTCGCTCAAGCGCCCTCTGGACGTCATCGAGCAGCAGATCGCGCGGATGACCCTTATTAAAGAGCAGTTGGAGAACATGCCGTATGGAACAATTCAATCAGTTCAAAGTTGAGAAGCAGGCTGCGCTCAAGGGGCTGGAGCAACTGCGTGCGGTGCTCGACGAGTTGGGGGAGATGGGCGTCGACGTCGGTAGCGAGTTGAACAAGATCGACTCGGCAGTACAAGCCGTCGAGTCCGATGTGCTGCGCATCGCCTTACTGGGTGCCTTTTCCGACGGCAAGACAAGCGTTATTGCCGCTTGGCTGGGCAAGATCATGGCCGACATGAACATCAATATGGACGAGTCCTCTGATCGCTTGGCAATTTATTCTCCAGAGGGGCTGCCGGAGAAGTGCGAAATCGTCGACACCCCCGGCCTGTTCGGCGACAAGGAAAAAAGTGTCGACGGCGAGCAGGTCATGTATGAAGACCTGACCAAACGCTACATCTCCGAGGCGCACCTGATTCTGTATGTCGTGGACGCTACCAACCCACTCAAGGAAAGCCACAACGACATCGTCAAGTGGGTGCTGCGGGACTTGAACAAGCTGTCTTCGACCATTTTCGTGATCAACAAGATGGACGAAGTGACTGACCTCACCGAGCAAGTACTGTTCGATGCTCAGGCCACGATCAAGAAGGACAACCTCAAAGGCAAACTGCAGCGTGCAGCCAACCTGAGCCCGGATGAACTGGCCAAGGTGAATATCGTCTGCCTGGCCTCCAACCCGAATGGACGCGGCCTGCCGTTCTGGTTTGGCAAGCCAGAGCACTATGAAAGCCGCTCGCGCATCAACGACCTCAAAGCCATGACCACGCAAGTGTTGCGGCACAATGTGCCTGCGGTGCTGATTGCAAAGACGGGCATGGATGTAGTGCGAGATGTCGTCGGCCAGCATGTGGTGCGCGCCGAAGAACAGTTGGAGCGGCTCAAGGCTTTTGCCGATCAGAATGCCGAAGAATCGGCACGTATCACCCAAGACATTGAATCGGGTCGTCGTGAAGTCAAACGCCTGGCCGGTGAGCTGTTCGAAGAGCTTCAGAACCTTGAGAAAGGCATGCTGGGCAAGTTACGTCCGCTTGGCTTGGAAAACATTCGTGAATTCCTTGAGGACGAGCTGGGTTACACCGAGGATGGCGTAGGTTTCAAGTTGAACCTAAAAATCAAGGGCGCAATTGACCGCTCCTTCGACCAGTCTTCCAAAGTAACCAGCCGCATCTCTCAGGATATTGGCCGTCAGCTCAACTCCAGCGAGAGCTTCCTCAATGCCATGGGTGACAGTGCATTGAAGTCGATGGGCGGGGCTGCCAAGGGCATTGCCAGCCTGAGCCCAGACATCATCAAGGGGGCGGTGTTTGCAGCCCGCGATGCGCTCAGTGCAGTGACTGGCGTGGCGATCAAATTCAAGCCTTGGCAAGCGACCAAAATCGCCGGCGCCATTTCAAAGTGGGCAGGCCCTGCAGGCGCTGCAATCACACTTACCTCGGACCTGCTCAACGCCTATAAAGCGCATGAACTGGAACAGGAGTTGAAGAACGCCAAGGAGTCGATTGCCGAGATGATCAAAAGCGCCTTCAAGGATATCTACGACATCATTTCTGACGACGAAAAGCTGTTGGACTTCTTCGCTCCGCAGCTCAAGGCGTTTGAGAAGATTGTCGAGACGGTGGAAGAGCGCTCGCGCTTCATCAGTGCCAACCAAGCCAAGCTGCAAACCGTGAAAGCCAAGCTGAATGCCCTGACATCATCGCCTGCGCGGCTTGAGGCAACTGCATGAAAAAGCTCGGCAAGGAGTAGTGCCAGTCAGTTGAGCCAAATTGGGCTGCCCTGCAGACCTTAGCGAACAAACCTGCTCCTACAAGATTGCGCAGTACCTGTAGGAGCAGGTTTGCCCGCGAAGGGCCGCAAAGCGGCCTAACGGTATCTGGCGCACATCTTCACTTCCTGAACCCGCGCTCACTCCCCCAATGAACCCGCGCAAAAAATACTATTGCCACTGCTGGCACCAACGCCGAGTAGCCAGGTTTCAGTGCGGTCTTGAAGTTGGTCGCCCAGCGGCCTTTCATCTGCTTGCCTAGCAATCCGGGTAACGCCGACAGCATGTTCCAGCTTGCCAGTTGCGTGATGTTGAGCGTCCCGCCGGTGACTGTCAGCGATTGGGAGGTTTCCACCTGAGGAGCAGGGGCTGAAGCCTTGACGTAGGAGGCCAGGGTCAATCGCTCAGCCAGTGCGTCGACGTGGCTGAAATAGGTGTCCGCAGGCATGGCCTTCACTGCGGCAATAGGCGAACTGCTGAAGGCATGGCCTTCCGGGAACGCGTTGTCGAACACTTGCCGAACCAACAGCGCCTCTAACTCCACGACGGCGCCGCAACGTTGTCGGTCATTGCCCAAGTCGAAGTGCTCCACCAGCATGTCCAGCAGCGCGGCGTAGGCAATGCCCCGGCCCCGCAAGAAATTCACCATGCAGTGGCCACCCAGGTGCTGCATTTCTCGGATGAAGGAGTGCAGCGGCTGTTGCTCGTCGATGCTGATCCAACTGCTGGTTTTGAGGTGTTTGATGCCTTGGGCCAGTACCTCTTGCGGGACGCGCTGGAGCAGGCCATACAGCAGGACGTCGTTGAGCACCGGGTCTTGCAACTGGGTCTGGCCGAGTTGTTGGCCGTTGAAGCCGGAAAACTGCGTGCGCATGAGCACGTCGTGCAGTTTCGGCCAGTAATCCAGGTGGCCGAACTTGGTCATTTCAACGTTATCGAAGGGCTTAACTTCATGCCGCCCCAGGCACTTTTCATCGGCATTGAGCAGCAACACACCGTCTGACTTGGAGTAGGCGTTAATTACACGTTCTGCGGTGCCGTTCAACGCCTGCGCTTCATCCGCCGACACTTCCACAGCCGCAGCCATCAACAGCACGTCATTGATGACCAAGTCGCACGCATCCCGGTTTTGGGCCAGTTTGCGCAGCGCGCTGATCACCACTCGTCCGCCCAAAGAGTGGCCGACAAGGTTTACGTGGGTGACGTAGGGGTAGTGCTCCAGCAGGTAGTCCCCCAGCTCATCGAGCAGGGCTTCGCCAACGAGATTCGCGCGTTTGCGGGACATCGCGAAATGCACCGCCCTGTCCCCAGCAAACGCCGCCAGCGTTGCTGCGGGGTGCAGGCGCGAGGCGCCGAAGATGACATTGCGCGAAAGCTTGCTGATTGAACCGAAGTGGCTGGATTCCCAGAACATCAGCAGGTTTATATCGGTATTCAGGGCCTGCGGAATCTGGCTGACCAGCAGTGCCCGGTCGGTGAAGTTGTGGCCCGCGGAGTAACCGTGGATAAACACGTTGGCGGTGGTGGTAGTGCTGTTGAAGGATTGGGTGGTGAAACTGAAGTGTTGGGGTTTCAAGGGCGAGAGCTCCGTGCGAGGGCGCGATCCACAGAGGCTTAGCATGTCAGGCTGGGTGGCAAACTGCCAGCGTATCCTCTCGTCTACATTGCAGCGGGAGTTGTCCAGTCCAGTGGATACAGAAATAGTTTTTGTGCTGTTTTTCTGTGCAATTCGCAGGTTTAGATTGGTGCATCGATACTCCTCTCAACGCCGATTGGACTTTCAAAAATAAGTAATGAACTGTCAGGAAAAGTGGCCCTGGTTACGGATCTGGATAATCTGAAATAACCGCATATTCATATGAACTTTCTATGTTTTTGGCAGTTAGGTTTTACCTGTGGAGTACAGACTGGGATACTGATTTTGTATTTCGGTGCAGTGAAAGCAATGGTGCGCAGAGGTTTATCTCCAAATATTAAACGGATTTGTGAGCGGCGCTCGACCTCCACACCCATAAACTTGCTTTCTAGGTTCGCGATGCTCACCAGCATGATCTTCTTGCTAAGGCTGGCGGCGAAGGCTTTAGTCGTCAGTATCCTGCCGATACCTGGTGGGCCATGAAGTTCAGGATCGTGCCCTGCCAGTTGGGCCCACTGCGGCAAAGCCTCACTCGAAGTAGACTGTCTGATAATGCTCGATGTTGGCGACCGCTCTTCCAGTTGTTGCAATAGCGCGCACGACATCTCGACGTCACGTTTCATGGTGAGGCGGCGTCACGCAGCGAAACTCTGCCTTGAGCTGGTACGGCTTAGCTGGAGAGCGGCTCGGCCACCCCTTCCAGGGAGTGCAGGCGGGTTTTGCTGCGCAGGGGTCATTCGACGATATCGGTCAAAACATTTTCTGGGTTAGCCACGGTGTGTAAAGAAGAGCTGTTTACTGGCTCGATGTGCATCACACCTTTAGTATTGAATTGATGCGTGTAATGGGTGCGGAAGAACCGCTCCATCTCCACCAGGTAGTAATGGCGCTGGAGGTAATCGACGACCTCTGAGTTGGCATCTGGTTTGGCGAACGACAGGTCCTTCTTCGCCCAGCCCAGTGCCGTAAGGCCATCTGAGTCAATGGCTGTGACCTCTGCACCAGCGCTCAGGAGTGCCTTCGCCAGCGTGAGATGGCCCGCGCGGCTACGTACATGAGCGCCGCGCGCGGCGTACATCAGTGCAGTCCTACCTTTGGCATCGGTGAAATCCACCGTTGGTTGCAGGCGGGAAACGACGGCACCGTGGGGGTGCTTGCCGCGGATATCGGCCAAATAGATCAGGGGCGTCTGGTGCCGCTCGTTGAGTACGTCGTCTGGTACGAAACGCAGCAGCGCTTCGCAGGCCTCTAGATCGCCCGCTGCCGCCGCGAGATGCAAAGGCGTATTACCGTTCTCGTATGCTTCCGCGTCGCTCAAGATGTAGCGCTGCTCTTGCAGATACTCGCCCAGATCCTCCTTGTCGCCAGACTCGCACGCCGTTTTGAATGCTCGGGTGTTGAGTTGCTGTGCGCTGTAGTGTTTCGGCGCTCTCTGCCCGAAGTAGCCGTCCTGGTCGATGGAGAGCGAGGAGGGATCGTATGCTGCGGGGCTCTGATCTCGGTCCTGCCAATGGTGCAGGTCATTCCAGGTCCAGGCTTTGCCGTCCTGCCAGTGACAAATCGGACGCCAATCATCGTTGGCCTCGATGATGACATGGCCTTTGACTCTCAGCGGCGTCCCGATCCATTGGCTGAGATGATCAGCCAGTTGGCGCAAGAATCCATGTGGGAGTTTACTGCTGCCTGCAAGGTGAAGCTCGGGGCTGCTGCCCACGCCTGTATCCCAGTTATCTTTCATCCAGAGAGTTGCGGGGCGTTGCTGCGGTGTTTTGTATGCCCACAACTCGGCGAACTCCCCGATAAATTTGGAGAAATTGGCTTGAGTCTGGGGGAAATGGCCCGCAGGTCGACGGCCAGGTAAGCCACGGCCGCTTTTGGTGTCCGTACGATCGTGCTGTAAGGCTGACTCATGATGGTGACTTATCCCTGTCTTGATTGCCGCGGCGACGTCAGGGCCAGCGCTGCGGTTGGCCGGCGTGAAGGTAGAGATTGAGGAGCTCTAGGGACGTGTGAATGATTCGCACCTTGTTTGGTGTCGACGGGTGAACGATAACCTTTAGTGGCGAAATGATGTTGGGTTATTTTGTTGGGGAGAATGGATCGTTAATACGGTGGCAGCGGGCTGGTTTGATGAGGTGCTGGGCTCATATATGATCGAGATCGGATATTGCTAGGGTCATGCGGGCTCAAGTCGAAGCGTTATCGAGCTTTTTCATGACCTCGGTTGCGCCTGTTTGACACTCAAAAAACTGGAGTACGTCTGTGAGTGATGTGCAAGGAAAGCTGTTCAAAGTCTGGTTGACCGATACCGGAAAAACACCGAATACCGCCAGTAGCTACCGTTCTGGCCTCAATACCATCAGCAACCACTTGGGGCGCCAAGTGCTTCTGATTACGGATGTGGATGAGCTGACGACTCTCTACGGGCAATACGGCCCAGGTGGTGAATTTGCGCAGATTGGTGCGAGCAACAGCAACAACGTGCAGAACGGACTAAAGCAGTGGCTTGAGTACCAGCGGCAGATCGCGCGAGGTGCAATTGAGGGCTATGCAGATCAGCGTGTGATTCAACTTCTGGACAAAGGTACCGCTGAGGAGCAGGCGTGGGTCTGGAGGCTGCTCAAGTGCTTCCGTGAACACTATCCTCAGGCCGACCACTGGACAGTGAATATTACCCCTGCGGATATTCGAATTGGTGTGCGTGAGCAAAACAGTTTGAAAGGGAAGCCCGCATTCACTCTTTACTGGTACGGGGGTGAAATTTGCTGTTCAGTTCGCGGAGTCGCAGATCATCGGGCGCTGATGGACGCGCAGGAGGAAGGCTGGGAAATCAGTGCGCAACGCTGTCCCACTCAAGCCGATGTAGAGGCTTGGATCAGCACCGTCGACAAGGTACTTGAGAACCGGCAATTACCATTGAAGGGGAGTGGGTTGGTACCTAGTGATTATGGCCAGGCTGAACCAGAAGGTCCGGAGGCTGCTATCGACTTGTCGGCAACCAAGCCCCCGCTCAATCAAATATTGTTCGGCCCGCCCGGTACCGGCAAAACGTACGCCACCATCAACCAGGCATTGGCAATTCTCGCGCCCGAGTTCCTGGCGCAGAACACCGGCAATTCTCCTGAAGCTCGCCAGCGGTTGAAAGCCGAGTTCGAGCGCTTTGCTTCTGCGGGGCGCGTGCGATTCGTGACCTTCCATCAGAGCTTCAGCTATGAAGATTTCGTCGAGGGCATCCGCGCGGACTCAGACAGTGAAACGGGACAGTTGCGCTACCCCATAGAGGCGGGTGTATTCAAGCGTATCTGTGACGATGCCAAGACGCAGCCGGTTGCAGACTTGGGGGTTCGCTCCAATGCCGCTATCTGGAAAATTTCTATCGATGGCTCGGGCATGTCACCCAGCAAAAACTATTGCCTGATGCATGGCGAGGCCCGCATTGGATGGGGCCACTGCGGGGACTTGAGAGAAAACTACGAAGCCAATGACTATTACCAGGGCCTAGGCTCAGGTGATAAAGGCACGCTCCACTACTTCGCTGAGCAAATGGCAGTGGGGGATATTCTGTTATGTATCCAGTCGGCTGAGAAGGTCGGCGCCATTGGCGTAGTAACCAGCGAGTATCGGTATGAAGCCGATGTGCCTGCTGGGGTGAACCCTCACTATCAGCATGTGCGTTCAGTGCGTTGGCTTTATCGGGGTATCAACCTGTCCATTCTGCCCATCAACGATGGCCGTCAGTTCACGTTGAAAACCGTCTATGCAATGAACCGCTTCACCTGGGCAGACTTGCTGACCTATCTGCAGCACGAGGGTATTAAAGCCGTCGAACCCTCAGTACCCTCCTCGCCAGCGGACACGCCTTATGTGCTCATCATCGACGAGATCAACCGGGGCAATGTGTCGCGTATCTTCGGCGAGCTGATCACACTGATAGAGCCTTCCAAGCGCGATGGTGCGGATGAAGCGCTCAGCCTACAACTACCCTATTCGAAAAAGCCGTTCACCGTGCCTCAGAACGTGCACCTCATCGGCACCATGAATACCGCAGACCGTTCGCTGGCCGGGCTCGACATCGCGTTGCGTCGGCGCTTTGTATTCAGAGAAATGTTGCCAGAGCCGCATTTACTGGATGGTGCTACGGTCGAGGGGGTGAACATTGGCCAATTGTTGAGGGTGATGAACCAACGTATCGAAGTGCTGCTTGATCGCGAGCACTGCCTGGGGCACGCCTACTTTATGCCGTTGCTGAACGGTGGCACGCTGGCGCAGTTGGAGCTGATTTTCCGCAACCAAGTACTGCCGCTGTTGCAGGAATACTTCTTCGAAGATTGGCAACGCATCCAATGGGTATTGAACGACCACCGTAAACCCGCTACTGATTGTTTCGTGCTGCGCGAAACGCAGAATTTGCTGGCGCTATTTGGCGACAAAGTACCTGCGCAAGACCAGGTGTGGCGTATCAACCCGTTGGCTTTCAGTCGGCCCACGGCCTATGCCGGAGTGATCAGTGCCCTTGTCAGCACTCAGGATGCCATTAATCCGGAGGAGCAAACGGCGTGAGTACGAACGTTATCGTTCGGGAGTACGCCAGGCTAACCACGGCGCCGGTGCCGCCGGGCAACCTGGATTGTGCGCATATCTCGGGAACGGCGTTCGACTGGCTGTGCGACCTCAGTGCGAACTTCAACCGCGCTGGCGCGACCCTGTTGCAGGTCGAGGGCCGGCAGTCGCTAAAATGGGACAGCTATGTGGGAGTTATTGAAACTCCCTGCGGCACACGTCTTGAAATACTGCCCAAGCATTTTGAACAAGGTGACTGTGTGCTCAAGAGCCGCACGCTGTTACGAAAGTTGATTCAAGCGGCGCTGTTTTTAAAGCCACGACAGGTATCAGTTACGGCGCTGGAATTGTTCGAAGCACCGCTCACTGAATGGGTGATGGGACAGTATCTGAATGAGCTGGATGCCTTAGTAAAACGCGGTATTCGATTCGACTACACACGCGTTGAGGAGGAGCGACCCTTTTTGCGTGGCCAGCTCAATGTAGTGGCCCAGCTCCGCCAGCCCCCGGGCCGGCAGCACCAGTTTCAAGTGCGTCATGATGTCTACCTGCTGGACCGTGCGGAAAACCGGTTGCTGAAACTCGCGCTGGAACAGGTCGCCAAAGTAACCCAACTGCCTGCCAACTGGCGTCTCGCCAATGAGCTGCGCGCCTTGTTAGCAGAGATACCTGCCAGCCGGCACGTCGCACAGGATTTCCGCCTGTGGAGCCGTGATCGCCTGATGGCACATTACGGCGCCATCAGGCCCTGGTGCGAGCTGGTATTGAACCAGCAGATGCCGGTTGCGGTGCAGGGTGCTTGGCAAGGGGTAAGCTTGCTTTTCCCGATGGAGCGGTTGTTCGAGAACTATGTGCAGCAGTCACTTGGCAAGCAGTTAATGCCGGGTGTTGAGCTCACAGCTCAGACCTCGCAAGCGGACCTCTGCCGCCATGGCAACAGAGGGATATTCCGGTTGAAGCCGGACTTGCTCATTGATACTGCCGAGCAACGCTGGGTGTTGGACACTAAGTGGAAACGCATTGATCAACGCAATGCTGAGCAGAACTACAACCTGAGCCAAAGTGATTTTTACCAACTGTTCGCGTACGGCCATAAATACCGTAACGGCGGAAGTGTGCCGAGACTGGTACTGATTTATCCATACTGGGCTGGTTTGCAGCGGGCGTTGCCAGTGTTTGATTACGGGGAGGGGCTGCAGTTGTGGGCGCTGCCGTTTGATTTGGAAGCAGGGTGCTTGGTAGATGCGGAGGTAGCGAGTATGCCGCTGGTGGGGAGAGCGCTTGGTGCGGTTAGGGGATAGCGTTGCTGGCTGCGGTTGCACGGATGAACATCAGGTGGCGATGCAGCGTCATTACCAAAGGTGTTTTGCTGCTGATTAGGGCCGCCCTTTTCAGGTCAGCCCTTTTTTCGAAATGTACTATCCGTCCAAGATACGTAAGCGAATGGCAAACACACCTTCCTTACTCAAAAATTAAGGGCGATGCTGTCCGCCTAATTTCGATCGGACGCGATAGCCCTTAATGCGCCAGCGAAGCTCTTACCCAAGACCCTTCAAAGCCCAGGTCGTCCAGGAGTGCCTGCATCCCGGCGCAACCATTGCTAGCGTTGCTATCAGCCATGGCATCAATGCTAACGTCATCCGTAAGTGGCTACCGCTTTACCGGGATCAGCCACCCGCAGCGTTCCCGGCTGAGCCTAGCGCTTAAACCTGCTCTATCTGTTTACCTGTATGAACAGCCAACATGGACGTCGCCAGCCATTTTGCTTGGGGTGTGGCTATTTGGCATCATCCGCAAGGCGGCCTGAATGATGCGTGAAGAGTTCCTGCTACCTCTCGAAGCGAGTCTTTCAACCCATGGTGGGCAGCGGCCTCGTCGTGATTTGTTGATAGGTTGAAGGATACGTCGGCGATTTAATGGTCGCTTGCTGAATTTGGCTATTCGCTCATGCTTATTCCTGCTTAACCCGTATAAATAGGTTAACATCGGTGTTTTTTTCAGGCAAATTCGATGACTGACCGTTGGCTGAGCGTCGATGAGATTGCAGAACACTTGGGTGTCAGCAAAGACACCGTTTACTCATGGATTTCCAAACGCAGCATGCCTGCACACAAGGTGGGTCGTTTGTGGAAGTTCCAGAGGTGCGATGTAGACGCTTGGGTCAAAGGCGGTGGGGCGAACGACGATGTGACACGAGAGCCAGCATGAGCACTCAACGCTACCGTCTGTCGTTTACAACAGGTGGCCTATTTCTACAGGAAGCCCCGCTGGTTGCTGAGCGTTACCTATCGCTGCGCGACTGGTCGCAGACCCGTACAGATGTACGTAATGGCAACCTCCTGCAGGCGCGTACAGCCAGCGCTGCTAAGCGCATTAGCATCGAGTTGTTCGGGCGACTTGTACTACTTGACGTCGAAGAGCTAGAGGCTCTGGTCGAAGGTAGCCGGCGCGCGCGCAGTTACTTGCTCTGGTCGGCGGTCTGTCGCCGTTATGGCTTCATCCGCGATTTCGCCATTGAGGTACTGCGCGAATACTACCTCAACCGACGTCACCAGATCATGACTGTTGACTACGAGGCTTTCTACAACGCTAAGGCACTTTGGCACAAGGAGCTGGACGAGATTGCAGTCTCCACCCAAAAGCGTCTGCGCCATGGTGTATTTCAGATGCTGCGCGAGGCTGATCTGCTCTCCGAACAAGGTCAGATCCAGCCTGCGCTGCTTAGCCCGTATCTAGCCCGGCTGATAGCCAAGCATGGGCGTGAGCATCTGTTGGTTTTTCCTGCCACGGATAGCGAAATTCAGAGGTGGCTTCAATGAGCCGGAAAATCAGCCAGCAGCCGCTGGCCACACGCTACGAGCACCTGCTGGGCGTTATCAGCAGCCGGCGCTTTCTAGAGATGAAAGGGCTGAACAACGATCTGCCCTTTTACATCTGCGAGTTCAAGGCTGCCGAAGCGGTGGAGATGGGGCGAGTGCGTCGACAGCTGGTAACGCGGTTGGCGAACATGAGCATCCCCTGCCTCCAGGGCCGAGGCATCCAGGTTCTGGAAATCAACCTGTATGACTTGTCCATTGAGCTGCTCAAGGCCCGGGAGGGCAGCAGTGAGGAAGGCAGCCTCTGGGATGACCTCCTTGCCATTGAGCAAGAGTCAGAGAAAGAGCAGCTGTTGGAAACTCTGCAGAACGTTTTGGGCATTGAGGAGTATCTGATCCCCGCTATTGGTGAGCGGCTGGTAGCTGCTGAGTACGACGTTTTATTCCTCTCTGGGATTGGTGAGGTGTTCCCCTATATCCGTTCACACAACGTGCTAAACAACCTGCAGAGCACTGCCAAGTCCAAGCCTACGATCATGTTCTTCCCCGGCGAGTACCGGTACTCGCTGGAACAGGGGGCTTCGCTGGAACTGTTTGGCTTGCTGCATGACGACAAGTACTACCGCGCATTCAACATTTTCGAGACTCAGGCCTGAGGAGCAGTAGATGGAACTCAACGGCATTTTCCTGAACCCCGTCAGCCGTCCTATTGAAGGGGTGATCAAGGCTGATGATGAAGCCAGCCTGTACAACGAGCTGAACGAGTATGTGCTGACCGACGAGGTCGCCAAGCGCCTGGAGCACTTCCTTGATGCTTACACCGACTATCACGGTGCCAACGGCGTATGGGTGTCTGGCTTCTTCGGGTCGGGTAAATCTCACTTGTTGAAGATGCTGGCGCTTCTGTTGGAAAACCGCCGCATCGATGGCTCTTCTGCCCTGGATATCTTCCAGCCCAAGATCCACGAGGACGATGCACTGCTGCGCAGTAAGCTCAAGCAGGCCGTTGCCATTCCTTCGAAGAGCATTCTGTTCAACATCGACCAGAAGGCCGACATCATCAGCAAGACGCAAATCGACGCCTTGTTGTCGGTCTTCGTGAAGGTCTTCAACGAGATGTGCGGCTACTTCGGCAAGCAGGGCTATATTGCCCAGTTCGAGCGTGATCTCGACAGTCGCGAACAGTTCCACGCCTTCAAGGACGCCTACCAGAGCATTGCCAAAAAGCCCTGGGAGCGCGGTCGCGAGCAGGCCTTACTGGAGTCCGGCAACATTGCCAAGGCCTATGCGCAGATCACCGGTGAAGATCCGACTCTGGCCAAGGGAATCCTCGACAAATACCGAACTCAGTACAGCGTCTCCATCGAGGACTTCGGTAACCAGGTCAAAGCCTGGCTAGACAAACAGCCGGCCAATTTTCGCCTGAATTTCTTCGTCGATGAGGTAGGCCAATACATCGCCGAAAACACCAAACTGATGACCAACCTGCAGACAGTCGCCGAAAGTTTGGCGACTAAGTGTCAAGGGAGGGCTTGGATCATCATCACCGCCCAGGAGGATATGAACTCCGTGCTCGGTGACATGAGCAAGCAGCAGAGTAACGACTTCACCAAGATTCAGGCTCGCTTTGCTAACCGTCTCAAGCTCACCAGCGCTGACGTGGCTGAGGTGATCCAGAAGCGTCTGCTGGCCAAGAACGATAGCGGTGTAGATCAGCTGAAAACCGTCTACGACCAGCAGTTCAACAACTTCAAGACCCTGTTCGAGTTCGCCGATGGTGGCCAGCATTACCAGAACTTCCGAGATCTGGAGCATTTCACCTACTGCTATCCGTTTGTGCCGTATCAGTTCCCGCTGTTCCAGTCGGCCATCCGCGGCATTTCTTTGCACAACGGCTTTGAAGGTAAGGCCAACTCGGTGGGTGAGCGCTCCATGCTCGGTGTCTTCCGCGAGGTGGCCATCGCCATTGATAACGAGCCGGTTGGGCAGCTGGCCACCTTTGATCGAATGTTTGAAGGCATTCGTGGCGCGCTGAAAAGTGCGATCCAGAGTGCGATCAACACTGCTGAGCATCACCTGGGTGATGAGTACGCTGTTCGTGTCCTCAAGGCTCTGTTCCTGGTCAAGTACGTCAAGGAGTTCAAGGCCACCCTGCGCAATCTCGGTGTGTTGATGCTGGAGCGTTTTGGCGAGGACGTGCCCGCCCAGCGCAAGAAGCTGGAAGCTGCACTCAACCTGCTTGAGCAGCAGACCTACATCCAGCGCAACGGCGATTTATATGAGTACCTCACGGACGAAGAGAAGGACATTGAGGAGGAGATCAAAAACACTGAGGTGGAGTCTGCGGACATCCTCAAGGAGTTGGAGGTCCTACTGTTTGATGGGGCAATCAAGCAGCGGAAGATCCGCTACGAGAACGGCCAGGATTACTCCTATACCCGCAAGATGGATGATCGGGTGCTCAGTCGGGAGCATGAGCTCACTATCCACGTCGTAACACCGCTCAGCGACAATTTCGACAATCTCACCGTGCAGCGCATGCAAAGCATGGGGCGTGATGAGCTGCGTGTCGTGTTGCCTGCCGATGCGCGTTTCATGCAAGACCTGACCATGTACAAGCGCACTGAGACGTACATTCGTCAGAACAGCAGCACTCAACAGGAGGCTGTCAAACGAATCCTCGACTCCAAGAGCTTCCAGAATACCGAGCGCCTTGCAGATATCCAGGAGCGTGCCAAGCACCTGTTGGCGGGTGCTCAGCTGATCATCAATGCTGCCGATATTGAAGCACCCAGTACCGATGGCCAGACACGAATTCTGAAAGGCTTCTATCAGCTCATCCAAATTACCTATCCGAACCTGCGCATGTTACGTGATGTGCCGTTCAGCGAGGCTGATATTGGCAAGTACTTGCGCCAGGGCCAGGAAGGGCTGCTGGGCAACGATGCTACCAGCCTGAGTGAGCCCGAACAGGAGCTATTGGCTTTTATTCAGACCAACGCTCGCAGTGGCGTTCGCACAACGGTCAAAAGCTTGCTGGAGCGCTTTGAGCGCAAGAGTTACGGCTGGTACTACGCCGCAATTCTCTGCAACCTCGCCCTGCTTTGCGCGCGAGGAAAGGTAGAGGTGCGTCAGGACAGCAATCCCCTGGAAGGGGATCTGCTGGAGCGCAGCCTGCGCAATACCAATGCCCATGCCACTTTAGTATTGGAACCGCAGATTGAGTTCAGCGCTTCCCAGGTGCGTGCGCTGAAGGATTTCTTCGCGGACTTCTTTGACCAGCCGGCCGGCAGCAATGAAGCCCGCGCTCTGGCGCGTGAAACTATAGACGCCATCAAGGAGCTGGAAATCGATCTGGCTGAATTGCACGGTCAGAAGGTGCAGTATCCCTTCCTCATTGCCTTGGACGGTGTGCTGGCGACCCTCAAGGAAATAGCTGCCAAGAATCCAGCATGGTTCCTGACGGAGCTCTCCCGCGCAGAAGATGCGCTGCTAGAGGCCAAGGAGCAGGTCATCGACCCAGTGCAGCGCTTTATGAAAAGCCCGCAGAAAGAGATCTATGATCAGGCGCGTCTGCTTGTACAGGAACAGCGAGATAATTTTGCCTACGTCGGCTCGGCTGAGGTTGACGTAATTCGAGCGGTACTCGCAGATGCAAAGCCCTGGCAAGGCAATCAACTTCAACAAGCTCGGCAGCAATTGGAGGCACTTCAGCTGGCCATTGCCAACCAACTGGCCAGCGAACAAAAAGCCAGTGAGGAGTTGCTAGATGAGCTAGAGCAACGCCTGCAAGGTGCTGAGGGTTACGAAGCCCTCGACGCGGGGCAGAAACAGCAGCTCTTAGCCCCTTTCGCACAGTCTAAGCAGCAGCTGAAAGGGCAGAAGCTCATTGCGGTCATTCGTGACCAGCGCAATCGTTTCGAGGACGAACAATACCCTCAGCTGTTGCTCAAGCTCGATCAGTTGGCGCGCCCGAAACCGGCCTCCTCGAAGCCGCCTGCGCAATATAACCGACCCGCGAGCGGTGACAAGCCAGGGGCTGACACGCCTGAACAGCCGAAGCTTGAAGTGGCGGAGCCTCGCATAGTGCAGTCCCGTCAAATAAAAGTCGGGTACGCAAAGCCCTGGTTGACCAGTGAAGCCGAGCTGGATGATTACCTGCAGAAGCAACGCGAGGCTTGGCTGAGGGAAATCCACGCCGGCAACCGGGTGCAGATTTGACACTGAATAAATACAACTGGCCTGCCCGATGCGAGGCTAAGTCTTTGGTCGTTCGGTTGAATGGCTGAGTGGGGGATTGATGGATACCAGCAAACTCAAGAAATTTGCCCAATATGCACGTCGCATCTTGCTTGATCAGGTGAGCGGCAAGTTGGATGTGGTACTGGCACCGCAAAGTGCTGCACGCCGTGAGCGAGCCCAGGTAGTGGCTGAGCTGGAAAAAGTGATTAGCAGCTCCGGTCGCGAGCATGTGGAAGAGCGGGTTGCCTACATCTGGTTCAACCGCTTCTGTGCCTTGCGCTTCATGGACGTAAACCGCTACACCCGCATTGGCGTGGTGTCACCGGCTGAGGGCCAGTTCCAGCCCGAGATCCTGGCTGAAGCCAAGATGGGGCATATTGACGAAGAGATGGTACCGAGCCAGGTTCGTCAGAAGATCCTGGATCTTCTAGCGGGGCGCGCACCTAGCAACGACGCTCAGGGCGAAGCCTACCGTCTGCTGCTTGTTGCAGCGTGCAACGCTTGGTACCAGGCAATGCCCTTTCTGTTCGAACGCATTGATGACTACACCGAGCTGCTGATGCCCGACGACTTACTTTCGGGCAATTCCATCCTGGCCTACACGCGCGAGGCCATGACGCCGGACGCTTGCGAAGACGTGGAAGTCATCGGCTGGCTGTACCAGTTCTACATCTCCGAGAAGAAGGACGCCGTCTTCGAGGGGTTGAAGAAGAACCAGAAGATCACCCCGGAGAACATCCCCGCCGCCACTCAGCTGTTCACCCCGCACTGGATCGTGCGTTACCTAGTGGACAACTCTCTGGGTCGTCTCTGGCTGCTCAACCGTCCTAACTCCCGGCTAGTTGAGCAGATGGACTACTACATCCCACCGGAGAAGCCAGAGGGTGATTTCCTCAAGATCACCGGCCCCGAGGACATCAAGGTCTGCGACCCTGCGTGTGGCTCCGGCCACATGCTCACCTACGCCTTTGACCTGTTATATGCGATGTACGAAGAGGAGGGCTTTGATCCGGCTGAGATCCCCGAGAAGATTCTCACCCACAACCTATTTGGCGTCGAGCTGGATGAGCGTGCAGGAGAGCTAGCTGCCTTTTCGCTCACCATGAAAGCCCGCACCCGCCAGCGGCGCTTCTTCAATAAAGGCGTCAAGCCCAATATCTGCATGCTGGAGAAGGTGAGCTTCAGCCGCGAAGAGCTGGACGAGTACATTGGCTTTGTCGGGCGTGACTTATTCACCTACGGCCTGCGCGAAACGCTGGAACAGTTCAGCGAAGCCGACAACTTCGGTTCGTTGATTGTGCCCAAGGTTGCTAATGTGGCCGATGTGCTGGACACGCTGGAGAGCAAGGACATGAGCAATAACCTGTTCCTGGCCGAGACACATAAAAAAGTGCTGATCGTTCTGCGCATGGCTGACGCCTTGAGTCCGCGCTACGCGGTGGTCGTAGCCAACCCACCTTATATGGGGGGCAAGGGGATGAATCCGCGCTTGAGCACTTGGGCTAAAGAGAATTTCCCGAGCAGCAAATCTGACCTGTTTGCGATGTTCATCGAACGCAACCTAGATCTGGCGGTGAAGGGCGGAGCTGTCGCCATGATCACCATGCAGAGCTGGATGTTCCTTTCCTCATTCGAGTCCCTGCGCAGTCGTATTCTGACTCAGCATACCATCCTCTCCATGGCGCATTTGGGGACACGGGCCTTCGATAGCATCGGTGGTGAGGTTGTTTCGACTACGGCCTTTGTGCTGGAAAATGCTCACAAGCCCGATTACCGGGGCGCTTACATGCGCCTGGTGGATGGCAATTCGGAATCGGAAAAGATGGAAATGATGGCCAAGGCCATCGTTCAAGGTAGGGTCGCATGATCGCCAATCTGCAGCTCAAGAACTTCACTGCCTTCACCGATCTGACCATTGACTTCTCGCCAGGCATCAACATCGTGCTTGGTGAGAACGGCACCGGCAAGACCCAGTTGCTCAAGGCCGTACTGGCGCTGAGCGCTCTAGAAGCCCGAGGAGAGCAGGCCGATGAGCAACTGGCCCGCAAGCTGTGTCGGCTCTACCACCCGCTCAGAGGGCAAGTGGGCGAGCTGCGTCGTGCTGGCACCCGAGGGAAGTCTGTACTCAAAAGCACCTTCGCAATGGAGCAAGTGATTACAGCCAAGTTCTATGGCAAGGACACCGTAGCCAATGTCACTGCTCCTATCGGGGGGGCGCCGGCCCCCGCCATCTTCATCCCGACCAAGGAGGTGCTGTCGCTGGTGCGTGGCCTGACGGCCGAGCAGCCCGACCTGCCCACCATCGAGCGCATCTTCGACGATGGCTACCTGGACCTGGCACGCCAGCTGGTTAGGGAAGGCGCCAATGACCTGAACGTCAAGGTTCAGCTTGACCCGAAGTTCGCCAACATCGTGCCCCGCCTGGCCAACCTGATCGGTGGTCAGTACCTGCTGGAAAACGGCCGCTTCGTGTTCGAGCCGGGCCGCTACGAAGAGAAGGACGCCGCCACGCGCAGCAAAGCGCAGCACGCGCAGATGTACCAGGACAGCACCGAGTGGAAGTTCGTGCCCGGCAGCAAACACCGCCTTTCCAGTGGCATGACGGCCGAGGGCTTCCGTAAGATCGGCGTTCTGCAGCGCCTGCTCAGCAACGGCAGTCTCAACCCCGGCACCTCCGGCCCACTGCTGTGGGATGAGCCCGAATCCAACCTTAACCCCAAGCTGATGAAGGATCTGGTGCTGGCCCTGCTGGAGCTGGCCCGCAACGGCCAGCAAATCATCCTCGCCACGCACGACTACGTGCTGCTCAAGTGGTTCGACCTGCTGATGGACAAGGGCAAAGGGGATCACGTGATCTTCCATCGTCTGTATCGCGAAGCTGGTAGTGACGACATTCTGCGAGAAAGCCAAGCGGACTACAGCATTGTCGGTCGCAGCGCTATCAGCAACACCTTCGCTGAGCTTTACGACGAAGACGTCAAGCGCGCATTGGGAGGCGAGTGATGCCGGCATACCGCGCTGAAGAAACCGCTGAGCTGCTGTTCGATTTCCCTGATGGATTGAGCTGGAGTGAGCTGGACAAACAAGGTGTCAAGCTGCCTGTGCGAATGAAGTTCGTCGACCTAGTGATCGAGCGCGATAAGGACATTCTCCTAGTCGAGATCAAAGATCCATCGCACTCGCGAAGCCAGGACAAGGACCGCAATGCATATCTGAAGCGGTTGGCTGACAACTCAGTCCTGTCACAGGAGCTAACACCCAAGGCACGTGACTCCTACCTCTATCTTCACTTGATGGAGCGCGACAGCAAGCCCTTCAAATATGTGGTGCTGCTCGGCCTGGATGCATTTGACCCAGATCTCCAGAAGGCACTCATGTTCGGTTTTAAGGACCGTCTGCTGTCAGATATCCGGGAGGAATCCTTCGAGGCCTGGAAACGTCAGCACATTGCAGACTGTATGGTGCTCTCGGTTGACTCATGGAATCATCAGTTTCCTGAGTGGCCATTGCGTCGTGAAGCGCCCATGGCTCGGCTCGTTCCGGAGGCGGCTATTCAGTGATCATTCTGCAAGATCTCGGCTTAGCCTATCGCAAAGCCAAGGTAGACCTGTACTAATCGGCCCATGCCTCGCTGGACGCGATTGCGGACTATGCGAGCGTGATGTGCTGCGAGTTACGGGCGGTTTGACCCGTTATTGCGTAGTCGGCGAAATTGACGTGCACGCGCTGCGCCAGTTCCAGGGCAGCCATCGCTCACCGGCCAAACCGTTCAAACCGGTGCCGGATGGATTTGAAATTGACTTTGGCCGCAAGGTATTGCCGGCGGGAGAGAAAGAGTGAGTGAGAGCCATAACAACAGTCACGAGCAGGGCATGGAGAAGTATTTTTTTCGGGCTTCTGCTGCAGACTTCAAGAAAATTCCAGGGGGGCCAGTCGCCTACTGGCTTAGCGACTTCGTATTGAAGGCATTCAACGAAGGCGAACCACTGCGCGCGTATTCAAAGGGCTCGACGGGCCTTCAGACTAGTGATAGTGCCACCTTCGTTCGATACGTTCATGAACCTTCCGCTTCATCTATCGGGGAGAAGTGGTTCCGTTTCGCCAAAGGTGGAGGATTCAGAAAATGGTTCGGCAACGTTGAGCATCTTGTCAACTGGGAGGATGATGGTCGTGAAATCAAGACTTACGTTGCAGACAAGTATCCATACCTAAAAGGCAATTACGCATTAGTAGTTAAAAATGAAAGTACATATTTTCAGGCAGGGCTGCTTACATCTCGCGTCACGTCTGGCAATCTTTCTTTCAGAGTGAAGGAAGTCGCCGAAATCTATGCAGATGCATGCACGGCAATATTCCCTAGCGATCCTGAATTTTTTCTATGTCTTCTTTCAACCAAGTTGCTTGGTATAATTCAAAGCTTGAATCCGACATTGAACTTCCAGGCAGGTGATATTGAAAAGTTTCCAATTCTTGAATCGGCTTTGGCGTTGGCAGATCGGTCAATAGCAAAGTCGTGCATCGCAATTTCCCGAACAGATTGGGACTCATCAGAAAGTTCTTGGGACTTCACCAGTCTCCCACTGTTACAACCCGACTATCGCCAGCCAACGCTCAAGGGCACCTATCAGAAACTGCGCACTTACTGGCGAGAGATGGTGCTGGAAATGCAGCGCCTGGAGGAAGAAAACAACCGTATCTTCATTGACGCTTACGGCCTGCAAGACGAGCTGAAGCCCGAAGTTCGGTTAAACGAGATCACGCTCACTTGCAACCCCCATTACCGCTACGCTGGCAACAAGACCGAAGAAGAGCTGGAAGCCCTGTTGCTGGCTGACACCATGCGCGAGCTGGTGAGCTACGCCGTGGGCTGCATGTTCGGCCGCTACAGCTTGGAGAGGGCGGGACTGGTTCTGGCCAATCAGGGCGAGACGCTGGCTGACTATCTAGCCCAGGTGCCACAGCCTAGCTTCCCTGCCGATGACGACAATGTGATCCCGCTGCTCGACGGTGACTGGTTCCCGGACGACGTTACCCTGCGTTTCCGCCAGTTTCTGCGCGTGGCGTTTGGTGATGTGCATTATGAGGACAACCTCGCCTTTATCGAACAAGCGCTTAATGCTAAGGGCAAGCGCAACTACAGCCTGCGCGATTACTTCCTCGGCGAGTTCTATGCTGATCATGTGAAACGCTACAAGAAGCGTCCTATCTACTGGCTGTTCAGCAGTCCGAAGGGCACCTTCAGCGCGCTGGTCTATCTGCATCGTTACCGCCCGGACACCGTCAGCGTGGTGCTCAGCTACCTGCGTGATTTTCGCAAGAAGCTCGCTTCGCGTCTGGACTATTTGCAGCAGGTGGCCATCAGCAGCTCTGCCAGCCCGAGCGAAAAGACCAAGGCCATCAAGGAGGCTGAAGTCGTCAAGAAGCAGTTGCTGGAGCTGGACGACTACGAGCGCGACACGCTCTATCCGTTGGCTACCGAGCAGCGTGAGCTGGATCTGGACGATGGCGTCAAGGTCAACTACCTCAAATTGGGGGGGGCGCTGAAGAAGATCGTCGGGCTGGACGCCAAGGGCGAGGACTGAGGTGCAGGAGAGAAAGATGCTTATTCAATCGATACGGCTTACCAATTTCCTCAGCTTTGGCGAGTCTACCGCAGCGGTAGCGCTGGAGTCGCTGAACGTGATCATAGGGCCTAATGGTTCGCCGTGGGCGAGGCGTTTCGTTGAGACTTTACAGGCGAGGATGGCTCAACGATGAGCAACTCCAAGATCACCCAGGCGCTGACCAACCTGTTCGAGAAACAGCGGATTGTCTTCTGGTACGACAATCGCCTGGAGTTCCGTGCGGATTTCGAATCGCTAGAGCTGCCGGGTATAGAGAAAATCGAGCTGGCCAACAACGAGTTCGGTGTTAAGTACCGAGTCTTGCGCGAACACCCCTTGCAGAAGTTTCTGCTATACCGCGAGGGTGCCGAGCCCGCCTATCTGGATAACTGGTTGCTCGATGTGCAACTGGCCAGCGGCAATACTTTCCGCACGGACCAGCTTGCCTTGTGGCTGGCTGAGCTGGAGTTGGGGCCGGACTGCTATCCGGTGCTGGAGGAGCATGCAGCCTTCTTCACCGCGGCCAAGCGGCGTGAGCAGTTGCATAAGCTGCTGCAGCCAGGCGACTCGCAGAGCATGCTACGTTTCAAGATGCTTGCTGTCTGCGCTGGCGCAAAGGGTGAGCCGCGACTGGATGTGATTGTTGAGGAGCTGCTGGCTGAGCTCGCCAATGCTGAAAGTGCGTGCATCAAGCTCATCGAAACAAGCGGCCTGGGCAGCTTCCTCTGGGAGCAGATGAAGCGCGCCTACGGCTATGTGTCGGACCAGCCGGGATTGCACGATTTCGTGATCGAGCTGTTCAAGGCCTGCTTCATGATGGGCACGGACCCTGAGTACAAGGCGCGCTTGTCAGCCGAGTCGCTGGTTTTTCTCAGACGCTGGAAAGACAGTCGTTCACATGAGAGCAGCTTCGAGCTGCTCTCTGCTCAGTGTGCAGAGGTACTACAGATTGGTGACAAGCTACATAAGCTTGATTACCGGATACTCCTGGAGCTCGACTACTTCGAGCTGATCGACCGCAAGATCCTCAGTGAACTGGTTCGCGCGACGGTAGCCCGAACTGCGACTGCTGCCGATGTGGAGCAGTCTGTTCGTCTGCGACGCCAGAGTCATTGGTTCCACCATTTCGAGGATGTCTATCTGGCGCTGGACCATGCCGCGCAGTTTCTGCAGACACTGGATGCAGCAAAGCTGGAAATGACCTCCTTGTCAGATGGCGTGGAGAAATATGCGAAGAGCTGGTATCGGCTGGATCAGCTGTACCGAAAGTTCGTCCATCACGCGCGCAAGTCTGGCCAGGCCTCCTTGCTGGAGGAGCTCAGCGCTCAGATCGAAAACCAGTACACCAACAACTATCTGGCTCGTCTCAATGGTCGTTGGCAGCAGTTTGTGGACTCTGCTCCGAGCTGGACGGCTGCTCCGATCATGCTGCAGCGGAATTTCTTCAGTCGCTGCGTAAAGCCCTTCCTTGAGCGAAAGACTAAGGTCTGCGTGCTGATCTCGGATGCCTTCCGTTATGAAGTAGGTGAAGAGCTGCAGAGCCTGATTCGCCGTGAAGACCGCTTTGAGGCCGAGCTGGAGCCGGCGCTTTCCATGTTGCCGAGTTACACGCAGTTGGGGATGGCTGCGCTGCTACCTAACCAGGCACTGCTGCTGGCTGAAAACGACAGCGGCGATGCGATAGTGGATGGTCAGAGCGCTCAGGGCTCGACCAATCGCGGCAAGATTCTTGCTGCTGCGGTGCCTAGTTCTGCTGTTGTGTTGGCCAAAGACCTGCTGGCTATGAATCAGGCGGATTCACGGGCGCTGCTGCGGGATCACGATGTGGTTTACGTTTACCACAACCTGATCGACAAGACTGGCGATACGCGAGATACCGAGGAGCGGGTGTTTGCCGCGGCAGAAGAGACATTGTCCGAGCTTGTCCGCCTGGTGAAGAAGCTGACCAACGCCAATGCCAGCAACCTTTTGGTCACCGCAGACCATGGTTTCATCTACCAGCATCGACCGCTGGAAGAGAGCGACTTTCTCAGCAATGTGCCGGATGGTGATGAGGTGCTCTATCGCGACCGGCGTTTCGTCATTGGGCGTGGTCTGCGTAGTCAAGCAGGTTTCCGGACATTCACCCCTGAACAGTTGGGGCTGGAAGGATCGCTGGATGTACAGATCCCTAAGTCGATCAACCGCTTGCGTCTCAAAGGTTCTGGCAGCCGGTTCGTGCATGGTGGTGCCACGTTGCAAGAGGTGGTGATCCCGGTTGTGCGCATCAACAAAAAGCGCCAGAGCGATGTTGGAAGTGTGGAAGTCGAGTTTATCGGAGGCGGGAGCAGAAGCATCACGACTGGCCAATTGGCTGTTGTGCTGTATCAGTCCGAAGCGGTCACCGAGAAGAAACAAGCTCGCCGGTTGCGTGCTGGGCTGTACACCTTGGACAGTGAGTTAATCTCCGACTCGCATGAACTGACGTTCGATTTCGCGTCCGAAAATCCGCGTGAGCGAGAGCTATCGGTGCGCTTCATCCTGAGCCGTAAAGCTGATGCAGCAAACAACCAGCAGGTTGAGCTGCGACTCGAAGAGCAGATTGAAGGCACCTCACATGTCACCCAGTACAAGGCCGCTCGGTATACGATTCGTCGTTCATTCACCAGTGAATTCGATTTTTAGGCGGGAGCCCTCATGAGTCAGCTTGATGAGAAGATCAACCAGCATTTTACAGGCTTAGTCGTTCGGAAGGATCTGGTCAAAGCTGTTAAGGGCAACGCCATCGTGCCGTCCTACGTGCTGGAGTACCTGCTGGGCCAGTACTGCGCAACGAATGATGAGTCGACGATTCAAACCGGCATCGAGACGGTTAAGGAAATTCTGCGCAAGCACTATGTGCATCGCAACGAAGCGGGGTTGGTGCGTTCGACCATCAAGGAGAAAGGGCGCCACAAGGTCATCGACCGGGTCAGCGTTTCTCTCAACGACAAAGACGATGTGTACGAGGCTGAGTTCGCTAACCTCGGGATAAAAAAGGTGCTGATCGACTCCAGCACGGTGAAGGCACATCAGAAGCTGTTGGTCGGAGGGGTGTGGTGCATCGCTGATCTGGAGTATGACTACACCGAGGATAAATCGGCTTCTCCCTGGGTGCTGGCCTCGCTCAAGCCTATCCAGATCTCCCGTTTTGATTTCGATGGTTATCTGGAGTCCCGCAAGCAGTTCACCACGGATGAGTGGATTGATCTACTTATTCAGAGCATTGGCTTCAATCCGCAGATGTTCGGCAAGCGCAACAAGCTCTTGCAACTGATCCGTCTGATTCCATTCTGCGAGCGAAACTACAACCTGATTGAGCTAGGGCCGAAGGGCACCGGTAAGTCGCACGTTTATTCCGAGTTCTCCCCGCACGGCATCCTGATCTCCGGTGGCGAGGTGACGGTTCCCAAGCTGTTCGTCCACAACGGCACAGGCAAGCTCGGCCTGGTGGGCTACTGGGATGTAGTGGCTTTCGACGAATTTGCCGGCAAGCAGAAGCGGGTGGACAAGGCGTTGGTCGACATCATGAAGAACTACATGGCCAACAAGTCGTTTTCTCGGGGAGTGGAAACCCTTGGGGCCGAGGCCAGCATGGTGTTTGTGGGCAACACCGATCACACAGTGCCGTACATGCTCAAGCACAGCGACCTGTTCGACCCGCTGCCGGAGAAGTTCCACGACTCGGCCTTCCTCGACCGTCTGCACAGTTACATTCCGGGCTGGGAGGTGGACGTGATCCGTGGGGAGATGTTCTCCGGCGGCTACGGCTTTGTGGTCGATTATCTGGCCGAGATCCTTCGCTCACTGCGTAGTCATGACTTCTCGGATCGTTACAAGGGGCTGTTCACCTTGTCGGATGAAATCTCCACACGTGATCGTGACGGTATCAACAAGACCTTCTCGGGGTTAATGAAGATCCTCTTTCCTCATGGTGAGGCAACTGAGTCCGAGGTCGAAGATGTGCTGCGCTGCGCTATAGAGGGACGCAAGCGGGTCAAAGATCAGTTGCTGCGTATCGACACAACCTACCCAACTGTGCGTTTTACCTATAAGGGAGCGGATGGTGTAGAGAGGTTGGTCTACAACTTAGAGGAGAGCGAGTACCCAAACCAGTACCACCGACGAGTGGCGAGCGAAGTTTCGGAATTAGATCTATTCGATGTTGCTAACGCCGCTTCCACGGGGGATACCGATGCGGTATGTCCTCAGCCTGTTCATGCTGCTGTCTTGGTGAGGAACGAGTCTGAGCTGAAACCTCAGCACCTGGTAGTCCAGGAGAACCAGCGCGGCGTCACCTTCGATCAGCTGTTTGGGCCCTACTTAAAAGGGGTCAAGCGGGTCATCGTTGTAGATCCATACCTCCGGATGTTCCACCAATTGCGTAACCTTATGGAACTGATGGAGACGATCAGTAAGCAGCTTGCCTCCGGTGAGGAGGTGGCTGTGCACGTGGTTACCGTTGAGGATGAGTTTAACGGTGATCGCCAGACCGAAAGTCTGCAGAAAATCGCGGGAGCTTGTGCTGGGGTGGGTATTCAATTCACTTGGGTGTATGACACGACAGGGACCAAGCACGATCGCGACATCACCACTGATAGGGGCTGGAAAATCGTTCTCGGGCGGGGGTTGGACATCTTCCAGCGATTCGAGCTGAACGACGCGTTTAGCTTTGCGAATCGCCTACAGCAACATCGTCAATGCAAGGAGTTCAGCGCAACGTTCATTCGGGTCGAGGATGCTGGGCAGTGATACGCTGGAGGAGGTGTTTCCGGCCCAAGATCTTCAGCGCTTTTTACAAGCTCTTGGTGCTTTTAGCTAGCGCCTAATCTAAGTGATATTCGAGGAGCCAGGGAGTCCGGCTCCAATTCCGGAGCGGCCCTATATTCATTGGTTCTTCCCGTACTCCCACTTATGGTCAAAATTAGGCTGGTTTGAGATTCATCTTGGCCTCAAATATCAACAAATCGCTTTCCTGGTTATTGATCATCATGTTGACAAGGCGAGGGCTCACGTCGATTTCGCCGCCGAGCGTCGCACGCACGGTTTCGGGGTACCGTTCCAACACCAGATCCGCCAGGCCATGGCTGTAGCCGTCGCGGATGAGCTTGATCTTGGTGTCATCCGCAGTGCCGTATTTGATAAGCTTGTAGAACCCAGCATCCAGGGCACCGACGCCATTTAGCACTTCGACGAACTTGAAGATCTTGTTGTCAAAGAAGTCGTCCTCATCCTTCAGGCGGACGATCGCCAAGTTGATCCGCTCGCCGTCATCCTTTTGGGAGATCCTCACCCAATTCTCGTACTTGCTGTCACGGTACTTGGTATCCCCCCATTTACCCACGAACACGTGATCGCTATGGCTAGTCTCAACTAGCTTTTTCCAGTAGGCAAGCGTCTGTCGGATCGTCTGCTTGACGCTGAGTTTCTTAAGCTTCCAATCCAGAATCATGGCGTAGAAGTTCCGGGCAGGCTCTTGCTTGAGGCGCACGAGGTCGCTGTACTCTCGGCTGTCATCGAAGTGATCAACGAACGATTTGGAGATGGCAAGCATCAGCCTGTCCACGGTATTAATCACACCGTTCGCCTCGATGCCACGCTTGATCTTCCGTTCAATTGCCTCCTCCTCAGAGAACACGTCAATTTCAGTGACACTGTTCGCGATGAGGAGCTTGCCTACCTGAGTGGTGACGTACCGATATTCCCGACCTTGAACCACGCCAGGATGCAAATTCTCAAGGCGAGCCACTGCGTCATCGTAGAGCTCCGAGACCTTCCCATCAATGATCTTGGTAGCTTCAAGCAGAACGTTGCTGACGGTGTCCGTGACGACTTTAGAGACGTTGACCGATTTATCGTAGAAAGTCTCAAGCGCTGCGTTGTCGCGCGTGTAGCCATTTACCCCCAAGAGGTAAATGCTAGACTCCAGCTTTCTCAGCGCAGCCTCAGCGCCAGGCGCGAACACCTCGCTGAACCGGTTGACGCGCCCGACTAAGTTCTTGAATTGAGAGGGCGTCAGCTTTTTTCTTCCCTTTGAAAAAATCAAAGACGAAGAGTCGTTCGATCGGCAGGTTCACCCCTTCCAAAAGCGTAGAGTTGCAGACCAGAAACCTCATCTGCTTGGAGCTGCTGAATAGATTTTCCAGGTACAGCCGGATGGTGTCAGGGATCGAACCATGGTGGTACATGACCCCTTTGCGCAGGCAGCCGATCAGTTTGTAGCGCCAGTCAAAAAGCTCTGTGAGCTCGTCACAGGCAGTTTGAATCAATGGGCAGTCCACAGGCGGCAGAACCGCTGCCAGCTCGACCGCGAACGACTCAATGCTTTTCTTCTTATTGCCGTAAACGATGTTTTTGGACAGCGCTTCGTGTTTGATGAGCTCGAAGCAGTTGGTATACCTCCGATCGAACTCCATCCAGTCATTCAGGAAATGGTCATAAAGCTTGAGCTTCGTCTGGCCCTTCCCTGTTCTGAAGTCCTTGACGTAAAAGCGCTCCGACTTGATGTACTCATCGATCTTGAACCCGGTCGGGATCATGTCCAGGAAGCGCACACGGACGTTGAGCTCATCGCAGAGGAAGGGGGTCAGGAATTTGAATGACGTCTCCGGGTTACGAGCCCCCAAGATGCATAGCATGGCCGCCAGTAGCTCACTTCTGCGGTCGCTCTGCAGCAGGTTGTGGGCCTCATCGACGAAGACCATATCGAAGCTCAGCCCGGCGTTCTCATTCAAGAGCCTGTTGAGCCGCTCTTGGGTCAGGACAAATGCCCTGTTATTCCGCTCCACCGAATACATCTCGGGGTGGGTCACCACCTTGCCCAACCCCTCGATGTCCGCGTAGATCAACCGCTTCTTCGTCTGGGCCAGCAGGGCTTTTGAGGGTACGAGGATCAGCACCCGCAGCCCCGGATTTTCCCTCACAGATTGGATGATGAGCTCTGATTTGCCGTAGCTGGTCGGAGCAACCACGACTGACGACTTACGGTACTCCGACTGCACAAATGTTCGCAGGGCGTCCTGTTGCTCAGTCAGCACGATGCCCTGATCACGGAAGGTATCGACATAGCTGCCCACGATGTTTCGGATGAACGACTCGCTGCGGTGATCGTCCTTGGAAAAGTAGCTGCTGATCACTGCTGAGACAGGGTGTAGGCCGCTGTTCAGTGCTACATCGTACAGCGCCTGGTACTGGCCCGAAGCGTTCCCGTAAAACAGGATAATGCGATAGCCAAGACGCTGAATTTCGGGCGTCCTATGGTTCAGGAGCAGCACGGCGATAGCCAGAAGCTTCACGGTCTGCGTGTTACCCAGTTCGTCTCCTTTGAGGAGTTGGAAATACAGATCCTTGAACTTGGTGTTGCCCAGCTTCCTGATGGTCAGCTCTTCCATGCTACTGCTCCGCCTCCTGCCTCAAGAACTCTTCCAGCTTTTCCATGGTGCCTTTGTGGAGGGATAGCACCCACACCGTTTTGAACACTGCCTCAGCCACCAGCTTGGTGGTGAATTTTGAAACGGTATTTTCGGCGATGGCCTGGGACACATCGCTGAACAAGGCAGAGATCAGAAACACATTGTTGTCCGAAGCAGTCGCCTCATCTTCTTCGGCTAAATCGCCTTCCAGCTCCAAGATCTCAATGACGGAGTCCCGGTAATTGGCTTTGTTGTGGATGGCGTTTTTCGCGGCATTGATCGCATTGAGCCAATGGTTGAGCTCCGGCTCAGCCAAGCGCTTCTTGAGATCATCCCGAGCTAGGCGCAACAGTGCACTGGTGGCCGAGCAAGAAGTCTTGTCGGCCCCTCGACCTCCCGATTTGACCTCGGTGATCCAAACGTTGTTGGTTGAGGTCTCGTACAGAAGGAGATCGAAGCCCTTCCGGATGCTCTTTTCTTCCATGTTGAAGAACGGCGAGACGACGTCGAAGTCGGGGAAAAGCTTCAGGATGATGACGTGCGACAGAAGCTCGCCGAGCATGCCGATCCGGGTTTCCCAGGGCTTCTTGGAGTAGCGCTCGTTCCAGAAATGCCTGATCGTCGCAGGGTACTTGTAGATTGCCCTGTCCTTGCTGGCCTGATCGGTGCCGTGGCAGATCCGCGTGAGGTTCTCCCTCAGCGCGAACTTGAGCTCATCAGAAAAGTCTTCAACACAACACAGAGCATACTGGTCTACCTGCTTGAAGCTCACGCCATCCATAACACTTCCCACAAGCACGAAACCGCAGAGTCCTCATGCGGTTGCTGCGCACGATCAATGATCCCGCCCTGATTAAGGGTAGGCACCTGATGGGCATCGGTACGCGCATGCGAATGCTATTCTAGCATCCCCAATAGCGGCACTGTGCCTGCATCCTTTCAAATTAGCGTGATCAATCGGTGGTGGTAAAGAAAACTGCAAAAAATATTGATGAAGATAGTCGGAGATTACGTTTTGCTGTGTTTATATACAGGTGTTTGAATGGCGTTTGTCATTGACAGAGATGAAGCCGCCCCGAATTTTACTGATTACAAGCTTCCGTAATAAACCTCATCATCCTTGACCTCAACAGCAAAGAGTGGGCATCGCGCGGGCATCTGTGCCCCTGATCCTCAAGCAAGTATCGAAGTTGCGATCTGGAATAAAGCTAGCGATTGGGGCGGGATGACGCAGCGAATTCCTGCTTTTGAGCTCGCTCCATCATTCCCGACATATCACACACCCGAAAGCTCCTCCGTACAGGCAGCAAAGAAAGACGACAATAACCAATAAAGTTGGATGAAGTAGGGGCTGGCAGTATGACCTACTGCGATGTCCTGAAACGCTTGCTCAACTGCAGCCTTGCTGAGGGAAGTTTGGATCGTCTGTAGTTGGTCGTGACTATCAAAATCATATGCTCGCTCTGAGGTAGAACGTCCATGGTTTTTCTAAACGACGAGTGAGCAGCCGTACGGTCAGCAAATAGTAGTACCGCGTCGCGTCGCTGCGTTGATCTAGGCGATGCTCAAGGAACCAAGACACATGTTTTCTCTGCCAAGCCCAAGGGGTTTCTCGCTGCCACCGCATTGCGATTTCAGCCTGGACGATTTTCGCTTGTCGTACATGTCGTTGCCGGGTTGCGTGCGAGCCGGTCAGAACGCCAGCCAAGAACAGCTCCATATCGAATGGCTTGCTCATGCCCGGCCACCAATGTAGGCCGCTACCACGTCTATCCGACCGTGCCCCAACTCATAGCTGATTTGCCTCCGGGCCTCGCGATCAAGGTCCCTATCTACCTGGCAACATTTGCCACCATTGATTGGCGCGGGGTGTTGGGTGATCTGCTCGTAGCGCTCACAGGCATACGCCGCTCGAAGCTCATGGAAACCTTTAAGGTCGTGGTCATGCAGGATGTCCCGTGCAGGGCGGATGACTTCTTGCAGTACGCCCAGGTAGCTTTCGTGTGGCGCAATCATGTTGCGGCTACCGGTTGGCGACACTAGCGTCGCGAACCTCAGTGCATGACGAATATGGTTATCCACCTCAATCCAACGTGGTGCCGAGGCGCCGGCGCGACCACCTTTGGTGCCGTCCTGGATGTTGATTTTGCCGCAGGCTTCAGTCTCACGGCTTAGCCGTGGCAGATCAGCCAAGATTACCTCACGCAAGCGCATTCCGGTGGCTCGCGCCAACAGAACGATTGCGGCGGCCCGTAGCTGATGTTGGCGACAAAGTGCATCGACGATCTGTTTAACCTTTGCGCGGTCTTGGCCCTGCGGCACCGACTGTCGAACCCCGCTACGCTGCATACCCAACGCCTTGCTCGGGCTGGGTAATTTCACGGACTGATCACCGCGAAGCGCCGCCATGGTCCTGTTCACGCTGGAAAGCCGGTTTTGTGCGGTGCTGACAGCAAGCTCACCGCGCCTAACCACGTCGCTCAGATATGCCGCATAGTCGGCCAACACCTTCCGATCAACCTGCCGCGCATCATTGATACCGGGCCCCTGTTCGGAGCGGCACCATCTGACGAATGCCTGCCACCGATCACAGTGCGCCTTAACCGTGCCGTAGTGGCCACCGCCGAACCTGTCCTTTAGCGCTTGCGGCCCTGCGTAGCTCAATTGCCTGCCGTAGCCAAAATTGCGGCCATCGCGTCTACCCACCAATCCCCGCCCCACGTCATCCCGCCAAGAATGTTGAGTGTTATCAGGGATCAAGGCCCCTGCGACCTGTGGGGAATGTCCTCTTCGCGGGACTGGCGGCTCCTTACGACCGGGAGCAAGGGCATCTCATGATCTGTCCTCCTGAGCACCGTTACCGGTGGGCGGGTGGAGGCTGCATTGGCTGACGAGACCAGCGCCTGGAGATCCTGAGCCGGGTGAACGCAGCAATGCGATGATCGGGGCATGCCTGACTGTCAGTCAGGTGCAGTCCATTCCGTGGTCTGCGGCACCATCATCTACAGCGCTGTTGCTGGTGACATCGGCGTTTGTCACGCCGATTGTCACGAGGGGAGTTGCCGCAAAGCCAAGTGCGATGAGGGCTGCAGCAGTGTTAGAAGCGCCCGTCTCTTTCCAGGAGAAAGAGACGGGCACAGGTTGGCGCAAGATTCGGCCAAGCGGATAGGTTGCTGCAGGGCAGCGAAGTAGGAGGTGTTGTCTGGCGCACGACGGCCATGATCTGAAGGGGGGCATCCATCACCGGGGAGGTGACCGGGCGAGCTGCCGGATGCGAATCGCCATTTGGGGGGAGAACCACCGCGACAGCGGCGTGACCTTCAAGGCTCGGGCCACCTGGGTTGCTGTCATCGACAGCGCTTGCACGCCCAGTTCTACGCCTGTGGATAAACGCGGTCAAGGTACGAAATTCAGCGCCATTTTGGACTTTAAGAGCGGTTATCCACCGCTGGAATTCCATGGTAAATCCTGGACAACGTAGTCGCTTTTAGCTCTTCAAAGTGAGGTCCTTCCAAACAGGGCGGCTTTGCAGCCCTGTTTGGAAGGACCCGTGCTGAGAAGCGGATAAGCGAGGCTGCTTGCCCCGAATCTTGAACGTTCAGTTGTTGCTGCTGCCGTTCTTGCGCGGTACAGAGCTAGCGGATCGGCACCACGTTCTTGTCTCTGACTTGGCCGTACGCTGAGGCGAGCAGGCTGCCGGTGGCGGCTTTCTGGATGTACTCACTCCACCAAGCCATCATCGGGCGCCGGCGCTCGATGTAATCGGCCCGGTTGTAAGCGCTGCGCACCTCATCCTTGTCGACATGCGCCAGTGCGACCTCAATGAGTTCGGGGTCCCACCCATGTTCATTCAAGATGGTGCTGGCCATCGAGCGCATGCCGTGGCTGACCAAGCGATCCTGGAAGCCCATGCGTTTCAATGCCATGTTGGCCGTTTGGCTATTGGCGTGGGTGCGTGGATTTCTGTCAGCCGGGAAGACGTACTCGCGATGGCCGCTGTGAGTCTTCAGTGACTCCAGCAGTGCGACCGCGTGATCACTCAACGGAATACTGTGTGGGCGGCGCTTCTTCATCCGCTCCGCAGGGATAGTCCAAACACGCCTTTCAAAGTCGATGTCAGCCCAGCGAGTAGTCGCTGCCTCGGCGGGGCGAGTCATCGTGTGTAACTGCCATTCGATCAGGCAGCGGGTGGTGCGTTTGATGCTGGCGTTCGCGATCTCCAGCATGAGCTCGGGGAGCTCTTCGGGTGGCAGCGCAGCCATGTTCTCTTTCTTAGGCTTCTTGAATACTGCCCTGATGCCGCCGAGCGGGTTGGCGAAGATCAGGCCGGAGTTTACGCCGTAGGTCATGATCTCGTTTAGCCGCTGGCTTAGACGCTTCACCGTCTCCAAGCTGCCTTTCGCCTCGATTGGACGAAGCAATCCGATCACCATCGGCGCGGTGATTTTCGTCAGTGGTGTCGTCTTCATATCGGGAAACACATGCAGCGTGAGCGACCGCCAAATATCCTCGGCGTAGGCCGGGGTCACCGAGTCTTTCTTGAGCTCGAACCAGGCGGTGGCCACGTTCTCGAAGGTATGTTCAGTTTCTGCGCGCTTGGCTTCATTCAACGTATTGCGCTGCACCTTTGGATCGATGCCTTGGGCGAGCAGCTCGCGGGCTTCGACTGCTTTCTTTCGTGCGTTCGCCAGTGACAGTTCGGGGTAGGTCCCGAAGCCGATGTTGATGCGCTTTTTGGTCACTGGTTCGCGGTAGTTGAAATTCCACAGCAACGAGCCGTTGCTGCGTACGCGGAGCTGCAAACCGTCGCCGTCAGTGAGGACGTAATCCTTGGACGCGGGTTTGACTCCCTTGAGCTGTCGATCGGAGAGACGGAGGTTCTGGGCAGGCATGAGATTCTCCTCAGGCACTGATTCGGTATTCCAAAGATTAGCACCGGGTGAGGTGGAATACCGCCTGGAATACCCGAACGGTTGGAACTCAAAAACTCTCAAAAGACCGCAAAAGCGCTGGAGGCCGCGTGTTTACTGGATCGCAGGCACAAAAAAAGACGCCCGTGGACGTCTTTTTTTGATCATTTGGTGGAGCCGGGGGGATTTGAACCCCCGTCCGCCAGTGCTCCGCTGTCGGTACTACATGCGTAGCCGTGTCTATTAAGTTAACCCTCAGCGACCCGACGGGCAGGGTGCTTTGGGCGAGTTGTGTAAGTTTTAGCCGCTTCGTCCACAACGTACTGCACGGCGATTCTGTTCTATATGACAATCATTTCGGGTTTACAGACATCCCCTGATGATTGCTGGGCCCGAAGGCACCAGGAGTGCATGTCAGCTGCAATTAAGCAGCGAGAGCAGCACCGTATTGGTCGTCATTGGCAACTATAAGAAGTTGCAACAGTGGATTTACGACTTCTGTTACCAAGTCGGCATGCACCTAAAGTTTCGTCACCGGCGTCGAATCCTAATCGGCCCCGAACTCATTGCCTCGTACATCAGGTGAGGCAACAAGCTTGCGCAGTGTACGCCAAACGGCCCCCGAGGCCAACCCGAAGGTTGGCCGGGGCGTGAATCAGTTGTTGGTGCCGCTGGATTTACGCAGTTCCACGATGGTTTGCGAGGTTTCCGCAATGCAGTCGTCGATTTTGCCTTGGGCCTTGAGCGCCTTGGCTTTGGCAACACTGGTTTCAGCGCGCTGAGTCAGTTCTGGATTCGAAGACAACTGCCCTTTGGCATTGTCGATGGTCTGGATATTGGCATCGCACAGGTCGGCAGGCTTGTCGGCGGCGAACGAGGTGGAGGCCAGCATCGAGGCAGTAACGAACAGACCTAACAGTACAGAACGTTTCATGTGTATCTCCTTGAACTGAGGGTTCCAGACTTCGCTGGCCGTCAGGACGGGCAACCGAGTGGAAGAAAAGCCCCGATTTTCGGGGTCTGTTCTGTGGACTACGGTCGCGCGCAAGGGTTCTATTTTTCTTCAGCAGGCCTTGGCGCGGGTCACCCGATCCACCAGATAGACCAGTCCGTGATAGTCGATGCCGCCGTGCTGCGTCAGGCCGATCTCGCAGGTGCGACTGGTGGAGATCCCCTCGCTGCAGTGCTGCACCGCGTCCTTGAGGGTGCGCAGCGAATGGCTGTTCAGCTCCGGTGTGGTGAAGCCCTTGTCGCCGGCAAACCCGCAACAATGAATGCCTTCCGGGATCACTACGGTCTTGCTGCATTTGCGCGCGAGATCGATCAACGCCTGGCTTTCGCCCAGATGCTGTGTGCTGCAGGTCACGTGAACCGCAATCGGTGCTTCCTGCGGGGTGAACTCCAGACGATCGAGAAGATGCGTACGGATGAAGCGCACCGGGTCGTACAGATCCAGGCGCACATTTCCCACGTCCTGCACCAGGCGCAAGGTGCACGGGCTGGTGTCGCAGTAGATCGGATCGAGCCCGCCACGACTGGCATGGAGGAGGGCGCTGATGAGTTCCTGGCGTTTGTGTTCGGCCTGTTCGGCGTAGCCCTTGGAGGCAAACGGCTGACCGCAGCAGAGGTTGTCCTGGTTGTCCGGGAAGACTACTTGGTAACCGGCCTTTTCCAGCAGGCCACGGGTCTTGTCGTACAGCGACATCTGCTCCTTGTCGCCGGCTGCCGGGCCCATCACCCGTGAAACGCAGGCGGCCAGATAGACCACGCGCGGCCGTTCGTCCGACACGCTCGGGCTGAAGCGAATGGCTTTTTCCGGTTGCGGCATCGCATTGGTCCACAGCGGCACCTGGCCTTTGGACAAGCGCGTCAGCGTCGCCGAAAGCTTGGCCAGACGCGGTGCGCCGAGCAGCATCCGTGCGCCGTTGGCCACGTGCAGGGTGAAACGTGCGCCTTGCAGGGTCTTGGCGAAATGTCCTTCGATCCAGTCAGCGGTTTTCTGATGCGTGGCGTTGCGGGCGCGGAGCTTTTTCACCAGTTCGCCGGTATTGATGCCTACGGGGCAGCGCTGCGCGCACAAGCCTGTTGCGGCGCAGGTTTCAATGCCTTGGTATTCGTAGGCTTGTTCCAGCTCGGTGGTGTCAACGCCGGCGCGTTTCTTCGCTTGAATGTCACGCCAGATCACGATGCGCTGACGCGGGCTGAGGGTCAGGCCTTTCGACGGGCAGACCGGTTCGCAGAAGCCGCACTCGATGCATTTATCAACAATCTCGTCAGCCGCCGGCAGCGGCTTGAGGTGCTTGAGGTGGATCTGCGGATCTTCGCTGAGCACCACGTCCGGATTGAGGATGCCGTTGGGATCGAGCAGGCGTTTAAGCTGCCACATCAACTGGTAGGCGTCGCTGCCCCATTCCAGCTCAACGAACGGCGCCATGTTGCGCCCGGTGCCGTGTTCGGCCTTGAGCGAACCGCCGAACTCCACCGCCACCAGTTGCGCCACGTCGTCCATGAACGCCTGATAGCGTGCGACTTCTTCCGGACTGTTGAAGCCTTGGGTGAAGACGAAGTGCAGATTGCCTTCCAGTGCGTGTCCGAAAAGAATCGCTTCATCGTAGGCATGTTTGTCGAACAGCGCGATCAGGCGATTGACGCCGATAGCCAGTTGCTCGACCGGGAAGGTCACGTCTTCGATGATTACCGTGGTGCCGGTTTTGCGCACGGCGCCGACGGCGGGGAAGGTGTCCTTGCGGATCGCCCAGAGCTTGGCGTTCTCGGTCGGGTCTTCGGTGAAGTCGACCTGTTTTTCCACCGGGAAACTGGCCAGCGAAGCCATGATCTGCGCCAGCTGTTCCTGCAGCAAAGTGGATGAGGCGGCGCGGGATTCGATCAGCAGCGCGCAGGCATTGTTCGACAGGTGTTGTACGAAATCCGGCATGCCCGGTTTTTCCTGCACCGAACGCAGGCTGCGTCGATCCAGCAGTTCGACGGCTGATACAGGTTGGCTTTTCAGCACGGTGACCGCGTTGCAGCAGGTTTCCACATCCGGGAACACGATCAGTGCCGAGGCCTTGTTCGGATGGTCGATCACCGTGTCGTAGGTCACCGCACTGATGAAGCCGAGCGTGCCTTCGGAGCCGACCAGCAGGTGGCTCAAGATATCCACAGGCTCGTCGAAATCCACCAGGGCGTTGAGTGACAGGCCGGTAGTATTTTTCAGACGGTATTTGTGGCGAATTCTCGCCGCCAGTTCGGCATTGGCGCGGGTCTCGCGGCCCAATGTCGCCAGGCGCTCCAGTAGATCGCCGTGGCTGGCGCGAAACGCGGCGACACTGGCGGCGTCTTCGGTATCGAGGCGCGTGCCGTCGGCAAGAACCAGACGAATCCCGGCCAGTGTGTGATAGGTGTTTTGCGCGGTGCCGCAGCACATGCCGCTAGCGTTGTTGGCGACGATGCCGCCGATTTTGCAGGCGTTGATCGATGCCGGATCCGGGCCGATCTTGCGCCCGAACGGTGCCAGCCACGCGTTGGCCTGCGCGCCGATCACCCCGGGTTGCAGGCGAATCTGCATGCCTTGGCCGCGAATCTCACGAGCGTTCCAGTTATCCCCCAGCACGATCAACACCGAATCGCTGATCGCCTGCCCGGACAAACTGGTGCCAGCGGCGCGGAAGGTCACCGGGACCTGATCGCGCTGGGCCAGTTTCAACAGCGCCACCACTTCGTCCTCGGACTCGACGCGGATCACCAGTTTGGGAATCAGCCGATAAAAACTGGCGTCGGTGCCGAAGGCCAAGGTCGACAGCGGATCGTCGAAACGGCGTTCCGCTGGTATCAGTTGCTGCGCATCACGCAGGAAATTCACCGGAAGCGTCATTGGTCCTCCAGGATCAGCACCACAAGGTCTTTCGGGCCGTGGGCGCCGTAGGCCAGCACTTGTTCGATGTCGGCAGTTTTCGACGGGCCGGACACCAGCAGCGCGTTGGTCGGCATGCCTTGGGCCCACTCGAATTCCTGTTGCACTTGATAGAAGTTGTCGCGGATTTCGCTGGCCTTGAGCAGGGCGAAATGCACCGGCGGCACCAGGCTTATCAGTCGCGGTTCTTCACGGGTTGGCCAAAGGATCAGGCTACCGGTCGCGGCGATGGCGCCGAGGGTGCCGGTGAGGCTGGCCGGGGTGTCGTTGAACAGCTCGGCTTTCCATTCTTCCATCGGCCGGTTGTAGGACTTCAGCGTCGGCAGATCAGGATTGTTCGCCCAGTGTTGTGTGATGCGCTGCCCGTGGGGTGTAGTCGGTGCGATCAGCAGGCTCGGTAGCTGACGGTCACGCAGCAATTGCGCGAGCAGCGCCGGCCAGTCTGCGCCAGTAGTCAGATGGATCTCGGTGTGCACCGCTTCCATCAGTTTGCGCAGTTGCGGGATACGTTGCTCGGCGCTGTAGGTGTAAGGCTGCGTCACCAGATCGACGTCGAAGTCGTCGGCAATCGGTGTGGCGCCGGTCAGACTTTTCCGTAGCTTGGCGAGGATATTTTGCTTGGCGCTCATCAGCGGTCTCCCTGTTTGGCCAGATGTTCGCGGGCCATGTCATGCAGTGAGCGGGCGGCGGGTTTGGGTGCGCTGTGGTTTTGCGTCCATGGGCCGATATGGCTCGGGATCAGGGCGCGCAAGCGCGTGGCGAAGAACCCGAACAACCGATACAGCGTCGGCGAGCTGTTGAGTTTCGCCCAGGCGTTCCAGATGAAGCGTTCCTTGCGCGAATACTTGCTGCCCTGGCCGCGCATCACTTGATGCGGACTGTCCGGGGCTTTGACGTTTTCTTCGCGCAGACGCCGCAGCAGGGCGGGGATCGGAATTTTTACCGGGCACACTTCACCGCAGGCACCGCACAACGACGAAGCGCTCGGATGATCCGGGACTTTCGCCAGACCGACCATGTGCGGCGTGATGATTTTGCCGATCGGTCCCGGGTACACCTCGCCGTAAGTGTGACCACCGACGCGGGTGTAGACCGGGCAATGGTTCATGCAGGCACCGCAGCGGATGCAGTTCAGGGTCTGGCGCAGCTCGCTATCGGCAAAGGCCTGGCTGCGACCGTTGTCGAGCAGGACCAGGTGCACTTCCTGTGGGCCGTCGAGTTCATGTTCCTTGCGCGGGCCGGAGATCATGTTGACGTAAGTGGTGATCGGAATGCCCAGCGCCGAGCGGGTCAGCAGCGATAGCAGTGGCACCACATCGCGCAGGTTTTCCACAACCTTTTCGATGCCGGTAACGGCGATGTGCACCGGCGGCACGGTGGTGGTCATGCGCCCGTTGCCTTCGTTTTCCACCAGCAGCAGGGTGCCGGTCTCGGCCACGGCGAAGTTGACGCCGGAAACGCCGATGTCCGCTTCGAAGAATTTCTGCCGCAGGACCCTGCGACCGATCTGAATGAGTTGGTCAACGTCCTTGGTGTACTCCACGCCAAGTTTGTCGTGGAACAAGGACGCGACCTGACCGGCATTCTTGTGGATCGCCGGCATAATGATGTGTGAAGGCTTCTCGTGGTCGAGCTGGACGATGTATTCCCCCATGTCGGACTCCAGGCATTCAACACCTTGAGCCTCGAGGAAATGGTTCATCTCCATCTCTTCGCTGACCATCGATTTGCCCTTGATCACTTGCCGCGCCTCGTGAGCGCGGATGATCGATAAGACGATGCCATTGGCCTCGTCCACCGTTTCCGCCCAGTGCACTGTCACACCGTTGCGGGTCAGGTTCTGTTCCAGTTGCTCGAGCAGGTCGGGCAACTTGGAGAGCGCACGCGCCCTGATCGAGTTGCCCAGAGCGCGCAAGTGTTCTCTTTCGTGGGCATCGCTGAAAGCCGCTGCCCGCTTGGTCATCAGTGAATCCATCGCAGTGCGGAAGTTGTTCCGTAGCTGCTGATCGCCCAAGGCGTTGTGCGCCCGGGTGCGGAAGTCTTCTTCTACGGCAACCGTAGGAATAATCGTCGAGGTGCTCATTTCGCACCTCCGGTTCGCTGCCAGAGGAAGCTCGCCAGGTGTTGCCCGCGCAGTGCTTCCTGCTGTTTTTCCAGCGAGCCGTTGATGTTCATCAAGCAGCCGCAGTCGGCACTCAAGACCTGATGCGCGCCGGATTCCTTCAACGCTCGGGTCTTGTCAGCCACCATCGCGCCGGAAATGTCTGGCATACGGACGCTGAATGTCCCACCGAAGCCACAGCATTCGCTTTCATGGTCATGGTTGACCCGTTCCACGTTGCTCAACTGCGCCAACAGCTCGCGGCCGTGCAGGTGGGTGTTCATTTCACGGCGTGCCGAACACGAGGTGTGCAGCGCGACTTTGACCGGTTCGCCGCTGTCCTTGAGCTGCACCTTGCAGACGAACAGCAGGAACTCGGCCAGTTCATAGGTGCGGGCCGCGAGGGCCTGCACCTGTTTCAAGGTTTCCGGCTCGTCCTTGAACAAGTCGGCGTAATGTTCGCGCAGCATGCCCGCGCAGGAACCCGACGGCACCACCACCGGATAATCCCCGGCAAACAACGCCAGTTGCGAGCGCGCGACCGTCCGCGCCTGCTCGGTGTAACCCGAGGTGTAGGCCGGTTGCCCGCAGCAGCTCTGCCCCTGCGGGTACTCGACGCGGATGCCTTCGCGCTCCAGCAAGTGGATCGCGTCCATCCCGGCTTCGGGGTAGAACAGGTCGACCACGCACGTGCCGAACAGATAGACCCGCGACGGTTTCTCGCTGGGGTACTGCCGAGGTTCGGGCAGTGGCGGTGCTACGCGGGTGGCGTTGGGCACAGCGTTGTAAAAAAGCTCGCTCATCAGGCGTGTCTCCGGGTGGGCCCGGTTATCCGTCTGTTGAGACTGCTGAATATAAAGAGCCTTGCTTTCAGCAGCCTTACAGACCGGGGTGTGAATTGCTGACGCCGGAATCACGAACCGGCGTCGGTCATTTCCATTTTGTTTATAGGTTTAGTGCACCAGCATGCCGGTGAACCAGTAGGCCTGGGCCAGAGTGATCAGGCCGACAATCGTGGCAAAGAATAGGCTGTGCTTGAGGGTGAAGCGGAACAGATCGGATTCCTTGCCCACCAGGCCGGTCGCGGCGCAGGCCACGGCGATCGATTGTGGCGAGATCATTTTGCCGGTCACGCCGCCGCTGGTATTGGCGGCTACCAGCAGGGTGTCATTGACGCCGATCTGGTGTGCGGTGGTCGCTTGCAGCGAACTGAACAGGGCGTTCGACGAAGTATCGGAACCGGTCAGAAACACACCGAGCCAGCCGAGGAACGGTGAGAAGAACGGGAAGGCTGCGCCGGTTGCGGCCAATACCAGAGCCATGGTCGAAGACATCCCCGAGTAGTTGGTGACGAAGGCGAAGGCCAGCACCATGCCGATCGACAGGATTGGCCAGCGCAGTTCGTAGAAGGTCTCTCTCAAAGTGGTCAGACCAGTTTTGAAGTTGATCTTCAGCACCAGCATCGAGATCAGCGCCGAGAAGAAAATCGCGGTGCCGGTCGCCGAGATCGGGTCGAGCTTGAACACCGCCGGAATCGCGGTCGGGGTGGCTACGATCGGCGCGGTCTTGATCACCAGTTGATCAAGGTGCGGGATGGCGAAGTTGAATACCCAGGCGTACATCGATCCGCCGGCGGCGAACATGGCTTTGAAGGGTTTGAGGGTCCAGATCGTGACCAGTACGGTGAGGATCAGGAACGGCGACCACGCCTTGAAAATTTCCCCAAGACTGTAGGGCGAATCTACGGTGGTGCGCTTCTGGCCGAAACCGCCGACGCTGGCGGTCACCGCCGTGCTCGAGGTGGCGCCGGCGATCTGTGCACCGGCGGTGCGTTTTGGTTGCCAGACTTTGAGGAACAAGGTCAGGGCGATCAGGCTGGCCAGGGCAGAGGTGATGTCCGGCAGTTCCGGGCCGATGAAGTTCGAGGTGAAGTACTGCGTCACGGCAAAGCTCAGGCCGGCAACCAGCGCAGCGGGCCAGGTTTCGCGCACGCCGCGCAGGCCGTCCATCATGAACACCAGCCAGAACGGCACGAACAGCGACAGCAGTGGCAGTTGGCGGCCCGTCATGGCGCCGATCTTGAACGCGTCGATGCCGGTCACCTGGCCGGCCACAATGATCGGAATTCCCAAGGCACCGAACGCTACCGGCGCGGTATTGGCAATCAGGCACAGGCCGGCGGCGTACAGCGGGTTGAACCCGAGACCGACCAGCAGCGCAGCGGTAATCGCTACCGGCGCACCGAAACCGGCGGCACCTTCCAGGAATGCACCGAAGCAAAAACCGATCAGCAATACCTGCAGGCGCTGGTCGTCAGTGATCGACAGTACCGAACTGCGAATGACCTCGAACTGACCACTCTTGACCGTCAGTTTGTAGAGAAACACTGCCGCGACAATGATCCAGGCAATCGGCCACAGACCGTAGGCAAAGCCGTATCCAGCAGCGGCGAAGGCCATGTCGACCGGCATGTGGAAGGCGAAAATTGCCACGGCAATCGACAGGGCCAGCGTGATGCTGCCGGCCACATGACCTTTGAGGCGAAACACCGCCAGAGCCAAAAAGAAGAAAACGATGGGGATGACGGCCGCGAGTGCGGAGACGCCGAGACTGCCGAGCGGGGTATAGAGCTGTTGCCAGGTTTGCATATGGGGTGGCCCCTAATTGTTGTTGGTCAGGCACTGTCAGCGTTCTTGGTTAATTGGTAATACCAATTTACAATCGCTGTTGGCTAGGGTAAAAGCCTTGATGTCGGTGTGTCAATTTGTCGCCCTGAAACTTTTGTCGAATAAGCGGTGCAGAGGGCATCTGACCCGGTCGGACGATTGCGCACTGACAGGTGTCGGCGCGGCGCCGATCGGCCAGAATAGAGAGCCCGGCGTGCGGTCGGGATCGTGGAGAGTTGAGTTATGGGGTTTGATCAGATTCGTCAGCGCCGTTTGTCTGACGATATTGTCGAGCGACTCGAGGGGATGATCCTTGAGGGCACGCTGAAGTCCGGTGAACGGCTTCCGGCCGAGAGAACGTTGGCCGAGCAGTTCGGCGTATCGCGCCCGTCGCTGCGTGAAGCGATTCAGAAACTGGCGGCCAAGGGCTTGCTGGTCAGTCGCCAGGGTGGCGGTAACTATGTGGTGGATACGCTTGGCTCGACCTTCAGCGATCCCCTGCTATTGCTGCTTGAGAGCAACCCCGAAGCGCAGCGCGACTTGCTGGAGTTTCGGCACACTCTGGAGGCATCGTGTGCCTATTACGCCGCATTGCGCGCCACGGATGTGGATCGTGAGCGCCTTACTGCAGCGTTCAACGAGCTGCAGGATTGCTACACGCGACATGACGAAGTGAGCCGGGCGGAAGAGGGGGCGGCGGATGCGAAGTTTCATCTGGCGATCGCCGAAGCCAGCCACAACGCGGTGCTGCTGCACACCATCCGCGGGCTGTTCGATCTGCTCAAGCGCAACGTGGTGACCAACATTGGCGGCATGTACAAGCAGCGCACGGAAACCCGCGACATGCTGATCGCTCAGCATCGGGAACTGTATCTGGCGATTATCGAGGGGCGTGCGGAGCAGGCGCGCGAGGTTTCCAGTCGGCACATTCTGTATGTGCAGGAAGTGCTGGAAGAGGTGCGGCAGGAGGTTCAGCGCATGGCTCGGGCGGAGCGGCGCAAGGGGATGTGACGCAATTCAGTTGTGGCAAGGGGGCTTGCTATCGCTTGCTTGCGCAGCAGGCGCCCTCGGCTCTCGCCACTGTCTGAAAGCGGGGGCCGCTACGCGCCCCAGCGGGAGCAAGCTCCCTCGCCACAGTATCAGGCAGAAAAAATTATTCTTCCTTGCCCTTGTTGCGCACGGCGCGCTGCAACTCACGACCGGCGTCGCGTTCGCGCTCGGTGTCTCGCTTGTCGTATTCCTTCTTGCCCTTGCCCAGAGCAATCTCGCACTTGACCATGTGCTTGCTCCAGTAGAAGGACAGGCACACGCAGGCGTAGCCTTTCTGTTGCACGGCAGCGGCGAGTTTTTCCAGCTCGCGTTTGTTGAGCAGCAGTTTGCGGGTGCGGGTCGGATCGGCAATGACGTGGGTGCTGGCGGTCATCAACGGTGTGATGTGACTGCCGAGCAACCAGGCTTCGCCGTCCTTGAGCAGGACGTAACTGTCGACCAGTTGCAGCTTGCTTGCCCGCAGACTTTTTACTTCCCAGCCGGCCAGGACCAGACCAGCCTCGAACCGATGTTCGATGAAGTAATCGTGTCGCGCCTTTTTGTTCTGCGCGATGGTCCCTGTTGGGTGTTTCTTCTGTTTAGCCATAGGGGCGGCATTATATGGAGATAAACGGTCCTCGGCTACGGTGATGCTGCGTGCTTGAGCACGTTGAGTGAATCCCGGACAATGCGGCCTCTTTTTCTAACGCTTGGGCGTGATATTCAATGTCGACAGACAAGGTTTCTGTCCACGGCAGTTGGGCTAGCCGCTGGGTTTTCATATTCGCCGCGACCGGTTCAGCCGTGGGACTGGGCAGCATCTGGAAATTCCCCTACATGGTCGGGGTCTACGGTGGCGGCGCCTTCGTGCTGATGTTCCTGGCGTGCATCGCGTTGATCGGGATCCCGGTCATGCTGGCTGAGACCCTGATCGGCCGCCGCGCGCGGCAGAGTCCGGCGAATGCCCTGAAGGTGCTGGCGCTGGAAGCCGGGCACTCGGGCAAGTGGTCGTGGGGCGCATTTGCCGGGATGATCACGGCGCTGCTGATCCTGTCTTTCTATAGTGTGGTCGGCGGCTGGTCGCTGGATTACATCATCGACATGGGGCGCGGGGACTTTCAGGGCGCTACGGCAGAGCAGGTCGGCGCTTATTTCGGCAATGTCATCTCCGATCCCTGGCGCCTGACACTTTGGCACACAGTTTTCATGCTGTTGTCGGCCGTGGTGATCGCCAAAGGCGTGGTTGCCGGGCTTGAACGCAGCCTGCGGATCATGATGCCGCTGCTGTTTGTGATGGTGCTGGTGCTGCTGGGTTACAGCATGACCACCGGGCATTTCATGGACGGCGTGCATTTCATGTTCGATTTCCACCCGGAAAAAGTCCTCGACGGCTTGCTGCCTGCCATGGGTCACGCATTTTTTTCCCTGAGCGTGGGCGTCGGTTCGATCATGATCTACGGCGCTTACATGACCAAGGAAGCTTCGCTGTCCGGCACCGTAGTCGGTGTCGCGCTGCTCGACACCTTCGTTTCGCTAGTGGCCGGTCTGGCATTGTTTCCGATTGTGTTTGCCGGCGGTTTGAACCCTAGCGAAGGCCCGGGCCTGATGTTCGTCAGTCTGCCATTTGCCTTCGGTAACGTGGTTTTCGGTCAGTTGATGGGCGTGGTGTTCTTTGTCCTGGTGGCAATTGCCGCCTGGAGTTCGGCGATTTCCCTGCTCGAACCGATGGTTGCCTATCTGGTTGAACGCACGAAAATCAGCCGTGGCTGGGTGACTTTCTGGTTGGCCTTCATCTGCTGGTTCGTTGGTCTGGGTACGGTTTTCTCCTTCAATATCTGGAAGGAAGCCAAATTTTTCGTGAACGATGGCGGGCTGTTCCATCTCTACCAATGGGGTGCGGCGGGCGGTCTGGACTTCTTCGGCGTGATCGATTTCTTCACCTCGCGGATCATGTTGCCGCTCGGTGGCCTGTGTTTTGTGCTGTTTGCTGGTTGGGTGATGGGGCGTGATGCGGTGCGTGACGAGTTGTCGATTCGTAACCCGGCGCTGTTTACCCTGTCCTTGTTCTTGATGCGCTACGTGGCGCCTATCGGCATTCTTGTAGTGTTTGCCGCTCAGCTCTGGAAGTAACGCTTACATGACGACACATATTCAACGTTCGGCGTTGCTGCCATACCCGGCGCAATTCCTCTACGACCTGGTCAACGACGTCGCGCGTTACCCGGAATTCTTGCCATGGTGCTCGTCCGCCGAGGTGCTGGAGAGCTCGCCCGAGCACATGCGCGCCAGCGTTGGTGTGGCCAAGGGCGGTCTCAGTCAGCACTTCGTGACGCGCAATACGCTGGTGCCGGGGCAGTCGATCGAGATGAACCTGGAAGAAGGCCCGTTCAATCAGTTGCATGGCGTCTGGGTGTTCAAGGCGTTGAACGAGAAGGCCTGCAAGATCAGTCTCGACCTGTCTTTCGACTATGCCGGGCCGCTGGTTCGCGCGACACTCGGTCCGCTGTTCAATCAGGCGGCCAACACGCTGGTGGATGCTTTCTGCCAGCGTGCCAAGCAGATGCATGGTTGAGCCGGTGATCGAGATTGAAGTGGTGTATGCCGCCGTGGATCGTCAGATCCTGCGCACTTTGAGCGTCCCTGAAGGGACGACAGTGCGTGAGGCGGTGCTCAAGTCAGGTATCGGCGATGAATTTCCTGAGCTGGATCTGAGTGATTGTCCGCTGGGGATCTTCGGCAAGGTGGTGGCTGATCCCTTGGTTCGCTTGATTCAGGTCGGTGATCGCATCGAGATCTACCGGCCGCTACTGGCGGATCCGAAAGAAGTACGACGCCTGCGGGCGGCGAAGGCTGCCGAAGCCAAGGCGCGAAATCAGTAGGACGAGCAAATCGCAGGCAATAAAAAACCCGGAAATTCCGGGTTTTTTATTGCCTCGCACATTACTGCGGCGAGGTGTCCAGCGGCTCAGGCGTCGGAACCGGAACGGTTTCAACACCATCCACGTCCTTCTGGATCGAATCCAGCAAGGAGCCAGGTTTGGCTGGTTGTTCCGGCTTCGGCTTCTCGGCGTTTTCAGCAGGGGCGGTCACGCTGGTGCCACTGTCCTTGCCGAGAATGGCTTCGTCACGGCTCACGCCCGGCATGAAGTCACCGGACAGGCTGACAAGCTGGTCGTTAGAGTTGAAAATAACACTCATGCGTTCCTGCTGGCGTTCACCGCCACCAGGTTGCAGGCTGTACAGATAATCCCAGCGATCGGCATGGAACGTGTCGGTCAGCAGAGGGTTACCCATGATAAACCGTACTTGCCGACGGGTCATTCCCGGGCGTAACTGGTCTATCATGTCCTGCGTGACGACATTGCCCTGCTGGATGTCGATTTTGTAAACCCCGGGGAATGAACAACCGGCGAGTGCGAGCAGTCCCACAAAGGTGAAACTGGTTAGCAAGAGCTTGGTGTTTTGCATCGGTGGGCGACTTCCACTATCTTGGCTGGGACAACGTAAACGCCGATCATACCCGCATTAAGAGAAGCTGCGAAGCAGCATCGCGAGAAAGCTGACCATGGTTGAAAATAGCGAACTACGCAAAGCCGGCCTCAAAGTGACCCTGCCACGGGTCAAGATCCTGCAAATGCTCGACTCTACCGAGCAGCGTCACATGAGTGCCGAGGACGTCTACAAGGCGTTGATGGAAGCGGGCGAGGACGTCGGTCTGGCCACGGTTTACCGTGTTCTGACCCAGTTCGAAGCCGCTGGCCTCGTGGTCCGTCACAACTTCGACGGTGGCCACGCGGTATTCGAATTGGCCGACGGTGGCCACCACGACCATATGGTCAACGTGGAAACCGGTGAAGTCGTCGAATTCGTCAGCCCGGAAATCGAAAAGCTCCAGAAGGCAATTGCCGAGGAGCACGGTGTCGATCTGGTAGATCACAATCTGGTGCTGTACGTACGCAAGAAAAAGTAAGCATGTCACGCGAATTTCAGGTTCGCGAAACGAACGAAGGCGACCCAAGGGTCGCCTTCGTGCTTTCTGCTGCTCTTAAACTTTTGCGGTGACCACCATTTTTTTCGCGTGAGCCAAAGACTCTTTGGTCAGGTCGATGCCGCCCAGCATCCGTGCTACTTCTTCTATACGGTCGTTCTTGCTCAGTTTGGACACGGCGGTGTGAGTCGCCTGCTCGCCCCGTACCTTGTGCACGAACAAATGCTGATGACCCTGCGCTGCCACTTGCGGCAAGTGCGTCACGGTCAGCACCTGCCCACGATCGCCAAGACGTCGCAACAATTGGCCGACAATCTCCGCTGTCGGCCCGCCGATCCCCACGTCCACTTCGTCGAATACCAAGGTTGGTACCCGTGAGGTCTGCGCGGTAATCACCTGAATCGCCAGGCTGATCCGCGACAGCTCGCCACCGGAGGCCACTTTGGCCAGCGCTTTCAGCGGCTGACCGGGGTTGGCACTGACCAGCAGCTCGACTTGCTCCAGGCCGTTGGGCAGCAATTCGTCGCTGCTGTTGGCGCGCAATTCGATGGTGAAGCGACCGCCGGGCATGCCCAGGCGCTGGATTTCCTGTTCCACGGCGCTGGCGAGGCTGCCGGCGGCTTGATGACGCAAGTCGCTCAGCTCGCGGGCTTTCTCTTGATAGTGGCGTGCGTAGGAAGCCAGCTCTTCACCCAGACGCTCGATGGATTCGTCATTGGCGTTGAGGGTTTCGATCTCATCCAGCAACTTTTGCTGCAGCTCGGCGACTTCAGTTGGCTGGATCCGGTGCTTGCGGGCCAGGGTGTAAATCGCGTCGAGGCGTTCTTCCAGATATTGCAGGCGCGCCGGATCGGCATCGAAGTTGTCGAGGAAGCGATTGAGTTCGCCCACGGCTTCTTCGACCTGGATCTGTGCGCTGGTCAGCAGGCTGCTGGCTTCGCCCAGCGCGCCCACCGAGTTGTTCACGCTCGACAGGCGATTGAGGCTGGCGGTCAGTGCATTCAGTACGTTGCCGGAATCGCTTTCGCTGCATTGTTCGACCACTTGTCGGCAAATGCCGAGCAGGGTTTCGGCGTTGGTCAGGTTCTTGTGTTCCTGCTCCAACTGGTCCAGCTCGTTTTCGCCGAGGCCGAGGTTTTCCAGTTCTTCGAGCTGGTAGCTGAGCAGTTGGTGGCGCGCGCGTTGTTCGTCGCCGGAGTTGGAGAGGCGCTCCAGCTCCTGGCGAGTCTGGCGCCAGCGCTGCGCAGCCAGTTGAACCTGGCGGGCCAGATCGGTGGCACCGGCGTATTCATCGAGCAGGCGGCGATGGGTATCGGTTTTCAGCAGGGACTGGTGTTCGTGCTGGCTGTGGATATCGATCAGCAGTTCGCCGAGAGCCTTGAGATCGCCGAGCGGGCAGGGCGTGCCATTGATATAGCCACGCGAACGGCCTTCGGCGGTGATCACCCGGCGCAGGATGCACGGGCCGTCGTTTTCGAGATCGCGCTCGGCCAGCCACGCATGGGCCTCGGGAATGTCGACCAGATCGAAGGTGGCCAGAATGTCGGCCTTGTCGGCGCCCGGGCGAACCACGCCACTGTCGGCGCGATCGCCCAGGGTCAGGCCCAGGGCGTCGAGCATGATCGACTTGCCGGCGCCGGTTTCCCCTGTGATCACGCTCATCCCGCGATCGAGTTCGAGATCGAGATGTTCAACGATGGCGTAGTTATGTACGGACAGGTGCACCAGCATAAAGGCCGCTCCCAGGCTTTAGGTCTGGTTATTTATACAGTGTTTTGTTTCAGGCTGACAATGCCCTCGCTTAGCTCGATTTGCTTGATCCGATCAAATGCTTAGTCCGAGTGGGAATGACAATGCAGCACTTTTTTGTAGGGTTAATCATTGCAGGCCCTTGAAGCCTGATTTTGCGGCCCCATATATCGGGGCAGAAGCGCGAGTAGAGCTCGCGGACGTAATTGAAAGGAGAATTCTATGGCTGACGAACAGACAGTAGATACGCAAAATCCAGAAGCCAATCAGGCGCCCGAAACTTCGGGTGACGACCTGGCGACCCGTGTACAAGTGCTCGAAGAGCAGTTGGCCGCCGCGCAGGATCAGTCGCTGCGCGTAGCTGCCGATCTGCAGAACGTCCGCCGTCGTGCCGAGCAGGATGTCGAGAAGGCGCACAAGTTTGCGCTGGAAAAATTCGCCGGTGACCTGCTGCCGATCGTCGACAGTCTGGAGCGCGGCCTCGAGCTGTCGAGCCCGGACGACGAAAGCATCCGTCCGATGCGCGAAGGCATCGAGCTGACCCTGAAAATGTTCCACGACACCCTCAAGCGTTATCAGCTTGAAGCGATCGATCCGCATGGCGAACCGTTCAACGCTGTTCACCATCAGGCGATGGCCATGCAGGAAAGCGCCGACGTCGAACCGAACAGCGTTCTGAAGGTGTTCCAGAAGGGCTACCAGCTCAATGGTCGCCTGTTGCGTCCGGCCATGGTTGTGGTCAGCAAGGCGCCGGCGCCAATTTCGCCTTCGATTGACGAGAAGGCTTGAAATTAGCCGCAAGGCCCCCATTTAGAAGTCAAGCGTTTAAGTATTACCGCAGTTAGCCACCACTGCTGCGGCAACAAAATCCAAAGTTTCGGGAGAGTGAACATGGGCAAAATTATCGGTATCGACCTGGGGACTACCAACTCCTGCGTCTCCGTGCTGGAAAACGGCGTAGCCAAAGTTATCGAAAACGCCGAAGGCGCGCGTACCACGCCGTCGATCATCGCTTACGCCAACGATGGTGAAATCCTCGTTGGTCAGTCGGCCAAGCGTCAGGCAGTGACCAACCCGCACAACACCCTGTACGCGGTGAAGCGTCTGATCGGTCGCAAGTTCGACGAAGAAGTCGTACAGAAAGACATCAAGATGGTCCCGTACAAAATCGCCAAGGCTGACAATGGCGATGCCTGGGTTGAAGTGAACGGCCAGAAAATGGCGCCGCCACAAATCTCGGCTGAAATCCTGAAGAAGATGAAGAAGACCGCCGAAGACTACCTCGGCGAGCCTGTGACCGAAGCGGTGATCACCGTTCCGGCCTACTTCAATGACAGCCAGCGTCAGGCGACCAAAGACGCCGGCCGCATCGCCGGTCTGGACGTTAAACGTATCATCAACGAACCAACCGCAGCTGCTCTGGCTTACGGTATGGACAAGGCCAAGGGCGATCATACCGTGATCGTTTACGACCTGGGTGGCGGTACTTTCGACGTGTCCGTGATCGAGATCGCTGAAGTTGACGGCGAGCACCAGTTCGAAGTGTTGGCCACCAACGGTGACACCTTCCTCGGCGGTGAAGACTTCGACATTCGTCTGATCGACTACCTCGTTGACGAATTCAAGAAAGAAAGCGGCATGAACCTCAAAGGTGACCCGCTGGCGATGCAGCGCCTGAAAGAAGCCGCTGAGAAAGCCAAGATCGAGCTGTCGTCCGCTCAGTCGACCGACGTCAACCTGCCGTACATCACTGCAGACGCTACCGGTCCTAAGCACCTGAACGTGAAGATTTCGCGTGCCAAGCTCGAAGCACTGGTTGAAGACCTGGTTCAGCGCACCATCGAGCCTTGCCGTATCGCCATGAAAGACGCCGGTATCGACGTTGGCGCGATCAACGACGTGATTCTGGTCGGTGGTCAGACCCGTATGCCGCTGGTACAGAAGCTGGTCACCGATTTCTTCGGTAAAGAAGCACGTAAAGACGTGAACCCGGACGAAGCGGTTGCCATGGGTGCTGCGATTCAGGGCGCCGTTCTGGCTGGTGACGTGAAAGACGTTCTGCTGCTCGACGTCAGCCCGCTGACCCTGGGTATCGAAACCATGGGTGGCGTGATGACCGCGCTGATCGAGAAAAACACCACGATTCCTACCAAAAAATCGCAAGTGTTCTCGACTGCCGACGACAACCAGGGCGCCGTGACCATTCACGTCCTGCAAGGTGAGCGTAAGCAAGCTGCACAGAACAAATCGCTGGGCAAGTTCGACCTGGCCGACATTCCGCCAGCTCCACGTGGCGTGCCGCAGATCGAAGTGACCTTCGACATCGACGCTAACGGCATCCTGCACGTTGGCGCGAAAGACAAGGCGACCGGCAAAGAGCAGAAGATCACCATCAAGGCCAACTCCGGTCTGTCGGATGAAGAAATTCAGAAGATGGTTCGCGATGCCGAGCTGAACGCCGAGGAAGACCGCAAGTTCGCTGAACTGGCTGAATCCCGTAACAAGGGTGACGCACTGGTTCACTCGACTCGCAAAATGGTTACCGAAGCGGGCGACAAGGTCAGCGCTGAAGAGAAGACCGCGATCGAAGCCGCTGTGGTTGCACTGGAAGCCGCTGTGAAAGGCGACGACAAGGCTGCCATCGAAGCGAAGATCGAAGAGCTGTCGAAAGTCTCGGCTCCGGTTGCTCAGAAGATGTACGCCGAACAGGCTCAGCCTGCTGAAGGCGCGGCGCCGCACGACGAGAAAGCTGAAAAGGCTGACGATGTCGTTGATGCCGAGTTCGAAGAGGTCAAAGACCACAAGTAAGTTGTTGGTCGCCCGGTTGACTGCCTTGCGGCGGTGACTGGTAGGATGTCGCCGCGCGGGAGCTTGCTCCCGCGTTGGCGTATCTGGAATACACGAATTTTTACAGCATGCGACAAGGTTCGCTTGCTGCTGGTATGGCCGGGAATGCTCCTGCTTTTCGCGCTGCAAGTACCAAACGAAGCAAAGACCAGGATCGTTGAATTGACGTGAGTTGGGTCCGGGCCTGTATTGGGGCTCAACGAGTTTGGCCATCCTCAGGAGGGGTTTGCCGGACGTCCTCAAGAGTGCAAAAGAATTATGGCAAAGCGTGACTATTACGAAGTATTGGGTGTTGAGCGTGGTTCAAGCGATGCAGACCTGAAGAAGGCCTATCGTCGTCTGGCGATGAAGCATCACCCGGACCGTAATCCCGATGACAAAGCGTCGGAAGAACTGTTCAAAGAGGCCAACGAGGCCTACGAAGTATTGTCCGATTCGAGCAAGCGCGCGGCGTACGACCAGTACGGTCATGCCGGTGTCGACCCAAGCATGGGTGGCGGTGGCGCCGGTTTCGGCGGGCAGAACTTCTCCGACATCTTTGGCGATGTCTTCAGTGACTTCTTCGGTGGCGGTCGTGGCGGTTCCCGTGGCGGCGCCCAGCGTGGCAGCGATCTGCGCTACACCCTGGAGCTGAATCTGGAAGAAGCGGTGCGCGGCACTACCGTGAATATCCGCGTTCCGACACTGGTCAATTGCAAGCCATGCGATGGTTCCGGCGCGAAGAAAGGCTCGTCGCCATCGACCTGCCCGACCTGCGGCGGCATCGGTCAGGTGCGCATGCAACAGGGCTTCTTCTCGGTGCAGCAGACCTGCCCGCGTTGCCATGGCCAGGGCAAGATCATTTCCGATCCGTGCGATTCCTGCCACGGCGATGGTCGCGTCGAAGAGTACAAGACCCTGTCGGTGAAAGTGCCGGCTGGCGTCGATACCGGCGACCGCATTCGTCTGTCCGGCGAAGGCGAAGCGGGTACTCAAGGTGGCCCGACTGGCGACCTGTACGTGGTGATCAACGTACGCGAGCACGACATCTTCCAGCGCGATGGCAAACACCTGTTCTGCGAAGTGCCGATCAGCTTCGTTGATGCGGCGCTCGGCGGCGAACTGGAAATCCCGACCCTCGACGGTCGCGTCAAACTGAAAATCCCTGAAGGTACTCAGACCGGCAAGCAGTTCCGCGTGCGCGGCAAAGGCGTGGCGCCAGTGCGTGGCGGTGGTGCGGGCGACCTGATGTGCCGTGTGGCTGTCGAGACGCCAGTCAATCTGAATCGTCGTCAGCGCGAATTGCTCGAAGAGTTCCGCAGCTCGCTGGCGGACGACAACAGTCACTCGCCGAAAACCACCGGTTGGTTCGATGGTGTGAAGCGCTTCTTCGGCGATCTGTAAGGAGTTGGCATGCGACGTATAGCTGTGATGGGCGCCGCCGGGCGCATGGGCAAGATTCTGGTCGAGGCCGTGCAACAGCGCGCGCCGCTGACCGGCCTGACCGCGGCGATCGTTCGTCCCGGCAGTACGCTGATCGGAGTGGACGCCGGTGAGCTGGCTTCGCTGGGTCGCATCGGTGTGCCGTTGTCCGGCAATCTCGAATCGGTGGCTGAAGAGTTCGATGTGCTGATCGACTTCACCTTGCCGGAAGTCATGCTGAAAAACCTCGCGTTCTGTCGCAAGGCTGGCAAGGCCATGGTCATCGGCACCACTGGGCTCGACGATGCGCAGAAGCAATTGCTGGCCGAGGCGGGTAAGGATATTCCGATCGTGTTCGCGGCCAACTTCAGTGTTGGGGTCAACCTGTCGCTGAAGCTGCTCGAAATGACCGCTCGGGTGCTGGGCGATGATGCTGACATCGAGATCATCGAGGCGCATCACCGGCACAAGATCGATGCGCCTTCGGGTACTGCCCTGCGCATGGGTGAGGTGATTGCCGATGCGCTGGGTCGTGATCTGCAGAAGGTCGCGGTCTATGGTCGTGAAGGCCATACCGGTGCGCGCGAGCGAGAAACCATCGGTTTCGCTACCGTGCGTGGTGGTGATGTGGTCGGCGATCACACCGTGCTGTTCGCCTGCGAAGGCGAGCGCCTGGAGATCACGCACAAGGCTTCCAGCCGCATGACATTCGCCAAGGGTGCGGTGCGTGCGGCGTTGTGGCTGGATGGTCGCGAGCCGGGTCTATACGACATGCAGGACGTGCTCGACCTGCATTGATTGACTGTTTTACCCAGCGCAAACGCCCGGTTTGCGCTGGTTTTTCTACACCGCGCGACGGCCTGTCGCATTCTCCGGCCTTTTAGGCTCTTTAGCGGTGGACCAAAAAAGCCTTTTTCTGTAAGCTACAGCTTTAGTGTGTCCACTAAAAGCGCGCAGAATAATTCAGTGAAGAAGCGGGGTGACGTGTCCATACGTCACTCCGCTTTTTTACAACCTGCGATTGCCCTTTCATGCGTTATTTACGGGAGGTCTTCTTGACTAAGCCAGCCATACTCGCCCTTGCTGATGGCAGCATTTTTCGCGGCGAAGCCATTGGAGCCGACGGTCAAACCGTTGGTGAGGTGGTGTTCAACACCGCAATGACCGGCTATCAGGAAATCCTTACCGATCCTTCCTACGCCCAGCAGATCGTTACCCTGACTTACCCGCACATCGGCAACACCGGCACCACGCCGGAAGACGCCGAGTCTGACCGCGTATGGTCCGCTGGCCTGGTGATCCGTGACCTGCCGCTGGTAGCGAGCAACTGGCGTAACACGATGTCCCTGTCCGACTACCTGAAAGCCAACAATGTTGTGGCAATCGCTGGTATCGATACTCGTCGCCTGACCCGCATCCTGCGTGAAAAAGGCGCACAGAACGGCTGCATCATGGCCGGCGACAACATCTCCGAAGAAGCTGCAATTGCCGCCGCGCAAGGCTTCCCGGGCCTGAAAGGCATGGATCTGGCGAAAGTCGTCAGCACCAAGGAAAAGTACGAATGGCGCTCCACTGTCTGGGATTTGAAGACCGACAGCCACGCGACCATCGATGCCTCCGAGCTGCCATATCACGTGGTTGCCTACGACTACGGCGTCAAACTGAACATCCTGCGCATGCTGGTCGAGCGCGGCTGCCGCGTGACCGTGGTGCCGGCGCAAACCCCGGCTGCCGATGTGCTGGCACTCAAGCCGGACGGCGTGTTCCTGTCCAACGGCCCTGGTGACCCGGAGCCTTGCGACTACGCGATCAAGGCGATCAAGGAAGTGCTGGAAACCGAGATCCCGGTATTCGGTATCTGCCTCGGTCACCAGTTGCTGGCTCTGGCCTCCGGCGCCAAGACCCTGAAAATGGGCCATGGCCACCACGGTGCCAACCACCCGGTGCAGGATCTGGACACTGGCGTCGTGATGATCACCAGCCAGAACCACGGTTTCGCGGTTGACGAAGCGACCCTGCCGGCCAACGTGCGTGCGATCCACAAATCGCTGTTCGACGGCACCCTGCAAGGCATCGAGCGCACCGATAAGAGCGCGTTCAGCTTCCAGGGCCACCCTGAAGCGAGCCCGGGCCCGAACGATGTGGCGCCCCTGTTCGACCGCTTCATCAACGAGATGGCCAAGCGACGCTAAGCGTTCGCCTTGAGACTGTAGCGAGAAGCCCTCGAGGGCGGCCCCGATACCGGTGGCGCCCCTCAGGGCTTCAGAAATCGATCAAGACGGCTTGCCGACTGACCTGCGGATTTGAGTGACAAACCCATGCCAAAACGTACAGACATTAAAAGCATCCTGATTCTCGGCGCTGGCCCGATCGTTATCGGCCAGGCCTGCGAATTCGACTACTCCGGCGCCCAGGCCTGCAAGGCCCTGCGCGAGGAGGGTTACCGCGTCATCCTGGTGAACTCCAACCCGGCCACCATCATGACCGACCCGGACATGGCTGACGCCACGTACATCGAGCCGATCAAGTGGCAGACCGTGGCCAAGATCATCGAAAAAGAGCGTCCGGATGCGGTGCTGCCAACCATGGGCGGCCAGACTGCACTGAACTGCGCCTTGGACCTGGAGCGCGAAGGCGTCCTGGAAAAATTCGGCGTGGAAATGATCGGCGCCAACGCCGACACCATCGACAAGGCTGAAGACCGTTCGCGTTTCGACAAGGCCATGAAGTCGATCGGCCTGGAATGCCCGCGTTCCGGTATCGCCCACAGCATGGAAGAAGCCAACGCCGTCCTCGAGCGTCTGGGTTTCCCGTGCATCATCCGTCCGTCCTTCACTATGGGCGGCACCGGTGGCGGCATCGCGTACAACCGTGAAGAGTTCGAAGAAATCTGCGCCCGCGGTCTGGACCTGTCGCCGACCAAAGAGCTGCTGATCGACGAGTCGCTGATCGGCTGGAAAGAATATGAAATGGAAGTTGTCCGCGACAAAAAGGACAACTGCATCATCGTCTGCTCGATCGAAAACTTCGATCCGATGGGCGTGCACACCGGTGACTCGATCACCGTGGCTCCGGCACAGACCCTGACCGACAAGGAATACCAGATCCTGCGTAACGCCTCGCTGGCGGTACTGCGTGAGATCGGCGTCGAGACCGGCGGTTCCAACGTACAGTTCGGCATCTGCCCGGACACCGGCCGCATGGTCGTGATCGAGATGAACCCGCGTGTATCGCGTTCCTCGGCACTGGCTTCGAAAGCCACCGGTTTCCCGATCGCCAAAGTCGCGGCCAAACTGGCGGTGGGCTACACCCTCGACGAACTGTCGAACGACATCACCGGCGGCAAGACCCCGGCGTCCTTCGAGCCGTCGATCGACTACGTCGTGACCAAGCTGCCACGTTTCGCTTTCGAGAAATTCGCCAACGCTGACGCACGCCTGACCACTCAAATGAAGTCGGTCGGTGAAGTCATGGCCATCGGTCGCACCTTCCAGGAATCCCTGCAGAAAGCCCTGCGCGGTCTGGAAGTCGGTGTTTGCGGTCTGGACGAGAAGCTCGACCTGAGCAACCCGGAAAGCATGAGCATCCTCAAGCGCGAGCTGACCGTGCCGGGCGCCGAGCGTATCTGGTATGTGGCGGACGCCTTCCGCGCCGGCATGACTGTCGAAGACATCTTCGGCATGAACATGATCGACCCGTGGTTCCTGGTGCAGATCGAAGATCTGATCAAGGACGAAGAGAAGGTCAAGACCCTCGGTCTGTCCGCCATCGACCGCGACCTGATGTTCAAACTCAAGCGCAAAGGCTTCTCCGATCAGCGTCTGGCAAAACTGCTGGGTGTGACCGAGAAGAATCTGCGTACTCACCGTCAAAAACTGGAAGTGTTCCCGGTCTACAAACGCGTTGACACCTGCGCCGCCGAGTTCGCCACCGACACCGCTTACCTCTACTCGACTTACGAGGAAGAGTGCGAAGCCGCGCCGTCCGGTCGTGACAAGATCATGATTCTGGGGGGCGGTCCGAACCGTATCGGCCAGGGCATCGAGTTCGACTACTGCTGCGTACACGCGGCCCTCGCACTGCGCGAAGACGGCTACGAAACCATCATGGTCAACTGCAACCCGGAAACCGTTTCCACCGACTACGACACTTCCGACCGTCTGTATTTCGAGCCGGTAACCCTGGAAGACGTGCTGGAAATCTGCCGCGTCGAGAAGCCGAAAGGCGTGATCGTCCAGTACGGCGGCCAGACGCCGCTGAAACTGGCGCGTGCTCTGGAAGCCGCTGGCGTGCCGATCATCGGCACCAGCCCTGACGCCATCGACCGTGCCGAAGACCGTGAGCGCTTCCAGCAAATGGTCGAGCGCCTGAACCTGCGTCAGCCGCCAAACGCCACCGTGCGCAGCGAAGACGAAGCTGTTCGTGCTGCCGCGAAAATCGGTTATCCGCTGGTGGTGCGCCCGTCCTACGTACTGGGCGGCCGCGCGATGGAAATCGTTTACAAGGAAGACGAACTCAAGCGCTACCTGCGTGATGCGGTGCAAGTCTCCAACGACAGCCCGGTGCTGCTCGACCACTTCCTCAACTGCGCCATCGAGATGGACGTGGATGCGGTCTGCGACGGCAAAGACGTGGTGATCGGCGCGATCATGCAGCACATCGAACAGGCGGGCGTTCACTCCGGTGACTCCGCGTGCTCGCTGCCGCCTTACTCGCTGCCGGCGCACATCCAGGACGAGATGCGCGAACAGGTCAAGAAAATGGCCCTGGAACTGGGCGTTGTCGGCCTGATGAACGTGCAACTGGCGCTGCAGGGCGAAGACATCTACGTCATCGAAGTCAACCCGCGCGCTTCGCGTACCGTACCGTTCGTGTCCAAGTGCATCGGTGTTTCCCTGGCAATGATCGCTGCTCGCGTCATGGCCGGTAAGACCCTGAAGGAAATCGGCTTCACCAAGGAAATCATCCCGAACTTCTACAGCGTGAAAGAGGCGGTGTTCCCGTTCGCCAAATTCCCTGGCGTTGACCCGATCCTCGGCCCGGAGATGAAGTCCACCGGTGAAGTGATGGGCGTCGGCGACACCTTCGGTGAAGCATTCGCCAAGGCCCAGATGGGCGCGAGCGAAGTGCTGCCGACCGGCGGTACCGCGTTCATCAGCGTGCGTGACGATGACAAGCCGCTGGTTGCAGGCGTAGCCCGTGATCTGATCAACTTGGGCTTCGAAGTGGTCGCCACTGCCGGTACTGCCAAGCTGATCGAAGCCGCAGGCCTGAAAGTGCGCCGTGTGAACAAGGTGACCGAGGGTCGTCCGCACGTGGTCGACATGATCAAGAATGACGAAGTCACCCTGATCATCAACACCACCGAAGGCCGTCAGTCGATCGCTGATTCCTACTCCATTCGTCGTAATGCCCTGCAGCACAAGATCTACTGCACCACCACCATTGCTGCGGGCGAGGCTATCTGTGAAGCGCTGAAGTTCGGTCCCGAGAAGACCGTGCGCCGCTTGCAGGATTTACACGCAGGATTGAAGGCATGATCAAATACCCAATGACTGTCCAGGGCGCGAAAGCCCTGGAAGAAGAACACGCTCATCTGACCAAGGTCGTTCGTCCGAAACTCAGCCAGGACATCGGTACGGCTCGCGAGTTGGGTGACCTGAAGGAAAACGCTGAATACCATGCCGCCCGCGAACAGCAAGGCATGGTCGAGGCGCGGATCCGTGATATCGAAGGCCGGATCCAGAATCAGGTCATCATTGATGTGACGACCATTCCGCACACCGGCAAAGTGATCTTCGGTACTACCGTCGAGATCGCCAACGTCGAGACGGATGAGAGCGTCACTTACCACATCGTCGGTGAGGATGAGGCTGACTTCAAACTCGGCAAGATTTCGGTTGGCTCGCCTCTGGCCCGCGCCTTGATCGGCAAGGAAGAGGGCGATGTGGTCGCAGTGAAAACGCCAAGCGGCGTTATCGAGTACGAGATTGTCGAAGTCCGTCACATCTGAAGGCAGGCGCCCGCTACGTGCGGGCGCCATGCTTTGGCAGCTGACCCAGATGTTGTGGGTCGGCGGCTTCTGGCTGATTCATCTCGGTTTGCGAGCGGTGTTGGGCAAGATTGGCCTGGCACCATTGCTGATCGATGAGATTGCCGATGCGTTCGAAGTGCCGGTGGTGAGTTTTGCCGCCGCATGCGTGATCTTTCAGGCTTTGGTGCTGGTACAGGCCGAGGGCCTTGCCAGTCTATGGCGGGACTTTCGTGGGCAGGTGTTGCTGATGGCGTTGTATGCGTGTGCGATGTTCGTCGCCGTGCGTGTCGGCTGGCCGCAAGCGCAGCGCTGGCAGGAGTTCAGTTTTCTGGTGTTGGGCTTTTCCGGTCTGGTGCTGGTGTTGCAACCGGTTCCGGGATGGAGTGGGAGGGTGCGCGAAGCACACCCTTGACCCTTGTCATCACTTGAAGCGATGAACGTTCGACAGCTGCTTGTTGACGCTGAAGTTCTTGCGATAAACCAGTGCCATCTTGCCGATGACCTGAACCAGGTCCGCTTTGCCGACCTTGCACAGTTCTGCAATGTGCGCCAGGCGCGACTCGCGGTCGAGGATGTTGAGCTTGATCTTGATCAGCTCATGATCCGCCAATGCGCGTTCGAGTTCGGCTAACACACCTTCAGTCAAACCGTTGTCAGCCACAGTCAAAACTGGTTTCAGATGGTGGCCAATGGATTTGTACTGTTTCTTCTGCTCTGGAGTGAGCGGCATAATCTGACCCTTTCGTCTGGATTCTGTAAAATGGCGGCCATTTTACCCGAGGGTTCGTGGATCCGCCCAATTAATCACGACCCTTATTATCGAGGTGCCCAATGGCGCGTTCCAAGACAAGCCTTGGTTGGCTGAAACGACATGTCAACGATCCTTATGTGAAGCAGGCGCAGAAGGATGGCTACCGCTCGCGTGCGAGTTACAAGCTTCTGGAGATCCAGGAGAAATACAAGCTGATCCGTTCCGGCATGAGCGTTGTCGACCTGGGCGCGGCGCCCGGCGGCTGGTCGCAGGTCACCAGCCGGTTGATCGGCGGTCAGGGCCGTCTGATTGCGTCGGACATCCTGGAAATGGACAGCATCCCGGACGTGACTTTCATCCAGGGTGACTTCACCGAGGACGAAGTGCTCGCGCGGATCCTTGAAGCCGTGGGTAATTCGCAGGTGGACCTTGTGATTTCCGATATGGCCCCCAATATGAGTGGTACGCCTGAAGTAGACATGCCCAAAGCTATGTTCCTTTGTGAGCTGGCGCTTGATCTGGCGGAGCGGATACTCAAGCCGGGCGGTAATTTCGTGATCAAGATTTTTCAGGGCGAAGGTTTCGATGTTTACCTGAAGGATGCTCGCAAGAAATTCGACAAGATACAGATGATCAAGCCGGATTCGTCCCGTGGCAGCTCCCGCGAGCAATATATGCTGGCTTGGGGCTACCGCGGCGGCAACGAGTAAAACGAGTTTTTTGGCCGGGGTGATAGGTTTTTCGTATTTTGCCCCGCGTGCATAAGCGAATATTGTGTAGAAAGTGTTTCACAAAGGGTTACAGACGGCGCCTGCCAGAGTTGTAGGTAATGTAGTAAGTTAGGCCGGTGAATATCATGCGAAGCGCGCGCCAGTAGCGGAGCTTGCTTCAGAGGGTAGTTAATTGAACGATATGGCAAAGAATCTGATCCTGTGGTTGATCATCGCGGCAGTCCTCGTGACGGTGATGAACAACTTCTCCAGCCCTAACGAGCCGCAGACCCTCAACTATTCCGACTTCATCCAGCAGGTCAAGGATGGCAAGGTCGAGCGCGTAGCCGTCGACGGCTATGTGATTACCGGCAAACGCAACGATGGTGACAGCTTCAAGACCATTCGTCCGGCGATCCAGGACAATGGTCTGATTGGCGACCTGGTCGACAATCACGTTGTGGTTGAAGGCAAGCAGCCTGAACAGCAAAGCATCTGGACTCAACTCTTGGTGGCCAGCTTCCCGATCCTGGTGATCATTGCGGTGTTCATGTTCTTCATGCGCCAGATGCAGGGTGGCGCCGGGGGCAAGGGTGGACCGATGAGCTTCGGCAAGAGCAAGGCGCGCCTGCTCTCCGAAGATCAGGTGAAAACCACCCTGGCTGACGTTGCGGGTTGCGACGAAGCCAAGGAAGAAGTCGGCGAGCTGGTTGAGTTCCTGCGTGATCCGGGCAAGTTCCAGCGCCTGGGCGGTCGTATTCCTCGCGGTGTGCTGATGGTCGGTCCTCCGGGTACCGGTAAAACCTTGCTGGCCAAGGCGATTGCCGGCGAAGCGAAGGTACCGTTCTTCACTATTTCCGGTTCCGACTTCGTTGAGATGTTCGTGGGTGTCGGCGCAAGCCGCGTTCGTGACATGTTCGAGCAGGCCAAGAAGCACGCACCGTGCATCATCTTCATCGACGAAATCGACGCCGTCGGTCGCCACCGTGGCGCCGGCATGGGCGGTGGTCACGACGAGCGCGAGCAGACTCTCAACCAGTTACTGGTGGAGATGGATGGCTTCGAAATGAATGACGGCATCATCGTGATCGCCGCTACCAACCGTCCTGACGTACTCGACCCTGCGCTGCTGCGTCCGGGCCGTTTCGACCGTCAGGTGGTTGTAGGTTTGCCGGACATCCGTGGTCGCGAGCAGATCCTCAAGGTTCACATGCGCAAAGTGCCAATGGGCGACGACGTTGCTCCGGCCGTTATCGCACGCGGTACCCCGGGCTTCTCCGGTGCGGACCTGGCCAACCTGGTCAACGAGGCTTCGCTGTTCGCTGCACGCAGCGGCAAGCGCATCGTTGAAATGAAAGAATTCGAACTGGCCAAAGACAAGATCATGATGGGCGCCGAGCGCAAGTCGATGGTCATGTCCGAGAAAGAAAAACAGAACACCGCTTATCACGAAGCTGGCCACGCCATTGTTGGTCGCGTCGTGCCTGAGCATGATCCGGTCTACAAGGTCTCGATCATTCCGCGTGGTCGTGCGCTGGGTGTGACCATGTTCCTGCCGGAAGAAGATCGCTACAGTCTGTCCAAGCGTGCGCTGATCAGTCAGATCTGCTCGCTGTACGGCGGCCGTATCGCCGAAGAAATGACTCTAGGTTTCGACGGTGTGACCACCGGCGCTTCCAACGACATCATGCGTGCCAGTCAGATTGCGCGGAACATGGTGACCAAGTGGGGCCTGTCGGAAAAACTCGGTCCGCTGATGTACGCCGAAGAAGAGGGCGAAGTGTTCCTCGGTCGCGGTGGTGGTGGTCAGAATGCCAGTTTCTCCGGTGAGACCGCCAAGCTGATCGACTCCGAAGTGCGTAGCATCATCGATCAGTGCTACGGCACGGCCAAGCAGATCCTCACGGACAACCGTGACAAGCTGGATGCCATGGCCGATGCGCTGATGAAGTACGAAACCATCGATGCCGAGCAAATCGACGACATCATGGCGGGTCGTACGCCCCGCGAACCGCGTGACTGGACAGGTGGCACGGGTACGCCTCCGCCTCCAGTGATCCAGGATGAGCGTCCGGAAACACCGATCGGCGGTCCGGCTGCTGACGTTTAAGGTTTGAAATGACTTCTGCACAGTCCCTGACCCGGTTGCCTTGCGGCAACCGGGTTCTTGATTTGGCCCGGACGCATGTCATGGGCATTCTCAATGTCACTCCCGATTCCTTTTCCGATGGCGGCCGCTACAGTCAGCTCGACGTGGCCTTGTGTCACGCCGAAGCCATGGTGGCTGCTGGCGCGACGCTGATTGATGTCGGCGGTGAGTCGACCCGGCCCGGCGCTCGAGCGGTTTCGCCGCTGGAAGAGCTGGAGCGCGTAGCTCCGATCGTGGAGCTGATCAATCGCGAGCTGGATGTGGTGATCTCGGTCGATACTTCGACCCCTGCAGTGATGCGCGAAACTGCGCGGCTCGGTGCCGGGTTGATCAATGACGTGCGCTCGCTGCGCCGTGATGGTGCGCTGGATGCCGCTGCGGCGACCGGGTTGCCGGTATGTCTGATGCACATGCTCGGTGAGCCAGGTGACATGCAGGACAATCCGCACTATCAGGACGTCACTCGGGAAGTGGGTGAGTTTCTGACCGAGCGCATGGCTCAATGTGCGGCGGCGGGTATTCCTGCCGAGCGGATCATTCTTGATCCCGGTTTCGGTTTCGCCAAAACCCTGCAGCACAATCTAAGCTTGTTCAAGCATATGGAAGCCCTGCATGCGCTGGGGCGTCCGCTATTGGTCGGTGTCTCACGCAAAAGCATGATTGGTCAGGCGCTGAATCGTCCGGTGGGCGAGCGTCTGCATGGTGGTCTGGCACTCGCGGCACTGGCGTCGGTGAAAGGAGCGCGTATATTGCGCGTCCATGATGTGGCGGAAACGGTAGACGTGGTGCGTATGCTCGCGGCCGTGGAATCAGCCGAATAAGAATGATGGAGCACTTATGAGCAAGAAATACTTTGGTACTGATGGTATTCGTGGTCGTGTCGGTGAATATCCGATCACTCCGGACTTCATGCTCAAGCTCGGCTGGGCGGCTGGCATGGCCTTTCGCAAGATGGGCGCCTGCAAGGTGCTGGTCGGCAAGGACACGCGAATTTCCGGCTACATGTTCGAGTCGGCTCTTGAAGCGGGCCTGACGTCGGCGGGCGCCGATGTAATGCTGCTTGGTCCGATGCCGACGCCGGCGATTGCCTATCTGTCGCGTACTTTCCAGGCCGAAGCAGGCATCGTGATCAGTGCTTCGCACAATCCGCATGATGATAATGGAATCAAGTTCTTTTCCGGTAAGGGCACGAAGTTGCCTGATGAGCTGGAGCTTATGATCGAAGAACTGCTTGACACCCCGATGGCTGTGGTTGAGTCGAGCAAGATCGGCAAGGTGTCGCGCATTAACGACGCGTCGGGTCGCTACATCGAGTTCTGCAAAAGCAGTGTTCCCACCGGCACCAGTTTTTCCGGCCTGAAAATCGTGATCGACTGCGCAAACGGTGCGACCTACAAGGTTGCTCCAAGTGTATTCCGTGAGTTGGGTGCTGAAGTGGTCGTGCTTTCGGCTCAGCCCAATGGTCTGAACATCAATGAAAATTGCGGTTCGACCCATATGGGGCCGTTGCAGGCTGCTGTATTGGCTGAGCACGCTGATCTGGGTATCGCCTTCGATGGCGACGGTGATCGGGTGTTGATGGTCGATCACACTGGCGCCATCGTCGATGGTGATGAGCTGCTGTTCATCATTGCGCGCGATCTGCACGAGCGTGGCAAGTTGCAGGGTGGCGTGGTCGGTACTCTGATGAGCAACCTGGGTCTTGAGCTCGCGTTGGCGGATCTCTCGATTCCGTTCATTCGAGCGAATGTCGGTGATCGCTATGTGATCGCCGAGCTGCTGGAGCGCAACTGGCTGGTAGGTGGTGAGAATTCGGGCCACATCGTCTGCTTCAATCACACCACAACAGGTGATGCGATCATTGCTGCGTTGCAGGTGTTGATGGCATTGAAAACCCGCAATGAAGGTCTTGCGCAAACGCGTCAGGTCTTGCGCAAGTGCCCTCAGGTGCTGATCAATGTGCGTTTCGGTGGTGGCGAAAGCCCGCTTGAGCATCCGGCTGTCAAGGAAGCCAGTGCACGCGTAACCCAGGCGATGGCGGGTCGAGGTCGTGTGCTTCTGCGCAAGTCCGGCACAGAGCCGCTGGTGCGTGTGATGGTCGAAGGCGAGGATGAAACTCAGGTTCGCAGCTATGCCGAAGAACTGGCAAAACTGGTTAGTGAAGTTTCTGCCTGATTCGGCTTGCCAGCCATGATTGTGTTGGGTAACATCTGCGCCCACTTTGACCGACGAGGTACAGCATGCGTCGCCCTATGGTAGCTGGTAACTGGAAGATGCACGGTACCCGCGCCAGCGTCGCTGAGCTGATCAACGGCCTTCGTCATCTGGCCTTGCCAAGCGGTGTTGATGTCGCGGTATTCCCGCCTTGCTTGCATATCAATCAAGTGATTGATGGTTTGAAAGGCAAATCGATTTCGGTCGGTGCGCAGAATTCTGCGGTGGAATCCATGCAAGGTGCGTTGACCGGTGAAATTGCACCGAGTCAGTTGGTGGATGCAGGTTGTTCCCTGGTGCTTGTCGGGCACTCCGAACGCCGCCAGATAATGGGCGAGCGAGACGGGATGCTGAATCGCAAGTTCGCAGCGGCACAGGCATGTGGCTTGATTCCGGTGTTGTGTGTAGGGGAAACCCTCGAGCAGCGCGAAGCCGGAAAAACTCTTGAGGTTGTCGGGCGTCAGCTGGGCAGCATCATCGAGGAGCTGGGTGTTGGTGCCTTTGCCAATGCAGTTATTGCTTACGAGCCTGTCTGGGCCATTGGTACCGGACTGACTGCAACGCCGCAACAGGCTCAGGATGTGCATAAAGCCATTCGCGAGCAGTTGGCGGCAGAGAATTCTGAAGTCGCACGAGGTGTGCGACTTCTATACGGCGGCAGCGTGAAGGCGGCCAATGCGGTCGAACTGTTCGGCATGCCGGATATCGATGGGGGGCTCATTGGTGGAGCTTCCCTGAATGCAGATGAGTTCGGTGCGATTTGTCGCGCCGCGGGAAACTGAAAAAATGCTGGAAACAGTCGTAGTCGTTTTTCATCTGCTGGGTGCATTGGGCGTAGTTGCTCTGGTTTTGCTGCAGCAGGGTAAGGGTGCGGACGCTGGCGCGTCTTTCGGAGCAGGTGCTTCAAATACTGTGTTCGGAAGCCAAGGTTCCTCTACCTTTCTTAGTAAGTTTACTGCTATACTTGCCGCCGGTTTCTTCATAACCAGCTTGGGGTTAGGTTACTTTGCTAAAGAGAAAGCTCATCAGCTGACTCAAGCAGGTTTGCCAGATCCAGCAGTGTTGGAAGTACCTAAGCAACAAAAACCGGCTTCTGATGATGTCCCGGTGCTTCAAGAGCAAAAGTCGGCTACTCCAGCGACTGACGTACCTCCAGCTCAAGAGCAGAAGTAAGAAGGGTTTCAAACGTAGTTTTGCCGAGGTGGTGGAATTGGTAGACACGCAACCTTGAGGTGGTTGTGCCCATAGGGTGTAGGGGTTCGAGTCCCCTTCTCGGTACCAATTAGTCAGGAGAGCCCGCTGTTGCGGGCTTTCTTGCAGGTGGAAGGTTACATTGACCCTATAAGGGATCGGTCGTATACTTCCGCCCCAGCTTTGTCGCGGGGTGGAGCAGTCTGGTAGCTCGTCGGGCTCATAACCCGAAGGTCGTCGGTTCAAATCCGGCCCCCGCAACCAGTTTAAGGAGCCCCTTTTCAGGGGCTTTTTGTTAGCTGGACACTTTCTGCGCCGCTGTTCGACGGCGTTTCAAGGATGGGCGTTTCGCCCATTTTTTTATTTTGCAGCGCATGCATTTACATGCACGAGGGGGTTCAGGTGTCGAGCAAGCTAGAAGAGTTGCAGGCCTTGTTGGCCCCGGTGGTCGTGGCCCTAGGCTATGAATGCTGGGGTATCGAGTTTTCGGCTCAAGGTCGTCACTCGATGTTGCGTGTTTATATCGATAAAGAGGGTGGCGTGCTGGTGGACGATTGCGCCATTGTCAGCCGTCAGATCAGCGGTGTCCTGGATGTTGAAGATCCGATCTCCGTTGAATACACCCTCGAAGTTTCCTCGCCTGGCATGGAACGCCCACTGTTCACTCTTGAGCAGTTTGCAAAATTTGCCGGTGAACAAGTGAAGATCAAGCTGCGCTCGCCTTTCGAAGGTCGACGCAACTTTCAGGGCCTTCTGCGCGGTGTAGAAGAACAGGACGTCGTGGTGCAGGTAGAAGACCATGAGTTCCTGTTGCCGATCGATATGATCGACAAGGCCAACATTATTCCCAGTTTTGACTGAGACGCGGATCCCGCGGATCCAATGGCTTGCGAAAGGCGAGGCGTACGATGAGCAAAGAAGTACTGCTGGTTGTTGAGTCGGTATCCAATGAAAAGGGCGTACCGGCAAGCGTGATTTTTGAAGCGCTGGAGCTGGCTCTGGCCACTGCTACCAAAAAGCGTTTTGAAGACGAAGTTGACCTGCGTGTGGAGATCAATCGCCACACCGGTTCCTATGAGACTTTCCGTCGCTGGACAGTCGTCGAAGAGAATGACCTCGACGATCCTGCGATCGAAACCTGGCCAAGCAAGGTTGCCGAAACGCATCCTGGTGCCAAGGTCGGCGACGTCGTCGAAGAAAAGATCGAATCCATCGAGTTCGGCCGCATTGCTGCACAGACTGCCAAGCAAGTCATTGTGCAGAAAGTGCGTGAAGCCGAGCGCGCTCAAGTGGTCGACGCCTATCGCGAGCGCCTGGGAGAAATCATCTCCGGCACCGTGAAGAAAGTCACCCGCGACAACGTGATCGTCGATCTGGGCAACAACGCTGAAGCGTTGCTGGCCCGTGAAGACATCATTTCTCGCGAAACCTTCCGTGTCGGTGTGCGTCTGCGTGCACTGCTCAAGGAAATCCGCACCGAGAACCGCGGCCCGCAGCTGATCCTGTCGCGCACCGCGCCGGAAATGCTGATCGAGTTGTTCCGCATCGAAGTGCCGGAAATCGCTGAAGGCCTGATCGAAGTAATGGCAGCGTCCCGTGATCCGGGTTCGCGTGCCAAGATCGCTGTCCGTTCCAAGGACAAACGCATCGACCCGCAGGGCGCGTGCATTGGTATGCGCGGTTCGCGCGTCCAGGCCGTGTCGGGCGAGTTGGGTGGCGAGCGTGTCGACATCGTCCTGTGGGACGATAACCCGGCGCAGTTCGTGATCAATGCCATGTCGCCGGCAGAAGTGGCGGCGATTATCGTTGACGAAGATGCCCATGCAATGGACATCGCCGTTGGCGCAGACAATCTGGCTCAGGCCATCGGTCGGGGTGGTCAGAACGTGCGTCTGGCGAGCCAGTTGACTGGCTGGACCCTGAACGTGATGACCGAATCGGACATCCAGGCTAAGCAGCAAGCAGAAACCGGCGACATCCTGCGCAACTTCATCGACGAGCTGGAAGTCGACGAAGAACTGGCTCAGGTGCTGGTAGATGAAGGCTTCACCAGCCTGGAAGAGATTGCCTACGTACCGTTGGAAGAAATGCTCAACATCGACGGCTTTGACGAAGATATCGTCAACGAGCTTCGCGCTCGTGCCAAGGATCGTTTGTTGACCAAAGCCATCGCTACTGAGGAAAAGCTGGCAGACGCCCATCCGGCCGAAGACCTGCTCTCGCTTGAGGGTATGGACAAGGATTTGGCGATGGAACTGGCGGTGCGCGGCGTAATTACCCGCGAAGACCTGGCCGAGCAGTCTATTGACGACCTGCTCGACATCGACGGCATTGACGATGATCGTGCCGGCAAGTTGATCATGGCCGCCCGAGCCCACTGGTTCGAGTAAGTAGGCGCGGCCTGAGGAGAGAAGTGCATGACGCAAGTCACGGTGAAACAACTGGCCGATGAGGTCAAAACACCGGTAGAGCGCCTGTTGCAGCAGATGCGTGAGGCAGGTCTGCCGCACACCGCCGCCGAAGAAAATGTGACTGACAGTGAGAAGCAATCCCTGCTGACTCACTTGAAGAGCAGCCACAAGGCGAAAGTGGAAGAACCACGCAAGATCACGCTGCAGCGTAAAACCACCAGCACCCTACGTGTGGCTGGTAGCAAGAGCATCAGCGTTGAAGTCCGCAAAAAGAAAGTTTTCGTACAGCGTAGCCCGGAAGAAATCGAAGCCGAGCGCAAGCGTGAACTGGAAGAGCGTCGCGCAGTAGAAAATGCTGCTCGTCAGAAGGCTGAAGAAGAAGCCAAGCAGCGCGCTGAAGAAGAAGCGCGTCGCCAGCCTGCCGCTGCGCCGTCCGCTCCTGCCGAAGCTGTTGCAGCACCTGCGCCAGTCGCTGAACCTGTGCGCGATGCCGCGCCGGTTGCTGCTGCGCCAGCTGCCGACACTCGCAAGCGTGACGAACAGCGCCGTCCGGACAAGCCACGTGCCGACGATAACAATCGTCGCGGCGGTGGTGGCGATGGCGAGCGCAAAAACGCTCCGCATCGCGCATCGGTCAAAGAAAAAGCGCCGGCTCCACGTGTGGCACCACGCACTACCGACGAAGAAAGCGATGGCTTCCGTCGTGGTGGTCGCGGCAAGGCCAAGCTGAAGAAACGCAACGCTCACGGTTTCCAGAACCCTACCGGTCCTGTCGTGCGTGAAGTGAAGATCGGCGAGACCATCACTGTTGGCGATCTCGCCCAGCAGATGTCGGTCAAGGCTGCTGAAATCATCAAGTTCATGTTCAAACTGGGCACTCCAGCGACCATCAACCAGGTACTCGATCAGGAAACTGCTCAACTGGTTGCTGAAGAGCTGGGCCACAAAGTGACCCTGGTCAGCGACACCGCCCTGGAAGATTCCCTGGCCGAGTCCCTGAAGTTTGAAGGTGAGGCAGTTTCCCGTGCCCCCGTCGTGACCGTAATGGGCCACGTTGACCACGGTAAGACTTCCCTGCTCGACTACATCCGTCGTGCCAAGGTTGCAGCGGGCGAAGCCGGCGGCATTACCCAGCACATCGGCGCATACCACGTTGAAACCGACCGTGGCATGGTGACGTTCCTCGACACCCCGGGTCACGCTGCGTTTACCGCAATGCGTGCCCGTGGTGCCAAGGCGACCGACATCGTGATCCTGGTGGTTGCGGCGGACGACGGCGTGATGCCGCAAACCATCGAGGCTGTTCAGCACGCTCAGGCGGCTGGCGTTCCTCTGGTGGTTGCGGTGAACAAGATCGACAAGCCTGGTGCCGACCTCGATCGCATCCGCAGCGAACTGTCGGTTCACGGCGTGACTTCCGAAGAGTGGGGCGGCGACACTCCATTCGTACCGGTTTCGGCGAAAATGGGTACAGGCGTTGACGAACTGCTCGAAGCCGTTCTGCTGCAGGCCGAAGTTCTCGAACTGACCGCCACTCCATCGGCTCCTGGCCGTGGTGTTGTCGTTGAATCGCGTCTGGACAAGGGCCGTGGCCCAGTGGCCACCGTGCTGGTTCAGGACGGTACGCTGCGTCAAGGCGACATGGTGCTGGTCGGCTCGAACTATGGCCGCGTGCGCGCCATGCTCGACGAGAACGGCAAGCCGATCAAGGAAGCAGGTCCGGCCATTCCGGTCGAGATCCTGGGTCTTGACGGTACACCAGACGCTGGCGACGAGATGAGCGTGGTTGCTGACGAGAAGAAAGCCCGTGAAGTGGCTCTGTTCCGTCAAGGCAAGTTCCGCGAAGTCAAACTGGCTCGCGCTCACGCCGGCAAGCTGGAAAACATCTTCGAAAACATGGGTCAGGAAGAGAAGAAGACGCTCAACATCGTCCTCAAATCCGACGTCCGTGGTTCGCTGGAAGCTTTGCAGGGCGCTCTGAACGGCCTGGGTAATGACGAAGTGCAAGTGCGCGTAGTCGGTGGCGGTGTCGGTGGTATCACCGAGTCCGACGCCAATCTGGCACTGGCTTCCAACGCTGTACTGTTCGGCTTCAACGTGCGTGCCGATGCTGGCGCACGGAAGATCGTCGAGCAGGAAGGTCTGGACATGCGTTACTACAACGTGATCTACGACATCATCGAAGACGTCAAGAAAGCCCTGACCGGCATGCTCGGCAGCGATGTTCGCGAGAACATCCTGGGCGTGGCCGAAGTGCGCGACGTGTTCCGTTCGCCGAAGTTTGGCGCGATCGCCGGTTGCATGGTGATCGAAGGTGTTGTGCACCGTAACCGTCCGATCCGTGTACTGCGTGAAGACATCGTTATCTTCGAAGGCGAGCTGGAATCCCTGCGCCGCTTCAAGGATGACGCTTCCGAAGTACGTGCCGGCATGGAGTGCGGTATCGGCGTGAAGAGCTACAACGACGTCAAAGTCGGTGACAAGATCGAAGTCTTCGAGAAGGTTCAGGTTGCTCGCAGCCTCTGACTCGCGCACTTCAAGGGCCACGCCGAGCCGCCGCATGCAGATGCGCGCCACGGCGTCAGGACTCTAAACGCAACGCCCGGTCTGGCTTTTGTCAGGCCGGGCGTTTGCCGCTTTCAGACCTTGCGGGTTTCACCGTGGGGCAGTAACAGGTAACAAAATCATGGCAAAAGAATACAGCCGTACCCAACGTATCGGCGATCAGATGCAGCGTGAGCTGGCCCAACTGATCCGTCGTGAAGTCAAAGACCCGCGCGTCGGCCTGGTCACCATTACCGCTGTGGAAGTCAGCCGTGACGTCGGTCACGCGAAGATCTTCATCACCGTGATGGGGCAGGACAACGCCGAAGACATCGCGCAAAGCATCAAGGTGCTCAACGCTGCCGCAGGTTTCCTGCGCATGCAGCTGGCCCGTGAGATGAAGCTGCGCAGCGTGCCGCAATTGCACTTCCACTACGACGAAAGCGTCGTGCGTGGCGCGCACCTGTCGGCCCTGATCGAGCGCGCCGTGGCTGAGGACAATCAGCACCTGGCCGCTGCACCTGAAGACACCAAGGAGTAATTCGGTGGCTCAGGTCAAACGTATCCGTCGTAACGTCAGCGGTATCATCCTGCTCGACAAGCCGCTGGGGTTCACCTCCAACGCCGCGTTGCAGAAGGTTCGCTGGTTGCTCAACGCCGAGAAGGCCGGTCACACCGGCAGTCTCGACCCGCTGGCCACCGGTGTCTTGCCGCTGTGCTTTGGCGAGGCAACGAAGTTTTCGCAATACCTGCTCGATTCCGACAAGGGTTACGAGACCCTGGCGCAACTGGGCAAGACCACCACCACGGCGGACGCCGAGGGTGAGGTTTTGCAGGAGCGTCCGGTGACCGTTGGTCGCGTCGATGTCGAAGCGGTTCTGCCGAAATTTCGTGGGCAAATCAGTCAGATACCGCCGATGTACTCGGCACTCAAGCGTGACGGTCAGCCGCTGTACAAGCTGGCCCGTGCAGGCGAAGTAGTGGAGCGCGAACCGCGTTCTGTTACTATTGCGCGCTTGGAATTGCTGGCCTTCGAAGGCGATACTGCGCGTCTTGCGGTGGATTGCAGCAAGGGCACCTATATCCGCACCCTGGTGGAGGATATCGGTGAGCAACTCGGTTGTGGTGCGTACGTCGCGGAATTGCGTCGTACCCAGGCCGGGCCTTTCACCCTGGCGCAGACCGTAACCCTCGAAGAGCTGGAAGCGGTACATGCCGAAGGCGGCAACGAAGCGGTCGACCGTTTCCTGATGCCATCGGACAGCGGCCTGCAGGATTGGCCGCTGCTGCACTTCTCCGAAGCGAGTGCGTTCTACTGGCTCAACGGCCAGCCGGTACGCGCCCCGGATGCTCCGAAGTTCGGCATGGTACGGGTACAGGATCACAATGGTCGCTTCATCGGTATCGGTGAAGTGAGCGAAGACGGGCGCATCGCGCCGCGTCGACTGATTCGGTCAGAATGACCGAACGAGTGTGGCTGTTAACAGGCACGGTCACTACTCATTTATAGATACAGGGATTTGTCCCTGGCCTGTTGAAACTGTTTTTGAAACAGTTTCCTGATAAAAGGATTGCCTCATGGCTCTCGACGTTCAAGAAAAAGCTCAAATCGTTGCCGACTACCAGCAAGCTGTTGGTGATACTGGTTCGCCAGAAGTGCAAGTTGCACTGCTGACCGCCAACATCAACAAACTGCAAGGTCACTTCAAGGCCAACGGTAAAGACCACCACTCCCGTCGTGGTCTGATCCGCATGGTAAACCAGCGTCGCAAGCTGCTGGACTACCTGAAAGGCAAAGATCTGAGCCGTTACAGCGCTCTGATCGGCCGCCTGGGTCTGCGTCGCTAATCAGCGATTGCGCTATGAGGTTGGTTGTCTGTCAGGCATCAGCGGTTTTCCGCTGGTGGCTGGCAGGCTCCCAGCCTCAAGTTTTATCTGCACTACCGTTTTACCCGGACAGTCAGCGGGCCGATTCCCGACATTGCCCAAGAATTTCGCAAGAAACCAGTTCCCCCAAGAGCCACAAAGAAGGTAGGACACCGTGAACCCGGTAATCAAAAAATTCCAGTTCGGTCAGTCGACCGTTACCCTCGAGACTGGCCGTATCGCCCGTCAGGCCTCCGGCGCAGTATTGGTCACCGTTGACGACGACGTCAGCGTATTGGTGACCGTCGTCGGTGCCAAGCAAGCCGATCCAGGCAAGGGCTTCTTCCCTCTGTCCGTTCACTACCAGGAAAAGACTTACGCTGCCGGTAAGATCCCTGGCGGTTTCTTCAAGCGCGAAGGCCGTCCTTCCGAGAAAGAAACCCTGACTTCCCGACTGATCGACCGTCCGATCCGTCCGCTGTTCCCAGAAGGCTTCATGAACGAAGTGCAGGTTGTCTGCACCGTCGTTTCCACCAGCAAGAAGACCGATCCGGACATCGCTGCGATGATCGGTACCTCGGCTGCCCTGGCCATCTCGGGCATTCCGTTCGACGGCCCGATCGGCGCCGCTCGCGTAGCGTTCCACGAAAGCACCGGCTACCTGCTGAACCCGACCTACGAGCAGCAAGCTGCTTCGAGCCTGGACATGGTCGTTGCCGGTACTGCGGACGCCGTGCTGATGGTTGAGTCGGAAGCCAAAGAGCTGACCGAAGACCAGATGCTGGGCGCGGTACTGTTCGCTCACGACGAATTCCAGGTGGTGATCAACGCCGTTAAAGAACTGGCCGCTGAAGCTGCCAAGCCAACCTGGACCTGGGCGCCTGCTCCAGAAGCCACCGAACTGCTGGGCGCGATCCGTGCCGAGTTCGGCGAAGCGATCTCCCAGGCTTACACCATCACCGTCAAGGCTGACCGCTACGCCCGTCTGGGCGAGCTGAAAGACCAGGTTGTGGCCAAGCTGTCCGGCGAAGAAGGCCAGCCTTCGGCTGCTGATGTCAAAGCGGCTTTCGGCGAAATCGAATACCGCACCGTTCGCGAAAACATCGTTAACGGCAAGCCACGTATCGACGGTCGCGACACCCGCACCGTACGTCCGCTGAACATCGAAGTCGGCGTTCTGCCGAAGACTCACGGTTCGGCGCTGTTCACCCGTGGCGAAACCCAGGCTCTGGTAGTCGCGACGCTGGGTACTGCCCGTGACGCACAGCTGCTGGACACCCTGGAAGGCGAGAAGAAAGACCCGTTCATGCTGCACTACAACTTCCCGCCGTTCTCGGTAGGCGAGTGTGGTCGCATGGGTGGTGCTGGTCGTCGTGAAATCGGTCACGGCCGTCTGGCCCGTCGTTCGGTTTCGGCCATGCTGCCAGCCGCTGACGTGTTCCCGTACACCATCCGTGTGGTTTCGGAAATCACCGAATCCAACGGTTCGAGCTCGATGGCTTCCGTTTGCGGCGCTTCCCTGGCCCTGATGGACGCTGGCGTTCCAATGAAGGCGCCGGTTGCCGGTATCGCCATGGGTCTGGTTAAAGAAGGCGAGAAGTTCGCCGTCCTGACCGACATCCTGGGTGACGAAGACCACCTGGGCGACATGGACTTCAAGGTAGCCGGTACCGCCAAAGGCGTTACTGCGCTGCAGATGGACATCAAGATCAAGGGCATCACCGAAGAGATCATGGAAATCGCTCTGGGCCAAGCCCTGGAAGCGCGCCTGAACATCCTCGGCCAGATGAACCAGATCATTGGTCAGTCGCGTACCGAACTGTCGGCCAACGCTCCGACCATGATCGCGATGAAGATCGACACCGACAAGATCCGTGACGTTATCGGTAAAGGTGGCGCGACCATCCGTGCGATCTGCGAAGAAACCAAGGCTTCGATCGACATCGAAGACGACGGTTCGATCAAGATCTTCGGCGAAACCAAGGATGCCGCAGAAGCTGCTCGTCAGCGCGTTCTGAGCATCACTGCAGAAGCTGAAATCGGCAAGATCTACGTCGGCAAGGTTGAGCGCATCGTCGACTTCGGCGCATTCGTCAACATCCTGCCGGGCAAGGATGGTCTGGTGCACATCTCGATGCTGAGCGACGCTCGCGTAGAGAAAGTCACCGACATCCTGAAAGAAGGCCAGGAAGTGGAAGTGCTGGTACTGGACGTGGACAACCGCGGCCGTATCAAGCTGTCCATCAAAGACGTGGCAGCGGCCAAGGCTTCGGGCGTTTAATCACCCCACAGCTTTAGCGCAATGAAAATGCCCCACCGTGAAAACGGTGGGGCATTTTTTGTCTGCGACATATAGGATTGCCGTACGAAGTTGCCGACCCTCGTAACCGGTGCTAGGTTTAGCCCACCGCCCGTGTAGCTCAGCCGGTAGAGCAGCGCACTCGTAACGCGAAGGTCGCAGGTTCGATTCCTGTCTCGGGCACCATACTCGTTTTCACCGACGTTCGGTGAGTCGGATTTCCCAGGGGCATGCGCCGGAAACGATGCACCGCAATTACCCGTCAGCCAAACCGCGTGCGGAACTTTGCAAGCGGCAACAGCGTGTCGCCGCCGTCATCCGTGACGCAGTTGGTTACCCGCAGCAGACCGATGCCACATACAACTAGCGGTAACCCGCCCTCAACGAATATTACTTTCCCCGCAGTTCGGTTCTCGATCTGTACGTCATCAAGGTCTTCCGCCGCGAGGATGCGCGCGGGAACGCCGTCCACCAGGCAGAACGCTCCTTTGTAAGGGTGCCCGACGGCATCGATCATGCGCCGGATCTGGCTCGCCGACAGACTCCAGTCAATTTTATAATCGTCATTATCGCGCCAAAGGCTGTAGGTAGCCTCACTATGGTCTTGCTCTGTGGCTTTCAGCGGTTCACCGCTGGCCAATGTTTTCAGAACAGCCAGACCTGCGCGCAGGTAGCAGTGGCCCACAGCGGTGATCGCATCGGCGATCGTGATCGGGTAACGGATATCGACGGACGCCTGATGAATGATGTCGCCGCGATCGTACTCACTTGCGCCGAATATTGCCGAAACTCCGACCGTACTTTCCCCATTGATCAATGCGTTGACCAAGGGCGCAAACCCTCGGTACTTGGGCAGCAGCGAGTCATGAAAAACGATCAGCTTCTCTGCCGGATGGTTGATCAGCCAGCGCCAGGAAATGGCCATAGCGTATTCCGATCTGATCGACTGGAAGTCTTTTCGGTGGCTGAACTTCACGCCGGCGGACTGGCATACCGCAACGATTTCATTTGAATAGTCGTTGAGCACAGAGCTGTCTTGGCCGATGACAACTTCGGCAATGATTTCCTTGAATTGAGCGACTGCTTGCTCGACGAATGTCAGACCTTTTTCCGTCATTACGAACAGGGTCAATAGATTCGATGTGGTCACGTTGGCTTGTTCCGATTGAATTTATCTGCGCTTTGGATATTGACTGTGTCGCCGTAAGGGGCAGCCGTTGGGACGGTGTACGCGGCGGCCGACACGGATGACTCCCGCGGTTTGCATGGGATCTTCATGATGTTCCACGTTGACAGCGATGGTGCGAATCATGCCACATGGTGGGCCTCGTCCGATGCCGCTGATCAACGCTCGACTTCGCCTGCTTCACCCCTTTGCCCGATTTTTCGAAGGAGCGGCTCAAATCCCGATTTATGTTTCTCAGGTCAACTTTTTGTGGGAGAGATGTAAAGAGCCGTGTAATTCGTCATGCAAACGTCCTATATTCGGTGCCTGCATGAGCATCGCTTAGCAGTTTTCAGATGATCCCGAATGGTTCCGAAGGCCGGACAATCCGCGTCAGAGAGATCCTTGATGATCCAGATCCATCCTCCATTCTTACGATCAGCGAGAACGCCATGACCGAATTAACTCAAGAGCAACGTCACGAACAAGCGCTGGAAAAATACATTCTGGACGTGCCGGATCTGAAAGAAGAGATCAAGGACCTGAGTCCTGATGATCAGAAAGACCAGATCCAGTGGGCATTCGAAGACGAAGCCGAAGCTCAGGGTTTGCAGCCGTGGGAGTTGACGCTCAAGTACACCAGCACCCCTGAAGAGTTCGAGGCCAAGCGTCTGGAGCTGCACAAGGAGGCGGCCGAAGTGTTGGGCGTCGAGTGGGACGAGTACTGCGAGATGAACAATCTGGTGGTCTGAAACAAAAACGCCAGCCTCAACCGGGCTGGCGTTTTTTATTGCGCGACGGCCTCAGAGGCTCAGACGCATCGACAGATCCACCGCCTTCACATCCTTGGTCATCGCCCCGATCGAGATGTAATCCACGCCGGTTTCAGCGATCGGCAGCAGCGTGCTTTCGTTGATGCCGCCGCTGGCTTCCAGTTTGGCCTTGCCGCCGTTCAGGCGTACGGCTTCGCGCATGTCGTCCAGGCTCAACTCGTCGAGCATGACGATATCGGCGCCGGCTGCCAGCGCTTCCTTCAGTTCCTCCAGGCTCTCCACTTCGATTTCCACAGGTTTGCCCGGCGCGATCTTGTGCGCGGCGGCGATGGCCTGCGCGATGCCACCGCTGGCGGCGATGTGGTTTTCCTTGATCAGGAACGCGTCGTAGAGGCCGATGCGGTGGTTGTGGCAACCGCCGCAGGTCACGGCGTATTTCTGCGCCAGACGCAGGCCTGGCAGGGTCTTGCGGGTATCCAGCAGCTTGACCTGAGTCTGCGCCACGAAGTCCGCCAGGTACTGCGCACGCGTTGCCACGCCGGACAGCAGTTGCAGGAAGTTCAGCGCACTGCGCTCACCCGTCAGCAACGAGCGGGCCGGGCCTTCCAGATGAAACAGCGGCTGATTGGGTTTGACCCGTTCGCCGTCCCGCACCTGCCAGTGCACCGCGACCCGCGGATCGAGCTGGCGAAACACCGTGTCGACCCACGCCGTACCGCAGATAACTGCTTCGTCGCGAGTGATTATGGTGGCTTTGGCCAGGCGTTCGGCCGGGATCAGTTGCGCGGTGATGTCGCCGCTGCCGACATCTTCGAGCAACGCACGGCGCACGTTGGCTTCGATTTCGGCGGTCAAATCGGCGAGACGTAGATTCGGCATAACGGGCTCCACAGACTAAGTGCGCCGATTATAGGGGCATGGCGAGAGCCAACCCAAGGCGAGAACTCGCGTGCCTGACTGCATCTGGTCGATTTTCTTTGAGCAAAGCCCGATTTTCGTGGTCACTGAAAGGTGTTGCAGGCATAGGGGAAACCCTGACGGCTATAGCGCCGGGGACAAGTTTTGCAAGATAATCCGCCTTGCATTTGACGTCATAGCTTTGACGTGCAACTCGCTCCCACCGGGCATTGTGTTTTGACTGACCAGTGGAATCACCGTTTCAGGAGGCTTGGATGCGCAACGACGGGAATGTAGTGCCTTTGCACAAGGCTGCTACCGATCAGGCGAATCATTCGCCGCTCGCCCGCCTGCCTGTGATTCTGCTTCAGGTCCGCGACAAAGCGGCCCAGCAACTGCGCCATGGTTTGCAGGAGTTGTTCGATAACGCCGACGACACTCTGTTCGAGATGGCCGACCGGGCGCGCAACGATGTCGAACAGAACATCTTTTTCGAAGCCATGCGCGACCTGCGCCTCAAGCGCAAAAACATCGAGCGCGGTTTTCTCGAGCAATTCTTCGAAGCCTTTGTCGCGCTGATTCAATACGACGCCGCACCACCCACATTGCCCGGCACGCTGATGTTCGAGGATTCGGCACCGCGTACCGATGACATGGAGCGCAGTGTGGCGGTCGAGACCATGGTCGGCCGCGTGCTCAAGCGTGACGGCTTTGCCCTCGATCAACTGACCGCGCGGCTCAACGCGTTGCTGGGCAAGGATTTCGACAACCAGCACAACCCGCTCGGCCCGGCGATGCTCTGCGAGTTTTTCCTGCAGGCCGGACGTAACCTGGGCGTGGAGATCAAGGTCAAACTGATCCTGCTCAAGCTGTTCGAACGCTACGTGCTGGCCGATACCGAGCAGTTGTACGCCGAAGCCAATCAATTGCTGATTGCCACCGGCGTCTTGCCTGAGTTGAAGCCAGCACCGGCGCGGCGCGCAATCGAGCGCGCGACGGCCAGTATCAACAATGAAGAAAGTGCCGAACCCGAGCCCGCCGACGAAGGCGTGCAGGAAGTCTTTGCGGCGTTGCAGGAGTTACTTTTACATGTGCGCGGCAGCGTCGCGCCGACCCTGGAGCCGAGTGCAGCTGCGCAACCGATTACCACCCGCGATCTGCTGCGCCTGCTTTCGCACTTGCAGCAATACGTCCCGGCGCTGGCGGCGCAAGACGATTTCGATCTGCGCAATCAGCTTGAACAGTTGCTGACGCGGGTAAGTGTCAGGAGCGGTAAATCGCGCATCGTCGACGGCGCCGATGAAGACGTGATCAACCTGATCGCCATGGTCTTCGACTGCATCCTTGAAGACCGTAACCTGCCGGATTCGCTCAAGGCGCTGATCGCGCGTTTGCAGATCCCGATGCTTAAGGTGGCGGTACTCGACAAAAGTTTCTTCAGCCGCAGCAGTCATCCGGCGCGGCGGTTGCTCAACGAAATTGCCGATGCCGCCATGGGATGGGGTGACTGCAATGGCGAGGCCCGCGACAGCCTGTATCTGCGCATCGAACAAGTGGTGCAGCGCCTGCTGAGTGACTTCGGCGACGATCCGGCGATTTTCTCCGAGTTGCTCGCCGATTTCCTCGCCTTCACCAGCGATGAGCGGCGGCGCAGCGAGTTGCTGGAGCAGCGTTTGCGCGATGCCGAAGAGGGCCGGGCGAAAACCGAACTGGCCCGGCAACGGGTCGAGCAGGCGTTGAACCTGGCGCTGCTGGGTAAAGTCCTGCCGCCGTCGGTGGTGACGTTCGTGCGCGATGCCTGGAGCAAGGTGCTGCTGCTGACCTGTCTCAAGCATGGCGATCACTCGGCTGAGTGGCAGGCCGATGTGCAGACCATGGAGCAATTGATCTGGAGCGTGCAGCGTCACGACGAAGCGGACGCCGGTCTGCAATTGTTGGCGCTGGTGCCTGGTTTGCTCAAATCACTGCGTGATGGCCTGAGCAGCTCGGCGTTTGATCCGTTCGCCACCAGCGAATTTTTCAGCGAGCTGGAAGCGCTGCATGTGCGGGTGCTTGAACCTGCAACCGAGCAGCCGCTGGCGGATGCGCCGGCGCTGGTTGAGGTGTCGCAGCACATTACCCTGCGCAGCGCCGATGAGGGCGCGGTCGGCCTGAACGCCAGCGGCCTTGCGCATGACGACCCCGGGCTGCGTCAGGTGGAGCAACTGCGCCTGGGCAACTGGGTCGCGTTCCAGGAAGACGACGAGCATAGCCTGCGCTGCAAGCTGGCAGCGATCATCGAAGCCACCGGCAAATACGTGTTCGTCGACCGTACCGGGATGAAAGTGCTGGAGCGCAGCCGCGTCGACCTGGCCCTTGAGTTTCGCCGTGGCGCGGTGCGGGCGCTGGATGACACCTTGCTGTTCGATCGGGCGCTGGAATCGGTGCTCGGCAATCTGCGGCGACTCAATCGCGGCAAGTGATCGCGCGCCGGGGGCCGATCACGGCATACTGGGCGCCAACACAGTCGGCGTTGAAGGAATCGGTATGCAGTTGGATCCCGCTAGCGGGTGGTGTCACGGGGTGCAGGTCTGCCCATCGCCCAACTTCAATGAACGCCCTGCGGGCGAAATCTCTCTGTTGGTCATTCACAACATCAGCCTGCCGCCAGCGCAGTTCGCCACCGGCAAGGTGCAGGAATTTTTCCAGAATCGTCTGGATGTCACCGAGCATCCCTATTTTGCAGGGATTGCTGACCTGCGCGTCTCGGCGCATTTTCTGATTGAACGTGACGGCACCGTCACCCAGTTTGTCTCCTGTCTTGAACGGGCGTGGCATGCTGGCGTGTCGATGTTCGAAGGCCGTGAAACCTGTAACGATTTTTCCGTGGGCATCGAACTCGAAGGCACCGATGATCTGCCCTTTACCGACGCGCAGTATCAGGCGTTGATCACGCTGACGCGTCAGTTGCAAAGAGCATTTCCGGCTATCACCGGCGCCCGTATCTGCGGGCACAGCGACATCGCACCCGGGCGCAAGACCGATCCTGGCCCGGCATTCGACTGGGCGCGTTACCGCGCAGCCCTGGCACAAGAGGAAGGACAATGAGTTTTCTGGTGTTACTGCTGGCGGTCTGGATCGAGAAATTCTCGGCCCTGCGCCATCGGGTTCAACGCGATGGCGGATGGATCCGCGAACTGCACAAACTCGAAGCCAGTGAGCGCCTGGCCAAGCGGCCATGGCTGGTGCTGACAATTCTGGTGTTGCTGCCGGTGGCGCTGCTCGCCTTGTTGCTGGTGGTGCTGGACCCCGTCGCTTACGGCTTGCTGGCGCTGCCGGTGCATTTGCTGGTGGTGATTTACGCGCTGGGGCGCGGTGATCTGCTCGGCGGTCTCGGGCCGTTTCGTGACGCCTGGCGTCGCGAAGACCTGCAAGCCGCCGCGCATGTGGCCAAGCGTGATCTGGATATCTGTGCCGACAGCGGTGAGCAATTGCTGGATCAGGTACAGGGCCATCTGTTGTGGCAGGCGTATCAAAGTTTCTTCGCGGTGATCTTCTGGTATTTCGTGCTAGGTCCGGTGGCGGCGCTGGCTTATCGCTTGCTCGCGTTGGCTGAAGAAAACAGCCAGAACCCGGCCCTCGCCGAACGCGCCGGCCAGTTACGTCATGCCTTCGACTGGGTGCCGGTGCGCTTGCTCGCCGCCAGTTTTGCCCTGGTCGGCAACTTTGTTGCGGTCAGCCGGGTGATGTTGCACGAACTGCTGAACTGGAACATCAGCGCCGCGCAACTGATCAACAAGGTCGGGCTCGCAGCCGGCGAGATCCCGCCGCCGGTGGTCGGGCCGGAAGGCATCAACACCCTCGATTGCCTGTGGGAACTGCTGCTGCGCGCGGCGGTGTTGTGGTATGCCGGGTTTGCCTTGTGGACAGTGTTGATTCACTGAGCCCTCGGTGAAATTCATTGTGGTGAGGGGATTCATCCCCTCACCACAGGGTTAGTTGCCCACTCAGGCAGTCGTTAACCTTAAGTTACAAAACCTCCCCCCGATTTGAGCTATACAGAGACAGCGCCCGATAGTGGCTATCTGCTGTCGCCCCGCGCCTGCCAATAAAAACAAGAAAAGCCAAGGGAGACTTCCAGTGAAGAGCTTGCTCTATCCCGCCGTCTCGTTGATGAATCGCCTGAGCTTCGGCATGAAGTTCAGCCTGATCAGCGTGCTGTTCCTGGTGCCGATGCTGGTGACCAATTTCTATCTGGTGCGCGATTCCTTTCGCGAATTCCAGGGCACCCGGGTCGAATTGCAGAGCCTCGACCTGCTGGGCAGTAGCCTGACCCTGCGCCGGGATCTGGAAACCCTGAACAATCTGGTGCAGATCAACGTCACCCTCGGTCAGTCCGGCAAGGCCGACAATCTTGAGTCGCAGATCGGCAGCCTGGAGCAAACCGTGCTGGCGCGCCTGCAAGGTCTGCAGGCGATGACTGACGATCCTGAGCAGATCAAGGTGTTCGACGGCAAACGCGATGAAATGATCAGCGCGTTCAAGGCTCAACAGGCGGAAAACTCCCTGCAAAGCAAAAGCGCAATGATCGGCAAGCTGCTCGGCAACGCGCAGATTTTCAGCCAGATCATCGCCAGTCAGGCCGGTCTGAGCCGCGACAACCAGAGCGACATCCGCCAGCTCAGCGAGTTGCTCACCAACATCACCCCGGCCGTGACCCAGACGCTTGGCGAAGGCCGGGCCATCGGTTCGTATTCGTTGGGGCAGGGCTTTCTCAACAGTTCGTCGAGCGCCCGTTTCGACGAGTTGCTGGCGCAGATCGAAAAGCTCCAGGCCGAATACGCGCTGAAACTGGCCGATGCCCTCGACTCCAGCAAAGCCGCGCGCGCCAGCCTCAGCGCACCGGCCGACAGCAGCAAAACCTCGCTCAAGCAGGCCAGCGAGCTGTTTGAAGCGAAAGTCGTCGTGGCCGAAACCCTTGATACGCCGTGGCTGACGTTTTATGACCAAGTCACCGGGCTGATGAACCAGACCTACCAGCTCAACGAAGCAACCCTGAAATTCCTCGATACGCAATTGCAGCAACGCCTGGCGCAAAATCGCACGCACATGGTGTTGCAGGCGGTGGCGTTGTCGGTGGTGTTCGTGCTGATTTTCTATCTCTATGGCGGGTTCTACGCCTCGACCCGCACCACCCTCAAGCGCCTGGGCGCGATGATGGACAAGGTCGCGGCCGGTGACATGACGGTCAATTTCAAGGCCAACAGCCGTGATGAACTGGGCGAGTTGGGTGAGGTGTTCAACGGCACCGTGAGGAAGATCCATGACCTGATCGAGCGGGTCGGGCACACCGTGGCAGAGGTCGAGCGTCAGGCCGGACAGGTGGAAAACGTGTCTGCGCAAAGCAATCAGGCGGTGGCCGGGCAGCGCACGCAGATCGAGCAAGTGGCGACCGCAATGAACCAGATGTCGGCGACCTCGCTGGAAGTTGCACGCAGCGCGGCGGCAGCGGTGAGCAGCGCGCACAGCGTCAACGACGAAACCGTCAGCGGTCGCACACTGGTAGCGTCGCAGCAGGGCAGCATTGCCGCGCTGGCCAGCGAGATCGATCAATCGGTGCTGGTGATCAACCAGTTAGCCAGCGACAGCCAGTCGATCAGTCGTGTCCTGGAAGTGATCAAGAGCATCGCCGAACAGACCAACCTGCTGGCACTCAACGCCGCCATCGAAGCGGCCCGCGCCGGAGAGCAGGGCCGTGGCTTCGCGGTGGTTGCGGACGAAGTGCGAACGTTGGCCAAACGCACCCAGCAATCGACCGAAGAAATCGAGCAGATGATCAGCAAGCTGCATGGCGGCGTGGGCGCTGCGGTGAAGGCCATGGGCGTTAGCCATCAGATGGCCAATGGCACGGTCGGGCAGTCGGAAAAGGTTCAGCAGGCGCTGGAAAACATCCTCGGGGCGGTAGGCATGATCGTCGATCAGAACCAGCAGATCGCCGCCGCGGTGGAGCAACAGACTGCGGTGGCCCATGACATCGACCAGAACATCGTCGAGATCAATCGCGCCGGTGAGCGCACGGCCCAGGGTGCGCACCAGACCGAAGACGCCAGCCGAGCACTGTCGGCGCAGGTGGTGGAACTCAAGCAACTGATCAGCGCGTTCCGCGTCTGAATCCGGCCGCGCCACCCCTTGTCAGAAACCTGTGGCGAGGGGATTTATCCCCGATGGGACGCGAAGCGTCCCCCCCATGCTTGTAAGTGATCAGGGACCGCTGCGCAGTCCATCGGGGATGAATCCCCTCGCTACAGGGCTGGAGCAGGGCAGATGTCAGAACATTTTGTAATGCATTGATACTTACGCTTGTAAGCCAATTCCTGTTTTCTTTCGACGGCTGGCTTTTCGTCATTATTGAGCCAATATCCCTGATCAGTTAGTTGCGCTGAGGAGGCCGCGAATGTCCGTTGTAACCCTGGGAGTTCAGGGCCGTTGTGCTCATTGCCAGACCACGCAGGTGCTTAAACCCTGGCAACTCAATGCCATCGCAATCAATGAACCGTTTACCTGCAATCACTGCCAGAAAACCCTGGAGCTACGCTGTCCAGTGCAGATCAAACGCTTCAAATCTCTCGACTCTCTCGGATTGCTGCGCTTCAGCGCGTCAGTCACGGTGTGCACCGCGCTGCTGGTGGCGTTGGTCATGGAATGGATCGGCCTGCTTGACGTGACGGAACAGTTGAATGCATCACTGATCGTGCTTTTTGTGTACTTCGCGCTGCTGCGTTTTGTTCATCATCGCCAGCACATGACCCTGATCCTCGAGGCGGCCAAGGCCCACGGCGACTGATTACCAGCCGAACACTTCGCAGCTGTTGGCGGTGCTGGCGGCAGCCAGTCGTTCTGAACTGATATTCATCAACTCGGCGAGCGCGGCACAGATCGCCGGCAAGTGCGCGGGGGTGTTGCGTACTCCGGGAAACATCGCCGGCGCCATGTCCGGGGAGTCGGTTTCCAGCACGATCGACTCCAGCGGCAGATCCGCCAATACCCGATGCATGCGCAACGCCTGCGGCCAGGTCGGCGCGCCGCCCAGACCCAGTTTGAAACCGAGTTTGATGTATTCCCGAGCTTCTTCACGGCTGCCGGCGAAGGCGTGGATGATCCCGGCGCGTTTGAGCTTGAAGCGTTTGAGCGTGGCGATCACCGCGGCGTGGCTGCGGCGCACGTGGATCAGCGCCGGCAGTTCGAAGTCCGCTGCCAGTTGCAGCTGCGCCTCGAACAGCGCCTGCTGACGTTCACGGTCGAGGGTTTCGATGAAGTAATCCAGACCGATCTCGCCCAACGCACACAGTTGTCGATGGCCGCGCAGCCGCGTCAGCCAGTCACCGAGCGTGCGTAAATCTTCGGGTTGATGCTGATCGAGATACACCGGATGCAGACCGAATGCCGCGTACAGGTCGGCATCGCTCTGCACCAGATCCCACACCCGGTGCCAGTTACCTTGATAAACCCCCAGCACCACCATCCGCCGCACCCCGAGGGCGCGGCTTTCGGCGAGCAACGCCGAGCGATCGGCGTCGAAGTCGGGGAAGTCGAGGTGGGTGTGGCTGTCGATCAGCTCCACGGCTCAGTCCCGGTGAATACGCTGCTTGAAGGTACGGGCGATGGCCTGCACGCCAGGCTTGTATTGCGATTGCTCGACGGCGGCCAGCGCCAGTTCCAGCGCCTTGTCGGCGATCAACTGGTGCTGCTGGGCCATGGCGTTGACCGGCAGCGGCAGGAAGTCCAGCAACTGCGTATCACCGAAGGTGCCCAGACGTAGCGGGCGGGATTTGAGCGGGAAGTCATGCAGCGCATCGAACACGCCCTGCAACAGCACGTAGGACGTGGTCACCAGCGCATCCGGCAAATGCCCCAGACGTTGCAGGAGTTCTTCCATCAATTGCTTGCCGCATTCACGGCTGAAGGACTCGGCGTGCTCGATCAGCACTTCGCCTTTGAAGTCGACCAGTGCCTGCTTGAAGCCGGCCGCACGTTCCTGGCTGATGCTCAGCTCCGGACGCGCACCGAGCAGCACGATCTGTTTTGGTTGCGGATCGAGCAGGCTCTGGGTCAGGTGCAGGCTGGCTTCGCGGTCGTCACTGATCACCGAGCAGAAGTGCTCGGGTTCCATGACCCGGTCGATGGCTATGATCGGCAAGCCCTTGGCCTGCAACTGGCGGTAGCTATCGTCACCGGCCGGCAGACAACTGGCGACGATCAGCGCATCGCAGCGGCGCGCCTTGAACAGTTGCAGCAATTGGCGCTCGCTGTCCGGCGCGTCGTCAGAGCTGGCAATCAGCAACTGATAGCCCCGCGCTCGCGCGCCTTGCTCCAGCAGTTTGGCGATCCGCGCGTAACTGGGGTTTTCCAGATCCGGCAGAATAAAGCCCAACGTGCGCGTGTGCCGACTGCGCAACCCGGCGGCTTGTGGATTGGGGGTGAAGCCGTGCTGTTCGACGACTGCACGCACCCGCTCGACCGTGGCGCTGCTGATGCGTTGCTGTTCGGCCTTGCCGTTGATGACGTAGCTGGCGGTGGTCACGGACACTCCGGCCAACCGCGCGATATCACTGAGTTTCAACCCGGGATTTCCTTGTTTTTTCGAGCTTGCCGCGACATTTTCGCCAATCCTACCCGATTCGGGCAGACGACTATTGTCGCAGCGCATCCGACAAGTTGGACTTCAAGGATGAGACATTATCGAGTAACGTGCCGATCAATCTAGATTAAACGTTTCAGCAAGCGTATTTTCTACGTTTTAGACGCCTTTGGCCGGTTCTGCCGTGAAACCGCCAAAACTGCCGCTGAAAAGCAGGCTGACCAGCGCCTAAGCTGTGACCATTCAAAACAATATCCTGGCGCATCCATGTGCCAAAAAGGAGATCGCATGCTCGAGCTCACTATAGAGCAGATATCCATGGGCCAATCGGCTGTGGATAAACCCGCCGCCCTGCAATTGCTCGCCCATCATCTGGTGGCCGATGGCCTGGTCGCCGATGGCTACCTCGCCGGCTTGCAGGCCCGGGAAGCCCAGGGCTCGACCTTTCTCGGCCAGGGTATCGCCATCCCCCACGGCACCCCGGAGACCCGCGATCAGGTATTCGCCACCGGCGTGCGGCTGATGCAGTTTCCCGAGGGGGTGGATTGGGGCGATGGGCAGATCGTTTATCTGGCGATCGGCATCGCCGCCAAATCCGACGAACACCTGCGTCTGCTGCAACTGCTGACCCGCGCCCTCGGCGAAACCGATCTGGGTCAGGCGCTGCGTCGCGCCAGCTCGCCGGAAGCGCTGCTGAAACTGCTGCAAGGTGCGCCGCAGGAACTGGCGCTGGATGCGCAGATGATCGGCCTCGGCGTGTCGGCTGACGATTTTGAAGAGCTGGTCTGGCGTGGCGCGCGTCTGTTGCGTCAGGCAGATTGTGTGAGCAATGGGTTTGCCGGCGTGTTGCAGCAAGTCGAAGCGCTGCCGCTGGGCGATGGCCTGTGGTGGCTGCACAGCGAGCAGACCGTTAAGCGCCCGGGCCTGGCCTTCGTCACCCCGGACAAACCGATGCGTTACCTCGGCCAGCCGCTCAGTGGTCTGTTCTGTCTGGCCAGTTTGGGTGAGGCGCATCAGGCGCTGCTCGAACGTCTGTGTGCACTGCTCATTGAAGGGCGCGGCCATGAACTGGGCCGCGCCACCAGCAGCCGCAAAGTCCTCGAAGTGCTCGGCGGCGAACTGCCCGCCGATTGGCCGAGCGCGCGTATTGCCCTGGCCAACGCTCACGGTCTGCATGCACGCCCGGCGAAGATTCTTGCGCAACTGGCGAAGAGTTTTGACGGTGAAATCCGCGTGCGCATCGTCGACAGCGCGGACAGCGCCGTGTCGGTAAAAAGCCTGAGCAAGCTGCTGAGTCTCGGCGCCCGTCGTGGTCAGGTGCTGGAGTTGATCGCCGAACCGAGCATCGCCGCTGATGCCCTGCCGGCGCTGCTGGCCGCTATCGAAGAAGGCCTCGGCGAAGAAGTCGAACCGTTGCCGGCCGTGAGTCAGCAACGCGAAGCCATCGCTGATATCGCCGAAGTGCTGATCGCCCCGGCGTCCGGCGCGCAGTTGCAGGCGATCCCTGCTGCACCGGGCATCGCCATTGGTCCAGCGCACATTCAGGTGCAACAGGCTATCGATTACCCGTTGCGCGGCGAGTCCGCGGCCATTGAGCGCGAGCGTCTCAAACAAGCGCTGAGCGATGTGCGCAGTGACATCCAGGGCCTGATCGAACGCAGCAAGGCCAAGGCGATTCGCGAGATTTTCATCACCCACCAGGAAATGCTCGACGACCCGGAACTGACCGACGAAGTCGACACCCGTCTCAAGCAAGGCGAGAGCGCCGAAGCGGCGTGGATGGCGGTGATTGAAGCGGCGGCCAAGCAACAGGAATCGCTGCAGGACGCGTTGCTCGCCGAGCGGGCGGCGGACCTGCGTGACATCGGGCGCCGGGTGCTGGCGCAACTCTGCGGTGTGCAGACGCCGAACGAGCCGGAGCAGCCGTACATTCTGGTGATGGACGAAGTCGGCCCATCCGACGTGGCGCGGCTCGATCCGGCGCGCGTCGCGGGGATTCTCACCGCTCGCGGCGGCGCCACCGCGCACAGTGCAATCGTCGCCCGTGCTCTCGGAATTCCGGCGCTGGTCGGTGCGGGCGCAGCGGTGCTGCTGCTGGCACCGGGCACGCCGTTGCTGCTCGACGGCCAGCGCGGTCGCCTGCACGTCGACGCCGATGCCGCGACCCTGCAACGCGCCGCCGAAGAACGTGATACCCGCGAACAACGTCTCAAGGCTGCCGCCGAACAACGCCATCAACCGGCACACACCACTGACGGCCACGCCGTGGAAGTGTTCGCCAACATCGGTGAAAGCGCCGGGGTCAGCGCTGCGGTCGAGCAGGGCGCCGAAGGCATTGGTCTGCTGCGCACCGAACTGATTTTCATGGCCCACCCGCAAGCGCCAGACGAAGCCACTCAGGAAGCCGAATACCGTCGCGTTCTCGATGGCCTCGCCGGGAGACCGCTGGTGGTGCGCACCCTTGATGTCGGAGGCGACAAACCGCTGCCATATTGGCCGATCGCCAAGGAAGAAAACCCGTTCCTCGGCGTGCGCGGCATTCGCCTCACGTTGCAGCGTCCGCAGATCATGGAAGCGCAATTGCGCGCCTTGCTGCGTTCGGCGGATAACCGTCCATTGCGGATCATGTTCCCGATGGTCGGTAGCGTCGAAGAGTGGCGTCAGGCCCGCGACATGACCGAGCGCCTGCGCCTGGAAATCCCGGTTGCCGATCTGCAACTGGGGATCATGATTGAAGTACCGTCCGCCGCATTGCTGGCGCCGGTGCTGGCCAAGGAAGTCGACTTCTTCAGTGTCGGCACCAACGACCTGACGCAATACACCCTGGCCATCGACCGAGGTCACCCGACACTGTCGGCCCAGGCTGACGGCCTGCACCCGGCGGTGCTGCAGTTGATCGACATCACCGTGCGCGCCGCGCATGCCCATGGCAAATGGGTCGGCGTGTGCGGCGAACTGGCGGCAGATCCGCTGGCGGTGCCGGTGCTGGTCGGCCTCGGCGTCGATGAGCTGAGCGTATCCGGGCGCAGCATCGCCGAGGTCAAGGCGCGCATCCGCGAACTCAGCCTGACCCAGGCGCAAACCCTTGCTCAACAAGCCCTCACCGTGGGCAGCGCGAACGAAGTGCGTGCATTAGTGGAGGCCCTGTAATGGCCAAGATTCTCACCCTGACCCTTAACCCGGCGCTGGACCTCACGGTCGAGCTGTCGCGCCTTGAGGCCGGTCAGGTCAACCGCAGCGACGAGATGCACACCCACGCCGCCGGCAAAGGCGTGAACGTCGCGCAGGTGCTGGCGGACCTCGGGCATCAACTGACGGTCAGCGGCTTTCTCGGCGAAGACAATCTGCAAGCCTTCGAAACCCTGTTCGCCAAGCGCGGCTTCGTCGACGCGTTCATCCGCGTGCCGGGGGAGACGCGCAGCAACATCAAGGTCGCCGAGCATGACGGGCGTATCACCGACATCAACGGCCCGGGGCCGGTGGTCGACGCGGCGGCGCAGCGGGCGTTGCTCGAGCGTCTGCTGCAGATCGCCCCGGGGCATGACGCGGTGGTGGTCGCCGGCAGTCTGCCGCGCGGCGTCAGCGCGCAGTGGTTGCGCGAACTGATCGAACGTCTGACCGGTCTCGGTCTGAAAGTCGCCCTCGACAGCAGCGGTGAAGCCTTGCGTGCGGCGATTGAAGCGCGCCCGTGGCTGATCAAGCCGAACACCGAAGAACTCGCCGATGCGCTCGATTGCGATGTGGTCTCGCACGCCGCCGAAGCTCAGGCTGCGGCGTGCCTGCACGCCAAAGGTATCGAGCACGTGGTGATTTCCCACGGTGCCGACGGGGTGAACTGGTTCAGCGTCGGCTCGGCGCTGCATGCCACGCCGCCGAAGGTCACGGTCGCCAGTACGGTGGGTGCCGGTGACTCGTTGCTGGCCGGCATGCTGCACGGTCTGCTCAGTGCCGATACTCCCGAGCAGACCCTGCGCACGGCCACGGCGATTGCCGCGATGGCGGTGACGCAGATCGGTTTCGGCATCAACGATGCGGCGCAACTGGCGCAGCTCGAACAGGGCGTACGCGTGCGTCCCCTGACAGAACAATAAGAGGGTTTGTCATGAAGTTAGCCATTGTCACGGCCTGCCCGAACGGCATGGTCACCAGTGTGCTGTGCGCCCGTCTGCTCGATGCGGCGGCCCAGCGTCAGGGCTGGAGCACCAGCGTTGAAGTGGTCGATGCGGCGCACCCCGAGCGCGAATTGTCGGCCGCCACTATTGCGGCGGCGGAGTGGGTGTTGCTGGTGGTCACCGGTGACATCGACATGCGCCGTTTTGTCGGCAAGCGTGTGTTCCGCATCGCCCCGGCGCAAGCGCTGCAGGATGTCGAAGCGGTGCTGCGTCGCGGTGCTGAAGAGGCCGAGGTTTACGTCGCCAGCGAAGCCGTCCCGGTTGCCGCTGCGCAACGTGCGCCGCGCATCGTCGCCATCACCGCGTGCCCGACCGGCGTCGCCCACACCTTCATGGCTGCCGAGGCGTTGCAGCAGACGGCCAAGCGTCTGGGCTATGAACTGCACGTCGAAACCCAGGGTTCGGTCGGCGCGAAAACCCCGCTCAGCGCGACGGCGATTGCCGAGGCTGACGTGGTGTTGCTGGCGGCGGACATCGAAGTCGCCACCGAGCGTTTTGCCGGCAAGAAAATCTACCGCTGCGGCACCGGGATTGCTTTGAAGCAGTCCGAAGCGACCCTGAAAAAAGCCCTCGCCGAAGCTCAGGTGGAGAGCGCCGCGAGTGACGGCAACGCGCCGGCCAAGCAAGAGAAAACCGGGGTCTACAAACACCTGCTGACGGGCGTGTCGTTCATGCTGCCGATGGTGGTGGCCGGTGGTCTGATGATCGCGCTGTCGTTCGTCTTCGGCATCACCGCGTTCAAGGAAGAGGGCACGCTGGCGGCGGCGCTGATGCAGATCGGCGGTGAGACCGCGTTCAAGCTGATGGTGCCGCTGCTTGCCGGTTACATCGCCTACTCGATCGCCGACCGCCCGGGCCTGGCGCCGGGGATGATTGGTGGCTTGCTCGCCAGTACGCTTGGGGCGGGGTTCATCGGCGGGATCGTCGCCGGTTTCATCGCCGGTTATGCGGCCAAGGCCATCAGTCGCTATGTCGCCTTGCCGCAAAGTCTTGAAGCGCTGAAACCGATCCTGATCATCCCGTTGTTCGCCAGCCTGTTCACCGGGCTGGTGATGATCTACGTGGTCGGTAAACCGGTTGCCGGCATGCTTGCGGCGCTGACGCATTTTCTCGACAGCATGGGCACGACCAACGCGATTCTGCTCGGGGTGTTGCTCGGCGGCATGATGTGCGTCGACCTCGGTGGGCCGATCAACAAAGCCGCGTATGCGTTCTCGGTCGGGCTGCTGGCTTCGCAGAGTTACGCGCCGATGGCCGCGACCATGGCCGCCGGCATGGTGCCGCCAATCGGACTGGGCATCGCCACCTTCATTGCCCGCCGCAAGTTCGCCCAGACCGAGCGCGAGGCCGGTAAAGCGGCGCTGGTGCTGGGGCTGTGCTTCATCTCCGAAGGGGCGATTCCGTTTGCCGCGAAAGACCCGCTGCGAGTGATTCCGGCGAGCATCGCCGGTGGTGCGTTGACTGGCGCGTTGTCGATGTACTTCGGCTGCAAACTGATGGCGCCGCACGGTGGCTTGTTTGTGCTGGCGATCCCGAATGCGATCAATCATGCGTTGCTGTATCTGCTGGCGATTGTCGCGGGGAGTTTGTTGACGGCGGTGGTTTACGCGGCGGTCAAACGCGCGGAAGCCACGGAACTGGCGGTCGACCCCGTCAACGCCTGACACCGCAACAACCTGTGGGAGCGGGCTTGCTCGCGAAGGCGTCGTGTCAGTCGATATTTCTTTAACTGACACACCGCTTTCGCGAGCAAGCCCGCTCCCACAGGGGATGTGTTGTCATGCCGGATTCATCATTGCGTGCTTAAGTTTTCCTTTTTTCAGGGAGAACAGCATGAGCGATTTCAACCTCGGGCGCCGTCGGGTCATGCAAGTGGTCGGCGCCGGGCTGCTGATGCCCGGGCTGGCGCCGGCAGTGATCGCGTCGGTCAAGGATCGGCCACAACTCACCGACGGCGTGCAGTCCGGCGACCTGCAGGGCGACCGCGCGATGATCTGGAGCCGCAGCGACCGCCCGGCGCGGATGGTGGTCGAGTGGGACACCCGCAGCCAGTTTCGCCACCCACGCCGTGTAGTCTCGGCCCTGGCCGATGCGCGCAGCGACTTCACCGCCCGGGTCGAACTCACCGGGCTGCCCGCCGATCAGGCGATTTTCTATCGCGTGTATTTCAAGGACGCACAAACCGGCGTCGCCAGCGAGCCGTGGCTCGGCCACCTGCGCAGCGCACCGACGGCGCGGCGCAATATTCGTTTTGTCTGGAGCGGTGACACCGTCGGCCAAGGCTTCGGCATCAACCCGGACATCGGCGGCATGCGCATCTACGAATCCATGCGTCTGCGCTTGCCGGACTTCTTTATCCACAGCGGCGACACCATCTACGCCGACGGCCCGGTGCCGGCGCAATTGACCACTGAAGGCGGGCGGATCTGGCGCAATCTCACCACCGAAGCCAAGAGCAAAGTCGCGCAGACCCTCGACGATTATCGCGGCAACTATCGCTACAACCTGATGGACGAAAACATCCGCCGCTTCAACGCCGAAGTCCCGCAGATCTGGCAGTGGGACGACCACGAAGTGGTCAATAACTGGTCGCCGGGCAAGCAGCTCGACGAGCGCTATCAGGAAAAAGATATCCACACCCTGGTCGGCCGTGCGCGCAAGGCCTGGCTGGAATATTCGCCGATGCGATTGCAGGCGGCCGATGGCGGCGGACGGATCTATCGCAAGCTCAGCTACGGGCCGATGCTCGACGTGTTCGTGCTCGACATGCGCAGTTATCGCGGGGCCAACGACGACAACCTCGGCGCGGCCAAACCTTTCCTCGGGCGCGAACAACTGGACTGGCTCAAGCGTGGGCTGGAGCACTCCAAGGCGCAGTGGAAGGTGATCGCCGCCGACATGCCGATCGGCCTCGGTGTGCCCGACGGTGAAGTCAGCCCCGGCGTGGCACGCTGGGAGGCGGTGGCCAACGGCGATCCCGGCCCGGCGCAAGGACGTGAGTTGGAAGTCGCTGAGTTGCTGGGTTTCCTGCGCGCGCAACAGGTACGCAATTTCGTGTTTCTGACCGCGGACGTGCATTACTGCGCGGCGCATCACTACCATCCGGAGCGCGCGGCGTTTCAGGATTTCGAACCGTTCTGGGAGTTTGTCGCCGGGCCGCTGAATGCCGGGAGCTTCGGGCCTAATCCGCTGGACAAGACCTTCGGCCCGGAAGTGGTGTTCCAGAAGGCTCCGCCGACGCAGAACGCTTCACCATTTGCCGGGTTTCAGTTCTTTGGCGAGGTGAATATCGAAGGGCAGAGCGGGGAGATGAGTGTGGTGTTGCGGGATTTGAATGGGGTGGCGGTGTTTGAGCAGAAGTTGCAGCCCGTCTAGACGCTGCGGAACCTGTGGGAGCGGGCTTGCTCGCGAAGACGGTGTGTCAGCGAAGTTGATATCGACTGGCACGGTGCCTTCGCGAGCAAGCCCGCTCCCCCAGGGGAATGATGGGTGTCAGTACACGTCGCGGCGGTAACGGCCCTGTTCGATCAGGCGTTCGACTTCGGCTGCCCCCAACACGTCGTTGAGCACTTGATCGACGCCAGAGGCCATACCCTGCAGGCTGCCGCAGATGTAGATCACCGCACCGTCAGCCAGCCATTTTTTCAGCTCGTCAGCGGATTCGCGCAGGCGATCCTGGACGTAAATCTTTTGCGCCTGATCCCGCGAAAACGCCAGGTCCAGGCGCGCCAGATCGCCATTGATCAACCACTCTTCCAGCTCCGCCCGGCAGAGGAAATCATGCTCGCGATTGCGCTCGCCAAACAGCAGCCAGTGGCGCTGCTGACCGTCGGCGATGCGTGCCTTGAGCAGGCTGCGCAACCCGGCGAGGCCGGTGCCGTTGCCCAGCAGAATCATCGGCAGCGGTTCATTCGGCAGATGGAACCCGCTGTTGCGCCGCACGCGCAGGCTGATGGCGCCGCCTACCGGGGCGTGTTCGGTCAGCCAGCCGGAAGCGATGCCGAGGCTGCCATCGGCGTGTTGTTCCTGACGCACGATCAGTTCCAGCACGCCGTCGGCGGCAATCGAGGCGATCGAGTATTCGCGCATCGCCAGCGGCACCATCGCATCCACCAGCGCTTGCGCATGCAGGCCGACCAGATGCGCACGATGTTCCGGCAACTGGCGGCTGGCGAGGGCGACTTCCAGCGGTTCTTCGAGGCCGTTGATCTTCACGGTGGTTTCGCCACGAATGCCGAGGCCGTCGAGGAAGTGCTCGATCGCCCACGCACAGTTGCGCGGCAGCACTTCCACCAGATCGCCGGCCAGCCAGCTGCTGGTGCTCGGCGCCTTCAGGCCCAACAGGTACACCGGCGAACCGCTGCTGTCCGGGTTCATCAGTTCGCGGCGCAGCAGTGTCCAGTTGTCGTAGCTCGGCGCTTGCCAGGTGTCGACCGGCGCTTGTCCGGTGATCAGGCCGAGTTGAGTCTGCCAGTGACGCAGGGCGTACGGATCGCCGTTGTCGACTTCGACCGGGGCGAACAGGGTCTTGCCGCCGTGTTCGCCGAGCCACTGATGCAGGCGTCGGGCGAAGCCGCAGAAGTGCGCGTACTGGCGGTCACCCAGGCCCAGCACCGCATAATTCAGGCCGTCGAGGGTCGTGGCTTCGCGCAGCACTTTGCGCTCGAAACCGCGCGCGCTGTCCGGTGCTTCGCCGTCGCCGAAGGTGCTGACCACGAACAGCGCGTGGTTCGATTCGCGCAGATCCTCTGCGCTGACATTCGCCAGCGGCTGCACCTTCACCGGCAACCCGGCGGCCTGCAATTGCCCGGCGGTCTGCCAGGCCAGTTGTTCGGCAAAACCACTTTGGCTGGCAAAACCGATCAGCCATCCAGGGGCATTACCGGTCGGTTGTTCAAGACCTTTGCGCGCGTCCTGAATCTGCTTTTTCTTGCGTCGGCGATCCAGATACAGCAGCCAGCCAGTGATGAAAAACAGCGGCATGCACACGGCGGCGAGGGTGATGATGATCCGTCCGACGAGGCCGAAATAGCTGCCGACGTGCAGCGCGTAAATGCTGGTCAACAGCTGCGCCTTGAAGCTCTTGTCGGCGTAGCGATCAACGCGTTTGACGATGCCGGTGGCCGGGTCGAGGGTGATCTGGTTCAGCGCGCGATCATGCGGCGAGCTGTCGAGCAGATAGAACACGGTCGCCGGTTGCCCGGCCACTGGCGGCATACGGATGTTGTAGGCCGACAGACCTGGACCGGCGGCGCTGTAGATGCTGCTCCACATCGCCGCGTAATCGGCAGTCGGTGCCGGACCTTCCGGCGCCGGGCCGCGACCACCGCGCACGCGCTCGTTTTGCGGCGCATCGGAAAGCAGTTTGGTCAGGCCCTTGTTGTACCACTCGTAGGACCACGACAACCCGGTCAAGGCCAGCAGCAGATACACCAGCAAACACCAGGTGCCTGCCACCGAGTGCAGATCCCAGTTGAAGCTGCGGCCCTTTTTCTTCCAGTCGAGGGTCAGCCACACGCGCCAGCTGTTCCACTGTCGCGGCCAGCGCAGGTACAGCCCGGACAGGCAGAAGAACAACAGGATCAGGGTGCAGGCGCCGGTGATGTTGCGTCCGGTATCGCCCATGGCGAGGAAACGGTGCAGCTGCAGCATCAGGCCGAAGAAGTCCTGGCCAACCGCGTCGCCCATGAACTCGCCGGTGTAGGGATCGAAGTAGCGCATCTCGCCACGACGTTCGCCTTTGGGCGGAGTGAAGTAGACGCGCGCGGCGTTGCCGCTGTCGGTCTCGACCCAGAGCATCGAGACTTTCTTGCCGGAAGTCGCTTCGATGTGTTCCACCAGGTCGACTGGAGGCAGGACGCCGGCGACTTGTTTTTCCACCTGCAACACCGACGGGTTCAGCGCCCGCAGGATTTCGTCCTGGAACGAATAGGCGGCACCGGTAATGCCCATCAGGGCCAGCACCAGCCCGGCAGTGATGCCGAAAAACCAGTGCAACTGGAACAGGGTTTTCTTCAACACGTCGCTCGCCTTGTCCGTTCGAAAAATTGTCATCACGGCGCGCATTATGCCGTGGGTTGTCGAGAAGCGTTCTTCTTTACGCACAAAGGCCCCGTTCAATGGAATGAACGGGGCCATGATCTTGCGGCGCCTACCTTTGCAGGAGTGAGCCTGCTCGCGATAGCGGTGGATCAGTCAATCCATTCGCTGGCAGGCACGACCTCATCGCGAGCAGGCTCACTCCTGCAGGTTCTCCCACATTTACAGCGTTGGTCAGAAGTGGAAGTTGGTGCTCAGCAATGCCGTACGGCCCGCCGCCTGGTTGGCGAAGTGGGTCGAGAACGCTTTGTCGTAGTAGACCTCGTTGGTCAGGTTCTGCACGTTGAGTTGCAGGTCGACGTTCTTGCTCAGCTTGTAGGCAGCCATCGCGTCGTAACGTACGTAGGAATCGACCATCGTGGTGTTGGCCACGCTGCCGTATACGTCGTCGACGTAGAACGCGCCGCCACCGAGGGTCAGCTTCGGCGTGATCTGGTAAGTGGTCCACAGGCTGGCGCTGTTTTTCGGCGTGTTTGGCAACTCGTTACCATCGTTGGCCTTGCCCATCGGGCCGCCGTCGACTTGTTCGCTGTCCATGAACGCGTAGCCGGCGAACACTTGCCACTTGTCTGTGATCTTGCCGCTGGCCGACAGCTCGATACCTTGCACACGGGTCTTGCCGGCGTTTTCGTACGAGGTGGTGTCGACTTGCACACGAGCGTTTTCTTTCTCGGTGCGGAAGATGTCAGCCGTCAGCGACAGGCGATCGTTCAACAGATCCCACTTGGTGCCGATTTCGTAGTTCTTGGTGGTTTCCGGCTCCATGTCGCTCTTGAGCAGGTTGCCATTGCGATCCGGGGTGCCGCCCAGCGGGTTGCCTTCCATACCCTCGCCCAACGTGTTGCCAGGTGGCGTCGCAGACGTGGCATAGGACGCGTAGATGCTACCGTTCGGAGCTGGCTTGTAGACCACGCCGAACTGACCGGTCACGAACTCGCTGGTGTCATCACCCTTGGAGGTGGTGGTGCCGGCGTTGGTGTAGGTTTTGTAGTCGGTGTAGAAGTGGTCGTAACGCAGTCCCATGTTCACCAGCCACTGTTCGGACAACTCCAGAGTGTCAAACGCGTACAGCGCATAGGTGTTGGCCTTGGTGTCGGTGCCGGCGTAGTTGCGCGAGATCGCGCCGTTCCACGGATCGCCCGGATTCGGGTTCGACAGCGAGGTGCAGTTGTAACCGCTCGAGGCGCCGATCATCGACGGGGTGCAGTTGGTGCTGGCGTTGCCCGGGCTGCGCGGTGTGGTGTCGGTGTTGACGTTGTACGAGGACTTCTGGGCTTCTTCGTAGGTGTACTCGACACCGGTGGAGAAGCTGTTCTTGAAACCGGCGATGTAGAAATTGCCGAACAGATCAGTCTGGTTGGTGGTGGTTTCGGTATTGCTGACGCGCGTGTTGGCACGGCGCCACACGGTGCCGTTGTTGACGTTGCCCTTGCTGTCGTCCGGCTGGGTCAGGATGTAATCCTGCATGCTGGTGCCGTGGCGCAGGGTGTTCTTGATGGTCAGCGAATCGCTCAGATCATGTTCGATGGCGAAGGTCGCGGTGTCGGTACGGCCCTTGCGGAAGTCGCGATCGTCCAGGCCATAGAAATTGCTGTGATCGCCACCGGCGTACGGTTTGTCCGGATTGGACTTGGTACGCGCCGCCGAGCCTGCAGCCGGAATGGTGTACGGAATGCCCGAATCCGGGGTGTCGTTGCTTTCGAGATGGTAGTAGTCGAGGTTGACGCGGGTGTCGGTGCCCAGGCCGAACGCCAGGGACGGGGCGATACCCCAGCGATCGTAATCGACGCTGTCGCGACCGGCGACGTTGCTCTCGTGGCTCATCAGGTTCAGACGGCCGGCAGCGGTGTCGCTGAACTGGTAGTTGCCATCCAGGGTGTAGCGCTGGGTCTGGTCGGAACCCCAGGTGAAGCCGCCGTCGAAGGAGTTGCCCAGGTGCGCTTTCTTGCTCACCAGGTTGATGCTGCCGCCAGCCGCGCCGCGACCGCCGATGGCGGAGTTCGGGCCCTTGCTGACTTCGATGTTTTCCACGGCGAAGATTTCGCGGCTCTGTGAACCGGTGTCGCGCACGCCGTCGAGATAGGTGTCGCCCTGAGCGTCGAAACCGCGAATGAACGGACGATCACCCTGCGGGTTGCCGCCTTCACCGGCACCGAAGGTGATGCCGGGTACGGTGCGCAGCGCGTCCTGCATGTTCAGCGCGCCGGTGTCCTTCAGCACTTGTTGCGGGATCACAGTGACCGAGCGCGGGGTGTCGACCAGCGGTGCGGTGTACTTGGGCGAGGAGGCTTTTTCGACCTGGTAGGACGTCGGGTCCTGCGCTTCACCGGTGATGGCGGTAGCGTCCAGAGCGATGGCATTGCCGGAGGCTTTGCTGTCGGTCTTTTCGGCGGCAAATACCATGTGCCCAGCGGAGCCGGCAGTAATGGCGACACCAATTGCCGAAGCGAGCAGACGTGGTGAACTGACCGGCAATTGTGCGTGTTGACGTGACATTTTTATTCCCCTCCCCAAGGATTTGAGGCGGCGGAATATAGGGTAAACAGGTATTCGTATCAATTGCGAAATATTGTTATTCGCGACGAATTTACATTCTTTACAATTTGGCCTTACGGTTTTTGCCGATTCATTCGTCACACGGGTTTTACACGGTCAATAAGAATCAATACCATTGGCACCCCTTTGCCATCAGGTACGTTCGTCATGCTGCTGCACATTCCCGGCCTGTTCGCCAAAGACGAAGTGCAGCGCATCCGCGAGGCGCTGGAGCAGGCTGACTGGGCCGATGGCAAGATCACCGCCGGTTATCAGTCGGCCAAGGCCAAGCACAATCTGCAACTGCCTGAAGGTCATCCACTGGCCAAGGAAATCGGTGCGGCGATGCTCGAACGGCTGTGGAAAAACCCACTGTTCATGTCTGCCGCGCTGCCGCACAAAGTATTTCCGCCGTTACTCAACTGCTACACGGCGGGCGGCAGTTTCGATTTTCACATCGACAACGCTGTACGCCAGCCCAAGGGCAGCATCGAACGGGTGCGCACCGATCTCTCGGCCACGCTGTTTTTCAGCGAGCCCGAGGACTACGACGGTGGCGAGCTGGAGATCCAGGACACCTTCGGCACCCAGCGGGTAAAACTGCCTGCCGGCGACATGGTGCTGTACCCCGGCACCAGCCTGCACAAGGTCAATGCCGTCACGCGCGGTACGCGTTATGCGTCGTTCTTCTGGACGCAAAGTCTGGTACGCGAAGACAGCCAGCGCGCCTTGCTGTTCGAGATGGACGGGGCGATCCAGCAGTTGACTCAAGACATGCCCGATCACCCGTCGCTGATCCGCCTCACCGGCACCTATCACAATCTGCTGCGGCGCTGGGTCGAGGTATGAGTTTTCAACTGCGGCGCGAGGAAGTACTCGACGGCGCGCAGCTCAACGCCATGCTTGAAGAAAGCCCGGCGCGTGCGGCGCAGGCGATTCTGCTCGCGGCGGGGCAGGGCATTGTCGAAGCGCAGGCGCTGCTCGGGCAGATCCTGCTCGATGGTCGCGGCATCGCTCAGGATGTGCCATTGGCGCTGCGCTGGTTCGGCATCGCAGCCGGGCAAGGGCATCTGATGGCGCGCAACATGCTCGGTCGCTGCCATGAGCATGGTTGGGGTTGTGTTGCCGATGCTGCGGTTGCCGCGCAGCATTACCGGATCGCCGCCGACGCGGGGCTGGATTGGGCGATGTATAACCTGGCCAATCTGCTGGGTACCGGGCGCGGAGTGACGTTGGATCATGCTCAGGCCCTGGTGCTGTATCAGCGCGCCGCTGAAGCCGGCCACGCCAAGTCGATGAACCTGCTGGGGCGTTATCTGGAAGAAGGGCTGGTCTGTCGCGCCGACCCGGCCGCCGCGCGCGACTGGTACCGACGTTCGGCCGAGGGCGGGGATTTTCGTGGGCAGTTCAGTTATGCCGCAGTGCTGGCTGATGCTGGATTGATCGAGGACGCGCTGGGCTGGTTGCGCAAGGCACTGGCTATAGGGAACGTGAATTTCCTGCGGGTGAGCATGGGTTCATTGTCGAGCGCCAGTCATCCGTCGATTCGCCAGATGGCCGATGCTTATCGGCAGCGGCTTGGGGAACTGCTCGTCGCTTGAGTCATTAAAAAGTCTTTTGGTTTGCCACAGGTTAGTTGGATTTGCTGGTTCTTGTATTTAATTTTAATAGTTAATAACTTGGCGGATTAGTTGTATCTGCCTACTGTTGGGTTCGATGTTGTTCAAGTGGCTGGAAGTTTCTTGTCGATATCGAAAATAAAATAACGGTTATTAATATCCACGGAAGACAAGGAGTCTTTGATGGAACTCAAATTAAATGACAAGGTGGTCGAGGCCGCCGCGAAAGCACCCCTGGCATTTGTAAATGCTTCGCTGGGTGTGGGTGAGGGGTATAACCGCGATACCGGTATACAACTGACCAAAGAGCAAATTATCAGTCTCAGGAAGTATGAGGCCCTCGGCCTCTCGCTGCCCGTCCGGTTGCAAGATGTTATTGCCTATCTGAACTATGGTGCGGGTGATCAAGGCGGCGTGGGCCTGAAAGCGGGAGATTTTCTGCGCACCTTCAGCATGACCTATGATCACGCCAAGCGCTGGTCGCCATTACGCGAAAAGATCATGTTGACCGGTAACGATCTGAGAATCTTTGCCGGCAGTATTATCCGCACGGGTAACGGCATTGTCGAAGTGTATGAGGATCTCAAGGCCTCAAGGTATCTCGAAGAGCACAACATCAATACGCCTGAGGAATATCTGAATCTGCAACGGCAGATTCCGGGTCTGCCTGATCTGGACCTGTCTTCGGAAGATGTGCTGGATATCAAGGGGTATCTCAATGACCTGTTGGCTAAAGTTGCGCTTTGTCATCAGGACGCCGAGCGCGTTCGGGCCCTGCTGGACAGTTTTGGCGCCGATATGCGTGAAAAGGTGCTGCCGGAAATTGCCTTGCGACTGCAGTTCGTCTCCAGGAACACTTACCAGAACGATATCAAGGCGCTGCAGGCTGTCATTGATCAGCGCGCAAAAGAAATTGATGAACTGAACAAACAATACGATCAACTGGTGCAGGAAGCGATCAGGTCGGCGGCCACCCTGAATATTGGCGGATTGATTCTTGGCATTTACCAAGGCGTCAAGGCCGAGAAAATCCGCTCTGAACGTAATCGCCTGAAGCAACTGCAGCAGGTCGATAACCAGAGTATGGCAAGCAAGAACCAGACGCTGAGTTCGTTGAACAAGGTTCGAGATGATTTGCAGAATTTGAGTTACGTGGCGATTGAAGCCGAGGTCGCGACTCAGAACCTCATGCTTGTATGGAATGCCCTCAGTGATTACGTCGAGGCTTCTGCCAAAGAAGTTGAAGGTATTTTTGAAGCGACTTCGTTACGCCGTTTCAAGAATCAATTACTGAGTATCGTCGATCCTTGGGAACAGATAAAAGTCAGCTCTGATCAGTTGCTGAAAGTATTTGAAGAAGCTGACAGAGAATATGAAAGAAGTGGGCTGGTTGTTCGGAGTGGGTCAATGATGTCTTTGCTATCAGAAAGTTCGGCTGTTCCTGTGTTCAACATGGCGCGCCTGCGTGAGCATAATGCTGGCGTGCAAGCGCTGAATACCACGGCTCAAATGCTCTTCGAGCAGTTCGATTACATGCCTGGAACTGTCGGGGCCATGAACAGTCTGGTGCTCGCCATCAACAAGGCCACCTACGATCTGCGGAGTCAGGCACAGGCCACTGGCATTTATCTGGAACGCGCCGAGAAAAAACTGCGCAGCTATCAGGCTGAGCTGGAGTATCCAGACGAGGCGGACGAAGTTCGCGAGGATATGGAGTTCGAGCTGAAGAATATCTTCAATAAGGTGGCGGTGCAGAACGAAGATCTGAAAGCCGTGCACAAGAGCATCAGCGCTCATTACGATCGCAGCGCTTCGGCCGAGTGGATCGTGACGCTCAAGGCCGAGCGTGTCACCACGATCGAGCTCAAGGCCAGATCTGACAAAAAACTCGCAGACCTGACGACCGAAATGAAGTCTGTTTCCGAGGGTATTGATCTGATCGCCAAGGCTGGCATCGAGAAAATTGGCGAACAAGCGCAGTTGTCTCTGGAAAACCTCAAGGCATTGGGACTGGCGCCACCTCAGGTGCAAGTTGCCCTGCTGGCTATCGAGACGCTGAAGAAACTGATTTCCGGCATTGGCGAGGCCATTTCCTTTCTGAATATGCTGGCAGCGTACAACCGGCTGAATGAACAGGCAGGTGATCTGCGCGCACAGATCAACAAATACAGCAAAGACCTCGCGCGCATTGAAGGCCGGATTGAGCTGGTCGAAACCCTGGATCAACTGGACGATGGCCGTGTGGCTTACGCTGGAGAGTTCTGCGTTCTGATCGATGACTTTACCCGCTTCGCCAGTGATTTCAGGCAGAACACTTCGCTTCCCGTTGAAACCCGGACGCAAGCAGCGATTGATCGAGTCGCCGAAGTCGTCAAGTATCTGCAGAGCATTCATCAATAACAGGGAGCTGGGAAGGTGGGCGACCGGCCTGCCTTTCCTGAAACAGCATGAATGCTATGGCTTATGAATTTTCAGCGATGCAACGGCGTGTACTGGACCGTTACGGGCAATTTCTCGGCACCTTGCCGACCACGTTCAATGCGATACCGCTGGTCTTCGAGCGCCGGAGAAAGGCAGGGCATCAATTGGCCGTTCTGGCCAAAGACTCGCGTCTGGAGAACGCCCGGTTCAATCAACGCTATCTGCAGGATTTCTGGGCGCGTACCGAAGCCTCCAGGCGTCTTGGCGCAGGGTATGTGGCGGATCTGCAAGTGTTTACTCGTGAAGCCCTGGATATCACAGGCAACACCTCCCGACACGAGCCTGTCAGCCAAGTGGACTTTCGGCAGTTCAGTCTTTCGCGGTCGACCAGCTGGCAGTTGTTTCCAGCAGAGGATGTGCCTGACCTGATACACGAACTGGCACTGCGTTTCTATGCGCTGCGCGCCGAGATAGGGCAGCTGAAATACACGGTCGTGGAAGTGTACGACGAGTCATTTGGCTTGAAGTCAGTGTTTCTCAGCGCCATGGATCACCGCTCCTGCCTGTGTCATACGACGCCAACCGTAGCCGAAGGGCTGTTTGGCGATCCATTGACGACGCCGGTCTGGGATCTGGCCTATGCATCGACTGATCCGTCCATCAGGGCGGCTGCATACAAGGCCGATATCGTGGCGTTATTCAACGGATTCGTATCGGTGAATACGCAGATGGGGCTATTCATCGAAGCGCTTTATCAGCGCCTCGATAGCATGTGCAATCAACTCTTGCAGGCGAAGGCTGCGGTGAAACTGAGTGAGTTGAATTTCAAACTCGCCGCATTGACCGAGAGCGCCAATGATTGCATGGCAATGCTCGATCATCTTGAGGCGTGGCTGCGCCCATAAAAAAAGGCCCATGATTGCTCATGGGCCTTTTTCACCATCGCGACGTATTACACGTAAAACGATTTCAGCGGCGGGAAGCCATTGAATTCGACGGCGCTGTAACTGGTGGTGTACGCACCGGTCGACAGCCAGTACAGACGATCACCGATGGCCAGGTTCAGCGGCAGACCGTACTTGTAGTTTTCGTACATGATGTCGGCGCTGTCGCAGGTCGGGCCGGCGATGACCACTTCTTCCATCTCGCCTTTCTTCTCGGTCCAGATCGGGAACTTGATCGCTTCATCCATGGTTTCGATCAGGCCGGAGAATTTGCCCACATCGGTATACACCCAGCGCTCGACAGCGGTGCGGGATTTACGCGCAACCAGTACCACTTCGCTGACCAGAATACCGGCGTTGGCAATCAGCGAACGGCCCGGTTCCAGAATGATTTCCGGCAGGTCATCGCCGAAGTCTTCTTTCAGGAAGCGGATGATTTCTTCGGCGTAGGTTTCCAGGCTGTTGGTGCGGGTGATGTAGTTGGCCGGGAAGCCACCGCCCATGTTGATCAGTTTCAGGTGAATGCCGTCTTCTTCTTTCAGGCGTTCGAAGATCACTTTGACCTTGGCGATCGCCGCGTCCCAGACACTGATGTCGCGCTGTTGCGAACCCACGTGGAACGAGATGCCGTACGGCACCAGGCCCAGGTCACGGGCGAGGATCAGCAGATCCATGGCCATGTCGGTCTGGCAGCCGAATTTGCGCGACAGCGGCCAGTCGGCGGTGGTCGAGCCTTCAGTGAGGATGCGCACATAGACTTTCGAGCCCGGTGCAGCCTTGGCGATGTTGCGCAGGTCGGCTTCGGAGTCGGTGGCGTACAGGCGCACGCCCTTCTCGAAGAAGTAGCGGATATCCTTGGATTTCTTGATGGTGTTGCCGTAGCTGATCTGATCCGGGCTGACGCCACGGCTCAGCACTTTGTCCAGCTCATAGATGGAGGCGATGTCGAAGCTCGAGCCTTTCTCTTTGAGCAGGTCGATGATCTCGACGGCCGGGTTGGCCTTGACCGCGTAGTAGACCTTGGCGAATTCGAAACCGGCGCGCAGGTCATCGTAGGCCTGGCTGATCATCGCGGTGTCGATCACCACGAACGGGGTTTCCTGTTTGTCGGCGAACGCCTTCATTTTCTGAAAGGTTTCGCGCGCGAAATAGTCTTCGACCTGGATCGACATGCTGGAGTGCTCCTATGGGCAAACGGGTAAAAACATGGGTGTAAATGAACGTCCTCCGTATCCCCACTTTGGTTCGCCTACTTCCCAAGGCATGTCGCCGAAAGCAAAAAGGCCACGGGCGTAACTGCCCTTGGCCTTGCTGTCTCGTCGTCAGTACTTGAGCCGGATGGATCGTTTCCAGCATGGACGTTCGGCGCGAACTTTAGGGCGTGAGGGGCCTGAGATCAACTAAAAATGTCGCGTTTTTGCACGCTTCTGACGTGCGTCGCGGATATCACTCTTTGTAGCCGACCGAGATGACGGGCAGATGTTCCCCAGGAATTTTCATGTGTTAAAAATACCTGCACGTTCGCCGCTTTTCTCGGCTAACTAGTGGGTAAGTGCGATAGGCGCAACATCGGCGACGTTGGCGGCGACAGGTGGGTGTGAGGGGGATTTTGGCCGTTTGTAAGCGGCTGCTTGCAGAAGTTCCGTGAACGCAGCTGTTGAGATTCTTTTCCGCCTGCGAATCATCAGGAAATTGCACAGATCCTGTGGGAGTGGGCTTGCTCGCGAAGACATTTTCACAGCCGACATCACCGCCGACGGCCATTACGCATTCGCGAGCAAGCCCGCTCCCACAGGTTTGGAGTTTTTACGCGATTGCAGCCTCAGCCGGCGAGACGATATTGGTCTTCATCCCGCGCGAACGCCCCGAGCTCAGGTAAGCCGCAATCGACTCCTGCGTCACCTCACCCAGGAACACCCGCTCGGCATCCATCACCGGCAGCCACGAACGGTTGAACTCGTACATGCGCGACAGCAGGATGCGCAGGTGTTCGTCGTACGCCGCGGTGGCGTTGAACTCGCGCAGATACTGCGCGCAGGTGCCGGTCTGGCGGTGCAGGTCGCGTCGACGGACGTAACCCAGCGCCTTGTTCTCGGCACAGGTGACCACCACGTAGCGGCGGTCATGCTCGTCCATCAATTCCAGCGCATCGGCCACCGGGGTCTCTGGACTGACCGATGGCGCGTTGTCCGCTGCGTCTTCAGCCTTCACCAGCAGCAGACGCTTGAGGGTGCTGTCCTGGCCAACGAAGTTGCTGACAAAGTCGTCTGCCGGGTGCGCGAGCAGGGTGTCCGGATGGTCGATCTGCAGCAGTTTGCCGGCGCGGAATATCGCGATCTTGTCGCCGAGTTTGATCGCTTCATCGATGTCGTGGCTGACCATGATCACGGTCTTGTTCAGCGCGCGCTGCATCTCGAAGAACTCGTTCTGGATCATCTCGCGGTTGATCGGGTCGACCGCACCGAACGGCTCGTCCATCAGCAACAGCGGCGCATCCGCCGCCAGTGCGCGGATCACACCGATGCGCTGTTGCTGGCCGCCGGACAGTTCACGCGGATAGCGATGCAGATACTGCTTGGGTTCGAGCTTGATCATGCTCATCAGTTCGCGAGCGCGGTCGTGGCATTTCTGTTTGTCCCAGCCGAGCAGTTTCGGCACCACGACGATGTTCTCTTCGATGGTCATGTTCGGGAACAGGCCGATCTGCTGGATCACGTAGCCGATGTTGCGACGCAGGGTCACTTCGTCGAGGTCGGTGGTGTCTTCACCGTTGATCAGGATCTTGCCCGAGGTCGGCTTGATCAGGCGGTTGATCATTTTCAGCGTGGTGCTTTTGCCGCAACCCGATGGCCCGAGGAACACACAGATTTCGCCTTCATTGACGGTCAGGCTCACCGAGTCCACGGCTTTGACATCTTTGCCGTTGCTCTGGAAGGTCTTGCTGAGGTTTTGAAGTTCGATCATTTGAGGAGTCCTTTTGGAGTCAGCGTACGTTGCAGCCACTGCAGGAGAAGGTCGGCGAAGATCGCCAGAAGACTGACCAGCAGCGCGCCGACGATCAGCATCGACATGTCGCTGCGGCTGATGGAGGCGAGGATCAGCACACCGAGGCCACCGGCGCCGATGGTTGCGGCGATGGTCATCACGCCGATGTTCATCACCACCGCGGTGCGCACCCCGGCGAGGATCACCGGCACCGCAATCGGCAACTCGACCATGCGCAGGCGCTGGCCGAAGGTCATGCCGATACCGCGTGCGGCTTCACGGATGCCCGGCTCGACGCCGGTCAGGGCGAGGTAGGTGTTGCGCATGATCGGCAGCAGCGAATAAAGGAACACCGCGGTGATCGCCGGCATCGGCCCGAGGCCCTGGCCGAACTTGGAGTAGAACGGCAGCAGGAGACCGAACAGCGCAATCGACGGCACGGTCAGCAGCACTGTGGCGCTGGCCTGCAAGGGACCGGCGAGGCTGGGGAAACGCGTCATCAGAATGCCCAGCGGCACACCAATGAGGATCGCCAGTGTCACGGCGACGCCAACCAGGGTGATGTGCTGCCAGGTCAGGTGCATCACCTGCTGCCAGTCGAGGTGGGAAAAGGCGTTCAGAAATTCCATGACTTTTCCTCCTTAATTGAGTGGGTGCTGGCGCAGAAAGTCGGCGGCCACTTTCGATGGGCTTTCGTGATCGACGTCGACCCGCGCGTTGAGCTGGCGCATGGTTTCGTCATCGAACAGTTCTGCCAGCGGCTTGAGTTGCTCGGCCAGTTGCGGGTGTGCATCGAGGTAGGCCTGACGCACCACCGGCGCGGCGGTGTAGTCGGGGAAGTAGTGCTTGTCGTCTTCCAGCAACTTCAGGCCGAAGGCATTCAGGCGACCGTCGGTGGTGTAGACCAGACCGGCGAACACCTGGCCGTTGCGCAGCGCGGTGTAGACCAGCCCCGCGTCCATCTGGCGGATGTTCTTACGGGTGAGGTTCATGTCGTAGAGCTTGACCATGCCGTCGAGACCGTCGGAGCGGTTGGCGAACTCGGTGTCCAGCGCCACCAGGTGATTGGTCTTGGCTTCATCGCGCAACACCTTGTTCAGGTCGCTGATGGTGTTGATCTGCGGATACTCCTCGGCGACTTTTTTCGGCAGGGCGAGGGCGTAGGTGTTGCTGAATTTCGACGGGGTCAGCCAGACCAGGCCTTTTTTCGCGTCGAGTTCTTTGACCCGGGCGTAGGACTGTTCGCTGTCGAGTTTTTCGGTGACATGGTTATAGGCCACCAGCGACACGCCGGTGTATTCCCAGAGCATGTCCAGTTGCCCGCTTTCGTGAGCGCTGCGGGCGAGGTTGCTGCCCAGACCGCCGGTGATCTGCGCGTCGTAACCTTTGCTGCGCAGGTATTGCGCGGTGATTTCCGCGAGCAGGGTCTGCTCGGTGAACACCCGGGCGCCGAGGCGAATCACCGGTTTTTCCGCCGCCTGGGCCAATCCTGCGAACAGCATGATGCAGCCTAAGATCAAGCTAAGTCGTTTCATAAATATTCCTTCGCAAAAGCCTTAAGACGGGCGCAAACCGCGTTCCAGCCAGAGACGGCTGGCGAGGGTGACCACGCCATCGAGCAGCAGGGCCAGCAGCGCGGTGCACGCGGCGCCGAGCAGCAGTTGCGGCTGATTGTTCAGGGCGATGCCGGGAAAGATCAGGCTGCCGAGGCTGTTGGCGCCGATCAGGAAGGCCAGCGGCGCGGTGCCGACGTTGATCGCCAAGGCTACGCGCACGCCACCGATGATGATCGGCACCGCATTGGGCAATTCAACTTTCCACAGCACCTGACGCGGGGTCATGCCGATGCCGACGGCGGCTTCTTTCAGCGAACCCTGGACGTTTTTCAGGCCTTCGTAGGTGTTGCGCACAATCGGCAACAGAGAGGCGAGGAACAAAGCGAAGATTGCCGGACCACTGCCGATGCCGAGAATCCCCAGGGCAATCGCCAGTACGGCCAGCGGTGGCACGGTGTTGCCGATATTGAAGATCTGCATGAAACGTTCAGCGCGGCCGACCATGGTCGGGCGACTGAGGAAGATACCGGCGGGGATGCCCACGACAAGGGCGGCCAGCATTGAAGCGAGGACGAGAATCAGATGAGCTTGCAGGTAAAACAACAAATCGTCGCGGTAGTGTTCGATCGTGTTGATGCCGATCCAGTGGACCAGCAGGGCCAGGAGCGCGATAACCACCGCACCTCCCATCAGCCCTTTGCCATAGCGGATAGCCACAGGCGGACTCCTTTTCTTGTAGTCGGCGAACGCCGTCCCGAGTGGCATGCCATGCCTGGCTGCCGGGAAATAAACGTTCGCGAGAAGCAGCTCCTTCAGCACCGGCAACAAGCGGTCTGAAAGCGAGCCATGAGCGCAGCCTCGTCAGGCTAACTTGCTGATTTTTCAGCCCCTGACGAAATGTCGTAACAGGGGATGGACGTCTCCGTGCTTTAAAAGGTTCCCATCCGGGGCAGCATTTGGCCACCCTTAATGTGCTCAACGGTTCGGTTATTGCATCGAGTTGGGCTATAATCGCGGCCCTTTTTTGAATCACCGCCAGGCGATTTCCCATGACCAACCAGGCCGCCGAAGTCGCGAAACGCCGCACTTTCGCCATTATTTCCCACCCCGATGCCGGTAAAACCACGATCACCGAAAAGCTCCTGTTGATGGGCAAGGCGATTGCAGTGGCCGGCACGGTGAAATCCCGTAAATCCGACCGCCATGCGACATCCGACTGGATGGAGATGGAGAAGCAACGGGGTATTTCCATTACCACGTCGGTCATGCAGTTCCCGTATCGCGAACACATGATCAACCTGCTCGACACCCCGGGCCACGAAGACTTCTCCGAAGACACCTACCGCACCCTGACGGCGGTCGACTCGGCGCTGATGGTGCTCGACGGCGGTAAAGGCGTTGAGCCACGGACCATCGCGCTGATGGACGTCTGCCGTCTGCGTGACACGCCGATCGTCAGCTTCATCAACAAACTCGACCGTGACATCCGCGACCCGATCGAACTGCTCGACGAGATCGAAGCCGTCCTCAAGATCAAGGCTGCGCCGATCACCTGGCCGATCGGTTGCTACCGTGACTTCAAGGGCGTTTATCACCTGGCCGACGACTACATCATTGTCTACACCGCCGGTCACGGTCACGAACGCACCGAAACCAAGATCATCGAGAAACTCGACTCCGACGAGGCGCGCGCGCACCTGGGCGACGAGTACGAGCGCTTCCTCGAACAGCTGGAATTGGTGCAGGGCGCCTGCCACGAGTTCAACCAGCAGGAGTTCCTCGACGGTCAACTGACCCCGGTGTTCTTCGGTACTGCATTGGGCAACTTCGGGGTCGACCACGTGCTCGACGCCGTAGTTGACTGGGCCCCGCGTCCGCTGGCCCGTGTCGCCAACGAGCGCACCGTCGAGCCGGTGGAAGAGAAGTTCTCGGGCTTCATCTTCAAGATCCAGGCGAACATGGACCCGAAACACCGTGACCGCATCGCCTTCATGCGTATCTGCTCCGGCAAATACGAGAAAGGCATGAAGATGCGCCATGTGCGTACCGGCAAGGACGTGCGCATCGGCGACGCCCTGACGTTCTTCTCCTCCGAGCGTGAACAGCTGGAAGAGGCGTACGCCGGCGATATCATCGGTCTGCACAACCACGGCACCATCCAGATCGGCGACACCTTCAGCGAAGGCGAAGTCCTCGGTTTCACCGGCATCCCGCACTTCGCCCCGGAACTGTTCCGTCGCGTGCGTTTGCGTGATCCGTTGAAGTCCAAGCAGTTGCGTCAAGGGCTGCAACAGCTGGCTGAAGAGGGTGCGACTCAGGTGTTCTTTCCGGAGCGTAGCAACGACATCATTCTTGGCGCCGTGGGTGTGCTGCAGTTTGATGTGGTCGCGAGCCGCTTGAAGGAGGAATACAAGGTTGAGTGCTCTTATGAGCCGATCACTGTTTACTCCGCGCGCTGGATTGAATGCAGCGACAAGAAGAAGCTTGAGGAGTTTTCCAACAAGGCTGTGGAGAATCTGGCATTGGATGGCGGTGGGCACCTGACCTACCTGGCGCCGACGCGGGTTAATCTGGCGTTGATGGAAGAGCGGTGGCCGGATGTGAAGTTCCGTGCGACCCGTGAGCACCACTAAGCGTTGAGCTGAGTTGTCTGGAGCCCCTGAGGTGTAGGCCTTGGGGGCTTTTTTTGGGCTTTGGTCTTGGCGGCCTTCGGGCCGACCAGGCTTCGGGTGGTTTGGGTGTATATCCGTTTTTTTGGTGATGGCGGATTAGGGTTCCGCCCTTACGGCCATCCCTTTCAAGGTCTTAGGTAAAATCCCCTGAAATTTCAGTCAGGGATCCCCCGAAGATGTGGACCGATGTTCTAGCTCGATTCGAAAAAAAAGCACCTGCCAGCGTCATGGCCAAGTTGGCGCTGGAGCAGGCTATTGCTCCTGAGTGGGTCGATCAGGTCTTCGAAGAACATCGGCAACGGCAGTATTCTCGTGAACTACTGTTCTCGACCATCATCAAGCTGATGTCCCTTGTTTCATTGGGTTTGAAGCCATCCCTGCACGCCGCCGCTCGGCAACTGGAAGATCTTCCTGTCAGCTTGGCAGCCCTCTACGACAAGATCAGTCGTACCGAACCTGCTCTGTTGCGCGCGCTGGTCACAGGCTGTGCACAACGCCTGACCCCAACCATCAAAGAGCTGGGTTGCACCACGATGCTGCCGGGCTGGCAGGTTCGGGTGGTGGACGGCAACCACTTGGCATCCACTGAGAAACGTCTGGGCGCTCTACGCCACGAGCGGGGTGCCGCTCGTCCTGGCTTTTCGGTGGTTGTCTACGACCCCGATCTCGATCAGGTCATCGACCTTCAGGCATGTGAGGATGCCTACGCAAGCGAGCGTATTTGTGTGCTGCCTCTATTGGCTGATGCCGAGCCGGGCCAGGTGTGGCTGGCTGATCGACTCTACTGCACGCTCCCGGTTATGGAAGCTTGTGAGCAGGTCCAGACATCCTTTGTCATTCGTCAGCAAGCCAAGCACCCACGCCTGATTCAAGAGGGTGAGTGGCAAGAGCCCGTAGCTGTGGAAACAGGCACTGTGCGCGAGCAGATCATCCACGTCAGAGGCGGTTACCAATGGCGGCGCGTGGAACTGACGCTTCATTCGCCAACAGACTCGGGTGACAGCAGCTTGATGTTCTGGAGCAATCTACCTGAGAGCATCAGTGCACAGCAGATCGCAGAACTCTATCGCCGCCGCTGGAGTATTGAGGGCATGTTCCAGCGACTGGAAGCGATCCTGGAAAGTGAAATCGAAACCCTTGGCAGCCCAAAGGCTGCCTTGCTCGGGTTCGCTACTGCGGTATTGGCATACAACGTCCTGGCCGTACTCAAACGAAGTGTCGAACAAGCCCATCGCGACACCCAGCCTGAAGGCTGGGAAGCCTCGACCTACCACTTGGCGGTCCAGGTCAGGAGTGGTTATGAGGGAATGCAGATTGCGCTGCCCTCGGAGTACCTTCCCGTTATCCCTGCGGAAAAACTGGCTCAGCGCTTGTTGGAACTAGCCAGAAACATCCAGCCAAAACAAGTTGCGAAAAGCCCCCGAGGCCCCAAGGTGCCCAAGCCCAAAACGTGGGTCCAAGGCACAGCGGTGCATGCTCATGTTTCAACGGACAGGGTAATCAAGGCCGCCAAAACGAAAAGACCTTGAAAGGGATGGCCCTTACGGCGGGTCACTTTTTCCAGACGCCGAAAAAGTAACCAAAAAGGCTTGCTCCTGCGTTCGGCCCGCTCGCTGGGGCTCGGGGTCCCTTCGCTGCGGGATCGATCCGGGGGCAGCGCCTACGGTTTGCTTCGCTGCACCTCCTCTCGCTGTGTTTGGCTGCGCCAAACGGTCGCTGCGCTCCCACCCCCGGACCAATCCCTCCACTCAGCCTTCCGATGTCGCCCGTGGATCAAGATCAAAAGCTTTCGGCGAGCTGACACTCGGCCATTTGAGTGGTGAAAAGCATGCGCTAGGCTTTTGCTTTCCTGTAGGAGCCAGCCTGCTGGCGATGGCAGCCTGACAGCCGACCAATTTCCAACTGCCTGCACTCAATCCCACTGGGGGAGCTGGCTTGCCAGCGATGGCGGCCTCCGAGCCGACCAATCTCCAACAGACCACACCCAATCCCTCTGTAGGAGCCAGCCTGCTGGCGATGGGCGGCCTGACAGCCAACCATTTTCTAACTGACTCGCCCAATCCACTGTGGGAGCGGGCTTGCCAGCGATGGCGGCCTCCGAGCCGACCAATCTCCAACAGACCACACCCAATCCCTCTGTAGGAGCCAGCCTGCTGGCGATGGCGGCCTGACAGCCAACCATTTTCTAACTGACTCGCCCAATCCCACTGTGGGAGCTGGCTTGCCAGCGATGGCGGCCTCCGAGCCGACCAATCTCTAAAAGACCACACCCAATCCCTCTGTAGGAGCCAGCCTGCTGGCGATGGCGGCCTGACAGCCGACCAATCTCCAAAAGACCACACCCAATCCCAATTTGGGAGCTGGCTTGCCAGCGATGGCGGCCTCCGAGCCGACCAATCTCTAACAAACCACACCCAATCCCTCTGTAGGAGCCAGCCTGCTGGCGATGGGCGGCCTGACAGCCAACCATTTTCTAACTGACTCGCCCAATCCACTGTGGGAGCGGGCTTGCTCGCGAAGGCGGTTTCACAACCGACCATTTTCTAATCGAACTGAGCGACCGTAGGGACTGTAGGGCGAGTCCGTATTTTGAGTTCTCGATGTTCTTGAGCGCGACAACCGGTGTGCTGGGCGTTAGTGTTTCAGGTCCACGCCAGTCGCTTTGAGAGGTCAAGGGAATGACGCGCAACCTCGTCCATCTGCTGCGTCCCAGCGGCTATTTCAGTCTGATGGCCTGGGTACTTGCGGCATTGCTGTTCATCAATCGTCTGAGCAGCATGGTCAAGCTGTTCATGGCGCTGTATCTGCGTCAGGAGTTGGGGCTGGCGATCGAGACAGTCGGTTGGCTGCTGTCGGCCTATGGTGCCGGGTTGTTGATCGGTTCGATGCTCGGCGGGCTGCTCAGTGACCATGTGCGGACGGCGCGGCTGACGGCGGCGTTGTTCTTCGTCTCCGTATGGGTGTTGATCCTGCTGGGGCTGGTGACGCAGGTGCCGCTGCTGGCCGGGTTGCTGTTGCTCAGCGGTACCCTCGACGGGGCGATTCGAACCCTGCATCAGCGGCTGATCATGGAGTATTGCGAGCCAGCGCAGCGTTCGCGCGCCCAGGCCTTGAGCCGTGTTGCAAGAAACCTTGGCATGGCGGCTGCCGGTATTGCCGGCGGGGTGTTGGCGCAGACGGATTTCCGTTGGGTGTTTTTTGTCAGTGCGGCAATGACGTTGCTGGCGTTGCTGTGGTTTGTGCGCACTACCTGGCGCCGTGCGGTGCTCGAGCCCGATGAGGTGACCGAGGCTGGCACTGGCACACCGTTGCGCGACACGGCGTTCCTTTGGCTGCTCGGTGCGGCGGTGTTGCTGGGGATGGCGTTCGACACGGTTTACAGCACGCTGGGCAACTATCTGCGTGACTACTACCACTTGAGCACCGAGGCCATCGGCTGGCAGTTCGGGCTTAACGCGATGCTGGTGGTGGCGCTGCAGATCCCACTGACGCATTGGGGCGAGCGCTGGGGCTTGCGTCGACAAGTGCTGGCGGGCTGTGTGTTACTGGCGGTCGGGTTGGGGATGTTGCCGTTTGGCTCGGGGTTGTTTTACGTGTGTCTGTCGACGGTGATCTGGACATTGGGTGAAGCTTTTTTCATGCCGCCAATGAATGTGCTGGTCATGCGGCATGCGCAGGGTGGCAAGAGCGGCCAGTATTTCGGCCTGTTCTTCATGAGCTGGAGCGCCAGTGCGTTGCTGTCTCCGGTGCTGAGTGGTCAGCTGTATGGGCACTTCGGCGGGCACAGCGTATGGCTTGCGAGCGCGACACTGGCGTTGTTGACCGTGCCGCTGATCTGCCTTGCTACACGCTTGTCGACACCGGCCAAGGCGCAAGCCGCCAACCAGCGCGCCACCTCGCTTAGCTGATTCGGTTATAGCGGTTATTCACAAGTGATCTTCCCGACCGGGGCATTTCCGAGGTCCCGTTAGCGTCCTATCTGGTGAACCGGACTGATCGGAACTAGATTTCATTCAGCGCCGGATTGGCACCCCAGGCTTCAACCACGAAAGGATGGAAATGGCTATGAGCATTTTTCAACGCGTTGTGCTGTTGCTTAAGGTTTTGGTGATGTTGACGCTTGGCACCACGGCGGCGTGGGCGAGTTCTGCCACGCCACCACAGGGTTTTAACGCAGCCCACGGACAAGCCGGTGTGGTCATGCTGGCCAAGTCTGAATCCGAACCGGGCGATCAGGACCAGGGCGGCAGCAAGGACGATGACGACTCCACCACTGATGAGCCAGACACTGACGATGACGACGGCGACAGCCAGTCGTAAATCGCCGGCAAAAGAAAACCCCTTCTTCCCCGACTGATGCGCAATCGGAGGAGAAGGGGTTTGGTTAACCCTTTGACTACAACTCAAATCCCCTGTGGTAGAGGGCTTGCGCCCGAAAGCGGTGAATCAGTCACCATCATCATCGACTGTCACACCGCATTCGCGAGCAAGCCCGCTGCCACAATTCTGTCCGCGGTGATCAGGCGGCGCCGTCGAGGAACTGCTCGGCGTAGTGGCAAGCCACCTGCCGGTTGTCGAGCTGGCGCAGGGCCGGCTCTTCGCTGCTGCAACGTTCGGTCGCGTACGGGCAGCGCTTGTGGAACGCGCAGCCCGGTGGCGGGTTCAGCGGGTTGGGCAGTTCGCCGACGATCTTGATTTTCGGCTTGTCCGGGTCCGGGTGGATCGTAGGCGTCGCCGATAACAAGGCTTGGGTGTACGGGTGCAGAGGACGGGTGTAGATGTCCTCTTTCGGGCCCATTTCCACCGGCCGGCCGAGGTACATCACCAGCACCGAATCAGCGACGTGACGCACCACGGCCAGGTTGTGCGAGATGAACACGTAGGCGGTGTTGAATTCCTGCTGCAGGTCCATGAACAGGTTCAGCACCTGCGCCTGAATCGACACGTCCAGCGCCGAGGTCGGTTCGTCCGCCACCAGCACTTTCGGTTGCAGCATCATCGCCCGGGCCAGGGCGATCCGCTGACGCTGACCGCCGGAGAACATGTGCGGATAACGCTGGTAATGCTCAGGACGCAAGCCGACCTGCTTCATCATCGCCTGGACTTTCTCGCGACGTTCGGTGGCCGACAGGTTGGTGTTGATCAGCAGCGGCTCGGCCAGTTGATCACCGATTTTCTGCCGTGGGTTCAACGATGCGTACGGGCTCTGGAATACCATCTGCACGTCTTTGCGCAGTTGCTTGCGCTGGGCCTTGTCGGCGCCGGCGACTTCCTGACCGGCGATCTTCAGCGAGCCGGACGACGGCTCTTCAATCAGGGTCAGGGCACGGGCCAGGGTGGATTTGCCGCAGCCCGATTCGCCGACCACGGCGAGGGTCTTGCCGGCTTCCAGTTCGAACGACACACCGTTGAGGGCGCGCACGGTCGCGTGGCCCTTGAACAGGCCACGGGAGACTTCGTAGTGACGGGTCAGGTCGCGGGCGGTAAGTACGACGGCCATTACGCCACCTCCTGGTTCAGCGGGAAGAAGCAGCGCGCGAGGCTGTTGCTTTTCGGATCAAGGGCTGGACGCTGCGCGCGGCAGCTGTCCTGCACGTACGGGCAGCGCGGCGACAGCAGGCAACCCTGCGGACGGTCGTAGCGGCCCGGAACGATACCCGGCAGGGTCGACAGGCGTGAGGCGCCCAGACTGTGCTCGGGAATCGCCTTGAGCAGCGCTTCGCTGTACGGGTGCGCCGGGATGTCGAACAGTTGCGGCACCTGACCGACTTCAACCGCTTGGCCGGCGTACATCACGCACACGCGCTGGGCGGTTTCAGCCACGACCGCAAGGTCGTGGGTGATCAGCACCAGGCCCATGTTCTGTTCTTTCTGCAACGCCAGCAGCAGATCCATGATCTGCGCCTGAATCGTTACGTCCAGCGCCGTGGTCGGTTCGTCGGCGATCAGCAGTTTTGGCTCGCCGGCAATCGCCATGGCAATCGCCACGCGCTGGCTCATACCGCCGGACAGTTGGTGCGGGTAGGCGTCCATACGGCTGGCGGCGCCCGGGATTTCAACTTTTTCCAGCAGTTCGATGGCACGTTTGCGCGCTTGCTTGCCGGACATTTTCAGGTGCAGGCGCAGCACTTCTTCGATCTGGAAACCGACGGTGTAGCTCGGGTTGAGTGCGGTCATCGGGTCCTGGAACACCATCGCCAGGTCTTTGCCGACGATTTGTCGACGCTGGCGGCTGCTCAGCTTGAGCATGTTCTTGCCGTCGAAACTCAGGGAATCGGCAGTGACGATCCCCGGGTGCTCGATCAGGCCCATCAGCGCCATCATGGTCACGGATTTACCCGAACCCGATTCGCCAACGATCGCCAGGACTTCGCCCTTGTCGACTTTCAGGTCGAGGCCGTCGACTACTGGAACGGCGTTCTTGTCGCCGAAGCGAACGTTGAGATTCTTGATTTCTAGCAGTGACATGGGAATCTCCTCAGGCGGCGTTCTTGAGTTTCGGGTCCAGCGCATCGCGCAGGCCGTCGCCCATCAAGTTGATTGCCAGCACGCTGAGCAAAATGGTCAAACCAGGCAGACTGACGACCCACCAGGCGCGTTCGATGTAGTCGCGGGCCGAGGCCAGCATGGTGCCCCACTCAGGGGTTGGCGGTTGTACGCCAAGGCCGAGGAAGCCCAGCGCCGCAGCATCGAGAATCGCCGAAGAGAAACTCAGGGTCGCCTGCACGATCAGTGGCGCCATGCAGTTGGGCAGCACGGTGATGAACATCAGGCGTGGCAGACCGGCACCGGCCAGGCGCGCGGCGGTCACGTAGTCGCGGTTCAGTTCGCCCATCACCGCAGCACGGGTCAGACGCACGTAGGACGGCAAGGACACCACAGCAATGGCGATCACGGTGTTGATCAGGCCAGGGCCGAGGATGGCGACGATCGCCACAGCCAGCAGCAGGGACGGCAGGGCCAGCATGATGTCCATCAGACGCATGATGGTCGGGCCGATCATTTTCGGGAAGAAGCCGGCGAACAGACCCAGCAGGATCCCCGGGATCAGCGACATCACCACTGACGACAGACCGATCAGCAGCGACAGGCGCGAACCCTGGATCAGGCGCGACAGCAGGTCACGCCCCAGTTCATCGGTACCGAGCAGGAACTGCATCTGCCCGCCTTCAAGCCAGGCCGGTGGCGTCAGCAGGAAGTCACGGTATTGCTCGCTCGGGTTATGCGGCGCGACCCACGGCGCGAAGATCGCGCAGAAAATCACCAGCAGCATGAACAGCAGGCCGGCAACCGCGCCCTTGTTTTTGGAGAAGGCTTGCCAGAATTCTTTGTACGGCGACGGGTACAGCAGGCTTTGATCCGCGCTTGGGGCGGCATTGGCTACTGAGGATGTTGGAGTGCTCATGGTATGGACCTCAGCGCTGATGACGGATGCGTGGGTTGGCAAAGCCGTAGAGGATGTCCACTACGAAGTTGACCAGAATCACCAGGCAGGCGATTAACAGGATGCCGTTTTGCACAACCGGGTAGTCCCGGGCGCCGATGGCTTCGATCAGCCATTTACCGATGCCGGGCCAGGAGAAGATGGTTTCGGTCAGGACTGCACCGGCCAGCAGGGTGCCGACTTGCAGACCGACCACGGTCAGAACCGGAATCAGCGCGTTGCGCAGGCCGTGCACGAACACCACGCGCGCCGGCGACAGGCCTTTGGCCCGGGCGGTACGGATGTAGTCTTCACGCAGCACTTCGAGCATCGACGAACGGGTCATCCGCGCGATCACCGCCAGCGGAATGGTGCCGAGCACGATGGCCGGCAGGATCAGGTGATGCAGGGCATCGAGGAACGCGCCCATGTCATCGGCCAGCAGCGTGTCGATCAGCATGAAACCGGTGCGCGGCTCGATGTCGTAGAGCAGGTCGATCCGTCCGGAGACCGGGGTCCAGCCCAGGCTCACCGAGAAAAACATGATCAGGATCAGGCCCCACCAGAAGATCGGCATCGAATACCCCGCCAGGGAGATGCCCATCACCCCGTGGTCGAACAGGGATCCTCGCTTGAGGGCCGCAATCACCCCGGCCAGCAGGCCCAGGATGCCGGCGAACAGCAGGGCGGCCATGGACAGTTCCAGGGTCGCCGGGAAGAGAGAGGTGAACTCGGTCCATACGCTTTCACGCGTACGCAGGGATTCGCCGAGATCGCCGTGGGCCAGTTTGCCGATGTAGTCCAGGTACTGGGCATACAGCGGTTTGTTCAGACCTAGGCGTTCCATTGCCTGAGCGTGCATTTCGGGGTCGACCCGACGTTCGCCCATCATCACTTCCACGGGGTCGCCAGGGATCATGCGAATCAACGCGAAAGTCAGCAGGGTGATGCCGAAAAACGTGGGGATCAACAACCCCAGTCGGCGGGCAATAAAACTAAACATCTTGTGTGGTACCTCATCAGCCGGTTAGGCGTGCCCGGCGACCCTGGGGTCAGGGAGGCCGGGAGTTTCTTATCTACTTCACCTGGGTGGTGGCGAAGTTATTAGTGGTGAGAGGGCTGATGTGATAACCCTCTACGTTGTTGCGCATTGCGGTAAACATACGGGTGTGGGCCATGCTGATCCACGGTTGGTCCTGATTAAACAGCACCTGGGCCTGTTCGTAGAGTTTGGCGCGTTCGGCCGGATCTACTTTAGCCCGTGCTTCGTCCAGCAGTGCCTGGAATTTCTCGTTGCACCAGCGAGCGTAGTTTTCGCCGTTCTTGGCCGCTTCGCAACTGAGCATAGGCGTCAGGAAGTTATCCGGGTCGCCGTTGTCGCCCGCCCATCCGGCCGACACCATGTCGTGCTCGCCGGCCTTGGCGCGTTTGAGCATCTCGCCCCATTCCATCACGCGGATGTCGATCTTGATCCCGACTTTCGCCAGGTCAGCCTGCATCATCTGCGCGCCGAGCATCGGATTCGGGTTGGTCGGGCCACCACCGTTACGGGTAAACAGGGTAAACACGGTGCCTTCCGGAACCCCGGCCTCCTTGAGCAGGGCGCGCGCCTTGTCGAGGTCACGTGGCGGGTTCTTCAGGTCGTGGTTGTAGCCCAGCAGCGTCGGCGGGTACGGGTTGACCGCGACCGAGGCGTTGCCTTTGCCGAACAGCGCGTTGACGTAGGCTTCCTTGTCGAAGGCGATATCAATCGCTTTGCGCACCCGCACGTCGCTGATGTATTTGTGCTGGGTGTTCATGGCGATGTACGAGACGGTCATCGCGTCCATCTCGTCGACCTTCAGGTTGCTGTCTTTCTTGATGCTCGGGATGTCATCCGGCTTCGGATACAGCGCGATCTGGCACTCGTTGGCCTTGAGCTTCTGCAGGCGCACGTTGTTGTCAGTGGCGATCGCCAGAATCAGCGCGTCGGCCGGGGCCTTGCCACGGAAGTAGTCCGGGTTGGCCTTGAAGCGTACCTGGGCGTCCTTGGCGTAACGCTGGAAGATGAACGGGCCGGTGCCCACAGGCTTGTTGTTGAGGTCGCCGGTCTTGCCGGACTTGAGCAACTGGTCGGCGTATTCGGCCGGGTAGATCGAGGAGAACGCCATGGCGATGTCGGCCAGGAACGGCGCTTCGCGGCGGGTCAGGGTGAACTTGACCGTGTTGTCGTCGACTTTCTCTACGCTTTTGAGCAGTTCCTTGAAGCCCATGCTTTCAAAGTACGGGAAGCCCACGCTCGACAGTTTGTGCCACGGGTGATTCGGGTCCAGCTGGCGCTGGAAGCTCCAGACCACGTCGTCGGCGTTCATGTCGCGGGTCGGCTTGAAATATTCGGTGGTGTGAAACTTGACGCCTTTGCGCAGGTGGAACGTGTAGGTCAGGCCGTCGTCACTGATGTCCCAGGACTCGGCGAGCGCCGGGATCACTTCGGTGGTGCCGGGCTTGAAGTCGGCCAGACGGTTGAAGATCGTTTCGGCCACCGCATCGGCAGTGACTGCAGTTGTGTACTGGACCATATCGAAGCCTTCCGGGCTGGCTTCGGTGCAGACCACCAAGGGTTTGGCCGAGACGCCGATGGCGGCGCTCAACAACGCGGCAGCGACGGCCGCACGTAGGGGAAGCATTTTCATCGATAACCCTCTGCAATCGGTTGAAGACAAAAAACCGAACGGCCGACTCGTCATGAGTCAGCCGTCGGTCGGCGGTTTTTACAGGATGTTGAATGGAATCGTGGTCACGAGACGGAACTCGTTGATGTTGCCGTCAGCCTGATGCTCGCTCGCGCGGTGAGTGGTGTAAGTCGCGCGAATCGCGGTGGCCTTCAGAGGGCCACTCTGCACGGCGTAAGAGGCGCCGATGCCGTATTCGTAGTGGCTTTCGCCGTCCATCAGGCTCAGGTCGCCGCGCTTGGCGCCCGGATCGGTGTAGGCGGTGCCGGTGTAGTGAGTACCGTCGATGCCCCAGCCACGAGCCTGGTAGATGTTGAACTTCAGGCCTGGCACGCCGTATTCGGCCATGTTGATGCCATAGGCGATCTGGAAGGATTTCTCGTTCGGGCCGTTGAAGTCCGACAGCAGGGAGTTGGCCAGGTAGATGCCGTTGGTTTCGTGCAGGTAGTCGAAGTACTCGTCACCGTTCACTTGCTGGTACGAGAAGGTCAGGCTGTGCGCCTGGTGGGTCAGGCCGAACGACAGCGAGTAGGTGTCGTTGTCGATTTTGCCCATCAGTTTTTTGCCTTCATCTACGGTCTTGTAGTAGTTCAGACCGGTGGTCAGGCTCAGCACCTGGCTGTCACCCAGTTCATGGGTGCCGCCGAAGTAGTACTGGTTCCAGAAGTCTTCGACGTTGGCCACGTAGAGGCTGGTTTTCAGGCTTTTGAGCGGCTGATAGTTGACGCCGGCGGTGTAGACCTTGTCGGTTTCCGCGCCGTTGGCACCGTATTCGCTGCGGAACTTCGACAGGCTCTGCTCGGTACGAGGCGAGACGCGGTCAAAACCGGCCAGGTCGAACGACAGGTTGTTGAATTCTTCGCTGTGCAGGCTGATACCTTCGAAGCTCGAAGGCAGCGGACGGTTGCCGATGACGTCGACGATCGGGGTGCTGAAATTCTGGCGGCCTGCGGTCAGCGTAGTGTTGGAAACACGGAACTTGACGTTGGCCAGACCCAGTTTGCTCCACTGGTCGACAGCGTCACCGTCGGAGTGCGCCAGGGTACGGTTGGAACCGCCGGCGATGTCCTTGCGGTCACGGTCGAGAGCGATGGCGTTGTAGGCCGCGACTTCGGTGCTGACGCCAACGGTGCCTTGGGTGAAGCCCGAGGTGTAGTTGACGATTGTGCCTTGAACCCAGTTGATACGACGTGCGGTCGGTGTTTTGACCACGGGCGAAGTGTTCTTGTCACTGTTTTTCACGTAGCTGAAGGTGTCATCGCGACGCTTCAGTTCGTTGGCATACCAGTTACGCGTGGTGCCGCCCAGACTTTGTCCATCGACAAAGCCTTTGGCCTCGCTTTGGGCGCTGCTGCCGGCCAGAGTGGTCGGTACGAATTCCTGACTAACAGGTTCCGCATACGCCGTTGCGGTAATGCTGCTGATGGCCAAAGCCAGTATCGCAGTGCTGCTCAGTTTCATGGGTGAAGCTCCTTTACTTTCTTTTTATGCCGGCTTTTTTGGGTTGGCCGGTTATTGGTTTAGAACTCATTCACACATCGCAAACGTTTGCAAAAGGCCTGATTGGCGAATTTCGGCAAAGCGCTTGCGTGAGGGGGATAGACAGCCCCCTCAGCGTTGCGGCTAATCGGTTGGGTTAATCGATACTGACGCCCGAGAACACATTGCGACCGAAGGGGCTGACCTTGAAGCCTTCAACCCTGGCGCTTAACGGCTGGTTGACCGTCGAGTGGGCGACAGGCGTGATCGGCACTTGCTGCTTGAGCAACTGCTGCGCCTGTTTGTAGAGCACGGTGCGCTGGTCGCGGTCGGTGACGACCTTGGCCTCTTTGATCAGCTTGTCGTAAGCCGGGTCGCACCACATGGAGTAGTTGTTGCCGCCAATCGCGTCGCAGCTGTACAGGGTGCCCAGCCAGTTGTCCGGGTCACCGTTGTCGCCGGTCCAGCCGATCAGGCTGATATCGTGCTCGCCATTCTTGGTGCGCTTGATGTACTCGCCCCATTCGTAGCTGACGATCTTCACTTTCAGACCGATCTTGGCCCAGTCAGCCTGGAGCATTTCGGCCATCAATTTGGCATTCGGGTTGTACGGACGCTGTACCGGCATCGCCCACAGGGTGATCTCGGTGCCTTCCTTGACGCCGGCAGCCTTGAGCAACTCGCGGGCTTTTTCCGGGTTGTAGGCGGCGTCCTTGATGCTGTCGTCGTAGGACCACTGGGTCGGCGGCATGGCGTTGACCGCCAGCTGTCCGGCGCCTTGATAAACGGCGTTGAGAATCCCTTGTTTATTCACCGCCATGTCCAGCGCCTGCCGCACTTCGAGCTGGTCGAACGGCTTGTGACGGACGTTGTAGGCGATGTAGCCGAGGTTGAAACCGGGCTTGGAAATCAGCTGCAGTTTTGGATCGCTCTTCAGCGCTTCAACATCGGCAGGACGCGGATGCAGGGTGATCTGGCATTCGCCGGCCTTGAGTTTCTGCACGCGTACCGAGGCGTCGGTGTTGATCGCGAAAATCAGGTTCTTCAGCTTGACCCGGCTTGGGTCCCAGTAATGCTCGTTGCCGGTGTAACGGATGTTCGAGTCTTTCTGATAGCTCTTGAACACGAACGGCCCGGTGCCGACCGGCTTCTGGTTGATGTCGCTCGGCTTGCCTTCGGCCAGCAGCTTGTCAGCGTATTCGGCGGACAGGATGGCAGCGAAGCTCATGGCGATGTTCTGGATGAACGCGGCGTCGACGCTGTTGAGCGTGAACTCCACGGTCAGCGGCCCGGTCTTTTCGACCTTGGCGATGTTCTTGTTCAGGCTCATCCCGTTGAAGTACGGGAATTCGGTCGGATAAGCCTTACGGAATGGCTGCGCGGGATCGAGCATGCGGTTAAACGTGAACAGCACGTCGTCGGCGTTGAAATCGCGCGTCGGTTTGAAGTACGGCGTTGTATGAAACTTCACACCTTCACGCAGGTGAAAGGTGTACTTGAGACCATCCTCGGAAATATCCCACTTGGTTGCCAGACCCGGTACGACATTGGTGGCGCCTTTTTCGAACTCGACCAGACGGTTATACAGCGGCTCGGCGGCGTCGTTATCGGTTGCCGTCGTGTATTGCGCGGTATCGAAACCCGCCGGGCTGCCTTCGGAGCAGAACACCAGACTGTCGCTGGCGGCGTAACTGGCCGACGTGGCGGCCAACAGGCCGGCGCCCAGCAATGCGGAAAAAACCAAGGTATGGCGCATGACGCTCCCTCTTTTTTTAGTGTTGTTCAATGCACCGCGATCCCGTCCAGGGAAGTTGAGGTTGCATTGAGCTCAATCCAGTACGTACAGCAAGCCGGTGGCCCACGCAGAAACTGGTCAGAGCCCGACGGTAGGGGCCGTGGGTCTGGCAGTAAATGCGCTGAGTCCTAAAGACTCGTAGGAAAAGGCAACACGTCATGTACCTCCCTGTTAGAGCAGGGTGGAAATGGCTGTAGGCAAATTCCTGGCTAGTCGGCAGAAAAAAACAGCGGCGCCGCCTGAAACGTCGCCGCTGTCTGTTTTTAATTGCTGACGCTGACGCCGTAGAAGGAGTTCAAGCCGAATGGGCTGATCTTGAAGTCCTGCACGTTGGCGCGCATGGGTTGATACACCGTCGAGTGAGCGATAGGTGTCATTGGGACTGCATCTTTGAGGACGTGTTGCGCCTGTTTGTACAGTTCGGTGCGCTTGGCCTGGTCGGTAGTGCGCTTGGCTTCCTTGACGAGGCCGTCGAACTTCTTGTCGCACCACTTGGAGAAGTTGTTGCCGCTGAGCGAGTCGCAGCCGAACAGCACGTTCAGCCAGTTGTCCGGGTCACCATTGTCACCGCTCCAGCCAATGATCATGGCCTGGTTCTCGCCACCTTTGGAACGCTTGATGTACTCGCCCCACTCGTAGCTGGTGATCTTCACGTTCAGGCCGATCTTCTTCCAGTCGGACTGGAGCATTTCAGCCATCAGCTTGGCGTTCGGGTTGTACGGACGCTGAACCGGCATCGCCCACAGAACGATCTCGGTACCTTCCTTGACGCCAGCTTCCTTGAGCAGTTGCTTGGCTTTTTCAGGATCGTACTTGGCGTCCTTGATGGTGGTGTCGTAGGACCACTGGGTCGGCGGCATGGCGTTGACGGCCAGTTGGCCGGCGCCCTGGTAAACCGAATCGATGATCTGCGGTTTGTTCACCGCCATGTCCAGCGCCTGACGTACGCGCAGGTCAGCCAGCGGGTTAGGCTCGTTGCTGCCCTTGACCTTGTCCATCACGTTGTAGGCGATGTAACCCAGGTTGAAACCGGCCTGGTCAGGCATCTTCAGGGTCTTGTCGGCCTTGAGCGCCGCGAGATCCGCCGGACGCGGGAACAGGGTGACCTGGCACTCGTTCTTTTTCAGCTTCTGGATACGTACCGACGGGTCGGTGGTGATGGCGAAGATCAGGTTGTCGATCTTCACGTCTTCAGGCTTCCAGTAGTCCTTGTTCCCGGTGTAGCGGATGTTGGAGTCTTTCTGGTAACTCTTGAACACGAACGGGCCGGTGCCGATCGGCTTCTGGTTGATGTCGGCAGCCTTGCCTTCCTTGAGCAACTGGGCAGCGTACTCGGCGGACTGGATCGAGGCGAAGCTCATGGCCATGTTCTGGATGAACGCGGCGTCGACTTCTTTCAGGGTGAACTTGACGGTGTGGTCGTCGACTTTATCGATCTTGGTGATGTTGGTATCCATCCCCATGTCGGTGAAGTACGGGAATTCGGTCGGGTACGCCTTACGGAACGGATCATCCTTGTTAATCATGCGATTGAAGGTGAACAGCACGTCGTCGGCGTTGAACTCACGAGTCGGCTTGAAATACGGGGTGGTGTGGAACTTGACGCCTTCACGCAGGTGGAAGGTGTAGGTCAGGCCGTCCGGGGAAATGTCCCAGCTGGTGGCCAGGCCAGGAACAACAGCGGTACCGCCGCGCTCGAACTGGCTCAGACGGTTGAACATGGTTTCTGCTGAGGCGTCGAAGTCGGTTCCGGTGGTGTACTGGCCTGGATCAAAACCGGCCGGGCTCCCTTCGGAGCAGAACACCAGGTTAGTCGCAGCGGATGCGAATGGTGCGGAGGCTAACAAGCCTGCGCCGACTAAAAACGGAATGACCGCGTGTTTAAGCATGTTGGCCTCATGATTTGTTGTCATTTTTTAATATTGAGGTACGACCTCGTGAGTCGTGCCTGCGGATACTTATGCAGGGGCCATACCCAATGCAAGATCCAGAGCGACTGCCGGCCTCAAAGCGTGGCACGAACGTACCTTAATGTCGCATTTGTATAAGAGTTGACGCATTTGACCGTTTGCGGGCGTTTTTTACGGTGCAAACGAAGCCCCAAAACGGTGCGCTGGTCACGTTGTGTGCGCCGCTCTGGGGCTCGGTGTTACTTATTTATACCCACGCCGTAGAAGGGCGTCAGGCCGAACGGGCTGATCTTGAAGCCGGTCACTTCTTTGCGCAGCGGCTGGAACACGGTCGAGTTGGCAATCGGGGTGATCGGCACCTGCTGTTTAAGGATCAGTTGCGCCTGTTGATACAGTTTTACCCGTTGCGCCTTGTCGGTGGTCACCTTGGCCTGCTGCACCAGTTTGTCGTAGGCCGGATCGCACCACTTGGCGTAGTTACTGCCCTTGACCGCCGCGCAGCTGTAGAGCACGCCGAGCCAGTTGTCCGGGTCACCGTTGTCACCTGTCCAACCATAGATCATGGCGTCGTGTTCGCCATTTTTCGCGCGCTTGATGTACTCGCCCCATTCATAGCTGACGATGTTGGCCTTGATCCCGATCTTCTCCCAATCCTGCTGGATCATCTGCGCCGACATCCGCGCGTTCGGGTTGGAGGCGCGCTGCACGGTCATCGCCCACAGGTTGATGGTGGTACCTGGCGCCACTCCCGCTTCCTTGAGTAATGCCTTGGCTTTCACCGGGTCGTACGGCGCGTCCTTGATGTTCGGGTCATACGACCACTGCGCCGGCGGCAAGGCGTTCTGCGCCAGTTGGCCGGCACTCTGGTAGACGGCTTTGATGATCGCCGGTTTGTCGATGGCCATGTCCAGCGCCTGCCGCACCTTGAGCTGATCCAGTGGCGGGTGAGTGGTGTTGTAGGCGAGGAATCCGAGGTTGAAACCGGCCTGCTTCAGTACGCGCAGGTTCGGGTCTTGTTCCATCACTTCGATGTCCGCCGGGCGCGGGTAGCCGCTGACCTGGCATTCGCCGGTCTTGAGTTTTTGCAGGCGTACGGCGGCGTCGGGGGTGATCGAGAAGATCAGGTTGTCGATCTTTACGTCTTCGGGTTTCCAGTAGGCCTTGTTCGCGGCGTAGCGGATTTGTGAGTCTTTCTGGTAGCGCTTGAACACGAACGGGCCGGTGCCCACCGGTTTCTGGTTGAGGTCGGCGGCTTTGCCTTCCTTTAATAGCTGGGCAGCGTATTCGGCCGATTGCACCGAGGCGAAGCTCATGGCGAGGTTTTGCACGAACGCGGCGTCGACGTTGTTGAGGTTGAAGCGCACGGTCTGCTCGTCGAGTTTTTCCACCGATTTGATCGTGGTGTTCAGGCCCATGTCGGTGAAGTACGGGGATTCGGCGGGGTAGGCCTTGCGAAAGGCGTTGTCCGGGTCGAGCAGGCGCTGAAAGGTGAACAGCACGTCGTCGGCGTTGAAGTCGCGGGTGGGTTTGAAGTAGTCGGTGGTGTGGAATTTTACGTTTTGGCGCAGGTGGAAGGTGTACTGGAGGCCGTCCGAGCTTACGTCCCAGTTGGTCGCCAGGCCGGGTTCGACTTCGGTGCCGCCGCGTTTGAATTGGGTGAGGCGGTTGAAGACGGTTTCGGCTGAGGCGTCGAAGTCGGTGCCGCTGGTGTATTGGCTGGGGTCGAAGCCTGCGGGGCTGGCTTCGGAGCAGTAGACCAGGGTGGTGGCTGCGTTGGCGATTGGGGTTATGGCGCTCAGGGCCAGTGTGATCAGGAGTGGTTTGAGGGTGGATCTTTGCATGTCTGGCCCGTAGGTCTGGAGGTGGTTGTTCCTTGAGGTTAGCGGGGATTCGGGGGTGTTCGGAAATATCGTTTTTTGAGGGGATGCGTCTATCTCGGTATATCCAGCGCTGTTTGGGCATATCCGTTTCTTCGGGTGCTGCGGCTTATGGTTCCGCCCTTACGGCGGGTCACTTTTTACAAACGCCTAAAAAGTAACCAAAAACGCTTGCTCCTGCGTTCGGCCCGCTCGCTGGGGCTCGGGGTTCCTTCGCTGCGGGATCGATCCGGGGGCAGCGCCTCCGGTTTGCTTCGCTGCACCTCCTCTCGCTGTGTTTGGCTTCGCCAAACGGTCGCTGCGCTCCCACCCCCGGATCAATCCCTCCGCTCAGCCTTCCGACGTCGCCCGTGGATCAAGATCAAGAGCTGCAGCCGAGCTTGCGCTCATCCTGGAGTGGGGCGGCATGCGCCGCGTGCGGGTTGTACTTATGTTCCCTGTAGGAGCTGCCGCAGGCTGCGATCTTTTGATCTTGATTTTGTGGGAGCTGGCTTGCCAGCGAAGGCGGCCTGACAGCCGACCGGTCTCTAATTGACTGGACCCAGTCCCGCTGTAGGAGCTGCCGAAGGCTGCGATCTTTTGATCTTGCTTTTGAATTGTGAAAGTCAAAGTCAAAAGATCGCAGCCTTCGGCAGCTCCTACAGTGAGTGGGGTTGTGTTTAAGAATGTGTGAGAAAACCAGAACCTTCCCACAAGGTTTTCAGGTTGTCCCTCGGACGTCAGCTCTCTAGCCTTGAGCTGTCGCTGAAAACTCAGCGATCGGGCGTGAGAACCCGTAGGAACTGTTAATCCACAATCAGTACCACCATAATTGCCGCCGGCATTTCTGCTGCTGCAATGTTCTATGGCGGCTGTGTGCGGGCGGGCTTCGGTCCGGCCGGGCTTGTTCCTACCGGTTTCTCACCCCGCACATTGCTGCCACCACTCCGCCGCGTGAGAACGGCGCGTGAATGGCTATTGATTAGGAACGCTATCAATGTCCAAGCCTGTCCACGATCCACCCCCAGAAACAACCCCACTCACCGAAGCCCTCCACGCCGAAGACCTCGCAAAAAACCGCGAAGCAATCAAACGTGCCCTCGATTTCTACCTCAGCCCCGAATCCGCAAAACCACGTCCACCCAGTTCGATGTTCCTCGTCCATCCGGGCATCGACACGGAAAGCCTGCTGGCCCACGCCTGTGAATCCCTGGCCTCGGCCAACACCATGGCCAGTGATTTCGCCGATCAGCTCAGTCGCCCGCAGCGCAATACGGCGCTGGCGATTCAGCAGATCATCATGCTGGCTGAACTGGCGGTGAACCGGGCGCTGGATCGGGTGGATCCGCAAGGCTGACGACCGCGTTATCGTTCTTCGCGAGCAGGCTCGCTCCCACAGAGGAATGCATTCCAAATTGTAGGAGTGAGCCTGCTCGCGATGGCGGCGGAACATTCACCACAAAATCCAGGCACAAAAAAACCGGCGATCACTTACTGATCGCCGGTTTCTCATTCAGCCCACATCAACTCACTGCATCAGCACTTCAATCGAGCCATCGGCGGTCAGGCTGACCTGGCTGGTGCCGGCTTCTACTTCCGGCGTGACCGGTGCCGAATCCGCCATGCCGGCGGCTTTCATCATCATTGGGGCGCGCATGTACGGTTGTGGGTAGCCGTTGCTGTTGAGGTTCAGGTTGACGATTTTGTAGCCCTTGCCGCCCAGTGCATCGGTGGCCAGTTGCGCGCGGGCCTTGAAGGCGCTGACGGCTTCTTTCAGCAACTTGTCTTCGCTGGCCTTGCGGGTCGGCTCGGCGATGGCGAAGTCCATGCCGCCCATTTTCAGGTCGGTCAGCAGTTCGCCGGTGAGTTTGGACAGGGCGGCGAAGTCGGCGCTTTCCAGGCGCAGTTCGGCGCGTTCACGCCAGCCGGTGATTTTCTGGCCCTTGGTGTCGTAGATCGGGTAGCTGTTGCGGCTGCCCTGACGCAGGGTGATGTCTTTGACTTGCTTGGCCTGGGCCAGTGCCTTGTTCATGGTGGTGCTGACGTCGGCGGCGAGTTTGGCCGGGTCGGTGTTTTGCGCTTCGGTGTAGAGCGTCACGATCATCAGGTCGCGGGCCACTTCCTGGCTGACTTCGGCGCGCAGGGAGATCTGGTTGTAGTGCAGCTCATCGGCGGCCAGCGCCGGAAGGCTGGCGGCGCTGCCGACGGTCAGGGCGAGAAGGGCGGCGCTGCGGCGAAATGTGTGCATGAAAGCTCCTTGATGAGGGCGCAGGTGCTGGATCGGGGGCCTGCGTGAAACCATCAGACTCTAGCTTCTGCGATCCGGTTCGCCCAGTTACAACTTCTATACAGATGGCCGGGATCACCGCAGATCCTGAGTCGAGTGCGCTCTTGTGGCGAGGGAGCTTGCTCCCGCTGGACTGCGAAGCAGTCCCAAACCCGGCAACCGTGATCTGCCAGAAATACCGGAGATACCGGATTTACGACTGCTTCGCAGCCGAGCGGGAGCAAGCTCCCTCGCCACAGGTGATCTCGGGCAGCCATGCGGGGTAGACCAATTTTTCGGCAACGCCATGTGGTCATTTGCCGCACTTTCGCCTCTCAAAGGCGTGGCTTGGTTATACTCCGTGCGATCCGCCTGGAGCGCTCATCAGGAGAGCTCATGCTCGCCCCCGTACAACTGACTTCCGCCACTCGCCAGAACCTCTGGCGGCTGACGTTCATCCGCACCCTGGTGCTCGCCGCGCAGGCCGGTTCCGTCGGCCTGGCTTACTGGCTGCAACTGCTGCCGTTGCCGTGGGTGCAACTGGCGATGACCCTTGGCTGCTCGATTCTGCTGTGTGTGTTCACCGCCGTGCGCCTGCGTACTTCATGGCCGGTGACTGAACTCGAATACGCCCTGCAACTGGCCTGCGATCTGGTGATCCACAGTGCGTTGCTGTATTTCTCCGGCGGTTCGACCAACCCGTTCGTTTCCTATTATCTGGTGCCGCTGACCATCGCGGCGGTGACATTGCCATGGCGTTATTCGGTGATTCTGTCGGGTATTGCGCTGGCGCTGTACACCGTGATGCTCACGCGTTTCTACCCGTTGGAAACTCTGCCGGTGGCCCGCGAGAACCTGCAGATCTACGGCATGTGGCTGAGCTTCGCGCTGGCCGCTGCGGTGATCACGTTTTTCGCTGCGCGCATGGCTGAAGAGCTGCGTCGTCAGGAAGAGTTGCGGGCGATTCGCCGCGAAGAAGGCCTGCGCGATCAGCAGTTGCTGGCCGTCGCCACCCAGGCGGCCGGCGCCGCACATGAGCTCGGCACGCCGCTGGCGACCATGAGCGTGTTGCTCAAGGAGATGCAGCAGGATCATCCCGACGCGATGTTGCAGGACGATCTGAAGGTGCTGCAGGATCAGGTCAAACTGTGCAAAGAGACCCTGCAACAATTGGTGCGCGCCGCCGAGGCCAACCGGCGTATGGCCGTGGAGATGCAGGACGTCACTCAATGGCTCGACGAAGCGCTGAACCGCTGGCACCTGATGCGTCCGGAAGCCAGTTATCGCTTCCAGCGTCTCGGCCAGGGCAGCGTGCCGCGCATGGCGCCGCCGCCGGATCTGACCCAGGCGCTGCTCAACCTGCTGAACAATGCCGCCGACGCTTGCCCGGAAAATCTCCAGGTGACGCTGGACTGGGACGCGGAAACCGTGACCATCAGCATTCGTGACCACGGCGCCGGTGTGCCGCTGGCCATCGCCGAGCAGATCGGCAAACCGTTTTTTACCACCAAGGGCAAAGGTTTCGGCCTGGGCCTGTTTTTGAGCAAGGCCAGCGTGACACGCGCCGGCGGCTCAGTGAAACTCTATAGTCATGAGGAAGGCGGCACGCTCACCGAGCTGCGCCTGCCCCACGGCGCCCGAGGAGACCAACATGAGTGACGAAATCCAAGTCGAAGGCGAAGAACTGCCGCATTTGCTGCTGGTCGACGACGACGCGACCTTCACCCGAGTGATGGCCCGTGCCATGGCCCGTCGTGGCTTTCGCGTCAGCACCGCCGGTTCCGCCGAGGAAGGCCTGACCATCGCCCAGGCCGACCTGCCGGACTATGCCGCGCTGGACCTGAAAATGGACGGCGACTCCGGCCTGGTGCTGCTGCCCAAGCTGCTGGAACTGGATCCGGAAATGCGCGTGGTGATCCTCACCGGTTATTCGAGCATTGCCACCGCGGTCGAAGCGATCAAGCGCGGCGCCTGCAACTACCTGTGCAAACCGGCCGACGCCGACGACGTACTGGCCGCGCTGCTCTCCGAGCACGCCGACCTCGACAGCCTGGTGCCGGAAAACCCGATGTCGGTTGACCGTCTGCAGTGGGAGCACATCCAGCGTGTGCTGACCGAACACGAAGGCAACATTTCCGCCACTGCCCGCGCCCTGGGCATGCACCGCCGCACCCTGCAGCGCAAACTGCAGAAGCGCCCGGTTCGTCGCTGAACCTGCGCTGAACGGCCATCGCCAGCTCTCGCGATAACGCGCACCGATCAACTATGATCGGTGCGTGTCTGTTCTTTTCTTTATCGAGCCTTTTCCATGAATCAGAACGCTGAATATTCCGCGGTCAACGATGCTGTGCGCGGGCAGTTTTTTCGCAAGGTGTGGGCGATCATCACGCCTTACTGGCGCAGCGAAGAGAAGGGCAAGGCCTGGACGCTGCTGATTGCGGTGATCGCGCTCTCGTTGCTGAGCGTGGGCATCTCGGTGTGGTTCAACACCTGGTACAAGGACTTCTACAACGCCCTGCAAAAGAAGGATGAAGCGGCGTTCTGGCGCTTGATTCTGTACTTTTGCGGCATTGCGGCCGTGGCGATTATCGGCGCCGTGTACAGGCTCTATCTGACCCAGATGCTGACGATTCGCTGGCGGGCCTGGCTTACCGAAAAACATTTCTCCCGTTGGCTTGCCGACAAGAATTACTACCAGCTGGAGCAGGGCGGTTACACCGATAACCCGGACCAGCGGATTTCCGAAGACCTCAACAACTTCACCTCCAATACCCTTGAGCTGGGGATCGGCCTGCTGCGCAATATCGTCAGCCTGGTGTCGTTCTCGATCATTTTGTGGGGCGTGTCGGGCAGCATCGAAGTCTATGGCATCACCATTCCCGGCTACATGTTCTGGTGCGTGCTGGTCTACGCCGTGGTGGGCAGCTGGCTGACGCACTTGATCGGTCGTCGCTTGATCGGCCTGAACAACCAACAACAACGCTTTGAAGCCGACCTGCGTTTTTCCATGGTGCGGATTCGCGAAAATGCCGAGAGCATTGCGTTGTACAACGGCGAACCGAATGAAAACCGTCGCTTGAGCGGCCGTTTCGGCAATGTCTGGCACAACTTCTGGGACATCATGAAAGTGTCCAAGCGCCTGACATTCTTCACCGCCGGTTACAGCCAGGCGGCCATCATCTTCCCCTTTATCGTGGCCTCGCCGCGTTACCTCGCCGGCAAGATCGAACTCGGTGAGCTGATGCAGATCAGCTCGGCATTCGGCAACGTCCAGGAGAGCTTCAGCTGGTTCATCAGCGCTTACCAGAGCCTCGCGTCCTGGCGCGCCACCTGCGATCGTCTGCTGAGTTTCCGGCAGGCCATGACCGATAACGAAGAGCGCATCCCAGCCATCGACGTGCAGAATCAGGGCCGTGAGTTGAAAGTGCATAACCTCGGTCTGGATCTGGCCGACGGTCGTCACCTGTTGACCAATGCCGACATGACGGTGGAGCCGGGCGAGCGGGTGATGCTCAGCGGCCGCTCCGGCAGCGGTAAATCGACCCTGCTGCGGGCGATGGGGCACTTGTGGCCGGCGGGCCACGGCAACATCCGCTTGCCGGCGGCGCGTTATCTGTTCCTGCCGCAGAAGCCGTATCTGCCGATCGGCACCCTGCGCGAGGCGTTGAGTTATCCACAACCGGGCGACACCTACGCGCCGGAGCGCTACGTCGAGGTGCTGGAAATCTGCCGACTGCCGCATCTGGTCGCACGTCTGGACGAAGCCAATCACTGGCAGCGCATGCTGTCACCGGGTGAACAGCAACGTCTGGCCTTCGCCCGCGCCATGCTTTACGCACCGCAATGGCTGTATATGGACGAAGCGACGTCGGCGATGGATGAAGAGGATGAAGCGACGCTGTATCAGGCGCTGATCGATCAGTTACCGGGGCTGAGCATCGTTAGCGTCGGCCACCGCAGCAGCCTCAAGCGTTTCCATCCACGCCATGTGCGCATCGACAGCGGGCATCTGGTGGAGCAGGCCGTGACCGCCTGATCACCACCATTCCCCAGTGGGAGCGGGCTTGCTCGCGAAGGCGTCCATTCAGTCGACAAATCGGTTGCCTGACACACCGCCTTCGCGAGCAAGCCCGCTCCCACTGGGGGGTACGCGTGGTAAGTGATCGTACAACCCGCCTGCGCTATGATGCCCACCAAGCCGAATTTCGAGACCAGACGTAGACCATGGAAAACCCGATCGACACCCCACGCCTCCCGCGCAAGCGCCGCAGCCTCGCCCAGGAGCTGGTGACGGTGCTGACCGAGCAGATCCGCGACGGTCTGCTCAAGCGCGGCGACAAGCTGCCCACCGAGTCGGCGATCATGCAGGAACATGGCGTCAGCCGCACCGTGGTGCGTGAGGCGATTTCCCGCTTGCAGGCCGCTGGCCAGGTGGAAACCCGCCATGGCATCGGCACGTTTGTGCTGGACACGCCGAGCCCCAGCGGTTTTCGCATCGACCCGGCGACGGTCGTCACGTTGCGTGATGTGCTGGCGATTCTCGAATTGCGCATCAGCCTGGAAGTGGAGTCCGCCGGCCTCGCCGCGCAACGCCGCAGCCCCGAACAACTGGCAACCATGCGCGCCGCCCTCGATGCGCTGAACGACAGCGTGGCCCACGCCAGCGATGCGGTGGCCTCGGACTTCGCTTTCCACCTGGAAATCGCTCTGTCCACCGGCAACCGCTACTTCACCGACATCATGACCCACCTGGGCACCAGCATCATTCCGCGTACACGGCTGAATTCGGCGCGCCTTGCGCATGACGATCAGCAGCACTACATGAACCGCCTGAGCCGCGAGCACGAGGAAATCTACGAAGCGATTGCCCGCCAGGATGCCGATGCGGCGCGGGCGGCGATGCGTCTGCATTTGACCAACAGCCGCGAGAGACTGCGCCAGGCCCATGAAGAGGCGCAGGCGCAGGGGTGAAAGGTTACAGCTCCAGTTTAATGTGCAGAGTCGGTGATTTCTCAGGCTCCTGATTGAGACGTTTAGTGATGTAGTGGAGATCGGCAGTCGCTTCGGGAGTCAGTTTCTTTTCAAAAACATCTTTGGGGATTGAGAAAGTGATTTGCATTCCTAACTCGGGCGCAGTCAGTACGTGATGGTGTTGCCACGTGGTACCGGAGGTGGTCACTACATGAAAAGTAATTCCGTCACCGACAGATGCATGAGGGTAGGGCGGCACTTCTCCGTGGGCATCTCCCGTCAGTTTGCCAACATAAAGTTTTCCGTCTTCTGCTTCCCTGAGACTTGGCGCAGCCAAAGCTTTAGCTTGTGCAGTCATGATCAAACTCCGTTTCAATATCCATCAAACCGTTCAAGGCACGCTGATTACGGCGTTACCTGGCGGAGCCGGTTCGTTAACTCCTTGAACATTGAAGCCGGAAGCGGATTACGCCGGCACCTGTAAGAAATACCAGTCTCGACGAACGGTCGTAATCACTCGAGGTTTGCGCTATCGGAAAAACTGCCATCGCGAGCAAGCCCGCGCCCACTCTGGAATGCATTTCAACTGTGGGAGCGGGCTTGCTCGCGAAGGGGCCGGTGAATTCAGCGCGGCAATATCGAGCGATCCACCCTCACCGCCAGTTTCGCTTTACCCGGCTTGGCAGCAAACGCCACTTCGCCTGATTGATCCACAACCCCCCGCGCAATCGGCTTGCCATCGGCCAGCAACTCCAGCGGCGCACCTTGCAGCGATTGCCCCGACGCCAGTTCCAGTTTCAATTTGATCGTCATGCCCATTCTCCTTAATTGACGTTGCCGCTCGGGTGATAGTCCTTGAGCAGCAGGTAGGTGCTCCAGCCCCACCAGTTGTCGACGGTGGCGGTGTCGTTGAGGTTGTTCACATCTTTGCGGCGCAAGACTTTGCCGCCCTCGACGCGGAACAGCGGCGCGAAGTTATTGGAAATATTCAGCACCGCCGTCAGGTCGGGCACGCGTTGCAGTGCGGCGAATGTGGACGGGGCGGGCAGCGTGCCGCTCAAGTAAGCGGCAAACACCTCATCCGCCGAGGCCTGCACCGCCAGATTGACCTGGGTGCGGTTGTCCGCGTCGCTGGCTTCGAAGTAGCGCTTGTCGCCGTACGCGCGCCATTGATCGCCATGGGCGTTACCCACCTTGAGGCCGAATTTGCTGTCCTCGTCGTGCATGAAACGGGTGATCAGTGAACCCAGATCGCTCGGGGTCACCACCGCGGCAAGCTCCTTGCGCGGTACTCGCAAGTGGCCGGATGAGAACAGGTCGGTGAGGAAGTGGTCGGCAAACGCGTTCATCGCGTAGGCGCGCTCCGTTTGCTGTTTATCCTGACTGGCGCGGGCGGCGATGGCGGTTTGCAGGGCGGCGGTGTGACCGGCGATATAGGCCAGTCTTGCCCATTCGCCGAAGTGGTCGGCGTTGTTCGCCGCCAGTTTCAGATAACGCCCGAGCGGGATCAGCGCGGAGACGAAACTGCCGCCACCGGTGATCCTGTTCCACTCTTCGGACAACGTATCTCCCAGTGCGTCGTAGGCTTCGTGCGCCGGTTTACCGTCCTGGATCGCTTGTTTAACCGCGTCGATCTCTTTTTGCATGACCGCGAGAATCTGCGTGGCCTCGGCGCGCGAGGCCGGGAGTACTGCGAGGGAGTCGAAGGCGGCATTGAACCGGTTCAGGCGATCGGCCGGGGTCGCACCTTCGTTGATCGGTCGATCAACCACGCCGTAGAAATCACCGCCCAGCGCCAGCACCTGACCGTAGGTCAGCGCGAGGCCGTTGGGCAGGTGCAAGGGCACGTTTTGCGCGCGGATCGGTTCAGCGTTTTCAGCAAGGCGCAGCAGGGTGTTGTCGCCGATGGCCGTGTGCTCGCCACCTTCGAAGCGCAGTTTGGGCTTGCCTTTGAGGGTGTTGCCGGGCGGGGCGCTTAGCGGTTCGACATCGCTGTGGGCGTCGGCGATGTGCAACACCAGATGCGGATTGTCGGCGCTGAAGTGGATGCCGTTTTCCGTGAAAAGATCATCGAAACGAGCGATCAGCGGTTTGGGTCTTTCCTGTGGTTTTGGGTGCGGTCCGGACATTTCTTGCTCCTTGATATGCCGTCGATGGATTTATTTTTAACTGTATGGATATACAGCCTAATCGAGCCTAGACCAGATTTTTCCTACGTCAAGAAGGGATCTTGTCCGACAAAAAGCGTGGGGCAACGATGAAATGCAGTTGACGGTTGTCTTTTAAGTTGTACGATGACCTACAACTTCAGCGCTGGCTGAATCATAAAACTCACAAAAAATGTTGCTACCCAGGGTGTTCGAAAAATGAATCCACAAGAACTGAAGTCCATCCTCTCCGCCGGTCTGTTGTCGTTCCCGGTCACCGATTTCAACGCCCAGGGCGATTTCAACCGCGCCGGCTACATCAAGCGTCTGGAATGGCTGGCCCCGTATGGCGCTTCGGCACTGTTCGCCGCCGGTGGCACCGGTGAGTTCTTCTCCCTGGCAGCCAGCGAATACTCGGAGATCATCAAGACTGCGGTCGATACCTGCGCCAGCAGCGTGCCGATTCTGGCCGGTGTCGGCGGTTCGACCCGTCAGGCCATCGAATACGCACAGGAAGCCGAGCGTCTGGGCGCCAAAGGCCTGTTGCTGCTGCCGCACTACCTGACCGAAGCGAGTCAGGACGGCGTTGCCGCCCACGTTGAAGCCGTGTGCAAATCGGTGAGCATCGGTGTGGTGGTCTACAACCGCAACGTCTGCCGCCTGAACGCGGCGCTGCTGGAACGTCTGGCCGAGCGCTGCCCGAACCTGATCGGCTACAAGGACGGTCTGGGCGATATCGAGTTGATGGTGTCGATCCGTCGTCGCCTCGGCGATCGCTTCAGCTACCTCGGCGGCCTGCCGACCGCTGAAGTCTACGCCGCCGCCTACAAGGCGCTGGGCGTGCCGGTTTACTCGTCGGCGGTGTTCAACTTCATTCCGAAAACCGCGATGGATTTCTACCACGCGATTGCCCGCGACGATCACGCCACCGTCGGCAAAATCATCGACGACTTCTTCCTGCCGTACCTCGACATCCGCAACCGCAAAGCCGGTTACGCCGTGAGCATCGTCAAGGCCGGGGCCAAGATTGCCGGCTATGACGCAGGCCCGGTGCGGGCGCCGCTGACCGACCTGACCGGCGAAGAATTCGAAATGCTCGCCGCGCTGATCGACAAGCAAGGCGCGCAATAAACACGGACCCACAAGGCCGCTGAGCAATCAGCGGCTTTTGCGTAGAGAGGAGAATTTCTGTGGCTGATTTCAAGCGTTACGACAACTACATCAACGGTGAATGGGTCGCCGGTGCCGATTACTCGGCCAACATCAACCCGTCCGAGTTGAGCGACACCATCGGCGACTACGCCAAGGCTGATCTGACTCAGGTTCACGCCGCCATCGATGCGGCCCGCGCCGCGTTCCCGGCGTGGTCGACGTCCGGCATTCAGGCCCGTCACGATGCGCTGGATAAAGTCGGCACGGAAATCCTCGCCCGTCGCGAAGAACTCGGCACCCTGCTGGCCCGGGAAGAGGGCAAGACCCTGCCCGAAGCCATCGGCGAAGTGACCCGCGCCGGCAACATCTTCAAATTCTTCGCCGGTGAATGCCTGCGTCTGTCCGGAGACTACGTGCCGTCGGTGCGCCCGGGCGTCAATGTCGAAGTGACCCACGAAGCCCTCGGCGTGGTCGGTCTGATCACCCCGTGGAACTTCCCGATTGCCATCCCTGCATGGAAGATCGCCCCGGCGCTGGCCTACGGCAACTGCGTGGTCTTGAAACCGGCGGACCTGGTGCCGGGCTGCGCCTGGGCACTGGCGGAAATCATTTCCCGCGCAGGCTTCCCCGCCGGCGTGTTCAACCTGGTGATGGGCAGCGGGCGGGTGGTCGGCGAAGCGCTGGTCAACAGCCCGAAAGTCGATGGCATCAGCTTCACCGGTTCGGTTGGCGTGGGTCGGCAGATCGCGGTCAGTTGCGTGTCGCGTCAGGCCAAGGTGCAGCTGGAAATGGGCGGCAAGAACCCGCAGATCATTCTCGACGACGCCGACCTCAAGCAAGCGGTCGAGCTGTCGGTGCAGAGCGCGTTCTACTCCACCGGCCAGCGTTGCACGGCGTCGAGCCGCTTGATCGTCACCGCCGGGATTCACGACAAATTCGTCGAGGCGATGGCCGAACGCATGAAGTCGATCAAGGTCGGCCACGCGCTGAAATCCGGCACCGACATTGGTCCAGTGGTGTCGCAGGCGCAGCTGGAACAGGACATGAAGTACATCGACATCGGTCAGAGCGAAGGCGCACGTCTGGTCAGCGGTGGTGGTCTGGTGACCTGCGACACCGAGGGCTATTTCCTCGCGCCAACGCTGTTTGCCGACAGCGAAGCCTCGATGCGCATCAGCCGTGAAGAAATCTTCGGCCCGGTGGCCAACATTGTTCGCGTGGCCGATTACGAGGCGGCGCTGGCGATGGCCAACGACACCGAGTTCGGCCTGTCCGCCGGTATCGCCACCACCTCGCTGAAGTACGCCAACCACTTCAAGCGTCACTCGCAAGCCGGGATGGTCATGGTCAACCTGCCGACCGCCGGTGTCGATTACCACGTTCCGTTCGGTGGCCGTAAGGGTTCATCCTATGGCTCACGTGAGCAAGGCCGCTATGCACAAGAGTTCTACACGGTCGTGAAGACCAGCTACATCGGTTCCTGATACACGCAATACCTGTGGGAGCTGGCTTGCCAGCGATGCGGACGACGCGATATGTCCTCGTACCGCGGTGATGCCATCGCCGGCAAGCCAGCTCCCACAAAAGCAACACCAAAGAAGATTCACCCGCGCATAAAAATAATCAGTGGGAGTACATCTACATGCAACCGTCCAAGCCGACTCACGTCCGCTATTTGATCCTGCTCATGTTGTTTCTGGTGACCACGATCAACTACGCCGACCGCGCGACCATCGCCATCGCCGGTTCCAGCCTGCAAAAAGACCTCGGCATCGACGCGGTCACTCTTGGTTATATCTTCTCCGCCTTCGGTTGGGCCTACGTGGCCGGGCAGATCCCCGGTGGCTGGCTGCTCGATCGCTTCGGCTCGAAAAAAGTCTATGCCCTGAGCATTTTCTGCTGGTCGCTGTTCACCGTGCTGCAGGGCTTTGTCGGTGAGTTCGGCATGTCCACGGCGATTGTTGCGCTGTTCATGCTGCGCTTTCTGGTGGGCCTGGCCGAAGCGCCGTCGTTCCCCGGCAACGCTCGAATTGTCGCAGCGTGGTTCCCGACGGCTGAACGTGGCACCGCTTCGGCGATTTTCAACTCGGCGCAATACTTCGCCACGGTGCTGTTCGCGCCGCTGATGGGCTGGATTGTCTATACCTTTGGCTGGGAACACGTGTTCATTGTCATGGGCGGTTTCGGCATTGTCTTCTCGCTGATCTGGCTCAAGGTTATCCACAGCCCGCGCCAGCATCCGATGGCCAACGACGCCGAAGTGCAGTTCATCGCCGACAACGGCGGCATGGTCGACATGGATCAGAAGCAAGGCAAAAAGTCGGACGGGCCGAAGTGGGATTACATCCGCCAGTTGCTTACCAACCGCATGATGCTCGGCGTGTACCTGGGCCAGTACTGTATCAACGGCATCACTTATTTCTTCCTGACCTGGTTCCCGGTGTACCTGGTGCAGGAGCGCGGCATGACCATTCTCAAGGCGGGTTTCATCGCCTCGTTGCCGGCGATCTGCGGCTTCATCGGCGGCGTACTCGGCGGGGTGATTTCCGATTACCTGCTGCGCAAAGGACATTCGCTGACCTTCGCCCGCAAGGCACCGATCATCGGCGGTCTGCTGGTGTCGAGCAGCATCGTCGCCTGCAATTACGTGGACATCGAATGGATGGTGGTCGGCTTCATGGCCCTGGCGTTCTTCGGCAAAGGCGTGGGTGCGCTGGGCTGGGCAGTGGTCTCCGACACTTCGCCGAAACAGATCGCCGGTCTCAGTGGTGGCTTGTTCAACATGTTCGGCAACATCGCATCGATCACCACACCGATCGTGATTGGCTACATCATCAGTTCCACCGGTTCGTTCAAGTGGGCACTGGTGTTCGTCGGCGCCAACGCACTGGTGGCGGTGTTCAGCTACCTGGTGATCGTCGGTCCGATCAAACGTGTGGTGCTCAAAGAGCCGCCAACCAACGGTGGTTCTGAAATCACCGGCAAATTGTCTCAAGCGCATTCCTGAGGAGCGGCGTCATGCAGTTGATTGAACATTCCGACTCGCCGCGCTACATCCGCCTGCATGAGCGGGACAACGTAGTGATTGTGGTCAACGACCAGGGCGTACCGGCCGGCACCGAATTCCCGGACGGTCTGGTGACCGTGGATTTTGTGCCGCAGAGCCACAAGGTCACCCTCGAAGACATTCCCGAGGGCGGTCAGGTGATTCGCTACGGTCAGACCATCGGCTACGCGTTGCAGCCGATTCCACGCGGCAGTTGGGTCAAGGAAGATCAACTGCGCATGCCGACCGCGCCGCCGCTGGACAGCCTGCCGCTGTCCACCGAAGTACCGGCCGCGCAGGCACCGCTGGAAGGTTTCACCTTTGAGGGGTACCGCAACGCCGACGGCACCGTCGGTACGCGCAACATCCTCGGGATCACCACCACGGTGCAGTGCGTGACCGGTGTACTCGATCACGCGGTGAAACGCATCAAGGACGAGTTGCTGCCGAAATACCCGCACGTCGATGACGTGGTGGCGCTGACCCACAGTTACGGTTGTGGCGTGGCGATCACTGCCACCGATGCGTACATCCCGATCCGCACCGTGCGCAATCTGGCGCGCAACCCGAACCTCGGCGGCGAAGCGTTGGTGATCAGTCTGGGCTGCGAGAAATTGCAGGCCGGACAGGTGATGCACGAGGACGACGCCTCGGTGGATCTCAGCGAGCCGTGGCTCTATCGCTTGCAGGATTCCAGCCACGGTTTTACCGAGATGATCGAGCAGATCATGGCGCTGGCTGAAGTCCGTTTGAAGAAGCTCGACCAGCGCCGCCGCGAAACCGTGCCGGCGTCGGAGCTGATCCTCGGCATGCAGTGCGGCGGCAGCGATGCGTTCTCCGGAATCACCGCCAACCCGGCGCTGGGTTATGCCTCGGACTTGCTGCTGCGCGCAGGAGCGACGGTGATGTTTTCCGAAGTCACCGAAGTGCGCGATGCAATCTATCTGCTGACCTCCCGTGCCGAGACCAAGACCGTGGCGCAGGAACTGGTGCGCGAGATGGACTGGTACGACCGCTATCTGGCCAAGGGCGAAGCAGATCGCAGCGCCAACACCACGCCGGGTAACAAGAAGGGCGGGTTGTCGAACATTGTCGAGAAGTCCCTGGGTTCGATCGTCAAATCCGGCAGCAGCGCGATCAACGGCGTGCTCGGCCCGGGCGAGCGTTTCAAACGCAAGGGCCTGATCTTCTGCGCAACACCGGCGAGTGATTTTGTCTGCGGCACCTTGCAGTTGGCAGCGGGGATGAACCTGCATGTGTTCACCACCGGGCGTGGCACGCCGTATGGCCTGGCGATGGCGCCGGTGGTCAAGGTCTCGACCCGGACCGAACTGGCGCAGCGCTGGCCGGACCTGATCGACATCGATGCCGGACGGATCGCCACCGGGCGCGCGACCATCGAGGAATTGGGCTGGGAGTTGTTCCACTACTACCTGGATGTGGCGAGCGGCAAGCAGCAGACCTGGGCGGAGAAGCACAAGCTGCATAACGACATCACCTTGTTCAATCCGGCGCCGATTACCTGACCCTGTGGCGAGGGAGCTTGCTCCCGCTGGACTGCAAAGCAGTCCCATCTTTTGGGGCCGCTTCGCGACCCAGCGGGAGCAAGCTCCCTCGCCACAGGTGTGACCGCTCCCACATTGGATCTGTGGTTTTTCTGTGGGAGCGGGCTTGCTCGCGAAGGCAATCTGACAGACGCCGGAGGACTCGCTGGCTTATCATTAGCCCCTGACGACGCTCACCCAAAGGCTCCCCCGGCATGCTGGCAATCTTCCTCGACACTCTGAATATCACCGCGCCGGTGTTCGCCATGCTGTTCCTCGGGGTGTTGCTCAAGCGTATCGAGTGGATCAACGACAACTTTATCCACACGGCCTCGGCGCTGGTGTTCAACGTCAGCATGCCGGCGCTGCTGTTTCTGGGGATTCTGCATGCGGATCTGCACGCCGCGCTGCAACCGGCGCTGCTGATCTATTTTGCGCTCGCCACGCTGGCGAGTTTTGCCCTTGCCTGGGGCTGGGCGATCATCAAGTGCCCGCGTGAAGATCGCGGCATCTACACCCAGGGCGCGTTTCGCGGCAACAACGGGGTGATTGGTCTGGCGCTGGCGGCGAGCATGTACGGCGACTACGGGATTTCCCTCGGGGCGATTCTCGCGGCGCTGGTGATCCTGTTCTACAACACGCTGTCGACCATCGTGCTCGCGGTGTACAGCCCGGTGATCAAGTCCGATCCGTGGAGCATCTGCAAAAGCGTGTTCAGCAATCCGTTGATCATCAGCGTGATCGCGGCGGCGCCGTTTGCCTGGTTCAAGCTCAGCCTGCCGGGCTGGCTGGAAACCTCCGGGCAGTATCTGGCACAAACCACCTTGCCGTTGGCGCTGATCTGCATTGGCGGCACGTTGTCACTGGCGGCGCTGCGCAAGAGCGGCAGCATGGCGCTGAGTTCGAGCCTGGTGAAGATGATCGGCCTGCCGCTGCTGGCGACGCTCGGTGCATGGCTGTGGGGTTTTCGGGGGGCGGAACTGGGGATTCTGTTTCTGTACTTCGGCAGCCCGACGGCGGCAGCCAGTTTCGTCATGGCCCGGGCGGCGCAGGGCAATCATGAGCTGGCGGCGGCGATCATTGTCATGACCACGCTGATGGCGGCGGTGACCACCAATATCGGGATCTTTCTGTTGCAGTGGGGTGGGTGGATCTGACTGACATTTTCGCTGGCTGACAGGGCCTCTTCGCGAGCAAGCCCGCTCCCACAGGTTTTTGTGTTGTTAATCAGATTTCAACAACACCAAAGAACCCTGTGGGAGCGGGCTTGCTCGCGAAGGCGTCAGTCCAGTCACTCAGGTTTCTGATAGGTATCGATCACTTCCTGCGCCGCCCGAAACGCATCAATCGCCGCCGGCACCCCGGCGTACACCGCGCAATGCAGCAACGCTTCACGAATCTCCTCGACCGTGCAGCCATTGTTCAGCGCGCCACGCACGTGGCCTTTCAATTCCTGCGGACACTTCAACGCGGTCAGCGCGGCGAGGGTGATCAGGCTGCGGGTTTTCAGTGGCAGACCTTCGCGATTCCACACGCCGCCCCAGGCGTGCTCATTGACGAAATCCTGCAACGGCTGAGTGAATTCGGTGGCGTTGCCCAGCGCGCGATCAACGAACGCATCGCCCATTACCTGACGGCGGATTTCAACCCCGGTTTTCTGCGAATCGGTCATGGCACATCCCTCTTGTGGTGTTGGCGGCGCCAGGCGCGTACGGACGTGAACAACAGGAACGCCAGCAGCGTCGGCAGCACGTAAAACAGCATCAGCTTTTCCAGTTTGCCGGCCAGCGGCATGCCGGTGGTGAACGACACCACGTGCAGCCCGTAAGCCAGGTACAAACCGAGCAGTAACAAACCTTCGGCGCGGGTCACACGGTAGCCGGAATAGAACACTGGCAGGCACAGCGCGGCGACGCCGAGCATCACCGGCAAGTCGAAATCCAGCGCGTTGGGCGAGACCGACAACGGCGTCGGCGCGATCAACGCAGTGATACCGAGCACTCCCAGCAGATTGAACAGGTTGGCGCCGATCACGTTGCCCACGGCGATATCGCGTTGCCCGCGCAGTGCCGCTATCAATGAGGTGGCGAGTTCCGGCAGCGAGGTGCCGACCGCGACCACGGTCAGGCCGATCACCCGCTCGGAGAAGCCCAGATCGGTCGCCACCGCCACGGCGGCGCCGAGCAGCAAATGCCCGGCGAACACCAGCAGCGCCAGCCCGACAGCGATCATCAGCAGACTGCTGAGCCACGGCGCCTGCGGGGTTTGCGGCAATTCCGAATGCGGGCGCGCCGAGTGCCGCGACTGGCGCAGCAGCAAGCCCAGATACAACGCCAGCGCGGCGAGCAGCAGGACGCCGTCGAAGCGGCTGATCTGTTCATTCCAGGCGAGGACGAACACCAGCAGACTGGCGCCGATCATCAGCGGAATATCCAGACGCACCAGTTGTCGCGAAACCCGCAACGGAATGATCAGTGCCGACAGGCCGAGGGTCACGAGGATGTTGAAGATGCTGCTGCCGATCACGCTGCCGACGGCGATGTCGGGGTTGTGCGCGAGGGTCGCTTGCAGGCTGACTGCCATCTGCGGGGCACTGCTGCCGAGGGCGACGATGGTCAGGCCGATGATCAGTGGTCGCACATGCAAGCGTGCGGCGAGACGCACGGCGGCGCGCACCATCAGTTCGGCGCCGAGGATCAGCAGTAGCAGGCCACTGAGCAGTTCGATCACGTTGATCAGCGGTAAATCGGCTAGCGCGAAAATGGCGGGTGCTCCATCAGTCGTCGAGGGCCTGCACGCGAACCCGTGCCGTACCGCTGCCGAGCATACCGAGTTGTTCGGCGGCTTCGCGTGAAACATCAATCAGACGGCCACGGGTATGCGGTCCGCGGTCGTTGATGCGCACCACGCAGGATTTGTCATTTTTCAGGTTGGTGACCTTCACCCGCGTACCGAATGGCAGTTGGCGATGGGCGGCGGTCAGGGAATGCTGGTTGAACGCTTCGCCGCTGGCGGTGCGTTTACCGTGGTGTTGGGCGCCGTAGTAGGAGGCGACCCCGGTCTGGTCGTAACCGTGCGGGTCGATGATGTCGTTGCTGGCGCAACCGGCGAGCAAGGAGAGCAGGGCGCACGCGCCGAGCAGGCGTTTCATTCGAAAGCTCCCAAAATAATTGTGGCGAGGGAGCTTGCTCCCGCTCGGCCGCGAAGCGGTCGCAAAACCGGCAACCACATTCTTTCTGGAAGAGTGCGGTTGCCGACTTGGGTCTGCTGCGCAGACCAGCGGGAGCAAGCTCCCTTGCCACAGGGGATCAGAGCCAGTAACAAATGCTGGCTCCATTTGTGGTCAGCCTTCGAGCTTGCTTTTCAGCAGTTCGTTCACTTGCTGCGGGTTGGCCTTGCCTTTCGAAGCCTTCATGGCCTGACCGACGAAGAAGCCGAACATCTTGCCGCGTTTGGCTTCGTCTGCCGCGCGGTATTGCTCGACCTGCTCGGCGTTGGCCGCGAGCATTTCGTCCAGCACCGCCGAGATGGCGCCGGTGTCGGTCACTTGCTTGAGACCGCGCTTGTCGATGATCTCGTCCGCCGTGCCTTCGCCGTTGGCCATCGCTTCGAACACCACTTTGGCGATCTTGCCGGAGATGGTGTTGTCCTTGATGCGCTGCAGCATGCCGCCCAACAATTCAGCGGAAACCGGCGAATCCTCGATGTCCAGGCCTTGCTTGTTGAGCAGGCTGCCCAACTCGACCATCACCCAGTTCGCCGCCAGTTTGGCGTCGCCGCCGATGGCGGCGACTTTCTCGAAGTAGTCCGCTTGCTCACGGCTGGTGGCCAGCACGTTGGCGTCGTAGGCCGACAGACCGAACTGGCTCTGGAAGCGCTCGCGTTTTTGCGGTGGCAGTTCCGGCAGAGTGGCACGCACCTCGCCGAGGAACGACTCTTCGATGACCACTGGCAGCAGGTCCGGGTCGGGGAAGTAACGGTAGTCGTTGGCTTCCTCTTTGGAGCGCATCGGACGGGTTTCGTCCTTGTTCGGATCGTACAGACGTGTCTGCTGGATCACTTTGCCGCCGTCTTCGATCAGCTCGATCTGACGCTGGATCTCGGAGTTGATCGCCTTCTCGATGAAGCGGAACGAGTTGACGTTCTTGATTTCGCAGCGGGTGCCGAACTCGACCTGGCCTTTCGGCCGTACCGACACGTTGCAGTCGCAACGCAGCGAACCTTCGGCCATGTTGCCGTCACAGATGCCCAGGTAACGCACCAGCGCATGGATCGCCTTGACGTAAGCCACGGCTTCCTTGGCGCTGCGCATGTCAGGCTCGGAAACGATTTCCAGCAGCGGTGTGCCGGCACGGTTCAGGTCGATGCCGGTGGCACCGTTGAATTCTTCGTGCAGGCTCTTGCCGGCGTCTTCTTCCAGGTGCGCGCGGGTGATGCCGACACGTTTGACGGTGCCGTCTTCCAGTGCGATGTCCAGGTGGCCCTTGCCGACGATCGGCAATTCCATCTGGCTGATCTGGTAGCCTTTCGGCAGATCCGGGTAGAAGTAGTTTTTGCGGGCGAACACGTTGTGCTGACCGATCTCGGCGTCAATCGCCAGACCGAACATCACCGCCATGCGCACCGCTTCCTGGTTCAGCACCGGCAATACGCCGGGCATGCCCAGGTCGATCAGGCTGGCCTGGGTGTTCGGCTCGGAGCCGAACTGAGTGGAACTACCGGAAAAGATTTTCGACCGGGTAGTGAGCTGAGTGTGAATCTCCAGCCCGATCACGACTTCCCATTGCATGTGTGTCTCCTCAGAAGCCGGTTGGGGTGCGGGTGTGCCAGTCAGTGTTCAACTGATACTGGTGCGCAACATTGAGCAAACGGCCTTCCTGGAAATACGGCGCAAGCAACTGCACGCCAACCGGCAGACCGTCGACAAAACCGGCCGGCATCGACAGGCCTGGCAGGCCCGCGAGGTTGGCGGTGATGGTGTAGACGTCTTCCAGATAGGCAGCGACCGGGTCGCTGTTCTTGGCGCCGAGCTTCCAGGCCGGGTTCGGCGTGGTTGGGCCGAGGATGATGTCGACTTCATTAAAGGCCGCCATGAAGTCGTTCTTCACCAGGCGACGGATCTTCTGCGCTTTCAGGTAGTAGGCGTCGTAGTAACCGGCGGACAGCGCGTAGGCACCGACCATGATCCGGCGCTGCACTTCCGGCCCGAAGCCTTCGCCACGCGAGCGCTTGTACAGGTCGATCAGGTTTTCCGGGTTCTCGCAGCGATGGCCGAAACGCACGCCGTCGAAACGCGACAGGTTCGAGGAGGCCTCGGCCGGGGCGATCACGTAGTACGCAGGGATCGCGTGCTGCATGTTCGGCAGGCTGATTTCCTTGATCACGGCACCGAGCTTCTGCAGCTCTTTGATGCTGTTCTGGATCAGGTCGGCGATGCGCGGGTCGAGACCGGCGCTGAAGTATTCCTTCGGCACGCCGATGCGCAGGCCCTGCAGCGATGTGTTGAGGCTGGCGGAGTAATCCGGAACCGGCTCATCGATGCTGGTGGAATCGTTCTGGTCGAACCCGGCCATACCTTGCAACAAAATTGCGCAGTCCTCGGCAGTGCGCGCCAACGGGCCGCCCTGATCGAGGCTGGAGGCGTAAGCGATCATGCCCCAGCGCGAAACACGACCGTAGGTCGGTTTCAGGCCGGTGAGGTTGGTGAATGCAGCTGGCTGACGAATCGAACCACCGGTGTCGGTGGCCGTGGCCGCCGGCAACAGACGAGCGGCAACTGCCGCTGCCGAACCACCGGACGAACCGCCCGGCACGTGTTCCAGGTTCCACGGGTTTTTCACCGCGCCGTACCAGCTCGACTCGTTGGCCGAACCCATGGCGAATTCGTCCATGTTGGTCTTGCCCAGAGTCACGGCACCGGCAGCGGCCAGTTTCGCGACCACGGTGGCATCGTACGGGGCTTTGAAGTTGTCGAGCATCTTCGAGCCGCAGCTGGTGCGGATGCCCTGGGTGCAGAACAGGTCCTTGTGGGCGATCGGCGCGCCGAGCAGGGCGCCGCTCTCACCGTTGGCCCGGCGCGCGTCGGCGGCTTTCGCCTGCTCGAGTGCCAGCTCTTCGGTGAGGCTGATGAAACTGTTGAGCTGCGGGTCGAGCTGGGTAATACGCGCCAGCAGGACTTTGGTCAGCTCTTCGGAGGAAAACTTTTTATCGGCGAGACCGCGGGCGATCTCGGCCAGAGTCATTTGATGCATTGCAGGCTCTTTCCCTTTAGTCGATGACTTTCGGAACCAGATACAGGCCGTTTTCGACCGCTGGTGCGATGGACTGATAGGCCTCGCGGTGATTGGTCTCGGTCACGACGTCGGCGCGCAGGCGCTGACTGGCTTCCAGCGGGTGGGCCAAAGGCTCGATACCGTCGGTATCAACGGCCTGCATTTCGTCGACCAGCCCGAGAATGCTGTTGAGGGCGGAAGTAATGTGCGGAAGATCGGCATCATTCAGGCCAAGGCAGGCCAGATGTGCGATTTTTTCCACGTCGGAGCGTTCTAGCGCCATCGGGATTCTCCAGTGGAAAACAGAACGGACGGCGTCCGTGTGTTAGATTGTCGGAACACTACCGCACTTCTACGGTCATAAGGCCGCGATTGTGGGGCTTGGTGCACAGAAAAGCGGCCAATTTAACATATTGGCGCCTTGCCCAAAATCCCTGTCGTTGTTAGAGTTTGCCGCACTTTTTTACCCACGCGTTGCCTAGGGTCCCTTTCCCATGTTCAAGAAACTGCGTGGCATGTTTTCCAGCGATCTTTCCATTGACCTGGGCACTGCCAACACCCTTATTTACGTGCGCGAGCGCGGTATCGTCCTGAATGAGCCATCGGTTGTGGCCATTCGGACACACGGTAACCAGAAAAGTGTCGTAGCTGTCGGCACCGAAGCCAAGCGCATGCTCGGTCGTACGCCGGGCAACATTGCTGCCATTCGTCCGATGAAGGACGGCGTGATCGCCGACTTCAGCGTCTGCGAAAAGATGCTGCAATACTTTATCAACAAGGTGCACGAAAACAGCTTTCTGCAGCCCAGCCCTCGTGTGCTGATCTGCGTTCCATGCAAATCCACCCAGGTCGAGCGTCGTGCCATCCGTGAATCGGCCCTTGGTGCCGGTGCCCGTGAAGTGTTCCTGATCGAAGAGCCAATGGCTGCTGCGATCGGTGCCGGCCTGCCGGTTGAAGAAGCACGCGGTTCGATGGTCGTCGATATCGGTGGTGGTACCACTGAAATCGCGCTGATCTCCCTGAACGGTGTGGTCTACGCCGAATCCGTCCGCGTCGGCGGCGACCGCTTCGACGAAGCGATCATCACCTACGTGCGCCGCAACTACGGCAGCCTGATCGGTGAATCGACTGCCGAGCGCATCAAGCAGGAAATCGGTACGGCCTACCCGGGCGGCGAAGTGCGCGAAGTCGACGTTCGCGGTCGTAACCTTGCCGAAGGCGTTCCACGCGCATTCACCCTGAACTCCAATGAAGTGCTGGAAGCTCTGCAAGAGTCGCTGGCTACTATCGTTCAGGCGGTGAAAAGCGCGCTGGAGCAATCGCCGCCGGAACTGGCTTCCGACATCGCCGAGCGTGGCCTGGTGCTGACCGGTGGTGGCGCGCTGCTGCGTGACCTCGACAAGCTGCTGGCTCAGGAAACCGGTCTGCCGGTGATCGTTGCCGAAGATCCGCTGACCTGTGTTGCTCGCGGCGGTGGCCGTGCATTGGAAATGATGGACAAGCACACCATGGACCTGCTCTCCAGCGAATAAGCGCTGGGTTGCAATACGTGGGTGAGCGCACAGGCAGCACTTTGCAGTGCTGCCTGTTGGCGTTTATCTTCTGTCAGTCTTCATCCAGGCCGGTTTGATGCCGTATGAATAAACAGAACATTTGCCTGGGAGGAGCGGCTTATTAAACCGCTTTTCGCCAAAGGCCCTTCGTTGGGTGTGCGCCTGTTGGTGCTGGCCGTGCTGTCGGTCGCGCTGATGGTGGTCGATGCCCGCTTCGACCTGCTCAAACCCGCGCGCAAACAAGCGTCGCTGGTGTTGATGGACGCCTACTGGATCACCGACCTGCCCGGACGGCTGTGGGAAGGGGTCGCCAGTCAGTTCGGCAGTCGTACCGAGCTTGTCGCCGAAAACGAAAAACTCAAGACCGAAAACCTGCTGTTGCAGGGCCGCATGCAAAAGCTTGCCGCCCTCACCGAGCAGAACGTGCGGCTGCGCGAGTTGCTCAATTCCTCTGCACTGGTCAACGAAAAGGTCGAAGTGGCCGAGTTGATCGGCATGGACCCCAATCCCTTCACCCATCGCATCATCATCAATAAAGGTGAGCGCGATGGCGTGGTGCTCGGTCAGCCGGTGCTCGATGCACGCGGTCTGATGGGCCAGGTGGTCGAGTTGATGCCGTACACCTCCCGGGTGCTGCTGCTGACCGACACCACTCACAGCATTCCTGTACAGGTGAACCGTAACGGTCTGCGGGCGATTGCCAGCGGTACCGGCAACCCGGAACGCCTGGAACTGCGGCACGTTGCCGATACCGCCGACATCAAGGAAGGCGACCTGTTGGTCAGCTCCGGCCTCGGTCAGCGCTTCCCGGCCGGTTATCCGGTGGCGACGGTCAAGGAAGTCATCCACGATTCAGGCCAGCCTTTCGCGATTGTCCGCGCGGTGCCGACCGCTGCGCTGAACCGCAGCCGTTATCTGCTGCTGGTGTTCAGCGACAACCGCACCGCCGAAGAGCGCGCCAACGATGCGGCGCAGGCCCAGGAAAATCTTGATGCGCAGGGCGGTGGCCCGGTGCTTCCGGCCACAGTGCCGAAAATCGTCAACAGCCCGGCTGCCGCTGCAGCAACAACCGCCCCCGCAGCACCTGCCGCCGCGGCCAGCACTACGCCGGCCAAACCGGTAGCGAGCAAACCGCCTGCGACCAAGCCTGCGGCAGCGAGTAAACCGCCGGCGTCCCAGCCTGCTGCGCGTCCGGCGGCGAAACCGCCGGTCACCGCGCCGGCCAATACCGGGAGACAAGAATAATGGTTGGGGCTACTGCTTCCCGTAACGGCTGGATGGTCTGGCTGACATTTCTCATCGGTCTGCTGCTCAGCGTGTCGCCGATGCCGCAATTCATGGAAATCCTGCGTCCGCTCTGGCTGGCGCTGCTGCTGGCATTCTGGGCGTTGGCCCTGCCTCAAACCGTGGGCATGGTCACGGCGTTTTGCCTGGGGTTGGCCGAAGACGTGCTGTACGGCACGCTGCTTGGGCAGAACGCCTTGATCCTGACCCTGATCACCTTCCTGGTGCTGTCCTTGCAGCAACGCCTGCGGATGTTCCCGATGTGGCAGCAATGCCTGGTGATCCTGGTGATCTTCGGCCTCGCTCAGTTGGTTCAACTGTGGCTGAGTGCCCTGACCGGCAACCGCCAGCCAACTCTGGCGCTGGTGCTGCCAGCCTTGACCAGCGCCTTGCTCTGGCCTTGGGTCAGCTTTGCTTTGCGTGGATTGCGCCGCCGCTACAAAATCAACTGATTCGGTCAGGCATGTGCCCGCACCTCGACAAGGGAGATGTCTTGATGAAGCCGCTTTACCTCGCCTCTGGTTCGCCGCGTCGGCGTGAGTTGCTCACGCAGATCGGCGTGCCGTTCGCCGCCATCAGTGCGGACATCGATGAAACCCCGCTTCCCGAAGAATCGCCCTCGGCCTATGTCGAGCGCCTCGCGCGTGGCAAGGCCGAGGCCGGTCGACGCACGCGGGTGTCCGAGGCGGCGTTTTGCGTTCTGGGCGCGGACACCGCGGTGGTGCTCGACGGCAAAATTCTTGGCAAACCGGTGGACGAAGCCGATGCATGCGCCATGCTGATGATGTTGTCCGGCAAGGAGCATGAAGTGCTGACCGCCATCGCCGTGCTGGAAGGCGAGCGCTGTGAGTCGCACGTGGTGCGCAGTCTGGTGCGGTTCCGCCCGATCAGCCGCGAAGAAGCGGCGGCCTACTGGGCCAGTGGCGAACCCCGGGACAAGGCCGGCGGTTATGGCATTCAGGGCCTCGGCGCGGTGTTTGTCGCCGGGCTCAATGGCAGCTATTCGGCGGTGGTCGGGCTGCCGGTTTGCGAAACCGCAGAACTGTTGGGCCATTTCGGCATACCCTGTTGGCAAAACCTGAACGCGCAATGAGCGTCGTACGAATCAAGATGCGGCCATTATCGTGAACATGCCTGAACGAGACCCTGCCATGAGTGAAGAGATTCTGATCAACATCACGCCGATGGAATCGCGCGTGGCGGTGGTCGAAAACGGTGTGCTGCAAGAAGTCCATGTTGAGCGCACGCAAAAGCGCGGGATCGTCGGCAACATCTATAAAGGCAAGATTGTCCGGGTGCTGCCGGGTATGCAGGCGGCATTCGTCGACATCGGTCTGGATCGTGCGGCCTTCATTCACGCTTCGGAAATCTCCCTGCGCGAAGGCCCGGCGGTGGAAAGCATCAGTTCGCTGGTGCACGAAGGCCAGAGTCTGGTGGTGCAGGTCACCAAGGATCCGATCGGCTCGAAAGGTGCACGACTGACGACTCAGCTGTCGATTCCGTCGCGTTATCTGGTGTACATGCCGCGCACCGCCCATGTCGGCATTTCCCTGAAAATTGAAGACGAAGCGGAGCGCGAACGCCTCAAGCAAGTGGTCAGCGATTGTGTGGCCAAGGAAGGGATCAAAGAGGCCGGTGGCTTCATCCTGCGTACTGCCGCCGAGGGGGCCGGGGCCGATGAGATCCTCATGGACATCCGCTACCTGCGCCGTCTGTGGGATCAGATCAATGCGCAGATCCAGACCATCGGCGCGCCGAGTGTGATCTACGAAGACCTCGGTCTGGCCCTGCGCACCTTGCGCGATCTGGTCAGCCCGAAGATCGAGAAGATCCGTATCGATTCCCGGGAAACCTTCCAGAAAACCACGCAGTTCGTCGCCGAACTGATGCCGGAAATCGCCGATCGTCTGGAACACTATCCGGGCGAGCGGCCGATTTTCGACCTGTATGGCGTCGAAGACGAAATCCAGAAAGCCCTTGAGCGCAAAGTGCCGCTCAAGTCCGGCGGTTATCTGGTGGTCGATCCGGCGGAAGCCATGACCACCATCGACGTCAACACCGGCGCGTTCGTCGGCCACCGCAATCTCGAAGAAACCATCTTCAAGACCAACCTCGAAGCGGCCACCGCGATTGCCCGGCAGATGCGCCTGCGCAATCTGGGCGGGATCATCATCATCGACTTCATCGACATGGAAGATGAAGAACATCAGCGTCAGGTGCTGCGCACCCTGGAAAAACAGCTCGAACGTGATCACGCCAAGACCAACATCATCGGCATCACCGAGTTGGGCCTGGTGCAGATGACCCGCAAGCGCACCCGTGAAAGTCTTGAACAAGTGCTGTGCGAGCCGTGCAGCAGTTGCCAGGGGCGTGGCAAGTTGAAGACTCCGGAAACCATCTGTTACGAGATTTTCCGCGAGATTCTGCGTGAAGCCCGGGCCTATCAGGCTGAGGGCTATCGGGTATTGGCGAACCAGAAAGTGGTGGATCGGCTACTCGACGAAGAATCCGGTAACGTCGCCGAGCTTGAAGGGTTCATCGGCCGCACCATACGCTTTCAGGTCGAAACCATGTATTCCCAGGAACAATATGACGTGGTGCTGCTCTGAACCCCTGCAGCACATTTAATCCACAACGGCTGGCCTCAGCTTTTAGTAGTTTTATTGCCATGGGAGCCAACTGACATGGAGCGTCTGACACGCATTTTGGCCGCACTGACCCGCTGGGGGCTGGGCCTGTGCGCGTTGGTTCTGGTGCTGATGGCGTTGTACGTCAGCCTCGGTCGGGAACTGACGCCGCTGGTGGCGGAATACCGCACCGATATCGAAGACAAGGCCACGGCCGCGCTCGGCATGCCATTGCAGATCGGCGGACTGGAAGGCAGCTGGAGCGGATTCGCGCCGATTCTGCTGGCCCACGATGTGATGGTCGGTGACGGTGCCAATGCCTTGCGCCTGGATCGGGTGCGCGTGGTGCCTGATCTCTGGGCCAGTGTGCTGGCGCGCGAAGTACGCATCGCCCACCTGGAACTGAACGGCCTGAAGATCAGCGTCAAGCAAACGCAGGACGGCACCTGGGCACTGGAAGGCCTGCCAGTGCAGAACGACCAGCCGCTTGATCCCGAACAATTGTTCAATCGCTCGCAGATCATTCAGCAACTGTCGGTGCTCGACAGTCAGGTGACCGTGCAGCCGCTGGATCAGGCGCCGATGACCTTTACCTACGTCGGCCTCAATCTGAAAACCGGCAGCAGCCGTCAGCGTCTCGACGCCCGTCTGACCTTGCCCGACGGGCAGCCGGTGGCGATGAGCCTGCGTACACGGATTCGCCCCTCTCAATTGCCCGACAGTTCGGTGGAGGGTTATGTCAGCCTGCCGCAAAGCGATTGGTCAAAGTGGCTGCCCGAGAGCTTGACCCAGCAGTGGAATTTTTCCCAGATCAAGGCCGGCGGCGAGCTGTGGGTGAACTGGAACGACGGCGCCCTGCAAAGCGCCGCCGTGCGTTTGAATGCGCCGCAGGTGACCGGCGCTTATGCCGAGCGTAAACCGATCAAGATCAGCAATCTGGCGCTCAACGGTTATTACCAGCGGGATGACGAGGGCGCGATCGTTACCCTCGATTCGTTGGCGATGAATTTCGGCGAGACCCGCTGGGAATCCCATGTGCAGCTCAAGCAGACGTTGGCCACCGATAAAGCCGATGAACTGTGGCACTTGCAGGCCGATCGCCTTGATCTGACACCGCTCACGCCGTTGCTCAATGCGCTGGGGCCGTTGCCCGAAAGCGTCGCCACGGTCGTCGACCACCTGAAGGTGACGGGCGGACTGCGCAACGTGCTGCTGGATTTTCGCCCGAACGCCACCGACGGCTCGAAATTCGGCTTCGCTGCCAACCTCGATAATGTCGGTTTCGATGCCTATCACGGTGCCCCGGCGGCGCGAAACGTCAGTGGCAGTCTCAGCGGCAACCTCGACGGCGGTGAACTGCGCATGGACAGTAAGGATTTCGTCCTGCACCTCGACCCGATCTTCGCCAAGCCATGGCAATACATTCAGGCCAACGCCCGCTTGACCTGGAAACTCGACAAAGACGGTTTCACCCTGATCGCGCCTTACCTGAAAGTGCTGGGCGAAGAGGGCAAGATTGCCGGCGACTTCCTGATCCGCCTGCACTTCGACCATAGCCAGGAAGACTACATGGACCTGCGCGTAGGGCTGGTCGATGGCGACGGTCGCTACACCGCCAAATACCTGCCCGAAGTCTTGAGCCCGGCCCTCGACGAGTGGTTACGCACGGCGATCCTCAAAGGCGCCGTGGACCAGGGGTTCTTCCAGTACCAGGGCTCGTTGAACAAAAATGCCAAGGATGTCGATCGCAGCATCAGCCTGTTCTTCAAGGTGCATGACGCCGAACTGGCGTTCCAGCCGGGCTGGCCGCATGTGAGCAAGGTCAGCGGCGACGTGTTCATCGAGGACAGCGGCGTGCGCATCGTGGCCGACAAGGGCCAGTTGCTCGACACGCAGGTCAGTGACGTCTTCGTCAACATTCCCCATGTGCAGGCCGGACAACATACCCATCTGTTTCTCGACGGCGGTTTTTCCGGTGGGCTGGGCGACGGACTGAAAATACTGCAGACCGCGCCGATCGGCACCGGCGAAACCTTCGCCGGCTGGGAAGGCGAGGGCGATCTGCAGGGCAAGGTCAAACTCGATATTCCGCTGGAAAAGGGTGATCAGCCGAAGATTGTCGTCGACTTCAAGACTGCCAATGCGCGCCTGAAACTGGCAGAGCCGAAACTTGAACTGAGCCAGCTCAAAGGCGATTTCCGTTTTGACAGCGCCAAGGGGCTGAGCGGGCAGAACATCGCGGCGCAGGCGTTCGACAAGCCAGTGACCGCGCAGATTTTTGCCGATGGCAGCGCCAACAAGATCAAGACCCGGGTCGCCGCCTCTGGGCAGGTTGAGGTGAAAAAACTCACTGACTGGCTGGGCGTGACTCAGCCGTTGCCGGTGTCCGGGACCATTCCCTATCAGTTGCAGGTCAACCTCGACGGCAGCGACAGCCAGCTGACGGTCGGCTCCAACATGAAAGGTGTGGCGGTGGATCTGCCGGCACCGTTCGGCATGTCGGCCCAGCAGGGCCGGGACACGGTATTCCGCATGACCCTGCAAGGTCCGGAGCGGCGCTACTGGGTCAGCTACGATCAGCTGGCCAGTTTCACTTTCGCGGCGCCACCGAGCAATTTCGCCGATGGCCGCGGCGAATTGTTCCTCGGTACGGGCGATGCGGTTCTGCCGGAGGCCAAGGGTTTGCGCATTCGTGGTGTGCTGTCGGAGCTGGACGTCGCACCGTGGCAGGATCTGGTCAGCAAATACGCCGGCAACGACCCGGGTGGCAGCGCCAAGCAACTGCTCAACAGTGCCGACTTCAAGGTGGGCAAGCTCACCGCTTTTGGCACCACGCTCGATCAGGCGGCAGTGCAGGTCAACCGCAAACCGTGGGCCTGGAATCTGTCGCTCGACAGCCAGCAGGCCAAGGGCTCGGCCAGCCTGCCTGATGCCAAGGGCGCACCGATTGGGGTCAATCTGCAATACGTGCGCCTGCCGGCGCCGGATCCGACGGTGCAGGCTGACGAGAACTCGCCCGACCCGCTGGTTTCGGTCGACCCGACGAAGATTCCTGCGCTGGATATCACCATCAATCAGTTGTACCTCGGCCCGGATCTAGTGGGCGGCTGGTCGCTCAAGGTGCGGCCAACGGCCAAAGGCATTGCCCTGAACAATATGGACATGGGCCTCAAGGGCATCCTGTTGCAGGGTAATGGCGGCTGGGAAGGTACGCCGGGGTCGACCAACAGTTGGTTCAAGGGCCGGATCAGCGGCAAGAACCTCGCCGATGTGCTCAAGGGCTGGGGCTTTGCCCCGAGCGTGACCAGTGAAGAGTTTCACATGGACGTCGATGGCCGCTGGCCCGGTTCGCCGGCATGGCTGGCGACCAAGCGTTTCTCGGGCACGCTGGATGCCTCGCTCAATAAAGGTCAGTTCGTTGAAGTGGAGGGCGGCGCGCAGGCGTTGCGGGTGTTCGGTCTGCTCAACTTCAACTCCATCGGCCGCCGCCTGCGTCTGGATTTCTCCGACTTGTTCGGCAAGGGCCTGAGCTACGACCGGGTCAAGGGCCTGCTGGTGGCCAACGCCGGTGTCTATGACACTCGCGAGCCGATTCGCCTGACCGGGCCGTCGAGCAATCTCGAACTCAACGGTACGCTGGATCTGGTGCGTGAGCAGGTCGATGCGAAATTGCTGGTGACCTTGCCGGTGACCAACAACCTGCCGATTGCCGCGTTGATTGTCGGCGCGCCGGCGGTGGGCGGGGCGTTGTTCCTGATCGATAAGCTGATCGGTGACCGTGTGGCACGCTTCGCCAGCGTCAAGTACACCGTCAAAGGCCCGTGGAAAGAACCGAAAATCACCTTCGACAAGCCTTTTTGAACAGCCATATCCCAAGCCTATGGAGTAGCATGGCCGCATACCTGTTGCGGAGCGCGCCATGTCTTTAGCGGTGATTCAAATGGTCAGCCAGAGTGATGTGCTGGCCAATCTGGCGCAGGCTCGACGCCTGCTCGAACAGGCCGCGGCCGGCGGCGCGAAGCTGGCGGTGCTGCCGGAAAACTTCGCTGCCATGGGCCGTCGCGATATCGCCGACATCGGCCGCGCCGAAGCGCTCGGCGAAGGGCCGATCCTGCCGTGGTTGAAACAGACCGCCCGTGACCTCAAGTTATGGATAGTGGCCGGTACCTTGCCGTTGCCGCCGCTCGGGCAACCGCAGGCCAAGTCCCACGCCTGTTCGCTGCTGGTCAACGATCAGGGTGAAACCGTCGCGCGGTATGACAAGCTGCACCTGTTCGATGTCGATGTGGCGGACAATCGCGGGCGGTATCGCGAATCCGATGACTATGCTTATGGCAGTGGCGTGGTGGTGGCGGATACGCCGGTCGGCCGCGTCGGTCTGAGCGTGTGTTACGACTTGCGCTTCCCGGAGCTGTACAGTGAACTGCGCGCCGCCGGTGCCGAGTTGATCACCGCTCCATCGGCCTTTACCGCGGTGACCGGTGCGGCGCACTGGGACGTGCTGATTCGCGCCCGGGCCATCGAGACCCAGTGTTATGTGTTGGCAGCAGCGCAGGGCGGAACCCATCCGGGGCCGCGGGAAACCTTCGGTCATGCGGCGATTGTCGACCCGTGGGGCCGCGTGCTGGCGCATCAGGATCAAGGCGAAGCGGTGTTGTTGGCCGAACGCGACAGTGATGAACAAGCGTCCATCAGGGCGCGAATGCCGGTGACGAGTCATCGGCGGTTTTTCTCGCAGGGCGCACAGCGGCCTGCTTCAGAACATGAATTTAAGGCGTAAACCTATGAGCGAGTTGTTGTCCTCAGTCAGTGATCACCTGTTGGCGCCCGGCGGCGTGACGATCGAGAGCCTGCAAGGCGTGCTCGGCGATCTGGCAGGCCCGGGCATCGATGCTGCCGACCTGTATTTCCAGGGTCAGATCTCCGAGTCGTGGTCGCTGGAAGACGGCATCGTCAAGGAAGGCAGCTTCAACCTCGATCAGGGTGTTGGCGTTCGTGCGCAGTCCGGTGAGAAGACCGGTTTTGCCTACAGCAACGCGATCACCCTTGAAGCGCTGGGCGCTGCGGCTCGTGCCGCGCGTTCGATCTCCCGCGCCGGGCAGAACGGCACGGTGCAGGCGTTCAGCACTCAGGATGTCGCGCAGTTGTATGCGCCGGACAATCCGCTGGAAGTGTTGAGCCGCGCCGAGAAAGTCGAGCTGCTCAAGCGCATCGACGTCGCTACCCGCGCCCTCGACCCACGGATTCAGCAGGTCAGCGTGAGCATGGCCGGGGTCTGGGAGCGGATTCTGGTGGCGTCCACCGACGGAGGCCTGGCCGCTGATGTGCGACCGCTGGTGCGTTTCAACGTCAGCGTGATCGTCGAGCAGAATGGTCGTCGCGAGCGCGGTGGGCATGGCGGCGGCGGGCGTACCGACTACCGTTATTTCCTCGCCGAAGACCGTGCCATGGGTTATGCCCGTGAAGCGCTGCGTCAGGCCCTGGTGAACCTCGAAGCGATTCCGGCACCGGCCGGCACCTTGCCTGTCGTCCTCGGCTCGGGCTGGTCCGGCGTGCTCCTGCACGAAGCGGTCGGTCACGGTCTGGAAGGCGACTTCAACCGCAAGGGCAGTTCGGCCTACAGCGGGCGGATGGGCGAAATGGTCGCTTCCAAGCTCTGCACCATTGTCGATGACGGCACGTTGAGCGGTCGTCGCGGTTCGCTGAGCGTCGACGACGAAGGCACCCCGACCGAGTGCACCACGCTGATCGAGAACGGCGTGCTCAAGGGCTACATGCAGGACAAGCTCAATGCGCGCCTGATGGGCGTGGCCCGTACCGGTAACGGTCGTCGCGAGTCTTATGCGCATCTACCGATGCCGCGCATGACCAACACCTACATGTTGGGCGGCGAGAGCGATCCGGCGGAAATCATCGCTTCGGTGAAGAAAGGCATCTACTGCGCCAACCTTGGCGGCGGTCAGGTCGACATCACCAGCGGCAAATTCGTGTTTTCCACCAGCGAGGCGTACCTGATCGAGGACGGCAAGATCACTGCGCCGGTCAAGGGCGCGACGTTGATCGGCAACGGTCCCGAGGCGATGAGCCGGGTGTCGATGGTCGGTAACGATCTGGCGCTGGACAGCGGTGTGGGCACGTGCGGCAAGGATGGGCAGTCGGTGCCGGTGGGTGTCGGTCAGCCGACGCTGAAAATCGATGCGATCACCGTGGGTGGCACGGGCGCCTAAGAAGAGGTGGAGCTTCGGGTGGCGCGCATTGCGGCCACCCGCTGACGACTATCAACGCAGGCCGCGTTGCGTATCGTCCAGCTCACGGATGTACTTGAAGATCTTGCGGCTGGAAGCAGGAGGTTTGTTTTGCGCAACCTCGTGCTGAGCCTGACGGATCAGGGAACGCAGTTGTTGGCGATCGGCGTCCGGGTACTCGACGACGAATTTCTCCAGCACGGCATCGTCACCGGCGATCAGGCGGTCACGCCAGCGTTCGAGGTTGTGGAAACGCTCGTTGTACTGACGGGTGGAGGCATCGAGTTGATCGAGCAATACCAGAATCGCGTCAGTGTCCTGATCGCGCATCAGTTTGCCGATGAACTGCAGGTGCCGTTTACGCGCGATGTTCGCGGTGTGCTTGGGCGCATCGGCCAGGGCCCGGCGCAAAGCGTCGGTCAATGGCAGTTTTGCCTGCAAGTCGGGCTTGAGTGTCGTAAGGCGCTCGCCAAGGTCAACCAGAGCATGCAGCTCGCGTTTGACCTGAGATTTGCTTTTTTCTCCCGTATCGAGGGAGTCGTCGTAAGAATCAACCATGGTGGCAGTCCGCAAAGAAACGCCGCCATGATAACCAGTCGGGGGCCGCTTGTCCGGCCCGGTCGCTCGATGACCCCAGCCGAAAGCAGAATTTGAGTGGAGATGAGCATGAGTGCAGTTCAAAGCGTCGGCCCGCAGGCATTGCCGGCACTGCAGGAACAGGTCGAGCAGATCATCGCCGAAGCCAAGCGTCAGGGCGCCAGCGCCTGCGAAGTCGCCGTGTCGCTGGAGCAAGGTTTGTCGACTTCGGTGCGCCAGCGTGAGGTCGAGACGGTCGAGTTCAATCGCGATCAGGGTTTTGGCATCACCTTGTATGTTGGCCAGCGCAAAGGCTCGGCCAGCACTTCCGCCACCGGCCCTGACGCGATTCGCGAAACCGTTGCCGCTGCACTGGCCATCGCCAAACACACCTCTGAAGACGAAGCTTCGGGCCTCGCTGATGCGGCACTGATGGCCAGGGATCAGCAGGATTTCGATCTGTTTCACGAGTGGGACATCACCCCTGAGCAGGCCATCGAGAAGGCGCTGATCTGTGAAGCGGCCGCGTTCGACGCCGATGCGCGGATCAAGAACGCCGACGGCACTACCCTCAGCACGCATCAGGGCTGCCGTGTGTATGGCAACAGCCACGGTTTCATCGGCGGTTACGCGTCGACCCGGCACAGCCTGAGCTGCGTGATGATCGCCGAAGCCGATGGCCAGATGCAGCGCGATTACTGGTATGACGTGAACCGTCAGGGCAGCTTGCTGGCGGATCCGGTGAGCATCGGCCAGCGTGCCGCGCAACGCGCCGCGAGCCGCCTGGGCGCGCGTCCGGTGCCGACCTGCGAAGTGCCGGTGCTGTTTTCCGCCGAGCTGGCGGGCGGGTTGTTCGGTAGCTTCCTGTCGGCGGTTTCTGGCGGCAGCCTGTACCGCAAATCGTCGTTTCTCGAAGGCACTTTGGGGCAGAAGCTGTTTCCGGAATGGCTGACCATCGACGAGCGTCCGCACCTGATGCGCGCCATGGGCAGTGCGTCCTACGACGGCGATGGTCTGGCCACTTACGCCAAGCCGTTCGTCGAGAAGGGCGAACTGGTGTCGTACATCCTCGGCACGTACTCCGGGCGCAAACTCGGCATGCCGAGCACTGCCAACGCGGGTGGCGTGCACAACCTGTTCGTCACTCACGGTGACGAAGACCAGGCGGCGCTGTTGAAGCGCATGGGCCGTGGGCTGCTGGTCACCGAATTGATGGGCCATGGCTTGAACATGGTCACCGGCGATTATTCGCGCGGGGCGGCGGGTTTCTGGGTCGAAAACGGCGAAATCCAGTTCGCGGTGCAGGAAGTGACCATCGCTGGCAACATGCGCGACATGTTCAAGCAGATCGTCGCAGTCGGTAATGATCTGGAGCTGCGCAGCAATATTCGCACGGGCTCGGTGTTGATCGAGCGGATGACTGTCGCGGGTAGCTAAAACCCGGCGGCATCAAAAAAGGCGCGCCACCCAATCGGGTGGCGCGCCTTTTTTCTTGGCTCCCCACAAAACCCTGTGGGAGCGAGCCTGCTCGCGAAAGCGATTTCACAGCCGACCGCAGCGGCGATTGACACGACGCCTTCGCGAGCAGGCTCGCTCCCACAATGGAGTCTGTGTAATCAGGTACTCTTGTTTTGGTTCTCATTATCATCTAATAATAAATCTCATCTCCGAACGAGTCCCGGATCATGAGTTCTGCCTTGCACGAGCAGCCGTACCTCGAAAGCTGGCGCTGGATGAGTCGCCAGATCCGTTGCGCGATGGATCCTGACGAACCACGCCTGATCGAACATTACCTGGCCGAAGGCCGTTATCTGGCCTGCTGTACGGCGACTTCCCCGTGGACCATCGCTGAAACCTCCTTCCGTCTGCTGCTCGACACAGCCACCGACATCGCGTTGCCGTGGCACTGGCGCAGCCTGTGTCTCGATCAAGCCTGGCGCCCGCTGCGTGAAATGGAGCGCCTGTCGCTGTGCAACTGCCGGCTCCAGCGCTGGCAGCGCTACACCTGGCAACTGGCGACCTGCGAGTTGCTTCCTTCGATTCCTCTTATTGAACTGGTGCAAGGATTTTCAGATGACCAAGACACGTATTGAGCGCGACAGCATGGGCGAATTGCAGGTGCCGGTGGGCGCTCTCTACGGCGCGCAGACCCAGCGTGCAGTGGATAACTTCCCGATCAGCGGCCAACCGATGCCGAGGCAATTCATCCGTGCGCTGATCCTCGCCAAAGCCGCTGCCGCCCGGGCCAACGTCGAGCTCAACCAGATCAGCGCCGCACAGGGCAAAGCCATCAGCGATGCGGCCCAAGGCCTGCTCGAAGGCGACTTCATGCAGCATTTTCCGGTGGATATCTTCCAGACCGGCTCCGGCACCAGCTCCAACATGAACGCCAACGAAGTGATCGCGACCCTCGCCAGCCGTCTGCTCGACGAGCCGGTCAACCCGAACGATCACGTCAATTGCGGACAGAGCAGCAACGACATCATTCCGACCACCATCCACGTCAGCGCTGCCCTGGCTTTGCACGAACAGCTGTTGCCGGCGTTGCTGCACCTGGTGCAGGTGATCGAAAACAAAGCCGAACAGGTCCATCACCACGTCAAAACCGGTCGCACCCATTTGATGGACGCGATGCCGGTGCGCATGAGCCAGGTGCTCAATGGCTGGGCGCAACAGCTCAAGGCCAATATCGGTCACCTGCAGGATTTGCTGCCGAGCCTGCAATCGCTGGCACAGGGCGGTACGGCGGTAGGTACCGGGATCAATGCGCATCCTGAGTTCGCCGCACGTTTCAGCCGCCAACTGAGCCAGCTGACCCATGTGCAATTCACTCCGGGCAAGGATCTGTTCGCGCTGATCGGCTCGCAGGACACCGCCGTCGCCGTTTCCGGCCAGCTCAAGGCTACCGCGGTGTCGCTGATGAAAATCGCCAACGACCTGCGCTGGATGAACTCAGGGCCGCTTGCCGGTCTCGGCGAGATCGAGCTCGAAGGGCTGCAACCGGGTTCGTCGATCATGCCGGGCAAGGTCAACCCGGTGATTCCGGAAGCCACTGCGATGGTCGCCGCGCAAGTGATCGGCAACGACTCGGTGATCACCATCGCCGGCCAGTCGGGCAATTTCGAACTGAACGTGATGCTGCCGATCATCGCCCAGAACCTGCTCAGCAGCATCGAACTGCTGGCCAATGCCAGTCGTCTGCTCGGCGACAAGGCCATCGCCAGCTTCAAGGTCAATGAGTCGCGGCTCAAGGAAGCACTGTCGCGCAACCCGATTCTGGTCACCGCGCTCAACCCGATCATCGGCTATCAGAAGGCCGCCGAAATCGCCAAGCAGGCCTACAAACAGGGGCGTCCGGTGATCGACGTCGCGCTGGAACACACCGATCTGTCGCGCAGCCAACTGGAAGAGTTGCTCAACCCCGAGAAACTCACCGCCGGCGGCGTGTAAATCCCGCAACCGCTTTGGAGGTTCACCATGGAGCACTGGAAACGCACGATCGAACGGGCCAATCGCTGCTTCATGCTGGGCGAGCTGATTGATGCCCGTGAAGCTTATCTGCAGGCCCTGGCCCTGGCGCAAGTGCTGTTCGAGCGCTGGGCCGATGCCGACGAAGCGGTGGCGGCCTGCGTCATCTCCCACCACAACCTGGCGGATCTGCACCTGCGCCTGAATCAGCCGGAGGAGAGCGCAGAGTACCTCTGCGCGATTCATCAACGGCTGTTGCAAACCATGCAGGACGAACGCCTGCGTCCGGCCCTGCGTGAAGCGGCGCTACGCCAGAGCAGCAAGACCTACGTCGAACTGCTGAATTTCATCAGCGAGCACGGCGAATACCCGCGCACCCAGCGCCTGCTGCACCCGGATACCGGCAATGCGCGCCGCGCGCCTGCCTCACATCACCATGGAGTCCACTGAAATGGCTTTTACCTTGCCTGCCTTGCCGTACGCCTACGACGCCCTGGAACCGCACATTGATGCGCAAACCATGGAGATTCATTACACCAAGCACCACCAGACCTACATCAACAACCTCAATGCCGCCGTCGAAGGCACTGAGTACGCCGAGTGGCCGGTGGAAAAACTGGTCGCCAGCGTCCAGCAGTTGCCGGAAAAACTCCGCGCAGCGGTGATCAACCAGGGCGGTGGCCACGCCAACCACTCGCTGTTCTGGGAAGTCATGGTGCCCAATGGCGGTGGCAAGCCAGATGGCGCGTTGGCCAAGGCGATCGATGAGCAACTGGGCGGCCTCGACAGTTTCAAGGACGCCTTCACCAAAGCCGCACTGACCCGTTTCGGCAGCGGCTGGGCCTGGCTCAGCGTCACTCCCGACAAGAAACTGATCGTGGAAAGCAGCGGCAATCAGGACAGCCCGCTGATGAATGGCAATACGCCGATTCTCGGTCTGGACGTCTGGGAACACGCTTACTACCTGCGTTATCAGAACCGCCGTCCGGAATACATCAACGCGTTCTACAACGTGATCAATTGGCCTGAAGTCGCCGCGCGTTATCAGGCCGCACTGGTTTAAGCCATCTATAAAAACAATCCAGGGCTGACTATGGGCACTGAAACACTGTCGATTGGCGGTGGGCGCATGTTTCGTTACGCGGTCGGGTCGCTGTTGCTGCTGGCGGGCATGACTCTGCTTGCGGCGCACGGCCTGGAATGGCTGGATCTGCAGCCGAAGCTGTCGCGGGCCTTGCAGGGTGGGGCGATCTGCGCCCTCGGCACGGCGCTCGGCGCGGTGCCGGTGTTGGTGATCCGGCGCATGCCGCAGATGCTCAGCGATACGCTGCTGGGTTTCGGCGCCGGCGTGATGCTGGCAGCGACTGCGTTTTCGCTGATCGTGCCGGGCATTGGTGCCGCCGAAACTCTGGGCCTGACACCGTGGGCGGCCAGCGGGCTGATCTGCTTCGGCATCATGCTCGGTGCATTCGGCTTGTATCTGGTGGACCTGAAACTGTCCGGCGCCTCACCGGAAATGCTCGTCGGTACCCCTGAGCACCCGGTGATTGCGCCGCGGATCTGGCTGTTCGTCTTCGCCATCATTGCCCACAACATCCCGGAAGGCATGGCGGTGGGTGTCTCTGCAGGTGGTGGCATGCCGGATGCCGACAGTCTGGCGATGGGCATTGCCTTGCAGGATGTGCCAGAAGGATTGGTGATTGCGCTGGTGCTGGCCGGGGCGGGGATGTCGCGGGTCAGGGCGTTCTTGATCGGGGCGGCTTCAGGGCTGGTCGAGCCAGTGTTTGCGCTGCTCTGTGCGTGGCTGGTCAGTCTGGCGGAGCTGTTGTTGCCGTTGGGGCTGGCGCTGGCGGCGGGGGCGATGTTGCTGGTGGTGACGCATGAGGTGATCCCCGAGTCGCGACGCAATGGTCATGACAAGCTTGCCAGTCTTGGCTTGCTGATCGGGTTCTGTCTGATGATGGTGATGGATACGGCGCTGGGCTGATTGGCAGAGAGGGAGCAAGCTCCCCCTCCATGCAGGATCAACCACCTTCATCGAAGTAGTTGTTGATCAATGCCACCAGCGCATCCAGCGCTTCCTGCTCCTGATGGCCTTCGGTACTCAGATAGATCTTGGTGCCTTTGCCGGCGGCCAGCATCATCATCGCCATGATGCTTTTGCCATCAACTGTGGTTTCGGGTGTGCGCCCCACTCTGATCGTGCAATCCGGGAACTTACCCGCTACCCCGACGAATTTGGCCGACGCTCGGGCATGCAGGCCCAGCTTATTGATGATTTCGATTTCCAGAGCAGGCATCGCGGTGTGAATCCTTTAAGTGAGGTCGCGGTGGCGAACCTGGACGTTCTTCAGGGTTTTCTGCAGGGCCTGACCCAGACGTTCGGTCAGGTAAACGGAGCGGTGATGCCCGCCGGTGCAGCCAATGGCAATGGTGACGTAGGCGCGGTTGCTCGCGGCAAAACGCGGCAGCCATTTATTCAGGTAGCCGTAGATGTCTTGAAACATCTCGTCAACCTCCGGCTGCGCCGCCAGATATTCGGCGACCGGTGCATCGAGACCGGATTGTGCGCGCAATTCAGGCTTCCAGTACGGATTGGGCAGGCAGCGCACGTCGAACACCAGATCCGCATCCACCGGCATGCCGCGCTTGAAGCCGAACGACTCGACCAGGAAGGCCGTGCCCGGCTCCGGCTGGTTCAGCAGGCGTAGCTTGATGGTGTCGCGCAACTGGTACAGGTTCAGATTGGTGGTGTTGACCTTGAGGTCGGCCAGGTCGGCAATCGGCCCGAGCAGGGCAGTCTCGTCGTTGATCGCTTCGGCCAGCGAGCGGTTGGCCGTGCTCAGCGGGTGACGACGGCGGGTTTCCGAAAAGCGCTTGAGCAGGGTTTCTTCGTCGGCATCCAGATACAGCACATCGCACTGGATGTGCCGGGCGCGGACTTCTTCCAGCAACTCGGGGAAACGCGACAGGTGGCTTGGCAGGTTGCGCGCATCAATCGACACCGCCACCAGCGGCTGGGCCAGTTCGGTGTGGATCAGCGCGCGTTCGGCCAGTTCCGGCAGCAGACCGGCCGGCAGGTTGTCGATGCAGTAGTAGCCGTTGTCCTCAAGGACATCCAGGGCAGTGCTTTTACCCGAGCCGGAGCGGCCGCTGACGATGATCAAGCGCATGATTAATGCCCGTTTTGCTCGCTCAGGACGACCTGATACAAGGCTTCGTTGCTCGGTGCGCTGCGCAGTTTTTCGCGCACTTCCTTGCGATCGAGCATGCTGGCGATCTGGCGCAGTAATTCCAGGTGGGCATCGGTGGCAGCTTCCGGGACCAGCAGGACAAACAGCAGGTCAACCGGCGCACCGTCGATGGCATCGAAATCGATAGGCGCATCAAGGTGCATCAAAGCGCTGACAGGCGCTTCACAGCCTTTGAGGCGACAGTGGGGAATGGCGATGCCGTTGCCGAAACCGGTGGAGCCAAGTTTCTCACGGGCGATCAGCGCCTCGAAGACATCTTGCATCTCCAGACCCGGCACTTCGCGGGCGATCAGGTTGGCAATCTGTTCGAGGGCTTTCTTTTTACTGCCGCCCGGCACGTTCACCAGGGAACGGCCGGGGGTCAGGATACTTTCAAGTCGGATCATGGGTTGGGGGTGTTAACGACCTGTCGCGCCCTGGAGGAGGCTCTGGGTCTTTTCCTTATGCTTTTTGAGTTGGCGATCCAGCTTGTCGGTCAGTGCGTCGATCGCAGCGTACATGTCGGTATCTTCTGCGTTGGCGACCACTTCGCTGCCGGGAATATGCAAGGTGGCTTCGATTTTCTGCTTCAGCTTTTCGACGCACATCGTGACCTGCACGTTGGTGATCTTGTCGAAATGGCGCTCCAGTCGTTGGAGTTTTTCCTCGATATAGGAACGCAGAGGTTGGGTCACTTCCAGTTGGTGTCCACTGATGTTGACTTGCATACAGCTTCTCCTTCGTTGCCAGTGCATAAAGCGGCAGGCCGAAGAGCCTGCCACTGGAACGCTGTAACGTGGCTTACATCAACCGCTTGCGTTCGCTCGAAGGCGCGATCCCGAGGGATTCGCGGTACTTGGCGACGGTGCGGCGAGCCACCTGAATGCCTTGTGCCTCCAGTAAACCAGCGATCTTGCTGTCACTCAACGGCTTTTTCTGATTTTCCGCCGCAACCAGTTTCTTGATGATCGCGCGAATCGCCGTGGACGAGCATTCGCCGCCTTCGGAGGTGCTGACGTGGCTGGAGAAAAAGTATTTCAGTTCATAAATGCCCCGTGGGGTATGCATGAATTTCTGGGTAGTGACGCGGGAAATCGTCGATTCGTGCATACCAACCGCCTCGGCGATGTCGTGCAGGACCAACGGCTTCATGGCTTCGTCGCCGTACTCCAGGAAACCGCGCTGATGCTCGACGATCTGGGTCGCCACTTTCATCAGGGTTTCGTTGCGGCTTTGCAGGCTCTTGATGAACCAGCGCGCTTCCTGCAACTGATTGCGCATGAAGGTGTTATCGGCGCTGGTATCGGCGCGACGGACAAAACCGGCGTACTGTGCGTTGACCCGCAGACGGGGCACCGACTCCTGATTCAGCTCGACCAGCCAGCGTTCGTTGTCCTTGCGCACAATGACGTCCGGCACCACGTACTCGGCTTCAGTCGATTCGATCTGCGAGCCCGGGCGCGGATTCAGGCTCTGCACCAGTTCGATGACCTGACGCAGCTCATCTTCCTTGAGCTTCATACGCCGCATCAGCTGGCTGTAGTCGCGGCTGCCGAGCAGATCGATGTAATCGCTGACCAGACGCTTGGCTTCGTTCAGCCACGGAGTCTTGGCCGGGAGCTGGCGCAGTTGCAGCAACAGGCATTCGCCGAGGTTGCGGGCGCCGATGCCGGCGGGTTCGAACTGCTGGATGCGGTGCAGGACGGCTTCGATCTCGTCCAGCTCGATGTCGAGTTCCGGATCAAAGGCGTCGAGAATTTCTTCGAGGGTTTCGTCGAGGTAGCCCTGATTGTTGATGCAATCGATCAGGGTCACGGCGATCAGGCGGTCGGTGTCGGACATCGGCGCCAGGTTCAATTGCCAGAGCAAATGGCTCTGCAGGCTTTCCCCGGCAGAGGTGCGGGTGGTGAAGTCCCACTCGTCGTCATCGCCGCTGGGCAGGCTGCTGGCGCTGGTCTGGTAGACATCTTCCCAGGCAGTGTCGACCGGCAGCTCGTTGGGAATGCGCTCGTTCCATTCACCTTCCTCCAGGTTGTCCACCGTCGGGGCGGTTTCCTGGTATGACGGTTCCTGAATGTCGGTGTTGGGCTTTTGTTCGGCGTTGTCGGCCAAAGGATCGGAGTTGTCGAAGTCGTCGCCTTCTTCCTGGCGTTCGAGCATCGGATTGGATTCCAGGGCCTCCTGGATTTCCTGTTGCAGGTCCAGGGTCGACAATTGGAGCAGGCGGATGGCCTGTTGCAGCTGCGGTGTCATCGTCAGCTGCTGGCCCATTCTCAAGACTAGCGATGGTTTCATGGCAGGGGCTTAACACCTTATTCGCCGGCGCGCATGCGCCATCCACTACAGGGCGCCGAAGCGCCAAACTTAAGCAAATTATATGCCTGAAACTGTCGTGTTTGCCTAGAGCGCTGTAACAATAAAAGCGTATAAAAGCCTGCTTCATCGATACAGCACCCGGAGGCTGGTCAAGTGCCTTGGTGCTTACAGGCGGAACTCGTGGCCCAGATACACTTCCTTCACCAGATCGTTGGCAAGGATGGTCGCAGCATCGCCTTCGGCGATCAGTTGACCGTCGTTGACGATGTAGGCGGTTTCGCAGATATCCAGGGTCTCACGCACGTTGTGGTCGGTGATCAGAACACCGATGCCCTTGGCCTTGAGGTGGTGGATGATCTGCTTGATGTCGCCGACCGAGATCGGGTCAACACCGGCGAACGGTTCGTCGAGCAGGATGAATTTCGGTGCGGTCGCCAGTGCGCGGGCGATTTCCACCCGGCGGCGTTCACCACCGGACAGGCTCATGCCGAGGTTGTCGCGGATGTGGCTGATGTGGAATTCCTGCAGCAGGCTTTCCAGTTCCTTGCGACGACCGGCCTTGTCGAGTTCCGCGCGGGTTTCGAGGATGGCCATGATGTTATCGGCCACCGACAGTTTGCGGAAGATCGACGCTTCTTGCGGCAGATAGCCGATACCGGCCTTGGCGCGGCCGTGCATCGGCTGATGGCTGACGTCCAGATCATCGATCAACACGCGGCCCTGATCGGCCTGCACCAGGCCGACGATCATATAGAAGCAGGTCGTCTTGCCGGCGCCGTTCGGGCCGAGCAGGCCAACGATCTGGCCACTGTCGATCGACAGGCTGACGTCGCGCACAACCTGGCGGCTTTTATAGGCCTTGGCCAGGTGTTGAGCTTTCAGAGTTGCCATTACTGGGCCTTTTTCTCGTCGTTTTTCGGCTTCGGCTGGATCACCATGTCGATGCGCGGACGCGCCTCGGTGACCTTACTGCCGGTAGCGCGGCCGGCGCTGGCCAGTTTTTTCACCGTGTCATAGACGATTTTTTCGCCCTGAGTGGTGTTGTTGTCCTTGTCGACAACCTTGGCCTTGTCGATCAGCACGACGCGATTCTGCTGCGCGTGATACTGGATGGTCACGCCCCAGCCCTGCACAGGTTTTTTGTCGCCGGCAGTCTGCAGCTGTTCGAAGTAGGCGAGGTTGCCGACTGAGGTCACCACGTCGATATCACCGGTCGGGGTGCGAGTCAGGGTCACGGTATTACCGGTCACCTTCATCGAGCCCTGGGTAATGATCACGTCACCTTTATAGGTGGCAACGCCATTCTTGTCGTCCATCTGGGCATCGTCGGCCTGAATGCGAATGGGCTGCTCTTGATCGTTCGGCAGAGCCCAGGCGCTCACGCTTCCCAGTGCTGCGCCCAGACTGAGCAAAATAGGGAGGGTTTTAACGAGCCTCATACTGTCCTCTTACGTTAGATAGCAGGTGTATCCTGCTTTCCTTCAAATACGCCTTCATTCCCACGCCAGTCGATACACCCCCAGCGCCGTCGATTCTAACGGGTTGCGCGGTCTGCGCATATTGCTGCTGCGGGAACACTGTCATGCGTGTGCTGGTGATCAAGGTGTCGCGGTTCTTTTCGTCAGTACGCTTGACGCGTACGGAATCGATCAGTTCGACCTCGGTGCCGCCTGAATTCACTTCACCGCGCTCGCTGGTCACGTGCCACGGAAACTCGGTGCCGCGGAACATGTTCAGGTCGGGTTTGGTGACAAGCGTCACATCCGTCGCTTTCAGATGCTCGGCCTTGTCCGACGTCATCTCGTATTGCAGCTTGCCGTCCGGGAGGTACTGAAAGGTGTGGGTATTGGTGGCGTACCAGTCGATGGCAGTGTCTTCGGCCTTGGCTGCAGGCTTGTCGAGAAAGCGTTCCGGACTGATATTCCAGTAGCCGACCGCTGCAAACATGGCAGCGATACAGCCGAACAGCAGGAAGTTGCGAAATTTTTTGCTAAACATGATTTGGCTCACAGGTACGCGGCGTTGGCCGCATCGAGGCGGCCCTGGGCGCGCAGGATCAATTCGCAGAATTCGCGGGCGGCACCTTCGCCACCACGGGCCCGAGTGACGCCATGGGCGTGTTCGCGCACGAAATCGGCAGCATTGGCGACGGCCATGCCCAGACCTACGCGGCGGATCACCGGCAGGTCAGGCAAGTCGTCACCGAGGTAGGCGACCTGTTCATAGCTTAGGCCCAGTTGCTGCAGAAGACCGTCCAGAACCACCAATTTGTCTTCGCGGCCCTGAAACAGATGCGGGATGCCGAGGTTCTTCGCTCGACGCTCAACCACCGGCGTCTTGCGGCCACTGATGATGGCCGTCTCGACACCAGCATTCATCAGCATCTTGATGCCTTGGCCGTCGAGGGTGTTGAACGTCTTGAATTCGCTGCCGTCTTCAAGGAAGTACAGGCGCCCGTCGGTGAGGACGCCGTCGACGTCGAACACTGCCAGTTTGATCGCTTTGCCGCGTTGCAGCAGATCGCTTGTCATTACATCACTCCTGCACGCAGCAGATCGGAGAGGTTGAAGGCGCCAATCGGGCGATCTTCTTCGTCCACGACCACCAGTGCGTTGATTCGGTGGTCTTCCATGATTTTCAGCGCTTCGGCGGCGAGCATCTCGGGCCGTGCGGTCTTGCCGTGTGCGGTCATGACCTGGTCGATGGTGGCGCTGCGGATGTCGATGCTGCGATCCAGGGTGCGGCGCAGGTCGCCGTCGGTGAAGATCCCGGCCAGCTTGCCATCGGCTTCAAGGATGACGGTCATGCCCAGACCCTTGCGGGTCATTTCCATGAGCGCGTCCTTGAGCAGGGTGCCGCGTTGTACCTGCGGCAGCTCTTGCCCAGCGTGCATGACGTTTTCCACTTTCAGCAGCAGGCGTCGACCCAAGGCACCGCCCGGGTGGGAAAAAGCAAAATCTTCGGCGGTGAAGCCACGCGCTTCCAGCAGCGCCACGGCCAGGGCATCGCCCATGACCAGCGCTGCGGTGGTCGAGGAAGTCGGCGCCAGGTTCAGCGGGCAGGCTTCGTGCTCGACGTGAACATTGAGATTGACTTCGGCGGCCTTGGCCAACGGCGACTGCGGATTGCCGGTCAGGCTGATCAACTGGATACCCAGGCGCTTGATCAGGGGCAGCAAGGTGACGATTTCGTTGGTCGAGCCGGAGTTGGAGAGGGCGAGAATCACGTCGTCACGGGTGATCATGCCCATGTCGCCATGACTGGCTTCGGCCGGGTGGACGAAAAATGCCGGGGTGCCGGTGCTGGCCAGGGTCGCGGCAATCTTGTTGCCGACGTGCCCGGATTTGCCCATGCCGACCACGACCACACGGCCTTTGCTGGCCAGAATCATCTCGCAAGCGCGTACGAAATCGGCGTCGATATGGGGCAACAAGCCTTGTACGGCTTCCACTTCGAGGCGGATGGTGCGTTGTGCCGATTGAATCAGGTCGCTGGATTGGCTCATGTCAGAAATCGTATAGCCCGATGAAAAGGCGGCGATTATAGCGGTTATGTTGAAAAGCCTCACGCAAGTTCGTTGTGCTTTGTCATTCCTCGTAACCAAAACCCTGAAAAAGCGCGGCCGCGCCTGTCATATCGCTGAACACAGGGGGGCATGGGCCTTGGGCGCTTGGCCTTTGCAGTGATATAGTTCGCCGCCAGTTCGGCCTGCCCGGGAGGTATGTGCTTTCTGCGGAAAGCCAGGCGTCCGAGTGAGAGGCTGCATCGCAAGGAGTTTAGATGAGTGCCGATAACGCCTACGCGGTCGAGCTGAAGGGAGTCTCCTTCAAGCGCGGTGCGCGCAGCATTTTCAATAACGTCGATATTCGCATCCCGCGTGGCAAGGTTACCGGCATCATGGGACCTTCCGGGTGCGGCAAGACCACTTTGTTGCGCTTGATGGGTGCACAGTTGCGTCCTTCCAGCGGCGAAGTCTGGGTCAACGGCCAGAACCTGCCGACGCTGTCGCGCAGTGATCTGTTCGATGCGCGCAAGCACATGGGCGTGCTGTTTCAGAGCGGCGCGCTGTTTACCGATCTCGATGTCTTCGAGAACGTCGCTTTCCCCCTGCGCGTTCATACCCAATTGCCGGACGAAATGATCCGCGACATCGTTCTGCTCAAATTGCAGGCGGTCGGTCTGCGCGGCGCCATCGAGCTGATGCCCGACGAACTGTCCGGCGGCATGAAGCGTCGCGTGGCGCTGGCCCGGGCAATTGCGCTCGATCCGCAGATTCTAATGTACGACGAACCTTTCGTCGGTCAGGACCCGATCGCCATGGGCGTGCTGGTACGCCTGATCCGTCTGCTCAACGATGCGCTGGGGATCACCAGTATCGTGGTCTCCCACGATCTGGCCGAAACCGCGAGCATCGCTGACTACATCTATGTAGTGGGTGATGGTCAGGTGCTGGGGCAGGGCACGCCGGACGAGTTGATGAATTCGGATGAGCCGCGTATTCGCCAGTTCATGACCGGCAACCCCGATGGCCCGGTGCCGTATCATTTTCCAGCGACGGATTACCGCGCAGATCTTCTGGGGAAGCGCTGATGCGCAGAATTTCATTAATAGAACGCGTACGCCGTTTCGGCGAGGCGGCGATCGACGCCGTTGCGGTGTTTGGTCGTGCGACCCTGTTCCTGTTCCACGCCCTGCTCGGTCGTGGCGGCATCAGCGGCGGTTTTGGCCTGTTGGTCAAGCAGCTGCATTCGGTTGGCGTCATGTCGCTGGTGATCATCGTCGTGTCCGGGATTTTCATCGGCATGGTGCTGGCGCTGCAGGGCTTCAGTATTCTGTCGAGCTACGGTTCGGAGCAGGCGGTGGGACAGATGGTGGCCCTGACGTTGCTGCGTGAACTGGGTCCGGTGGTGACCGCCTTGCTGTTTGCCGGGCGTGCCGGTTCGGCGCTGACCGCGGAAATTGGCAACATGAAGTCCACCGAGCAGCTTTCCAGCCTGGAAATGATCGGTGTCGATCCGCTCAAATACATTATTGCCCCGCGTCTGTGGGCCGGTTTCATTTCCCTGCCGGTGCTGGCGATGATTTTCAGCGTGGTGGGGATCTGGGGCGGTTCGTGGGTGGCTGTCGACTGGCTTGGCGTGTATGAAGGTTCCTACTGGGCGAACATGCAGAACAGCGTGAACTTCACCAGCGATGTGCTCAACGGCGTCATCAAAAGTATCGTTTTCGCCTTCGTCGTGACCTGGATCGCCGTATTCCAAGGCTATGACTGTGAGCCCACTTCCGAGGGCATCAGTCGCGCCACCACCAAGACCGTGGTATTCGCCTCGCTGGCGGTACTGGGCCTGGACTTTATTCTGACCGCTTTGATGTTTGGAGATTTCTGATGCAAAACCGCACCCTGGAAATCGGTGTCGGCCTGTTCCTGCTGGCAGGGATCCTGGCCTTGTTGCTGCTTGCCCTGCGGGTCAGTGGCCTGTCTCCGACTTCGACCACCGACACCTATAAACTGTATGCCTACTTCGACAATATCGCCGGTTTGACGGTCAGAGCCAAAGTGACCATGGCCGGTGTGACCATCGGCAAGGTCACGGCCATCGATCTGGATCGCGACAGCTTCACCGGGCGGGTAACCCTGCAAGTGGATAAAAAGGTCGACAACCTGCCGACCGACTCCACAGCGTCTATCCTGACCGCTGGCCTGTTGGGCGAGAAGTACATCGGTATCAGCGTGGGCGGGGAAGACACCCGTCTGAAGGATGGTGGAACCATCCACGACACGCAGTCGTCTCTGGTACTGGAAGACCTGATCGGTAAATTCCTGCTCAATACCGTTAGCAAAGACGCCAAATGAGGAGCTTTTGAATGATCTCTACCTTGCGACGTGGCCTGTTGGTGTTGCTCGCGACACTGCCACTGCTGGCTAACGCTGCGCCTGGACAGTCGGCGCACGATCTGGTTCAGGACACCACGAACCGGATGCTGGCCGACCTGTCGGCCAATAAAGAGAAGTACAAGAAGGATCCGCAGGACTTCTACACGGCGCTGAACACCATTGTCGGTCCCGTGGTGGATGCCGAGGGCATTTCCAAGAGCATCATGACCGTCAAGTATTCGCGCAAGGCCACGCCTGCGCAGATGCAGACGTTCCAGGAAAACTTCAAACGTGGTCTGTTCCAGTTCTATGGCAACGCTTTGCTCGAGTACAACAACCAGGGCATTACCGTTGATCCTGCCAAGGATGAGTCCGGCGATCGCACCAGCGTCGGCATGACCGTCAAGGGCAACAACGGCGCGGTCTATCCAGTGCAATACACGCTGGAGAAGATCAACGGCGAGTGGAAGCTGCGCAACGTGATCATCAACGGTATCAACATCGGCAAGCTGTTCCGTGACCAGTTCGCCGATGCGATGCAGCGCAATGGCAACGATCTGGACAAGACCATCAATGGTTGGGCCGGTGAAGTGGCCAAGGCCAAGGAAGAAACCGACAAAGCTGCCGCGAAGCCAGCGCAATGAGTGAGGCGGCAATACGTATGAGTGACGTCGACGAGCTATTGCTCAGTGGAGTACTGGATTACCGCACAGGCCCCGACCTGCGCAAGGAAGGCCAGGCGCTGATCAAGTCCAGCAAGGCGTCGTCGCTGGTCATCGATTGCTCGGCAGTGAAGAAGTCCAGCAGCGTCGGCTTGTCCCTGCTGCTGTGCTTCATGCGCGATGCCCAGGCGGCCGGCAAGGTTGTCAGCATCCGCGCGATGCCGGAAGACATGCGCGAAATCGCTCAGGTCAGTGAGCTGACCGAGTTGCTGGCGCACCCCTGAACCCGCATCGATAAAAAAGCCCCCCGTCAGAGTCCTGCCAATGCGGGGTTCGCAGGCGCGGGGCTTTTTTGTATGATGTCCGACCCGTGCGCACAGGGCGCCGATTGAGGTTGAGCATGCAGGCCGTAGAAGTGAAGAGCTTCCTTGAAGGGAAGCTGCCAGGAACGCAGGTGGAAGTCGAAGGCGAAGGCTGCAACTTTCAGCTGAACGTGATTAGCGATGAACTGGCGGCGTTAAGCCCGGTCAAGCGTCAGCAGAGCATCTATGCCCATTTGAACCCGTGGATCGCCGATGGCAGCATCCATGCGGTCACTATGAAATTTTTCAGCCGCGCGGCCTGGGCCGAGCGCACCTGAGCCCAAGGGCGTCGAGATTCTTATGGATAAATTGATTATTACCGGTGGCGTTCGTCTTGATGGCGAAATCCGTATCTCCGGGGCGAAGAACTCCGCCCTGCCGATTCTGGCTGCCACCCTGCTGTGCGATGGCCCGGTGACCGTTGGCAACCTGCCGCACCTGCACGACATCACCACCATGATCGAGCTGTTCGGTCGCATGGGCATCGAGCCTGTGATCGACGAGAAACTCAGCGTCGAAATCGATCCACGCACCATCAAGACCCTGATCGCACCGTACGAACTGGTGAAAACCATGCGTGCCTCGATCCTGGTACTGGGCCCGATGGTTGCGCGTTTCGGCGAAGCCGAAGTCGCCCTGCCTGGCGGTTGCGCCATCGGTTCGCGTCCGGTCGACCTGCACATCCGTGGCCTCGAAGCCATGGGCGCGGTGATCGACGTCGAAGGCGGCTACATCAAGGCCAAGGCGCCTGAAGGCGGCCTGCGCGGCGCCAGCTTCTTCTTCGATACCGTCAGTGTGACCGGTACCGAAAACATCATGATGGCAGCTGCCCTGGCCAAGGGCCGCAGCGTCCTGCAGAACGCCGCGCGCGAGCCTGAAGTGGTTGACCTGGCGAACTTCCTCAACGCCATGGGCGCCAAGGTTTCCGGCGCCGGCACCGACACCATCACCATCGATGGCGTCGAGCGTCTGGGGTCGTGCTTCTACAAGGTCATGCCTGACCGTATCGAAACCGGCACCTACCTGGTGGCCGCTGCGGTCACCGGTGGCCGCGTGAAGGTCAAGGACACCGATCCGACCATCCTCGAAGCCGTTCTGGAAAAGCTCCGTGAAGCCGGCGCTGAAGTCACCAGCGGTGAAGACTGGATCGAGCTGAACATGCACGGCAAGCGCCCGAAAGCGGTCAACGTGCGCACCGCGCCGTACCCGGCGTTCCCGACCGACATGCAGGCACAGTTCATCTCGCTCAACGCGATTGCCGAAGGCACCGGCGCAGTGATCGAGACGATCTTCGAAAACCGTTTCATGCACGTCTACGAACTGCACCGCATGGGCGCCAAGATCCAGGTCGAAGGCAACACTGCGATCGTCACCGGTACTGAAGTCCTGAAGGGCGCGCCAGTGATGGCCACCGACCTGCGTGCTTCGGCCAGCCTGGTGATCTCGGCACTGGTGGCCGAAGGCGACACCCTGATCGACCGCATCTACCACATCGACCGTGGTTACGAGTGCATCGAGGAAAAACTGCAGATGCTGGGCGCCAAGATCCGTCGCGTTCCGGGCTAGTAGCTGCACTGGGCACAGGGAAGTGTCCACTGAATTCGTTTCGAGTCGAGCCGGTATCCGGCTCGATGTGTGTCCGGCGCCGATTGCGACCGGACATGAGTACCTTGATAAGGACTGACGTTTCCCATGTTGACCATCGCACTGTCCAAGGGCCGCATCCTTGACGACACCCTGCCGCTTCTCGCTGAAGCGGGCATCGTGCCGACCGAGAATCCGGACAAGAGCCGCAAGCTGATCATCCCCACCACTCAGGATGACGTACGTCTGTTGATCGTGCGTGCCACCGACGTGCCGACCTATGTCGAGCATGGCGCGGCCGATCTCGGCGTCGCCGGTAAAGACGTGTTGATGGAATACACCGGCCAGGGCCTGTACGAGCCGCTGGATCTGCAGATTGCCCAGTGCAAGCTGATGACCGCCGGCAAGATTGGCGCGGCCGAGCCCAAGGGCCGTCTGCGCGTGGCGACCAAGTTCGTCAACGTCGCCAAGCGTTACTACGCCGAGCAGGGCCGTCAGGTCGACATCATCAAGCTCTACGGCTCGATGGAACTGGCGCCGCTGATCGGCCTGGCCGACAAGATCATCGACGTGGTCGACACCGGTAACACCCTGCGCGCCAACGGCCTGGAGCCTCAGGAACTGATCGCCACGATCAGCTCGCGCCTGGTGGTCAACAAGGCTTCGATGAAAATGCAACACGCCCGAATCCAGGCGTTGATCGATACCCTGCGCAAGGCAGTGGAATCGCGACACCGCGGCTGATGTACCTGCGCGACCTTGAGTCGCGCCCGTCTATCCGCCTCATAGCCAGAATCTCAGGTGCCCAAGCGGAAACGACTGCTAAGTTAGGGCGCCTGAGTTTTTGCCATTCCTATGAGGCTCTCGCTATGACCGCACCGACTGCAATTCGCCGACTCAACGCTGCTGACCCGGATTTCGCGCATCATCTGGATCATCTGCTGAGCTGGGAAAGTGTGTCTGACGACTCGGTCAATCAGCGCGTGCTGGACATCATCAAGGCTGTGCGCGAGCGCGGTGACGCGGCGCTGGTCGAGTTCACCCAGAAGTTCGACGGCCTCGAAGTGGCGTCGATGGCCGACCTGATCCTGCCGCGCGAGCGTCTGGAACTGGCCCTGACTCGCATCACCGTGGCACAGCGCGAGGCGCTGGAAAAGGCCGCGGCGCGGGTGCGCAGCTATCACGAAAAACAGAAACAGGATTCCTGGAGCTACACCGAAGCCGACGGCACCGTGCTCGGGCAGAAGGTCACGCCGCTGGATCGCGCCGGCCTGTATGTGCCGGGCGGCAAGGCGTCGTACCCGTCTTCGGTGTTGATGAACGCGATTCCGGCCAAGGTCGCCGGCGTGACCGAAGTGGTCATGGTCGTGCCGACCCCGCGCGGTGAAATCAATGAGCTGGTGCTGGCGGCGGCCTGCATTGCCGGCGTTGACCGGGTGTTCACCATCGGCGGCGCGCAAGCGGTTGCCGCGTTGGCTTACGGCACCGAAAGCGTGCCACAGGTGGACAAGGTCGTCGGCCCGGGCAACATCTATGTCGCCACCGCCAAGCGTCACGTGTTCGGTCAGGTTGGCATCGACATGATCGCCGGCCCGTCGGAAATCCTCGTGGTCTGCGATGGCCAGACCGATCCGGACTGGATCGCCATGGACCTGTTCTCCCAGGCCGAGCACGACGAAGACGCCCAGGCGATTCTGGTCAGCCCGGACGCCGAGTTCCTCGACAAGGTCGCCGCCAGCATCGACAAACTGCTGCCGACCATGGACCGCGCGACCATCATCGAAACCTCGATCAATGGCCGTGGTGCGCTGATCCACGTGCGTGACATGGCGCAAGCCATCGAAGTCGCCAACCGCATCGCCCCGGAACACCTGGAGCTGTCGGTCGCCGACCCGCAAGCGTGGTTGCCGCAGATCCGTCACGCCGGCGCGATCTTCATGGGCCGCCACACCTCCGAGGCACTGGGCGACTACTGCGCCGGTCCGAACCACGTGCTGCCGACCTCCGGCACCGCGCGTTTCTCCTCGCCGCTGGGTGTGTACGACTTCCAGAAACGTTCGTCGATCATCTTCTGCTCCGAGGCCGGTGCTTCCGAGCTGGGCAAGACCGCTTCGGTGCTGGCGCGCGGCGAATCCCTCAGCGCGCACGCACGCAGCGCCGAATATCGCATTAAAGATGCAGACTTTCTGCAAGGGCAGGGGGAGTGAACATGAGTAAATTCTGGAGCTCGTTCGTCAAGGATCTGGTGCCGTATGTGCCGGGCGAACAGCCGAAGCTGACCAAACTGGTCAAGCTCAATACCAACGAAAATCCCTACGGCCCGTCGCCCAAAGCACTGGCAGCGATGCAGACCGAGCTCAACGACAACCTGCGCCTGTACCCGGACCCGAACAGCGATCTGCTGAAAACCGCTGTCGCCCACTACTACGGCGTGCAGAGCAATCAGGTGTTCCTCGGCAACGGTTCGGACGAAGTGCTGGCGCACATCTTCCACGGTCTGCTGCAACACGAGCAGCCGCTGCTGTTCCCGGACATCAGCTACAGCTTCTATCCGGTGTATTGCGGTCTGTACGGCATCCAGTTCGATGCCGTGCCGCTGGACGCGCAGTTCCAGATCAACCCGGCCGACTACGCCAAACCGAACGGCGGGATCATTTTTCCCAATCCGAACGCACCGACCGGTTGCCTGCTGGCACTGGAAGCGGTCGAGCAGATCCTCAAGGCCAGCCCGGATTCGGTGGTGGTCGTGGATGAGGCCTACATCGACTTCGGCGGCGAAACCGCGATCAGTCTGGTGGATCGTTATCCGAATCTGCTGGTGACCCAGACCCTGTCCAAGTCGCGCTCGCTGGCCGGGCTGCGCGTCGGTCTGGCGGTGGGTCATCCGGATCTGATCGAAGCGCTGGAGCGGATCAAGAACAGCTTCAACTCCTATCCGCTGGATCGCCTGGCGATTGTCGGTGCGGCGGCGGCGTTCGAGGATCGCGAGTATTTCGACAAGACCTGCCGTCTGGTCATCGAAAGTCGCGAATGGGTGATCGCCCAGTTGCAGGCCAAAGGCTTTGAAGTGCTGCCGTCGGCGGCGAACTTCATCTTCGCCCGTCACCCGCAACACGATGCAGCAGGGCTGGCAGCCAAACTGCGCGAGCAGGGTGTGATCGTGCGTCACTTCAAGCAGGAGCGGATTGCCCAGTTCCTGCGGATTTCGATCGGTACGCCGGAGCAGAACCAGGCGCTTATCGACGGCCTCGGCGACCTTTGATACAGCGCTGCCCCCTGTAGGAGTGAGCCTGCTCGCGATAGCGGACGGACATTCAACATTTATGCTGACTGACCCGGCGCCATCGCGAGCAGGCTCACTCCTACATTGTTTTGGGAAGGCGCTTACTCTTCTTCTTTGACCGGCGCCGGCGGCGGACGCAGGCCGATTTCAGCGGTCAGCTTCAGTTCCTTGCCGTTGCGCATGACCTGGATGGTCACCTTGTCGGTCGGCTTGATCCGCGCCACCTGGTTCATTGACTTGCGGCCATCACCGGCCGGTTCGCCGTCGATACTCAGAATCACGTCACCCAGTTGCAGGCCGGCCTTCTGTGCCGGGCCATCGCGGAAGATTCCCGCCACAACAATTCCCGGACGCCCGGACAGGCCAAACGACTCGGCCAGTTCCTGGGTCAGCGGCTGCACTTCAATACCGAGCCAGCCACGAATCACCTGACCGTGCTCGATGATCGACTTCATCACTTCCATCGCCAGTTTCACCGGGATCGCAAAACCGATGCCCTGCGAGCCGCCGGACTTGGAGAAGATCGCGGTGTTGATCCCGGTGAGGTTGCCGTTGGCATCGACCAGTGCGCCGCCGGAGTTGCCCGGGTTGATCGCCGCGTCGGTCTGGATGAAGTCTTCGTAGTTGTTCAGGCCCAACTGGTTACGCCCGGTGGCGCTGATGATGCCCATGGTCACGGTCTGGCCGACGCCGAACGGGTTGCCGATGGCCAGCGCGACGTCGCCGATGCGAATACTGTCGGAGCGGCCGACGGTGATTGCCGGCAGGTTTTTCAAGTCGATCTTCAGTACCGCGAGGTCGGTTTCCGGGTCGCTGCCGATGACGCGGGCGAGGGTTTCACGACCGTCCTTGAGCGCCACCACGATCTGGTCGGCGCCCGTCGTCACGTGGTTGTTGGTCAGAATGTAGCCTTCCGGGCTCATGATCACGCCGGAGCCGAGGCTCGATTCCATGCGTTTCTGCTTCGGCGAGTTGTCACCGAAGAAACGCCGGAACTGCGGATCCTCAAACAGCGGATGCGCCGGTTTGGCGATGACCTTGGTGGTGTAGAGGTTGACCACCGACGGTGCGGCGATGACCACTGCGTCCGCATAGGACACCGGCCCCTGCTGCACGCTGGTGGTTTGCGGGGCCTGTTGCAGGTTGACGTCGAGGCTGGGTAGCCCGACCCACTGCGGGTAACGTTGAATAATCAACAGAGCGATAAGCACACCGGCCAACAGCGGCCAGCCGAAAAAACGCAGCGCCTTGAGCATTAAGCACGTCCTGGAAAAGTTGCAGGCGGGGTCAGACCGCCCATAATGTCGCGCATTATACGAGGCCGCGCGTGCCTCTGAACGGGATATTTAGGAGTCTTTCATGGCCGTCGCCCTCAGCACCCTGGTCGAAGAAGCCGACCGTTACCTCGGCAGTGCGAAAATCGCCGATTACTGCCCCAACGGCCTGCAGGTCGAAGGCCGTCCGCAGGTGATGCGTATCGTCAGCGGCGTGACTGCCAGTCAGGCGTTGCTCGATGCCGCGGTGGAAGCCGAGGCCGATCTGGTGCTGGTGCATCACGGCTATTTCTGGAAGGGCGAGAACCCGTGCATCACCGGCATGAAGCAGCGGCGCCTGAAGACGCTGCTCAAGCACGACATCAGTCTGCTCGCCTATCACCTGCCGCTGGACCTGCATCCGGAAGTCGGCAACAACGTGCAACTGGCGCGTCAGTTGGACATTACCGTCGAAGGGCCGCTGGACCCGGACAATCTGAAGATTGTCGGGCTGGTCGGCTCGTTGAATGAGCCGATGACCCCGCGTGATTTCGCGCGCAAGGTTCAAGAGGTCATGGGCCGCGAACCGCTGCTGGTCGAAGGCAGTGCGATGATCCGTCGGGTCGGCTGGTGCACCGGTGGCGGGCAGGGCTATATCGACCAGGGCGTAGCGGCGGGTGTTGATCTGTTCCTCAGCGGTGAAGCCTCCGAGCAGACTTTTCACAGCGCTCGGGAAAACGACATCAGCTTTATCGCCGCCGGCCACCATGCCACCGAGCGCTATGGCGTGCAGGCGCTGGGCGATTATCTGGCGAAGCGTTTTGCCCTCGAACACATCTTCATCGACTGCCCGAACCCGATCTGAGACTAAACATCTGTCCAGTGTGGGAGGGGGCTTGCTCCCGAAAGCGGTGTGTCATTCAACAATGATTTTGACTGATCCTCCGCCTTCGCGAGCAAGCCCGCTCCCACAGGAACAGCGTTTCACGGCCGAACTGGTGGGCATATTCATATGCCCTTTCGATCTAGTAGGCGTCCTGATTAGAAGAGGTCGCTGTGCTAGGATTCCCCGCTCGAACACGGCCCGCTGGCCGTTCATAAGAAAGCTTTCGTGAGTAGCCATGGTCGACAAACTGACGCATCTGAAACAGCTGGAGGCGGAAAGCATCCACATCATCCGCGAGGTGGCCGCCGAGTTCGACAACCCGGTGATGCTGTACTCCATCGGTAAAGACTCCGCCGTGATGCTGCATCTGGCACGCAAGGCGTTCTTCCCGGGCAAACTGCCGTTTCCGGTGATGCACGTCGACACTCGCTGGAAATTCCAGGAGATGTACAAGTTCCGCGACAAGATGGTCGAAGAGCTGGGCCTGGACCTGATCACTCACATCAACCCCGATGGCGTGGCGCAGAACATCAATCCGTTCACCCACGGCAGCGCCAAGCACACCGACATCATGAAGACCGAGGGCCTGAAGCAGGCACTCGACAAGCATGGTTTCGACGCCGCGTTCGGCGGTGCCCGTCGCGATGAAGAGAAGTCCCGCGCCAAGGAGCGTGTGTACTCGTTCCGCGACAGCAAGCATCGCTGGGACCCGAAGAACCAGCGTCCGGAGCTGTGGAACGTCTACAACGGCAAGGTCAACAAGGGCGAATCCATTCGTGTATTCCCGTTGTCGAACTGGACCGAACTGGACATCTGGCAGTACATCTACCTCGAAGGCATCCCGATCGTGCCGCTGTACTTCGCCGCCGAGCGTGAAGTGATCGAGAAGAACGGCACGCTGATCATGATCGACGACGACCGTATCCTCGAACACCTGTCCGACGAGGACAAGGCACGCATCGTCAAAAAGAAAGTGCGTTTCCGTACCCTTGGCTGCTACCCGTTGACGGGCGCGGTGGAGTCCGAGGCTGAAACCCTCACGGACATCATTCAGGAAATGCTCCTGACGCGAACTTCCGAGCGCCAGGGCCGGGTCATCGACCACGATGGCGCAGGCTCGATGGAAGACAAGAAACGTCAGGGTTATTTCTAAGGGGTTGTCATGTCGCACCAATCTGATTTGATCAGCGAGGACATCCTCGCCTACCTGGGCCAGCACGAGCGTAAAGAGCTGCTGCGCTTTTTGACCTGCGGTAACGTCGATGACGGCAAGAGCACCCTGATCGGGCGCCTGCTGCACGACTCCAAGATGATCTACGAAGATCACCTGGAAGCCATCACCCGCGATTCGAAGAAAGTCGGCACCACCGGTGACGACATCGACCTGGCATTGCTGGTCGACGGCCTGCAGGCCGAGCGTGAACAGGGCATCACCATCGATGTCGCCTACCGCTATTTCTCCACCGCCAAGCGCAAATTCATCATCGCCGACACCCCAGGCCATGAGCAGTACACGCGCAACATGGCCACCGGTGCGTCCACCTGTGACCTGGCGATCATCCTGGTCGACGCCCGTTACGGCGTGCAGACCCAGACCCGTCGCCACAGCTTCATCGCCTCGTTGCTCGGCATCAAGCACATCGTCGTCGCCATCAACAAGATGGACCTGAAGGACTTCGATGAAGGCGTGTTCGAGTCGATCAAGGCCGACTACCTGAAGTTCGCCGAAGGCTTGAAGATGAAGCCGACCAGCATGCACTTCGTGCCGATGTCTGCCCTCAAGGGTGACAACGTGGTGAACAAGTCCGAGCGCTCGCCTTGGTACAAAGGCCAGTCGCTGATGGAAATCCTCGAGACCGTGGAAGTGGCGGGCGACCGCAACTTCACCGATCTGCGTTTCCCGGTGCAGTACGTCAACCGTCCGAACCTGAACTTCCGCGGTTTCGCTGGCACCCTCGCCAGTGGCATCGTGCACAAGGGCGACGAAGTGGTGGTTCTGCCGTCGGGCAAGAGCAGTCGCGTCAAATCCATCGTCACCTTCGAAGGTGAGCTGGAGCAGGCCGGCCCGGGTCAAGCGGTGACGCTGACTATGGAAGACGAAATCGACATCTCCCGCGGCGACCTGCTGGTGCATGCCGACAACGTGCCGCCGGTCACCGACAGCTTCGAAGCGATGCTGGTGTGGATGGCTGAAGAGCCGATGCTGCCGGGCAAAAAATACGACATCAAACGTGCGACCAGTTATGTGCCGGGCTCGATCGCCAGCATCGTCAACAAGGTCGACGTGAACACCCTCGAAGAAGGCCCGGCGAGCGCGTTGCAGCTCAACGAAATCGGCAAGGTGAAGATCGCGCTCGACGCGCCGATCGCCCTCGAGGGTTACGACAGCAACCGCACCACTGGCGCGTTCATCGTCATCGATCGTCTGACCAACGGCACCGTCGGCGCCGGCATGATCATCGCTCAGCCAGTGGCTCACGGGACTGCCTCGCACCACGGCAAACTGGCTCACGTTGCCACTGAGGAACGTGCCCAGCGCTTCGGCCAGCAGCCGGCTACCGTGTTGTTCAGCGGTCTGTCGGGCGCGGGCAAGAGCACGCTGGCCTATGCGGTCGAGCGCAAGCTGTTCGACATGGGCCGTGCGGTGTTTGTGCTGGATGGTCAGAATCTGCGTCACGACCTGAACAAGGGGCTGCCGCAGGATCGTGCTGGCCGCACCGAGAACTGGCGGCGTGCCGCGCATGTGGCGCGTCAGTTCAACGAGGCCGGTCTGTTGACCCTGGCGGCGTTTGTTGCGCCGAGTGCTGAAGGTCGCGAACAGGCCAAGGATCTGATCGGTAAGGAGCGTCTGCTGACGGTTTATGTGCAGGCTTCGCCGGCGGTGTGTGCCGAGCGTGATCCGCAGGGCTTGTATGCTGCGGGTGGCGATAATATTCCGGGTGAGTCGTTCCCGTATGACGTGCCGCTGAATGCTGATCTGGTGATCGACACGCAGTCGTTGTCGTTGGAAGAAAGCGTTAAGCAAGTGCTGGATCTGCTGCGTCAGCGTGGAGCGATTTAAGCGTTAGCTGGAAATGAAGAGCCCGTGGATGAGTGATCATCGGCGGGCTTTTTTATTGGGGGGTATTTGGTTTTTGGCGGTGGCGGCCTTTGGGCCGACCATGCTCTTGGATTTTGGGTGTATATCCGTTGCTGCGGTAACGGCTGCTTGGGGTTCCGCCCTTACGGCGGGTCACTTTTTCCAGACGCCGAAAAAGTAACCAAAAAGGCTTGCTCCTGCGTTCGGCCCGCTCGCTGGGGCTCGGGGTCCCTTCGCTGCGGGATTGATCCGGGGGCAGCGCCTCCGGTTTGCTTCGCTGCACCTCCTCTCGCTGTGTTTGGCTGCGCCAAACGGTCGCTGCGCTCCCACCCCCGGATCAATCCCTCCGCTCAGCCTTCCGATGTCGCCTGTGGATCAAGATCAAGATCAAGAGCGACAGCCGAGCTTGCGCTCATCCTGGAGTGGGGCGGCATGCGCCGCGTGCGGGTTGTAATTATCTTCCCTGTAGGAGCTGCCGCAGGCTGCGATCTTTTGATCTTGATTTTGTGGGAGCTGGCTTGCCAGCCGACCAATCCCTAACTGAATGCACCTCATCCAATTGTAGGAGTGAGCCTGCTCGCGATAGCGGTATGTCGTTCAACATGGGGAGTGGCTGATCCACCGCTATCGCGAGCAGGCTCGCTCCTACAGGGGATTAACGTTTGTCTGCGAATTCGCGGTGCATCTGTTCCAGCAGCGCATCCTTGTCCTGCCACAGCTGGTTGATCCAGCCCTGGAATTGCAGGCGATATTCGCCGTCCTGGTCGTAGTTCTTGCCGATGAATGCCGGGGGGATTTTCAGTTCTTCAAAGTGCACCACCACGTCGCGCACGTTGCCGCACAGCAGATCCCAGAAACCCGGGCGCCCGCCCGGGTAGTGAATGGTTACGTTGACGATCGATTCCAACTGTTCGCCCATGGCATCGAGCACAAACGCGATGCCGCCGGCCTTGGGTTTGAGCAGGTATTTGAACGGTGACTGCTGTTGCGCATGTTTGCCTTCGGTGAAGCGGGTGCCTTCGACGAAGTTGAAAATCCCCACCGGGTTGTTGCGGAATTTCGCGCAGGTCTTGCGCGTGGTTTCGAGGTCTTTGCCTTTCTTTTCCGGGTGCTTCTCCAGGTAGGCCTTGGAGTAGCGCTTCATGAACGGGAAGCCCAGCGCCCACCACGCCAGACCGATCACCGGGACCCAGATCAGCTCCTGCTTGAGGAAGAACTTCAGCGGCTGGATCCGGCGGTTGAGCACGTATTGCAGCACCAGGATGTCGACCCAGCTCTGGTGGTTGCTGGTGATCAGGTACGAGTGTTGGTAGTCCAGACCTTGCAGGCCGCTGATGTGCCAGCGCGTGCGGCGCACCAGGTTCATCCAGGCTTTGTTGTTGCTGATCCACGCTTCGTGGGTGTGGCTCATCAGCCACAGTGAGGCGCGGCGGGCGAGGTCGAAGGGCAGCACTTTGATCAGCGCCACGCAGAACAGGAACGAGCACAGCAGAATCGTATTGAGCGCCAACAGCAGCGCGGCGATTACGCCGCGAATCGGGGCGGGCAGGAAGTCCAGCATTTACACATCCATAGGTCGGTTGGCGGCTTGAATCGCGGTCAGGGCGATGGTGTAGACGATGTCGTCGACCTGCGCGCCGCGCGGCAGGTCGTTCACCGGTTTGCGCAGGCCTTGCAGCATCGGGCCGAGGCTGACGCAGTCGGCGCTGCGCTGCACGGCTTTGTGGGTGGTGTTGCCGGTGTTCAGGTCGGGGAAGACGAACACCGTGGCGCGACCGGCCACCTGGCTGTTCGGTGCCAGTTGCCGGGCGACGTCTGCGTTGGCAGCAGCGTCGTATTGCAGCGGGCCGTCGATCAGCAGCGAGTGCTGTTGCTCGTGGGCGAGCAAGGTGGCTTCGCGGACTTTCTCGACTTCTTCGCCGCTGGCCGATTCGCCGCTGGAGTAACTGATCATCGCCACGCGCGGGGTGATGCCGAATGCGGCAGCCGAGTCGGCGCTTTGCAGAGCGATCTCGGCCAGTTCTGTTGCGCTCGGGTGCGGGTTCATCACGCAGTCGCCGTAGACCAGCACTTCTTCGGGGAACAGCATGAAGAACACCGACGACACCAGCGTGCAGCCCGGTGCGGTCTTGATCAGTTGCAGGGCCGGGCGGATGGTGTTGGCGGTGGTGTTGATCACGCCCGAGACCAGACCGTCGACCTCATTCAGCGCGAGCATCATGGTGCCGATCACCACGGTGTCTTCCAGTTGCTGTTCGGCCATCGGCGCGTTGAGGCTTTTGCTTTTGCGCAGGGCGACCATCGGCTCGATGTAGCGCTCGCGGATCAAATCCGGATCGAGAATCTCCAGCCCCGGCGGCAACTCGATACCTTGCGCGCGGGCCACCGCCTCGACGTCCTCGGGTTTGGCCAGCAAGACACAACGGGCGATGCCGCGCTCCTGGCAGATTGCTGCCGCTTGCACGGTGAGCGGCTCGCTGCCTTCAGGCAGGACGATACGTTTGTTCGCCGACTGCGCCCGTTGAATCAGTTGATAGCGGAATACCGCGGGTGACAGGCGCATTTCCCGCGGGGTGCCGCAGCGCTGATGCAGCCACTTGGCGTCGAGGTGGCTGGCGACGAAGTCGGTGATGATCTCCGCGCGCTCGCGGTCATCAATGGGGATTTCCTTGTTCAGGCCATTGAGCAGGTTGGCGGTGTCGTAGGAGCCGGTGCTCACCGACAACACCGGCAGACCGGCCTGCAACGCGCCACGGCACAAGTCCATGATGCGCGGATCGGGCAGGGTATCGCTGGTCAGCAACAGGCCGGCCAGCGGTACGCCGTTCAACGCCGCGAGGCTGACCGCAAGAATGATGTCGTCGCGGTCACCCGGGGTCACCACCAGCACGCCGGGTTTGAGCAGCTCCACGGTGTTGCGCATGGTACGGGCGCAGATGATGATTTTGGTCATGCGCCGGGTTTCGTAATCGCCGGCGTTGAGCACCTGCGCGCCCATCAGGTCGGCGACGTCACGAGTGCGCGGCGCATTGAGTTCCGGCTGGAACGGAATGCAGCCGAGCAGGCGGAAATCACCGCTGCGCAACAGCGGCGAATGCTCCTTCAGACGTGTGGCGAAGGCGTCCATGCTTTCATCGGTCTTGACCTTGTTGAGGATCACGCCGAGGACTTTCGGGTCTTTCGGGCCGCCGAACAGTTGCGCCTGCAATTCGACGCGGCCGGAGAGTTCGGCGAGCACTTCGTTTTCCGGCGCCGAGACCAGAATCACCTCGGCATCCAGGCTCTTGGCCAGGTGCAGGTTGACCCGCGCGGCGTAACTGGCGCTGCGAGTAGGCACCATGCCTTCGACCACCAGCACGTCTTTACCGATGGCGGCTTGCTGATAAAGGGCGATGATTTCTTCGAGCAACTCATCGAGCTGGCCGTCGCCGAGCATCCGCTCGACGTGGGCCAGGCCCAGTGGCTGCGGCGGTTTCAGGCCGTGGGTGCGCGCCACCAGTTCGGTGGAACGCTCAGGGCCGGTATCGCCCGGATGCGGCTGGGCAATCGGTTTGAAGAAGCCGACTTTCAGACCGGCCCGCTCCAGGGTACGCACCAGCCCGAGGCTGATGGAGGTCAGACCCACGCCAAAATCGGTGGGTGCGATAAAAAAAGTTTGCATGCGGATTCTCTAAGGGTGCATGGCAATGGTGGCGATCTATACGTGACCGCCTACCGCAATTCAGTCGCCAAGGTTATCGCTAACCGAGCCTTGTGCGCACCAACCGCAGGCAAAGGGTTGGCCTATTTTTTCAATACGTTGCGCCGGATCAAGAACCCAGGCCCGCGATTGCCACGGCGGCTGGTGACGCAGGTGCTGGGTGTGGCCACAGGAAAGCTCGGCCACCCAGTGACCGTCTTCATCCTGATGGAAGCCGGTGAGCGTCGAATCCCGTTTGTCCGGGTTGTGTTCGCTTTCGCGCGATTGCTTCGCTAAACTTGGCCTTTCTATATTCTTATGCAAAAGGTCTCGCCCCATGCTGATCGCCGCCAATAAGGCTGTCTCCATCGACTATACCCTGACCAACGACGCTGGTGAGGTCATCGACAGCTCCGCCGGCGGCGCTCCGCTGGTCTACCTGCAAGGCGCAGGCAACATCATCCCGGGCCTGGAAAAAGCTCTGGAAGGCAAAGCTGTCGGTGACGAGCTGGAAGTTTCCGTTGAGCCGGAAGACGCTTACGGCGAATACGCCGCTGAACTGGTCAGCACCCTGAGCCGCAGCATGTTCGAAGGCGTTGACGAGCTGGAAGTCGGCATGCAGTTCCACGCTTCGGCGCCGGACGGCCAGATGCAGATCGTGACCATCCGTGACCTGGACGGCGACGACGTCACCGTCGACGGTAACCACCCACTCGCCGGTCAGCGCCTGAACTTCAAAGTGAAGGTCGTTGCCGTTCGTGATGCCAGCCAGGAAGAAGTCGCTCATGGCCACGTCCATGGCGAAGGTGGCCATCACCACTGATTTTCTGCGCTAAGCTTCGAGTACTGGAGAGGCGCCTGCGGGCGCCTTTTTAGTCCGCGGCTGTCCTTGGTGGCCTCGCCAAGTGGCTGTTTCGAGTAGAACACGGGAATCCCTGGAGTACGTCATGAGTGCTTTTCACGACCTTAAGTTGACAGCCCTGGATGGTCAGGAGCTACCGCTGGCGCCTTTCAAGGGCCGAGTCGTGCTGGTGGTCAACGTCGCCTCCAAATGCGGCTTGACCCCACAGTACGCGGCACTGGAAAACCTCTATCAGCAATTCAAAGACAAAGGCTTCAGTGTGCTGGGCCTGCCGTGCAATCAGTTTGCCGGTCAGGAGCCAGGTACCGAACAGCAAATCCAGGAGTTCTGCAGCCTGAACTATGGTGTGACGTTTCCGTTGTCGAGCAAGCTTGAAGTCAACGGCCATGATCGTCATCAGCTGTACCGCTTGCTGGCGGGCGAGGGCGCAGAGTTTCCGGGGGATATCACCTGGAACTTCGAGAAATTCCTGCTCGGCAAGGATGGCCGGGTATTGGCGCGATTCTCGCCGCGCACGCCGCCGGATGATCCGACCATTGTCCACGCGATTGAAAAAGCGCTGGGCTGAAACACAAAAATCGCAGCCATTGAGCTGCGATTTTTTTTGCCTGACTTTTGACCCTTAATCATTCAGATCAATAGTGCTGTTCAAAGGCACGGACTGTTCATATTATCGCCGTCATAAAGTCATTCCCTGTGGAGCCTTCCAATGCCGGTTCAAGCCCTGTTCAAACCGTTCCACCTCGGTGCCCTCGAACTGCCGACCCGTGTGGTCATGGCGCCGATGACCCGCTCGTTTTCCCCAGGTGGCGTACCCAATTCCAAAGTGATCGAGTACTACCGTCGCCGCGCTGCGGCCGGTGTTGGTCTGATCATCACCGAAGGCACCACCGTCGGTCACAAGGCTTCCAACGGTTACCCGAACGTGCCGCAGTTCTTCGGCGAAGCGCCACTGGCGGGCTGGAAGAAGGTGGTTGATGCGGTACACGCAGAGGGCGGCAAGATCGTTCCGCAACTGTGGCACGTCGGCAGCGTGCGCCGCATCGGCACCGAGCCGGACGCCAGCGTCCCGGCTTACGGCCCGACGGAAAAACTCAAGGATGGCCAGGTCGTGGTGCACGGCATGACCAAACAGGACATTCAGGAGGTGATCGGTGCTTTCGCCCAAGCGGCGAAGGATGCGCAAAGCATCGGCATGGACGGCGTGGAAATCCACGGCGCCCACGGCTATCTGATCGACCAGTTCTTCTGGGAAGGCAGCAACCAGCGTACCGATGAATACGGCGGCAGCCTGGCCAACCGTTCGCGGTTCGCCATCGAGTTGATTCAAGCGGTGCGTGCGGCAGTCGGTGAAGGCTTCCCGATCATCTTCCGTTTTTCGCAGTGGAAGCAGCAGGATTACACCGCGCGTCTGGTGCAGACCCCGGAGGCGCTGGGCGAATTCCTCAAGCCGTTGGCCGACGCCGGGGTGGACATTTTCCACTGCTCGACGCGGCGTTTCTGGGAGCCTGAATTTGATGGTTCCGAGCTGAACCTGGCGGGCTGGACGCGCAAGCTGACCGGCAAACCGACCATCACCGTGGGCAGCGTCGGTCTGGACGGCGAGTTCCTGCAGTTCATGGTCAACACCGATAAAGTCGCGCAACCGGCGAGCCTGGAGAAACTGCTGGAGCGTCTGAACAACGACGAGTTCGATCTGGTGGCGGTGGGCCGTGCGCTGCTGGTAGATCCGGACTGGGCGCTGAAAGTCCGTGAAGGGCGTGAGCAGGACATTCTGCCGTTCAGCCGTGAGGCGTTGATGACCCTGGTTTAAGCGTCGCCATTACCGACCCCTTCGCGAGCAAGCCCGCTCCCACATTTTGAAATGCATTCCAAATGTGGGAGCGGGCTTGCTCGCGAAGAGGGCATCAGAGTCGACGATATCTAAGGCAATGTCTGCGCATTCGGCACCATCTGCTCCCACATTTTGAAATGCGTTCCAAATGTGGGAGCGGGCTTGCTCGCGAAGAGGGCATCAGAGTCGACGATTATCTAAGGTAATGTCTGCGCATTCGGCACCACCTGCTCCCACATTTTGAAATGCATTCCAAATGTGGGAGCGGGCTTGCTCGCGAAGAGGGCATCAGAGTCGACGATTATCTAAGGCAATGTCTGCGCATTCGGCAACACCTGCTCCCGCACACACGCCCCACGCAAATGCTTTTCAAACTGCTCGATGATCGCCGCCCACCCCTGGCGACTGGCATGCTGCCGCGCATTCAGACGCACACAGCGCAAGCGCTCGTCCTCTTCCAATAACCACGCCGCCGCATCGCAAAACGCTTCCTCATCACCGGGCATCGCCAACACGCCGTTGTAGCCGTGACGGATGTGCTGCGCCGCCGCAGCCTGATCGTAAGCCACCACCCCCAGACCGGACGCCAGTGCTTCAAGCACCACGTTGCCGAAGGTTTCGGTCATGCTCGGAAACAGAAAGATATCGCCGGACGCATAGTGCGCTGCCAAAGCTTCGCCTCGTTGTGAACCACAGAAGATCGCTTGCGGAATGTCCTTTTCCAGCGCCAGACGTTGCGGTCCGTCGCCGACCACGATCAGCTTCAGATTGCGCTGTGGATAAGTGCTGCACAGGGTGTCGAAGCAGCGCTTGAGCAGGCCGAGGTTTTTCTCCGGGGCCAGACGTCCGACGTGAACCACCGCGATGTCCTGCTCGGACAAACCCCATTGTTCACGCAAGCCGTTCAACCGCTTGGCCGGATGAAACAACTGGCTGTCCACGCCACGGGACAGCAGGGCGAGGCGATCGAAATGCCGACGCTCCAGTTCCAGGCGCTGACTGACACTGGGCACCAGGGTCATTGCCGAGCGGTTATGAAACCAGCGCAGATAATGCGTGAGCAAGCGCGTCAGCAAACTCAGCCCGTATTGGTTGGTGTATTGCTGAAAATTGGTGTGAAAGCCGCTGACCACCGAGATCCCCAGACGTCGCGCCGCGCGCAACGCCGACAAACCGAGTGGGCCTTCGGTGGCGATGTACAAAACGTCCGGGCGCTGACGTTTCCAGCGCCGCAGCAGCTTGTGCATCGACGACTGACCCCATTGCAGTCCGGGATAACCCGGCAACGGCCAGCCCCGACACAACAGCAAGGCATCGTCCTCGACGCGCTGCGGATCGCCCGCCTGACGCGGTCGCACCAGCTCCACCTGATGTCCACGCGCGCGCAAGCCATCGCACAAGCGGCCAAGGGTATTGGCCACCCCGTTGATTTCCGGTGGGAAGGTTTCGCTGATCAGGGTGATATGCAGAGCTGTCGTCATGACCTCAGTGTCGGCTGAGGCCATGTCGTGCCTGTGACGTTCGGATGATGGATTTGTGACTGGCTGTCTGGGGCGGCCTATCGCTGCGTGACGAGGTTCTCCGCACCCCGTTCACGCACCCAGAACAATGTTGCCCCGGCCACAGCGGCCGGCATCATCAGGATGTTGACCACTGGAATCAGCAGCGCCAGATAGACGATCCCGCCAAAACTCATGCTCTGCCAGCGCTTCTGGCGCAGCCAGGCGAGCATTTCGTTCCAGCCCAGTTTGTGGTTGTCCGCCGGGTAGTCGATGTACTGGATCGCCATCATCCACACGCCGAACAGCAGCCACAGCGGTGCGGCGACGATGTTCACCACCGGGATGAACGAGAGGATGAACAGGCCGATCGCCCGGGGCAGGAAGTAGCCGAGTTTGCGCATTTCCCGGGCGAGGGTACGCGGGATCATAGCGATCAGCTCGCCCCAGCTGAAGGCCGGGAAATCATCGGTGCCGCGCACCACCACTTCGACTTTTTCCGCGAGGAAGCCGTTGAACGGCGCGGCGATCACGTTGGCGAGCATGGTGAAGGTGAAGAACACCATCAACGCCACCAGCACCACGAACAGCGGCCAGAGGATGTAGCTGAGGAAACTCAACCAGTCGGGCAGCGATGGCATCAGGCTGTCGACCCACAGGCTGAACTGATGGCCGGCCAGATAGATCAATCCGACGAACAGCACCAGGTTGATTGCCAGTGGCAGCAACACGAACAGGCGCAGGCCGGGGCTGAGAACCAGTTTGAGGCCTTCGCGCAGGTATTGCGGGCCGGACAGAACAGGTGCGGGCATAAGGTGCTCCGAGCAAGGGAAAACGCGCCGACCTTACCGGCTTTGCACTGCGTGCGAAAGCGCGGCAGAGCGATCGACATTCACTGTAACAAAGACGTCGATCTGGTCGGAGTCTGCGCATAGAGACCACCTATGAGCTGGATTGTTAAACCGTATTTCCTTAATCTTGCCCCCCTCGATACGCTGCACCCAACTTTTTACAGGACTGTCGAGCTCATGCCTTCCCCAAGGTTATCCACAGTCCTTTTTTATTCCCGCCGGCAGTCCGGCGTTCCGCGCCAGTCTTTCGGCTCGGTCAACAGGAGCAGGTCATGTCTGAAGTCCGTCATTCGCGAGTGATTATTCTCGGTTCCGGCCCTGCCGGTTACAGCGCTGCGGTCTACGCCGCCCGTGCCAACCTCAAGCCACTGCTGATCACCGGCATGCAGGCTGGCGGTCAATTGACCACCACCACCGAAGTCGACAACTGGCCAGGCGACGTTCACGGCCTGACCGGTCCGGCGCTGATGGAGCGGATGCGCGAGCACGCCGAGCGCTTTGAAACCGAGATCGTTTTCGATCACATCAACGCCGTGGACTTCGCTGCCAAGCCATACACCCTGACCGGCGACAGCGCGACTTACACCTGCGACGCCCTGATCATCGCCACCGGCGCCAGCGCTCGTTACCTGGGCCTGCCGTCGGAAGAAGCGTTCATGGGCAAAGGCGTTTCGGCCTGCGCGACCTGCGACGGTTTCTTCTACCGCAACAAGCCAGTGGCTGTGGTCGGCGGTGGCAACACCGCTGTTGAGGAAGCACTGTACCTGGCCAATATCGCCAGCACCGTGACCCTGATCCACCGTCGCGAAACCTTCCGCGCCGAAAAGATCCTGATCGACAAGCTCAACGCCCGTGTGGCCGAAGGCAAGATCATCCTCAAGTTGAACGCCAACCTCGACGAAGTGCTGGGCGACAACATGGGCGTGACCGGTGCGCGTCTGAAGAACAACGACGGCAGCTTCGACGAAATCAAGGTCGACGGCGTATTCATCGCGATCGGCCACACTCCGAACACTTCGCTGTTCGAAGGCCAGTTGACCCTGAAAGACGGTTACCTGGTGGTGCAGGGCGGCCGTGACGGCAACGCGACTGCAACCAGCGTCGAAGGCATCTTCGCTGCCGGTGACGTGGCCGACCACGTTTACCGTCAGGCCATCACCTCGGCCGGCGCCGGCTGCATGGCGGCACTGGACACCGAGCGTTACCTGGACGGTCTGCAGAACGCTTCGTTCTAAATCGCAGACACAAAAAAACCGGCTTCGGCCGGTTTTTTTGTGCCCGTGTTTCCGCTACACCGCATAACCCTGTGGGAGCGGGCTTGCTCGCGAAAGCGTTGTCTCAGACAAAGAAAAGTCGCCTGACACGGCGCCTTCGCGAGCAAGCCCGCTCCCACAGGGAATGGTGTTAGATCTGATATCAGCGGCGGGTCAGGGGCTGCGTTTCGAACTTCACACCCGCCAGACCGTGCTTGATCAGCGCACGGATATTGCCGTGGTCGCTGCCCTCAGGCGTCGCCACCACCGAACGGTAATGTTCACCGAACGCCAGCAGCGCTTCTTCATCGCTCAGGCCTTCCAGCAGTGCCAGGCCCAGGGTCTTGCACGAGCCTTCGTTCTGCCCGGCGGCGTTTTCCACGCCACCGTTGTTGAACGCCTGAGGCTGATAGTCGTAACCGGCGGCGATGAAAGCCAGGGTGTCGGCGAAAGCGTGCTCGCCGCTTTTGAGGCTGGCGCGCAGGGTGTTCAGATCACTCATTGGGTTTTCCTTTGGCGAACGCCGCTTGTTGCTCGGCGCTGGCTTCTTGCTGATATTGGGCTTTCCACTCGGCGTAAGGCATGCCGTAAACCACTTCGCGGGCGTCATCGAGGCTGACCTCGATCTGCTGCTCATCGGCGGCAGCCTTGTACCACTTGGACAGGCAGTTGCGGCAGAACCCGGCGAGGTTCATCAGGTCGATGTTCTGCACGTCCTTGCGGCTGTCCAGGTGGGCGACCAGCCGGCGGAAGGCGGCGGCTTCGAGTTCGAGGCGTTGTTGCTCGGTCATGATGGGCTCTGTGCAGTCTATTCGTGGCGCGGATGATAAAAGTCTGGCACGCGATGCGCCAGACATGCTCAGCGGCTGGCAGCGAGGGTGATCGACACCGACTCGGCAAACCGCAGCGCATGCGGCTTGTCGACTTCGACTTCGGCGTACAGCACCGCGGTATTGGTCATCACCAGGTCCAGCAACTCCTGGGTCAGGCGTTCGAGCAGCGCAAAGCGATTGCCCTCGACGTGGGCGATGATCGCCTTGGTGATGGTGCGATAGTTCAGCGCGTGGTCGATGTCGTTGTCGCGCACCGCTTCCTGCGCGGCGTACTGGATGGTGAGGTTGATCAGCACATCCTGCTTGTTGAGGATCTCGTCCTCGTTGATCCCGATAAAGGTGCGCAGGCGCAGATCCTTGACCCGGATGCGCGCCATTCCCGGTTGAAGTTGTGACATTTACTTGCTCCGTCCAATCAATTGCAGGAACTCCTGGCGGGTGTTGCTCGACTCGCGAAAGGCGCCGAGCATGACCGAGGTGTTCATGGTCGAATTCTGTTTCTCGACACCGCGCATCATCATGCACATGTGCCGGGCCTCGATGACCACCGCGACGCCGGCGGCATCGGTGACCTGTTGCACCGCATCGGCAATCTGCCGGGTGAGGTTTTCCTGAATCTGCAGGCGCCGGGCGAACATGTCCACCAGTCGCGCGATCTTCGACAGGCCCAGCACCTTGCCTGTCGGAATATAAGCCACATGGGCCTTGCCGATGAAGGGCAGCAGGTGATGTTCGCACAACGAGTAGAGCTCGATGTCGGCGACGATGATCATCTCGTCGCTGTCGGAAGCGAACAGCGCGCCATTGACGATCTCATCCACACTCTGTTCGTAGCCATGACACAGATACTGCATGGCTTTCGCCGCGCGCAGCGGCGTGTCGAGCAAGCCTTCGCGGTCGGGATCTTCGCCGAGGCCGATGAGGATCTCGCGGTAATTCTCGGGCAGGGAACGGGTCATGGCAGATCCTCGCGCAGCAACTTATTTGACGTGACGTCCGCCGTTGACGGTCAGGGTCGTGCCGGTGACATAGGGGTTGTCGAGCAGATAGCGCAGGCTCTGGTAGATCACTTCGCTGCCGGGCTCGATGCCCAGCGCGGATTTGGCCAGCGCCTTGGCGCGGTACGCCGCGTCGTCGTCGGGATTGAACAATAGCAGGGCCGGTGCGATGCCGTTGACCTTGATTGCCGGCGCATAGCGCGCGGCGAAGGACAGGGTCAGGCTGTCGAGCCCGGCCTTGCTGGCGCAATAACCGATGTGTTTGCTGCTGCCCTTGCGCGTGACATCGTCGCTGATGTGGATAATGTCGGCCGGCGTCGAGCGCTTGAGCAGGGCGGCGCAGTGCAGATTGATCAGGTACGGCGCGAGCATGTGCACATTGAGCATGCGTGTGAAGGCCTCGGCTTCACTGCCCGGGGTTTCCGCCAGCCATTCGGAGGCGTTGTGCACGATGGCGCGCAGGCTATCGGTGCGGGTCTTCAGTTCATCGATGAAGGCAAGGATGGCAGCTTCGCTGGAAAAGTCCGCGAACACGCCGATAGCGCCCAGATCCTGCAAGGTTTGCACGCCGGGACGTTCGCTGCGGTAGGTAAAGATGACCCGATGGCCGTCCTCAAGCAAACGCTGCGCGCAGTGCAGACCGACACGCTGGCCGGCACCGGTGATGAGGATCGGGGCGGAAGAAGTGGTCATGAACGGCTCGCGTCGCGGTGGGAGTAAAAACTATAACAGTGACGCGGGGTGCCCACCTATCGCAAGACGGGTGCTGTGCTTTTGTGGGAGCCGGGCTTGCTCGCGAAGGCGGTGTGCCAGGCACGGATGCATCAACTGGCACGACGCTTTCGCGAGCAAGCCCGCTCCCACATGGGCGCTCAGCGGTTTTGAGACACTGGTTCAACAGGCAGTCGAGGTGCTGGAACACTGTTCAGCCAGTTCGCCAGCAACCGCGTCGACAACGGAATAAAGAAATACACCATCAACGGCGTCAGGCACGCCGTGCTGATCAACACCCGCGGCAGCAGGCTCATCTCGCCGAGCAATGGCCCGAGGACAAAGTTGAACAGCAGCGACACCGGGAAGAACGCCAGCCAGATCGCCACGGCCTGTTTCCAGCGCGGTGGCCGTTGACCGGCCGCGCCGAACCAGCCTTCGATGCCGCTGACGCGGTGCTCTTTGGGGTGTGCAAACAGATCGCTGCCACGGGCCAGCCACGCGGTACGCGAGGCCGAGTGCTCCCAGGCGTGCAGGGTCTGCTCGTCGACGAAGCGGAAAATGATCTGGAATTCGTTGTCACCGGGTGGCGGAGCGAGCACGCCGGAACCCAGGTAACCGGGAAAGTCTGTGGCCAGTTGTTCGCCTTCGCGCAGCCAGGCCATCAGGTCCTGATAGCGGCCGTCGGCGACGCGACGCGCAACCATCAGCGTGACGGGGGAAGTAGACATTATGTATCTCCGTATTCCGAGTGCGTCGCTCCGGGTAGGAACTTCGCAATACGCAGGCGGGGGTAGGAGCCTGCGCTTTTCAACAAGCAAGGATTATTCCTGATTTTCGTGATTAAACCAGAGACGTTCGTCGCAGATCATTGCTTGAACGCTGATGGGGCATCGGATATAGAATGGGATCCAAGAACCATCAAGGACATTGATCGGACAATGCCTGTCAAAACGGACATTCACCCTGCCTCGCAGGCCTCTGTCACGCTCGAGCGTGAAGAGCTGTTTCCCATTCGTGAGGTTTCGCGGCTGACGGGCGTGAATCCCGTCACGCTACGTGCATGGGAGCGTCGCTACGGGTTGATTCAACCAACGCGCACCGAAAGCGGGCATCGTCTGTATTCGATGACCGAAATCGAGCGTGTGCGCAGCATTGTCGACTGGATTGATCGCGGCGTGGCCGTGAGCAAGGTCGGCAAGATCCTCGCCAGGACCGAGCCGTTGAAAGCCTTGGCCCATATCATTTCCGATGATCTGGTACAGGCTGATTACGCGCAGTGGCAGCAGCAGGTGCAACTCGCCGTCAGTTCATTTGACGACCGGGCGCTGGATCAGGTCTACAACCAGATCTTCTCGTCCTACGCGTTGCCGGTGGTGTTTCACGACATCCTCATGCCTTTGTGGCTGCAGATGCTGCAGCGCCAGGACGCCTTCGGCCAGACCAGCGAGTGGCTGTTTTTCGATGGCTTTCTGCGTGCGCGGGTCTTGCAGCGCATCGTCGTGCTGCGCGGCACGCAGCCGCGCAAGGTGGTCGTCAGCGCGCTGGCCGGTCAGTGCCGGGAGCTCGAGTTGCTGGTCGCCGCGTTGTTTCTCAGCGGCAATGACGCCGGGGTGCGGGTGCTGACCACCGGTCAGCCATTCGATGAGTTGGCGCTGGTGTGCGAGCGGATCAAGCCGCAGGCGCTGGTGCTGTTTTCCAATCACGCTCCGACAGCCGATTTGCCGCGACGGTTGAACCGTCTGGCCTTGAGCCTCGATTGTCAGGTGATGCTGGCCGGTGATACCGCGGATCTGGCGCAGGACAGCTTGGCGGGTTCTTCAATTGGCTGTCTGGGCAACGAAGGGGCGACAATGCGTCAGCGCATGACGCAGTTCCTCGCGGGCAAACTGGATACGTGAATTTCAGGTGTGCAGGGCAGGGTGGGTCAGGCGATGTTGCTGCAGGATGAACTGGCGCAGGCGTTCGGTTTCGTCGGCATCGGTCTGGCTGAGTTCATAGGCAAAGAAACCCTGTTCGGTCTCTCGCTCGAAGTTGCCACGCAGGGAGATCCGCTCATACCCTGACGGGCTGAACCACAGGGCGAAATGCCTCGGCGGTTTGGTTTTGTTGCGCATCTCCAGCAGCAGGCCTTTGTGCGATACCTCGTGAACCCACATCGCCCCCGGCTGGCCCTTGGCGTTTTCCAGTGCCACCGGTTCCTCGAGCGTCAGACGCCATGGCCGGATCATCGGGCCGTCTTCGTAAATGCTGGGTACACCGAGACGCAGATGCAGCGCGTGGAATTCGTCCTCCACCAGATGCAGTGGGAAAGTCATCTGCTGGTTTTCGAAGTTGGCCTGAATGGTAACTTGTTCGTGAGCAGCGAGGCGCGTGAGCAGATCGCGGATTTGCGAACCACCGTTGACCAACAGGCTCGACGTCGCATCCCGCACATTAAGCTGCGGGTTATGCTGCATGGTCTGGATGAAATCCAGCTCATCCTGGGTCAGGAGTGCGTCGCGTTGCATGGCCTGGCTCGAAAGAAATAGTTACAAAGTCATTGGTGATTGTAGTTAATGACACTTAGTTCGCAGTTTTGTTTGCGCCGTTCGTCGCTTTCAAAGCTGCCAGCTCCGCCTGCAGTGCGGCGACCTCGGCTTCCAGCAGTGCCACACGTTGCTGGGCCTTGACCTGAACGGTCACATCCTTCTGCACGCCGACGAAGTAAGTCATCCCGTCATCCGCGTTTTTCACCGTCGACAGTGACAGTTCATTCCAGAACGGCGTGCCGTCCTTGCGGTAGTTGCGCAGTGTTTCCCGACACGATCCACCGTTGCGCAGCACCTCGCGAATCCGCGCCAGGCTCGCCTGATCGCGGTCTCCGGCCTGCAGAAAACGGCAGTCCTGATAGAGAATTTCTTCGCTGGTGTAGCCGGTCAGGCGTTCGAAGGCCGGATTTACATAGATCAGGATGTTGTCCTGCTCGCCTTCTTTCTCTGCCACCACAATTCCATCGTTCGACGCGTTGATCACCATTTGCAGCAGACTGGCATTGATCATCTGTGAATCCTTTCAGCATTGTCGATGGCTCGCATTCTAGAAGATCAACCGGCGCTGTCTATAGGCCATCAGTATCCGTTGAGAGCCAATCGCAACTTCATCCTTCGGGCTGGTACTATCGCGGCTCTTTTTTTTCGTTTCAGGATCCGTTTGATGAAAGTCGCCATTCTCTCCGGTTCGGTCTACGGCACTGCCGAAGAAGTCGCTCGCCATGCCCAGAACCTGTTGAAAGCCGCCGGTTTTGAAACCTTCTATAACCCACGTGCCAGCCTGGCGGATCTGCTGTCTTTCGGCCCTGAAGCGCTGCTTGCCGTGACCTCGACTACCGGCATGGGCGAGTTGCCGGATAACCTCATGCCGCTGTATTCGACGATTCGCGATCAGTTGCCGATGGCCTGGCGAGGTTTGCCCGGCGCGGTGATCGGTTTGGGCGATGCCAGTTACGGCGATACGTTCTGCGGCGGCGGCGAACTGATGCGCGAGTTGTTCGCCGAGCTGGGCGTGCGCGAAGTGCAGGACATGCTGCGTCTGGACGCCAGCGAAAGCGTGACCCCGGAAGCCGATGCCGAGCCATGGCTGGCGCAACTGATTGCCACGCTCAAGGGCTGATCGCGCGTTCGCGCAGCAAGGCCAGCCAGGCCTGGGCGGCTTTCGACAGATAGGCGCCCTGACGCCAGATGAACGCGATGTCCCAGCGCAGATAATCCGGCGCGCGCAACGTCAGGCGCACCACGCCCGGACGCTCCAGTGCCCGGGCGACCACGCTGGGCAGCAGCACCACGCCTTGCCCAGCGGCGACCAGTGCCACGAGAAAGTCCGCCTGGCCGCTGCGCCCACCCTCTTTAGGGGTGAAACCCATTTGCTGGCAGGCCTGCAATAACCGGTCATTGAGTACGAAACTGCGCTGGTACAGCAGGAACGGCGTGTCGGCCAACTCCTCAAGAGCAATCTCGCCGCGTGCCGCCAACGGATGATCCACCGGCAGTAACGCATCGAGTTTCTCGTCGCAGAACGGCTGAAAATCGAACTGCGGATCTTTCGGCAACAGGCTGCCGCCCAACTCCAGTTCGCCACTGAGTACCGCCTGCTCGACGTTGCGACTGCCACCCTCAAGTAATTGAATGCTGATATTCGGATAGCGCCGCCGATACTCGGCGAACAGTCCGGCGAATAACGCATCACTGCCCAGCAGCGGCAGACCGAGGCGCAATTCGCCGCGCGCCAGTTGGCTCAGATCATCCAGCTCACTCAGCAACTCATTGCGCAAACGCAACATGCCTTCGGCCCGCTGCAGCACCACGCTGCCCGCGGCGGTCAGGCGCAGTTGCGAGCCGAGCCGTTCGAGCAACGGCGTGCCGAGGCTCTGCTCCAGTTGTGCGACTTGCTTGCTCACCGCCGACTGGCTGATGTGCAGGGTTCTCGCCGCTTGGGTGAAGCCACCTTGATGCATGACTTCGACAAAACTGCGCAGCTGTTTGAATTCCATGATCCGATTCCATTTTGGAATAGTGCTGAGTCTAACAATTCGCTTCTGGGATGACAGGCCGTTTCGTAAAATAAGCCCCTGTCAGGAGCCCATCATGAACGCCGCATCCCTCAAGTATCTTTCCCGTCTATTCGCCGAGCTGGCCGTGTTGCTCGGTCTCTACCTGCTCGGCTGCCAGATCGCCGCGTGGCTGGCCTGGCCGATTCCCGGCGGAGTCATCGGCATGGCCTTGTTGCTGCTGGCGTTCGCGTTCGGCTGGGTCAAACCGGCGGCGCTGCAACTGGGGGCCGGATTGCTGATGGCCGAGATGCTGCTGTTCTTTATTCCAGCGCTGATGAGCCTGCTCGACTACGGCGCGCTGTTACGCAATGACGGCTGGCGGATTCTGCTGGTGATCGGCGCCAGTACCCTGATGGTGATGCTGGTGACCGCGTTCACCGTAGAGCTGGCCGTGCGTCTGAGGCGGTCCCATGAAGCTTGAATGGATGCCGATGTTCTGGCTCGCCTTTACCCTGTTGGCGTACCTGTTCAGTCGCTGGATTTACCGGCGCACCGGGCGCTATCTGCTGTCGCCGCTGATTCTGGTGCCGGCACTGCTGCTGGCGCTCGCCGTGCCGCTGCACACCGCGTATGCCGAATATTCGAGCAACACCCATTGGTTGATGCTGGTGCTCGGGCCGGTGACGGTCGCCTTCGCCGTGCCGATCTGGCAACAGCGGCGCTTGTTGGTACGGCACTGGTCAGCGCTGTTGCTGGGTATGCTCGCCGGCAGCGCGGCGTCGATCGCCACCTCGTTCGGACTGGCCAGGGCGCTGGCGCTGGACACCTCAGTCACGATGTCGCTGGTGCCGCGCTCGATCACCACGCCATTCGCCATGCCGCTGGCGCAGGATCTCGGTGGCGTGCCGGAACTGACTGCCGTGTTCGTGATGTTTACCGGCGTGTTCGGCGCGATGCTCGGCGGCGTATTGCTCAAGTGGCTGCCGCTACGCAGTGCCTTGGCGCGTGGTGCGTTGTTTGGGGTTGGCGCGCATGGCGCGGGCGTCAGTCGGGCGCATGAAGTGGGCGGTGAGGAAGGCTCGGTGGCGGGGCTGGTGATGGTGCTGACCGGGCTGCTCAATCTGTTCGCCGCGCCTTTGTTGGCGTCGTTGCTTTGACATGGATCCAAGCTGTTTGCATTGCTGACCCGCTCAGTCATCAAGCTGGCTGGCAATGCAACTACGTGAATTGTGGGAGCTGACTAGACTGCTGACACGTGCAAAACAATAAGAACGCAGAGGTGCATACAGTGAGCGTAGCCCCCGTCCAATCGCCCCTTGATGTCAAAGACCAGGTCAGTGCCGCGGAATGGCAGACCCGGGTCGATCTGGCCGCCTGCTATCGACTGGTGGCGCTGCATGGCTGGGATGACCTGATCTTCACCCACATTTCCGCCAAGGTTCCGGGCACCGAAGACTTCCTGATCAACCCGTTCGGGTTGATGTTCCATGAGATCACCGCCTCGAGCCTGGTCAAAGTCGATCAGGCCGGCAACAAGCTCATGGACAGTCCCTACGAAATCAATCCCGCCGGTTACACCATCCACAGCGCCGTGCACGAGGTACGGCACGATGTGGTTTGTGTGCTGCATACCCACACCGCGTCCGGTGTAGCCGTTTCCGCGCAAAGACAGGGTGTGTTGCCGATCAGCCAGCAGTCGCTGTTCGTGCTGTCCAGCCTGGCCTATCACGCCTACGAAGGCGTGGCGCTGAATCACGAAGAGAAGGCGCGCTTGCAGGCCGACCTGGGCGATAACAATTTCCTGATGCTGCACAACCACGGTCTGTTGACCTGTGGCGGCACCATCGCCGACACCTTTCTGATGATGTTCACCTTCCAGCGCGCCTGTGACATTCAGGTCATGGCGCAAACCGGCGGTGCTGAACTGATCGCCATCGAACCGCAAATCCTCGCGGGCGCCAAGGCGATGATCGCCGGCGTGACCAAAAGTGCTCAAGGCATGGGCGGCGCGCTGGCTTGGCCGGCACTGCTGCGCAAACTCGATAAACAAGACCCCGGATATAAACTCTAATGCCTCTTGCCGAGATTCCTCTGTGTGTCTGGCGCAAACGCAGCCGGACGTTTGTCTTTCGCGGCCAGTCGATCCGTTACTGGACGGCGGGGCAGGGTGAACCGCTGCTGCTGATCCATGGTTTCCCGACGGCCAGTTGGGACTGGCACTACCTGTGGCAGCCGCTGGCCCAGCGTTACCGAGTGATCGCCTGCGACATGCTCGGTTTCGGTGATTCGGCCAAACCGCTGAATCACAGCTACAGCCTGCTGGAACAGGCCGACCTGCAGCAGGCGCTGTTGGCGCATCTTCAGGTCGAGCAACCGGTGCACCTGCTGGCCCACGATTATGGCGACAGCGTTGCCCAGGAACTGCTCGCCCGGCATCACGAAAATCGTATCGAGGTCGCCAGTTGTGTCTTTCTCAATGGCGGCCTGTTCCCGGAAACCCATAGACCGGTGTTGATGCAAAAGCTGCTGCTCAGTCCGCTGGGCTGGATGATCGGGCGTGCGTTTACCCGTGATGCATTGGTGAAAAGTTTTCGGCAGATTTTCGGCCCGCAGACCCGGCCCAGCGAAAGCGAACTGGATGATTTCTGGAGTCTGATCGAGACCCATCGCGGCCCGCGCATCCTGCACAAATTGATCGGCTATATCCCGGAGCGTCGGGTGCAACGTGACCGCTGGGTGTCGGCGATGCAACGTGGAGATGTGCCGTTGCGAGTGATCGATGGCGAAGTCGATCCGATCTCCGGTGCGCACATGGTCGAGCGTTACCGCAAGCTGATTACCGATGCCGACACCGTACTGTTGCCGGGCATCGGCCACTATCCGCAGATCGAAGCGCCGGTGCAGGTGCTCAAGCATTATCTGGCGTTTCGTGAGCGCCTGGAGTTGCCGCCGCGTAAGGTCGCGTGTTCCTGAAAGATCAAGAGATCGCAGCTTACGGCAGCTCCTGCACCAACCTTCTGTAGGAGCTGCCGCAGGCTGCGATCTATGGATTTTGCTGTTCATCATCCCCCAGCCTTATCGCCCACCATTCAGCCCCAGCCCTGTTCGTTGTGACCTAACGCCCCGTGCCTGACACTCGGGATTATTGTCCCTCAGGCCAGCTGGAGTTCCCGCGATGAATGAGTCCGTACGTTTCGAAGATAAAGTCGTGATCGTCACTGGGGCCGGTGGTGGCCTCGGTCGGGCGCACGCTTTGCTGTTCGCCCGGCACGGCGCCAGAGTGCTGGTCAACGACCTCGGCGGCTCGACCCAGGGTGAAGGTGCCAACGCTTCCGCCGCCGACCGTGTGGTGGCGGAAATTCGCGAAGCCGGCGGCATCGCCGAGGCCAACCACGATTCGGTCACTGACGGCGACAAACTGGTGAAAAACGCCCTCGATGTCTTTGGCCGTGTCGACGTGGTGGTGAACAACGCCGGGATCCTGCGCGACAAGACCTTTCACAAGATGGACGACGCCGACTGGGATCTGGTCTATCGCGTCCATGTCGAAGGCGCCTACAAAGTCACCCGCGCCGCCTGGCCGCACCTGCGCGAGCAAAGCTACGGTCGGGTGATTTTCACGGCTTCGACTTCGGGCATCTACGGCAACTTCGGCCAGTCCAACTATGGCATGGCCAAACTTGGCCTCTACGGACTGACCCGTACCCTGGCCATCGAAGGACGCAAGAACAACATCCTGGTCAACGCCATCGCCCCCACCGGTGGCACGCGCATGACCGAAGGCCTGATCCCGCCGCAAGTGTTCGAACAGCTCAAACCGGAACTGGTCAGCCCGCTGGTGGTGTATCTGGCCAGCGAGCAGTGCCAGGAAACCTCCGGCCTGTTTGAAGTCGGTGGCGGCTGGATGGGCAAGGTGCGCTGGGAGCGCAGCCTCGGCGCCGGGTTCGATCCACGTAGCGGTTTTTCGCCGGAAGATGTCGCGGCGCATTGGCAGCAGATCTGCGACTTCGAGGGCGCGGCGCATCCCAAGGACAACATTGAAGCATTGAAGGAAATGATGGCGAATTTGCAGAAGTATTCGCTTTAACAGGAAAAATAACGAGCAGGCACAAAGTGTTTGCTCGTTTTTTTATTTATAAGTTTGAATCCGGGCTTTCCATTGGCAGCACGCCGTGCCTTGACGGTCGGCAATACGATCCTTGTCGAGAGGCGATGCTTGAGTCGTTTTAAGTTGCGACAAGGCCTGAATTCAAAGTCTGAACACTCCATGAATTAAAGCTTGTTTGATTGAGTGCGCTTTCGAATTTTCTTTAATCGCAGGGTTGTGTACTTCTACGCAATAAGAAGTGTTCGATGGGTTTTTCGGAGTTTTCTTTCAGGAGGGTACGCTTGCTTTTTGTCAGGCATAAAAAAGGCCGCTGCAAACGCAGCGGCCAAGGTAAGACGTTGGATCAAGGAGCTACAAATCAACGTCAGTGAACACCGGGGCGATCAATCCGAAGATTCGATTGATCTGAAAACGGTCAGCGATGGCGCGAGGGGCTCAGCAGCCAAGGCTTCCTGCTTCGCGGCGACTGCCGTGAAAGCCCGCTCAGAATAAGGGGTTCGACCCGAAGGAAAAATAGCGATTCCGGACATGCACTGTTACGGGGCATGCAACAGTCCAAGGGCTCAATGAGGGCATTGCCCCTTCGCCAGAGGGCATCCGCGTGCAGTCCCTGTCGTGGCACCACTGAGCGGTCGACGCTTATTTTGATCAATATATTGCCGCAGCAATGCTGTTTCTTTTGCACGATGTGAAGTTGTCGATCCTGGCGCCTCTATTCAATGGGATGGCTGAATAACCAATACAGGGCAGAGGCACTAGACGTCAGTCGAGTGCAGTGTGGGTCAAATCACATTTATGTTTCGACATTAACGCTGTGTCATATGCGGTCATGTTCTCTGGATTTTGGTATTGGTTGTGAGGTTGGGAGTTGGTTTGTCCTTATTTAGATTGGGTTGCCAATTTTTGGAATTGGCTGATCGACTTCTCATAAGGGCATTTCAATGAACGTCATGAACACACATATTTCCACTCAAGACAGCACTGCGCCGACATGGCTGAGCCGAGTGGGGGCGAAAGAGAAACTTAAGTACTGCGAGCTGGAACAGCAGTGGGTCGATAGCCAGATCGAGCTGGATCGGCAACTGGAGGACGCCGCAAGTTTGCGCGCTTTCGCCCGTTCACTGATGAGTCGGGAGTTGGAGCAGGACTTCGGCAACCCACTGGATCCCGATTTGATCGTCACTCACAGCCGTTATGTATTCCAGGCGGCGGGGCGCACGGTGATTCAGGAGGACAGGCGCTCGTTGACGGATCTGTTGCTGCAAGGCCTGCATGAGCCGGGCATGCGCGGGCGAATCAGCTTTTCCGGGGACGGACTGCCCGCGGGTCTGAACCAGCCATGGCTGGAAAAAATCGTCACCAGCAGTGTTCGCGCCGAATACGGTGTCCGCTTGCGCAAGGCGTACGAACGCCAGGGCGTGCTGGCAGCCTTGAACAGTCTCATCCGTGATCAATTGCTGCTGAGTGCTTTTGCCGCGAAGTGTCAGGGACATTTGAGTGACGCCGATTTGCAGCGGATTCAAAGAGCCGTCGCCGGGGACGCGGCGCTGACGATTGCCCCTTTGCAGCTGCGTGCGGACGTCCGCGCGCTCAAGGATCTGGTGGCCGTCGGCAGTCGCGGCGCGGGCGAGGATAGCTGGCTGCTGTATGCCCCGGGGTCGCCCGACGGTCGGGATTGGTATGAGAAACACACCTTCCGAATCCTCAATCTTGAAGTAGCGGCCTGGGCGGCCACCGAGCGTGGACGTGACTATCTCACCTGGCAGTCCCATGCCCTGGATCGCCAGCAAATCACTGGTTATCTCAAGCAGGCTTCTCAGCGCGGCGATGCCTGGATCGGCCTGACGCTCGCGCCCGCGCACTCTGGCGGTGCCGAAGTGCTCGACCCTCTGGTTTTCAACGAGCGCGCCTGGCGGGTGTCGCAGGAAGAAGGTCAGACGCCATACGGCTACCGCACGGCGGATGAAACGTTGCGTCAGGGCTTCACCCGGATCAACTGCGAACTCAAGGCGCTGCAGACCATCCAGATACGCCAGTGCGGTTTTGCATCCTATGAAAAGTTTTGCCGTGATCTGATCAAGGCGCGGGTAGAAGAAGTCTTGTTGCAACGGGGCCGGCAGTTTGTCATCGATCCGGACCTGATCGAGGTGCAGATCGACGAGCGACAGAGGATGACCTTGCATGAGTTGATCGTGGGTGAGGTCGCGTTTTATGCCGATCAAACGGGGCAGCCGCTATACCCGCGTTTCGTGCTGCTGGACGGGCATCCGCCGTTCACTGGGCTGGACATCCGTGACATCGCCAGTTGGTCGAGAACCTTGCGTCCGGGGGAGCAATACATCGGTCAGCTACGCGCCGTTGACCTCAATCCAGCCAATTCCGAGGGGCTGCTCAAGCGAGGCATTGCACTGGCCATCCTGCAACGACGGATGCGGGTGGCGATCATGCAGGGACAGTTCAATGGGCAACTGCCGCAGGCGCACGTTGAGGCCTTGCTCGGGGTAGTCAACCTGTACGTCGAAAATGATCCGCGACAGATCACCCGGCAGGCCGACGCCTTCGGCAACGTCGGGCACAGTGTTCTGCATCAGTTGCATCTGTTGTTGCGGCCGGTCGTGGGGGTCTATGTGTTCAGGCTGCGTCTGCAGGGGCAGGTCATCGAATACCTGTTTACCCCCGACGCTCCGGATGGCCGCGAGTTGCGACCGTTCAACGAGTTTGTCAGCGCGGTCAAGACACAAGGCCTGGGCGACTACCTGCATCAGCGGCTCTACGTGAAGCATCAGCTGCAGGTGGGGAGCTATCTGCGTGAGCTTGAAGAATCGTCCAGAGCCACGCAGGCCCCAACGCTCAATGGCAGGATTCACATCACCGACTTCAACGAGTGTTACGAAAGCGTTCTGCACAAGGTGATTGCCGATGTGGATGAAAAGACCCGAAGCCTCAAGGAAATCATCGGCGGTCTGCTGTTCGACGCGGTGGTCGCGGCGGCGGGAGCCATCAGTATTGTGTTCGCGCCCGTCGGCATCGCCCTCACGGCCGTGTTGTTCACCAAAGCGATGGTGCAAGGGTTCGAGGCTTATGGGTTGGGCGACCGGGCGCGCGCCATCGGGCATTTCAAGGACGCGCTGATCGAGTTGGCATCCCTGGGCAAGGCCGGGTTCACCAAGGCGTCGGTGACCCAAGTGCAGAAAAACGTCATCGGGCTGATAGGCGATGCTTACGTGATCGAGAAGCTGGTGGCCGAAGCGTCCGGTCAGACTCGATTGCCCAAACGCTTGCTGGAGGTGATTCAAGAGATCCTTGATGACCCGCAGAGCACCGCCAGCAAAACCACCCTCGCCTGATTGCGAGACATGGCCGGCGGCGCTTCAGGGATGGAGGTCGTCGGCCTGATAGCCCATTCGCCAACTGACGGCTCGCGCTGCCGCCAGCAAACGCTGGGCAGCCGGGCCGTTTTCATCGGCGTGGAACAGCGAAGTCGGGCCGACGATGGTGAGCACGGCGGCGATCTGCCCGACCGCGTTGAACACCGGCGCCGACAGCGCGTCCACACCGGGCATCAGCAAGCCATGCACATGATGCAGGCTGCGCGCGCGGATCTGTTCGCACAGGTCCGAATAGGTTTTTTCATCGGCCAGCGGATGATTGGCGACGGCGGTTTCCTGCTCGCGCAATTCATCGGTTTCGCGATGTGGCAGGTAGGCGCTGAACACCAGCCCGGTGGACGAACTGAGCAGCGGTAATACCGAACCCAATTGCGTCACCACCGTCACCGCGCGCACCGCCGGTTCGATGTGCACCACGGTCGCGCCCTGATTGCCCCACACCGCGAGAAAACAGGTTTCGTTCAGTTCGTCGCGCAACTCGGACAGGGGCAGGGCGGCGACTTTGAGTACGTCCATACTGTTCAAGGCTGCGAGGCCCACGCGCAACGCTTCACGACCGAGGCCGTAATGGTTGGTGGCGGCGTTTTGCTCGGCGAAGCCGCTGGCGATCAGGGCCTGGAGATAGCGGTGCACCTTGCTGGCCGGCATCTGCACATGTTCGGCCAGACGCGACAGCGAGGTGGACGGCGACAACTCGGCCAACGCCTTGAGGATGTCGGTGCCGACCTCGGCGGAGCGGACTTTCTGTTTGCCGTTACTGTCGCTGGTTTTTTCCATGGTGCGGCCGGGTTCCAAAACGAATGGGCGTCTTTATAGCTTGACGCTGGATAGCGAGCAAATTACGTTATGCGTAATCGAATTACGATAATAACAACCCCGGCGTGCGCAAACCTCTGAGCCAGAGCGATGGGCCACTGCCGACTCCCTGTTCAGGAGGCTCCATGAACCTCGATTCAAACGCGTCGGAGCTGGCGTACCAGTCCGGTTTCGGCAACGAATTCAGCAGTGAAGCGTTGCCCGGCGCCTTGCCCATCGGCCAGAACTCCCCGCAAAAAGCCCCCTACGGCCTCTACACCGAATTGCTCTCCGGCACTGCATTCACCATGGCCCGCAGTGAAGCCCGGCGCACCTGGATGTATCGCATTCAGCCGTCGGCCAATCACCCGGCGTTTGTCAAACTGGAGCGGCAACTGGCCGGCGGCCCGCTGGGTGAAGTGACGCCCAATCGCCTGCGCTGGAATCCGCTGCAGATCCCCGCTGAGCCGACCGATTTCATCGACGGTCTGGTCGGCATGGTCGCCAATTCGGCGGCGGAAAAACCGGCCGGCATCAGCATCTACAACTATTGCGCCAACCGTTCGATGGAGCGGGTGTTCTACAACGCCGACGGCGAGCTGCTGCTGGTGCCGCAACTCGGGCGGCTGCGGATTGCCACCGAACTCGGTGTGCTCGAAGTCGCGCCGCTGGAAATCGCCGTGCTGCCGCGCGGTCTGAAATTCCGCGTTGAACTGCTTGATCCGCAAGCGCGCGGGTACGTCGCCGAGAACCACGGCGCGCCGCTGCGCCTGCCGGATCTGGGGCCGATCGGCAGCAACGGTCTGGCCAATCCGCGGGACTTCCTCGCCCCGGTCGCCGCCTACGAAAACCTGCAGCAGCCGACCACGCTGGTGCAGAAATTCCTCGGCCAGTTGTGGGGCACCGAGCTCGATCATTCGCCGTTGAACGTGGTGGCCTGGCACGGCAACAACGTGCCGTACAAATACGACCTGCGCCGTTTCAATACCATCGGTACCGTGAGCTTCGATCACCCGGATCCGTCGATCTTCACCGTGCTGACTTCGCCGACCAGCGTGCACGGTCTGGCCAACCTCGACTTCGTGATCTTCCCGCCACGCTGGATGGTCGCCGAGAACACCTTCCGTCCACCGTGGTTCCACCGCAATCTGATGAACGAATTCATGGGCCTGATCCAGGGCGAGTACGACGCCAAGGCTGAAGGTTTCGTGCCCGGCGGTGCGTCCCTGCACAGTTGCATGAGCGCCCACGGCCCGGACGGCGAATCCTGCACCAAAGCGATCAACGCCGACCTCAAGCCTGCGAAGATCGACAACACCATGGCCTTCATGTTCGAGACCAGTCAGGTGCTGCGCCCAAGCCGCTTCGCCCTCGACTGCCCGCAACTGCAATCCAATTACGACGCCTGCTGGGCCACGCTGCCCGCCACGTTCGACCCGACCCGGAGATAACCCATGACTCAGACTTCCATCACCCGCAGTTGGGTTGCTTCGGCCAACGGCCACGCGGATTTCCCGTTGCAGAACCTGCCGCTGGGCGTGTTCAGTCTCAATGGCGCGGCGCCGCGCGCAGGCGTGGCGATCGGCGAGCACATTTTCGATCTGCAAGTGGCGCTCGAAGCCGGGCTGTTCGACGGCGCGGCACGCAGCGCGGTCGAAGCCATGCACGGCGGTCTGCTGAACGCCTTCTTCGACCTCGGTCGCGAAGCCCGCGTAGCCTTGCGCAGCCGCTTGCTGGAATTGTTCAGCGAGGGCAGCAGCCATCGCGGCGCCATCGAAGCCCAAGGCGCGAAACTGCTGCCACTGGCTGCCGATTGCCAGTTGCACCTGCCGGCGCGCATCAGCGATTACACCGACTTCTACGTGGGCATCGAGCACGCGCAGAACGTCGGCAAACTGTTCCGTCCGGACAACCCGCTGCTGCCAAACTACAAACACGTGCCGATCGGTTATCACGGCCGCGCCTCCACGGTGCGCGCCTCCGGCACCGACGTGCGTCGTCCGAAAGGCCAGACCCTGCCGGCCGGTGCGAGCGAGCCGACCTTCGGCCCTTGCGCACGTCTCGACTACGAACTGGAGCTGGGCATCTGGATCGGCCAGGGCAACGAAATGGGCGAGCCGATCGCCATCGGTGACGCCGCCGAACACATCGCCGGTTTCTGCCTGCTCAACGACTGGTCGGCCCGCGATATCCAGGCCTGGGAATACCAGCCGCTCGGCCCGTTCCTCTCCAAGAGCTTCATCACCAGTGTGTCGCCGTGGGTGGTGACGGCCGAAGCGCTGGAGCCATTCCGCACCCCACAACCTGCGCGCCCGGAAGGTGATCCGCAGCCGCTGCCATACCTGTTCGACAAACGCGATCAGGACGCTGGCGCATTCGATATTGAACTGGAAGTGCTGCTGCTCACCGAAGCCATGCGCGAACAGAATCTGCCGGCCCATCGCCTGACTCTGAGTAACACCCGCTACATGTACTGGACCGTCGCGCAAATGGTCGCGCACCACAGCGTCAACGGCTGCCAGTTGCAGGCCGGTGACCTGTTCGGTTCGGGGACTTTGTCCGGCCCGCAAAGCGGTCAGTTCGGCAGCCTGCTGGAAATCACCGAGGGCGGTAAAAAGCCGATCGAACTGGCCTCCGGCGAAGTGCGCAAATTCCTTGAGGACGGCGACGAAATCATTCTGCGTGCGCGCTGCGCCCGTGACGGTTTCGCCTCGATCGGCTTCGGCGAATGCCGCGGCAAAGTGCTGGCGGCGCGCTGACAGGAGCGGATCATGGATCTCTACACCTATTACCGCTCGACCTCGTCATACCGGGTGCGCATTGCCCTGGCGCTGAAAGGGCTCGACTACACCGCGTTGCCGGTCAACCTGATCGCGCCGTCGGGGGGCGAGCATCGGCAGGCGGCGTATCTGGCGATCAATCCGCAGGGCCGGGTGCCGGCCTTGCGCACCGATGACGGCGAGTTGCTGATTCAGTCGCCGGCGATCATCGAGTACCTGGAAGAGCGTTATCCTCAGCTGCCATTGCTGCCCGAAGACCTCGCTGCCCGTGCTCATGTGCGCGGTGTGGCGGCGGTGATCGGCTGCGATGTGCATCCGCTGCATAACGTTAGCGTGCTCAATCGCCTGCGCCAGTTGGGCCACGAAGAGCCGCAGGTGGTGGAATGGATCGCGCACTGGATCAGTCAGGGGCTGGCGACCGTCGAGCAATTGATCGGTGACAGCGGTTTCTGTTTCGGCGAGTGGCCGTGTGTGGCTGACGTTTATCTGATCCCGCAGTTGTATGCGGCGGAGCGGTTCGGTGTTTCGCTCGAGGCTTATCCGCGGATTCGGCGGGTGGCGGCGTTGGCGGCTGAGCATCCGGCGTTCATCAAGGCGCATCCGGCCAACCAGCCGGATACACCGTAAGACCCTGTGGGAGCGGGCTTGCTCGCGAAAGCGGAGTGTCAGCTACGGGGATGTTGACTGACACACCGCTTTCGCGAGCAAGCCCGCTCCCACCTGTAGTCCGTGTTGCACCTAAAAAATCATAAAAACAAAACAGGTACCTTGCGATGCACAACCAGATTGCCAGCTTCCGCGCGGCACTCGACGCCCGTCCTGTGTCCCGCTATCAGTGGTTGCTCCTGATCCTGCTCGCCTTGCTGCTGGTCACCGACGGCTATGACGCTCAGGTGCTCGGTTACGTGGTGCCGGCCTTGGCCCAGGACTGGGGCCTGGAAAAAGCCGCGTTCGGGCCGGTTTTCAGCGCCAACCTGTTGGGTCTGACCCTAGGTTCGCTCGCGGTGACGCCGCTGGCCGATCGCTTCGGCGTACGACGGATCCTGCTCGCCTGTGTGCTGATCTACGCCAGCCTGACAGTGCTGATGGTGTTCGCCGATTCGCTGAATACCCTGATGATCGCGCGCTTCATCTGCGGCATCGGCATGGGCGGGGCGATGCCCAGTGCCATGGCCTTGATGTCGGAATACTCACCGCCGCGTCTGCGCACATTGATGGTGACACTGGCCGCTTGTGGGTTTTCGTTTGGCGGTGCGGCGGGTGGTTTTGTCGCCGCAGGCTTCATCGACCGCTTTGGCTGGCAAGCGGTGTTCCTCGCCGGTGGCGTCACGCCGCTGCTGCTGTTCCCGTTCCTGTGGTGGATGCTGCCCGAATCGCTGCCACGGTTACTGCGTGACGCACCGCCCTATGCGCGGCTGCGCAAAGTCACCGCGCGGATGCTGCCGGACTGGCAACCGCCGGCCGCCTCGCTCGAACAGAACGAGCGCGAGCAGGGCAGCAAACTGACGGTGGTCGAGTTGTTCCGCAACGGTTATGCGCGACCGACCCTGCTGATCTGGGCGACGTTTTTTGTCAGCCTGATTCTGCTGTATTTCATGATCAGCTGGCTGCCGACGCTGTTGCTGGAAAGCGGCCTGAAACTCAATGAAGCCAACCTGGTGACCTCGATGTTCCTGTTCGCCGGCACCTTGGGCGCGGTGTGCATGGCCTGGTTTGCCGACCGTTTGCAACGCAAGGTGCGCTTGCTCTGCGCGGTGTTGGCCGGGGCGGCGCTGTGCACGATTCTGTTGGGTTTGAACCACGACAATCCACGCTATCTGGTGGCCTGCGTGTTTGCCGCCGGGTTCTGCATCATCGGCGGCCAACTGACGCTGAACGCCTTCGCCAGTAACTTCTACCCGGCCCATGTGCGGGCCACAGGCACTGGCTGGGCGTTGGGAGTAGGGCGCTTCGGTTCGATCCTCGGGCCGCTGTTCGGCAGCATGCTGCTGGCGATGCACATCCCGGTGGCGCAGATTTTCTTCTTCTGCGCGATTCCGGCGGTCATCGCGGCACTGCTGATCATCCAGGTGCGCTCACCCTCGGACGCCACACAACCCCCTGTGGGAGCGGGCTTGCTCGCGAAGAACGATAACGCGGTCTGACAGAAAAAACGGCGGCGCCTGTATCGCGAGCAGGCTCACTTCTACAAAAAGCGTTTAGTGCACGACGGAGTTTGGGGGCAGGTGCCCAAGCCGTTCAGTCAGGCGCAGGCGCTGCACCGGATCGTCACTGAGCAGCAGCGCATGTTCCAGATCGAAGCGCTCGGCGTTCGGGCAGTCGAGGCGTTGGTACAGGCTGGCGCGGGCCAGATAATCGGCAGCGCTGGCGGTGCCCAGTTCCAGTACGCGTTCAGCGTCGATCAATGCGGCGATGTAATCCTCATGGGCCAGATGCAACTGACGCAGATTGCGTGACAGGCGCTGGAGCATTTGCTGCGGGGTGGCGGTGGCGAGATGATCGGCTTTGAGTTTGAGGTGCGCGCCGTACTGACGCTGCAACAACTCGCGACAATCGTTGGGATACAGACGCCGGCCACCACACGGGTCGAGCAGGTGATCGGCACCGGGTACCCGCAGCAGGAAATGCCCGGGGAAGTTGACCCCGACCAGCGGGATTTCCAGACGGCGCGCCAGTTCCAAGGCAATCAAGGACAGGGTCAGTGGCTGGCCGCGACGGGTCTGCAACACTTTGTGCAACAACGCGACCTGCGGGCGTAGCGGCAGAAAATCGTCCTGGGCGAACCCCAGGTCATTCATCCGCCGCAGCAATGGCTGCGCCAGTTCGCTGACCGGCAGCATCGGCAAGCCGTAGCTGACGCGCTGCTGCAGCTCCTTGAAGTCTTGCTGCAGCGCTTCGACATCGAGGCCTTTTTCGTGCTCGGCAGCCATCCACAGCGCCGCGTCGAACAACGCGGGCGGTGAACGGTGCAGACACTCGAAAAAACGTTGGCGCGGGCTCATTGCAATCTCCGGGGAATGCCTCGTTTTAGCCCCGTCCGCGCCATTCGTCCAGTACCGGTCAGGTTATGCCGCAAAGTCACCGTTGCCGCTGGCGCTTATTCCGGTGCGCTTCAGCAATTTTTGGGCGCAAGCCTATACTGGCGTCTACCAGAAGTGATTCGGGAGCCTGCCGATGTTCGCTCTCATGCAAAGCACTCGCCTGGAATCGCTGCACCTCAGCGTTGACCCGATCACCGGGTTGAAGGCGGTCATTGCCATTCATAACAGTCGCCTCGGCCCTGCCCTGGGCGGATGCCGTTATCTTGCCTATCCCAACGACGAATCCGCGGTCGAGGACGCCATTCGCCTGGCGCAGGGCATGAGCTACAAGGCGGCACTGGCCGGGCTCGATCAGGGCGGCGGAGTGGCGGTGATCGTGCGCCCGGCGCATGTGGAAAACCGCGCCGCGCTGTTCGAAGCGTTTGGCCGTTGCATCGATCAGCTCGACGGTCGCTACATCACCGCCATCGACAGCGGCACTTCGGTGGCTGACATGGATTGCATCGCCCAGCAGACGCAGCATGTCACCAGCACCACCTCGGCCGGCGATCCGGCACCGCATGCGGCGATGGGCGTGTTTACCGGGATTCGCGCTACCGCCATGGCGCGGCTGGGCAGCGACAACCTCGAAGGTTTGCGCGTGGCAATTCAAGGTCTGGGCAACGTCGGTTATGCACTGGCCGAGCAGCTGCATGCGGCAGGGGCCGAATTGCTGGTCAGCGACATCGATCACGGCAAGGTGCAACTGGCGATGGAGCAACTCAACGCGCATCCGATCGCCAACGACGCGTTGCTCAGCACCCCCTGCGACATCCTTGCGCCGTGCGGGCTCGGTGGCGTGCTCAACAGCCATACGGTGACGCAACTTCGCTGCTCGGCGGTGGCTGGCTCGGCCAACAATCAACTGACGCATCTGGACGTGGCCGATCAACTGGAGCGGCGCGGGATTCTCTATGCACCGGATTACGTGATCAACGCGGGCGGGTTGATTTATGTCTCGCTCAAGCATCGCGGCGAAGAGTTGGGGACGATTACTGCGCACCTGTCGAAGATCAGTTCGCGGCTGACCGAAGTATTCGCCCATGCGCAGGCCGAGAAGCGTTCGCCGGCGCGGGTAGCGGATGAATTGGCAGAGAAAGTCTTGTATCGCTGAAAAGCAAAAGATCGCAGCCTGCGCCAGCCCCTACAGGAAACGTATTCCAATGCAGGAGCTGGCGCAGGCTGCGATCTTTTCGATTCAAACGTTGTTACTTGGCAGCTTTCGCCGCTTTAACCGGCTTCACTGGAGCCTCTTCCGGCTCGGCCACTTCGGCTTTTTCGACGACTTCTGCCGATGCATTGATCAGCTCCGACAGCGCATCAGGCTGGCTCTTGAACGCCTTGGCAAATACATCGCGGTTCTTCGCCATGTAGATTCCGACTTCTTCAACCTGCTGCTCGTTCAGCGACGGAACGGCTTTTTGCAACACTTCGGACAGCATCTCGGCCAGTTCGAGCATTTTGTCATGACGGTCAGCTTCGGCTTTATCCATGAACAAGCGCTCCAGATCTCGGCTGCTGCGGTATACCACTTCGACGGCCATTCACCACCTCACATGCCTTCACATTTAGTTGTCTTAGCGACTACTGTATTTATATACAGCGAAAGGATAAGCGAATCCCTGCGCTTTGGGTAGTGGCTTTTCAATGTAGACCGGATTCGGGATTTGTCAGTGGGATCGCAGTGCGGCCATTCGCGAGCAGGCTCGCTGCCACAATTGCTCGGGTCTGCGACCAAACGCCACGGCGCGGGTTTGGTGCTGGCTCGCCATGATGGCGTGGCCTCTTTTCTGCATGTAACTCAAGACGTGCAGAAAACCGTCACGTCCAACACGCATCATCCGCCCGAGTCGGGCTAAGGAACATCATCGTGAAAATAAACTGGGCCGAGAAACTGCGGCAAAACGTGCATCAACTGGCCGAGTCCCTGGGCAACCTGTTCGTCGAGACCTTCCACTACCTGGCACTGTTTGCCATTGGTGCGGTGACCGCGTGGGCGGCGGTGATGGAATTTCTCGGCATGCTCGAAGAAGGTCACATCAAGATCGATGACATTCTGTTGCTGTTCATCTATCTGGAACTGGGGGCGATGGTCGGGATTTATTTCAAGACCAACCACATGCCGGTGCGCTTCCTGATCTACGTGGCGATCACTGCGTTGACGCGCCTGCTGATCTCCAACGTCTCGCACCACAACCCGCCGGACATGGGCATCATCTACCTGTGCGGAGGCATTCTGCTGCTGGCGTTCTCGATCCTGGTGGTGCGTTACGCCTCGTCGCAATTTCCGTCGGTGAAGATCGAGAAACCACAACGCAAGCTCGGCGCCGGTTCCGGTGAGCACCCCGAGATCGAGAAGGGCGAGCTTTAAAGTCCCAGCGACGGCCGAGGCTGGCCGGTGCTCTGTTGCGGTGGCGGGGGCAGCCCGTCGCCGCTGGTCATCGCTTCAAGGATCGCCATGGCGCTGTGGCCCTGTTCGATGGCGATGCCGAACTGAATGCTTTGCACCAGCCGTTTGAGCCTTACAGGATCGTTGCGCTGTTCGGCGCTGATCATCCTTTTGGCGACGATCCGGCCGTTGTTGGACAGGGTCAGCATGATGCTGCCGTCCAGTCCCTGAATGCTCAGGTTGATCTGATAGTCCGGCGCGAAGGCATCGGTAATGATCTGAAAAGGGTTGTCCATGATGCGTCACCGCCTGATTGAACGTGCAGTTGTTGACCGGCCGTGATCGGGTTGGTTCGCCATACCGGACCATCGGCCATTCCGTGGCCTGTGGTGTTGCGTTTTGTAGGAGCTGCCGAAGGCTGCGATCTTTTGATCTGCGCTGTTTTGACTTCGGTCATGAAGATCAAAAGATCGCAGCCTCGTTGCACTCGACAGCTCCTACACAGCTCCTGCACAGGTCATAGCAAGGGCTGTGCCGGGAAAATTGTTGGACAATGGATACGGCACAAAAAAGGCGAGCATACGGCTCGCCTTTGTCATTTGTGGCCCGTTTCAGGGCAGAACCGAATAGATGATCGCCGACAGTGCAATCAGGCCGATCAGCACCACGAACACGTTGGACGCCTGACCCGAATACTGGCGCAAGGCTGGCACGCGGCGGATGGCGTACATCGGCATCAGGAACAACAGGCAGGCAATCACCGGTCCGCCGAGGGTTTCGATCATGCCCAGAATGCTCGGGTTGAAGGTCGCAACGGCCCAGCAACTGAGGATCATGAACAGCGCGGTCGCACGGTTCAGCCAGCTCGCCGACATCACCTTGCCACGACCGCGTAGGCTCTTGACGATCATGCCCTGAAAGCCTTCGCTGGCGCCGATGTAGTGGCCGAGGAAGGATTTGGTGATCGCCACCAGCGCGATCAGCGGCGCGGCGTAAGCGATGACCGGGGTCTGGAAGTGGTTGGCCAGGTACGACAGGATCGAAATGTTCTGCGCCTTCGCCGCTGCCAGATCCGCCGGCGACAGCGCCAGCACGCAGCTGAAGCAGAAGAACATCACCGTCACCACCATCATCCCGTGGGCCATGGCGAGGATACCGCTGCTTTTGCGTTCGGCCTCGGCGCCGTAGCGTTGCTTCTGGTCAACCGCGAACGCAGAGATGATTGGCGAGTGGTTGAACGAGAACACCATCACCGGGATCGCGAGCCACATCGTCTTGAGGAACGTCGACAGCGGCATCGCCTCCTTGGCACTGGCGAAGAACGCACCGTTCCAATTCGGGATCAGGCTGAGGCCGAGCAACAGCAGCGCGGCGACGAACGGATAGACCAGCACGCTCATGGCTTTGACGATCACGTTCTGCCCGCAACGCACGATGGCCATCAGGCCGAGGATCAGCGCCAGCGACAGGATCGCCCGGGGTGGCGGGGTGATGTGCAATTGGTGTTCGAGAAAACTGCTCAGGGTGTTGGTCAGCGCCACGCTGTACACCAGCAGAATCGGGAAGATCGCGAAGAAGTACAGCAGGGTGATCAGCTTGCCGGCACCGATGCCGAAGTGTTCTTCGACGACTTCGGTGATGTCGCCCGAACGCCCGGACAGCACGAAGCGGGTCAGGCCGCGGTGGGCGAAGAAAGTCATCGGGAACGCCAGTAGCGCCAGAATCAGCAACGGCCAGAAACCGCCGACACCGGCATTGATCGGCAGGAACAAGGTGCCGGCACCGATGGCGGTGCCGTACAGACCGAGCATCCAGGTGGTGTCGGATTTGCTCCAGCCCTTGTGGGCAATTTCGGTTTTGCTTGTGCGATCTACAGCGGGATTTTCGGCAGCAGGTGTACGTACATCGGTCATCGTTTTTGCCTCGTTATTATTTTTGCTCGGGCTCACGGTTGGCAGGCCGCGGGTGTCGGCCTGCCGGGGCGCTCAGGGAATGCGCGTCAGCATTCCACCCAGCTCACGGCCAGGCCGCCCCGTGAAGTCTCTTTGTATTTGTCGTGCATGTCGGCGCCGGTATCACGCATGGTGCGGATCACCCGGTCGAGAGAAATGAAGTGTTTGCCGTCGCCGCGCAGGGCCATTTGTGTGGCGTTGATCGCCTTCACGGCGGCGATGGCGTTGCGCTCGATGCACGGCACCTGCACCAGGCCGCCGACCGGGTCGCAGGTCAGGCCGAGATTGTGTTCCAGGCCGATTTCGGCGGCGTTTTCCAGTTGCTCCGGGGTCGCGCCGAGCACTTCAGCGAGGCCCGCTGCGGCCATGGCGCAGGCCGAACCGACTTCGCCCTGACAGCCGACTTCGGCGCCGGAGATCGAGGCATTTTTCTTACACAGAATGCCGACGGCGGCGGCGCCCATGAAGAAAGCGACCACATCATCGTCAGACGCGTCCGGATTGAATTTCATGTAGTAGTGCAGCACCGCCGGAATGATCCCGGCCGCGCCATTGGTCGGCGCGGTGACCATGCGTCCGCCGGCGGCGTTCTCTTCGTTGACGGCGAGGGCGAACAGGTTGACCCACTCCATCGCCGACAGCGTCGAACTGATCACGTTAGGCTTGCCGATTTCCAGCAGGCTGCGGTGCAATTTCGCGGCGCGGCGCGGCACGTTCAGCCCACCGGGCAGAATGCCTTCGTGACGCAGGCCTTGCTCGACACACTCGCGCATCACCGACCAGATGTGCAGCAGGCCGTTACGGATTTCAGCGTCGCTGCGCCAGGCCCGTTCGTTGGCCATCATCAGTTCCGACACGCGCAAGTTGTGCTGCTTGCACAGGCTCAGCAGTTCGGCCGCGCTGGAAAAATCGTACGGCAGCACCACGTCGCCGGCCGGTGCCACACCGGACTCGGCTTCCGCGGCTTCGATGATGAAACCGCCGCCAATCGAGTAGTACGTCTGCGTGAACAGCTCGGCGCTTTCGCCGAAGGCTGTCAGCGACATGGCGTTGGGGTGGTAGGGCAGGCTTTCGTCCAGCAGCAGGAGATCGCGCTGCCAGTTGAAGGAAATTTCTCTGTGACCGGCCAGAGACAGCAGACCAGTTTCGCGCAGTTGCTGGATGCGTGGGTCGATGGTCGCCGGATCGATGCTGTCCGGCCATTCGCCCATCAGGCCCATGACCGTGGCGCGGTCGGTGGCGTGGCCGACACCGGTGGCCGACAGCGAACCGTACAAGCGGATTTCCACGCGACGCACATCGTTGAGCAACCGTTGGTCGATCAGCGCCTGGGCGAAGGTTGCGGCGGCGCGCATCGGGCCGACGGTGTGGGAACTGGACGGACCGATGCCGACTTTGAATAGATCGAAAACACTGATAGCCATGCTAAACCCTTACAAGCAATGGAGTAGGAATCGCTGCCATTTTTTGTAGGACAAGCGCAATGTCGGCGATACTGCCTATCTCGGTCTTACGTGACCAACGAAACTTCCTAAGAAAGCCTTTAGCAGGACTAAACGATGAGTCGTCAATTGCATGCCCAGACCTACGTCTGGCTGCAGGTGTTTTCCTGTGCCGCGCGGCACCTGTCGTTCACCCGTTGTGCGGAAGAGCTGCACATCACTCCGGGGGCGGTCAGCCAGCAGATTCGCCAATTGGAAGAGCGTCTGGGTTTTCGCCTTTTCCATCGACGAGCGCGGGGTGTCGAGTTGAGTGCGGAAGGCCAGCGACTGGCCATCACGGTCAACGAGGCCTATGGCAGCATCGATGCTGAATTGCGCCGTCTGGATGCCGGGATGATCAGCGGGATTCTGCGGGTGCGTTCGATTCCATCGTTCCTCAGCAAATGGCTGACCCCGCGTTTGCCGCGTCTGCAACAGCGCTATCCGGACATCCAATTGCGCCTGGTGGCCGAGGACAGCAGCGTGCCGTTGCATGAGGGCGATTTTGATCTGGCGATTGACCTGAATGACGGCAGCTATCCGGGGCTGTTATCCACAGCCTTGCTCGACGAACAGATTTTCCCGGTGTGCGCGCCGAGCCTGTTGCGTGGACGTCCGCCGCTGCATGGGCCGGTGGACCTGGTGCATTTTCCGTTGTTGCACGACATCACCGCGTGGCGCGGCAGTTATGAATATGCGGAATGGGAGTTCTATCTGAATGCGATTGGCTTCGAGGGCGCCGACGTGCGGCGTGGGCACACGTTCAATCGCAATCATTTGACGATCGAAGCGGCGATCGCCGGTATGGGTGTGGCAATTGCCCGGCGCACGCTGCTCAACGATGAGCTGGAGCGTGGGACGCTGATTGTGCCGTTCGGCCTGTCGGTGCCCAACCACAAACGCTACGTGCTGCTGTATGCGCCGGGGGCGTTGAGCCATCCGGGCGTGCGCGCGGTGCATGACTGGCTGGTGGAGGAGGCGGGGATTTTCCGCAGCTTGCACCCGTTGAATGACGGGCAATTGTGACCAAATCTTGCTGGGTAGCGAGGCAACCCAACTCCCGACCTTACCAGTGACTTGCCCGGTTGTCCGGCTTTTTTTGCGAATGAATATTTATCTTTTTTCAGGGGTTGAAATGTTCGCCGGTCGGGCCGATTGTTGTAACCAAGAGGTCAGGAAATTCAATTCGAGGCCTCTCGCGAGCTAGCTGAAATAAGGGATGAACTATGCAAATCCAAGTCAACAGCGATAACCATATTCAAAGCAGTAAACGACTGGAGGAGTGGGTACGTACAACTATTGAGAGCACGCTCGACCGTTATGAAGAAGACCTGACCCGTGTCGAAGTCCACCTGAGCGACGAGAACGGCGACAAACCAGGTCCCCATGACTTGCGCTGCCAACTGGAAGCGCGGCCAAAAGGCCATCAACCGATTTCCGTCACCCATAAGGCCGATTCGCTGGAACAGGCGATCGACGGTGCAGCCGAAAAACTGGAACACGCGCTGGAGCACCTGTTTGGCAAACTGCGAGGCAAACCCCGCGCCGCCATCGTGCCATTCAGCAAGGCGAATGACGCATTGCTGGAAGAAGAGTTTCTGGAGAACGAACAGGCAGCGATCAACAGTTGATGCGCTGATTTTTCAAGCCACCCAATGAGAACGGGCCTGCGCAAGCAGGCCCGTTTTTGTTTGTGTTGCTGAACAGTGTGGCGAGGGAGCTTGCTCCCGCTGGGCTGCGAAGCGGCCCCAAAACCTGCAAAGGCGTTCAACAGCCAGACCGCATTAGCAGGATTTACGTCTGCTTCGCAGCCGAGCGGGAGCAAGCTCCCTCGCCACTTTTTTTAGAAAGCCACAGACGTTTGTACATATACCGTACGCGGTTCACCCACGTACTTGCCCTTGTTGTTGTCATCGAACGAGCGGGTGAAGTACTGGGTGTTGAAGATGTTCTTCACCCCCACCGCCACGTTCAGATCCGACAACTGCGGGCCGAAGTCGTAACCGGCGCGGCTGCTGAACAGCATGTAGCCGGGGATCTTGCCGGTGCTGCCGTCGGCGCTTTCTTTCGAGGTGTTGGCGTTGTCGGCGAACTGGTTGCTCTGGAAGCTGCTGTCGACGTTGAGCTTCCACGGCCCTTCGGTGTAACCGACGCCTATCGTGCCTTTGTGTTTCGAGGAGAACGGCACGCGATTGCCCTTGTTCGGTCCGTCTTCGCGGATGGTCGCATCAACATAAGCGTAAGTGGCGTACACATCGAATCCGGCCAGTGCCGGGCTCAAGTCATCCAGCGCGTAGTTGACGCTGGTCTCGATGCCCTGATGACGGGTCTCGCCACGGGCGATCACCGAGTCGTTGGTCTGGTTGCTTTCGTACTGGTTGTCGAAGTTGATCAGGAACGCACCGATCTCCGCGCGCAGTGCGCCGTTGTCATAACGGGTGCCGAGTTCCCAGGTGCGCGCCTTCTCCGGTTTCACTTCGCCGCTGCTCACGCGGTTGGGCATCTGACTGTACTGCACGCTGCCGAATGAACCTTCGGTGTTGGCGTACAGATTCCAGCTGTCGCTCAGGTGATACAGCACGTTCAGCGCTGGCAGCGCGGTGTTGTAGTCGCCCTTGTATTTGACGTCGGTCAGGTTGTTGGTCTGCTGCGACTCGATCATCTCGTAGCGCATGCCCGGGGTGATGGTCCATTTGCCGATGTCGATGCGATCGTCGACGAAGAACGCATTGGCTTCGGTGCCGCCGCGGGTATCGCGGTCGTTGCGGCTGTCGGTGGTCGGGTATTGGTTGCTGCTGATCGGCGTGCGATAGCGCAATTCGTGGCCGGCCTCGTTGATGTAGCGGTAGCCGACGCCGACTTCGTGGCTGGTCGGGCCGAGGTCGAAGCCTTGGGCGAAACGGGTTTCGAAACCGCGCACCCAATACTCGCGCGGCGACAGCGAGAGGAACGAGCCCTGATCCAGATAACCGCTGCGCAGGGTTTTGGTGAAGAAAGTGTTGGCGGTGAATTCGCGGCGATCTTCCTGATAGCGATAGCCGAAGTTGAACATCGTCCGACGGCCCCAGAACTGATCTTTCAGGCGTGTCGACTGATACGGATCGGCGTCGTAATCGGCAACGCTGAGGCCGCCGGGCATATCGGCCTTGCCTTCGTAATACTGGGCCATGGCGTTGAAGCTGTTGGCCTCGTCGAGTTGGTATTTGCCCTTGAGGATCAGGTCGTCGATTTCGCTGTCGCTGTGTTCACGCCAGTCGCCGCCACGGGTGCCGGAGTACAGCAGCGCGCCGCCCAGACCATTTTCGTTGGTGCCGCCGGCCAGCAGGTTGGCGCTGGTCTTGAAGCCATCGTGACTCGACGACGGGCTGGTTTCCGTCTGGAAACCACCCTTGACCGTCGGCGCGTCGGGAATGGCGCGGGTCACGAAGTTGACCACGCCACCGACGTTCTGCGGGCCGTAACGCACGGCGCCGCCGCCACGCACCACGTCCACGGCATCCATGTTGCCCATGCTGATCGGCGCAAACGATAACTGCGGCTGACCGTACGGTGCGAACGGTACGGGAATGCCGTCCATCAGTACGGTCGAGCGCGCGGCCAGGCGCGGATTGAGGCCGCGAATGCCGAAGTTCAGCGCCATGTCGTGGCTGCCGGTGCCGTTGTTTTCCGGAGCGTTGACCCCGGGGATGCGGTTGAGCACATCGCGGGCCTGGGTCGCACCCTGACGTTCGAAGTCTTCGCGGCGGATCACATCGCGGGCGCCCGGATGCTCGAAGACGTTGACCTGCGCCGCATCGCCGAGCCAGTCGCCGACGACTTTCGAGGTGTCCAGCTCCAGCGCTGTGTCGCCGACCGGTTGCAGGCTGAAGGCATTGTTGCCCTCGGCGCGGGCTTGCAGGCCGGTGCCTTCGAGCAGCGCATCGAGACCTTGTTCGGCGCTGTAGCTGCCTTCGAGGCCACGGCTTTGCACGCCGCTGGTGATCTGCGAGCCGAAGGAAATCAGCACGCCGGCTTCACGACCAAACTGGTTGAGGGCGTTTTCCAGTGACGACGGGGCGATGTGGTAAACCTTGGTTTCGGCAGCCATGACCGGCAGGGCGCTGAAGCTCAGGCTGGCGCCCAGTACGAGGTTGCGCAGACTGCGGGCCAGCGGCGTGAGGCGAGTGGGGTGCATGAAGGTTGATCCTGAGAAGGTTGAATCAAGGGGGCTTTCCTTCTCTGTCACGCCAGATCTGAAAAACGGCTCACGGTTTACGAATATTTTTTTGAATGACTGATTTTGTAGCGAGGGAGCAAGCTCCCTCGCCACAGTTTTCTGTTAAACCCGCGCCTCGACGCTGACCCAATAGCGGGTAAAGCGCCGCACGGTCACCGGCAGACTGATTTGCAGCAGATCAAGAATCCGTTCGCTGTCGTCCAGTGGATAAGTCCCGGAGATCAGCAGGTCGGCCACTTTCGCAGCGCAATGCAACTGGCCGCGACGGTAGCGGCCGAGCTCTTCAAGGAAGTCGCCCAGGCGCATGTGCGCGGCGATCAGCATGCCGTCGGCCCAGGCGCCGCTGTTGGCGTCCAGTGGCTGGGCTGCGCTGACCGAGGTGGCGCTGAAACTCAGCTGACGGGCAACGGGCAACCACATCGGCTCGCGCCCGGGGCGGGTCAATTCGACCTGGCCTTCGAATAGCGCCACCTGCGTGCGATCGGCAAATTGCCGGACGTTGAGCCGGGCAGCAGCGGTTTTCAACAGCCCTTGTGCCGTGCGCACTTCGAACGCTTGTACGGTGCTGAGCAGAATCTCGCCTTCCAGCAGACGAATCAGCCGTTGCGTGCTGTCCACGTCCGCTGCGCTCGCGGTGTTGAGCTGCAAATGACTGCCCGCACCCAGCGTAACTTTGCGGCGCTCCCCCACCGGGCTGCGGTAATCGGCGAGCAGCGTCGGCAGCGGATTGTGCTCACGCATGCCCCAGGTGACGGCGGAACCGGCACCCAGAAGCAGCAGCAACTTGAGGGTCTGACGTCGACTGGAAGACTTCGGCCCGTTCAACGCGGCATGCGCCAATGGCGAAGCCACACCGCGCAAGCGCTGGTTGACCCGCTGCATGTGCTCCCACGCCCGACGATGTTCGCTGTGGGCGTCCAGCCAGTGTTGCCAGGCCTGTTGCTGACGCGGGGAGAGCGTGCCTTGCTGCATTTCCATCAGCCAGTGCACGGCCTGTTCGGCCACTTGCGCAGAAAAATCCGGAACGCGGTTCACAGGGCGAAGTAGCAGCGCAGGGCGGCTTTTTGCAGGTGACGTTTGACGGTGGCCACCGAGATGCCCAGCTCGGCGGCAATCTGCGGATAGGTCAGGCCATCGACCTGCGCCAACAAAAACGCGCGTTTGACCGGTCGCGGCAAACCATCGAGCAATTGGTCCAGCTCAATCAGGGTTTGCAGGATGATCGCTTTGTCTTCTTCCGATGGCGCGAGCATTTCCGGCATCTGCGCCAGGGTGTCGAGGTAGGCGCGTTCCAGATCCTGACGACGGTAATGATTGAACAGCACGCGTTTGGCGAGGGTGGTGAGAAAGGCGCGCGGTTCGATGATCACCGCGGGTTCGCGGGCGCTGAGCACGCGAATGAACGTGTCTTGCGCCAGATCCGCTGCGCTGTCCGGGCAGCCGAGTTTGCGCCGCAACCAGCCGGTGAGCCAGCTGTGGTGGTCTTGGTAGAGCGATTCGACGGGATGGGCGGACGGCAACGGTATTACTCCGGGCGCATGATCGATGCGTTAGAGAACAAGAACTGTTCGCATTGTAGGGGCGGGCGAGGGTGTCCGGCAATCAGATGCTTTTGCGTATGAGAATATTTATCATTAATATTGCTCGCCTGTTGGTCCGGCCTCGTCGGTCGGACGTTTTTTCGTTTCAGGGTCGAAACATGAAAGGCAAACTCGCCTCACTTCCCATGTCTTATCGTCTGGCCGTCACCTCGCGGGTGCTGGCGGCGGTGTTCGGCGGCTATCTGGTCGCGGCGCTGGCCAGCGTGGCTCTGACGATGTGGTTGCCGTTGAGCCGCGCCGAAGCTGTAGTGACGGGCATGACCATTTCCTTTCTGGTCTATCTGGTTGCGGTGCTGTGGTGTTTCGCTTGTCGCACGGCATGGTCGGCGTGGGTCGGATTGCTGGTGCCGAGCGTGATTCTGGCGACGGTGTCCGGGGCCGCACGGGGCTTGGGCTTCGCATGAAAGAGGGCTTTCGCCAGTCGATGGCCTGGCTGCACACCTGGACGGGACTGGTGTTCGGCTGGCTGCTGTTTGCGATTTTCCTGACCGGGACACTGGCCTATTTCAAGGACGAAACCACGCACTGGATGCAGCCGGAAATCCCTTTGCGCCCGCTCAACGCCGAAGCGAGCCTGACGCTGGCGCAAAACTATCTGCAACAACGGGCGCCGAATGCTTCACGCTGGCGGATCGGCCTGCCCAGCGCCCGCGAACCCGGCCTTTCCGTCAGTTGGCAAGACACTCCGGCCAGCCCTGGCAAGCGCGGCAAGTTCACTGAAAAGACGCTCGACGCGCAAACCGGAGCCGAAGTAGAACCCCGGGAAAGCATGGGCGGCGAATTCTTCTACCGTTTCCATTTCCAGCTGCAAATGCCCTATCCGTGGGGCCGCTGGCTGGCGACCAGTGCGGCGATGGTGATGTTCATCGCGTTGATCACTGGCATCATCACCCACAAGAAAATCTTCAAGGATTTCTTCACCTTCCGCCCACGCAAGGGCCAGCGCACTTGGCTCGACGGCCACAACGCCGTGGGTGTGCTGGTTTTGCCGTTCCACCTGATGATCACCTACAGCAGCCTGGTGATTTTCATGGCGATGGTTATGCCGGCGAGCATTCTGGCGACTTACGGCAACAACCTCGGTGCGTTCTACGATGAAGTATTTCCTGAAACGCCGCTGCCGGAGCGCGCCGGCCAGCCAGCGACATTGCCGCCGATGGCTGCGCTAATGACGCGCGCCAGTGAGCACTGGGTCGGCGGCCACGCGACACGGGTGACGGTCACTAACCCCGGCGATGCCAATGCCTCTGTGCAGTTTTCCCGTGCCAGTTCCGACAAGATCACCTACGAGTACGGTAGCGATGTGACCTTCAATGGCGTGACCGGGCAGTTGCTCGGCGCCACAGCGGACAAGCCGCTGCCGATGGCGATTGCCGGGAGTTTTTACGGTTTGCACATCGGCCGGTTCGCCGGTCCGGTACTGCGCTGGCTGTACTTCCTCTGCGGCCTGGCCGCTACGGCGATGATCGGCACCGGGCTGGTGATCTGGCTCGGCAAGCGTCAGCTCAAGCACGCAAAAAGTGGCGTGATGCCGTTCGAGTTACGGCTGGTCGAAGTGCTGAACATTGCCAGCATGGCGGGATTGGTCAACGCGGTTGCGGTGTTCTTCTGGAGCAATCGTCTGTTGCCGTCGAGTCTCGATGGGCGGGCCGATTGGGAGGTGAACGCCTTCTTCATCGCCTGGGGCTTGAGCGTGGTGCACGCACTGCTCAGGCCTGGGCGCAAGGCTTGGGTCGAACAACTGGTGCTGGCAGCGCTGCTGTTCGTCACGGTGCCGTTGCTCAATGCGTTGACCACTTCGCATCACCTCGGCGTCACGCTGGCACAAGGTGACTGGGCGCTGGCCGGTTTCGACCTGACCTGTCTCGGCGCCGGTCTGTTTTTGACGTGGGCCGCCTGGAAGATGCAGCGCGCCGGGCATAGTGTGCGAGTGAAAAAAACGCCCCGCGAAAGGGCGCGGCCAATCACGCTCGAGCAGGGGACGAACTGATGCTGCTGGCGTTGCTGCTGTGCTATGCCGGATTCACCGCGTTGTGCCTGTCGATGCCACGGCATCACGACGAACTGCTGGGGCGCAAACCTTCAGCCCGGCGTGGTCGGGGTCTGAAACTCTTCGGTTGGCTCATGCTGGGCCTGTCACTCTGGGCCACCGTGGCTGCCAACGGGTGGGGCTTGGGTCTGGTCGACTGGTTCGCGGTGCTGATGTGCAGTGCGCTGGCGTTGGTACTGCTGATGCCGTATCGACCGAAACTGGCCTTGGTGCTGGCCGCTTTGAGTCTGCTGGCAAGCCCGGTCGCCGCCTGGGCGCAGTGCTGACATGTTGATCGGTCATCCTCCGGAATCCCGCGACGACGAGCCACACGGCGCGCGTGCGCATTTTCTCCAGGTGTTCCTGTCGCAGCGCTCGCAGATGGAAGCGCTGGTGAACCGGCGCGTCGGCTGCCGGGCCACGGCGGCAGATCTGGTGCAGGATCTGTTCCTGCGTTTCTGGCGTCGGCCACTGGTGCAGGTCGAAGAGCTCAGTACCTATCTTTTGCGTTGCGCCGGCAACATCGCCATCGATCATTTGCGCAGCGAAGGTACGCGGGTGCGGGTCAATGAGGGCTGGCAACCGGACGCGCCGGACAGCCACGGCAGTGAACCGCAAGCTGCGCTCGAAGCAGGCAATGATCTGCGCCATGTCGAAGCGGCGTTGCGCGCCTTGCCCGAACGCACTCGGCAGATCTTTTTGCTCAATCGCATCCACGGTCGCAAGTACGCGGACATCGCCAAGGCCATGGGCTTGTCCCAAAGCGCCGTGGAAAAACATATGATGCGCGCCCTCGAGGCCTGCAAGGCCAGCCTGCGCGAACCCGCGCCACGTTTGCCAGGGAAAGCACCGTGAATCACACCGACCGCGTCACTCCGACGCCGACTCAGGAACAGGCCGCACTCGCTTGGCTGAGTCTTCTGCATGACCGCCCGAGCAGCGGCGATCAACTGACCTTCAGCCAGTGGCTGCGCGCCGACCCGGCCCACGCCGAGGCCTACGCGCAGGCGCAAGTGCTGTGGGAGCTAAGCGAAAGTCCGGCGCGCACCCTGGCCGATGAAGATGCGTTTGCGTTGCAGGGTTACCTCAATGCGATGGATCGCCCGCGTCGCTCAGCGCTTGTGCGCTGGTCGGGCGCGCTGGCGATGGCCGCGTGTCTGATGCTGATGATCAGTCTCGGCACGGGCTGGCAGCCGCAGCGCTGGGTCGATGATCTGGGCGCCGATTACGTTTCGGCGCCGGGCGAGATCCGCACCGTGACGCTGGCCGATCAATCGCAAGTCACGCTGGATGCCGACAGCGCCATCGCCGTGGATTTCAGCCAGGGCGAGCGGCATGTGCAACTGCGTCGCGGTGCCGGGTTTTTCAGTGTCACGCATACCGGCGAGCCGTTCGTGGTCGAGGCCGAGAAAGGTCAGGCGCGGGTACTCGGCACGCAATTCGAAGTGCGTCTGCAACCCGGTGGCGCGCAAGTCACAGTATTGTCCGGACGCGTCGGCGTGACGGCGGATCGCGACGCGCCGCAGCAGATTCTGACGGCCGGCCAGCAAGTGGCCTACGGGCAGGGCACTGCGGAAAAACTGCACGCGGTGGACAGCGAAGCGCAACTGGCTTGGCGTCAGGGCTGGCTGAATTATTACAAGGCGTCACTGGCCGATGTGGTGCAGGATTTGCGGCGCTATTACCCGGGGCGGATCGTTGTACTCAACGATGAGCTGGCGGCGCGCAAGGTCAGCGGCAGTTTTCCGAGCAGGGATCCGCAGGCTGTGTTGAGTTCGCTGCAAGGGGTGATGGGGTTTGAGCAGCATCAAGTGTTGGGGCATCTGATTATTTTGCGCTAGGTCTACTGGCCTCTTCGCGAGCAAGCCCGCTCCCACAGGGGAATGTATTCCAGATGTGGGAGCGGGCTTGCTCGCGAAGGCGTCGGAACTACCGACGCTGCTCCCGAAAAATATTTTCAAAATTGTGGTGAGGTAAACCACAGGCCCATCCGTGTAGTGACTGAAACTGCGAGTCATTCGCATCCGTTGCGGTTCTACACAGGTCATTGAGCAATGAAGTCCAGGGCAAAATCGGGTTCGGTCAAACAGTGGTTGGGTGTTTCGGCATTGAGTTTTTGCGCATTGGCGCTGTTGCCGATGAGCGTGGCGCTCGCCGCTGAACCCGTCAGCAGCCCGGCGCAAAAGCAGTTCAGTTTTTCCCTGAGCGCCAAACCGCTGCCCCAGGCCCTGAGCGACTTCAGCCGTATCACCGGGCAAAGCGTGGTCTACACCGATGAAGCGCCGTACGGCCTCAACGCCCCGGCGGTCAGCGGCCAGATGAGTGCCGAACAGGCGCTGCAACGCTTGCTCAGCGGCTCCGGCATGACCTTTCGCCGCACCGACAGCCACACCTTCGCGCTCGAGCCGCAACCCACCGCGGGCGCCCTCAATCTCGGCGCCACCACCATCACCTCGATGCGCGACGAGTCGATGAGCTACCAGCCGCCGCAAACCAGTTCGGTGATGCGCTCCTCGGCTTCGCTGCAGGAAATCCCGCAGACCGTCAACGTGATCCCGGCTCAGGTCATTCGCGATCAGACCCCGCGCAATCTCGACGATGCGCTGGCCAATATCAGCGGCATTACCCAGGCCAATACCTTGGGCAGCACTCAGGATTCGGTGATGATTCGCGGCTTTGGCGACAACCGCAACGGCTCGATCATGCGCGACGGCATGCCGATCGTGCAGGGGCGCGGGATGAACGAGACCGTTGATCGTGTCGAAGTGCTCAAGGGCCCGGCCTCACTGCTGTACGGGATTCAGGACCCGGGCGGCGTGGTCAATCTGGTCAGCAAGAAGCCGGAACTGATCCAATACAACGCTTTGACCCTGCGCGGCTCGACCTACGGCGACGGCAAGAATGGCAGCGGCGGCAGCTTCGACAGTACCGGTGCGCTGGGCGATTCCGGCCTCGCTTATCGCATGGTGCTGGATCACGAAGACGAAGATTACTGGCGCAACTTCGGCACCCATCGCGAAACGTTGATCGCGCCATCGCTGGCCTGGTATGGCGAGCGTACCAAGCTGCTGTTCTCCTACGAACACCGCGAGTTTCTCACGCCGTTCGACCGTGGCACGCTGATCGATCCGCGCACCAACCATCCGCTGGAGATCTCGCGCAACGAGCGTCTGGACGAGCCGTTCAACGACATGGAAGGTCGTTCCGACCTGTACCACTTCGAGGCCGACCACGAACTCAACGACGACTGGAAAGCCCACTTCGGCTACAGCTGGAACCGCGAAACCTACGACGCCAGCCAGGTGCGCGTGACCGCCATCGACACCAAAAAAGGCACGCTGACCCGCAGCATGGACGGCACCCAAGGCGCGATCAGCACCGACCGTTTCACCACCGCCAGCCTTGAAGGCAAGGTCAACGTGCTGGGCATGCAACATGACCTGGTGTTCGGCGTCGACGACGAGTACCGCAAGATCTACCGCGCCGACCTGATCCGCCAGAAAAGCCTGAGCACCTTCAGCTACGTCAACCCGGTCTACGGTCGCGAAGTCGAAGGCACCACCGTCAGCCCGGCGGACAGTGCGCAGACCGATCTGCTGCGCAGCGATTCGGTGTTCCTGCAGGACTCGATCCACCTCAATGACCAGTGGATTCTGGTCGCCGGCGGGCGTTTCCAGGAGTACGACCAGTACGCCGGCAAAGGCGTGCCGTTCAAGGCCAACACCGACAGCAACGGGCAGAAATTCGTACCGCGCGCCGGTCTGGTGTATCGCTACACCGACGAGTTGTCGTTCTACGGCAGCTACACCGAATCGTTCAAACCCAACTCGACCATTGCCCCGCTCAGCGGCAGCAGCACCGTGCTCGACGGCAGCATCGCGCCGGAGGAAGCCAAGTCTTGGGAGCTGGGTGCGCGCCTGGATATGCCGGGACGCATCACCGGCAATATCGCGCTGTTCGACATCAAGAAACGCAACGTGCTGGTGGCCAATTCTGAAGGCCCGACCACTATTTACAGCGCGGCGGGCGAGGTGCGTTCCCGTGGTCTGGAACTGGACCTGACCGGCCAGCTGACCGACCGCTGGAGCCTGATCGGCGCCTATGCCTACACCGATGCCGAGGTCACCGAAGACCCGGACTACAAAGGCAATCGTCTGCAAAACGTGGCGAAGAACAGCGGCTCGTTGTCGGCGGTGTATGACTTCGGCAGTGTGATGGGTGGCGATCAACTGCGGGTCGGTGCCGGGGCGCGGTATGTCGGCGAGCGCGCGGGCAACGCGGTAAATGATTTCGACCTGCCGAGCTACACCGTGGCCGATGCGTTCGCCACTTACGACACGAAACTTGAAGGACAGAAGGTCAAGTTTCAGCTCAACGTGAAGAACCTGTTCGACCGCACCTACTACACCTCGGCGGCGAGCCGGTTCTTTGTGTCGATGGGCGATTCGCGGCAGATTTCGTTGTCGAGCACATTGGAATTCTGATCCGCAACCGCGTCATCGTTCTTCGCGAGCAAGCCCGCTCCCACAGGTTCCCCGGTCGGACACAAACGTCTTGAACGGCCGCAGACCTTGTAGGAGCGGGCTTGCTCGCGAAGAGGCCCGAACAGGCAATAAAAATCCCGCCTCTAGCGCAAAAACGCCTGTCGATATTCCCCCGGCGTCCCACCCAATACCTGCCGAAACCGGTTGGTGAAATGACTGGCACTGGCAAACCCGCACGCCAGCGCAATCTCCCCCAACGGCAACGCCGTCCCGCGCAACAACTCCCGCGCCCGGCTCAAGCGTCGCGCCAGCACGTACTGATGCGGCGGCAAACCAAAGCTCACGCGAAACATTCGGGCAAAGTGGTATTCCGACAGCGCACACAATCCGGCCAGTTGTCCGAGGCTGATCGGCTCGGCCAACTGACTGTCGATGAACTCGACCAACTGCCGACGCTGATGCGGCGCCAGTCCACCCTTGAGGCGCACCCCCTGACGGGCGCCGACCTGGCTGAGCAAGGTATGGCTGATCAATTCATGGGCAATGCTGCTGGTCAGCACGCGCTCGGCAGGCTCTTCCCAATTCAGCGTCAGTAACTGGCGAAAACGTCGCGCCTGCTGCGGATCCTCCAGAAAGGTCTGCTCGCGCAGTTGCATCTCCCGCGGCTCGCGATCAAGCAGCGTGACGCAACCGAGGGCAAATTGTTCGGCGCTGAAATACAGGTGAGCGAGGCGGATATCACCGTTGATCACCCAGCCGGATTCGTGATCCGCCGGCAGGATGCACAGCTTGTCCGGCCCACCCTTGTGCCCCGGTTGCCCGCGACGAAAAGTGCCGGTGCCGCCGGCGATGTAGCAGGACAGGGTGTGATGGCTCGGCGCTTCGTATTCCTGGGCGTCGTGGTGGTTGGTCCACAGGGCCGCAGACAAGCCGTCACCGAGCTCGGCGCTGTGCACAAGGCGTGCGTTCGGCGAGCGGTTGAGGGCTTGAAAGACTTGCAGGGTATCGATAGCGGCCATGTTCGGTTCTCTCCAACGCCTTGCATCCTACTCCGTAGACGTCGCGCTGCCAGCCTGTCGGGCGACAAAAGCGCAAGAATCTGCAAGCGCCCCGACCCTTGCTGCCGCACCCTGAATCGCTGTTAAACGTAAAACCTGTGGCGAGGGAGCTTGCTCCCGCTGAGTGCGCAGCACTCATGAACGGGGCCGCTTCGCAGCCCAGCGCGAGCAAGCTCGCTCGCCACGAAGTGTCCCGTGTCCTCAGGAGTCTCGTCATGAACCTTTCGCTGTATCTGCTGACCGTGCTGATCTGGGGCACCACCTGGATTGCCCTGAAATGGCAACTCGGTGTGGTGGCGATTCCGGTGTCGATCGTCTATCGCTTTGGCCTCGCTGCGTTGGTGCTGTTCGTATTGCTGCTGCTCAGTCGGCGACTGCAACCGATGAATCGGCGCGGGCATCTGATTTGCGTGGCGCAGGGGTTGTGCCTGTTTTGCGTCAACTTCATGTGTTTCCTGACGGCCAGCCAGTGGATTCCCAGCGGACTGGTCGCGGTGGTGTTTTCCACGGCCACTTTGTGGAACGCACTCAATGCACGGGTATTCTTCGGTCAGCGCATCGCCCGTAACGTGCTGATGGGTGGCGCGCTCGGCCTGTTCGGTCTGGGGATGCTGTTCTGGCCGGAACTGGCTGGCCATCACGCCAGCCCGGAAACGTTGCTCGGGCTTGGTCTGGCGCTGTGCGGCACCCTGTGTTTCTCTGCGGGCAACATGCTCTCGAGCCTGCAGCAGAAGGCCGGTCTGAAACCGTTGACCACCAATGCCTGGGGCATGGCCTACGGCGCGGCGATGTTGTCGGTGTGGTGCCTGGTCAAAGGGATTCCGTTCGACATGGACTGGTCGCCGCGTTACATCGGGGCGTTACTGTATCTGGTGATCCCGGGTTCGGTGATTGGCTTCACCGCCTACCTGACGCTGGTCGGGCGCATGGGCCCGGAGCGCGCAGCCTATTGCACGGTGCTGTTCCCGGTGGTGGCGTTGAACGTTTCGGCGTTTGCCGAAGGGTATCAATGGACTGCGCCGGCGCTGGTCGGACTGGTGTTGGTCATGCTCGGAAACGTTCTGGTGTTCCGCAGACCTCGTGCAATACAGGTGCCGGCTCAGGGAAAGTTGGCCTGATGGTGAATTGAGTCGGGCGCTGTTTCAGCGCTCGACTCTTATGACGATATAAATCAGCAGCGGAAATATGACGTCGACAATGTGTCGGGCCCAGTCCTTGGCGTTCCAGGTTTGTGAAGTATCCATGTCAAACCATTCAACGCCGATTACTTGCAGGCACAAGTAGTAGATAAACAGCGCGATCAATAAACCGATGATTGAAAACCGCTTTGCTTCGTGAAATTTTTCTTTCGAAGCATTTATGTTTTTCAACAGATGATAAGTGCCTAACAGGCAAAAAGCGGTGTAGGTCACTTCCAGCGTGATAATGAGCCAGTAGATCCGGTGGTGAAGCATGGGGGAAGTGATCGCACGATAGCGGATGCTGAGGTTGTGTTGGGTGGTGTCCATGCTCAGAACATGCCCGACATACTCATAGTTTGAAGCATAGTCAGTGAAGTTGCTGTACATCACCAGCAAGCCAAAAAAACTGATATAGCTCATCAGTATGACTTTGCTGAAGCGGATGATTTTATCCGTGGTCAGAGTGTTCAAGTGAGTGTTCTCCATGATGTTTATCGAGAAGTCGACAAGTCAGGAGAGTTTATAGCGGGTGTTTTTATTTCGGTGCAGGGTTGAATTTCAAAACATGTGCGGGGAAAAACTTGTCGGGCAAGTATCTTTTGATACTTGCCCGATGTTTTTTAACCGCGCCAGACCTGTGGGTTCACCAGATCCTGTGGACGCTCGCCGAGCAAAGCGCTGCGCAAATTGGCCATTGCGCGATTGGCCATGGCTTCGCGGGTTTCATTCGTAGCGGAGCCGATGTGCGGCAATGTCACTGCGTTTTTCAGCTGAAACAGCGGCGACTCGGCCAGCGGTTCTTTCTCGTAGACGTCCAGACCGGCGCCGCGGATGCGGTTGTTTTGCAGGGCTTCGATCAATGCCGGCTCGTCGACCACCGGGCCACGGGAGATGTTGACCAGGATCGCACCCGGTTTCATCAGCGCCAGTTCGCGGTGGCTGATCAGGTGACGGGTCTTGTCGCTGAGCGGTACTACCAGGCAGACGAAGTCGGCTTCGGCCAGCAGTTGGTCGAGGCTGCGAAACTGTGCGCCGAGTTGCTGTTCCAACTCAGTCTTGCGACTGTTGCCGCTGTAGAGGATCGGCATGTTGAAGCCCAGGCGTCCGCGGCGGGCGACGGCGGCGCCGATGTTGCCCATGCCGACGATGCCCAGGGTCTTGCCGTGCACGTCGCAGCCGAACAGCGGGGCGCTGACACTGGCCTGCCACTGTCCGGCCTTGGTCCAGGCATCGAGTTCGGCGACGCGGCGGGCGCTGCTCATGATCAGGGCGAAGGCGAGGTCGGCGGTGCTTTCGGTGAGCACGTCCGGGGTGTTGGTGAGCATGATTCCGCGTTCATTGAAGTAGGCGAGGTCGTAGTTGTCGTAGCCGACCGACACGCTTGAGACCACTTCCAGTTTTGTCGCGGTTTCGAGTTGGGCCTTGCCGAGTTTGCGGCCGACGCCGATCAGGCCGTGGGCGTGGGGGAGGGCTTCGTTGAACTGGGCGTTGATGTCGCCGTTCTTGGGGTTGGGGACGATGACGTCGAACTCTTGCTGGAGGCGTTCGATCATGGGCGGGGTGATGCGGCTGAAGGCCAGGACTGTTTTTTTCATCGGGCTTGGGCTCGGCTGTCTTGATTGCCAAGCACGCTAACATTTCTGTTTTGGGTTGTCTTGGCGGCCTTTGGGCCGACCATGCTCTTGGGGTTTGGGGTGTTTATCCGTTGCTTCGGGTGTCGCGGCTGGCGGTTTCGCCCTTACGGCGAGTCACTTTTTCAGACGCCAAAAAGTAACCAAAACGCTGGGCCCCGGCGTACGGCCCTCGCTTAGGCTCGGGTTCCTTCGTTGCGGGGTTCATCCGGGGGCATCGCCTCCGGTTTGCTTCGCTGCACCTCCTCTCGATGTATGCGGCTTCGCCGCATGGCGCTGCGCGCCTACCCCCGGATAAACCCCTCCACTCAGCCTGCCGATGGGGCCGGCACGGCAAGATCAAGAGCTTTCGGCGAGCTGACACTCGGCCATTTGAGTGGTGAAAAGCATGCGGTCTGTCTGGACTGCTTTGCTTTTCTGTGCGAGCTGGCTTGCCAGCGATGGCGGCCTGACAGCCGACCAGTCTCTAACTCATTCCCCCCAATCTCCCTGTGGGAGCGGGCTTGCTCGCGAAAGCGGTGCGTCAGTCACCGCAAGTGTTTGATGTGCTGACGCTTTCGCGAGCAAGCCCGCTCCCACTATGGCTCAGCTGTGTGCCGCAGATTGGGTGATTTCCACATTATCCAGCACCCGATTCACCGCCAGTTCAGCCAGCGTGATGATTTGCTGAATCGCCAGAATCGTAGTCTGCTGTGGCGGATCGACGTCAGCAGCAATGTCGCTGGTCCTGACTTGCCGAGGCCTGCGACTCCACTGGCGAGGGGGCAATCGACGCGAGCTGTCGTAAACGTACACAACGTCGTCGCCGTCTGATGGACGCCAATTTCAGGTCGCCACCCGAGCACCCGCCAGGCTGCCACTCAATTCATAAGCCGCCAGTTCCGCCTGATGCGCCGCCAATATCTCCGGCAGCGACCCGCGCAAATACTCGACCCACGTCTTGATCTTCGCATCCAGGTATTGCCGTGAAGGGTAGATCGCATACAGGTTGAGTTCCTGCGAGCGGTAGTTGGGCATGACGCGCACCAGGGTGCCGTTGCGCAGGCCTTCGATGGCGGCGTAGACCGGCAGGACGCCGACGCCCATGCCGCTGATGATTGCGGTTTTCATCGCGTCGGCGGAGTTCACCAGGAAGGGCGAGCTGTTGATGGTGACCATTTCCTGGCCTTCGGGGCCGTCGAAGGCCCATTTTTCCAGGGGGATCACCGGGCTCACCAGACGCAGGCAGGCGTGGTTCAGCAGGTCGCTGGGTTTTTGCGCGCAGCCGTTGGCTTTCACGTAGGCCGGAGAGGCGCAGACGATGCTGTAGGTGATGCCCAGGCGTTGCGAAACGAAGCCCGAGTCCGGCAGTTCGCGGGCCAGCACGATGGACACGTCGTAGCCTTCGTCGAGCAGGTCCGGCACGCGGTTGGCCATGGTCAGGTCGAAGGTCACGTCCGGGTGGGTCTTGCGGTAGCGGGCGATGGCGTCGATCACGAAGTGCTGGCCGATGCCGGTCATGGTGTGCACTTTCAGCTGGCCGGCGGGGCGGGCGTGGGCTTCGCTGGCCTCGGCTTCGGCTTCTTCGACATAGGCCAGGATCTGCTCGCAGCGCAGCAGGTAGCGCTTGCCGGCCTCGGTCAGGGCGATGCGCCGGGTCGTGCGATTGAGCAGGCGGGTTTGCAGGTGGGCTTCCAGGTTGGAGACCGCGCGCGAGACGTTGGCCGTGGTGGTGTCGAGTTGCACGGCGGCGGCGGTGAAGCTGCCGGCTTCGGCCACACAACTGAAGGCGCGCATGTTTTGCAATGTGTCCATGGGGTGCTCTCAAGGGAGATGGCAAATTGTGACACGAAGTTTCAGGGGCTGAGACCCCCGACCAAGGGATTATCTCGTTAACGGTAACAAAGATTCACAGGAATCCCAGCTTATCGCCACCAAGGCGCCCACCTAGAATTGCGCCGTTGTGGGAACGGGCTTGCTCGCGAAAGCGATTTCATCTTCAACGCGGCGTCTTCTGACAGAGCGCTTTCGCGAGCAAGCCCGCTCCCACAGGGCCTCGGTTCTTCCCCTTTTTCAGGAATTCGCAGCTGTGCCGCGTCGCATCAACAGAGCGCTTTTGCCGCTCAGTGTTCTGGCTTTTACCCTGGGTCTCAGCGGCTGCATCTCAACGCAAGGAATTGCCCCGCATAGCAAGGCATTGGAAGCCGACGCTCTGGCCACTGACGACGCCATCGCCCACGCCGCCAAAGACGCCAACTGGCCCACCGCACAATGGTGGCAAGCCTACGGCGACCCGCAACTCAATCGCTGGATCGACCTCGCCGTGCAGGGCAGTCCGACCATGGCCATGGCCGCTGCTCGGGTGCGGCAGGCCAAGGCGCTGGCCGGTGTCGCCGAGGCCGCCGAGTCGTTGCAGATCAATGGTGAGTCAACGCTCAAGCGCCACAACTGGCCGACCGACCAGTTCTACGGCCCGGGCGAGCTGGCCAACACCACCACCTGGGACAACAATGCCGCGCTGGGCTTCAGCTACGCCCTCGACCTCTGGGGGCGGGAAAGCAATGCCAGCGAACGCGCGGTGGATCTGGCGCACATGAGCGCCGCCGAAGCGCGGCTGGCGCAGCTGGAATTGCAGAACAACCTCGTGCGCGCCTACATCGAACTGTCGCTGCATTACGCCCAGCGCGACATCGTCGCCGCGACGCTCAAGCAGCAACAGCAGATTCTCGAGCTGGCGCAGAAGCGCCTGAACGGCGGAATCGGCACGCACTTTGAAGTCAGTCAGGCCGAAACGCCGCTGCCGGAAACCCATCGGCAACTCGATGCGCTGGACGAAGCAATCGCCCTCAGCCGCAACCAGATCGCCGCACTGGCCGGTAAAGGCCCAGGCGCGGGTGCGCAGTTGCAGCGGCCGACGCTGGCGCTGGGGGCAGCATTGAAACTGCCGTCGGCATTGCCTGCCGAGTTGCTCGGTCAGCGCCCGGACGTGGTTGCCAGTCGCTGGCAAGTGGCGGCGCAGGCACGCGGGATCGATGTCGCGCACGCCGGTTTCTATCCCAACGTCGATCTGGTCGGCAGCCTCGGCTACATGGCGACCGGTGGCGGGGCGCTAGAGTTTTTGACTGGCAAGAAGCTCAACTACAACGTCGGCCCGGCGATCTCGCTGCCGATCTTCGACGGTGGGCGTTTGCGCAGCGAGTTGGGCGAAGCGTCCGCCGGGTATGACATCGCCGTGGCGCATTACAACCAGACCCTGATCAATGCACTGAAGAACATCTCCGACCAGTTGATCCGCCGCGAGTCGATGGACAAACAGCAAGCCTTCGCCGCCGAGTCGGTGGCCACTGCGCAGAAGACTTACGACATCGCGATGATCGCCTATCAGCGTGGCCTCACCGATTACCTCAACGTGCTCAATGCGCAGACCTTGCTGTTCAAGCAACAGCAAGTGCAGCAGCAGGTGCAGGCGGCGCGGTTGAGTGCGCATGCGGAGTTGGTGACGGCGTTGGGTGGTGGCCTCGGGGCTGGCAATGACGTGCCCACTGCGGAGCAAACAGCAGCCCCGAAAACCCCGGCCCTGCTGCGGTGAACACAATCCCGACGGCATGCGCAAACCTGTGGCGAGGGAGCTTGCTCCCGCTGGGCTGCGCAGCTGCCCCAAAGATCTTGTGAGCGCTGCGCACTCAAGCGGGAGCAAGCTCCCTCGCCACAGGAATTGCGTGATCCACAGACTTTTTCTTCATTTATTGAGCAAGACCAAATGACTCCCTTGCCCGCACCTCTACGCTGGCTCTACTCCCTGGAATGGCGTCGGGGTTTGTTTGACTGGGCGCGCAGCGATGGCGTGACCTGGGTCTACATCTTCAAGGTATTGCTCGCCGCGTTCCTCACGCTGTGGCTGGCGATGCGCCTGGAGTTGCCGCAGCCGCGTACGGCGATGATCACCGTGTTCATCGTCATGCAGCCGCAAAGCGGCCATGTGTTCGCCAAGAGTTTCTATCGTTTCCTCGGCACCCTGGCCGGGTCGGCGATGATGGTTACGCTGATCTCGCTGTTCGCGCAGAACACCGAACTGTTCCTCGGTTCGCTGGCGATCTGGGTCGGTATCTGCTCGGCGGGTGCGGCGCGTTGCCGTAACTTCCGCGCCTACGGTTTTGTCCTCGCCGGCTACACCGCGGCGATGGTCGGACTGCCCGCGCTGGCGCATCCGGACGGTGCATTCATGGCCGCCGTCTGGCGGGTGCTGGAGATCTCGCTGGGGATTCTCTGCTCGACGGTGGTCAGCGCCGCGATCCTGCCGCAAACCGCCAGCGCGGCGATGCGTAACGCCCTGTATCAGCGCTTCGGCGTGTTCGCGTTGTTCGTCACCGATGGCCTGCGCGGACGCAGCAAAGCCGAGTCGTTCGAAGCGAGCAATGTGCGTTTCATTGCCGAAGCCGTGGGCCTCGAAGGGCTGCGCAGCGTGACCGTTTTCGAAGACCCGCACATGCGTCGGCGCAACGGTCGCCTCAGTCGTTTGAACAGCGAGTTCATGGGCATCACCACCCGCTTCAACGCCCTGCATCAGTTGCTCGAACGCTTGCGCGTGAACGACGAAGAACACGTGGTGGCGGCGATCAGACCGGGCCTGCAGGATCTGGCCGAAGTGCTCGACGGCTTCAGTGGCCGCGCCCTCACCAGCCCGGACGCCGCACGCCTGGCGACGGCACTTGCGACGTACAAGGAAGGCCTGCCGGCGCGGGTGCGCAGCCTGCGTGCAACCTTTCAGGAGACTGACCCTAGCGACGCCGAGCAACTGGATTTTCACACCGCGTACGAACTGCTCTATCGCTTCGTCGATGACTTGCACAGTTATGCACAGACCCACGCCTCGCTGGCCGATCACCGCCACGAGCGTGAGCGCTGGGACGAGCCGTTCACCCCGCAAACCAACTGGTGGGCCGCGGCGGCCTCGGGGATTCGCGCCTCGTTCATCCTGATGGTGCTGGGCAGCTATTGGGTCGCCACCGCGTGGCCGAGCGGTGCGACCATGACCCTGATTGCTGCCGCGACCGTGGGCCTGTCCGCCGCCACGCCGAATCCGAAACGCATGGCTTTTCAAATGGCCTGCGGCACGTTTCTCGGGGCGCTGATCGGCTTCGTCGAGATGTTTTTCATCTTTCCGTGGATCGACGGTTTTCCGCTGCTGTGCGTGATGCTCGCGCCAGTCATCGTGCTCGGCTCGTTCCTCGCTTCGCGACCGCAATACGCAGGTGTCGGTCTCGGTTTGTTGATCTTCTTCAGCACCGGTTCGGTGCCGGACAACCTGACCATTTACAACCCCTACACCTTCATCAACGACTACATCGCCATGGTCATGGGCATGCTGGTCTGCGCCGCTGCCGGCGCAATCATTCTGCCGCCCAACAGCCGCTGGTTGTGGAAGCGCCTGGAGCAGGATCTGCGCGGCCAGGTTGTCTACGCGATCAGCGGCAAACTCAAGGGCCTGGCGTCGAGTTTCGAGAGCCGTACCCGCGATTTGCTGCATCAGGCTTATGGTCTAGCCGCCGGGCAGCCGACCGTGCAGAAGAACCTGCTGCGCTGGATGTTCGTGGTGCTCGAAGTCGGCCACGCGATCATCGAGTTGCGCAAGGAACAGGCGATCCTCCCGGTGCACCCGGCGTACGCCGAATCGCAGCCGTGGCGGCAGGCGATCCGCGTGATGGGCCGGGCGCTGGTGCGACTGTTTCTGCAACCGAACCCGAGCAACCTGGAACGCGCGCTGGTGGCGGTCGATCACGCGATCAGTCGGGTCGCCGCGACCGACGAGCCGTTCGCGCCGCACTTCGACACGTCCGCGTTGCGTCGGGTGAAGAGCTATCTGCACTTCATCCGCACCTCGTTGCTCGACCCGCAATCACCACTCGCTGCCTACGCCGTCGCCAAGCCCGAAGGACTTGCCCATGCCTCGTGAAATCGCCTTCCACGGCGTGTACATGCCGACCATGACCCTGATGTTTTTTGTCGCTGCGGCGCTGGCCTGGGCGCTGGACCGGTTCCTCTCGGGGTTCGACCTGTACCGTTTTTTCTGGCACCCGGCGCTGCTGCGCCTGAGTCTGTTTACCTGTCTGTTCGGCGCGATGGCGCTGACTGTCTACCGTTGAGAACGTTCTGATGAAAAAGTTTTTCAGCCTGCTCGCGACCCTGCTGGTGCTGGCCCTGGCGCTGTGGATCGGCCGGACCCTGTGGGAGCACTACATGAATACCCCGTGGACCCGTGACGGCCGGGTGCGGGCGGACATCATCAACGTCGCCGCCGACGTCACCGGGGAAGTGGTCGACGTACCGGTGCGCGACAACCAGTTGGTGAAGAAGGGTGACCTGCTGATGCAGATCGACCCCGAGCACTACCGTCTCGCGGTGAAGCAGGCGCAGTCGCTGGTGGCTTCGCGCAAGTCGACGTGGGAGATGCGCAAGGTCAACGCCCATCGCCGCGCTGACCTCGACAATCTGGTGATCTCCAAGGAAAACCGCGACGACGCCAGCAACATCGCCGACGCCGCGCAGGCCGACTATCAACACGCACAAGCCCAACTGGAAGCCGCCGAACTCAACCTCAAACGCACCGAAGTGCGTGCGGCGGTGGACGGCTACGTGACCAACCTCAACGTGCATCGCGGCGACTACGCGCGCATCGGCGAAGCGAAAATGGCCGTGGTCGACATGAACTCGTTCTGGGTCTACGGCTTCTTCGAAGAGACCAAATTGCCGCACGTGCGCGTAGGCGACAAAGCCGACATGCAACTGATGAGCGGTGAAGTCTTGAAGGGGCATGTGGAGAGTATTTCCCGTGGCATCTACGACCGCGACAACCCGGAAAGCCGCGAGCTGATCGCCGACGTCAACCCGACGTTCAACTGGGTGCGACTGGCGCAGCGGGTGCCGGTGCGCATTCACATCGATGAAGTGCCGGAGGGTGTGTTGTTGGCGGCGGGGATCACTTGCACGGTGGTGGTGAAGCAGGACGCGGTGGATAACTGAAATACCGAGTCGCTTTCATTCGCGAGCAAGCTCGCTCCCACAGGAGGGCCGGGGTGCAACAAACATCCCTTGTGGGAGCGAGCTTGCTCGCGAAGAGGTCGACTCGTTACTTCAGAAAAGCGCTGAGCAATCACTCAGCGCAAACGTCTCCTGCAAATGCCGCCACAGCACCCGCCCGGCCTCGGTCTTTTCAAACACCACCGTCGATCGACGATCGGTGCGCAACCCGTTCGCATCGCTCTGCTGCTCGCGATAACTCAGCGTCGCGCCATGCGCATGCAGCGCAATCCCGCGCAGCTCACTGAGCTCGATTCTGAAGCCGGTCTTCTTCCCGCCCGCCGACTGAAACAATGCGCGCAAGGCCTCGATATCCAGCGCCCGGCCCAGCGGCGTGACCATGGAAAAATCCGCCGAGAACCGGTTCAGCAAACGCGCAAGTTCCGCCGAATCCTGCTCCACGGCAAACCAGCGTTCGATGACCAGGTGGGCCTGGAGCACTTCATCAAAATATTCGTTGTAGTCACTCATGTGGATTTTTCCTGAAGGGGAGGTGGGCTTAGCAGGGCGAGCACTTTGGAGGCGTCGAAGCGCAATACGGCGATCATCGGCAGCAATGTGAGCAAGGCCGCCGCGACAAAGCAGTATTGAAAACCGTGGCTGCCCAATGCGCCCAAGAGCGAACTGAGCAGCGCCGCGCCAAGACAGAAACCGAGCTGGCGATTGATGTTCCACAGGGCACTGGAGTGGCCCATTTTTTCCGGCGCGATGCCGACAAACGCCAGGCTCTGCGCAGTTACGCTGCACAGGCTGCCGCCCAGTCCCATCAAGGCATAAGCGATGATCAGTGGCGTGGCGGCGGGGTGTTCGACGCGCATCAGCAGGACAATCCCCAGACATTGCAAAAGCATCCCGGCGATCAACAACGGCTTGGGGCCGATGCGGTTGAAACTGCGCTTGCCCAGCATGATCGCCACACCCGAGGCGGCCGCCCAGGACAGCATCAGCGCACCGGTTTGCGCCGCGCCGAAGCCGAGGTCGTGCAGGTACAACACGGCAATCATATTGGTGCCGGTAAACACCCCGGGCACGAACAGGTAGATCAGCATCGCCAGGCGCAGCGACGGGCTCTTGAGCAGTTGCAGGTTGAGCACCGCGTCGGGTTTGTGCCAGCCATCGCGCAGGTACAGCCATAAGGTCAAGGCGCCGAGCAACAGAACCCCGGCGGCGAGGTGACGGGTAGCGGCGGCGCTCGCCAGGCTCACGGCGATCAACAACAGACTCAGGGCTGATACGGCCAGCAGCAGACCGAGTAGATCCAGCCTCGGGCGTTCAAGGGTGGCCTGATCCGCTTGCAACCACAGCAGACCCAGACCGAACGCGAGCAGCGCCATTGGCATGTTCAGGTAGAAAATCCAGCGCCATGACAACGCCTCGACGATCAGGCCGCCCGCCGCCGGCGACAGGGCCGGCACCAGCAGCGCGACCATCAGCACCACGCCGGTGAGGTGCGCGCGTTGCGTCGCTGGATACTGCCGATAGGCCAAGGCCTGACCGATCGGCAGCAACAAGCCGCCACCGAGCCCTTGCAGCAAACGCCAGCCGATCAGGCTTTCGATCGACCCGGCCTGGGCCACCAGACCGGAGGCGATGCCGAACACCAGCAACGAGCCGAGAATCAGCCGCCGCTCGCCCAGCCGCGCCGCCAGCCATACGCTCAGCGGAATGATCAGTGTCAGCCCGAGCATGTAGGCGTTGGTGATCCACGCCAGTTGCGTCACTGATGCCTGTAATTCCCGGGCGATGTCCGGGTAGGCAATGCTCGCGGCGAACATGTTCAGCAGGTCGAGGGCGAACCCGAACAGATACACCAGCGCAACTTTCGAGCGATAGGCCATGGCAGCTTCCCTGTGATGAGACGTGCAGGGTAGGGCGCTTGTGACGTTAGGAAAACGCTGGTTTGCCTGCTAGTTTGTCAAAATAATTTTGACAGGGAGCGCGTTGGATATGGTCAGCCTGGACCGTTTTGACACTTTCAAAGCCGTGGTCGAGGCCGGGTCGTTGACGGCCGCTGCCGATACCCTGGGCCAGACCCGCGCGGTGGTGAGCTTCAATCTCAAGCGCCTGGAAGAAGAGCTGGGCGTCACCTTGCTCACCCGCAACACCCGGCAACTGGCCCTGACCGATGCCGGCGAGCGCTTCTATCGGCGTTGCTTGCGCACCCTCGACGAAGCGCGACTGGCGATTGAGGAAGCGCGCTCCGAGCATTCGCAACTCAAGGGCACGTTGCGCATCACCACCACCGTGGAATTCGCCTTGGCACAGGTAGTGCCGGCGCTGGAGGTGTTCCGTCAGCAACAGCCACAACTGAACATTCACTTGTCGACGTCTTCGACCCATGCCGATCTGATCTCCGAACGCTTCGACATGGCGATCCGTCTGGGGCGCATGCACGACTCCAACCTGCGTGCGGTGCAGTTGTCGACGTTCGAAGTGTTTGCGGTGGCGGCGCCGCAGCTGGTCGAGCGCTTCGCGCCGGTTGCCACGCTGGCGACGCTGGAGTCGATGCCGACGCTGGGCCATGGCCGCGTCCCGGAAATGACCGTGACCGATCCGGCCGGCAGCGAGCATGTCTACCAGCCAAAACCGGGAACCACCGCCATCGTCGCCGACAACTCGGCGACGCTCAGGGCGTTTGCGCTGACCGGGCAAGGCGTGGCGATTTTGCCGCAATGGCTGATTCAGGAGGATCTGGAGGCGGGGCGACTGGTGCGGTTGCTGGCCGATTACCGTTTTGCTCAGCAGGGTGTTTACGCGCTGTATCCGGATACCCGGCATTTGCCGCTGAAGGTGCGGGCGTTTATTGATTTCATGAAGGGCTGGGGCTGAGTGTTGGCTGATCTGGCCCCTTCGCGAGCAAGCCCGCTCCCACATTTGGAATGCATTCTCCTGTGGGAGCGGGCTTGCTCGCGAAAGCGTCAACCCGGTCTCAGAGCTGGCCGCGCAAGCCGAACCGCTTCATCAACGTCGACTCCAGCAACCCCTTGGGCAGCAACGTCGCCAGCAACGGCAACGCGCGGCTGCCATTGCCAATGCGGATCAATCTTGGTGGCGTGCCCTGATGCACAGCCTTGAGCAACTCAGCCGCAAACTCACCGGCCGGCGTCGGTTGGTCCTGTGATGCCTTGGCCCGCGCACGAATCCCCTCACGCAATGGAAACCACGGCGATTGCTCATTGATCAACTGCTCCGCTTCATGCCCGGCATTCTTGGCGAAGCTCGACTGAATTGCCCCCGGTTGCACTTCCATCACGCGAATGCCGAACGGCGCCAGCTCCATGCGCAACGCATCGCTCAAGGCATGCACCGCGGCTTTCGAAGCGCAGTAGGCGCCAGCGAACGGCGTGACCAGAACCCCCGACACACTGCCGATATTCACCACCAGCCCCTTGGCCCGGCGCAGCACCGGGAACAGTGCGCGGGTAACGCCGACAATCGAGAACACGTTGGTTTCGAACTGGCGCTGCATGGCCGGCACGCCGCCGTCGAGCAGCGGGCCCATGGCGCCATAACCGGCGTTGTTGATCAGTACGTCGAGGCCGCCGTGTTGCTGATTGATGCGCTCGGCGAGTTGTTCCAGCGCCACGCTGTCATTGACGTCCAGCGGGATCGCGGTGAACCCGGCGGCGGTCAGCGCCGCGACGTCTTCACTCTTGCGCGCAGTGGCCCAGACTTCGTAACCGGCGCCTTTGAAGGCGTCGGCGAGGGCGCGGCCAATGCCGCTGGAGCAACCGGTAATCAACGTAACGGGCATGGCGCATTCCTTGTGCAAAAAAAGTGGGGAAGGGGATCAGTCGGAGAAGCTGCCTTGCAAACGCTCGGCGCGAAACTCCAGGGTTTGCGGGCGATAACCGGGGCGCAGCGGTGGCATGGGCAGGCAGTCTTCCCAGTCGCCGCCGGCCTGCAGTTCGCCGGGGCCGCGATAGCGCGGGGCGGTGTATTGGTTGTCGGCCAGATTGACCGTGTCACCGGGCGCGTAGGCCGCAATGCGCCAGCGCAGTTCGGTCAGCGGCACGTCGTTGCCGTTTTTCATTTTCAGTTGCAGCGGTCGATCCGCCGGGCACTGTTCAGGGGCATAGACAATGCGCATCTCCAGACGCGCCAGTTGCTTGAGTTCGCGGTTGTCCAGCCACACCACCCAGACCGCGACCAATCCCAGACCAACGGCGGCGGCCACCGACACCGGCACGGCCTTGGCCGGATAGCGCAATAACAGGATCAGCCAGGTGATGACCAGCAAAACGCCGATGAACATGTCACACAACCTCGAGGAGAGAGAGGGTCATCCTACCTAAGCGTAGGTGAGGTTGGCGATGGGCAGGATTTCTATGGTGAATGCGAAGACGCCTTCGCGAGCAAGCCCACTCCCACAGGGGAATGCATTTCAAGTGTGGGAGCGGGCTTGCTCGCGAAGAGGCCAGTACCGACACCGCAGATCGCGGATAAAAAAGCCCCCGCCCAACCCACTGCGGATGGGGACGCAGCGGGCTGGACGGGGGCTTCTTATTGCGGGTTGATCACTGCGCGATGGTTTTCACCGACACGCCGCGTTCGATCGGGGTGGAGCGACCGTAGATGTCTTCGAAGCGCTCGATGTCGTCTTCACCCAGGTACGAACCCGATTGCACTTCGATGATTTCCAGCGGGATCTTGCCCGGATTGCGCAGGCGATGCACCGAGGCGATCGGGATGTAGGTCGACTGGTTTTCGCAGAGCAGGAACACATTTTCATCGCAGGTCACTTCAGCAGTGCCGCTGACCACGATCCAGTGCTCGGCGCGGTGGTGGTGCATCTGCAGCGACAGGCACGCGCCCGGTTTGACCGAGATGTGCTTGACCTGGAAACGCCCGCCCATGTCCACCGAGTCATACGAGCCCCACGGACGGTAGACCTCGCAGTGATTCTGGGTTTCGCTGCGGCCCTGCTCGTTGAGGGTGTTGACCATCTGCTTGACGCCCTGAACCTTGTCCTTGTGGGCGATCATCATCGCGTCCTTGGTCTCGACCACGACGATGTTTTCCAGACCGATCACCGACACCAGTTTGCCGTTGCCGTGGATCATGCAGTTTTTGCTGTCCTGGATCACCACGTCGCCTTTGCTGACGTTGCCGTTGGCGTCTTTTTCGTTGACTTCCCACAGCGACGACCAGCAACCGACATCGCTCCAGCCGGCGGTCAGCGGCACCACGCAGGCGCGCTGGGTTTTTTCCATCACCGAGTAGTCGATGGAGTTGTCCGGGCAGCAGGCGAAAGTGGCTTCGTCCAGGGTAACGGTGTCGGCGTCCTGCTGGCTGCGCTCGAGGGTCAGCAGGCAGGTGTCGTAGATGTCCGGATCGTGTTTTTTCAGCTCTTCGAGGAAGCGGCTGGCGCGGAACAGGAACATGCCGCTGTTCCAGTAGTAGCCGCCGGATTCGACATATTCGGTGGCGCGTTTGACGTCAGGTTTTTCGACGAAGTGCGAGACACGGCTGACGCCTTCCGGCAGCAGCGAATCGCCGGTGGATTTGATGTAGCCGTAACCGGTTTCCGGTTTGGTCGCCGGCACGCCGAACAGCACCATTTCGCCGTTTTCGGCGGCGACGGTGGCCAGAGCGAGGGCGCGTTGCAGGGCTTTCTGGTCTTCCAGCACGTGGTCGGCTGGCAGCACCAGCATCAGTTCGTCACGCCCTTCGTTGACCAGCATCATCGCGGTCAGCGCCACCGCCGGCGCGGTGTTGCGGCCGAACGGCTCCATCAGGATGCGCTGGCATTCGAGATTACGGTTGGCCAGCTGTTCGTTGACGATGAAGCGATGATCCTTGTTGCAGACCACGATCGGTGTGTCCATGCCTTCGAACACCAGACGCTCCAGGGTTTGCTGGAACAGTGTGTGTTCACCGGTCAGGGCGAGGAATTGTTTAGGGAATTGCTTGCGCGAAAGCGGCCAAAGACGTGAACCGCTACCACCTGACAAGATCACCGGAATCATGTTGTTTACTCCATAAAAATCGATTGGTTAGAGGCACGAACGTTGTGTCGTTTCACTCTTGTTTTTGTCTCGTATCCGAACTGACAACCCGATCAAGGGTGGGAGGGGGCTTGCTCCCGAAGGCGGTTTATCAGTCGACATATCGGTTGAATGTCAGACCGCTTTCGGGAGCAAGCCCCCTCCCACAGTGGGGACGGGGTCAGTCTGGAAATTGATTAGCGAGTCGACACCGGGCGTTTCACCCAGACTGGCGACAGGCTGCTGCCGGAACCGGTGACGTACAGCACCGCTGCTTCACCGCGCTCAAGGGCGACCGGTTTCACGTCGCCGACTTTCTTGTCGCCTTCGTACAGCGCCAGGCTGACTTTCACCGGGTTGATTTCACGTTCGCCACGGCCCTTGGCCGCCACGTTCGGCACCACGTCGGTCTTGCCGTCGGCGGTCTTCAGGGTCAGCGGCTTGTCGCTGAGGTTCTGCACGCGCACCAGGGATTTCTGCTTGTTCTTGAACGGTGGTTCTTCGATCAGTTGCGGCGCGCCGGAAGCGTTGTTGACCAGGGTGTAGTAGTGGTCGCCGGCGAGTTTGACCGGCAGGGTCTGGCTGCCGACCTTGGCGCTGTAGTCGCCGCCCGGCATGAAGCTGAAGTCGCTGCTGGCCAGTGGTGCAACGTCGCTCAGGTTGGTGCTGCCGACGGTGGCGCTGACTTCGGCGTTGCTGGCGTTGTAGACCCGCACGAAAGTCGAGCCTTTCGGTGCGGTCGGGCCGTACAGCGCGGCGTCGCCACCGGCGAAGGCCTGGACGGAAAGCACGCTGAGGCCTGCAACCAGTGCGAAGCGTTTTGCGAGACGACGAGGAGTAGTTGTGAAAGTCATGGTGTTACCTCTCTTTCAGTTTTGCGCCCGATCGGGCGTCTCGGATTTAGTGTTGATGGCTACGTTTTGTTGGCGAGCACCGGCTTGTTTGAGCTCTGCGACCCACTGTGGGTCGGCGTCGCCGATTTCGTTGTTCACAGGCAGATATCGTTCAGGAAACTCCCAGATCAGCACCTGTGGCGGGCTGTTCTTGAAGTCATCGCTTTTCAGGTAGCTGAGCATCGGCAGGATCGGGCCGTGGCCGTCCTCGGCGTAATTGACCACGTCGCTGTGCAGCGCTTGTTTCAGCGCACCGACGAAGTTCCAGTTGGGGTTGGCGCTGTAGCTGGTACCGATCAGTGCGACCGGTACTTCGCTGCTGGCGAACAGCGCGTCGTCACCGGCAGGCTGCTCGGCGGCCACGGTGTTGCGCTTCTGCAGCGGCTCTTGTGCCGGCATCAGGTTTTCAAACAGCGGATCCAGCGGCAGGAACAGACGCAGGTCGCCCTTGTGCGTGACCTTCTCCGCTGGCGTGGTGACAAAGCGCTGTGGCTCGCCGCTGAGCGGGAACTTGTCGGCGATGGTTTTCGCCAGGGTGTTGGCGGCGATTTCAGCGCCTTCCGGGGTCCAGTGGGTGTCGGTGCGCAGGAACACTTGCTGACCGTTCTGCTTGGCCTGTTGCAGCGGGCCGAGCAGGTCCGGGGCGAGGATCTTGTCTGCCGCGACACGGGCGTGGAAGTCCTGATAGAGGTTGGCGTGGATGCTCGCGGGTTTCACTTCACCCAGATGCTCCGGGTACAGGCGCACTTTGGCCGGGACGATGGCCATCACCAGTTTCACGCCTTTTGCCTTGAGGGTCTGGCGCACGCCTTCGACCAGCGCGTAGTTGCCTTGCAGGTTCAGCTCTTCGTTGACGATCGGGTTGAATTCCTCGTCGCTGTACAGCCACTGATCGCGACCGAGCACCACGCCCGGACGACCTTCGTTGAACAGTTTGAAATCCAGCGCCGCCCAGAGATTGGTGCCCAGACGCTTGATCGGAAACTGGTCGTCGTAGTGGGTTTCCACGGCCTTGGTCCAGCGACCGTTGAGCACGGTCGCATCAGCGTTGGTGCTGAAGCCGAAGAAGCTGCGCACCGACCACAGACCGAGCACCAGCAGGGTCAGCAGAAACAGCGCGATGTAGAAGATGCGTAATGAGCGGGTCATGTCAGATCCCTCAGAACTGGAAGTAAAGGAACGGCGAGAAGCTTTGCGCCGAGAGTTTGAGAATCGAGGCGATGAATAGCAGCAGGATCAGCCCGCGCATCACGTAGCGTGACCAGTCCGCGGTCCAGTAGGCCGGTTGCACCTGGGCTTCGACGCCGACGGTGTAGCCAGGCTCGTGGATGCTCGCCGGGTTTTCGCCAGGCGCGGCTTTGATCACGCCCGGGGTCGCGGTGGCAGGGCCGTTGGCCTCGACGTTGACTTCAGGTTTGCTCTTCACCGGAGGCTGGTTGGTGTACAGATCACGCAGGCCGAAGAACGCCAGGGTTGCGTACGCCACCACCAGGGTCGCCACTTGCAGACCGGTGAGGCTGGCGCGGTTGAGTTCCGACAGCGACCAGTCGCTGAAGCTGAACATCGCGCCGTACATGCGCCCGGCGACGTGCAGGTTTTCGGCACGGAAGATCACCCAGCCCATCACCACCAGCAGGAAGGTCAGCGCCCAGCGGATCGGGTTGAGGCTGCGCGGCGCGGTGTTGATGCCGAGCATTTTTTCGATCGCCAGCCACATGCCGTGCCAGGCGCCCCAGACGATGTAAGTGATGTTCGCGCCGTGCCACAGACCACCGAGGAGCATGGTCAGGAACAGGTTGCGGTAGGTCATCAGCGTGCCTTTGCGGTTACCGCCGAGGGTGATGTACAGGTAGTCACGCAGCCAGGTCGACAGGCTGATGTGCCAGCGGCGCCAGAACTCGGTGATCGACTGGCTGATGTACGGCTGCTTGAAGTTTTCCATGAAACGGAAACCCATCATCAGGCCCAGACCGATGGCCATGTCGCTGTAACCGGAGAAGTCGAAATACAACTGCGCGGTGTACGCCAGCGCGCCAAGCCAGGCATCCCCGGTGGTCGGGTTTTGCAGGGCGAAGCAGTGGTCGGCGACCACGGCGAGGGTGTCAGCGATGAAGACTTTCTTGATGAAACCCTGCATGAACCGCGTGCAACCTTCGGAGAACTTGTCGAGGGTGTGGGTGCGGTTGTTGAACTGGTCGGCGAGGTCGCGGAAACGCAGAACCGGGCCGGCAATCAGGTGCGGGAAGATCGCCACGAACGCCGCGAAGTCGATCAGGTTGCGCGTGGCCGGGGTGTCGCCGCGATACACGTCGATGATGTAGCTGATCGACTCGAAGATGTAGAACGAGATACCGATCGGCAGCAGCACGTGGGTCAGGATGAACGGCTCCAGACCGAACGAGCTCATGATCGCGTTGATGCTGTCGACGCCGAAATTGGCGTATTTGAAGTAGCCGAGGATGCACAGGTCGACCGCGACGCCGAGCAGCAGCCAGCGCTGTGCCGGTTTGGTGCGCACGCCGGCGGCACCGACTTTCAGGCCGATCCAGTAATTCCACAGGGTGACGCCGGCGAACAGCGCCAGGAAGTCCACCCGCCACCACGCGTAGAACACGTAGCTGGCGATCAGCAGCAACAGGTTGCGATAGCGTTGCCCGCTCAAGTAGTACAAGCCGAGAAAGATCGGCAAGAACAGAAACAGGAACACGTTGGATGAAAATACCATCCCGATCTCTCCATGTTTGAACCAACAGTCAAGGGCCAAAGCCCCCCCAAACCCCCCGTGCTATTGGAGGGGTGATGCGTTTTTCTTTCAGGGTTGCGGAGGGACTTGAAATCTTACCCTCACCCCCCGCCCTCTCCCGGAGGGAGAGGGAGCCTGATCTCTGGCGCTGCCAATATCGAGATCGGCTCGGTATTTCTGTGCAGCCTGATCTCGATTGTTTTTCAACACCTGAGATCGACTCGATGTATCAGGTCGGCGGATTTCTCAAAAACACCTCGGTCAGTCCCCTCTCCCTCCGGGAGAGGGTTAGGGTGAGGGGCTTTTAGCCCTTCTCATGCGACGGGTCGTAGACCTTGGTCAGGTCGCCGCCGAGGCGGAAGGTCTTGAACGGTTGCATGCCGTGCTTCTTCTCGATCACATCCGGCGGGCAGGTGTAGAGGGTGCAGAACGGTTCGAGCCAGGCGAATTTCATGTCCTCTTTCAAGTCGGTCATGTCCTGCTCTTTGCCGTTCTTCTTCTCGAACTGGTCCGGGTCTTTCACCCCGGCCAGCACCCGATCACCCAGACGCTTGAGCGCGCTGTTGTTTTCCTGGCGCAGATCGACCCCGTTGACCTGAGCGAAGCTGGCGATCATCGCCAGTGGCGGCAGGGCGTAGTTGTGATAGGCGAGGGCACGTTGCTGGCGCTTGAGTTCGTTGGGCAGGAAGCCGTCGGCATCGACCTGATTGACCCCGACCTTGTATTCCTTCACTGCCCAATCAAACAGGTCGCGACGGTTGGTGGCGATCGAAGTCGCCATCACCGACCAGGCCGCCCAGTACGAGTGGTTGTTGGTTTTTTCCAGCGGCAGGTTGTCCCAATCGCTGACCACCTGATCGGCCATCTTGCTGAACCACGCCTCGATCAACTGCGCCTCTTGCTGATGTTCGGCCAGTGGATGCGAGTCGGAGAACTTCAGGCGAATGTACGAAGAGGCCATGCTGCCCAGCGCCCATTTGCGCATCGACTTGCCGGTGTGGTTGAAGTCTTTCGACATCAGCGCATCGGCCTTGGCCCACGCAGTCAACCAGTTGAGGGTGCAGTCGAGCTGTTCCGGACGACCGTCGCGCATGAACTGCATCACCCGTTTGGCGGTGCCGCGCTCCAGGGTGGTGATGTCCTTGGTGGTGTCGCGGAAGGCTTTTTCCGACTGCACATTCAGCGTTGCGCGGGCCTTGTCCGAGCCTTCGTATTTGCTGCGAAATTGCAGCGGCCCGGTGTACGGCGCGGGCATCGCGTCGCAGCCTTCGCTCTTGTCGCCGCTCTTGAATTTATCCACAGGGGCGAAGTAGCCCTGCGGCGGACGCAGTGGCGCGGCGGCCTGAGTGGCCCCGGCGAACATCGCCAGGGTCAGGAGGGATGGTGCAAGCAAGTGTTTGATCGTTCGATTTCGCATAGCAGACCTCATTGCCCGACCTGAGCGGTTTGTGGCCCAGCGCCCGGGAATACGTTGCGTTTGCAGATTTTCGCTTCGACTTTTTGCGGCGCGGTACCCGCTTCCGGGCCCTGAACTTCGACTGCCAGCAGATTTTGCGAGGCCCAGTCTTCGTCCGTGCGCAGCTCAAAGGCGAAACGACCGTCGGTGTCGGAGGTTTCCGGTTTCTCGATCTTGATGTCCTCGTGGCGACCGTTCATGTACCAGAGGGTGGCTTGCAGGGTTTTCACCGAGGTGTCGGCGAAGCGGATGTCGACCTGATGACTGCTGTTCTGCAGGTTCAGGTTCTTGCTGTTGACCAGCAGTTCCTGTTTGCCGCCGGGCTTGAGCGTGGTGCTGGCGGACATTTGCGTGTCTTTGCCTTCGCAGCCGTTATCGAGCAGCGACATCATCTGGCGGTAGATGGTCTCCTGGTCGAGGCGGTACAGCGGCGAGAATTCCCAGATCAGAATCTTCGGCGGCGTCTTCTGGAATTCGTCGCTACCGAGGTACTGCAGCATCGAACCTTCGAGACCGCCGCCGGGGAAGGCGACGTTGAGAATGTCGGCGCCAATGGCCTCTTCGAGGAAGCCGGCGAAGTTGTAGTTCTTGCCGCTGTGTGAGGTCCCGACCAAGGTAATTTGCGGGTTGCCGGAATCACCGAACAGGTCGCCGTCACCGGCCTCGCCTTTCGGCTCGGTGGTGAACTGGTCCATGTACTGGATCGCGTAACTGGTGCCGCACAGTTGCCCGGCCATGTTGTGCAGGGTGCCGGTCTTGCCCATGCGCCCGGTACGCTTGGTCTCGAATTCACGCTTGGGAATGTCGGCGAAGGCCGGGATCTGCTTGACCTTCTCGGCGACGATTTTCGCTGTGCGCTGAGCGCCGTATGGCGTCCAGTGCTGGTCGCCGCGGAAGTAGAAATCGTGGGCGGGCAGGGTGTCCGGCAGCGATTCGTTGGTCAGCGGCGACAGGTCCGGCACCACGTAACCCATCTGCGCGAAACGCCCGAGCATGGTCTTGTAGTTGCCCAGCGCTTTCTCGTAATCGAACGCGGCTTTTTCCTGCGGGTTGAGCTTGTTGCGGTTCACCAGGCCACGGGTCGGCTGATAGACGATCACCAGTTCGACGCCTTTGGCCTTGAACGCGTCGTGCAGCTGTTGCAGGCGCTTGTAGCCGGCCGGGGTGGTGTTGAACTCGGTGCGCAAATCTTCCTGCGTACGGAACAACCAGTCGCCCTGCGCCTGCACCAGCGTGGTGAAGTTCTGCTGATAACGCGTGGTGTAGTTCTTCGCGTCATGCGCGGCCGGGCACAGGTTGCAGCACGGTTCGGCGGTGAACTTCGGTGCTGCGGTCTCGTCTGCACGAGCCGCATTGCTGGCCGCCAGAATGCCCACGGTCAGGGCCGACAGGCTGAGTAATTTGATCAAGTGTGGGTGCATAAAATTATCCTCAGTCCCGCATTTCGGTCTGGCGTTCGACAGGGTCGATCAGCACGGCTTTCTGCTGGCGCACCAGCAGGTCGAGAATTTCATCCTGGCGCTCGCCGAGGATGCCGTTGAAGCTGATGCCGCTGGATTTGGTCGGCGCCAGCATCGATACGCGATACAGCTCGACGCTCAATGGCGAGTCGATGGCCATCGGGCCGCTGCCGTTGGCCGCCAGTTCACCGCCGACCACGATCAGCGAGACTTGCGCGTCGAACGGGTCGAGCTTGATGTCACGGTCGGTGTCGGTCAGGTCCTTGATGTGGCCGTAGACGCCGGTCAGACCGTTGGCCATGGCGACGTTTTCGTAGAGGCGGATGTTCACGCTGTTACGAATGCGGATGCCGTGACGCTTGTTGCTGATGACCTTGTTGCCCCACAGCAGGTTGTCGGCGGACTCGTAGAGGGTGATGCCGTCCGTGTGGTTCTTGTAGATCTCGTTGTAGGCGATGATGTTGTTGACGCTGTTACGGTCGATCACCAGGCCCGAGAGGTGGTTGTCGTAGCTCTTGTTGTTGAAGATGAAGCTGTCGTTCACTTCACGGGAAATGATGATGCCGTGCTTCTTCTTCGTGCCGTGGACGGTGTTCTCGGCAATGATCAGACCGTGGGAACGGTCGTGCGGGTCGATGCCGTAGACGATGTTGTCCTTGTAGGTGTTGCCCTTGACCACGAAGTCGCGGGTCTCGTAGCAGTAGAAGCCGTACCACATGTCGGAGAACTCGGAGCCGACGATCCAGCCGGTCGGCTCGGGACGCTTGAGCACCTTGGCCATGTTCGGCGTGTACTGGGAAATACTCACCCCGTACGACTTACTGTTGGCGTAGCCGAAACTGGCCATCTTGCTGTTGACGATGTAGGTCTCGGTGCCGCCCCAGGCCAGCAGGAACGGACGGAATTCCTTCGGCGAACGGAAGGTCGCCGGGCCGTTGTCCTTCTCGCGCCAGCCGGTGACTTTGGTGTCACGCACGAACAACTGACCGTCGTTGACCAGGAACGAACCGGCCTCTTGCGACAGGCGCAGTTCCTGGGTCTGGCCATCGATTTCAAGGATGCCTTTGCGGCCGACCACGATCGGCAGCTTCGCCAGGTACACGCCCGGCGCGGTCTCGCTGAAGTACTGCTTGGGCAGCTTCTGCGCCAGATCCTTGAGGTTCAGGTAGCCGTCGTCAACGAAGATCGCCTGCGGGATGCCGTGCTGACGCACCACCCACTCGGCCATCTTGTTGTCGCCGCCGATGAAGTCCTTCAGGGCGTCTTCCTGCATCATCCGGCGCACGCTGATCTTGCCCGGTTTGCTCCGATTGATCTTCGCGGCAGCCGCCTCGGCGGTGAAGCCGGACAGGTCGGGCAGTGTCGGCTTGGCCAGTTCCAGCGCCTCGGTCGGCGCGCTGCTGACGGTGTAGGTCTTGGCTTGTTGCAGCTCTTTGGCGGTGGTCACAGGCTTGGCCGGTTCCACCGTGGCGAACGCGCCAGCGGAGGCCAGCAGCATGGCGCCGGCCAACAGGCTGAGCGAGCCTTTCCTTGCATGGTGCATGTCGGGCACTCCCTTGGCGGTTTGCATCAGAAGCGCCAGATCACGTCGATGAACGCGCGGTGCATGTACGAATCGACCTGGCTGCCATAGGCATCACCGGGCTTGAACACGCCGCCACGGAAACGCACCAGCGCCGAAGGCTCGTCGATCGACTGGCTCAACGCCGCCGGCAACAGGCCCTGCTTGAAGTATTTGGTCACCACCAGGTCCATTTCCTGACCCAGGTCCTTGTTGCCATCCTGCAGCGGCAGCGAGGTACTGGAGAGGATCGCGCCGGTGACGTCGTCGGTGTTGTTTTCCACGGCGTTGATGCCGTTGCTGCCCACCGGCTTGTTGCCGTCCACGCGCCAGAACTTGTGGTAGATCAGGCTGGCGTCGTACTGGTCGTTGAGCATCCACGAACCGAACAGGGTCGCGGTCTGCATGTTGTTCATTTCGCCACGGAACGCTTCGCCGAAACGGTGCACCCGCGAGCGGGTACCGGTGTAGTTGGAGCGGTTGCTTTCCAGACCGTTCTGTTGGTAATCGGCGCTGGCGCGGGCGTAGGCCGCACCGACCTGCCACTGCGGATCGAGGCGCAGACGCACGCCAAGGTCGGTGGCCCAGCCGTTGATGTCATCACTGCGCTTGGCTTGCGCCGGACGGCTGCCATCGGCGTTCAGCGGGTTGACCGAATCGAGGTCGCCGCTCATGCCGGTGATGCTGCCCCAGTAGTTGACGGTGTTGGTGTTGCGCCAGTTGTAGGCGTCGCTGTCGGCGGTCAGGCCGAGCCAGCTGATGTCGCCGTTCTGGGTTTTGTCGAGGGTGTCGCGGGGTACGCCCGGTTCGGCGTAATCGAGCTTGCCGTCATCGTGGGTGTGGTGGCCGCGAATGCCGACCCAGTTGCCCGGGGTCCACTGGTAGGCGGCATCGGCGTAGGCGTGCAGGCGATCCTTGTCTTTTGGCGCCAGCTCTTTGAGGTCGGTGCGGTATTCGCTGAAGCGTTCGGCGACACCGACGTTGGCGCGCAACAGGGTGGTGTCGAAGGTCCAGTTCACCGCTTCGATGTTGGTGTCACGCCATTGGCCGTCGTCATTGCGCAGGCGCTGGCGACCGAGCTTGAGCATCTCGCCGGGGTACGGCGTCAGTCCGCTGTAGCCGACCCAGAATTCGCGCATCGCCAGGTAGTTCTTCTTGGTCTTGCGATCACTGTTGTCGGTGGTTTCGGCACCGTCGGCTTGCTGCAGGGTGTCGGTTTCGATGATGTCGGTCGAGGTCACGGCCTGACCCATGGCGTAGGCGCTCCACGCGCCGCTTTCGCCGTAGATCCATGGACGCAGGTCCAGGCCCACACCGTTGACGTCGCCACCGGGTGCGGTGCCGAGGTCGCGGTCGTCTTCGGACTGACCGGTGATTTTCACTTCCAGGCCGAAGTTCTTGGTTTCAGTGATCGCCGCCAGTGTCGGGCAAGACCAGATCAGCGCGAACGTGAGGCCAATGCCGGCCTTCACAAAGGGATTCAACTTCATAGGGCTTCCTCGCCGTCTTCTTCTTGCAGGGCGTGCAGTTGCAGCGTGTTCTGGTTCAGGGCACCACGGCTGGCCTGTTCCTGTTGCAGCAGGCGCTGGGCTTCGGCCAGACGCTCGGGCGGCAATTGCGCTGCGAGGGTGGTCGCCAGTTCATCGGCTTGCGGGGTGTTCTGCGCCTTGGCCAATTGGCTGAAGACATAGGCGTTGAGCGGGTCGGGTTTGGTGCCTTTGCCTTGGGAAAACAGTTGGGCGATGGCGAAATCGGCGCTGTTCTGGCCGTTGCGCGCCGCGGTCAGCAGGTGGTCGAGAGCCTTCTGCGGATAGACCTTGCCCAGGTAACCACGGCGATAGATCTGGCCGAGGTAGTAGTCGGCGGCGACTTCGCGGCCGACGGCTTTCTGGAAGTGTTCTTCGGCGACTTTCGCGTCGGCCGGCACCAGTTTGCCTTCATAGTAGAGCTTGCCAAGCAACAGTTCGGCGCGCGGCTGATCGGCGGCGCGGCCGTTGTCGAGGTACTGCATCATCTGATCGACATCGCCCAGTTCCGGGAAGTCGTAGAGCAGCTGCGCGAGGGTCACCCACGATGCCGGGTAGCCTGGTGCGATTGGCTCAAGCAGCGACTGCGCGGTCTTCTCGTCGGTCTTGCCGAGGGTCGAATCCGCCAGCACGCGGGCCACCGAATCGACGCGCTGCGCGCTGACGCTGCCACGGCGGTAACCGGCCTGCATCTGTTTGATCAGCTCAGCCTGTTGCTCCGGTTGGGCACGTTTCTGATAAACCGTGGCCAGTTCGACGTAGCAGATGTCGGTGGTGTTGAGCGCGGCTTTGCAGATCTTTTCTACGTCATCCAGGTGCTGGTCGTAAGTGCCCTGGGTGCGATACAGCAGCACCTGCGCCAGACCCGCTTCCGGGTAACCGGATTTGCGCCACTGATCGATCTGCTGCTGCGCGTTGATATTTGGGAAGCTGTGCGGGTATTGCAGGTAGAGCATCGCCAGCGGGATCAACGTATTGCCTTCGCCATTGGCACCTGCTTTTTTCAGCAGGCTTTCGGCTTCGTGGTGCTCGGCTTCGGTGGAGCCCGGTTTGGCCACCAGCAGGCGACCGAGACGGGCCTGGGCCCGTGGCGACACGTCGGCGGCGGCACGATAGGTCGCCTCGGCCTGCTTGATCTGCTCGGGGTCGCGGCTGTCGACCTGGATATCGGCGAGGCCGACTTGCGCCTCGCTGTAACCCAGATCTGCCAGTGCGCGGTAGTTCTGCGCGGCAGTGGCGGTGTCGCCACGCTTGAGCGCTTCGTTGGCCAGACGCTGGTCGGGCAGGCCGGCGCAACCGGCCAGACTGACGGCCAATGCAACTGCGCACAGTGGCCCCATGTGGGAGCGGGCTTGCTCGCGAAGGCGGTGTGTCAGCCCACACTGATTTTGAATGTTGAACCGCATTCGCGAGCAAGCCCGCTCCCACATGGGCTGCGGCGTTTTCAAAAGAGTAGGAATCGTCACAGGCATGTCCTCGACTTAAAGACCGGCAGCCATGGCTTTGTCGATCAGCCAGTTCAGGTTCGGGCCACGGTCGCTGTTCACTTCCACCGGGCGGCCGGCGAAGCTGCTGTCCAGCGGTTCGTCCGGCTGGATCTGCACGCGGATGTCGGAGGACAGGTCGGCGCTTTTCAGGCTGGTGCTGCTGACGATCTTGCCGGTGCGGGTCTGGTCTTCGCCGGCGATCTGGAAGCTCACAGGCGTACCCGGGCGCACGTCGCCGAACTGGCGATAGGAGAAGCGTGCATCGACGGTGGCCTGGGTGTTGCGCGGCACCAGGGTGAAGATCACATCGCCCTTGCTCGCGTACTGACCGTCCGCCACCAGTTGCTGGGCCACGGTGCAATCGCACGGCGAAGTCAGGGTGCCGGTCATCTGCTTGCCGAACAGTTCTTCAACTTTGGCCGGTTGCAACTGGTCTTCGTCCAGATGGCCCTTGAGCACGTCGAGCATGCTGGTGCTGAAGGTCGCCAGCGGGGCGCCTTTGGCGGCGACGCCGTCGGACTTGACCAGGCTCTGCACGGTGCCGTCACGCGGCATGGTGATGTTCATTCCCGGCACGCTGACCAGACCTGCTTGCGCGTGGCTGACGAAGTACATGCCGTACACCGACTTGAAGACGAAACCGAACGCCACCAGGCCGATGGCGAAGATGCCGGCGCTGAAGGTCACGGCTTTCAGACGCCCGAACGGGGTCATGCCGCTGCCGCCGTCCTTGACCTTGCGCGCCTTGGTGAAGTTGTCGCGCTGCAGGGTCGCCAGCACTTCACCCATGCTGACGATGTCGCCGGCCAGGTGCGAAGTGATCAGGTGGCGCAGAGTGGAAATGTCCTGCGGCTCAAGGTTCTGGAACTGGCAACCGGCGCGACCGGTCTGGCGGTCGTAGGAGCGGATCTGCAGCTCGACGTCCATGGCCAGGCCGAGGTTGTCGATGACGAATTGCAGGCGTGCCTTATGCACCTCACCGACGGTCAGCGGCATCTGCCCGGCGTTGAACGCCAGGCCACCGGCGGACAGGTCGAGGACCCGCGCTTCGAGCGGCGTCCGGTCGTGGCCGAAAAAGCGCAGTTTGGCCGGGATTTTTACGCGGGCGTGCTGACGCTGGGCTTCGGATTCATGCACTACGTTGGCGTTGACGGCGGTATTCATAGGGGCGATTTCCTTGTTAATTCAATAAGGGGGCGGTCAGACCATCATCAGCAGCACGGCGACGAAAATGCTGCCGGCGGAGAAGGTCATGGTCCGAGACGACCAGGTGTTGAACCAACGTTGAAAGCTGGCGAGATCACGGGTCAGGGAAGTGGGTTGGCGCGTCCAGGATTGCTGGTCGAGGCGGAAGAACACGTAGATCTTCACCAGCGCACCGACGATCTGGTTGTAATAGAGAATCGCCGGGTAAGCCGGGCCGATCCGGTGACCGGAGCACGACAGCAACAGAGTCAGAATCAGCCGGGTGATGCCGATCCACAGCAGGTAGGCGAGGATGAATGCGCCGCCGTACTTGAAGCTGGCAATGATCGCCACGGTCAGGCCCAGCAACGACGTCCACATCGATACGCGCTGATCGAACAGCACCACCGAGGTGAAGGCGCCGAGGCGTTTTACACCCAGGCCCAGTGCTCGCGAGTTCTGGCGCAGGTTGTTGCCGTACCAGCGGAACATCAGTTTGCGGCTGGCCTTGATGAAGCTCTTTTCCGGCGGGTGCTCAACGGTGTTGATCGCGGCGTCCGGCACGTAAAAGGTGTCGTAACCCAGGCGCATCAGGCTGAACCAGCTCGACTTGTCGTCGCCGGTGAGAAATTTGAAACGGCCCAGGCGCCAGTGTTGCAGCGAGTCGCTTTCGACGTCGGCGATGAACTCCGGATCGGTGACCACGGTGGCGCGGAACACCGACATGCGCCCGGTCATGGTCAGTACGCGCTTGGACAGGGCCATCGAGCACATGTTGATGTGACGCTGGGCGAAACGCAGCTTGTGCCATTCGCTCATGATGTAGCCGCCACGTACTTCGCAGAATTCGTTGGTGGTCAGGCCACCGACGTTGCCGAACAGCTGGAACCACGGCACGGTCTTGCGCACGGTGCCTTCGCCGAGCACGGTGTCGCCGTCGATCACCGCCACGACGGCGCGGTCGTCTGGCAGGTGACGGGAGATCGCGCGGAAACCGTAGGCCAGGCCATCACGTTTGCCGGTGCCGGGGATACGCACGAAGTCGAGCTTCACGCGCTCTGGCGGATTCATCCGCGCCCACAGCGCTTTCACCAGCAGCTCATCGGACATTTCGACGATCGAGCAGACCACGGTGGTCGGCAGTTCGCAGTCGATGGCTTCGCGGATCACCGAGCTGTAGACCTGCGCGGTGGTCAGCGCGTCGATACGGAAACTGGTGACCATCAGAAACACATGCGACGGGTCCGCCGCTTTACCCAGCTTGCGCACTTTGCGGCGCAGGTGCGGGTAAACGATGTAGAGAAAAATCATGCCGCGCACAAAATGCGTTGCACCCATCGAGTAGCGCCAGATACCCACGGCGCCAATCAGGAAAATGAAGTCCTTCGACTCGGAGTCGAATGTGGACGTGGGCAGCATCAAGGCCAGGCCCAACAACAAACTGAGGTAAAACAGCCAACCGGCGGCCTGAAGTAGGCCGTGCTTTAGCCTGTGCATAATCTGCATCCGTCTCTATCTCGGGCGAGCCTGTCGGGTGGCCCGATGGGGTTAAGGCAGGCGAAGAACCGGCCGGAGGTTCAAATCCCCCGGCCGGAAGGCTGACTTACCAGCAGATACCTTCGGTGCGAGTACCGGCGTTGGTGGCTTTGGCCATGAAGCCGACCAGGTCGATGACCTGTTTGCCTTGCGGCGCTTCCTGAGCCAGTGCGCGGAATTTCTCGTCGCGGTTGCCGAGGATGATCACGTCGGAGTTGTCGATCACCGAATCGAAGTCCGAGTTGAGCAGGGACGACACGTGCGGGATCTTCGACTCGATGTAGTCCTTGTTCGCGCCGTGAACACGGGCGTACTCGACGTTGCTGTCGTAGATGCTCAGGTCGTAGCCCTTGCCGATCAGCATCTCGGCCAGTTCCACCAGCGGACTTTCGCGCAGGTCGTCGGTACCGGCCTTGAAGCTCAGGCCGAGCAGGGCGACTTTGCGTTTGTCGTGGCTTTCAACGATGTCGAAGGCGTTCTGCACTTGCGATTCGTTGCTGCGCATCAGCGAGTTGAGCAGCGGCGCTTCGACGTCCAGCGAACCGGCACGGTAGGTCAGGGCGCGCACGTCTTTGGGCAGGCACGAGCCGCCGAAGGCGAAGCCCGGGCGCATGTAGTACTGGGACAGGTTGAGGGTCTTGTCCTGGCAGACCACGTCCATCACTTCACGACCATCGACGCCAACCGCTTTGGCGATGTTGCCGATCTCGTTGGCGAAGGTGACCTTGGTCGCGTGCCAGACGTTGCAGGTGTACTTGATCATTTCGGCGACAGCGATGTCCTTGCGGATGATCGGCGCGTCGAGTTCTTCGTACAGCGATTGCAGAACGTCGCCCGAGGCTTTGTCGAACTCGCCGATGACGGTCATCGGTGGCAGGTCGTAGTCCTTGATCGCGGTGGATTCACGCAGGAACTCCGGGTTGACCGCCACGCCGAAGTCGACGCCGGCCTTTTTGCCCGAGCAGTCTTCGAGGATCGGGATCACCACGTTGGCGACGGTGCCCGGCAGCACGGTGCTGCGCACCACGATGGTGTGGCGGGTGGTTTTTTCCCGCAGCACGAAACCGATCTCGCGGCATACCGCTTCGATGTAGTTCAGTTCCAGGTCGCCGTTCTTCTTGCTCGGCGTACCGACGCAGATCATCGACAGGTCGGTGTCACGAATCGCCTCGGCGAAGTTGGTCGTACCGCGCAGACGACCGGTCTCGATACCTTGCGCCAGCAGTTCGCCCAGACCCGGTTCAACAATCGGCGATTTGCCGGCGTTGATCATGTCGATCTTGTCTTTGGCAACATCGACGCCAACCACGTCGTGGCCCCGTGCAGACAGGCAACCGGCACACACTGCGCCAACGTAACCCAAACCAAATATGCTGATGCGCATCGCAATTACCTCTGTGTTTTATCAAGCCATTAGATGGCCGGAGTTAATGGTGTTCAGCGGTCATAGTGCACTCGAAAGTGCGGCATACAGGCGCCACAATGCCGTGTGCAGGCATACTAAGTTCCGAGTGTCTAAATAAGTGCACTCAAGATGTGCGCAACTAGGCCTTAGTTGTTATGACTTGCCCTGTTATGCAGCTGATCTTCTTTTCGGAAGATGCTTGTGCATGTGTCTAGTCCACCTGATGTCGGGCGTAAGGCCCGTAGATCAAGCGGTTGGGTGCTCAGGCGAGCACGTTTACAGGGGCGCAGCCTTGGCCGTGTAGAGGATGTTTATGGTGCGTTTCACCTATCCATCGTTAGTTGATCAGATGAGTGAACCATCTAGGCAAGTTGCTGTGACAACTTGGTTACATGGTTCTCCGCTCTGCGTAAGTTATCTCGTACAAACTCGGTGAGAATCGTTACCGGTGGTATGAGCTATGCATTTGGACATAGTTCCTACCCACTCATCGCGAAATCTGAAATTTTTTGAAATATTGCCAAAGATGGCACTGGTCTCAATTTGATAGCACTTTCGATTTGGGCCTTTGTTAATCGGTGCGTAATCGAGCTAGATAGTTTTGTGCCACTACCGTAAAAAAATTTACGTGCCACTACTGAAAAAAAGAGCGGCTGTCGAGTGAAACTAAAATTAGAATTGGAGGGAACGATTTTATGGCGCCAATAAAACGGCGAAATGTGGCGAGGGATTTTTGACGTCGTGCGAGCTGCACGACTCTTTATAGAAAGAGTCGTGCAATGGGCATGCTTTATTCCCGAGCGTGGTCGCGCAGAAACACCAGATTGTCCGGTTTCGACTGCTCGGCGCTGTAGCGATAACCCTGCACATCGAACTGTTTCAGGGCGGCCGGATCGTTGATCTGTTCCTGAATCACGAAACGGCTCATCAGGCCACGGGCCTTTTTCGCGTAGAAGCTGATGATCTTGTACTGGCCGTTCTTCAGATCCTTGAACTCGGTATTGATGATCCGCGTGTTCAGGGCACTGCGCTTGACTGCCGAGAAGTACTCGTTGGACGCCAGGTTCAGCAGCACGTTGTCGCCTTGTTCGGCCAGCGCTTCGTTGAGCCATTCGCTGATGCGCGTGCCCCAGAACGCGTACAGATCCTTGCCACGGGCGTTGGCCAGTTTGGTGCCCATTTCCAGACGATACGGTTGCATCAAATCCAGCGGACGCAACAGGCCATAGAGGCCGGAGAGCATGCGCAGATGCTTTTGCGCATAGTCGAACTGGGCTTCGCTGAACGATTGCGCATCGAGGCCGGTGTACACGTCACCCTTGAACGCGAGCAGGGCCTGCTTGGCGTTTTCCGGGGTGAAGGCGGGCGTCCAGCTGCCGAAACGCGCGGCATTCAGGCCGCCGATCTTGTCGGACACGTGCATCAGTTCGCTGATCTGTGCCGGACTCAGTTCGCGCAGTTGCTGGATCAGCTCCTGGGAGTGGTCGAGGTATTGCGGCTGGGTGAAGCGCTGGGTCGCCGGCGGTGTTTCGTAATCGAGGGTCTTGGCGGGGGAAATCACCATCAGCATGAAGTCGTCTCCTTTAATCGTGGGGGCGATTCTAGGGGGTTGGCCGAGTTGACTCCAGCTATCAAGCCCATAGGTGATCGACGGCTCGCCACATTTCCCTGTGGGAGGGGGCTTGCTCCCGAAGAGGCCGTGTCAGTCGCCATATCTGCTGAATGACACACCGCATTCGGGAGCAAGCCCCCTCCCACAGGGAGTCGGAGTGGCTGAGGGGAATCGCGCGGGATCAGCTATAGTGCCGCGCGGGTTTGGTTATGGAGACACCCCTTTGCGCATTGTTCTTTTATTCACCGCGTGGCTGTTGAGCTTCGGGGCCATGGCGGCACCGGGTGATGTGGCGACGCTGGATCGCAGCACCTGGCCGGAGCAACTGAGCAGCCCGACGCTGTTCGACGTTGCTTCGCGCGCGGAAATCCTCATGTTCGCCCGTGGCCTGCTCGGCACCGAAGCGCTGGACGAGGCCGCGCTGGCCCAGCGTCTGGGGCTGCGTACGGTCAATGTCGACGCGATCAGCAGCCTGCGTCAGCGGCTCTGGGAACGTCTGTTGGCCAACTACAACTTCGCCCAGCAGAGCTGCGATCAGGACGCCTCGTTCTGCTTCCTCGTCGAAGACCTGCCGACCCTGCGCGAGCAGGCCGCCAAGTTTGTGGTCAGCGATGACAGCTATTACACCAAGTGGGCCGAGCCGAGCCGCTTGTTTCATCTGCAGTACCTGGACGAGCTGATGCGCAAGGCCGCGCTGTCGCCGCAGACCAGCAGCGAAGTCGATCACTTCGGCGACTACGAGCGCAACGGCGACGAGATGCACGATCGGCTGTTTCTGCTGAGTTTCGACAGCGCCGCCAATCTGCAGCCGGATAACACCGACTGGATCGCCGACTACCTGCGCAAATCCAACCTCAGCGGCACGTTCTTCCTGTTGGGTAAGGATGTGCAGGCGCGGCTGGCCGATCGCTCGGTGAGCAACCTGCAGTCGGAGTTCTCGAAGCAATGCGTCGGTGTTCAGGGCTGGGAGTTCCGCTCCCACAGCCACTGGCAGGACTGGCAGGACTCGGTGCGCCGCAGCAGCGATCTGGTAAAGAACAAGTTGCCGGAGAATTACGTACCGCTGTTCCGTCCACCGGAAGGTCAGCGCCGCAGTGATGCTGGCAGCTTCTTCCGCAATCAGGGCCTGCAAGTGGCGCTGTGGGACATCGATGCCCAGGACGGTGCAGGCAAGCTCAAGGGCGCGCCGAGCGCGCAGCGGGTGCTGACCCTGATGCTGCTGTGGCGTCACGGGGTGATCAATTTCAACATGAAACAGGATGCGGTTAAGACCGCGTTGCCGTGGCTGATCACGCAAACTGCGCAAAGCGGCATCGGCTTTGAGGACTGTCAGGACGGGTTTCGCTGACAAACGGAAAAAGCCCGGAAACATTGGGCTTGGGGCGATTTTTCTAGAGAATTCGATGCAGGCGGACTTCCGACTTTAGCGGGGTCTGGACAGTCCGCCAAGGGCTTTTCGTCACTCTGCAAAATAAACTTAAAAAAACCGTCAAAGTGCTTTTTTATGTCATGGGTTTTGGAGTATTACGAAGACAGACCGCCGAAACCTGCAACACAGGTGGCGTCTTCCAAGACTCCTTTTGTGTGCAGTTCATCCAGGCCCTCGTGGATGAGTTCGGCAGTCACTTCGAGGCGCAGCACCGCCCAGGTATTGCGTCGAATGGCTCCCACAAAGGTGACCGAGTATGGATGATCACGGACGTAGCCCTTCTTCCAACCAGCCAATCCTTTATGTACTCGATACCAACGTATTGATTCACGATCCAAATGCCCTGCTGAATTTCGAAGAACACCACGTCGCGATCCCGATGACCGTGCTCGAAGAGCTGGACAAGCTCAAGAGCGGTCATCACAGCGTTGCTGCCGAATGCCGCCAGGCGATCCGGCTGATCGACAAGACCCTGGGCGATGCCTCCCCCGAGGACGTCGAGCTGGGTGTGCCGATTCAGCGCGGCAAGGGCGGGCCGAAGGGCTTGCTGTCAATTCTGATGAGCAAACAGGCCGAGTCGAACCTGATTCTGCCGGAGCATCTGAACGACAACAAAATCATCAACCAACTGATCGACCTGCACACCCGTGATCCGAAGAAGGCCGTGGTGCTGGTCACCAAAGACATCAACATGCGCCTCAAGGCGCGCGCCTGCGGGATCGCGGCCGAGGACTACAGCACCGACCAACTGGTCGATGACGTGTCCCTGCTGCCCAACGGCTACCACAACATGACCGGCTCCTTCTGGGACCGCGTGAGCAAGGTCGAAACCCGTCAGGATCACGGCCGCACCTGGCATCAGGTACAGCTGATCGACAACCTGCCGGCGGTGCACATCAACGAGTTCATCATTGACGAACAAGGCTTTGTCGGCTGGATCAAGGAAATCCAGGAAGACAGGCTGCTGATCCTCGACCTGCACCAGGAACCGCTGCTGCATCAGGAAGCCTGGGGCCTCAAGCCACGTGACATCTACCAGAGCCTGGCGCTGTATGCGTTGCTGGATCCGGACATTCACCTGGTCAACCTGTCGGGCGCCGCCGGTTCCGGTAAAACCATCCTGGCGCTGGCCGCGGCCATCGAGCAGACCATGGTCAGCAAGCGCTATCGCCGGATCATCGCAACCCGCAGCGTGCAGGGCCTGGACCAGGAAATCGGCTTCCTGCCGGGCACCGAAGCGGAAAAAATGGAGCCTTGGCTGGGCGCCATCACCGACAACCTCGAAGCCTTGCACATGGATGACGAAAACACCCATGGCAGCGTCGACTACATCCTCAGCAAAGTGCCGTTGCAGTTCAAATCGCTCAACTACATTCGCGGTCGCAGCTTCCAGCAGAGCCTGATCCTGATCGACGAATGTCAGAACCTCACGCCGCACCAGATGAAAACCATCATCACCCGGGCCGGCGCCGGTTCCAAAGTGGTGTGCCTGGGCAACCTGGCACAGATCGACACCCCTTACCTGTCCGCGACCAGCTCCGGGCTGACTTACTTGACCGAACGCTTCAAGGATTTCCCCAACGGTGTGCACATCACCCTGCAAGGGGTGCCACGCTCGATTCTGGCCGAATACGCCGAATCGCATTTGTAACCCTCCACCAGAAAACGGGCGGCCTGACAGCCGCCCGTTTTTTATGGATGAACACATCACCCAATGTGGGAGCGGGCTTGCTCGCGAAAGCGGTGTGTCAGCCACCAAATGTGTGCCTGATACACCGCTTTCGCGAGCAAGCCCGCTCCCACAGGGGATAGTGGTGGATTCATAATCAGTGATGCGGAAAATTGACCCGCAGGTTTACAATCCCGGCTCCTGATCAGGAGTAATCCCGTGCTGACTCATCTCGATTCCCAAGGTCGCGCCAACATGGTCGACGTCACCGAAAAAGCCGTGACGTTCCGTGAGGCGACCGCCCAGGCGCTGGTGCGCATGCTCCCTGAAACCCTGCAGATGATCGTCAGCGGCGGCCATCCCAAGGGCGACGTGTTTGCCGTGGCGCGCATTGCCGGCATTCAGGCAGCGAAGAAAACCAGCGATCTGATCCCGTTGTGCCATCCGCTGATGCTGACCGGGGTCAAGGTCGAACTCAGCGCTGAAGGTGACGACAGCGTGCGCATCGTCGCCCGCTGCAAACTGTCCGGGCAGACCGGCGTCGAGATGGAAGCGCTGACCGCTGCCAGCGTCGCCGCGCTGACCATTTACGACATGTGCAAAGCGGTGGACCGCGGCATGGTCATCGAAAGCGTGCGTCTGCTGGAGAAGGTCGGCGGCAAGAGCGGGCATTTTCAGGCGGAGCAGCCATGAAGCTGACGGTTAAATTCTTTGCCCGTTACCGTGAAGCGCTGGGTGTGGACTCGGTCGCGGTCGAAGGCGATTTCGCCACTGTCGACGATGTGCGTGCGCTGCTCGCGCAACGCGAGGGCGCCGAAGTGTTGAGCGAACAGAACCTGATGTGCGCACGCAACGAAGACCTGTGTCAGCTCGACGAGCCGGTGAGCGACGGTGACGAAGTGGCGTTTTTCCCCACTGTGACCGGAGGCTGAGGCATGGCGATTCGGGTGCAGTCCACGGCGTTCGATCCCGGCGCTGAAGTCAACGCGATGCACGCGGCGAATGTCGGTGTCGGCGCGGTGGTGAGTTTTGTCGGCTATGTGCGCGACTTCAATGACGGGCTGGATGTGGCCGGGATGTTCCTCGAACACTATCCGGGCATGACCGAAAAAGCCCTTGGCAAGATCGCCGTCGAGGCCGAACAGCGTTGGCCGCTGCTGAAGCTCGAAGTGCTACACCGCATCGGCGCGCTGGAGCCGGGCGAGCCGATCGTGTTTGTCGGTGCGGCCAGTGCCCATCGCCAGGCGGCGTTCGACGCCTGTGCCTTTGTCATGGACTACCTGAAAACCCGCGCGCCGTTCTGGAAGAAAGAAACCACCAGCGATGGCCCGCGCTGGGTGGAAGGGCGTGACAGTGATCATGCCGCTGCGGATCGCTGGAAGAAGTAGTTTTTATAGCGCCTTCAAGTCCGTCTTCGCGAGCAAGCCCGCTCCCACAGGAGAACTCATTTCCAATGTGGGAGCGGGCTTGCTCGCGAAGAGGCCATCAGCATCGCCCCAGACTGAATGACACCGCATCGGATAGCGAGGCGGATCAATCTCTGCTGCCTGATTGACGATGTGTACGTTAAAGTCCAGTATGGATTTACAAGTACAAAAAACCGTTTCAGCTTTTTCTTCTGTCTTGCCAAACCAACAACAACCCGCGAGAAAACGAACATGAAGAAACTCCCCCTGATCACCGGTCTGGCCCTGAGCCTGTTGGCGTGCACCAGCTCGTTTGCCGCCGAGAAAACCTTGCGCATCGGTATCGAAGCCGCTTATCCACCGTTCGCCTCGAAGACCGACAAAGGCGAGATCGTCGGTTTCGACTACGACATCGGCAACGCCCTGTGCGCGCAGATGAAGGTCAAGTGTGTGTGGGTCGAGGGTGAGTTCGATGGTCTGATTCCTTCGCTGAAAGTGAAGAAAATCGATATGGCGCTATCGTCGATGACCATCAACGATGACCGCAAGAAGTCGGTGGATTTCACCCACAAGTACTACTTCACTTCCTCGCGACTGGTGATGAAGGACGGCGCCACGGTCGACGATCAGTACGCCAGCCTCAAGGGCAAGACCGTCGGTGTGCAGCGCGCCACCACCACCGACCGTTATGCCACCGAGGTGTTTGAGCCCAAGGGCATCAACGTCAAACGCTACGGCAATAACGAAGAAATCTACATGGACCTGGCGGCCGGGCGGCTCGATGCGATTTTCGCCGACACCATTCCGTTGAATGATTTCCTGTCGATGCCGCGCGGCAAGGGTTATGCGTTTGTCGGGCCGGAGCTGAAGGATCCGAAGTACGTGGGCGAGGGCGCGGGGATCGCGGTGCGCAAGGGCAATACCGAGTTGGTCAGCGAGTTGAACACGGCCATCGACGGGATTCGTGCGAGTGGCGAGTATCAGAAGATTTCCCAGAAGTATTTCAAGTCCGACATCTACGGCGACTGATCTACCGCTTTCGCGAGCAAGCTCGCTCCCACATTAGATTTATGGCATTCACAAATCCCTGTGGGAGCGAGCTTGCTCGCGAAGAGGCCGGAACTACCGATGAAAATCTCTAGCCCTTCAATTCCTTCAAATGCTTGTACACCGTCGCCCGCCCCATGTTCAGCACATTGGCCACATAGTTCGAGGCACTCTTGCCCTTGAACGCGCCCTCGGCGTGCAGGGCCAGCACCAGTTCGCGCTTGTGATCGCGGGTCAGCAGATTCAGGCTCAGTTGCCGCTCGCGCAGCCAGGCGTGGAGGAAGGTGTTGATGCGTTCCTGCCAGTCATCGCGGAACAGTGAATCCGGCTGCGGGATCAGTTTGCTTGGCGACAGGAACAGGTCCAGCGCAGCCTTGGCATTTTCGAACAGCGAAATATTCAGATTGATGCACAGCACCGCCAGCGGCCGCTCGTCGCGGTCGCGCAGCACGGTGCTCAGGCTGCGAATCTTCTGGCCGTCCCAATTGAGCTTTTCGTACGGGCCGATGTTGCGCTCGCTGACCTCCTCGCTGAGCATGTCTTCAAGCGACGAATCGTCACCGATCTCGCGCTTGGACAGGTTGTTGGCGATGTAATCGACCTTCTGCGTGCGCAGGTCGTGCAGCACCACTTCGGCGTGGGGAAAGAACAGCGTGGCGATGGCGTCGGCGATTGCACGGAAGTTATCCAGGGCCGGATCGAATTCGGGGGCGGTCATGATTGTGGAGCTCCAGGCGGCGTCAGCGCCCCCGTGCACGGGGGGCGCTGCGAGTGTGCCGCAATCCGTTGGGCGCGTCATCCGCAGGGGCCTTCAGCGCAGCCGTGAGGGGGAGAGCATGGCGCTGCTCAGGCCGAACTGACGCAGATGCTCCGGCAACGCCTGCCCACGCACCAATGCCGCACTGGCCTGGCCCATGGCCGGTGAAGTCTGGATGCCGTAACCGCCCTGAGCCGCGACCCAGAACAACCCCGGTACCTGAGGATCGAAACCGCTGAGCAGATCGCCGTCGGCGACGAAGCTGCGCAGTCCGGCCCAGGTGCGGGTCGGACGGCGGATGGTCAGGGTCGTGGCTTCTTCGATCTGGTAGATGCCCATGGCGATGTCCAGTTCTTCCGGCTGCACGTCATGCGGTTCGACCGGGTCGGCGTTGGCTGGCGAGCCGAGGAACATCCCGGCGTCGGGCTTCATGTAGAACGATTCGTCGAGGCTGACCAGCATCGGCCAGTGATGAATGTCCACGCCCTCGGGGCCGGCGAAAATGAACGCCGCGCGGCGTTTAGGTTGCAGGCCCAGCGCTTGCGCGCCAGCCAGTGCGCCAATCTTGTCGGCCCACGCGCCGGCGGCGTTGATGATGACTGGAGCGCTGAAGGTCTGGCCGTTGGTTTGCACCTGCCAGAGGCCATCGGCGTCACGTGTCAGGCCCAGCACCTCGCAATCGGTGTGCACTTCGCCGTTGTTGCGGCGGATACCGCGCAGGTAACCCTGATGTACCGCGTCGGTGTCGATGTCGGTGGCGGTCGGATCGTAGATCGCGCCGTGGACTTTTTCCCGACGCAAAATCGGCAGACGGGCGCAGGCTTCGTCGGCGCTGAGCAGTTGCATCTCCGGCACCGTGGCCTTGGCGCTGAGGTACTGGTTGTGCAGCTCGGCGGCATCACCGCTGAAATCCACGGTCATTTCACCGCGCGGCGTGAGCAATGGATGCTCGCAGAAGCCGCTCGGCGGATGGTCGAAAAACTCACGGCTGGCCAGCGTCAATGCTCGCACCTGCGGCGTGCCGTAGGCCGCGGAGTACAACGCGGCAGAGCGCCCGGTGGAGTGGTAGGCCGGATGCGATTCACGTTCGAGCACGATCACTTTGGCGTGGGGCGACAGCCAGAACCCGGTGGAAGCGCCGGCAATCCCGCCGCCGATGATGATGAAATCTGCCTGGCTCATGTAAATCTCCAGTGGCTCGCAATATTGGGAAATAGGCTGATCCCCTGTGGGAGCGGGCTTGCTCGCGAAGGCGGTGTGTCATTCGGCCAATACGTTGCCTGACACGGCCTCTTCGCGAGCAGGCTCACTCCTACAGGGGATTTGTGGTGTTAGTTGGTCAGGTGATAAACCGCATTGGCCAGCGCAATGTCTTCCAGGCCCAGGCCGATTGAACGGAAAAATACGTGACGGTCGTAACCGGGGCGCGGCACTTTCTCGCTGAGCAGGTCGGCGAGGTCGCCGACGATCAAGTCCTTGCTCCAGCCATGTTGTTCACTGGCGATCAACATTTCACCGGCCGACCCCGGCGTGGTCAGACGATAGTCGCAGAACACCTGCATGTCGCCCAGGCTCTGCGGCGGCACCTCATGGGCGCGTGGCGCGTTGGTGCTGATCGAGGTGATCAGCGCCGGTTTGGCCAACGCTGCGGGGTCGATCACTGGGCCGGCGGACGAGGTGCAGAGCATGATCACGTCCGCATCGTCGAGGGCGGTTTCGCGGCTGTCGGCAATCTTCAGCCCCGGGAAAATTTCTTTCAGCAGTGCCTGGGTGTGCGCATCTTCCGACAGGCTCGGCGAATACACGCTGATACTCTGCCAGTCGCGCAGGCCTTTCACGTAATGCAGATGCGCCTGAGCGACCTTGCCGCTGCCGATGATCGCCAGTCGTGTGGCATTCAGCGGGGCGAGGGCATCGACCGCCACCGCCGTGGTCGCGGCGGTACGCGCGGTGGTCAGCTCGCCGGCATCGCACAACAGCAACGGCTGGCCGCTGTGCATCGACATCAGCAGCGTCCACGCCGTCACCAGTGGCCCTTGCTCGCGGACGATGTAGGGCGAGGTCTTGACCCCGTACACGCCGTCCTCGGCCAGCACCCCCAGATAATTGATGAAGTCGCCGGCGCCCTGTGGAAACTCCACCAATTGCTGCGCCGGTTGCACGGCGTGGCCGGCGGCGAGGTCGCGGAACAGTTTGCGCAGGATCTGCGGCACGTCGATGCGCGCCAGCAGCTCGCGGGCCTGGGTGTGGTCAATCACGTAGGGTGTACTGGACATGTCAGGCTCCGCGGTCTGGATATAAACTAATTTGTCCATTATGGACTTTTAGTTGTCTATCGCAAGCGCCTGTTGAAAACGCCGGACAAAAAAAGCGCAGTCCGTTGCCGGCTGCGCTTTTGGCGTTACAGGTCGCTTACTGCGGCTGCGGGCGCTTGCGCTCAACCGCACGCAACAGGTGCGTCGGCGGTGTTTCGCAGCTGATCTTGCGTCCGAGTTTTTCTTCGATCGACGGCAACTGGTAGGAGTCGTCTTCGCCGGCGAAGCTGATCGACACGCCGTCAGCGCCCGCGCGACCGGTGCGGCCGATGCGGTGCACGTAGTCGTCCGGGACTTCCGGCAGGGTGAAGTTGATCACGTGGCTGATGCCGTCGATGTGGATGCCGCGACCGGCGACATCGGTGGCCACCAGCACGCGGATCTTGCCTTCGCGGAAGCCTTCCAGGGTCTTGATGCGCTTGTGCTGCGGCACGTCGCCGGACAGCTGCGCGGCGTTGATGCCGTCGCGCACCAGACGCTCTTCGATGCGGCGCACTTCATCTTTGCGGTTGGCGAAGACGATCACTCGCTCCCAGCCGTTATCGTTGACCAGGTTGTAGAGCAGTTTGTACTTGTCAGCCGCGGCCACCGCATAGATGTGCTGCTCGACGTTTTCGTTGGCCACGTTGGTGATTTCGATTTCGACGATTGCCGGATCGGTGGTCCATTGCTTGGCCAGGTTCATCACGTCTTCGGTGAAGGTCGCGGAGAACAGCAGGGTCTGGCGTTCGCTTTTCGGCGGGGTCTGGCGAATGATCTGCCGCACTTGCGGGATGAAACCCATGTCGAGCATGCGGTCGGCTTCGTCCAGCACCATCACTTCGACCATGTCCAGGTGCACGTCGCCGCGCTGGTTGAAGTCGAGCAGCCGGCCCGGGGTGGCGACGAGAATGTCGCAGTGGCGCGCTTCGAGGTGCTTCAGCTGTTTGTCGAAGTCCATGCCGCCAACGAACGTCATGACGTTGAGGCCGGTGTACTTGGTCAGGTCGGCAGCGTCCTTGGCGATCTGCACTACCAGCTCACGGGTCGGCGCGATGATCAGCGCACGGGGTTCGCCCATGTAGCGTTCTTTCGGCGGTGGCGTCTGCAACAGCTGAGTGATGATCGAGATCAGGAACGCGGCGGTCTTGCCGGTGCCGGTCTGCGCGCGGCCGATGGCGTCTTTGCCGGCGAGGGTGAAACCCAGCACCTGCGCCTGGATCGGCGTGCAGTATGGAAAGCCCAGATCCTGGATGGCGTGCATCAGTTCCGGAGCGAGTTTGAAATCGTGGAAGCGGGTCTTGCCTTCCTGGGGTTCGACGACGAAGTCTTCGAGTTTCCAGGGAATGACCGGTGCCTTGGGCTTCGGTTCGCGGCGCGGTCTGGCCGGTTTCGCTGCTTCGGCGCGGGCCGGTTCGGCGGCGATGGCGGGTTGCGGCTCGGGCTCGGGTGTCGCTACCGGTGCCGGACGTTCAACCTTGGGCGCATCGCTGCGAGGGCCGGGGGCGTGCGACGGCGCACTGGGAACTGGCGCGAGCTGCTCAGCCTCGCTTTTACCGAACATTTTCTTGAGTGCTTCGAGCACGGTCATCTCATCAATTGGTTAAGGAATGTACGCCGGCCAGTGTAATGCAAGAAACGGGCGCGGCGTAGTGGGATGATCAAAGCGGTCCGGCAAGCGGCCGAATCAGCGCAGGCGCTCACTCAGCCAGACGCCGATGTCGCGAATTTCTTCGGGTAACACTTCGTGCTCCATTGGGTATTCCTGCCATGTCACGGTGACACCATGCTTCACCAAGTGCTCATAGGCACTGCGGCCCATGGCGTTCTGCACCACGTTATCGAACTGGCCGTGCAGACACAGCGCGGGAATGCGCTGCTGACTGGCGGAAAGCTCCATCTCGTCGGTGAAGGTCGGGGCATAGGTGGAGAGGGCAAGTACGCCACCCAACGGACCTTGCCACTTTATATAAGCGGTGTGCAGAACGACGGCGCCGCCCTGGGAAAACCCGGCGAGAAAAATCCGCGAAGCGTCTATTCCGCTGGCGCGCTGCGCTTCGATCAATTTGACGATGCGATCTGACGATTCTTCCAGTTGCTCACGATCAATTGCCCGCGCCGGGCTCATGGCCTTTATGTCGTACCAGCTCGGCATCGCGTAACCGCCATTGATGGTGACGGGCAGGGTCGGCGCTTGCGGCAAGACGAAGCGGGTCGTCAGCAGGCTTTCCTGCAGCGCTTCGGCGACCGGCAGGAAGTCATAGCGGTCAGCGCCGAGGCCGTGCAGCCAGATAACGCAGGCGTCTGCGGGCTTTACGGGTTCAAGAATCAGGGGCTCGGTCATGGCTGCTCCAAAAATGTGCGGGCGCTCTCAATAAGTGCGTGATTTGCGTGCGCGCCCGGTCGATCAGTTAACAAGATGTCGCAAGGCTACAAGTTTTGCTCTTGACCTGTCGCGCAATCGCTTCAGCAAGCGGTGTGGTACGGGCTTTGCTATGGCTCTCAGCGTGCAACCGATCTCGCGTGTGGCGGTAACACTATCAGTGTACGACTTGCGACGGGATTGCAAAGAATCCGGTGATGGATGTTCGCCAATGGCCGCTACGGGCAAAGCGAACGTGAAAGGGCTACAGCCCGTTCGGCCGACTGGTGAGAAGTGAGTTGTCCATGATGTGGATTTTCTCCTACTAGACTCATAGCGAAGGTCTTACGTCGGTTGACCCCAAAAAAAGCCAACACGGGTCAACAACGCCTCAAAAGGGTGCGACTGGACTCAAGCTCCGACACAACAAGAGCAAAACTGGAGGTTTGAATGAAGATGTTGAAATCCACTCTGGCGGTCGTGACTGCGGCAGCAGTACTCGGCGTCAGCGGGTTCGCTCAGGCGGGTGCAACCCTGGATGCCGTGCAGAAGAAAGGTTTCGTGCAATGTGGCGTGAGCGACGGTCTGCCGGGTTTCTCGGTACCGGACGCTTCGGGCAAGATCCTCGGGATCGACGCTGACGTTTGCCGCGCTGTGGCCGCTGCGGTATTCGGCGACGCCAACAAGGTCAAGTTCAGCCAGTTGAACGCCAAGGAGCGCTTCACCGCGCTGCAGTCCGGCGAAATCGACCTGCTCTCGCGCAACACCACCATGACCAGCTCGCGTGACGCCGGCATGGGCCTGAAATTCCCGGGCTTCATCACTTACTACGACGGCGTGGGCTTCCTGGCCAACAACAAGCTGGGCGTGAAGAGTGCCAAGGAACTTGACGGTGCAACCATCTGCATCCAGGCCGGTACCACCACCGAACTGAACGTGTCCGACTACTTCCGTGCCAACGGCCTGAAGTACACCCCGATCACATTCGACACCTCCGATGAAAGCGCCAAGTCGCTGGAATCCGGTCGTTGCGACGTGCTGACCTCCGACAAGTCGCAGCTGTATGCACAGCGCAGCAAACTGGCTTCGCCAAAAGACTACGTGGTACTGCCGGAAACCATCTCCAAAGAACCGCTGGGCCCGGTCGTGCGTAATGGCGACGACGAGTGGCTGGCGATCGTTCGCTGGGTTGGCTACGCGCTGCTGAACGCTGAAGAAGCCGGCGTGACGTCGAAAAACGTATTGGAAGAAGCCAAATCCACCAAGAACCCGGATGTCGCTCGTCTGCTGGGTGCTGACGGTGAATACGGCAAGGACCTGAAACTGCCGAAGGACTGGGTTGTGAAAATCGTTTCGCAGGTCGGTAACTACGGTGAAATCTTCGAGAAAAACCTCGGCAAGAGCACTCCGCTGGAAATCGACCGTGGCCTGAACGCGCTGTGGACCAACGGCGGCATTCAGTACGCACCACCAGTGCGCTAATGGTTCTATCACCCGGCGGGCCAACCGCCGGGTGATGTTCTGTTCCATTTCTTCCGGGGCACTTCATGCAAAATTCAATCGGCGCACCAAAGCAGAGGTTCAGCCTCAGCGATCCGCGAGTGCGTGCGTGGCTGTTTCAGATCATCACCGTCGTGGCGGTGGTCGCCATGGGCTGGTATCTGTTCGACAACACCCAGACCAACCTGCAGCACCGGGGCATCACTTCCGGTTTCGGCTTTCTGGAGCGCAGTGCCGGGTTCGGCATCGCTCAACACCTGATTTCCTACACCGAAGCGGACAGCTATGCCCGGGTGTTCGTGATCGGTTTGCTCAACACCCTTCTGGTGACCGTCATCGGCGTGATCCTGGCGACCCTGCTGGGCTTCATCATCGGTGTGGCGCGGCTGTCGCCGAACTGGATCATCAGCAAACTGGCGACCGTGTATGTGGAAGTGTTCCGCAACATTCCGCCGCTGCTGCAGATCCTGTTCTGGTACTTCGCGGTGTTCCTGACCATGCCGGGACCGCGTAACAGCCATAACTTCGGCGACACCTTCTTCGTCAGCAGCCGGGGCCTGAACATGCCGGCCGCGCAAATGGCTGACGGCTTCTGGGCGTTCGTCATCAGTGTGGTGCTGGCCATCGTCGCCATCGTGCTGATGTGCCGCTGGGCCAACAAGCGTTTCGAAGACACCGGCGTACCGTTCCACAAATTCTGGACCGGCGTGGCGATCCTGCTGGTGCTCCCGACCCTGTGCGCACTGATCTTCGGCGCGCCGCTGCATTGGGAAATGCCGCAACTCAAGGGCTTCAACTTCGTCGGTGGCTGGGTGCTGATCCCGGAACTGCTCGCGTTGACCCTGGCGCTGACCGTGTACACCGCCGCGTTCATCGCGGAAATCGTCCGTTCGGGGATCAAGTCGGTCAGCCATGGCCAGACCGAAGCGGCGCGTTCGCTCGGCCTGCGCAACGGCCCGACCCTGCGCAAGGTGATCATTCCGCAAGCCCTGCGAGTGATCATTCCGCCGCTGACCAGCCAATACCTGAACCTGGCGAAGAACTCGTCGCTGGCTGCCGGTATCGGTTATCCGGAAATGGTTTCGCTGTTCGCCGGCACCGTGCTCAACCAGACCGGTCAGGCGATCGAAGTCATTGCCATCACCATGAGCGTGTACCTGGCGATCAGTATCAGCATTTCCCTGCTGATGAACTGGTACAACAAGCGCATTGCGCTGATCGAGCGGTGAGGAAACGCGCATGACAACCCATACTTTCAAACCCGACATGCCACCGCCGGCCAAGGTCTTCGGCCCGATGGCATGGATACGCGCCAATATGTTCTCCAGCTGGCTCAACACCCTGCTGACCCTGTTCGCGTTCTACCTGATTTACCTGGTGGTCCCTCCGATCCTCAGTTGGGCGATCCTCGATGCCAACTGGGTCGGCACCACCCGCGCCGACTGCACCAAGGACGGCGCCTGCTGGGTGTTCATTCAGCAGCGTTTCGGCCAGTTCATGTACGGCTACTACCCGGCGGAACTGCGCTGGCGCGTCGACCTGACCGTGTGGCTGGCGGTGATCGGCGTGGCACCACTGTTTATCAAACGCGTGGCGCACAAAGCCGTGTACGGCCTGGGCTTCCTGGTGATCTACCCGATCGTCGCGTGGTGCCTGCTGCATGGCGGCGTGTTCGGCCTCGACGCCGTGGCGACCAGCCAGTGGGGCGGCCTGATGCTGACGCTGGTCATTGCCACCGTGGGTATCGCCGGCGCTTTGCCGCTGGGGATCATTCTGGCGCTGGGCCGTCGCTCGAACATGCCGGCGATTCGCGTGGTCTGCGTGACCTTCATCGAGTTCTGGCGCGGCGTGCCGTTGATCACGGTGCTGTTCATGTCCTCGGTAATGCTGCCGCTGTTCCTGCCCGAAGGCATGAACTTCGACAAGCTGCTGCGGGCGCTGATCGGCGTGATTCTGTTCCAGTCGGCCTACGTTGCCGAAGTGGTGCGCGGCGGTCTGCAAGCGATCCCCAAAGGTCAGTACGAAGCGGCTGCGGCGATGGGCCTCGGTTACTGGCGCGCGATGGGCCTGGTGATTCTGCCGCAAGCCCTGAAGCTGGTGATTCCGGGCATCGTCAACACGTTTATTGCGCTGTTCAAGGACACCAGCCTGGTGATCATCATCGGCCTGTTCGACCTGCTCAATAGCGTCAAGCAAGCCGCTGCCGACCCGAAATGGCTGGGCATGGCCACCGAAGGCTACGTGTTCGCCGCCCTGGTGTTCTGGATTTTCTGTTTTGGTATGTCGCGCTATTCCATGCATCTGGAACGCAAGCTCGACACTGGCCACAAGCGTTAGGAGTTCTCGGTAAATGAGCGAAGCAATCAAAAAGCCTGTGGGCCCTGAAGGCATTATTCAGATGCAGGGCGTGAACAAGTGGTACGGCCAGTTCCACGTGCTGAAAGACATCAACCTCAACGTCAAACAGGGCGAGCGTATCGTCCTGTGCGGCCCGTCGGGTTCCGGCAAGTCGACCACCATCCGCTGCCTCAACCGTCTGGAAGAGCACCAGCAGGGGCGCATCGTCGTCGACGGCGTGGAACTGACCAACGACCTCAAGCAGATCGAAGCGATCCGCCGCGAAGTCGGCATGGTGTTCCAGCACTTCAACCTGTTCCCGCACCTGACCATCCTGCAGAACTGCACGCTGGCGCCGATGTGGGTGCGCAAGATGCCCAAGCGCAAGGCCGAGGAAATCGCCATGCATTATCTGGAGCGCGTACGCATTCCGGAGCAGGCGCATAAATTCCCGGGGCAACTGTCCGGCGGTCAGCAGCAACGTGTGGCGATTGCTCGCGCACTGTGCATGAAACCGAAAATCATGCTGTTCGACGAACCGACCTCGGCCCTCGACCCGGAGATGGTCAAAGAGGTGCTGGACACGATGATCGGCCTCGCCGAAGACGGCATGACCATGCTCTGCGTGACCCACGAAATGGGCTTCGCCCGCACCGTGGCCAACCGCGTGATCTTCATGGACAAGGGCGAAATCGTCGAGCAAGCAGCGCCTAACGACTTCTTCGACAACCCGCAGAATGACCGCACCAAACTGTTCCTGAGCCAGATCCTGCATTGATCTAATTCAGGCAATGAAATAAACCCGGACCTGTTCCGGGTTTATTTTTGCCCGCGATTTGCCCCTTGTGCCGATTCGGCTGCCTGACTACCATGTCAGGAAATTCATCCTATGATTGGATGAAAGGGCGAATTTCATGACAGACATCTCACCTTTGATCAAGCGATCCCTGGTCGATCAGGCCCTGGATCAGCTGCGCCAGCGCATCACCGATGGCGTGTGGCAGGTCGGCGCACGGCTGCCGACCGAGCCGGAGCTGTGCAGCGAGTTGGGCATCAGCCGCAACACCGTGCGCGAAGCCATGCGCGTGTTGGCGTTTTCCGGGCTGATCGAAATCCGTCAGGGCGACGGCAGTTATCTGCGCGCAGTGGTCGATCCGATGGACACGCTCAAGGCGTTGTCCCGTTGCTCGCTGGAGCAGGCGCGCGAAACCCGGCACATCCTTGAAGTCGAGGCGATTGGCCTGGCCGCGTTGCGCCGCACCGATGAAGATCTGGTGGCGCTGCGCGAAGCGCTCGGCACCAGCGGCAGCCACTACCACGGCGATCTCGACACTTACATTTCCTGCGATCTGGTGTTCCACCGCCGTCTGGTGGACGCCGCGCACAACCCCACCCTCAGCGAGTTGTATCGCTATTTCTCCAGCATCGTCGGCGCGCAATTACGCCAGACGCTGAACATCGTCCCGCGCCGTCAGGAAGTGTTCGACCTGCACATCGAGTTGCTCGATGCCGTCGAACAACGCGACCCGGAACGGGCCAAAGCCATATCGAGGCAGTTGATCAATGAACCTTGAAACCGAGAACAACCTCTCAACCCCCAAGCGCACGGCAGAACTCGAAGAGCTGCTGATCGACGCCGAGGCTGACGACGAACAAGTGCAGCAAAGCCATCCGCTGGTACGCCGCCCGTGGCTGTTGCTGCTGGGGCTGATTCTGGTGGCGCTGAACCTGCGCCCGGCGCTGTCGAGCATGGCGCCGCTGCTCAGCGAAGTGTCGAAAAGCCTTGGCCTGTCTGCTGCGCAGGCCGGTTTGCTGACCACGTTGCCGGTGCTGTGCCTGGGCCTGTTCGCACCGCTGGCGCCGATACTGGCGCGGCGTTTCGGCGCTGAACGGGTGGTGCTGGGGATTCTGCTGACCCTGGCCGCCGGCATCATTGTACGCAGCAACTTCGGTGAGATCGGCCTGTTCGCCGGCAGCGTCCTCGGTGGCGCAAGCATCGGCATTATCGGCGTGCTGCTGCCGGGCATCGTCAAACGCGACTTCGCCAGACACGCCGGAACCATGACCGGCGTCTACACCATGGCCCTGTGTCTCGGTGCGGCAATGGCTGCGGGTTCGACTGTGCCGTTGAGCGAGCACTTCGACAACAGCTGGGCGCTGGGCCTGGGTTTCTGGGTGATCCCCGCGCTGGTGGCGGCGCTGTTCTGGCTGCCGCAAGTCGGGCAGAAACACGGCGCGCACCACGTCGCCTATCGGGTGCGTGGGCTGTTGCGCGATCCGCTGGCCTGGCAAGTGACCTTGTACATGGGCCTGCAATCGTCGCTGGCGTACATCGTGTTCGGCTGGTTGCCTTCGATCCTGATCGGTCGCGGGCTGACCCCGACCCAGGCCGGGCTGGTGCTGTCCGGCTCGGTGATCATCCAGCTCGCCAGTTCGCTGGCGGCGCCGTGGCTGGCGACCCGTGGCAAGGATCAGCGGCTGGCGATCGTGGTGGTGATGGCGCTGACCCTCGGTGGTCTGTTCGGTTGCCTCTATGCGCCGATTGAAGGCCTGTGGGGCTGGGCGATTCTGCTGGGCCTGGGGCAGGGCGGTACGTTCAGCCTGGCGCTGACCTTGATCGTGCTGCGCTCACGGGATTCGCACGTCGCGGCGAACCTGTCGAGCATGTCCCAGGGCTTCGGTTATACGCTGGCTTCGATGGGACCGTTCGCGGTCGGCGTAGTGCATGACTGGACGGGCGGCTGGAATGCGGTGGGCTGGATTTTCGGCATCATCGGCACCGGGGCGATCATTGCCGGGCTGGGTGCCGGCCGCTCGCTGTACGTGCAAGTGCAAAGCGAAAAAATCTGACACGATTGTTTTAAATGTGGGAGCGGGCTCGCTCGCGAAAGCGTTGTTCAGTCAAGATTGATGGCGACTGATTCACCGCTTCGCGAGCAAGCCCGCTCCCACAGGTTTAGGAGTGTTTGGAGATCTTATGTGGTATTCGTTGCACGAATGCCGATAGTGTTTCTGCGATTTGCAGCTTATCGTGCTGGCAATCTGTCCATTTCCTGGAGTTTGCCCATGAGCGAAGCCCACGCCGCCCTGATCACCCGCTTCTACCAGGCCTTCCAGCGCCTCGACGCCGAGGCCATGGCCGCCTGCTACACCGACGATGTGGTGTTCAGCGATCCGGCCTTCGGTGAACTGCGTGGGCGCGATGCCGGCGACATGTGGCGCATGCTCACCACCCGCGCCAAGGACTTCTCCCTGACTTTCGACAATGTCCGCGCCGATGAACGCAGCGGCGGCGCGCACTGGGTGGCGACTTACCTGTTCAGCCAGACCGGCAACGTGGTGATCAACGATATACAGGCGCGCTTCGTCTTTCGTGACGGCAAAATCTGCGAGCACCACGACCACTTCGACCTGTGGCGCTGGTCGCGGCAGGCGTTGGGTTTCAAAGGCTTGCTGCTGGGCTGGACGCCGCTGGTGCGCAACGCCGTCCGTGCGCAGGCGCTGAAAGGGCTGAAGGCATTTCAGGCCGGTCGCTGATAAGATCGCGGCCTGTTTCCTACACGTCCAGATCCCGAAGTGACCAGCCTCAGCGAAAAACCACTTGATGTCGTCGAGCCAGTGAGCAAGTCCTGGTTCGTCTACCTCGTGCGCGCGGCCAACGGTTCGCTGTATTGCGGGATCAGCGACGACCCGGTGCGCCGCTTCGCCAAGCATCAGAGCGGCAAGGGCGCGCGCTTCTTCCTGTCCAGCCCGGCGATGGCGCTGGTCTACACCGAACGTTGCCGCGACAAGAGCGATGCGTTGCGTCAGGAACGCTTGATCAAGAAGCTGCGCAAGAGCGCCAAGGAATGCCTGGTCGCGTCTTATCAATCTGACTGATCGGTTCCCATCAGCCAGATCTGTAGGCTGCTATCCAAATGCACGCTAAGCTGCTGACTCACTTTTTGTGCGGCGGAGCCGAGCATGTCCGAGTTGATTCTGCATCATTACCCGACCTCTCCATTTGCCGAGAAGGCTCGTCTGCTGTTGGGCTTCAAAGGCTTGTCCTGGCGCTCGGTGCACATCTCGCCGGTGATGCCCAAGCCGGATCTGACCGCGCTGACTGGCGGCTACCGCAAGACCCCGGTGTTGCAGGTCGGCGCCGACATCTATTGCGACACGTCGTTGATCGCCCGTCGTCTGGAGCAGGAAAAAACCCTGCCGGCGTTCTTCCCTGAAGGTCAGGAAATGACCAGTGCCAGCTTCGCGGCGTGGGCGGATTCGGTGGTGTTCCAGCATGCGGTCAGTCTGGTGTTCCAGCCGGAATCGGTCGCCGTGCGTTTCGGCAAGTTGCCGCCGGAAGCGATCAAGGCCTTTATCGCTGACCGTGCCGGGCTGTTCAGTGGCGGCAGTGCCACGCGGCTGTCGGCGGAGCAGGCCAAGCATCAGTGGCCAACGCTCATGGCGCGGCTGGAGCAGCAGTTGCAGCGTGAGCAGGGCGACTTCCTGTTCGGTGAGCCGTCGATTGCCGACTTCGCTCTGGCGCATCCGCTGTGGTTCCTCAAGGCGACGCACGTTACTGCGCCGTTGGTGGACGAGTATCCGGCCGTCGCTGCGTGGCTGGGGCGCGTGTTGGGCTTTGGTCATGGTGCGGCGAGTGAAATGACATCCGAGGAAGCGCTGGACGTGGCGCGCAGCTCGACGCCGGCGGCGCTGCCGGATGAGCAGTTTGAAGATCCGAACGGCTTCAAGGCCGGGCAGCAGGTGGCGATTGCCGCCACAGACTACGGGGTTGATCCGGTGGTGGGCGAGTTGCTGTTTACCGGCCGCGAAGAGCTGATCCTGCGCCGCGAAGACCCGCGTGGCGGCGTGGTGCATGTGCACTTCCCGCGCTTTGGTTTCCGCATCGAAGCCAAGTAACGGTTACACACAACATCCTGTGGCGAGGGAGCTTGCTCCCGCTCGACTGCGCAGCAGTCGCAAAATATGCGAACGCGCGCTCGCCCTGAAAAGCGAGGGCCGCTTCGCAGTCCAGCGGGAGCAAGCTCCCTCGCCACAGGTGTGTGTTATTTCAGGGCAGCGAGGATCTCGTCCGGGTCGAATCCGCGAATCAACGTGCCATTCACATCAATCAACGGAATCCCGCGTCCACCCAGCGCCTCATACGCCTTGCGCGCCTCGGCATCCTTCTCGATGTCGAACTCCTGGAACGCAATCCCTTTGCTGTCGAGAAAACGCTTGGTCTGCTTGCAGTAGCCGCACCAGTCGGTGGAATACAGCACGACGCTGGCGTTGGCACGAACCTGCTCCGAGACCATTTGCGACGGGTTGAACACCCGCTCGATCTTGCCCCAGTTCTGATAGACCACGACCACCAGCAGAACCAGTGCGACCTTCTTCAGCACATTACCGAGCATCAGTTGCGACGCTTGAGCTGATCAGTGAGCGAGGTTGGCAGGCCCTTGATGATCAGGGTGCCGGCCTCTTCGTCGTATTCGATCTTCGAACCCAGCAGGTGCGCTTCAAAGCTGATCGACAGACCTTCGGCGCGGCCGGTGAAGCGGCGGAACTGGTTGAGCGTGCGTTTGTCCGCCGGAATCTCCGGCGACAGGCCGTAGTCCTTGTTGCGAATGTGGTCGTAGAAGGCTTTCGGCCGTTCTTCGTCGATTAGCTCCGACAGCTCTTCGAGGCCCATCGGTTCGCCAAGCTTGGCCTGGCTGCTGGCGTAATCGACCAGGGTCTTGGTTTTCTCGCGGGCGGAGTCTTCCGGCAAGTCTTCGCTCTCGACGAAGTCGCTGAAGGCTTTGAGCAGGGTGCGCGTCTCACCCGGGCCGTCGACGCCTTCCTGGCAGCCGATGAAGTCGCGGAAGTATTCCGAAACCTTCTTACCGTTCTTGCCCTTGATGAACGAGATGTACTGCTTGGACTGCTTGTTGTTCTGCCACTCGGACACGTTGATCCGCGCCGCCAGGTGCAACTGGCCGAGGTCGAGGTGACGCGACGGGGTCACGTCCAGCTCATCGGTCACCGCCACGCCTTCACTGTGGTGCAGCAGGGCGATCGCCAGGTAGTCGGTCATGCCTTGCTGATAGTGGGCGAACAGCACGTGGCCGCCGACCGACAGGTTCGACTCTTCCATCAACTTCTGCAGATGCTCGACCGCGACTTTGCTGAACGCGGCGAAGTCCTTGCCACCGTCCATGTATTCCTTCAGCCAGCCGCTGAACGGGAACGCGCCGGATTCCGGATGGAACAGGCCCCAGGCTTTGCCCTGTTTGGCGTTGTAGCTCTCGTTGAGGTCGGCGAGCATGTTCTCGATGGCCGCGGACTCAGCCAGTTCAGAGTCACGGGCGTGCAGAACTGCGGGCGTGCCGTCGGGTTTTTTGTCGATCAGGTGGACGATGCAATGACGGATCGGCATGGGCTTCTCGGCTGGTGGAAGGGAGGAGGGCAGGCTCCCCCGAAAAAGCGCCCAGTGTACCGCAACCACTGGTTTTGGCGCGGGGTGAAGGGCAAATCCGGGGCGGGTGGCGGTCCTTATGCAGTTTTTTACCGATTTAGAGCAATAAACCTGACCAAATGGGTAGCTAGAGGCGGATATTTCCCCGTCTCTGTGCTAGTTTTGCCCGGTCTTACGCGAAGTCACTGCGTTAAGCGTGCAATCAGCATTTGTCAGGTCGAACCAAACCCTGATTTCGGCATCTATAACCCGACTCGTCGTGGTTATCGCCGAGGGTGCCAGATCCAGAAGATCGGGCTCGATGGCTGACACTGCACTCTGCAATCCATATGAATTTGATAGGGAAGGAACACTACATGGCTCTTACTAAAGACCAACTGATCGCCGACATCGCTGAAGCTATCGACGCGCCGAAAACCACCGCGCGTAACGCTCTGGACCAACTGGGCCAAATCGTTGCCGATCAGCTGGAAAACGGCGGCGAAATCACCTTGCCAGGTATCGGCAAGCTGAAAGTGACCGAGCGTCCTGCCCGCACTGGCCGTAACCCTTCGACTGGCGCTGCCATCGAAATCCCTGCCAAGAAAGTGATCAAGCTGGTTGTGGCCAAAGGCCTGACCGACGCTGTGAACAAGTAAGACGCAGCGATAAAAAAACCGTGCACCGGAGCGATCCGGGCACGGTTTTTTTGTGTCCGTTTTTTACTGACACCATAAATCAAATGTGGGAGCGGGCTTGCTCGCGAAAGCGGAGTGTCAGTCGACATGTTTATTGACTGATCCACCGCTTTCGCGAGCAAGCCCGCTCCCACAAGTAGCTCAGTGTCAGCGAACCCAGCGCTCGCGACGCCAGATCTGCTGCTCCGACTTGGTCTGGAAGGTCCAGGCCACGAAGCGGCTCTGCTTCTGCCCTTGCGACATCTCCACCACCTGGCTTTCCAGCACGCCTGCCTTCTTCAGCGCGGTTTCGATGGCGGGCAGGTTCGAGGCTTTCGACACCAGCGTGCTGAACCACAGCACCTTGTGCTGGAAGTTCGCGCTCTCGGCGATCAGTTGCGTCACGAAACGCGCTTCACCGCCCTCACACCACAGCTCGGCAGACTGACCGCCGAAGTTCAGCACTGGCAGCTTGCGTTTCGGATCGGCCTTGCCCAGTGCGCGCCATTTGCGCTCGCTGCCCTTGGTCGCTTCCTCCATCGAGGCGTGAAACGGCGGGTTGCACATGGTCAGGTCAAAGCGTTCGCCCGGCTCCAGCAAGCCAATCAGGATGTGCTTGCGGTTTTCCTGCTGGCGCAGCTTGATGACCTTGTTCAGGTCGTTGGACTGGACGATGGCTCGGGCGGCGGCCACGGCCGTCGGGTCGATCTCCGAACCGAGGAAGTGCCAGCGGTATTCGCTGTTGCCGATCAGCGGATACACGCAGTTGGCGCCCATGCCGATGTCCAGCACGTTGACGATCGCACCGCGCGGGACCTTGCCGTCGTTCATGCTCGCCAGCAGGTCAGCGAGGAAGTGCACGTAATCGGCACGGCCCGGGACCGGTGGGCAGAGGTAATCCGCCGGAATATCCCAATGCTCGATGCCATAGAACGACTTGAGCAGCGCCCGGTTGAACACGCGCACCGCGTCGGGGCTGGCGAAGTCGATGCTTTCCTTGCCGTACGGGTTGGTGATCACGAACTTCGCCAGTTCCGGCGTGGTCTTGATCAGCGCCGGGAAGTCATAGCGACCCTGGTGACGATTGCGCGGGTGCAGGCTGGCCTTTTCACGCGACTCAACGGCTTTGGTCGGGGTCGCGGCATCAGGCTTCTTGCGCGCAGGTTTGGGTGTGCGGGGGGCGTTCATGGGTGTGATCGATTCGGGTATGGCTGAAAGTGGCGGGTATTGTCCCACATCTAAAGGCAACACCGTTCAAACTGTGGGAGCGGGCTTGCTCGCGAAAGCGGTGTGCTCGCCAACACACAGGTTGAATGAGACACCGCATTCGCGAGCAAGCCCGCTCCCACAGGGGATTTGTAGCGATTCTTGAATAAAAAAGGGAGGCCGTTGCGGGCCTCCCTTGTTCATTGCGGCTTGCCCTTACAGGCTGGAAATCCGCGCGTGCTGCTCGGCCAGTTTGCCCAGGGCTTGTTCAGCCTCGGCCAGTTTGGCGCGTTCCTTCTCGATGACTTCGGCCGGGGCCTTGTCAACGAAACCGGCGTTCGACAGCTTGCCGCCAACCCGCTGGACTTCGCCCTGCAGACGCAGGATTTCCTTGTCCAGACGTGCCAGCTCGGCGCCCTTGTCGATCAGACCGGCCATCGGCACCAGCACTTCCATCTCGCCAACCAGCGCGGTGGCGGACAGCGGCGCTTCTTCGCCAGCGGCCAGGACGGTGATCGATTCCAGACGCGCCAGCTTCTTCAGCAGTGCTTCGTTCTCGGTCAGACGACGCTGATCTTCAGCGCTGACGTTCTTCAGGTAGATCGGCAGCGGTTTGCCCGGGCCGATGTTCATTTCGCCACGGATGTTACGCGTGCCGAGCATGAGGCCTTTGAGCCACTCGATGTCGTCTTCGGCGGCCGGATCGATGCGCTCTTCGTTGGCCACTGGCCAAGGTTGCAGCATGATCGTCTTGCCCTGAATGCCGGCCAGCGGCGCGATGCGCTGCCAGATTTCTTCAGTGATGAACGGCATGAACGGGTGCGCCAGACGCAGCGCCACTTCCAGTACGCGCACCAGCGTGCGACGGGTGCCGCGCTGACGCTCGACCGGGGCGTTTTCGTCCCACAGCACTGGCTTGGACAACTCCAGATACCAGTCGCAGTACTGGTTCCAGATGAACTCGTACAGCGCTTGCGCGGCGAGGTCAAAACGGAATTGATCCAGTTGACGGGTCACTTCGGCTTCAGTGCGTTGCAGCTGCGAGATGATCCAGCGATCCGCCAGCGACAGCTCGTAGGCTTCGCCGTTCTGGCCGCAGTCTTCGCCCTTGTCCAGAACATAACGCGCGGCGTTCCAGATCTTGTTGCAGAAGTTGCGATAGCCTTCGACGCGGCCCATGTCGAACTTGATGTCGCGACCGGTGGACGCCAGCGAGCAGAAAGTGAAGCGCAGGGCGTCGGTGCCGTAGCTGGCGATGCCTTCGGCGAACTCGTCGCGGGTCTGCTTCTCGATCTTCTTCGCCAGTTTCGGCTGCATCATGCCTGAGGTGCGTTTCTGCACCAGGGCTTCCAGCTCGATACCGTCGATGATGTCCAGCGGGTCCAGGACGTTGCCCTTGGACTTGGACATCTTCTGGCCTTGGCCATCACGCACCAGACCGTGCACGTAAACGGTCTTGAACGGCACCTGCGGGGTGCCGTCCTCGTTCTTGATCAGGTGCATCGTCAGCATGATCATCCGGGCAACCCAGAAGAAAATGATGTCGAAACCGGTGACCAGCACGTCGGTGGAGTGGAATTTCTTCAGGAATTCGGTCTTTTCCGGCCAGCCCAGGGTGGAGAACGTCCACAGACCCGAGCTGAACCAGGTGTCGAGCACGTCGTTGTCCTGTTGCAGCGCAACGTCCGGGCCGAGGTTGTGCTTGGCACGCACTTCGGCTTCGTCGCGACCGACGTAGACCTTGCCCGACTCGTCGTACCAGGCCGGAATCCGGTGGCCCCACCACAGCTGACGGCTGATGCACCAGTCCTGGATGTCGCGCATCCACGAGAAGTACATGTTTTCGTACTGCTTCGGCACGAACTGGATACGGCCGTCTTCAACGGCAGCAATCGCCGGCTCAGCCAGCGGCTTGGTGGAAACGTACCACTGGTCGGTCAGCCACGGCTCGATGACGGTGCCGGAGCGGTCGCCTTTCGGCACTTTCAGGTTGTGGTCGTCGACGCTGACCAGCAGGCCGGCGGCGTCGAACGCCGCGACGATCTGCTTGCGCGCTTCGAAACGCTCGAGGCCGGCGTATTCAGCCGGGATCTTGCCGTCGATGCTGTCGTTCAGCGTGCCGTCGAGGTTGAACACCTGGGCGGCGGGCAGCACGTTGGCGTTCTTGTCGAAGATGTTCAGCAGCGGCAGGTTGTGGCGCTTGCCGACTTCGTAGTCGTTGAAGTCGTGGGCCGGGGTGATTTTCACGCAGCCGGTGCCGAATTCTGGATCGCAGTAATCGTCGGCGATGATCGGGATGCGGCGGCCAACCAGTGGCAGCTCGACAAATTTGCCGATCAGGGCTTTGTAGCGTTCGTCGTTCGGGTTAACCGCGACGGCGGAGTCGCCGAGCATGGTTTCCGGACGGGTGGTCGCGACGATCAGGAAATCGTTGCCTTCAGCGGTTTTCGCGCCGTCGGCCAGCGGGTACTTGAGGTTCCACAGGAAACCTTTCTCGTCGTGGTTTTCCACTTCGAGGTCGGAAATCGCCGTGTGCAGCTTGGTGTCCCAGTTGACCAGACGCTTGCCGCGATAGATCAAACCGTCTTCGTGCAGGCGCACGAAGGCTTCTTTAACCGCTTCCGAGAGACCGTCGTCCATGGTGAAGCGCTCGCGGCTCCAGTCCACGGACGAGCCGAGGCGGCGAATCTGGCGGCTGATGTTGCCGCCGGACTGATCCTTCCACTCCCAGATTTTCTCGAGGAATTTCTCGCGGCCCAGGTCGTGACGGTTCTGGCCGGTGGCTTCCAGTTGACGCTCGACCAGCATCTGCGTGGCGATACCGGCGTGGTCGGTGCCCGGCTGCCACAGGGTGTTGCGACCCTGCATGCGGCGGAAACGGATCAGGGCGTCCATGATCGCGTTGTTGAAACCGTGACCCATGTGCAGGCTGCCGGTGACGTTCGGCGGCGGGATCATGATGGTGTAGGAATCGCCCGCGCCTTGCGGTGCGAAATAGTTCTCGGACTCCCAGGTGTTGTACCAGGAAGTTTCAATGGCGTGCGGCTGGTAGGTCTTATCCATGCGCGGCGGGACCCTATTGGCATTTATTCAGGAAAAGCCGGGAAGTATAGCGGGGCATGGGGCCGAGGGCGAGCGGGGCGGGCCGGGTGGAGACCTAAATGTGATCGCGAACTCTGTGGCGAGGGAGCTTGCTCCCGCTCGGCTGCGCAGCAGTCGTAAACACTGCCACGCAGGCTTCGCGGACAAAACACTGTTGAATAGTTTTGGGGGCGCTTCGCACCCCAGCGGGAGCAAGCTCCCTCGCCACAAAAAATACCGGAGGCCGGGTTATTCGTATTGGCTCAGCAACCGCTCCATCCGCGCCTCGAGGCGGCGTTTGATTTCGGTTTCGATGTGCGGCGCGAAGTCGTCGATCACGTCCTGCATGATCAGTTGCGCAGCGGCGCGCAGTTCGCTGTCCAGGTGCAGCAGGGCGTCCGGGCCTTTATCCACAGGTGCTGCCGGTTTGGCAGCAGGCGCCGGGGCCGGAGCTTGGGGCGGTTCGATGGCGGGCGGCGCGGTGTCGACGGCCTCGAACAACATCGGAATCTGTTCCTGTTCACCGTCATCGACCGTGTCGGTCAGCAGTGGCGGTTGCAGGTTGTCATCGCCGAGCAACTGGCGGATCGATTCGAGATCGTCCAGCAGGTGCGCAGGCTTTTGCAGCGGTTTTGGAGTGTCCATCGGCGTACTCAGAGTCGCTGTAAACGGTGATCTTGCAGAGGATAGCCCTGTTCGCGGTAGAAACGGAAACTCTCCCGTGCCGCCGCGCGAATCACCGGATCTTCCACCACCACTTCCGCCACGCGGGCGAATTGGCTGGCGAAGGCCGGGACTTTCAGGTCGAGGTTGACCAGCAGGTCCTGATGCGCGCCGCAGTCAACGCCCACTCCCAGCACGATCAAACCGTCCGGTTCGCTCTCGGCAGGGCCGTGGGGTACGAACGTTTCGCCCTTGAACGCCCACAGGCGCGCATCGAGATCGTCACGCTGGGCAGCATCGCTGCAATGCAGGTAGATGCGATGACCCATGCGCCAGGCTTTCTCGGTGAGCTTGCAGGCAAAGTCCAGACGAGCCGAAGGGTCGGCGCTGGGCAGGATATAGAAGTCGACTTTGGTCATTGCGGTTCCTGAGCCTTGAGCGGCGTCACCGTAAAGTGACGCCGCCCAGGTTCATCGGTTTCAGGCTTTGGCGCGGTCCAGCAGGTATTGGGTCAGCAGCGGAACCGGACGGCCGGTGGCGCCCTTGTCCTTGCCGCCGCTGGTCCACGCGGTGCCCGCGATGTCCAGGTGCGCCCAGTTGAGGTTCTTGGTGAAGCGCGACAGGAAGCACGCAGCGGTAATGGTGCCGGCCTTCGGCCCGCCAATGTTGGCGATGTCGGCGAACGGGCTGTCCAGTTGCTCCTGGTATTCGTCGAACAGCGGCAGTTGCCAGGCGCGGTCGTCAGCGGCTTTACCGGCGCTGAGCAGTTGCCCGATCAGCTCGTCATTGTTGCCCAGCAGGCCCGAAGTGTGGGCGCCCAGTGCAACCACGCAGGCACCGGTCAGGGTGGCGATATCGATCACGGCTTGCGGCTTGAAGCGCTCGGAGTAGGTCAGCGCGTCGCACAGCACCAGACGGCCTTCGGCGTCGGTGTTGAGGATTTCCACGGTCTGGCCGCTCATGGTGGTGACGATGTCGCCCGGACGCGAAGCAGTGCCGCTCGGCATGTTTTCGGCGCAGGCGAGGATGCACACCAGGTTGATCGGCAGCTTCAGCTCGAGCACCGCACGCAGGGTGCCGAACACGCTGGCAGCGCCGCCCATGTCGTATTTCATCTCGTCCATGCCGGCGCCCGGCTTGAGGCTGATGCCGCCGGTGTCGAAGGTGATGCCTTTACCGACCAGCGCGTAAGGCTTCTCGGACTTCTTGCCACCGTTGTATTGCATGACGATCAGGCGCGGCGGCTGGGCGCTGCCCTGGCCGACGGCGTAGAACGAACCCATGCCGAGCGCTTTGATCTTCTTCTCGTCGAGGACTTCGACTTTCAGATCCTTGAACTCTTTGCCGAGGTTCTTGGCTTGCTCGCCAAGGAACGTCGGGTGGCAGATGTTCGGCGGCAGGTTGCCCAGCGTGCGGGTGAAGGCCATGCCGTTGGCGATCGCGGTGGCGTGGGTCACGGCGCGCTGCACTTCAGCCTGGGCAGCCTTGATGGTCAGCAGGGTGATTTTCTTCAGGGCGCGCGGTTCGGCTTTCTGGCTCTTGAACTGGTCGAAAGTGTATTCGCCGTCCACCAGGGTTTCCGCCAGCAGACGGGTCTTGCCGTAGCTGTCGCGGTTTTTGACGATGATTTCATCCAGGGCCAGTACGGCGTCGCTGCCGCCCAGACCTTTCAGGGTATTGAGGATGCCGGCAACGATTTTGCGGAACGGACGGTCGCTCAGTTCTTCATCCTTGCCCACGCCGACCAGCAGCACGCGCTCGGCCTTGAGGTTCGGCAGGCTGTGCAGCAGCAGGCTTTGACCGACCTTGCCGGCCAGATCGCCACGCTTGAGTACGGCGCTGATCGCGCCGCCGCTCAGCTCGTCGACCTGTCTGGCGGCCACGCCGAGTTTGCGGCCTTCGCCGACGGCAACCACCAGGGTGGCGGTTTTCAACGTTTCTGGGCTAACGCTTTTTACAACCAGTTCCATGTCCGGATCCCTGAATGAATGGTCAACACACAGGCGTTCGACGGTGTCCGCAGTCGCCTGCTTATAGATAGAAGAGACGCAGGCCAGTGCCTGCGACAAAGGCGGCAGTTTGAACCTCGCTCCCTGCGCCTGACAACCCTCGGCGGCACGATCTTCAACCGATTACACGCTTGGGTGAGTGTGCGCAGTGACAGGCGCCCTCAATCACAGGATAATGCCGCATCTTTTTTCGACGGCTCTGCCTTGCGGGCCGCTCGAAACGTTTGCTTGTTTGGCCGCCTTAGCCTGACAACCCTGGAGTGTCTGGTTTGATCGTCTTCCGTTATCTGTCCCGTGAAGTGATGTTGACCCTGAGCGCCGTCAGCGCCGTGCTGCTGGTCATCATCATGAGCGGTCGCTTCATCAAATACCTTGCCCAGGCCGCTGCGGGCCAACTCGATCCGGGATCGCTGTTCCTGATCATGGGTTACCGTCTGCCGGGTTTCATGCAACTGATCCTGCCATTGGGGCTGTTTCTCGGGATCCTGCTGGCTTACGGCCGGTTGTACCTCGAAAGCGAAATGACCGTGCTCTCGGCCACCGGCATGAGTCAGCAGCGTCTGCTGCGCATGACCCTGTTCCCGGCAACGCTGGTGGCACTGGTGGTCGCGTGGCTGAGCCTGAGCCTGGCCCCGCAGGGCGCCACCCAGTTTCAGCTGTTGCTGAACAAGCAGGACGCCCTGACCGAGTTCGATACCCTAGAACCTGGCCGTTTTCAGGAGTTGCGTGACGGCACCCGGGTGACCTACACCGAAACGCTGACTGATGATCGCGTCAACCTCAGCGGCGTGTTCATCTCGCAGAAGAACCTCGGTTCCGATCAGAAAGACCGAGGGATTTCCGTGCTGGTGGCCGAGAAGGGCCGTCAGGAAATCCGTCCGGACGGCAACCGCTACCTGATCCTGCACAATGGCTATCGCTATGACGGCAGTCCGGGCCAGGCCGATTATCGTGCGATCAAATACGACACCTACGGCGTATTGCTGCCCAAACCTGATGCCAGTGACGAAGTCACCGACCGTGATGCGATCCCCACTTCGACCCTGCTGAGCAATGACGACGTGCGCTCCAAGGCCGAACTGCAATGGCGCCTTTCGCTGCCGTTGCTGGTATTCATCGTGACTCTGATGGCGGTGCCGCTGTCGCGGGTCAATCCGCGTCAGGGCCGTTTCCTGAAGCTGCTGCCGGCGATTCTTCTTTATATGGCTTACCTGACCATCCTGATTGCCGCCCGCGGCGCCCTCGAAAAAGGCAAGATCCCGTCGGGCCTCGGCTTGTGGTGGGTGCACGGGATCTTCCTGGTCATCGGTCTCGGCCTGCTGTACTGGGAGCCCATGCGCCTGAAACTGGCCAGCCGTCGCAGCGCTGCGCTGGAGGTGGCCCGTGGTTAAACTCGACCGCTACATCGGCAGCAGTGTGTTCATGGCGATCATCGCCGTGCTGGCGATTATTCTGGGTCTGGCGACACTGTTCGCTTTCATCGACGAGATGGGCGACGTCAGCGATACCTATACGCTGACCGATGTGCTGAGCTTCGTCATCCTCACCGCGCCACGTCGCTTGTATGAAATGCTGCCGATGGCCGCGCTGATCGGCTGCCTGATCGGCCTTGGCAGTCTGGCCAGCAGCAGTGAGCTGACGGTCATGCGTGCGGCGGGTGTGTCCATCGGGCGCATCGTCTGGGCGGTCATGAAGCCGATGCTGGTGCTGATGCTGGCCGGCGTGCTGATTGGCGAGTACGTGGCCCCGGCCACCGAAAGCATGGCCCAGGCCAATCGCTCGCTGGCGCAAGGCAGCGGCGACGCGCAAAGCGCCAAGCACGGCATGTGGCACCGTCAGGGTGAGGAGTTCATCCACATCAACGCCGTGCAACCCAACGGCCTGTTGTATGGCGTGACCCGCTATCACTTCGACAAAGAGCGCCACCTGCTGAGCTCCAGTTTCGCCAAACGTGCGGATTTCGACGGCAAGCGCTGGCTGCTCACCGACGTAGCTACCACGGTTTTCCACGAACGCAGTACCGAAGTGGTGAATGCGCCGAGCGAGGAGTGGGACGTGTCGCTGAGTCCGCAATTGCTCAACACGGTGGTGATGGCGCCTGAAGCACTGTCCATTTCCGGTCTGTGGGGCTATATCCACTATCTGGCGGATCAGGGCCTGAGCAACGGTCGTTACTGGCTGGCATTTTGGGTCAAGGTGTTGCAGCCGCTGGTCACCGCCGCACTGGTGCTGATGGCGATTTCCTTCATTTTCGGTCCGTTGCGCTCGGTAACCCTCGGTCAGCGGGTGTTCACCGGTGTGCTGGTGGGCTTCACCTTCCGCATCGTCCAGGATTTGCTCGGTCCATCGAGCCTGGTGTTCGGTTTCTCGCCGCTGTTCGCGGTGCTGGTGCCGGCCACGGTCTGTGCGCTGGCAGGCGTCTGGTTGCTGCGACGGGCCGGTTGATGGCCGCGTTGTTGCCAATGCTTTAATCGCGAAAACGCCTCGGTCGACAGATCGGGGCGTTTTCGTATGCAATCCGGGTGACAGGCGAACGTGACGCTTGCGCCGTGTATCAGGTACAATTCCCGGCTATTTTTCGGCGGGCCAAGCCTGCAGCCTTTTTGAGTGTTGATCCGTGAGTGATTTGAGTCATATCCGCAATTTCTCCATCATCGCCCACATTGACCATGGCAAGTCGACGCTGGCTGACCGTTTCATCCAGATGTGCGGTGGCCTGGCCGAGCGTGAAATGGAAGCCCAGGTACTGGATTCCATGGATCTGGAGCGCGAACGCGGGATCACCATCAAGGCCCACAGCGTTACTCTCTATTACAAAGCCAAAGATGGCGTCACCTACCAGCTGAACTTCATTGACACCCCGGGCCACGTCGACTTCACCTACGAAGTCAGCCGTTCCCTGGCGGCGTGTGAAGGTGCGTTGCTGGTGGTCGATGCCGGTCAGGGTGTTGAAGCCCAGTCCGTGGCCAACTGTTACACCGCGATCGAGCAGGGCCTCGAAGTCATGCCGGTGCTGAACAAGATCGACCTGCCACAGGCCGAGCCGGACCGCGTCAAGGACGAGATCGAGAAGATCATCGGCATCGACGCCACCGACGCCGTCACCTGCAGCGCCAAGACTGGCCTGGGTGTCGACGAAGTGCTCGAGCGTCTGGTCGCGACCATTCCTGCGCCGACCGGCAACATCGAAGATCCGCTGCAAGCGTTGATCATCGACTCCTGGTTCGACAACTACCTGGGCGTTGTCTCCCTGGTGCGCGTGCGTCATGGCCGCGTGAAGAAGGGCGACAAGATCCTGGTGAAATCCACCGGCAAGATCCACCTGGTCGACAGCGTCGGCGTGTTCAACCCGAAACACACCGCCACCGCTGACCTCAAGGCCGGCGAAGTGGGCTTCATCATCGCCAGCATCAAGGATATTCACGGTGCGCCGGTCGGTGACACCCTGACCCTGAGCTCGACTCCGGATGTGCCGGTGCTGCCCGGCTTCAAACGCATCCAGCCACAGGTTTACGCCGGTCTGTTCCCGGTCAGCTCCGACGACTTCGAGGACTTCCGCGAAGCGCTGCAGAAACTGACCCTGAACGACTCGTCGCTGCAGTACACCCCGGAAAGCTCTGATGCACTGGGCTTCGGCTTCCGTTGCGGCTTCCTCGGCATGCTGCACATGGAGATCATCCAGGAGCGCCTGGAGCGCGAATACGACCTGGACCTGATCACCACCGCGCCAACGGTAATTTTCGAGCTGGTGCTGAAAACCGGTGAAACGATTTACGTCGACAACCCATCCAAGCTTCCGGATGTGTCGGCGATCGAAGACATGCGCGAGCCAATCGTGCGTGCCAACATCCTGGTTCCGCAGGAGCACCTGGGTAACGTCATCACCCTGTGCATCGAGAAACGCGGCGTACAGGTCGACATGCTGTTCCTCGGCAATCAGGTGCAGGTCACTTATGACTTGCCGATGAACGAAGTGGTCCTGGACTTCTTCGACCGCCTCAAATCCACCAGTCGCGGCTATGCTTCGCTGGATTACCATTTCGATCGTTACCAATCGGCTAATCTGGTGAAGCTGGACGTGCTGATCAACGGTGACAAGGTCGACGCCCTGGCGTTGATCGTGCACCGTGACAATTCGCACTTCAAAGGTCGCCAGTTGACCGAGAAGATGAAAGAACTGATTCCTCGTCAGATGTTCGACGTGGCCATCCAGGCTGCCATTGGCGGTCAGATCGTCGCCCGGACCACCGTCAAGGCACTCAGAAAGAACGTATTGGCCAAATGCTACGGCGGTGACGTAAGCCGTAAGAAAAAGCTGCTTGAAAAGCAAAAGGCCGGTAAGAAACGCATGAAGCAGGTCGGCAACGTGGAAATTCCACAAGAAGCCTTCCTTGCCGTGCTCAGGTTGGAATAGTCAGGTCCTATGTCACTAAATTTCCCGCTGTTGCTGGTCATCGCCGTGTTCGTCTGCGGCCTGTTGGCGTTGCTCGATCTGCTGTTCCTGGCGCCGCGTCGGCGTGCTGCCATTGCCTCTTATCAAGGCAGTGTCAGCCAGCCCGAGCCCGTGGTGGTCGAGAAGCTGAACAAAGAGCCGTTGCTGGTCGAATACGGCAAGTCGTTCTTTCCGGTGCTGTTCATCGTGCTGGTGCTGCGTTCGTTTCTGGTGGAACCGTTCCAGATCCCGTCCGGCTCGATGAAACCGACCCTGGACGTCGGCGACTTCATTCTGGTGAACAAGTTTTCTTACGGGATCCGCCTGCCGGTGATCGACAAGAAAGTCATCGAAGTCGGTGATCCACAGCGTGGCGATGTGATGGTGTTCCGCTACCCGAGCGACCCGAACGTCAACTACATCAAGCGTGTAGTCGGCCTGCCGGGCGACACGGTGCGTTACACCGCCGACAAGCGTCTGTTCGTCAACGGCGAGTCGATTGCCGAGCAATTGGTCGGCTCCGAGCCGGGCACGCTGGGCAGCGCGGAACTCTACAAGGAAAAACTCGGCGCCGCCGAGCACCTGATCCGCAAGGAAATGAGCCGCTACCGCGCTACGCCGGACCATACCTGGACCGTGCCGGCCGGGCACTACTTCATGATGGGCGACAACCGCGACAACTCCAACGACAGTCGCTACTGGGATGACCCGAACATTCCCAAGGATCTGCTGGGCATGGTTCCCGACCAGAATATCGTCGGCAAAGCCTTCGCTGTCTGGATGAGCTGGCCGGAACCGAAACTCAGCCACCTGCCGAATTTCTCGCGGGTTGGCCTGATCAAGTAATCAAACACGGCGCTGTTGACCACAGCGCCGAATGCATTTCTGGAGTCGACACAAATCGGCTCCGGGGCATGAAGCCACGATATTCAGGATGTAATTTTTGAACACAGCGTTAATTGTCCCAGGCCTGCGCCGTACCCCGGCGATGGCGGTGGAATCCAGCCACGAACTCAGCGTGGGTAAACCGTGAGCGTTTCTCTAAGCCGTCTCGAGCGCCAGCTCGGTTACACCTTCAAGGATCAGGAGCTGATGCTGCTGGCCCTCACGCACCGCAGCTTTGCCGGGCGTAACAACGAACGCCTGGAATTCCTCGGCGATGCCATCCTCAACTTCGTCGCCGGCGAGGCGCTGTTCGATCGCTTCCCGCTGGCCCGCGAAGGCCAGTTGTCGCGTTTGCGCGCACGCCTGGTGAAGGGTGAGACACTGGCCGTGCTGGCCCGTGGTTTCGACCTGGGCGATTACCTGCGTCTGGGTTCGGGCGAACTGAAAAGCGGTGGCTTCCGTCGCGAATCGATTCTGGCCGATGCCCTCGAAGCGCTGATCGGTGCGATCTACCTCGATGCCGGCATGGACGTCGCTCGCGAGCGCGTACTGGCCTGGCTGGCCGGCGAGTTCGAAGGCCTGACGCTGGTCGACACCAACAAGGATCCCAAGACCCGTCTGCAGGAACACCTGCAATCGCGCGGTTGCGAACTGCCACGCTACGAAGTGGTGGACATCCAGGGTGAGCCGCACTGCCGTACCTTCTTTGTCGAGTGCGAAGTTGTCTTATTGAATGAAAAAAGCCGAGGTCAGGGTGTGAGCCGTCGTATCGCCGAACAGGTAGCGGCCGCCGCAGCACTGATTGCCCTGGGCGTGGAGAATGGCAATGACTGATACAAACGCAACTCGCTGTGGCTACGTTGCCATCGTCGGCCGTCCCAACGTCGGCAAGTCGACGCTGCTGAACCACATCCTCGGCCAGAAGCTGGCGATCACCTCGCGCAAGCCGCAGACCACCCGCCACAACATGCTCGGGATCAAGACCGAGGGTGACGTGCAGGCGATCTACGTCGACACCCCCGGCATGCACAAGGGTGGCGAAAAGGCTCTGAACCGTTACATGAACAAAACCGCGTCGGCAGCATTGAAAGACGTCGACGTGGTGATCTTCGTGGTCGATCGCACCAAGTGGACCGAAGAAGACCAGATGGTACTGGAGCGCGTGCAGTACGTGACCGGCCCGCTGATCGTCGCGCTGAACAAGACCGACCGCATCGAAGACAAGGCCGAGCTGATGCCGCACCTGTCGTGGTTGCAGGAACAGCTGCCGAACGCGCAGATCATCCCGATTTCCGCGCAGCACGGGCACAACCTCGACGCGCTGGAAAAGGTCATCGCCGAACATCTGCCGGAGAACGATCACTTCTTCCCGGAAGACCAGATCACCGACCGCAGCAGCCGTTTCCTCGCCGCCGAACTGGTGCGCGAAAAAATCATGCGCCAGATGGGTGCCGAGCTGCCGTACCAGATCACCGTCGAGATCGAAGAGTTCAAGCAGCAGGGCAAGACCCTGCACATCCATGCGCTGATCCTCGTCGAACGTGACGGCCAGAAGAAGATCATCATTGGCGACAAGGGCGAGCGCATCAAACGCATCGGCACCGAAGCGCGCAAGGACATGGAGCTGCTGTTCGACTCCAAGATCATGCTCAACCTGTGGGTCAAGGTGAAGGGCGGCTGGTCCGACGACGAGCGTGCACTGCGTTCGCTGGGTTACGGCGACCTGTAATAGCGGTTTTCTGATCCATCAGAGAACCCCCTGTGGGAGCGGGCTTGCTCGCGAATGCGCAGTGTCAGTCGACAGATACTTTGACTGATTCACCGCATTCGCGAGCAAGCCCGCTCCCACAGTAGTTTTGGGTTGTGTGCAAAACCGCGTTTCTTCATCGAGAACTTCATGTCGCAAACCCCGCCTCCCGCCCAACTCGCCTACGTCCTGCATTCGCGCGCCTACCGCGAAACCAGCGCGCTGGTCGACTTCCTCACGCCGCAAGGTCGGCTGCGGGCGGTGCTGCGCAGTGCGCGGGGCAAGGCCGGGACACTGGCGCGACCGTTCGTGCCGCTGGAAGTCGAGTTTCGTGGCAAGGGTGAGCTGAAGAATGTCGGGCGCATGGAAAGTGCCGGTAATGCGACCTGGATGGTCGGCGAGGCGCTGTTCAGCGGCCTCTATCTCAATGAACTGCTGATCCGCCTGCTGCCCGCCGAAGACCCGCACCCGGCGGTGTTCGATCACTATGCTGCCACGCTGTTGGCGCTGGCCGAAGGTCGCCCGCTGGAGCCGTTGTTGCGCTCCTTCGAATGGCGCCTGCTGGACGATCTCGGTTACGGCTTCTCCCTGAACACCGATATCCACAGCGAACCGGTCGCGCCGGACGGTCTCTATCGTCTGCAAGTGGATGCCGGGCTTGAGCGTGTCTACCTGCTGCAACCGGGCTTGTTCAACGGCGTTGAATTACTGGCCATGGCTGAAGCCGATTGGTCCGCCCCCGGCGCACTGTCGGCAGCCAAGCGTCTGATGCGTCAGGCATTGGCCGTTCATCTGGGCGGTCGCCCCCTCGTCAGCCGCGAGCTCTTTCGCAAGCCCTGATATGCTGTGCGCCGAATCTTTCCCTTCAGGAGCGCATCCGTGACCACCAGCAATCGCATTCTTCTTGGCGTGAACATCGACCACGTCGCCACCCTGCGTCAGGCCCGTGGCACACGCTACCCGGATCCGGTCAAGGCAGCGCTGGACGCGGAAGAGGCGGGCGCCGACGGCATCACCGTGCACCTGCGCGAAGACCGCCGGCACATTCAGGAGCGCGACGTGCTGTTGCTCAAAGATATGCTGCAGACCCGCATGAACTTCGAAATGGGCGTCACCGAAGAAATGATGGCGTTCGCCGAGCGCATCCGTCCGGCGCACATCTGCCTGGTGCCGGAAACCCGTCAGGAACTGACCACTGAAGGCGGTCTGGATGTAGCGGGGCAGGAGGAACGCATCAAGGCAGCGGTCGAGCGTCTGTCGAAGATCGGCAGCGAAGTGTCGCTGTTCATCGATGCCGATGAACGCCAGATCGCCGCGTCCAAGCGCGTCGGTGCCCCGGCCATCGAGCTGCACACCGGGCGTTACGCCGATGCCGAAACCCCGACTGAAGTGGCTGAAGAGTTGAAACGCGTGGCGGACGGCGTGGCGTTTGGTCTGGCGCAAGGCCTGATCGTCAACGCCGGGCATGGCCTGCATTATCACAACGTCGAAGCCGTGGCGGCGATCAAGGGTATCAACGAACTGAACATCGGCCATGCGCTGGTGGCGCATGCGTTGTTCGTCGGGTTCAAGTCCGCAGTGTCCGAGATGAAGGCGCTGATCCTGGCGGCCGCCAAGCACTAATCAACAACCCAGAACCCAATGTGGGAGCGGGCTTGCTCGCGAATGCGGTGTATCAGTCAAAGAATATGTCGACTGATACACCGCATTCGCGAGCAAGCCCGCTCCCACAGGGGATTCAGGGGGCTGATTAAAGCGGCGCAGGCTCCTGCGCCGGCTTGGTCTTGTCGATACCGGGCACATGCAGATTGCCCTCGGCCACCTGATCGCCTTCAAGCTGCGGCTGGGTCACCCAGGTCAGGATGTCGTAGTAGCGACGAATGTTCGCCACGAAATGCACCGGTTCGCCGCCCCGGGCGTAGCCGTAGCGAGTCTTGCTGTACCACTGCTTCTGCGACAGGCGCGGCAGCATCTTCTTCACGTCCAGCCACTTGTCCGGGTTCAGGCCCTCGCGGGACGCCAGTTTGCGTGCGTCATCGAGGTGACCGCTGCCGACGTTGTACGCCGCCAGCGCGAACCAGGTGCGGTCCGGCTCCTGAATCGACTCGTCGAGCTGATCCTTCATGTAGGCCAGGTACTTGGCGCCGCCCATGATGCTCTGCTTGGGATCGAGGCGGTTCGACACGCCCATGGCCTGAGCGGTGTTCTGGGTCAGCATCATCAGGCCGCGCACACCGGTTTTCGACGTGACCGCCGGTTGCCACAGCGATTCCTGATAACCGATGGCCGCGAGCAGGCGCCAGTCGACTTTCTCTTTCTTGGCGTAGGTCTTGAAGTGCTGTTCGTACTTGGGCAGGCGTTGCTGCAGGTGCTGGGCGAAGGTGGTGGCGCCCATGTAGCCGAGGACATCGACGTGGCCGTAATAGCGGTCTTTCAGGCGCTGCAGGGTGCCGTTCTTCTGCACCTTGTCGAGGTAGGCATTGATCTCGTTGAGCAGGCTGTTGTCTTCGCCGGCGGCCACTGCCCAGCTCTGGCTGCGCGCATCGCCGAGGTCGAAGGCCACGCGGATGTTGGTGAAGTACACCTGGTTCATCGCCACTTCGTTGGAGTCGACCAGCGTCAGGTCGATCTGGCCTTCATCGACCATGCGCAACAGGTCGACCACTTCAACGGCGTCGGACTCTTCGTATTCGATGCCGGGAAATTTCTTTTTCAGCTCGGCCAGCTGTTCGGCGTGGGTGCTGCCCTTGAGCACCATGATCTTCTTGCCGACCAGATCAGCCGGGTCGGTAGGACGCGACTGGCCGTTGCGATAGATGATCTGCGGGGTCACTTCGAGGTAGGAGTGGGAGAACCGCACCTGTTTCTTGCGCTCCTCGCTGCTGACCAGGCCGGCCGCGGCCAGTACCGGGCCGTTCGGCTTGCCGATCTGGTTGAACAGGTCATCGAGGTTGTCGGCGGTCTCGATCTTCAGCTCCACACCCAAATCGTCGGCGAAGCGCTTCACCAGCTCGTATTCGAAGCCGGTTTCACCGCTGCGATCCTGAAAGTAGGTGGCGGGGCTGTTACGGGTAATCACCCGCAGCACACCATCCTCCTTTACGCGCTCGAGTGTGTTGGGTTTATCAACACAGCCACCGAGCATCAGGAAGAGTCCGGTTGCGATCAGCCATTTGGCGTACCGCGGACGCAAAGCCGTTGGGAAAAACATCTGCGCAGTATACGCAAACGGCTGCGGGCGCCATATCTCGACAGTGAAGGGCTTGTCTGCTAGAGATCACAAAACCGCACGAAACCCAGCAGGAATGGGGCTAAACGGCATTTTGTGACAGAAAAAATAAGCGCTGCCCGCACACCCTCGAAATTTGACTTCAAAGGCAGAAACACAGATTGATATCCGAGTGCAACCGTGCGTAGCGTTTCGGGTGATGTTGAGGGCGGTTTAGGCTAGAATGCACGGCCTCAAAGCACACCCCTTCCCGAGGCTGTCCCGAAGATGTTGATCCTGCGCGGCGCTCCTGCCCTTTCTGCCTTTCGCCACAGCAAACTCCTTGAGCAACTGAGCCAGAAGGTTCCAGCTGTCAGTGGCCTGTATGCTGAATTCGCTCACTTCGCCGAAGTCACCGGCGTCCTGACCGGCGACGAACAGCAGGTGCTTGCGCGCCTTCTGAAGTACGGCCCAAGCGTTCCGGTACAAGAGCCGACCGGTCGTCTGTTTCTGGTGTTGCCGCGTTTCGGCACCATCTCGCCTTGGTCGAGCAAGGCCAGCGACATCGCCCGCAACTGCGGCCTGAGCAAGATCCAGCGCCTGGAGCGCGGCATCGCGTTCTACGTGGCCGGCCAGTTCAGCGACACCGAAGCCCAGCAAATCGCCGACGTGCTGCATGACCGCATGACCCAGATCGTTCTGGGCAACCTGGAACAGGCCGCCGGTCTGTTCAGCCACGCCGAGCCGAAGCCGCTGACCGCGATCGACATCCTCGGCGGCGGTCGCGCCGCGCTGGAAAAAGCCAACACCGAACTCGGTCTGGCCCTGGCCGAAGACGAGATCGACTATCTGGTCAACGCCTTCAACGGTCTCAAGCGCAATCCGCACGACATCGAACTGATGATGTTCGCCCAGGCCAACTCCGAGCACTGCCGCCACAAGATCTTCAACGCCAGTTGGGATATTGACGGCGAGAGCCAGGAAAAAAGCCTGTTCGGCATGATCAAGAACACCTATCAGATGCACAACGAAGGTGTGCTGTCCGCTTATAAGGACAACGCCTCGGTGATCGTCGGCAACGTCGCCGGCCGCTTCTTCCCGGATCCGGAAACCCGCCAGTACGGTGCGGTGCAGGAGCCGGTGCACATCCTGATGAAGGTCGAGACCCACAACCACCCGACCGCGATTGCCCCGTTCCCGGGCGCGTCCACCGGTTCCGGTGGCGAGATCCGCGACGAAGGTGCAACCGGTCGTGGCGCCAAACCGAAGGCTGGTCTGACCGGTTTCACCGTATCCAACCTGCAGATCCCGGGCTTCGAACAGCCGTGGGAAGTGCCGTATGGCAAGCCTGAGCGCATCGTTACCGCGCTGGACATCATGATCGAAGGCCCGCTGGGCGGCGCCGCGTTCAACAACGAATTCGGTCGTCCGGCCCTGACTGGCTACTTCCGTACCTTCGAACAGTCGATCACCACCCCGCACGGTGACGAAGTTCGTGGCTACCACAAGCCGATCATGCTCGCCGGCGGCATGGGCAACATCCGTGAAGAACACGTCAAGAAAGGCGAGATTCTGGTCGGCTCCAAGCTGATCGTGCTTGGCGGCCCGGCCATGCTCATCGGTCTGGGCGGCGGTGCCGCTTCCTCGATGGCCACCGGCACCAGCTCGGCGGATCTCGACTTCGCTTCCGTACAGCGTGAAAACCCTGAGATGGAGCGTCGCTGCCAGGAAGTCATCGACCGTTGCTGGCAACTGGGCGACAAGAACCCGATCAGCTTCATCCACGACGTGGGCGCGGGCGGTCTGTCCAACGCCTTCCCGGAACTGGTCAACGACGGCGACCGCGGTGGCCGTTTCGAACTGCGCAACATTCCCAACGACGAGCCGGGCATGGCCCCGCACGAAATCTGGTCCAACGAATCCCAGGAACGTTACGTTCTGGCGGTCGGTCCGGCCGACTTCGAGCGCTTCAAGGCGATCTGCGAACGCGAGCGTTGCCCGTTCGCCGTGGTCGGCGAAGCCACTGCCGAGCCACAACTGACCGTGACCGACAGCCACTTCGGTAACAACCCGGTGGACATGCCCCTGGAAGTGTTGCTGGGCAAGGCGCCGCGCATGCACCGTTCGGTGGTTCGCGAAGCCGAGCTGGGCGATGATTTCGATCCGTCGAACCTCGACATCAGCGAGTCCATCGAGCGCGTCCTGCATCACCCGGCCGTGGCGAGCAAAAGCTTCCTGATCACCATCGGCGACCGCACCATCACTGGCCTTGTGGCCCGTGACCAGATGGTTGGCCCATGGCAGGTTCCGGTGGCCGACGTCGCAGTTACCGCCACCAGTTTCGACGTCTACACCGGTGAAGCGATGGCGATGGGCGAGCGGACTCCGCTGGCGTTGCTGGACGCTCCGGCGTCGGGCCGCATGGCCATCGGCGAAACCCTGACCAACATTGCCGCCTCGCGCATCAACAAGATCTCCGACATCAAACTGTCGGCGAACTGGATGTCCGCTGCCGGCCACCCAGGCGAAGATGCGCGTCTGTACGACACCGTGAAAGCGGTCGGCATGGAACTGTGCCCTGAGCTGGGCATCACCATCCCGGTCGGCAAGGACTCGATGTCCATGGCCACCCGCTGGAACGACAACGGCGAAGAAAAAACCGTGACCTCGCCGATGTCGCTGATCGTGACCGGTTTCGCCCCAGTGGCTGACATTCGTCAGACCCTGACCCCGGAACTGCGCATGGACAAGGGCACCACCGACCTGATCCTGATCGACCTCGGTCGTGGTCAGAACCGTATGGGTGCTTCGATCCTTGCTCAGGTTCACGGCAAGCTCGGCAAGCAGGCTCCGGACGTCGATGACGCCGAAGACCTGAAAGCCTTCTTCGCGGTGATCCAGGGCCTCAACGCCGACGGTCACCTGCTGGCTTACCACGACCGTTCCGACGGTGGTCTGCTGACCTCCGTGGTGGAAATGGCGTTCGCCGGCCACTGCGGTCTGAGCCTGAACCTGGACAGCGTTGCCGAAAACTCGGCCGAAATCGCTGCGATCCTGTTCAACGAAGAACTGGGTGCAGTGATCCAGGTTCGTCAGGACGCCACCCCGGACATCCTCGCGCAGTTCAGCGCGGCCGGTCTGGGTGACTGCGTGTCGGTGATCGGTCAGCCGATCAACAATGGCCAGATCAACATCACCTTCAACGGTGACACCGTGTTCGAAGGCCAGCGTCGTCTGCTGCAACGTCAGTGGGCCGAGACCAGCTACCAGATCCAGCGTCTGCGCGACAACGCCGATTGCGCCGAGCAAGAGTTCGACGCGCTGCTGGAAGAAGACAACCCGGGCCTGAGCGTCAAGCTGAGCTACGACGTCAACCAGGACATCGCCGCGCCTTACATCAAGAAAGGCATCCGCCCACAGGTTGCCGTGCTGCGTGAGCAGGGCGTCAACGGTCAGGTGGAAATGGCGGCAGCGTTCGACCGCGCCGGTTTCAACGCGATCGACGTGCACATGAGCGACATTCTGGCCGGCCGTGTCGACCTGAACGAGTTCAAAGGTCTGGTGGCCTGCGGTGGTTTCTCCTACGGCGACGTCCTCGGCGCCGGTGAAGGCTGGGCCAAGTCCGCACTGTTCAACAGCCGCGCCCGCGATGCGTTCCAAGGGTTCTTCGAGCGTAACGACAGCTTCACTCTTGGCGTGTGCAACGGTTGCCAGATGATGTCCAACCTGCACGAGCTGATCCCGGGCAGCGAGTTCTGGCCGCACTTCGTGCGCAACCGCTCCGAGCAGTTCGAAGCGCGCGTGGCGATGGTGCAGATCCAGGAATCGAACTCGATCTTCCTGCAGGGCATGGCCGGTTCGCGCATGCCGATTGCCATCGCTCACGGTGAAGGCCATGCCGAATTCGAAAGCGAAGAGGCGTTGCTGGAGGCCGATCTGTCCGGTTGCGTGGCGATGCGTTTCGTCGACAATCACGGCAAGGTCACCGAAGCCTACCCGGCCAACCCGAACGGTTCGCCGCGCGGGATCACCGGTCTCACCAGCCGCGACGGTCGTGTGACGATCATGATGCCGCACCCGGAGCGTGTGTTCCGCGCGGTGCAGAACTCGTGGCGTTCGGAAGACTGGACCGAGGATGCTCCTTGGATGCGCATGTTCCGTAACGCTCGTGTCTGGGTGAACTAAGCGTCGTGTACAAGCTCGGGTTTTTTGTTCCCGACAGCCATGTCGAGGTGGTCAAGGACGCTGTATTCGCTGCCGGTGGTGGGCGGATCGGGGACTATGACCACTGTGCTTGGCAGGTGCTCGGTCTGGGCCAGTTTCGTCCGTTGGATGGCAGTCAGCCGTTTATTGGGCAAGCGGGGCAGGTTGAGCAAGTTGAGGAATGGAAGGTTGAGCTTGTCGTTTGTGACGCGTTGATTCGTGATGTGGTGGCGGCTTTGAAGTTGAGTCACCCTTACGAGACGCCGGCTTATGAGGTGTGGCGGTTGGAGGATTTCTGATCTTTTTGCCGCTGGAATGAGAGACCCGCAGATGATCAATTGTCTGCGGGTTTTTTGTTGCCTGCGATTTGGTTGGCGACTTCATTCAACTGTGGGAGCGAGCTTGCTCGCGAAAGCGTTGGGTCGGGCAATGATGTTCTGGCTGACCGGGTACATATCCATTGCTGCGGTCACGGCTGCTTAGGGTTCCGCCCTTACAGCGAGTCACTTTTGACAAACGCCTCAAAAGTAACCAAAAAGTCTTGCTCCTGCGTTCGGCCCGCTCGCTGAGGCTCGGGGTCCCTTCGCTCCGGGATCGATCCGGGCGCAGCGCCTCCGGTTTGCTTCGCTGCACCTCCTCTCGCTGTGTTTGGCTGCGCCAAACGGTCGCTGCGCTCCCACCCCCGGATCAATCCCTCCACTCAGCCTTCCGACGTCGCCCGTGGATCAAGATCAAGAGCGACAGCCGAGCTTGCGCTCATCCTGGAGTGGGGCGGCTTCGCCGCATGGGGTGTGCGCTTGCTAAATTGTAGGAGCCAGCCTGCTGGCGATGGTGGCCTGACAGCCGACCAATCTCTACCTGAATACACCGGGTTCAAACTGTGGGAGCGGGCTTGCTCGCGAAGGCGTCCTGCCAACTGACGGATCCATTGCAGATGTACTCAACCCCTGTGGGAGCCTGGCTTGCCAGCGATGGCGGCCTGACAGCCGACCAATCTCTACCTGAATACACCGGGTTGAAATTGTGGGAGAGGGCTTGCTCGCGAAGGCGTCCTGATAGCTCACTGATCCATTGCAGATGTACTCAACCCCTGTGGGAGCCTGGCTTGCCAGCGATGGCTGCCTGACAGCCGACCAATTTCTATCTGAATAAACCGGGTAGAAATTGTGGGAGCGGGCTTGCTCGCGAAGGCGTCCTGCCAGCTCACTGATCCATTGCAGATGTACTCAACCCCTGTGGGAGCCTGGCTTGCCAGCGATGGCGGCCTGACAGCCGACCAATCTCTACCTGAATACACCGGGTTCAAACTGTGGGAGCGGGCTTGCTCGCGAAGGCGTCCTGATAGCTCACTGATCCATTGCAGATGTACTCAACCCCTGTGGGAGCCTGGCTTGCCAGCGATGGCGGCCTGACAGCCGACCAATCTCTACCTGAATACACCGGGTTGAAATTGTGGGAGCGGGATTGCTCGCGAAGGCGTCCTGCCAGCTCACTGATCCATTGCAGATGTACTCAACCCCTGTGGGAGCCTAGCTTGCCAGCGATGGCGGCCTGATAGCCGACCAATTTCTATCTGAATAAACCGGGTTGAAATTGTGGGAGCCAGCCTGCTGGCGATGGGGTTAGTCCGGTCACCAAGGAGATTGGTCCTGTTTAAATCTGTGTCAAATAACCAGAACCTTCCCACAAGGTTTTCAGGTTGTCCCTCGGACGCCCGGTCTCTAGGCTTTGCTTGTCGCTGCCAATTCAGCGACCGGGAGGTGAGATACCCGATTTGGATCCCCAGACAAGTGCCCCCATAATTGCGGTCAGCTTTCGCTGTCAGCAATTCCTTATGGCGGCTATGTACGGGCGGACTTCGGTCCGGCCGGATTTGGGGTCCTTACCGGTAATCTCACTCCGTACATGGCTGCCACCTCTTCTCCGAGTGAGATCGGGAGCAAGTGGCTGCAACACTTAAAAGGACTTGTTCGATGGACAAACTGATCCCCGACCCACCCCACGAAGCTACAACGCCACCCGTCGACGCCATCCGGGTCGAAGACCTGGCCAAAGACCGTGAAGCCATCAAGCGCGCTGTCGATTTCTACTTCACCCCGCAACCCGCCAAACCCCGACAACCCAGCACGATGTTCCTCGTCCACCCCAACGTCGATACCGAAACCCTGCTAGCCCACGCCTACGAATCGTTGGCCTCCGCCAGTGCCATGGCCAGCAACTTCGCCAACGAACTCAGTGGCCTGCAACGCAGCACCGCTCTGGCGATCCAGCAAATCATCATGCTCGCCGAACTGGCGGTAAACCGGGCGCTGGACCGAGTCGATCCACAGACCTGATCTCTCAGGATCACCGCGTTATCGTTCTTCGCGAGCAAGCCCGCTCCCACATTGACCTGTGTACGCCGGTCAAATGTGGGAGCGGGCTTGCTCGCGAAGAGGGCCGCCCAGACGTCGGTGAGTCAAACCTTGGCGCTGACCTCACTCCGATTAACCAACGCCTCAATCGCCCCACTCAAACTCGCCGCTTTCTCGCCAATCAACAAATGCCAGACCCCACCTTCCAACGGGCTGACACCCTGGCAACCCAACTCTTTCAACTGCGCCTCGGACAGCGCTTTACCATCGGCCAGTTGCAGGCGAATACGGGTCAGGGCGATGCAGTCCAGTTGCAGCACATTCTCGCTACCGCCCAAGGCAGTCAGCCATTGCTGGGCTTCCGGTGCTGTGACCAATACGGCTTTCGATTCCTCGACCACCACCGCAGGCGCAGCCACCAACGCACGCCCCAGCGTCGGCATGGCGAGGCGGATTTCGTCGGCGATGCTGTCGGCCAATGGCCCAACCACCACCTGCAAGCTGCCGCCCTTGCCCGGGCGTACCACGGCCATCGCACCCAGTGCCTTCAAATCAGCATCGGAAGCCTTGTTGCGATCAACCATTTCCAGACGCAACCGGGTAGTGCAGGCACCGACGGTGAGCAGATTCTCCGCACCACCGAGTGCCTTGATGTAAGCCGCAGCGCGCTCGTTCTCGGTGAGAACAGCCTTGTCAGCCGCCGCAACATCCTCACGCCCCGGTGTCTTCAAATTGAAGCGGCGGATACAGAAATCAAACACCGCGTAATACACCACGGCGTACGCCAGCCCGACCGGAATCACCAGCCAGCCATTGGTCGAGCGCCCCCAACCGAGCACCATGTCGATGAAGCCGCCGGAGAAGGTGAAGCCGAGGTGGATGTTCAGCGCATTGGTGATCGCCATCGACAACCCGGTCAGCAGCGCATGCAGCAGATACAGCAGCGGTGCCAAAAACATGAAGGCGAATTCGATTGGCTCGGTCACGCCGGTCAAAAACGAGGTCAGGGCCATCGACAGGAAAATCCCGCCCATCACCTTGCGCCGCTCCGGCAGCGCATTGCGGTACATCGCCAGGCACGCGGCGGGCAGGCCGAAGATCATCATCGGGAACATGCCGGTCATGAACTGGCCGCCCTTTGGATCGCCAGCGAAGTAGCGTGACAGGTCGCCGGTGACCAGTGCGCCGGTAGTCGGGTCGGTGAAGTTGCCGAACACGAACCACGCCATGTTGTTGAGAATGTGGTGCAGGCCGGTGACGATCAGCAGGCGGTTGAACACGCCGAAGACGAAGGCGCCGAAGCTGCCGCTTTCCATCATCAAGGTGCCGAAGCTGTTGATGCCGTGCTGGATCGGCGGCCAGATGTAGCCGAACACCACGCCCAGCGCAACGGCGGCGAAACCGGTGACGATCGGTACAAAACGTCGGCCACCGAAGAACGCCAGGTACTCCGGCAGCTTGATGTCTTTGAAGCGGTTGTACAGCGCGCCGGCCATCAGGCCGCTGACGATCCCGGCGAGCATGCCCATGTTGATGCTCGGGTCGAGCACTTTGAGGGTGGAGATCATCACCAGGTAACCGATCACCCCGGCGAGGCCGGCGGTGCCGTTGTTGTCCTTGGCGAACCCGACCGCGATGCCGATGGCGAAGATCATGGCCAGGTTGGCGAAGATCACTTGCCCGGCATCGTGAATGATCGCGATGTTCAGCAGGTCGGTGTCACCCAGACGCAGCAGCAGGCCGGCAATCGGCAGGATCGCGATCGGCAGCATCAGCGCACGGCCGAGGCGTTGCAGGCCTTCGATGAAGAGTTGGTACATGGTGGTTCTCCCTGCTCTTTATAGAGAGCTTGTTGTTAGTGCAGAGGCCAATGCTGGTGGCAGGCGTGACGAACCGCAGCAGCGCTGTTCAGTTTCAACAGGTCGAGGCTGAGGCGTTGGCATTCGGCCTCGTGCAACTGGCGCACGCGATCCTTGATTTCACCGATCTGCACCGGGCTCACCGACAACTCGGTCACGCCGAGGCCGATCAACACCGGCGTCGCCAGCGGGTCGGAGGCGAGGGCACCGCAGACGCCGACCCAGCGCTTGTGCACTGCCGCACCTGCACAGGTCATGGCGATCAGTCGCAGCAGCGCCGGGTGCAGGGCATCGACCCGAGCGGCCAAACCTGCGTGGTCGCGGTCCATCGCCAGGGTGTATTGCGACAGATCGTTGGTGCCGATCGACAGGAAGTCGGCATGCTCGGCCAGTTGTTCGGCCTGCAATGCGGCGGCGGGGACTTCGATCATCACGCCGATTTCCGGGTGCTGGCTGATACCCAGTTGCAGGCACAGCGCATCGACCCGCTGGCGGATGTGCAGCAGTTCGTCGACTTCGGTGACCATCGGCAACAGGATCCGGCAACGGCGCAGCGGGCTGACTTGCAGCAATGCGCGCAGTTGTTGGTCGAGGATTTCCGGACGGGCCTGAGCCAGACGAATGCCGCGCAGGCCGAGCACCGGGTTGGCTTCGGCGGGCAGCGGCAGATAGTCGAGTTGCTTGTCGCCGCCGACGTCGATGGTACGGATGATCACCGAGTGCTCACCCATGGCATCGAGCACAGCTTGATAGGCGGCGCGCTGCTCTTCGATGTCCGGCGCGGTCTGCCGGTCGACGAACAGAAACTCGGTGCGCAGCAGGCCGACGCCATCGGCGCCGTTGGCAAAGGCGTCCGCCGCTTCATGGCTGGAGGCCACGTTGGCGACCACTTCGATCGCCACGCCATTGCGGGTTTCGGCGGGCAGATGGGCTTTGGCTTGTTGCGCGTCGCGGCGTTGCTGACGCTCGATTTGCGCTTGCTGAACTTCGGCCAGGCGTTCGGCGTTCGGCGTCAGTTCGAGGCGTCCGCCATCGGCATCCAGCACCACCGACTGACCTTGCGGCTGATCGAGCAGAGCGGCACCCAACGCCACCAGGCATGGCAGGCCTTTGCCGCGCGCCAGAATCGCGACATGCGACGTCGCGCCACCCTCGGCCATGCACAACCCGGCGACACCCTGCGCGCTGAGTTGCAGCAGATCCGACGGCGTCAGTTCATGCGCAGCGACGATGGCGCCGGTCGGCACGTCGTAATGCCAGGCTTCACCGAGCAGGGCGCGCAGGACGCGCTGCTTGAGATCGCGCAGGTCGTTGGCGCGTTCGGCCAGCAGCGCGCTGCCGGTGTGTTGCAGGACTTCGCACTGCACGTCGATCGACTGGCTCCAGGCGTGAGTCGCCGCCGTGCCTTGGTCGATAGCATGCTGCGCAGCATCGAGCAGGGCCGGGTCTTCGAGCAGTGCCAGGTGCGCGGCGAAGATCGCTTCTTCGTCGGCATTCTTGTGCCTCTTGGCCTCGGCCAGGGTGCCGTCGATTTCGCTGCGCACTTGATTGAGGGCGGTGTCGAGGCGTTGTCGTTGTTCGGTTGAATCATGATGCCCGGGATCGACTGGCAGGCTGATCGCGCTCAAGCGAAACAGCGGCCCGCCGACCAGTCCCGGTGCCGCGCACACACCGTGCAGCACACCGGCTTCGGCCGGACGTTTGCGCGGTGCGGCGCTGACCGGTGCAGCGGCGTGATGGTCGTCGGGCAGGGCAGTCGCCAATGCATTGAGCAAGGCTTGCAGCGCGGCTTCGGCGTCCGGCCCCTGACAGCTGACTTGCACTTCATCCTGCTCGCCAACCGCCAGTCCCATCAGCCCGATCAGGCTGTTGCACGGCGCCGACTTACCAGCGAAGTGCAGCTGCGACTGGCTCTTGAAGCCTTGTGCGGTCTGCCTAATCAGTGCGGCCGGGCGTGCATGCAAGCCGCCGCGATGTGCCACCAGCACATGACCGTGAACCTCGGGTCCGTCCAGCGTTTCAGCATGTGCCACCGAACTGTTGCGCGCAACGATGTGCAGCAACGGATCGCCGACCTTTACCGGTTTGAGCGTGATCGGGCGCACCTGGAAGTCCTGGCTGTTGGTCAGGATCAGCAGGCTGACCAGGCTTTTGCACTGCTGGCCGACCTTGTCCAGGTCGTAGCGCAACAATGGTTGGCCCTTGCTGACCCGCGTACCTTCCTTGACCAGCATCGAGAAGCCTTCGCCGTTCAGTTCAACGGTGTCGAGGCCCAGGTGCAGGAGGATTTCCGCGCCGTTGTCGGCACGCACGGTCAGTGCGTGGCCGGTGCGGGCGACGTGGATGATCACCCCGGCGCAGGGCGAATACAGGGTGTCGTTCAGCGGATCGATGGCGATGCCGTCGCCCATCGCGCCACTGGCGAACACCGCGTCCGGGACTTTGGCGAGCGTGAGCACCGGGCCGCTGAGCGGGGCGCTGAGGGTCAGCTCTTTATTGTTGTTGTGCATGGCTCGGTCTCATCAGGTGTGCAGTCATTCGGACTTAGTGCGTACGCGTCACTTTGCTCAGGTGGCGCGGCTGATCCGGGTCCATGCCTCGGGCCACGGCCAGGTTGGCGGCCATCACGTAGAAGCTCTGGATCGCCAGAATCGGATCAAGGGCCGGGTGTTCGGCGCGGCTCAGGGTCAGGTCGCGTTCGAGGATGTCGTCCGGCGCCGCCAGCAGCACACGGGCGCCGCGTTGACGCATCTCTGCCGCAAGGCTGATCAGACCGGCCTGTTCGGCACCGCGCGGGGCGAACACCAGCAGCGGGTAATGCTCGTCGATCAGTGCCATCGGGCCGTGACGGACTTCGGCGCTGCTGAACGCTTCGGCCTGGATCGCCGAGGTTTCCTTGAATTTCAGCGCGGCCTCTTGGGCGATGGCAAAACCGGCACCACGGCCGATGACCATCAGGCGCTCACAATCGCGCAGCGCGTCGATGGCCGCGCTCCAGTCCTGCTGCGCCGCGTCGCGCAGGCCTTCGGGCAGGGCGTTGTGCGCTTCCAGCAGTTCGTTGTCTTCTTTCCAGTGCGCGATCAGGCGGGCGCTGGCGCTCAGGGTGGCGATAAAACTCTTGGTCGCGGCGACGCTGCTTTCGGTGCCGGCGAGCAGCGGCAGGCTGAATTCACATGCGGCTTCCAACGGCGAATCGGCAGCGTTGACCATCGACACGCTCAGAGCGCCACGCTTGCGCAGCAGACGCAGGCTGTTGACCAGATCCGGGCTTTGCCCCGATTGCGAAAAGGCGAACGCCACCTGACCGCTGACCTTCAGCGGCGCCTGTTGCATGGTCACCACCGACATCGGCAACGACGCCACCGGCACACCCAGTTGCTGCATGGTCAGGTAAGCGAAGTAGCTCGCCGCGTGGTCGGAGCTGCCGCGCGCGACGGTCATCGCCACTTGCGGCGGCTGGCGGCGCAGGCGCCCGGCGATCTCGATCATTTGCGGGTCGAGCTGTTGCAGTTGGGCTTGCACGGCCTCGAACGAGGACAGCGCCTCTTCAAGCATTTTTGAAGTCAATGTCTTCTCCTTCGACCATGACGGCGGTCAGTGTGAGTGAGCGATCCAGCCGCACGCAGTCGGCCCAGGCACCCGGTTGCAGGCGCCCGCGTTCAGTGATGCCGAGGTAGTCGGCGGGAAATTGCGACAGACGCTGCGAGGCCTCGCTGATCGGCAAACCGATCTTCACCAGGTTGCGCAGGGCCTGATCCATGGTCAGGGTGCTGCCGGCCAACGTGCCATCGGGCAGGCGCACGCCGCCCAGGCATTTGGTCACGGTGTGGCTGCCGAGCTTGTATTCACCGTCGGGCATGCCGGCGGCCGCGGTCGAATCGGTGACGCAATACAGGCATGGGATCGATCGCAGGGCCACGCGGATCGCGCCGGGGTGCACGTGCAGCAGATCCGGGATCAGCTCGGCGAATTTGGCGTGGGCCAACGCGGCGCCGACGATGCCCGGTTCGCGGTGATGCAGCGGGCTCATGGCGTTGTACAAGTGAGTGAAACTGGTCGCGCCAGCCTCCAGAGCGGCGACGCCTTCCTCGTAACTGCCGAGGGTGTGGCCGATCTGCATGCGGATGCCGCGGCTGCTGAGTTCGCGGATCAACCCGTCGTGGCCGGCGATTTCCGGGGCGATGGTGATCACCCGGATCGGCGCCAGCGCCAGGTATTCCTCGACTTCGGCCATCAACGCGGTGTGGGCGAAGTTCGGTTGCGCGCCGAGTTTGCCGGGATTGATGTACGGGCCTTCGAGATGCACACCGAGTACCCGGGCGGCGCCTTGCGGACGCTGTTCGCAGAACTCGCCGACCTCTTTCAGCACGCTGGAGATCTCGGCGCTCGGCGCGGTCATGGTGGTGGCCAGCAGCGAAGTGGTGCCGAAGCGCACGTGGGTTTTGGTGATGGTCTCGAAGGCGCTGGCGCCTTCCATGATGTCTTTGCCGCCACCGCCGTGGACGTGCAGGTCGATGAAACCCGGCAGCAGATACGGCAGGTCATTGTCGGCCGGATCGCAGGGCACGCCTTCGATCGACACGACTTTGCCGTGTTCGTGGATCAGCCGGCCGCGAACCCAGCCGTGAGCGGTGAGGATGTTGTCTTCGGACATTTCGGTTCTCGCTGTTTGACGGCTTCGCCCGGTTAGCGGCGCAGCTCTGCAACAAAGTCGTAGTAGTCGTTGCGGCAATAGGTGTCGGTGACTTCGATCGGCGTGTTGTCTTCCAGATAGCCGACCCGGGTCATCAGCAGCATGGCGGTACCGGGGGCGATGCCGACCAGCGCGGCAAACTCGTCCGAGGCGTTGATCGCCTGGATGTGCTGCAGGGCGCGGACGATCGGTTTGCCGATGCCGTCGAGGTATTCGTAGAGCGAATCGCCGACCAATTGCGGCTTGGGCATGATCGAGGCGGGCAGGGTGCTCATCTCGATGGCCATCACGGTGTCGTCGGCCTTGCGCAGGCGTTTCATGCGCGCCACCTTGTCGTTCGGCGACAGGCTCAGGCGGATCAGTTCTTCGTGAGTCGGCAGGGTGATTTCGCGCTCCAGCCACTGCGAGCTGGGCACGAAACCCTTGAGGCGGAGCATTTCGCTGAAGCCCGAGAGGCGCGACAGTGGTTGTTCCAGACGGGGCGTGATGAAGGTGCCGGAACCTTGCAGGCGGCGGATCAGACCTTGATCAAGCAGCACTTCCAGCGCCTTGCGGGCGGTGACCCGGGAGATACCCAGTTGCTCGCTGAGATTGCGCTCGGAAGGCATCGCCTGCTCGGCCTTCCACTGCCCGGAATGGATCGCCGACTCCAGATTACGCGCCAGCTGCAGGTACAGCGGTGTCGGCTGAGAGTCATCTGGGCGTAGGGCCTGGAGGTCGTTCATGTAGGTCATTTCCGACGCGAGTGTAGGATTGTTGTTGCTCGCTTGTGGGGCGGAAATTAATACCACTTGAATACCATGTCAACGCAGGGAATTGGCCTGTAGGCCAATGAAATGGCGGGTCTCGGGTGTGATGTATTGAAGTGGTATTAGAGGTGGAATGCAGAAAGCAAAAGATCGCAGCCTGCGGCAGCTCCTACAGTGGGAAGTGGTATCAACCCTGTAGGCGCTGCCGAAGGCTGCGATCTTTTGATTTATTTTTTAACGCCGACCGACGGTAACGGCTGAATCAGCACTTTGTGGCGAGGGAGCAAGCTCTCTCATCACAGGTTTTCGGTCAGCCTAAGGGCGGATTTCGATCATCGTGCCGTCCGGCACCAGGCCCCAGACTTCACGCATGTCCATGTTGCGCATGGCGATGCAGCCGTCGGTCCAGTCCAGGGTGTGGAACAGGTCTTCGGGCGTGTCCTCGGTGTCGGGCGTGCCGTGGATCATGATCATCCCGCCAGGCTCGACGCCTTCGCGGCGGGCGCGGGCCGAATCGCTGATGTTCGGGTAGGAAATGTGCATCGCCAGGTTGAATTTTTCGCTGACCTTGCGCCAGTCGATCCAGTACAGACCTTCCGGGGTGCGTTTGTCGCCCTCAATCAGTTTCGGACCTTTCTTCGCGCCTTTGCCCAGGGAAATGCGATAGGTCTTGAGTGGCTTGCCGTCGGAGATCAATTGCAGTTGATGCGCCGATTTGAACACCAGTATTTTGTCGATCCGGGGGCTATTCGATGGCGTCACGGTGGTCACGAATGACGCTTGGGACACGGTGACGAACGACAGGCAGAGCAGGGCAAGCAACCAGCGCATTGAAACGATTCCCCAAGAGTGACGCATTGTTAAGTGTAGGAGCTGCCGCAGGCTGCGATCTTTTGATCTTTGATTTTTTTGAGTCAGCTGATGGCAGGCTGGACCAACGGTGGAATCGATTCCGAACGAACCGGATACGCCTCGACCCGTCGATCAGCGAAGAAGCATTCTAAGGTACGCCCCACCGTGCGAAAAGCCAGCTCGTCCCACGGGATGTCGGCTTCGTCGAATAGTTGCACTTCGAGGCTCTCGGGGCCGGCGGCAAAGTCCAGATCGGCCAGTTCGGCACGGAAGAACACGTGCACCTGGCTGATGTGTGGCACATCGATCAGCGTATAGATGCTCAGGTTGCGCACCCGGGCGCAGGCTTCCTCGGCGGTTTCGCGGATCGCGGCCTGCTCGATGGTCTCGCCGTTTTCCATGAAACCGGCGGGTAGCGTCCAGTAGCCGAGACGGGGCTCGATGGCGCGGCGGCAGAGCAACACTTGGTTGCCCCAGGTCGCAACGCAACCGGCGACGATATTGGGGTTTTGATAGTGAATGGTCTGACAACTGTCACAGACAAATCGCAGCCGCGAATCGCCTTCGGGAATGCGCTGGGTCACCGGGTTGCCGCACTGGCTGCAAAATTTCATGCTGGGGTTCCTGAATGCTGCGCCTATCTTGGCGTGCAGCGGTGCCGGTCGGCAAGTTGTCGTTTCGCGACATGGCCCGGTCAGGGGCTTGGGCGGCTGCCATGATTGGTGCATGATGCAGGGTAAGGCACAGATCGAGAACACTCATGCTGGACGAGCTACTGCATAGGGTAAGCAACCACACACCGCGCACGCTGGAGACCGATAAACGTTTCCCCGAGGCCGCTGTTCTGGTGCCGATCACCCGCAGTGACGAGCCCGAGCTGGTACTGACCCTGCGCGCCAGCGGCCTTTCGACCCATGGCGGCGAAGTCGCCTTCCCCGGCGGGCGCCGTGACCCGGAAGACCCCGACCTGATTTTTACCGCCCTGCGCGAAGCCGAGGAAGAAATCGGCCTGCCACCGGGGCTGGTCGAGGTCATAGGCCCGCTCAGCCCGCTGATCTCCCTGCATGGCATCAAGGTCACGCCGTATGTCGGGGTGATCCCGGACTTTGTCGAATACCAGGCCAATGACGCCGAGATTGCCGCAGTATTCAACGTGCCGCTGGAGTTCTTCCGCAAAGACCCGCGCGAACACACGCATCGTATCGACTACCAGGGTCGCAGCTGGTACGTGCCGAGTTATCGCTACGGCGAGTTCAAGATCTGGGGGTTGACGGCTATCATGATCGTCGAGCTGATCAATCTGCTCTATGACGAACAGATCAGCCTGCATCACCCGCCCAAAAGTTTTATCAATACCTGAAGCCATCGCTCGAATGGCCCGTTCGTGAGCCCTGAGGAAAACAAGATGAAATACCGCTTGGGCGACGCCCGCGTCGACACCCATCCACAGAGCTGGGTAGCGCCCAATGCCGTGCTGGTGGGCAAGGTCAAACTTGAAGAGGGCGCCAACGTCTGGTTCAACGCCGTGCTGCGCGGTGACAACGAACTGATCCTGATCGGCAAGAACAGCAATGTTCAGGATGGCACCGTGATGCACACCGATATGGGCTATCCGCTGACCATCGGCACCGGCGTGACCATCGGTCACAACGCCATGCTGCATGGCTGCACCGTCGGCGACTACAGCCTGATCGGCATCAACGCGGTGATCCTCAACGGCGCGAAAATCGGCAAGAACTGCATCATCGGCGCCAATTCGCTGATCGGCGAAGGCAAGGAAATTCCCGATGGCTCGCTGGTGATGGGTTCGCCGGGCAAGGTCGTGCGTGAACTCACCGAGCCGCAGAAGAAAATGCTCGAAGCCAGCGCCGCGCACTATGTGCACAACTCGCAGCGCTACGCGCGTGACCTGGTAGAGCAGGAAGAATGAACACGCCTGAAAGACCCGTTGCCTCGCCGTGCGTGAATATCTGCGCCCTGGATGAGGACGATATTTGCACCGGCTGCCAGCGCACGGTCGAGGAGATTACGCGCTGGGGCCGGATGACCAACGACGAGCGGCGGGTGGTGCTCGGGTTGTGCCATGAGCGGGCGAAGGCGAGCGGGTTGGTGTGGATGATCCCCGGGAAATCTGGCGTCTGACAAACCGCCTTCGCGAGCAAGCCCGCTCCCACATTGGATTTGTGTTCACCTTCGATCAACTGTGGGAACGGGCTTGCTCGCGAAGAGGCCGGAACAGTCGCTACTTCTTATTGGCCCAACTCAAAGCCTGAAGTAACCTGTGCGCCAATTTGACAGGTCGCCCCCATGATTTTCCTCATCGCCTACATCAGCAGCGTCGTGCTGATCAACTTCGCTTTCTCCACCGCGCCACACCTGGACATCATCTGGTCGGCCTGGGGCGGGTTGGTGTTCGTGTTGCGCGACATGGTGCAAACCCGTTTCGGCCACGGTGCCATCGTGGCGATGCTGGCGGCGCTGGTGCTGTCCTACGTCACCTCTGATCCGTCGATCGCCCTGGCCAGCGCCACTGCGTTCGCGATCTCCGAGTGCATCGACTGGCTGGTGTTCAGCGTCACCAAACGCCCGTTGCGTGACCGCTTGTGGATCAGTTCGGCACTGAGCATTCCCCTCGATACCTTCATCTTTTTCGGCATGATCGACCTGATGACGCCACCGGTGATCATCACCGCATTGGTCTCGAAGTTCGCTGGCGTCACTGCCGTCTGGCTGATCATGGCCTGGCGCGAGCGCAAACAGGCTGTCGCCAGCTAAGCCAAACCCTCCGGTTCATGTAAAATGCCGCGCTTTCTCCCCATGGAAAGCGCGTCTGGCGTTGCTTTCCTCGATGATCCGCTTCTTTGAGGACCTGAGATGACCCGTATCGGAACTCCATTGTCGCCAACCGCGACCCGCGTATTGCTGTGTGGCTGTGGTGAGTTGGGCAAGGAAGTGGTGATCGAGCTGCAACGCCTGGGCGTTGAAGTGATTGCCGTCGACCGTTACGCCAACGCGCCGGCCATGCAGGTGGCGCACCGCAGCCACGTGATCAACATGCTCGACGGCGCCGCGCTGCGTGCAGTCATCGAAGCCGAGAAACCGCACTTCATCGTGCCGGAAATCGAAGCCATCGCCACCGCCACGCTGGTCGAACTGGAAGCCGAAGGCTTCACTGTGATCCCGACCGCGCGCGCCGCGCAACTGACCATGAACCGCGAAGGCATCCGTCGTCTGGCTGCTGAAGAGCTGGACCTGCCGACCTCGCCGTACCACTTTGCCGACACCTTCGAGGACTACAGCAAAGCCGTTCAGGACCTGGGTTTCCCGTGCGTGGTCAAACCGGTCATGAGCTCGTCGGGCAAAGGCCAGAGCCTGCTGCGCAGCGCTGATGACGTGCAGAAAGCCTGGGATTACGCACAAGAGGGCGGTCGCGCCGGCAAAGGTCGGGTGATCATCGAAGGCTTCATCGATTTCGACTACGAAATCACTCTGCTGACCGTGCGCCACATCGGCGGCACTACGTTCTGCGCACCAGTCGGTCACCGTCAGGAGAAGGGCGACTATCAGGAGTCCTGGCAGCCGCAGGCCATGAGCCCGATTGCCCTGGCTGAGTCCGAGCGCGTGGCCAAAGCTGTGACCGAGGCTTTGGGCGGTCGCGGTCTGTTCGGCGTCGAGCTGTTCATCAAGGGCGATCAGGTGTGGTTCAGCGAAGTCTCGCCGCGCCCGCATGACACCGGTCTAGTGACCCTGATTTCCCAGGATCTGTCGCAGTTCGCGCTGCATGCTCGCGCCATTCTCGGTCTGCCGGTGCCACTGATCCGTCAGTTCGGCCCTTCGGCTTCGGCAGTGATTCTGGTGGAAGGTCAGTCGACCCAGACCGCATTCGCCAACCTTGGCGCTGCATTGAGCGAGCCGGATACGGCGTTGCGTCTGTTCGGCAAGCCTGAAGTCAATGGTCAGCGCCGGATGGGCGTGGCGTTGGCGCGGGATGAGTCGATCGAAGCTGCGCGTGCCAAGGCGACCCGGGCTGCTCAGGCTGTTGTTGTAGACCTGTAAACCGAGGCGCGGCATTCGCGAGCAAGCTCGCTCCCACAGGTTCGGCGGTGTTCACAAATTTTGTGTACTGCACGGACACTGTGGGAGCGAGCTTGCTCGCGAAGCTTTTGATCTTCCGTCAGGCAACCTGATTCAGATCGTTATTGCGCGTTTCCTTCAGGCACAGCACAGCAATCAGGCTGAGCCCCGCTGCCGCCGACACATACCCGCCGACATAACTCAAACCCCCCATCGCCACCAGTTTCTGCGCGAAGAACGGGGCGGCCGAGGCGCCGACGATGCCGCCCAGGTTGTAGGCCGCCGATGCGCCGGTATAGCGCACGTGCGTCGGAAACAGTTCCGGCAACAGCGCGCCCATCGGGGCAAACGTCACGCCCATCAAGAACAGCTCGATGCACAGGAACAGCGCCACGCCCCAGGTCGAACCTTGCGTCAGCAGCGGCTCCATCAGGAATCCGGACAGGATCGCCAGCACACCACCGACGATCAGCACCGGTTTGCGCCCGTAACGGTCGCTGGCCCAGGCGGACAATGGCGTTGCCGCGGCCATGAACAGCACGGCAAAACACAGCAGTCCAAGGAACGTCTCCCGGCTGTAACCCAGTGTGGATACGCCGTAGCTCAGGGAAAACACCGTCGAGATGTAAAACAGCGCATAACACACCACCATAGCCGCCGCGCCGAGCAGGGTTGGCGCCCAGTACTGGCTGAACAGCTCGACCAGTGGCACTTTCACTCGTTCCTGACGGGCAATGGCGTTGGCGAATACCGGGGTTTCGTGGAGTTTCAGGCGCACGTACAGGCCGACCATCACCAGTACCGCACTGAGCAGAAACGGAATCCGCCAGCCCCAGCTGCGGAACTGCTCGTCGTTGAGGGTCATGGCCAGGGTCAGGAACAGCCCGTTCGCCGCGAGAAACCCAATCGACGGGCCAAGCTGCGGAAACATGCCGAACCACGCTCGTTTGCCCTTGGGCGCATTCTCCGTGGCCAGCAACGCCGCGCCACCCCATTCGCCACCCAGTCCCAGCCCCTGACCGAAACGCAGCACGCACAGCAGAATCGGTGCCCAGGCGCCAATGCTGTCGTAACCCGGCAGCACGCCGATCAGCGTGGTGCACACGCCCATCAGAAGTAGCGAAGCGACCAGTGTCGATTTGCGCCCGATGCGGTCACCGAAATGGCCGAACAGCGCCGAACCCAGCGGGCGGGCGAGGAAGGCGATGCCGAAGGTGAGAAACGCCGAAAGCATCTGCGCGGTGCCGGACGTCTGCGGAAAGAACACCGGCCCGATCACCAGTGCGGCGGCAGTGGCGTAGACGTAGAAGTCGTAGAACTCGATGGCGGTGCCGATGAAACTCGCCGTCGCCACGCGGGTGGCGGAGTTGGTCGGTTGGGCAGGCGCGGTGTCGCTGTAAGCGGTACTGGTCGTCATGCGGTGATCCCTGACAGTCATGAGCTCCGTTGGAGCGAATTATTATGGTCGAACACCCAGGGATGTGGGATCAGGCGCGAGCGCTGTTTCGAGTAGGAACAGTCGTCGGGGTGGTGCGGAAAATTACCGAAACCGTTGGCGTGCGGGGTAAGCACAGGGCTCGGCGGCGCTTGGGTAAGCGGCTCGATTATAGGAAGGGGGCTAACAATCAAACAAGAGCAAAGGGTCGCAGCCGTTGGGCTTTCTGTGCCGAGGGAGCTTGCTCCCGCTCGGGCGCGCAGCGGCCGCCAAGAGGGTGGGGGCGCTACGCAACCCAGCGGGAGCAAGCTCCCTCGCCACAACAGCGCTTAGATCTTGGCGGGCACCGAGATCGTATGCCAGATCAACACCTTGCTCACCCGGTTGTCTTCGGTCTCGAGAATTTCCAGCCGGTAGCGGCCGATCTTGAGGCACACCGCGCTGTCCGGAATGGTCTCCAGCGCTTCGGTCACCAGGCCGTTAAGGGTCTTCGGCCCGTCGCTCGGCAAGTGCCAGCCCAGGCATTTGTTCAACTCGCGGATCGACGCGGTACCGTCGATCACCATGCGCCCGTCGGGCTGTGGGTGGATGTGCGGGTTGTCGAGGCTGTGCTCGCTTTCGAATTCGCCGACGATTTCTTCGAGAATGTCTTCCAGAGTAACGATGCCCAGCACTTCGCCGTACTCGTCCACCACCATGCCTAGTCGGCGCTGCTGCTTGTGGAAGTTCAGCAGTTGCAGTTGCAGCGGGGTGCTTTCCGGGACGAAATACGGTTCGTAGCTGGCGGCCAGCAGCGCTTCGCGGGTCAGGTTGCCATCGTTGAGCAGATGGCGGATCTGCCGGGTGTTGAGCACCGCTTCGACCTGGTTGATGTCGCTGTGGAATACCGGCAGGCGTGTGCGCTTGTTCTGGCGCAGTAGTTCGATGATCTCTTCGATCGAGTCGTCAAGGTTGATACCGTCGACATCGCTGCGCGGCACCAGAATGTCGTTGACCGTGATGTTGTCCAGCGCGTGGATCCCCGAAACCGGGTGTGTGCGAGACGGGTGTTCCGGGTCGTCGTTGTGCTCAGCGGGATCTTCGTCTTCGCTCTGCTGGACCACTTGGGGCTTGCGCGCGAAGGGGCGCAGCAGCCAACCGCTGAGGCTGCTCAGCAGCCAGGCCAGCGGGTAAAGGATTTTCAGTGGAACGGTCAGCAGGGTATTGCCGAACGACAGCACCGCATCGGGATAACGCTGGGCTACGCTGCGCGGAAAGTAATCGGCAAACACCAGCAGCACGGCGCCGGCGCCCAGGCAGGCAGCCCAAGGGCCGTTCTCTTCGCAAAGAAAGATCGCCAGCAGTGTCGCGATGATCACCGCGAGCGCGCGGCACAGGGTGTTGCACAGGATCAGGCTGTCGAGCGGAAAGCTCAGCTTCGCCAGCGGCTTGTCGCTGGCACGCGAGGTCGTGCGTTGCGCCAACAGGTGCTGCTGAGCGACTTCGACGGCAGTAAACAGCCCCGACCATAAAATCAGCAGGACAAATACCGCGAGCATCGGCCCTATGGGCAAACCGTCCATTTATGCCGCCCGTCAGATGTGCAAGATGTATTCACGAACCAGTTTGCTGCCGAAATACGCCAACATCAGCAGGCAGAAACCGGCGAGGGTCCAGCGAATTGCCTTGTGGCCGCGCCAGCCGAGGCGATTGCGGCCCCACAGCAGCACGCTGAACACGATCCAGGCCAGGCACGCCAGCAAGGTCTTGTGCACCAGATGCTGGGCGAACAGGTTCTCGACGAACAGCCAGCCGGAGATCAGCGACAGCGACAGCAGCGTCCAGCCGGCCCAGAGGAAGCCGAACAACAGGCTTTCCATGGTTTGCAGCGGCGGGAAGTTCTTGATCAGGCCCGACGGGTGCTTGTGCTTGAGCTGGTGATCCTGCACCAGCAGCAACAAGGCCTGGAACACCGCGATGGTGAACATGCCGTACGCCAGGATCGACAGCAGGATGTGGGCGAGGATGCCCGGTTCCTCGTCGATGATCTGCACCGTGCCGGTCGGCGCGAACTGGGCCAGCAGCACCGTGGCCGCGCCGAGCGGAAACAGCAGCACCAAAAGGTTTTCCACCGGGATCCGCGAGCAGGCCAGCAGTGTCAGAGCGATGACGGCCGCGGCAATCAGGCTGGCGGCGCTGAAGAAGTCCAGGCCCAGGCCGATCGGCGTCAGCAGGTGCGTGAGCAGGCTGGCACTGTGGGCCAGCACGGCGAGGATGCCGAGCGTAACCAGCAGGCGCTTGTTCGCCTTGGCGCCGGAGGCCAGGCGGGTGCCCTGATAAAGGGTCGCAGCGGCATAAAGGAGAGCGGCGGCGAGCGTGGTCAGCAAACTGGGTGACAAGGGGAGCATAAATCCTGTTAGGCAGGCCCGAAAGGCGCTGAGTTTGGCATAGAACCGCCACACCACGAAAGTGCGAGGTGTCCGCCCGACGCAGTCTTCGCTATAATCCGCGACCTGCCCACGCCGCAGGCTCGCCGAGCACATGTTGAATCCGGTCTGGGCCGCCATTATCCCGGTCTACACAGGGCCTGAAAGGATCGCGCAATGTTTGAAAACTTAACCGACCGTCTCTCGCAGACGCTGCGCCATGTCACCGGCAAGGCGAAGCTGACTGAAGACAATATCAAAGACACCCTGCGCGAAGTGCGCATGGCGTTGCTCGAAGCCGACGTCGCCCTGCCGGTGGTCAAGGACTTCGTCAATTCGGTCAAGGAGCGCGCTGTCGGCACCGAGGTGTCGCGCAGCCTGACGCCGGGCCAGGCGTTCGTGAAGATCGTCCAGGCCGAACTCGAAAGCCTGATGGGCGCGGCCAACGAAGACTTGAACCTGAGCGCCGTGCCGCCCGCCGTCATTCTGATGGCAGGTCTGCAGGGTGCCGGTAAAACCACCACCGCCGGCAAACTCGCGCGCTTCCTCAAGGAGCGCAAGAAGAAGTCGGTGATGGTCGTGTCGGCGGACATCTACCGTCCTGCGGCGATCAAACAGCTGGAAACCCTGGCCAACGACATCGGCGTGACGTTCTTCCCGTCCGACCTGAGTCAGAAGCCGGTCGACATCGCGACCGCTGCTATTAAAGAAGCAAAACTGAAATTCATCGACGTGGTGATCGTCGATACCGCCGGTCGTCTGCACATCGACGAAGAGATGATGGGCGAGATCAAGGCGCTGCACGCCGCGATCAACCCGGTTGAAACCCTGTTCGTGGTCGACGCCATGACCGGTCAGGACGCGGCCAACACGGCCAAGGCCTTCGGTGATGCGCTGCCGCTGACCGGTGTGATCCTGACCAAGGTCGACGGCGATGCCCGTGGCGGTGCCGCGCTGTCGGTACGCGCGATCACCGGCAAGCCGATCAAGTTCATCGGTATGGGCGAGAAGAGCGAAGCGCTCGATCCGTTCCACCCTGAGCGTATCGCTTCGCGGATCCTCGGCATGGGCGACGTGCTCAGCCTGATCGAACAGGCTGAAGCGACCCTCGACAAGGACAAGGCCGACAAACTGGCCAAGAAGCTGAAAAAGGGCAAGGGCTTCGACCTCGAAGACTTCCGCGATCAGCTGCAACAGATGAAGAACATGGGCGGCCTCGGCGGGCTCATGGACAAACTGCCGAGCATTGGCGGCGTCAACCTGTCGCAGATGGGCAATGCCCAGAACGCGGCAGAGAAGCAGTTCAAGCAGATGGAAGCCATCATCAACTCCATGACCCCGGCCGAGCGCCGCGACCCTGAGCTGATCAGCGGTTCGCGCAAACGCCGGATCGCCATGGGTTCCGGCACTCAGGTGCAGGACATCGGCCGCTTGATCAAGCAGCACAAGCAGATGCAGAAGATGATGAAGAAATTCACCGCCAAAGGCGGAATGGCGAAAATGATGCGCGGCATGGGCGGTATGTTGCCCGGCGGCGGCATGCCGAAAATGTGATTCAGGACACTAAGACTTCGCCGGTCGTCGCACCGGCGCAGACCCTGCAAGGACGCAGGATCAACAGCAAACCCGCACTCGGCGGGAGCTGACTGGCCGTTTTCATCGACGGCTCTATATGCAAATCCGCACGGCATGCCATAGGCGCCGGAAAAAGTCATTTGCAAAAGTCCGGATATTCCTTAGAATATGCGGCCTTTCGGGCACCCATGCCCGCTGTGCATTTAGATTTGCAGCACCGACTACAGGAACGATGTTCACATGCTAACAATCCGTCTTGCCCTTGGCGGCTCCAAAAAGCGCCCGTTTTACCACCTGACCGTAACCGACTCGCGTAACCCGCGTGACGGCTCCCACAAAGAGCAGGTTGGCTTCTTCAACCCTGTTGCCCGTGGTCAGGAAATCCGTCTGTCCGTGAACCAAGAGCGCGTAGCCTACTGGCTGAGCGTTGGTGCACAGCCTTCTGAGCGTGTTGCTCAGTTGCTGAAGGAATCTGCCAAGGCTGCAGCCTGAGCAGTATGAGCGCGACGCCAGAAAAAGCTGATGACCTGATCGTTGTCGGCAAGATTTTTTCGGTTCACGGCGTTCGCGGCGAGGTGAAGGTCTTTTCCTTTACCGATCCGATTGAAAACCTGTTGGACTACCGCAACTGGACGCTTCGGCGCGAAGGCGTGGTGAAACAGGTCGAGCTGGTCAGCGGCCGATCCACTCAAAAGGATCTGGTTGCCAAGCTCAAAGGCCTCGACGATCGCGATGAAGCCCGTCTTCTGAGCGGTTATGAGATCTGCATCTCGCGAAGCCTTTTGCCCAACCTGACAGGCGACGAGTACTACTGGTACCAGTTGCAGGGTCTGAGCGTCATCAACCAGGACGAGCAATTGTTCGGCAAGGTTGATCACCTGTTGGAGACCGGCGCGAACGATGTATTGGTGGTCAAGCCCTGCGCGGGCAGCCTGGATGATCGCGAGCGGTTGTTGCCCTATACAGAGCAATGCGTGCTGGCCATCGACCTGGATGCAGGCGTGATGCGGGTGGAATGGGACGCGGACTTCTAAGCAATGGCCAGCCTGCGCGTAGACGTCATTACGCTGTTCCCCGAGATGTTCTCGGCCATCAGTGAGTACGGCATTACCAGTCGTGCGGTCAAACAGGGGCTGTTGCAGCTGACCTGTTGGAATCCGCGGGATTACACGACGGATCGGCATCACACTGTGGACGATCGCCCGTTTGGCGGTGGTCCGGGCATGGTGATGAAGATCAAGCCCCTGGAAGATGCTCTGGTTCAGGCCAAGGCAGCAGCCGGGGAGGCGGCGAAGGTGATTTACCTGTCCCCCCAAGGCCGTCAACTGACTCAGTCGGCGGTACGCGAGTTGGCAAAATCGGATGCATTGATCCTGATTGCCGGCCGCTATGAAGGCATTGACGAGCGCTTTATTGAGGCTCATGTCGATGAAGAGTGGTCGATTGGTGACTATGTACTGTCTGGCGGCGAGCTGCCGGCCATGGTCATGATCGATGCGGTTACACGACTGCTGCCCGGAGCTTTAGGGCATGCGGATTCCGCTGAGGAAGATTCCTTTACGGATGGTCTGCTGGATTGCCCGCACTACACCCGACCTGAGGTGTATGCGGATCAGCGTGTTCCCGACGTGTTGCTAAGTGGCAATCACGCGCATATCCGGCGTTGGCGTTTACAGCAGTCCCTTGGTAGGACCTATGAACGACGCGCCGATCTTCTGGAAAGCCGCTCGCTTTCTGGAGAAGAGAAGAAGCTGCTCGAGGAATACATCCGCGAGCGGGACGATAGTTAACAACGTATCGATGGTAGATCAGTTGATTTACCTTAGGAGCACAGCATGACCAACAAAATCATCCTTGCACTCGAAGCAGAGCAGATGACCAAAGAAATCCCTACCTTTGCCCCAGGCGACACCATTGTCGTTCAGGTGAAAGTGAAGGAAGGCGATCGTTCCCGTCTGCAAGCGTTCGAAGGCGTTGTAATCGCCAAGCGTAACCGCGGCGTGAACAGTGCGTTCACCGTTCGTAAAATCTCCAACGGTGTTGGCGTAGAACGTACTTTCCAGACCTACTCCCCGCAGATCGACAGCATGGCTGTTAAACGTCGCGGTGACGTACGTAAAGCCAAGCTGTACTATCTGCGCGACCTGTCGGGTAAAGCAGCTCGCATCAAGGAAAAACTGGCTTAAGTCCAGCTTCCGATGCAGAAAAAAGCAGCCTACGGGCTGCTTTTTTGTTGCCTGCAATAAACTGCCCCCACTGTAGGAGCTGCCGAAGGCTGCGATCTTTTGATCTTGCTTGTGTTTCGGGAGCCAGAAATCAGAGCCATTCTTCATGACCACCCGTGACCAGGAAATCGAACGCCGCACCGAACTCTCGGTGACCCGCGTGACCAAAGCCGTCTTCCCGCCGACCACCAACCACCACAACACCCTGTTCGGCGGCACCGCGCTGGCGTGGATGGACGAAGTGTCGTTCATCACCGCCACGCGTTTCTGCCGTTTGCCGCTGGTGACCGTGTCCACCGACCGCATCGACTTCAATCACGCGATCCCGGCCGGCTCCATCGTCGAACTGGTGGGCAGGGTGATCAAAGTGGGTAACACCAGCCTCAAGGTCGAGGTGGAAGTGTTCGTCGAGAGCATGAGCTGTGACGGGCGCGAGAAGGCGATCCATGGGCAGTTCAGCTTTGTGGCCATCGACGATGACAAGCGGCCGGTGCCGGTGCTGCCCGGATTTTCTGCCTGATCTGTAACCGAGTCGCGGCCTTCGCGAGCAAGCCCGCTCCCACAGGTTTTGTGTCGTCTACAACGTTTATGTACGACACGGACATTGTGGGAGCGGGCTTGCTCGCGAAGGCGTCAGCTCAGGCGCTGCTGCTCTCAGGCTGAATCAACGCCAACAGCGTCCACCCTGATCCCGGTTTCAAAGCAGTCTCCGGCGTCACCACATGCACCCAGCCGCTGTCATCGCGCATGAACAGCAGGGTCGCCCGACTGCCATGCAATGCCTGGTAGTCCTCCCAGCCAAAACCGTCCGTCAGCGTTGTGCTGTACAACTCGGCGCCATTGCTGATCAGACTGGCCAGCTTGGCATAGGTCAGCGCCTCGCTCCCCAGCTGATTGCCGCGATGCTCGAGACTCGCCCGGTGCTTGTCGCTGCGACGACTTTCCTGACCGCTGGCCAGGCCAAATAGACGCTGATGACCGAAGTCATGGCGAAAGCGCATCGCCGCCAAAGTATTCAGCTCGCCTGAAGGCGACAGCGCCAGCAAGTGCCCCAACCCCACCAGATCCAGATGCGCATCGGCATGCTGCGAAGCCGGGTTACCAAAATAGGTCGGCAACCCCTCCATGCGCGCCGCACGAATGTTCTCCCAGCTCGAATCGGTCAACAGCACCCGGCTGCCCAATTGCTGCAACGACTTGCCCAACAGACGCGCCGGGCCGTTTGCTCCAACGATCAGGAAGCCGCTCGGCGCGGGTTCCGCCACGTTCAGCAAGCGCGCCAAGGGGCGTGCTGTTGCGCTTTGCAGCACCACGGTGCCGATGATCACCGCGAAAGTCAGCGGCACCAGTAGCAGCGCACCTTCGTGCCCGGCTTGATCCAGACGAATCGCGAAAATCGCCGAGACCGCCGCCGCCACGATCCCGCGCGGGGCGATCCAGCACAGCAGGGCGCGTTCACGCCAGCTCAGGCTGGAGCCGGCAGTGCTCAACAGCACGTTCAGCGGGCGCGCGATCAGTTGAATCACCAGCAGCAGAATCAGCACCAACGGCCCGAGGCCGATCAGGGCATGCAGATCCAGCCGCGCCGCCAGCAGAATGAACAACCCGGAAATCAGCAGTACGCTGAGGTTTTCCTTGAAGTGCAGGATGTGCCGCACATCCACGCCCTTCATGTTCGCCAGCCACATGCCCATCAGCGTCACCGCGAGCAGGCCGGACTCGTGCATCACCTGATTGGACGCAATGAAGATCCCCAACACCGCCGCCAGCGAGGCGAGGTTATGCAGGTATTCCGGCAGCCATTGGCGCCGGATGACGGTGCCCAGCACCCAGCCGCCGACCACCCCGAATACGCTGCCGCAGACAATCACGCCGCCGAAGGTCAGCAGACTCTGTTCGAGGCCGTTGCCCTCGGAGCGGGCAATGATGAAGCTGTAGACCACCACCGCGAGCAGGGCACCGATCGGGTCGATGACGATGCCTTCCCAGCGCAGGATGTTGGCGATCGAGGCTTTCGGCCGCACCACCCGCAACATCGGCACGATCACCGTCGGCCCGGTCACCAGCGTCAGGCTGCCGAACAGAATCGCCAGCAACCAGTCGAAGCCGAGCAGGAAATGGGTCGCGACGGCAATCACCACCCAGGTCGTGAGTGCGCCGAGGGTCACCAGCCGATGCACGACGCTGCCGATTTCGCGCCATTCCGACAGATGCAGGGTCAGGCTGCCCTCAAACAGGATCAACGCCACCGCCAGCGACACCAGCGGCATCAGCAGCGGGCCGAACATTTCCTGCGGATCGAGCCAGCCCAGTACCGGGCCTGCGAGAATCCCGGTCAGCAACAGAAACAGAATCGCCGGCAGCTTCAGGCGCCACGCCAGCCACTGGCAACCCAGCGCCGCGGCGCCGATCCCGCCAAATGCCAAGAGAATTTGCTGCTCGTTCATTGAAGCTCCCTGTTCCTTGAAATTGCGGGCTATGAAAGACTAGCGGCCATTCCTACAGTTCACTCTACATTTGCGCGCAGCCCTGGAGGTTGCGTGTCTTGAGCGCCCATGCCTGCCATCGACCATCCACTGATTGACCAATTCCTCGACGCCCTGTGGCTGGAAAAAGGTCTGTCCGACAACACCCGCGGCGCCTACCGCAGCGATCTGGCGCTGTTCAACGGCTGGCTGCAGGAGAAAAACCTCGAGCTGATCAATGCCGGTCGCGAGTTGATCCTCGATCACCTGTCCTGGCGCCTGGAGCAGAACTACAAACCCCGTTCCACCGCCAGATTTCTTTCCGGTGTGCGTGGCTTTTATCGCTATCTGCTGCGGGAAAAACTGATTACGGTCGATCCGACCTTGCGCGTCGACATGCCGCAACTGGGCAGGCCGCTGCCCAAATCGTTGTCGGAAGCTGACGTCGAAGCGCTGCTCAAAGCGCCGGATCTGAGTGAAGCCATCGGCCAGCGTGACCGCGCCATGCTTGAAGTGCTGTACGCCTGCGGCTTGCGGGTGACCGAACTGGTGAGCCTGACCCTGGAGCAGGTCAATCTGCGTCAGGGCGTGTTGCGGGTGATGGGCAAGGGCAGCAAGGAGCGGCTGGTGCCGATGGGCGAAGAGGCGATCGTCTGGATCGACCGCTATATGCGCGATGGCCGCAGCGAGCTGCTCGGCGGGCGCCCCAGCGATGTGCTGTTCCCCAGCCAGCGCGGCGAGCAGATGACCCGCCAGACCTTCTGGCACCGGATCAAGCATTGGGCCAAGGTCGCCGGGATCGGCAAATCGCTGTCGCCGCACACCCTGCGTCATGCGTTCGCCACGCACCTGCTCAACCACGGCGCCGACCTGCGGGTGGTGCAGATGCTGCTCGGCCACAGTGATTTGTCGACCACGCAGATCTACACCCATGTGGCGCGTGCCCGCTTGCAGGACCTGCACGCCAAACATCACCCAAGAGGCTGATGCAACCTTCAATGTTGGAGTAATTTCCTGTGGCGAGGGGATTCATCCCCGATGGGCTGCGCAGCAGCCCCAAAAACTTTGGGTTTAATAAAAATACCAAAGTATCCATTTACGACCGCAGCGCCTGCATCGGGGATAAATCCCCTCACCACAATAATGTGTGCCAGTCAGCCTTGAGTGTCTTGTGTCAGGCGCATTCGGCCATGCGAGCCTTATGTGGTAGGCTTTGCCGGTTTGCACGATGGACGGTTATGACCCGGTGTTCCGGCTCGGGCGTTCTGACCGTTTCATTTGTCCGCCTTCAGGAGTTCTCATGCGTCTGACCCAGATTTTCGCCGCCGCCGCCATTGCGTTGGTCAGCACCTTTGCCGTCGCCGATGACGCGGCCGACAAAGCCATTCGTCAAAGCCTGGAAAAACTCGAACTCGAGGTTCCGGTAGAAAGCATCAGCGCCAGCCCGTTGCCGGGCATGTATGAAGTCAAGCTCAAGGGCAGCCGCGTGCTGTACGCCAGCGCCGACGGCCAGTACATCGTTCAGGGCTACCTGTTCCAGCTCAAGGACGGCAAACCGGTCAACCTGACCGAGAAAGCCGAACGCGCGGGTATTTCCAAACTGATCAATGCCATTCCGGTGGCCGAAACCGTGGTGTATCCGGCCGTGGGCGAGACCAAATCGCACATCACCGTGTTCACCGACACCACCTGCCCGTACTGCCACAAGCTGCACGCCGAAGTGCCTGAGCTGAACAAGCGCGGCATCGAAGTGCGTTATGTAGCGTTCCCGCGTCAGGGCCTCGGCTCGCCGGGTGACGAGCAGCTGCAAGCGGTCTGGTGCTCGGCAGACAAGAAAGCGGCCATGGACAAAATGGTCGATGGCAAGGAAATCAAGGCCGCCAAGTGCGATAACCCGGTTTCCAAGCAATTCGCTTTGGGTCAGTCGATCGGCGTGAACGGTACACCGGCCATCGTTTTGGCCGACGGACAGGTCATTCCGGGCTACCAGCCGGCGCCACAAGTCGCCAAACTGGCGCTGGGCGCCAAGTAATTCGCATCGTCACGGTCAGCCTTTGACGATCATGGTCCGGCGGTAACTTCGCCGGGCCATTAATAGAGAGCCGCGAACACGCGGTTGTTTTCCGGCCGACCTTGCGTCGGCCGTTTCATGGGGAGTTCACAGTGAATCCGGTCAAAGTAGGCATCTGTGGGTTAGGGACCGTCGGTGGCGGTACCTTCAACGTACTTCAGCGCAACGCCGAGGAAATTGCTCGTCGTGCCGGGCGTGGGATCGAAGTGGCACAAATTGCCACGCGCACGCCAAAGCCTCAGTTCCAGACGACCGGTATTGCGATTACCAACGATGTCTTCGAAGTGGCCACGAACCCTGAGATCGACATCGTCATAGAGCTGATGGGCGGCTACACCGTTGCCCGCGAGCTGGTACTCAAGGCCATCGAGAATGGCAAGCATGTGGTCACCGCGAACAAGGCACTGATTGCCGTTCACGGTAATGAAATTTTCGCCAAGGCACGCGAGAAAGGCGTGATCGTGGCGTTTGAAGCGGCCGTGGCCGGTGGCATTCCGGTGATCAAGGCGATCCGTGAAGGCCTGTCCGCCAACCGCATCAACTGGGTCGCCGGGATCATCAACGGCACCGGCAACTTCATCCTCACCGAAATGCGCGAGAAGGGTCGCACCTTCGAAGACGTGCTGGCCGAAGCGCAAGCGCTGGGCTACGCCGAAGCCGATCCGACCTTCGACGTCGAAGGCATCGACGCAGCGCACAAGCTGACGATTCTGGCGTCGATCGCGTTCGGCATTCCGCTGCAATTCGACAAGGCTTACACCGAAGGCATCACCAAACTGACCACCGCCGACGTGAACTACGCCGAAGCGCTGGGCTACCGCATCAAGCACCTCGGCGTGGCGCGCAGCACTGCGGCCGGCATCGAGTTGCGTGTACACCCGACGCTGATCCCGGCGGATCGTCTGATCGCCAACGTCAACGGCGTGATGAACGCCGTGATGGTCAACGGTGACGCCGCCGGTTCGACGCTGTTCTACGGTGCCGGTGCGGGCATGGAGCCGACCGCTTCGTCGGTGATCGCCGACCTGGTGGACGTGGTTCGCGCCATGACGTCCGATCCGGAAAACCGCGTGCCGCACCTGGCCTTCCAGCCGGACTCGCTGTCGGCGCATCCGATCCTGCCGATCGAAGCCTGCGAAAGCGCCTACTACCTGCGCATCCAGGCCAAGGACCATCCGGGCGTACTGGCTCAGGTGGCGAGCATCCTCTCGGAGCGCGGCATCAACATCGAGTCGATCATGCAGAAGGAAGTCGAGGAACACGACGGTCTGGTGCCGATGATCCTGCTGACCCACCGCGTGCTGGAACAGCACATGAACGATGCGATTGCCGCTCTGGAAGCCTTGGCCGGCGTCAACGGTCCGGTTGTGCGGATCCGCGTCGAGCACCTTAACTAAGCAGCGGCAAGCTACGAGCGGCAAGCGGCAAGCTAGAGGCCAGTGACACTCAGCTTGCAGCTTGAAGCTTGAAGCTCGCAGCTCAAACCGAAGGTTTGAAAACATGCGTTATATCAGTACCCGCGGCCAGGCACCGGCCCTGAATTTCGAAGACGTCCTGCTGGCCGGTCTGGCCACTGACGGCGGTCTGTACGTCCCGGAAAACCTGCCACGTTTCACCCAGGAAGAAATTGCCTCCTGGGCCGGACTGCCGTATCACGAGCTGGCTTTCCGCGTCATGCGCCCGTTCGTCACCGGCAGCATTCCTGACGCCGATTTCAAAAAGATCCTCGAAGAAACCTACGGTGTGTTCTCGCACAGCGCCGTTGCCCCGCTGCGTCAGCTGAACGGCAACGAATGGGTGCTCGAGCTGTTCCACGGCCCGACCCTGGCGTTCAAGGACTTCGCCCTGCAACTGCTCGGTCGGCTGCTCGATTACGTGCTGGAAAAGCGCGGCGAGCGCGTGGTGATCGTCGGCGCCACCTCGGGTGACACCGGTTCGGCCGCCATCGAAGGCTGCAAGCATTGCGAAAACGTCGACATCTTCATCCTGCACCCGCACAACCGTGTGTCCGAAGTGCAGCGTCGGCAGATGACCACCATCCTCGGTGAGAACATCCACAACATCGCCATCGAAGGCAACTTCGATGACTGCCAGGAAATGGTCAAGAACAGCTTCGCCGACCAGAGCTTCCTCAAGGGCACGCGCCTGGTCGCGGTGAACTCGATCAACTGGGCGCGGATCATGGCCCAGATCGTTTACTACTTCCACGCAGCCCTGCAGTTGGGCGGCCCGGCACGTTCGGTGGCGTTCTCGGTACCGACCGGCAACTTCGGCGACATCTTCGCCGGTTACCTGGCACGCAACATGGGCCTGCCGATCAACCAGTTGATCGTCGCCACCAACCGCAACGACATCCTGCACCGCTTCATGAGCGGCAACCAGTACGTCAAGGAAACCCTGCACGCCACGCTGTCGCCGTCGATGGACATCATGGTCTCGTCGAACTTCGAACGCCTGCTGTTCGACCTGCACGGTCGCAACGGTGCGGCGATTGCCGGTTTGATGGATTCGTTCAAGCAGGGTGGCGGTTTCAGCGTCGAGCAAGAGCGCTGGACTGAAGCCCGCAAGCTGTTCGACTCGCTGGCCGTGGACGATGCGCAAACCTGCGAAACCATTGCCGAAGTCTACGCGCAGTGCGGCGAAGTGCTGGATCCCCACACCGCCATCGGCGTCAAGGCCGCACGCGAATGCCGTCGCAGTCTGGACATCCCGATGGTGATCCTGGGCACGGCGCATCCGGTGAAGTTCCCGGATGCCGTAGAGAAAGCAGGTGTAGGAAAAGCTCTCGAACTGCCTGCACATCTTTCTGATTTGTTTGAGCGAAACGAGCGCTGCACCGTTTTGCCAAACGAACTGAAAGCCGTACAGGCCTTTGTCAGCCAGCATGGCAACCGCGGCAAGCCGCTGTAAGTCGAAAAAGCTGTCACATTTTGAAGCCCGTCTCCTGACGGGCTTTTTTGTTTCTGCTGCCACACTGCTCGGGTTTTCGCCCATGAAGGACGGGTGAGTCGATCACGAAGGAAGTGGCAATGCTGTTTGAAAGAGGATGGAAACACACCCTGAAGCGGGTACTTCTGTTGTGCCTGTTGTGGGGTTGGCGCGTGGGTGCGGCGGCGCACCTGGCGCATGATGAAGAGCAGTTGAACATCGGCACCGTGGTGCTGGATGAGGAAGAGCTGCAATGGATCCGGGATAACCCGACGGTGATCGTGGCAGCGGAGCAATACCCGTTGTACCTGTTCCTGGATGAGCACGGTCACTGGAGTGGCCTTAACAGTGATGTGCTCAAACGCATCAGTGCCATGACCGGATTACAGTTCATCTACCGGGAATCCTTCTCGACCGCGCAGATGCTCGAGCGCCTGGAAACCGGTGCAGCGGACATGAGCACGACCCTGGCGATGAATGATGAGCGCCGTTTGAGTCTGGATTTCAGCCATGCCTTTGGTGGTGCCGGCTGGGTGTTCGTCGGCCGTGCCGGCGAACCCGGTCTGGAATCGTTGGAGCAGTTGGCCAAACGGGTGCTGGTATTACCTGGCCGGCACGCGCTGGAGGGGATGATCCGGCGCGATTATCCGTCCATCGAATTACGTTCGGTCAAAACCTATGCCGAGGCGCGGGCGTTGGTCGAGAGCGGCGAAGCCTATGCCACCATCGAAAACGAGATCGGCGCGCAACTCTACCCTTCGGGCCTGCTGCAGGTCGGCGAACTGCTGGAGGGCAAGTGGGAGGCCGATCTTCTGGCGGTGCGCAGAGGCCAGCCGCAATTGCTGAGCATTCTGAACAAGGCTCTGGAAGCATTCCCGGCCTCAGAGCTACGAGCCATTCGCCTGAAATGGCTGGGCGGCATCGGCCCGAAGCCGGCCGCCGCCGGTTGGCAGCACTGGCTCCGATCGAGCTGCTGGGGCGTGGTTCTGGTCGGGGGCTTTTGTGTGATGTCGCTGTTATGGAATCGGCGAATGGCGGCTGTGATCAAACAGCATCGAGACGTGCAAAGCGAACTCGGCGATCAGTTGGTGTTCCAGCGTGCGTTGATTGATGCCATGCCTGATCCGGTGTTCGTTCGAGACCTGGAGGGGCGCCTGATTCTGTGCAACAAAAGTTATGAAGAGGCGTTGTCGATTCGCTTTGAGCAGGTGAAAGGATGCCGCTTGATCGACGTCGATGCGCTACCGCGAGCCACCGCCGGGATACTGCATGATGAGTTCATGATTCAGTTGAGGACACGCAGAACCCGCTTCAGTAGACGCCGCCTGCAATTCAATAATGGCAATCGGGAAATCTACCAGTGGACCGTGCCGTTCTACAGCGCGAAAGGCGAATTGCGAGGCCTGCTCGGCGGCTGGACGGATATCACTCAGCGCGACGCAACAACGGTATGACATCGCAGTGATACAGGGAAATTTCCTATGTCACGCGCCTCCTTTTCCGATGGGGGACTGAAGGAGGCTGCCCTAAAGTGGGCGGCAACTGCGGACAAATCCGCGATTGCCGTTTCCGAGGTCGCCCATGCGCTCGCTCAAAGTCCTGATTCTAGAACCTGATCCTTATCGAATGATGGCGTTGCACCAGATGCTCAACGCGGTCGGCATCTATGACGTACTGACGGCGCCGTCGCTGTCTTCGGCGCGCTGTTCGCTGGAGCGTCGTACCCGGGTCGACATCGCGATCTGCGATCCGCAACTGGAAGGCGGGGAAGGCCTGGCACTGATCCGGCATCTGGCGGCCCGACGGGAGGCCAGCGCCGTCATCCTGCTGGGGCGGATGGCACCGGGTCTGCTGAGCGATCTCGAAAGCATGCTGCACGCTCAGGACCTGAAGCTGCTGGGGCGCTTGCAGACGCCGGTCTCGGCGGTACTGATGCGCGGGCTGCTGGACAGCTACCTGCAAACGGCAGCCCATCCGTCGGATGCCTGAACCGACGGTTTTGTTTCTGTCATCTTCACCGTGCATTCTTTGACAGACCGCTAACTGCTCCGGGAGCAGCGCGGTATTCAGAACTTTCTTCTCGGGCGGGTGGTCATTTATTGTGAACACGCCCCAGGCACAATGTTTTCGGACTATTGAGTGGAGATCGAGATGGAAAGTATCAGTCTATTGCTCGGTGAGGCTCTGAGCCCGTATCAGGTCACGTTGACTCCGTGTGGCGCCCATGGCGAATGCCTGGTGACGCTGAAGAACAGCAACGGGGCCATCGTGGTGGAGCGCGAATTCAATCAGGCGCAATTGACCGACAAGCGCCTGCTGACCGATGTGGTCGACGGTTTGCACCGTGATGTGCTGATCGCCGAAGGTCGACTGGAGCCCTGTGTGATCGCGGCTTTGCGCAATGCAGCGCTGGATAAGCGCGCGGCACTGTAAAGATGAAATATTTTTTGTGGGAACCTTCCTGCACTCCCGTCAGTCAGACCCCATAACAGCAGGATCAAGCATTGTGCTCCGGTGCTTGTCGCTTGCTGCTACGGGTCTTTATGTAGACCACGTTTAACCCCGAGTCGTCTCCCCACTTCTCGGGGTTTCTTTTGCCCGCAGATTTTATTGCGCGGTCTGCTGCTCGAAAAACATCCGCGCCTGTTGCAGGTAATCCGTGCGCATCTCGGGATCCAGCCAGTCGGCGTACGACCGGTCAAGTTGCGCATGGGGCAGGGTACGCAGCAGTTGATTGATCTCGCTGATCGCCTGACGGCCCTGGGGCGTATCGGAACATCCGACATAGCCAGACAGATACTTGCCGGTGCCGCGAATCGGGTAGAACACCAGTTCATCTTCGGCAATTTGCGCCTGCTGCGCCTGATAGCGGATCTCCGGCCAGTAACCCAAAACCACTTGCAGACGCCCCAGACGCTGCATCGACAGCAGGCTGCTCAGGGCATCGTTGCCGTAATGCGGCGTCAGTGCGCCGCCGGGTGCCTGCTTGAGCAGATTGTCGAGAAATTCGCCGTAACTACGCTCTGCGACGACCCCGACCTTGATTTCGCCATTGGCCAGAAATTCCGTCAGATCGACTTCGCCATCGACCAGGTAAGGTGCCAGTACGTCGCGATCTTTCTGCCGCACCACCAGACCATTGCTGACAGCGCGAAATGCCGGGATAGAAAAAGCGATCCATTGCGTGCGCTCCTTGCTCCAGATCAGCGAGGGGTCGCAGGTGAAGGACGGCTCGTGCAGCATCTGCATGCCGCGGGCGCGATTGACCCGCATCAGCGTGTGTTCGTATTGCGGCATGCCGGCGATCAGCATCGGCAGCAGTTGGTCGATGACGCCCTGACCCTTTTTCGGGCCTTCGAAGATGGTCAGGGGCGGCAGATCGCGCAACAACCAGACCAGCGTGGGTTTCGCCTGTGCCCAGGCGGGCAGGGCGAGCAGAAACAACAGGCCGAACAGCCGCCACGTCCACCAGTGGTGGGCGCGGTTGGCGTCCGATGTCCAGTGATGTTTCAGATTAAATGGCTCCGTCTGCGCGCAGTCGGGCGATCTGCTGTTCGTCGTAGCCAAGATCGTGCAGTACCTGCGCATTGTGTTCACCGAGTTGCGGTCCGACCCATTCGGAAGTGCCCGGTGTCTCAGAGAGTTTCGGCACGATGCCCGGCATCTTGAAAGGCTTGCCGTCCGGCAGTTTCGCCTGCAGGAACATTTCCCGAGCGAGGTACTGCGGATCGCTGAACATGTCTTCGGCACTGAAGATCCGGCTGGCCGGTACATCCGCCTGATTGAGCAGGTCGAGCACATTTTGCAGCGGCAGCGAGTTGACCCAGCGGTCGATCACCCCATACAACTCGTCGCGACGATTATCGCGCCCATCGTTGCTCGCCAGCGTCGGGTCGTTGGCCAGATCCTCGCGGCCGATGATCAGCATGAAGCGCTTGAAGATCGCGTCGCCATTGGCACCGATCTGCACGTGCTTGCCGTCGGCGCTGGTGTGGATCGATGACGGCGTGATGCCCGGCATGATGTTGCCAGTACGCTCGCGGATGAAACCGAACACGTCGAACTCCGGCACCATGCTTTCCATCATGGCGAAAATCGCCTCGTACAGCGCGACATCGACCACTTGGCCGAGCCCGCCGTTGACCTCGCGATGACGCAGCGCCATCAGCGCGCCGATCACGCCCCACAGCGCGGCAATCGAATCGCCGATGGAAATCCCGGTGCGCACCGGTGGCCGGTCCTCGAAACCGGTGATGTAGCGCAAACCCCCCATGGACTCGCCGACCGCGCCGAAGCCCGGTTGATCTTTCATCGGCCCGGTCTGGCCGAAACCGGAGAGGCGCACCATCACCAGTTTCGGATTCAGCGCGTGCAGGGTTTCCCAGCTCAGCCCGAGTTTTTCCAGCACGCCGGGGCGAAAGTTCTCGATCAGGATGTCGGCTTCGCCGAGGAGTTTTTTCAGGATCGCCAGACCCTCGGGGTGCTTGAGGTTCAGCGTCAGCGACTTTTTATTGCGCGCCTGGACGAACCACCACAGCGAGGTGCCTTCATACAATTTGCGCCACTTGCGCAGCGGATCGCCGCCGTCGGGCGATTCGATCTTGATCACTTCGGCGCCGAACTCGCCGCAAATGCGCGAGGCAAACGGCCCGGCAATCAACGTACCCAATTCAATGACTTTCACACCGCTGAGCGGTTTGTTGGCGAACGGCATACTGAATCCTGTAGGACAAGGCTGAGCGGATACAGCGTTTTAACATAGCCGGCTGTCAGACGCCGCAGGTTGATCGCCATCAATTCGATGATTGCCTACGGCATCGGTTAGACTTGCCGACTTTCCTCGTATCAAGAAGCCCGTTCATGGCCCAGCCGTCTACCACGTACAAATTCGAACTGAACCTCACCGACCTCGACCGTAACGTCTACGAGAGCGTCAAGCAGACCATCGCCCGTCACCCTTCGGAAACCGAAGAGCGCATGACCGTGCGGCTGCTGGCCTACGCCCTCTGGTACAACGAGCTGCTGTCGTTTGGCCGTGGTCTGTCGGACGTGGATGAACCTGCGCTGTGGGAAAAAAGCCTGGATGACCGCGTTCTGCACTGGATCGAAGTTGGCCAGCCGGACGCCGATCGTCTGACCTGGTGCTCGCGTCGCACCGAACGTACCAGCCTGCTGGCCTACGGCAGCCTGCGCGTGTGGGAAGGCAAAGTGGTACCGGTGGCCAAGAACCTGAAAAACGTCAACATCGCCGCCGTGCCGCAAGAGGTGCTGGAAACCCTGGCCAAGGACATGCCGCGCGTCATCAAGTGGGACGTGATGATCAGCGAAGGCACGATCTTCGTCACTGACGACCGTGGCCAGCACGAAGTCCAGCTGGAATGGCTGGCCGGTGAACGCGGCTGATCCTGCGTCGTTCACTGATTAATCCCACGTATTCAAGAGAAGTTTCCGTTACCCCATGCGTATTGATCCTCGACCGTTGCCTGCCACGCTGCCGTTTCTCGGTGACCTGCCACCTTTGCTGACGCGTTTGTACGCCGCGCGGGGCGTGCAGTCCGAGGCGGAGCTGGATAAAAGTCTGGCGCGGTTGATTCCGTTCCAGCAGCTCAAGGGCATCGAGGCGGCGGTGGATCTGCTGGTGACGGCGCTGGAGCAGCGTCAGCGGATTCTGATCGTCGGTGACTTCGACGCCGATGGCGCGACCGCCAGTACGGTCGGCGTGCTCGGCTTGCGTCTGCTGGGCGCGGCGCATGTCGATTATCTGGTGCCGAACCGCTTTGAATACGGCTATGGCCTGACCCCGGAAATCGTCGAAGTCGCCCTGACGCGCGAGCCGCAGTTGCTGATCACCGTCGACAACGGCATCTCCAGCGTCGAAGGCGTGGCCGCCGCCAAGCGCGCAGGGCTGAAAGTCTTGATCACCGACCACCACTTGCCCGGCGATGAACTGCCGCTGGCCGATGCGCTGGTCAACCCGAACCAGCCGGGCTGTGAGTTTCCGAGCAAGGCGCTGGCCGGGGTCGGGGTGATTTTCTACGTGTTGATGGCCTTGCGCGCGCGCCTGCGCAGCCTCGGCTGGTACGAAAGCAAACCGCAGCCGAACATCGGTGAACTGCTGGATCTGGTGGCGCTGGGCAGCGTCGCCGACGTGGTGCCGCTGGACGCCAACAACCGCATTCTGGTGCATCAGGGCCTCGAGCGGATTCGCGCCGGGCGTGCCCGTCCGGGGATCAAGGCGATTCTTGAGGTCGCCAAGCGTGACGCGGCGCGGATTACCTCCACAGACCTGGGATTCATCGTCGGCCCGCGTTTGAACGCGGCGGGGCGTCTGGACGATATGAGCCTGGGCATCGAATGCCTGCTGACCGCCGATGCTAATCTGGCGCGGGAAATGGCCGCGCAACTGGACGGCATGAACCAGGATCGCAAATCCATCGAGCAGGGCATGCAGCGCGAGGCACTGGCCCAGCTCAAGGACTTGCCGGTGGAGTCGATGCCGTTTGGCCTGTGCCTGTTCGATCCCGAGTGGCACCAGGGCGTGATCGGCATTCTCGCCTCGCGGATGAAAGAGCGTTATTTCCGCCCGACCATTGCCTTCGCCGATGCCGGCGATGGTTTGCTCAAGGGCTCGGGCCGTTCGGTGCAGGGTTTCCACATCCGCGATGCTTTGAGCGTGGTGGCGGCGCAGCATCCGAACCTGATCGCCAAGTACGGCGGTCACGCGATGGCGGCCGGCCTGACCTTGCCGCAAGAGAATTTTCCGCTGTTCGCCGAGGCTTTCGATGCCGAAGTGCGGCGGCAACTTCGCGAAGAAGACCTGACCGGGCGGATGCTGTCGGATGGCACGCTTGCGGTCGAGGAGTTCCACTTGGAGCTGGCTCGTGCATTACGTCATGCCGGGCCTTGGGGCCAGCATTTTCCGGAGCCGCTGTTCCATGGCGTGTTCCAGTTGGTCGAGCAGCGGGTGGTCGGCGAGCGGCACCTGAAAGTGGTGCTGAAAAGCGAGTGCGGTTCGGTGAAGCTCGATGGCATTGCCTTCGGTATCGACCGCGATGTGTGGCCGAACCCGACCATTCAGTGGGTCGAACTTGCCTATAAGCTCGACGTTAACGAGTTTCGTGGTAACGAGACGGTGCAACTGATGATTGCCCACATCGAACCGCGCTGACGCCATTCGCGAGCAAGCCCGCGCCCACAGGTACAGTGTTGCCCTTGTGGGAGCGGGCCTGCTCGCGAAAGCACCCTTTCACACACTGAATCACTCTGAACCCTCCCTCATCCCCGGTTGTCGACTAGGCTCTAAGCACTGCTTGATTGGCCTTGTGACGTCTTGTCGAATTTTTTGCCCGCGGGGGCGGGTGCTGCACCTTTTCCTGTCACTCGTCGACTTTTCAAACAGAACCCTGGAGCCTGCCCACTGATTTGAGAGGTGCCCCATGAGTCTGCTGCTCGAACCCTTTACCCTCCGCCAACTGATCCTGCCCAACCGCATCGCCGTGTCGCCGATGTGCCAGTACTCCAGCGTCGACGGTCTGGCCAACGACTGGCATCTGGTGCACCTGGGCAGCCGCGCGGTGGGCGGCGCCGGCCTGATATTCACTGAAGCCACGGCGGTTACCGCCGACGGGCGGATCACCGCCGAAGACCTCGGTTTGTGGAACGACGAACAGATCGAACCGCTGCAACGCATCACCCGCTTCATCACCGCTCAGGGCGCTGTTGCCGGCATTCAACTGGCCCACGCCGGGCGCAAGGCCAGCACCCATCGGCCATGGATCGGCAAACACGGTAGCGTCAAACCGGAGGATGGCGGCTGGACCCCGGTCGGGCCATCGCCGATTGCTTTCGATCCGCAACACACACAACCGAAACAGCTTGATGAAGGGCAGATCGCAGAGGTCATTCAGGCCTTCGTTGCCGCCGCCAAACGCGCGTTGACCGCGGGTTTCAGCGTGGTCGAGGTACATGCCGCCCACGGTTATCTGCTGCATCAGTTTCTGTCACCGCTGAGCAATCAACGCCGCGATCAATACGGTGGTTCGTTCGAAAACCGCATTCGTCTGGTGCTGCAAGTCACCGAGGCCGTTCGCGAGGTGTGGCCGCAAGAGCTGCCGCTGTTCGTCCGGGTGTCGGCCACCGACTGGGTTGAAGACGGCTGGAACCCGGATGAAACCGTGGAACTGGCGCGTCGCCTCAAGGCACTGGGAGCGGATCTGATCGACGTCTCCTCCGGTGGTACCGCCGCCAACGCCGAGATTCCTGTGGGGCCGGGTTATCAGACGCGCTTCGCCGAACGGGTGCGCAAGGAGTCAGGCATCGCCACCGGCACCGTGGGCATGATTACCGAGCCGGCGCAGGCCGAGCATATCCTGCGCACTTGCCAAGCCGACATCATCTTCCTCGCCCGCGAGTTGCTGCGCGATCCTTACTGGCCGCTGCACGCCGACGATGATCTCGGCGGGCGCCAGGCGGTGTGGCCGGCGCAGTATCAACGCGCGACCCATCGTGATCAGCCGATCCACGAGTCTGACCTGCGCCATTGATTTCAAACCGGTGTAACGTCTATAAAACCCGCCATTGAACCGGCGGGTTTTTTCTTGCCTGCCATTTGCCAAGGAAGTCGAGCATGTTGATCGAACGAGAACTGACCGAACACGACTTGCTGCTGCTGGCGCAGATCGACCGCAGTGAGCTGGTGGAAGAGTGCTATCGCCTGGAGAACGGCGTGCTGGTGCTTTACCCGGCACGTTTCGACATGCGCGGATGGCCGGAAGGGGAGGCCGAAGAAAATGCGCGGGCGCTGGCGAAGTGCTTGCGGCGAGGTGGCTGGTTATACGGGGTTTTCGACGGGCAGGCGCTGGTCGCGGCGGTGGTTGTGGATAACCGGGTTATTCACAATCAGGGACTGAGCATGCGCCAGTTGAAGTTTCTGCACATCAGCCGCGACTACCGGGGGCAGGGGCTGGGAGCGAAGTTGTTTGCGCTGGCCTGCGAGCAGGGCCGGCGATTCGGTGCCGAGGCGTTGTATGTGTCAGCCACTGAATCGCGCAGCACCGTGGAGTTCTATCAACGTCAGGGCTGCCGGTCGGTTGATCAACCGGATCCTGAGCTGTTTGATCAAGAACCCAAAGACATTCATCTGTATTGCCCACTGACCTGACGCAGTTTCTTCAATATCTGATGTTGAATGTTCTGCCGCTTTCGCGAGCAAGCCCGCTCCCACCCTGGTTCCGTGTCAGTCACAAATTGTGTGATCGACCGCGAGCCAGAGTGGGAGCGGGCTTGCTCGCGAAGAGGCCCGCGCAGGCGCCTCAAATCGTCAAGGATACTTGCGCTTGTCCGGTGCCGGCGGGAAGTACTGGTACAGCCAGGTCTCGCTCAACGTGCGGTCATTGGTGCGGATGAACAGGCGCAGTTCCACCGGATCGACGCTGTCGCTGGTCGGGTACCAGTCGAACAGGATCCGGTAACCCTTGATGTCATCGAGCACCAGCACGCTGTAGTCCTGCACCTTGCCGTTAGAGCAGGTGACCACCGGTTCGATCCCGGTGCCCTGCGGCAGGCGATCGAGGCCGCCGCCGGTGAAGTCCACGGCAAAGCGTCGCGCCCAGACCGGCGGGTAATGCTCGCCCGGTGCCCAGCCTTCGACGAAGCCACCCATGCCGGAACGGGTCGCATGCACTCGCGCCAGCGGCGTGCCGACCGGTGGCAGGGCGCTCCAGTAGAGCTTGTAGCCATAGTTCAGCGAATCGCCGGCGGCCACTGGCTTTTTCGGCGTCCAGAACGCGACGATGTTATCGAGCGTTTCGCCGGTGGTAGGAATTTCCAGCAGATCGATGGAGCCTTCGCCCCACGCGGTTGTAGGCTCGACCCACAGGCTCGGGCGCTTGCTGTACCAGTCGACGGTGTCCTGATAGTTGGCGAACTCGTGGTCGGTCTGCACCAGACCGAAGCCCTTCGGATCGGTGTCGGCGAACGCGTTGAACTGCAGGGTCGCCGGGTTGTTCAGCGGACGGCAGATCCACTCGCCGTTACCGCGCCACATCGCCAGGCGATCGGAGTCGTGAATCTGCGGGTGGATGGTGTCGCACATGCGGCGTTCGTGGGTGCCGCAGCTGAACATGCTGGTCATCGGTGCGATGCCCAGTTGTTCGATGGCGGTACGCGCGTTGATGTGGGCGTCGATTTCCATCACCACGCGCTCGGCCTGGCAATCGATATCGAAGCGGTACGCACCGGTGGCGCTCGGCGAGTCGAGCAGGGCGTAGACCACGAAGCGAGTGGCGTTCTGATCCGGGGTCTCGAACCAGAATTTGGTGAAATCCGGGAATTCTTCGCGCTTTTTCGCGTAAGTGTCGACGGCCAGGCCGCGAGCGGAGAGGCCATATTGGCCAGTCGCATCCACCGCGCGGAAATAGCTGGCGCCGAGGAACGACACCACGTCATGGCGATCCAGCTCCGGCGCCTTGAACAGCTTGAAACCGGCAAAGCCCAGGTCACCTTTGAGCTGCTGGGTATCGACCGAGGTGTTCTCGTAGTTGAACAGCGTCGGGCGGAAATGCACTTCGCGGGCGGTCCGGGTCTTCGGATCGACACTGTACATGCGCACCGGCTGACGGAAACCCATGCCGACGTGGAAAAACTGCACATCGAGCTGACCCTTGTTTTCCTTCCACAGCGAATGATCGCCGTCGTAGCGGATCGCGTTGAAGTTCTGCGGGGTCATGGTCGCCAGCGTTGGCGGCAGCACCTGTTTGCTGTCCTGATAGGCCGAACCGGCCAGTTGCTTGGCCTGGCGCTTGAGCGCTTCGAAATCGAAGGCCTGTGCCTCACCATCAGCGGCGCCACCATTGGCCGCCCAGGCCCGGGCGGCCAGCAGGCCGGAAGCCGAGAGACCGGTGTAAGCCGCAATGGCCATCGACGCTTTGAGCAAATTCCTGCGGTGCATAAATACAACCTGTCGTGAGCAATCCCGCGCCTTTCCTGGCACGTGCTGGATCAGAAATAACGGTTCGGACAAGCCTTCGGCCAAACGCAACGGACTATTAACAGATGCCGGCTAGCTTAAACGGTTCGCTCGCCGAGCAAAATTCGTTGATACACAGTGACAGAGTGTCAATGAAACAAGACATGTCGGTTAAATATCTGACAAGCCTTTCTGATTTACATGGCATTTCTGCTTTTTTCGACTAATTACTCTAAAAACCGCTTTTCAGCGCCGATTAAATTTCTATTCTATGAACATGGCCGGCACGACCGGCGGGGCACAGGCGCTGCTATAAGGGGCAGGGCGATGTGGTGATCAAGCAATTCTTCGAAGTATCAGAGAAGGACATCGTCCATGGCAAAAATACAAGGCATCGCCGAAATGCTCGGCATCTTCCCCTGCCTGAGCAGCGGACGCAGAAGGCGTCGTTTGAGTTCTGAAGAGCTGAAGCTGGTGGAGCGTTATCGCGAGTTGTCAGAGAGTGACCGGATTGCGATGCGGTATCTGGTGGATGCGATGAGGAGTGTTTCGCGGTTTTAGTGTTTGGATAGCCACTTGTGGTTAGGGAGCAAGCTCCTTAGCCACAAGTTTGTTGTTCGGGTGAGCATCAGCGACAAGTAGCCAACACCGGATACGGCTTCTGGCCGTGCGTCAACTCCAGCACTTCAAGCCTCTGACCCCGGACTTCTGAATCTGCAGTAGCGGGATAAACGCCATCGTTCAGGCGCTAGCGGCGCCAAGTCCAGGTGCAAGTACAGCGTAGGAAACAGTACTTTTTCGCGAAGGCTGTATCTGTAGGAAATGCCTGTTTTTGCGCTGTCTGCAGCCGGCCTGCATCTGCGGCGCGTTTTTTCAATTATTTATGGAGATCCATGCAACGAACTGCAGGTTTTCTCCATGCTGATCGAATTTTCGGTTTCCAATTATCGCTCGTTCCGTGACAGGCAAACCCTGTCCATGGCAGCAAGCCCGCGCTTGAGCAAAACCCGAAACACTTTCAACGTCACCACGACCACTGAAAAACTTCCGGACCTGCTCAAGGTCGCTGCCATTTATGGCCCGAACGCTTCAGGCAAGTCCTCACTAGTTCGTGCGATGGGGATAGTGAGCAGGTTGCTGGCGACGCCAGCAGGCATCCAGGATGACGTGTTACCCGTTGCATCCTTTCGCTTTGACGCAGCGCTCAAAGAGTCTCCCAGCATTTTTGAATACGATTTCGTGCAATGTGGGCTGCGCTATCGATTTGTGCTCGCGTTGACGGCACAGCGAATTGTTCATGAACAATTGCTCTGCTATCCAAAAGGAAAAGAGACTTTGCTGTACAACCGTCAAGTTGATACTCAGGGCGAGCATTACACCTTTGGCAAAACTCTTGAAGGCGGTAAAGACGTACATTGTGCCTGGGGGCGTTTGACCAGTCCCAAGATGCTGTTCATCGCGCAAGCCGTTATCCATAGCAGCGAAGAGCTGACCCAGTTGCGCGCACCGTTTTGCTGGTTTCAAAGAGGCCTGCTGGTGGTCGAACAGAGCAACATGCGCAGCCTGTCTTCAGCATCGATTCGCTTTCTTCAGATGGCTGAAAGTCATACCAGCGATCTACGCGAATTTCTCTGTGCTCTGGATATTCCTGTATCAGCCATCCAGCTCAGTTCGGAGCATTCTGTGGCGCCTCCAACCAACAGAAAAATGACATTGAAGGAGTTCGTTGCGGCTGCGCAAGGAGACAGATTGCCCCTTACGCACTCCAGTATCTCAGGCGAAGCCGAATTCGATTTTGCCGAAGAGTCATGCGGTACCAGGAGCCTGATCGGCTTCTGGTTGCCTTGGTTCATGATGAATCAGGCTGGTGGCAGCGGCGTTCTCTGTGTCGATGAGTTGAACAGCAGTCTGCATCCTGAAATTGTCGTGGACTTGATTGGCAAACATTTGGACAGCGGGCTGAATACCCAGTTGATTTTCACCACTCACGACACGCACCTGATGAATGAAAAGATTCTGCGGCGTGATCAGTTCTGGATTACGGAACGTGATGCTTACGGTGCGACGAGTCTGTTTTCCGTTCACGACTTTGAAGGCCGAGAAAGCGAGGACGTTGAGAAACGTTATTTCGAGGGACGCTATCGCGGGCTGCCGCTGATCAGGCAGGGCTGACAATGGTGAGTTTGAACAAATCGTTTGATCGAAAAGCGTCACGCTTCAAACCGCAACCCAAAGTGCTTGTGCTCTGTGAGGACAGCAAGTCGGGAAAGCGTTATCTGGAGGAAGCCGCATTTCACTTTCGGGCCAGGGCTCAGGTTGAGATCGTCCACTGCGGTGTGACACACCCGAGCGGTATCGTTGAGCGGGCAGTGATGCGGCAGAAACGCTTCGACAAGGTATTTTGTGTATTGGATCGCGATACGCATCTGTGCTTCGAGCGTGCGTTGAGGACGGCCAAATTGCATCCAAAAATCAACGTCATCGCATCGTATCCGTGCTTCGAGTTCTGGCTCCTTTTGCACTTTGGCTTCAGTCGGAAGCCATATCGGGCCGCCGGGAAAAACTCCCCAGGTGATCTGGTGAACAAGTGCTTGAGGACTAAGCCGGATATGGCGGGTTATGAGAAGGGCAGAGACATCAGTTATTTCACCCGGTTGCTGGGTGAGCCGTTCCAGCGGGCGAGAACGCTTGCGCCGAAAGTGCTTGAGGATGTCGCCGTCAGTGGCGAGCCCAATCCCAGTACGGAAATCCATTTGCTGATGGATGAGTTCGAGACATTATCCAAGCCTCAACTCATCTAGCACCCTGCACCGGCCCGCATCTTTGCGGGCCGGTTGCTGATATTTAGCGACTCACCTTCCAAGCATCCCCAGCCGGTGCCTTCCCATGGTCATACGGCTTGCCGATCCACATGTAAACCAACCCCACCCCAATCACGATCGCCGTGCTCAACACCATCGCATAGTTCACGTACCACGCCGCATCCGGCGTGCGTGGCCAGGCCATGTTGATGATCGCGCCGACGCCGTACACCAGCGCGCCGATGTTCACCGGCCAGCCCCACGCGCCGAGGGTGAATTTGCCGCTGGGTTTCCAGCCTTTGCTGCGGGCGTACAGGGCGGCCAGCACGATCATCTGGAACGCGAGGTAGATGCCGATGGCGGCGAAGCTGACGATGGTGGCCACGGCGTCTTGCAGGAAGAAACCAAGGGCGATGATCAGGGCGGGCAGGACGCCGGACACGAACAGCGCGGCAACGGGCACCTGAGTGGTAGGAGAAATCTTTTTCAGCAGTCGGCTGCCGATGACCATTTCATCGCGAGCGTAGGAGTACAGCAGACGACTCGCCGCAGCCTGCAGGCTGATGACGCAGGAGATGAAGGAAATCATCACCACGCCCATCACCACTTTCGAGCCGGCTGGGCCGAAGGCGTTGTTGAGGATGGTGGTGACCGGGTCCTTGTCGGTGCCGTTGATCACCGCTTGCATGTCCGGCACGGCGAGGATCAGCGCCAGGCAAGCGAACATTGCCGCGATGCCGCCGATATAGATGGTCATGCGCATGGCCACCGGGATTTTTGCGCTGGGGTTCGGGGTTTCTTCGGCGACGTCGCCGCAGGCCTCGAAGCCGTAGTAGAGGAACATCCCCGCCAGCGAGGCGGTGAGGAATGCCGGCAGGTACGAGCCGTCGACGCGGATGTCGAAGGTGTTGAACAGCACGCTCAACGGCTGATGGCGTTCGAAAATCAGCAGGTACACGCCAACGATCACCGCGCCGACCAGTTCGCAGAGGAAACCGAACATCGCGATGCGCGCCAGCACTTTGGTGCCGCTCAGATTGACCAGTGTGGCGAACAAGGTCAGCACCAGCGCGATGACGATGTTGGTGTTGTTGCTCGGTTCAAACCCGAGCATTGCCGCCAGATACGGGCCGGCACCGACAGCCACCGCAGCGATGGTCACGCACAGGGCGATGGAGTAGATCCAGCCGACCATCCACGCCCATTTCTTGCCGACCAGACGCCGCGCCCACGGATAAACGCCGCCGGAAATCGGGAACTGCGAAACCACTTCGCCGAAGACCAGGCACACCAGCAACTGCCCGCAACCGACCAGCAGATAGGCCCAGAACATCGGTGGCCCGCCGGCGGCGAGGCACAGGCCGAACAGGGTATAAACCCCTACGACCGGTGACAGATAGGTGAAGCCCAGGGCGAAGTTTTCCCACAGGCTCATGCTGCGGTTGAAGTTCGAGGTGTAGCCGAGTTTGCGCAGTTGTTCGGCATCGCTGTCGGCAACGGCGGCCGAGAGTTCGGGTGAGGCACTCATGTGTTTTGCTCCGGGAAATCGGCAGATTTCGGATGGCCGAGGCCGTGGCGGGGCTTTGTACGCGCCGCCCGGGTCGGTCGTTATTGTTTTGGTTTTGGTGAAGCCTGGTGGTGAATCGCCGACATCATCCGTGTGTCGCGAAAAAAGATCGCAGCCTGCGGCAGCTCCTACAGGGGTACGGCGTCCATCCTGTAGGAGCTGCCGCAGGCTGCGATCTTTTTGCTGTTAATGCTTGAACATCACATGCCGAACCGTGGTGTAGTCCTCCAGCCCGTACATGGACATGTCCTTGCCGTAGCCGGACAATTTCTGACCGCCATGCGGCATTTCGCTGACCAGCATGAAGTGCGTGTTGACCCAGGTGCAGCCGTACTGCAACCGTGCGGACAAGCGATGCGCGCGTCCGACATCCGCCGTCCACACCGAGGAGGCGAGGCCGTAGTCGGAATCGTTGGCCCACTCCAGCGCCTGCGCTTCATCGGTGAATTTGGTCACCGACACCACCGGCCCGAACACTTCGCGGCGAACGATCTCGTCATCCTGTTGCGCGTCGGCCAGCACCGTCGGTTCGAAGAAGAACCCATTGCCTTCAACAGCCTTGCCGCCGGTGATCAAGCGAATGTGCGACTGCGCTACGGCACGTTCGACGAATGCGGCGACGCGGTCGCGATGCTGCGCGGTGATCAGCGGCCCCAGTTCGGTCGACGGATCATCCTGCAAGCCGTACTTGATGCTGCTGACCGCAGCGCCAAGCTTCTCGACGAACTGGTCGTAGATGCCTTGCTGCGCGTAGATCCGGCACGCGGCGGTGCAGTCCTGGCCGGCGTTGTAGAAACCGAACGTACGAATGCCTTCGACGGCGGCATCGATGTCGGCGTCGTCGAAGATGATCACCGGGGCCTTGCCGCCCAACTCCATGTGCATGCGTTTGACGCTGTCGGCGGTGCTGGAAATGATGTTCGAGCCAGTGGCGATGGAGCCGGTCAGCGAGACCATGCGTACTTTCGGATGCGTGACCAACGGGCTGCCGACGGTAGGACCGCGACCGAACACCAGATTGAGCACGCCTGCCGGGAAGATTTCCGACGCCAGTTCGGCCAGACGCAACGCGGTCAGCGGGGTTTGTTCCGACGGCTTGAGCACCACGGTATTACCGGCAGCGAGGGCCGGGGCGATTTTCCAGGCGACCATCATCAGCGGGTAGTTCCACGGCGCGATGGAGGCGATCACGCCTACCGGGTCGCGGCGGATCATCGAGGTATGGCCGGGCAAGTATTCGCCACCGGCCGAACCGCTCATGCAACGGCTGGCGCCGGCAAAGAAACGGAACACGTCGGCAATCGCCGGGATCTCGTCGTTCAGTGCGGCGCTGTAGGGTTTACCGCAGTTGTCGGATTCGAGTTTCGCCAGTTCCTCGCCATGGGCTTCGATGGCGTCGGCGAGTTTGAGCAGCAGCAGCGAACGGTCTTTCGGCGTGGTTTGCGACCACTCGGCGAAGGCGTTATCGGCGGCGCGCACGGCGGCGTCGACCTGGGCCTCGGAGGCTTCATTGATTTCCACGAGTACGCTGCCGAGCGCCGGGTTGAGCACTGGTTGGGCCGGGCCTTCGCCGTTGACCAGGTGGCCGTTGATCAAGAGTCTGGTTTGCATTTCATTGTCCTCGCTAACACTTTTATTGTTCTGGCCGAATTGAGAAACCTGTGGGAGCGAGCTTGCTCGCGAAGGCGGTGTGTCAGCCGACATCAATGTTGGATGTCATGGCCCCTTCGCGAGCAAGCTCGCTCCCACAGGGGATCTAGGTGTCCGATAGATGTCTATTTCCCACCACTGCCCGCGACGCTCTCGCCACCCCGGGTCAGGTAATACGCGCCAAGGATCGGCAGCATGGTCACCATCATCACCAGCATGGCAACCACGTTGGTCACCGGCACATCCCGTGGGCGGCTGAGCTGGTTGAGCAGCCACAACGGCAACGTGCGCTCATGCCCGGCGGTGAACGTGGTGACGATGATTTCGTCGAACGACAGCGCAAACGCCAGCATTCCGCCGGCCAGCAAGGCCGAGCCGAGGTTCGGCAGGATGATGTAGCGGAAGGTCTGCCAGCCGTCGGCGCCGAGGTCCATCGAGGCTTCGATCAGGCTGTGCGACGTGCGGCGCAGGCGGGCGATGACGTTGTTGTAGACGATCACCACACAGAAGGTCGCGTGGCCGACGATGATGGTGAACATCCCCGGCTCGATCCCCAGCGTCTTGAACGTTGCCAGCAGCGCGATCCCGGTGATGATCCCCGGCAGAGCAATCGGCAAAATCAGCATCAGCGAAATGCCCTGTTTGCCGAAGAAATCGCGACGGTACAACGCTGCCGAAGCCAGCGTGCCGAGCACCATCGCAATCAACGTGGCGATGGCGGCAATCTGCAGCGAGAGCTTGATCGCCTCCAGCACATCCGGCCGCGAAAACGCCACGCTGAACCAGTGCAGGGTGAAGCCCTTCGGCGGAAAGCTGAACGCGGCTTCCTCGGTGTTGAAGGCGTAAAGGAAGATGATCAGGATCGGGAAGTGCAGAAATACCAACCCGCCCCAGGCGGCGATGCGCAGACCGATAGAAGCCTTTTCAGAGTGCATCGAAGGCCCCCAGACGTTTGACGATGGACAGGTAAACCGCGATCAGCACAATCGGCACCAACGTGAAGGCCGCCGCCATCGGCATGTTGCCGATCGCACCTTGCTGGGCGTACACCATGCTGCCGACGAAGTAGCCCGGCGGCCCGACCAGTTGCGGCACGATGAAGTCGCCCAGGGTCAGGGAAAAAGTGAAGATCGAACCGGCCGCAATTCCGGGCACCGACAGCGGCAAGATCACCTGCACGAAGGTCTGACGCGGCTTGGCACCGAGGTCGGCGGAAGCCTGCAACAGCGACGGCGGCAAGCGCTCCAGCGAGGCCTGAATCGGCAGGATCATGAACGGCAGCCAGATGTAGACGAACACCATGAACCGTCCCAGATGCGAGGTCGACAGGGTGCTGCCGCCCACTCCGGGAATCCCCAGAATGAACTGCAACACTGGCTCCAGTCCCAGATGTTGCACGAACCATTGCGCGACGCCGCCCTTGGCCAACAGCAACGTCCAGGCGTAGGCCTTGACGATATAACTGGCCCACATCGGCATCATCACCGCGATGTAGAAAAACGCCTTGGTCTTGCCCGTGGTGTAGCGCGCCATGTAGTACGCAATCGGGAACGCGACGATGGCGCTGGCGATCGACACGACGATGGCCATGCTCAGCGTGCGCAGGATGATGTCGAAGTTCGACGGCTGGAACAGCGCGGCAAAATTCGCCAGGGTCAGGTCAGGGATGACCGCCATGGTGAAGTCGTCGAAGGTGTAGAACCCCTGCCACAACAGCACCAGCAACGAGCCGAGGTAGATCGCGCCGAACCACAGTAACGGCGGCACCAGCAGCAGCGACAGATAAAGGTTCGGCTTGCGATAGAGCAGGTTGGAAAACCGGCGCAAGGGCGGTGCCTGGGTCATTGCGAGCGTGCTCATGTCAGACCCCGCTCGCGACGGTGTCATGCAGCGGGATCATCGCTTCCCGCGCCCAGCGTGCGCTCAGGCGCTGGCCGGTCTGGTGCTGCGCGCTGCTGTCGATCCACTGATTGTTGGCGTGGCTGATGCTCAGGGTCTGGCCGTTTTCCAGGGTCAGTTCATAGCGCGTGGCGCTGCCCTGATACTGGATGTCGTGGAGCAGACCGCTGACTTCGATTTCATGGCTGGCGAGCGGGCCTTCGGCAAAACGCACGTGCTCGGGGCGAATCGAAAACGGCTGCGGATGACCGCTGATTTGCCGTGCGAGATCGCCACGAATCACATTCGAAGTACCAACGAATTCGGCGACGAACGTGGTGGTGGGTTTCATGTACAGATTACGCGGAGTGTCGACCTGTTCGATGCGGCCCTTGTTGAACACCGCCACGCGGTCGGACATCGACAGCGCTTCGGTCTGGTCGTGGGTGACGAAGATGAAGGTGATGCCGAGCTGGCGCTGCAGCTTCTTCAATTCACTTTGCATTTGCTCGCGCAGTTTCAGATCGAGAGCGCCCAACGGTTCATCGAGCAACAGCACCCGTGGGCGATTGACCAGGGCGCGGGCGAGGGCGACACGCTGGCGCTGACCGCCGGACAACTGCACCGGTTTGCGTGCGCCGTAGCCACCGAGGGCGACCATGTCCAACGCCTCTTCGGCGCGTTTGTGGCGCTCGGTTTTGCTCACGCCTTTGACCTTCAAGCCGTAGGCGACGTTGTCCAGCACGTTCATGTGCGGGAACAGCGCGTAATCCTGGAACACGGTGTTTACATCACGTTGATACGGCGGCAGACCGGCGGCTTCGGCGCCGTGAATGCGGATCGAGCCGGCACTCGGTTGTTCGAACCCGGCGATCAGGCGCAGGCAGGTGGTCTTGCCCGAGCCGGAAGGGCCGAGCATGGAAAAGAACTCGCCGTCCTGGATATCGATGGAAACCCGGTCAACGGCCTTCACTTCGCCGAACTGCCGGGAAACGTTGGTGAACTGGACTGCAAGCGTCATGGTGCGGTGCTCCGGTAAAGCGGGCTTTCAAAAAGTCGTATGTGGCGTCGAAAAGATCGCAGCCTGCGGCAGCTCCTACAGGAAGTGTGCAGGGCGCTGATATTGCTTTTAGCTCCCTCTCCCTCCGGGAGAGGGCGGGGGGTGAGGGTGGCTTTATTGGCCATTGCTCTGAAATCAAGGGCAAAGCCAAAAGCTACCCCCTCACCCCAGCCCTCTCCCCCATGGGGGAGAGGGGGAAAGGGAGTTAGACCAAGTTGTTCTCGGGCTTACCGACCGCCCATGATCGCGATGTAGTCCTGAGTCCAGCGGCTATAAGGCACGAACTTGCCGCCCTCAGCCTGCGGGGTTTTCCAGAAGGCGATCTTGTCGAACTGGTCGAAGCCATTGGTCTTGCAGCCCTCGGCGCCGAGCAGTTCGCTCTCCTTGCACGCCGCCGGCACGGCTGGCAGGGAACCAAACCACGCTGCCACATCACCTTGGACTTTCGGCTGCAACGACCAGTCCATCCACTTGTACGCGCAGTTCGGGTGCTTGGCCTCGGCGTGCAGCATGGTGGTGTCGGCCCAACCGGTGGCACCTTCTTTCGGGATGGTCGAAGCGATCGGCTGTTTCTCGTTGATCAGGCCGTTGACCTGATACGGCCAGGCACTTGACGCCACCACACCTTCGTTCTTGAAGTCGCTCATCTGAACGGTGGTGTCATGCCAGTAGCGGTGGATCAGCGGCTGCTGCGCGCGCAACAGATCGAGCACGGCTTTGTACTGCGCTTCGGTCAGTTGATACGGATCCTTGATCCCCAATTCAGGCTTGGCGGTTTTCAGGTACAGTGCCGCGTCGGCGATGTAGATCGGGCCGTCATACGCCTGCACGCGGCCTTTGTTCGGTTTGCCGTCGGGGAAATTCTGCGCCTCGAACAGTACGTTCCAGCTGGTCGGCGGCGTCTTGAACACGTTGGTGTTGTACATCAGCACGTTCGGGCCCCACTGATACGGGGTGCCGTAGGTCTGGTTGTTGACCACGTACCACGGCGCATCTTTCAGCCGTGGGTCGAGGGATTTCCAGTTCGGGATCAACGCGGTGTTGATCGGTTGCACACGCTTGCCGACGATCAAGCGCAACGAGGCATCGCCCGAAGCGGTGACCAGGTCGTAACCGCCCTTGGCCATCAGGCTGACCATCTCGTCGGAGGTGGCGGCGGTCTTGACGTTGACCTTGCAGCCGGTTTCCTTCTCGAAACCGCTCACCCAGTCGTAAGCCTTGTCGCTCTCGCCACGTTCGATGTAGCCCGGCCAGGCCACGATATCCAGCTGACCTTCGCCGGCGCCGACAGCCTTCAGCGGCTCGGCCGCTTGCAGGCTGGCGCTGGCCAGCAAGGCTGTAGTGATTGCACTGAGCAGTGCGGTCTTGTGCACGAACATGGTTGAACCCTCTTCTTTAAATTATGGTCGGGGCAGTTGTGAACGCGGTGAAGCCATGCCGTTTTGCGGCTTGTTATTAGCGTAGTCAGAGATGCTGGCCGTGGCGGGCCATGATGTGCCGCACCACGCTGTAGTCCTGCAACGAATCACTGGATAAGTCTTTGCCGTAACCCGAACGTTTCAGCCCGCCGTGGGGCATTTCGCTGACCAGCATGAAGTGGCTGTTGATCCACGTGCAGCCGTACTGCAAACGGGCGGCGACCTGCATCGCCTTGTCCAGATTCTGCGTCCATACCGACGACGCGAGGCCGTATTCGGAGTCGTTGGCCCAGTCCACCGCTTGCGCGAGTTCGTCGAAGCGGGTCACGGTGACCACCGGGCCGAACACTTCGCGCTGGACGATTTCATCGCTCTGTTTGCAGCCAGCGAGCAGCGTCGGTTGGTAAAAGAAACCGGCGCCGGAATGCACCGCCGCGCCGGTCACCCGCTCGATGTGCGGCTGGCCGAGGGCGCGCTCGACGAAACTGGCGACGCGGTCGCGCTGGCGGGTGCTGATCAGCGGGCCGATCTCGTTGTCGGCATCGCGCTTGCCGGCGAAGCGCAGGCTGCTGACCGCTGCGCCGAGCTCGGCGACCAGTTTGTCGTGAATCCCGGCCTGCGCGTAGATCCGGCAAGCAGCGGTGCAGTCCTGCCCGGCGTTGTAGTAACCGTAAGTGCGCACGCCGTCGACCACCGCTTGAATGTCGGCGTCGTTGCAGACGATCACCGGGGCCTTGCCGCCGAGTTCAAGGTGTGTGCGTTTCAGGGTTTTTGCCGCCGCCTGAAGGATCTTCTGCCCGGTGACGATATCGCCGGTCAGCGAGACCATGCGCACCTTGGCGTGACCGACCAGATGGCTGCCGACGCCTTCGCCACCGCCGCAGATGATGTTGATGACCCCGCGCGGCAGGATCTCGGCGAGCGCTGGCGCCAGTGCGAGGATCGACAGCGGCGTGTGTTCGGATGGCTTGAACACCAGGGTGTTGCCGGCGGCGAGGGCCGGGGCGATTTTCCACGCGGCCATCATGATCGGGTAGTTCCACGGCGCAATCGACGCCACCACGCCAATCGGATCGCGGCGCACCATGCTGGTGTAACCCGGCAGGTATTCACCGCTGAGCTGACCGGTCTGGCAGCGCACGGCGCCGGCAAAGAAGCGGAACACGTCGACGGTGGCGGTCAGATCGTCCTGCCGAGCCAGGTGCAGCGGCTTGCCGCAGTTCAAGGATTCGAGGCGGGCGAGGTAGTCGGCGTGTTTCTCGACGGCGTTGGCGATTTCCAGCAGCAGGTTTGAGCGTTGCTGTGGCGTGGTGCGTGACCATTCTGTGAAGGCGCGGTGAGCGGCGAGGATCGCAGTTTCGACCTGCTCGGTGCTGGCCTCGGCAATGTGGGTGAGGATTTCACCGGTGGCCGGGTTGAGGATCGGTTCGACAAAACCTTGCCCGGCGACCAGTTCGCCGTCGATCAACAACGCGGTACACATCGGGGTCTGCACGCCAGCCATTTTCCGCGATCTCTTTTCTTGTGTGGTCATTGTTGCTCCCGTGCCCGGGAGCCGACCGTCTTATAGATGCAGCAAGACTAGTGCGCGGCTCCGAGGTCGACAAATTCTAAATACTGAAGGTGGCATTCGATTAAATAGATGGCTTGCGTCCGCCGTGCGGCTGCTCGCGGGCCACGGTTAAAAACGGGTCGACCAAAGCGGGGCGTGCAGTACCGCGGCGCCAGGCCAGACCGACATCGAGGGTCTGGTTGAGGTCGGCAATCGGCCGCGCTTCGATGATGTCGCCCTCCAGTGACCACGGGCGGTAAGTCATGTCCGGTTGAATCGATACGCCCAGACCCGCCGCTACGAGGCTTCGCACGGCTTCGGTGGAGGCCGTGCGCAGGGTGATCTTCGGTTGCAGCCCTGCGCCGCGCCACAAGCGCTGGGCATTGCGATCCATCTCGTCGACGTTCAGTTGAATCAGCGGTTCGCGAGCGACGTCGGCGAGGTTGATGCTGTCGTGTTCCAGCAATGGATGCTGGGCCGGCAGCCACAGACGGTGCGGCGAGTGGGTCAGCACTTCGGTCTGCAGGGCGTGACGGTCTTCGAGGTTGGAGAGGATCAGCACGCCGACATCGATCTCGCCGCTGACCAACAGGTGCTCGATGTAGGGGCGCTCGTCCTCCATCACGCGGATTTCGACATTGGGGTAGGCGCGCTGAAAACGGGTGAGCAGATCGGCGAGGTAGTAACCGGCGACCAGACTGGTCACGCCGACAATCAACTGCCCGGCGACCTGATCGGTGCTCTGTTGCAGGCTGCGCTTGGCATTGTCCACGGTAGCCAGAATCAGGTGCGCCTGCCGCAGGAATTGATGGCCCTGGTGAGTCAGGGTCATGCCCTTGGCGTGGCGGCTGAACAGGCTGACGCCGATTTCCTCCTCCAGTTGCTGGATCGCCAGGGTCAACGTCGATTGGGAAATGAATGCGGTTTGCGCGGCTGCGGAGATGGAGCCGGTCTCGGCCACCGCGATGAAATGACGGATCTGACGCAGGGTCATCATGAGCAGGGTACCCGGTGGGCGGTTTTTATAGATTGGCTGGAGTGTATATCTATTTTCACGAAGGGCTGTTGCCAGTGCCTGTGCAGGAAAGTGAGCAACATCTGGAAGCACACTCGCCGGCCGCTCGGGGGCACTTTCGAACTAGGCTGAGGGCCTGATAGATCCGGATAACCCCTGTTTTGGAGGCGGAACATGAACACCCGTGGATTGCTCGATCAACTACTCAAGTCCGGCCAGGATCTGTTGCAGAACAAGGCCGGTGGGGCGCAGAACAAACCGGCGGCTGGCGGGCTGGGCGGTTTGCTCGGTGGCACTTCAGGCGCTGGTGCGCTGGGTGGCCTGCTCTCGGGGGCAGGCGGTGGTGCTCTGGCGGCCGGGGCGATGGGCCTGCTGCTCGGCAGCAAAAAAGCGCGCAAGGTCGGCGGTAAAGTTGCGGTCTACGGTGGCCTCGCTGCCCTTGGTGTGCTGGCCTATAAGGCCTATGGCAACTGGAACGCCCAGAAAGGCACCGCCCCACAAACCGAACCGCAGACGCTGGATCGACTGCCACCGGCGCAAGCCGAGCAGCACAGCCAGGCGATTCTCAAAGCCCTCGTTGCAGCGGCCAAAGCTGACGGCCACATCGACGACCGCGAACGTCAGTTGATCGAAGGTGAATTCACCCGACTCGACAACGATCAGGAACTGCAACACTGGCTGCACGCCGAACTCAACAAACCCCTCGACCCAGCCGATGTCGCCCGCGCCGCCGGCACCCCGGAAATGGCCGCGGAGATGTACATCGCCAGTGTGATGCTGGTGGATGAGGAAAGCTTTATGGAAAAGGCCTATCTGGAAGAGTTGGCGAAGCAACTGAAGCTGGAGCCGGGTTTGAAGGTAGAGCTGGAGAAACAGGTACGACAGGCGTCGCTATAGAACTACCTGAACACGGTACTCATGTAGGAGCTGCGGCACGCTGCGATCTTTTGATGTTGGCCTTAAAAATCAAAAGATCGCAGCGTGCCGCAGCTCCTACAAGGTTTTGGACTGGACGCCGAAATGTGTAGGAGTGAGCGTGCTCGCGATTGCGTTTCCAGCCTCACAACAACAGCAATGGCCGATCCATCGCCCCTTTTTGCCATTCCATCGCTGGCACGCCAGCCCCGGATTGTCGGACAGTCCCACCCCAGAGCCTTCCCACCAAGCATGTCGGGCGGGCCCGAGGGTTAAAAAGCGTCTTATAAATGAAACACCGCCCTCGGCTATACTCCCCGCATTTCGACTTAGGCACGAGGACTCACTGTGAAGAACTGGACGTTGCGCCAACGCATTTTGGCGAGCTTTGCGGTGATTATCGCCATCATGTTGCTGATGGTCGTTGTTTCGTATTCACGCTTGCTGAAGATCGAAGCCAGTGAAAGCAGTGTGCGTGACGACGCGGTGCCCGGCGTCTATTACAGCTCGATGATTCGTGGCGCCTGGGTCGACAGCTATCTGCAGACTCAGGAACTGCTGGGCCTCAAGGAAGGGCAGGGCATCAGCAGCGAAGACGCGGCGGACTACAAGGCGTTCGAGACGCGCCTGCAAGAGCAGATGGCCAACTACCGCAACACCGTCACCACCGATGAAGACCGGGTCGAGTTCGCCGCGTTCGAGAAAGACCACGACGTCTACATGCAGATCCAGGATCAGGTGCTCGACTTGCACAAGCGCAACCTGGAAGCCGAAGCGGTCAAGCTGTTCACCGAGAAACTGACCCCGGCGTGGTACACCGGCCGCATGAAACTCAATGACATCATCGGCGAGAACAAGAAGGTTGCCGATCAGGCCATGGCCAACATCGACGAAGCGGTGGCAGCGGCCAAGGTCAGCATGTTTGTCTCGCTGCTGGTGGCGGTGCTGGCGGCCGGTGCCTGCGGTCTGCTGCTGATGCGCGCGATCATGGCGCCGATGAACCGCATCGTGAAGATCCTCGAAATCATGCGTACCGGCGACCTGAGCAGCCGTCTGAACCTCGACCGCAAGGACGAGTTCGGCGCGGTGGAAACCGGCTTCAACGACATGATGACCGAGCTGACGTCGCTGGTGTCCCAAGCCCAGCGCTCCTCGGTGCAGGTGACCACCTCGGTGACCGAAATCGCTGCCACCTCCAAGCAGCAACAGGCCACCGCTACCGAAACTGCGGCCACCACCACCGAGATCGGCGCGACCTCGCGGGAGATCGCCGCCACCTCGCGGGATCTGGTGCGCACCATGACCGAAGTGTCCACCGCCGCCGATCAGGCCTCGGTGCTCGCCGGTTCCGGCCAGCAAGGTCTGGCGCGGATGGAAGACACCATGCACTCGGTGATGGGCGCGGCCGATCTGGTCAACGCCAAACTGGCGATCCTCAACGAGAAGGCCGGCAACATCAATCAGGTGGTGGTGACCATCGTAAAAGTCGCCGACCAGACCAACCTGCTGTCGCTCAACGCCGCCATCGAGGCCGAGAAGGCCGGTGAATACGGTCGCGGTTTTGCCGTGGTCGCCACCGAAGTGCGGCGTCTGGCGGATCAGACCGCCGTCGCCACTTACGACATCGAACAAATGGTTCGCGAGATTCAGTCGGCGGTGTCCGCCGGCGTGATGGGCATGGACAAGTTCTCCGAAGAAGTGCGTCGTGGCATGTCCGAAGTGCAGCAGGTCGGCGAGCAGCTGTCGCAGATCATCCATCAGGTGCAGGCGCTGGCGCCGCGGGTGTTGATGGTCAACGAAGGCATGCAGGCCCAGGCCACCGGTGCCGAGCAGATCAACCACGCGCTGGTGCAGTTGGGCGATGCCAGCAGCCAGACTGTCGAGTCGTTGCGTCAGGCCAGTTTCGCCATTGACGAGCTGAGCCAGGTGGCCGTCGGGCTGCGCAGCGGCGTTTCGCGATTCAAAGTCTGATGAGCGAAATCACCGCCAAACGCAGCGCTGCGCCAGTGGCGAAGCAGGCGTTGTTCCTGCTGTTTCGCATCGGCAACGAACGTTACGCCTTGCGCGCCACCGAGGTGGCGGAAGTGCTGCCGCGCCTGCCGTTGAAGCCGATTGCCCAGGCACCGGACTGGGTCGCCGGGGTGTTCGCCTATCGCGGTACGGTGGTACCGGCGCTCGACCTCAGTGCGCTGACCTTCGGCCAGCCTGCCGAGGCGCGCACCAGTACGCGACTGGTGCTGGTGCATTACCGCCCGGATGAACGGCAGCCGCCGCGCTGGCTCGGGCTGATCCTTGAGCAGGCGACCGATACCCTGCGCTGCAACCCCGAAGATTTCCAGCCGTATGGTCTGGACAATCGCCAGGCGCCGTACCTTGGCCCGGTGCGCGAAGATGCCCAAGGGCTGGTGCAGTGGGTGCGGGTCAACGACTTGCTGGATGACGCGGTGCGCAGCCTGCTGTTCCCGGCGCCGCTTGAGGCGCAGTCATGAGCAGCGACCAGCGTTTTTTCGATTTCCTCAAGGAACGCATCGGTCTGGATGTCACCTCGGTGGGCCCGGCGATCATCGAGCGGGCGGTGCGTCAGCGCACCACGCTTTCGCAAGCGGCGCACAGCGATGAGTACTGGCAACTGCTGCAAGGCTCGCGTGACGAGCAGCAAGCGTTGATCGAGGCGGTGATCGTCCCCGAAACCTGGTTTTTCCGTTACCCGGAATCCTTCGCCACGCTCGGCAAGCTGGCGCGCAAGCGTCTGGATGAATTGAACAACATGCGCGCGCTGCGCATCCTCAGCTTGCCGTGCTCGACCGGCGAGGAGCCCTATTCGATTGCCATGGCTTTGCTCGATGCCGGTCTCAAACCGCATCAGTTCAAGGTCGACGGCATGGACGTCAGCCCGCTATCGGTGGACAAGGCGCGGCGGGCTCTTTACGGCAAGAACTCGTTTCGTGGTCAGGATCTGGACTATCGCGAGCGTCATTTCACCGCCGAGCCGGAGGGGCATCGGGTCAACGAAGCGGTGCGCGAGCAGGTGCGCCTGCAGGCCGGCAATGTGCTGGATCCGACGCTGCTGGCGGGTGAGCCACCGTTCGACTTCGTGTTCTGCCGCAACCTGCTGATCTATTTCGATCAGCCGACCCAGCAGCAGGTATTCGAAGTGCTCAAGCGCCTGACTCATGTCGATGGCGTGCTGTTCATCGGCCCGGCCGAAGGCAGTCTGCTCGGGCGCCTGGGCATGCGCTCCATCGGCATCCCGCAGTCGTTTGCCTTCAGTCGACACGCTGAACCCATGCCCGAACCTGTGGCATTGCCGACCCCGACCCCTTTGCCGGTGCGCCAACCGCTGCGCAGTCCGCCGCCAGTACCGCCGCCGGTGCGCCCGCGGCCGTTTGCCAGCGTTGCACCGTTGCCGGTGACCAGCAAAAGCGCCCACCCGGACGCGGCGACCTTGCTCGCCAACATCGCTGCGCTGGCCAACGAAGGCAAGAGTGCCGAAGCCCGCGCGGCATGTGAGCAGTACCTGCGCAGTCACGAACCGGTAGCCCAGGTGTTCTACTGGCTCGGCCTGCTCAGCGACGTTGCCGGCGCCGCCCTCGAAGCCCAGAGGTATTACCGCAAGGCCTTGTACCTTGAACCGCAACACCCCGAAGCGTTGATGCACCTGGCCGCGTTACTGCAGGCCCAGGGTGACAGCGCCGGTGCCAGACGATTGCAGGAACGCGCCGCCCGCAGCGGCCGCACCGCCGACAGTGAGCGTAAACGATGATCCCGTCCGACACCTTGAACGTCACCCACGAAGACGCCCGGGCCATCGATGATTGCTGGAACCGTATCGGCATTCATGGCGACAAGTCCTGCCCGTTGCTGGCCGAGCATATTCATTGCCGCAACTGCGCGGTGTATTCCGCCGCAGCCACCCGTCTGCTCGACCGCTATGCGTTGCAGCAGGACGAGCGTGATCCGGTCGCCGTGGCGGTTGAAACCGATGTGAAAACCCGTTCGCTGCTGATGTTCCGCCTCGGCGAGGAATGGCTGGGACTGGCCACCCGCACTCTGGTGGAGGTGGCGCCGCTGCAGGCGATTCACTCGTTGCCGCATCAGCGTTCGCGGGCCTTGCTCGGCGTGGCGAACGTGCGCGGGGCGTTGGTCGCCTGCCTGTCGCTGGTCGAACTGCTCGATCTGGACGGCAACGCCGCACCGGCCAGCGGCGCGCGGATCATGCCGCGCATGCTGATCATCGCCGCCCACGGCGGGCCGGTGGTGGTGCCGGTGGACGAAGTTGACGGCATCCACGCCATCGACGAAAAAATTCTCGACGCCGCGTCGAGTGCCGGCGGTGAACACAACAGCACCGCCAGCGCCAGATACACCCGTGGTGTCCTGCAATTTCGGGGGCGCAGCCTGCGTTGGCTGGATGAAGAACAGCTGCTGTCCGCCGTGACCCGGAGCCTCACATGACCCCCGAGCAAATGCGCGACGCCTCGCTGCTGGAGCTGTTCGGTCTCGAAGCGGAGGCCCAGACCCAGGTGCTCAGCAGCGGGCTGCTGGCGCTGGAGCGCAATCCGACCCAGGCCGATTATCTGGAATCGTGCATGCGCGCGGCGCACTCGCTCAAGGGCGCGGCGCGCATCGTCGGAATCGACAGCGGCGTCAGCGTCGCCCACGTGATGGAAGATTGCCTGGTCAGCGCTCAGGAAGGGCGGCTGTTGCTGCGCCCCGAACACATCGATGCGTTGTTGCAGGGCACCGATCTGTTGATGCGTATCGCCACGCCCGCCAATGCCCCGCAAGCGCCGGACATCGAAGCGTATGTGGCGTTGATGGGGCGCCTGCTTGACCCTTCGGCACCGCCCGCAGTGGCGCCGCCGCCGATGGCCGAGTTGCAGATGCAGGCGCCAACGCCAACGCCGACTCCGATTGAGCCTCCAGCGACAGTGATCGATACACCGCTGGAAGCGTCCGATTCGGCTCCGCGCAAGAGCAAACGCACCACCGAAGGTGGCGAGCGGGTGCTGCGGGTTACCGCCGAACGCCTGAACAGCCTGCTCGACCTGTCGAGTAAATCACTGGTCGAAACCCAGCGCCTCAAACCGCATCTGGCGACCATGCAGCGCCTCAAGCGCATGCAGAATAACGGCTTGCGGGCACTGGAAAGCCTCAACGTGCATCTCAAGGAACATGCGCTGAGCCTCGAAGCCCAGGAAGCCCTTGAAGATGCCCGCCGCTTGCTGGCCGAGTCTCAGCAATTGCTCGCGGAAAAGAACGCCGAACTGGACGAATTCGCCTGGCAAGCCAGCCAGCGCGCCCAAGTGCTCTACGACACCGCGCTGGCCTGCCGCATGCGCCCGTTCGCCGATGTGCTCACCGGTCAGGTGCGCATGGTCCGGGATCTGGGGCGCAGCCTTGGCAAACAGGTGCGGCTGGAGATCGAGGGCGAGAAGACGCAGGTCGATCGCGACGTATTGGAAAAGCTCGAAGCGCCGCTGACTCATTTGTTGCGTAACGCGGTCGATCACGGCATCGAAACCCCGGAACAACGCCTGCTCAAAGGCAAGTCCGAAGAAGGCCTGATCCGCCTGCGTGCCTCGCATCAGGCTGGTTTGCTGGTGCTGGAGTTGAGCGATGACGGCAACGGTGTCGATCTGGAAAAGGTCCGCCGCAGCATCGTCGAACGTCAGCTTTCGCCCGCCGAAACGGCGGCGCAGTTGAGCGAAGACGAGCTGCTGACATTCCTGTTTCTGCCGGGCTTCAGCCTGCGCGACACGGTCACCGAAGTGTCCGGACGTGGTGTCGGTCTTGATGCGGTGCAGCACATGGTGCGGCAGTTGCGCGGCGCGGTGGTGCTGGAGCAGACGGCAGGCGAGGGCAGCCGCTTTCATCTGGAAGTACCGCTGACCCTGTCGGTGGTGCGCAGTCTGGTGGTGGAAGTCGGCGAAGAGGCCTACGCCTTTCCGCTGGCGCATATCGAGCGCATGTGCGATCTCCAGCCACAGGACATCGTGCAGATCGAGGGGCGCCAGCATTTCTGGCACGAAGGCCGGCACGTCGGACTGGTCGCCGCCAGCCAGTTGTTGAATCGTCCGGCCAGTCAGACCAGCAGCGAAACCCTCAAGGTCGTGGTGATCCGCGAGCGCGACGCGGTCTACGGCGTGGCGGTCGAGCGTTTTGTCGGCGAGCGCACGTTGGTGGTGCTGCCGCTGGATGAGCGGCTGGGCAAGGTTCAGGACATTTCCGCCGGGGCGTTGCTCGACGACGGTTCGGTGGTGCTGATCGTCGATGTCGAGGACATGCTGCGGTCGGTGGACAAACTGCTCAATACCGGGCGTCTGGAACGTATCGCCCGCTATGGCAATCAGGCCGCCGAAGTGGCGCGCAAGCGGATTCTGGTGGTCGACGACTCGCTGACCGTGCGCGAGCTGCAACGCAAGCTGCTGCTCAATCGCGGCTACGACGTGGCGGTGGCGGTAGACGGCATGGACGGCTGGAACGCCTTGCGTTCGGAGGACTTCGATTTGCTGATCACCGACATCGACATGCCGCGCATGGACGGCATCGAGCTGGTCACCCTGTTGCGCCGCGACAACCGTCTGCAATCGCTGCCGGTGATGGTGGTCTCGTACAAGGATCGTGAAGAGGACCGGCGTCGTGGACTGGATGCCGGCGCCGACTATTATTTAGCCAAGGCCAGTTTTCATGACGACGCCCTGCTTGATGCAGTGGTTGAGCTCATTGGAGGAGCGCGGGCATGAAAATCGCAATCGTCAACGACATGCCTCTGGCGGTGGAGGCACTGCGCCGTGCGCTGGCCTTCGAGCCGGCGCATCAGGTGATCTGGGTCGCCAGAGATGGCGCCGAGGCGGTGCAACTGTGCGCCGAAAACACTCCGGATCTGATCCTGATGGACCTGATCATGCCGGTGATGGATGGCGTCGAGGCTACCCGGCGGATCATGGCCGAAACCCCGTGCGCCATCGTCATCGTCACGGTCGACCGCCAGCAGAACGTGCACCGGGTCTTCGAAGCCATGGGCCACGGCGCGCTGGACGTGGTCGATACCCCGGCCCTTGGTGCGGGGAACGCGCAGGAAGCGGCGGCGCCGTTGCTGCGCAAGATCCTCAACATTGGCTGGCTGATCGGCGAGAAAACCCCGCGCTCGCGTCCGGTGCCGACGCCCCACCGCAGTTCGGCGTCGTGCAAGCGGCTGGTGGCGATCGGCTCTTCTGCCGGCGGACCGGCAGCGCTGGAAGTGTTGCTCAAGGGCCTGCCGCGCAATTTCTCGGCGGCCATCGTGCTGGTGCAGCACGTGGATCAGGTGTTTGCTGCCGGCATGGCCGAATGGCTGGCCAGCGCCAGCGGCCTCGATGTACGCCTGGCCCGCGAAGGCGAGCCGCCGCAGGCTGGCGCGGTGCTGCTGGCCGGCACCAACCACCATATTCGCTTATTGAAAAACGGCACGCTGGCCTACACCGCCGAGCCGGTCAATGAGATCTACCGACCTTCGATCGACGTGTTTTTCGAAAGTGTCGCCAGTTATTGGAACGGCGATGCGATCGGGGTTTTATTGACCGGAATGGGACGCGACGGGGCGCAAGGGCTTAAGCTCATGCGCCAGCAGGGTTATCTGACCATCGCGCAGGACCAGCAAAGCAGTGCGGTGTACGGCATGCCCAAGGCCGCAGCGGCCATTGATGCGGCCGTCGAAATCCGTCCACTGGAAAAGATAGCGCCACGGTTGCTGGAGGTTTTCCCCAAATGAACAGGCTATTCCGCAATCCTGGCCCCCGCAGTACTCAGGTGACCGCCCATGAATGATTTACAGATCGACGACATTAAAACCGACGAAAACGCCGCCATGGTGTTGTTGGTGGACGATCAGGCGATGATCGGCGAAGCCGTGCGCCGTGGGCTGTCGAATGAAGAGAACATCGACTTCCACTTCTGCTCCGACCCGCACCAGGCCATCGCCCAGGCGGTACGGATCAAACCGACGGTAATCCTCCAGGATCTGGTGATGCCCGGCCTCGACGGCCTGAGCCTGGTGCGCGAGTACCGCAATCACCCGGCGACCAAGGACATTCCGATCATCGTCCTGTCGACCAAGGAAGACCCGCTGATCAAGAGTGCGGCGTTTTCCGCCGGGGCCAACGATTATCTGGTGAAGCTGCCGGACACCATCGAACTGGTGGCGCGCATCCGTTACCACTCGCGCTCCTACATGACCCTGCTGCAGCGGGATGCGGCGTATCGTGCGTTGCGCGTCAGCCAGCAGCAGTTGCTCGACACCAACCTGGTGCTGCAACGGCTGATGAACTCCGACGGCCTGACCGGGCTGTCCAACCGCCGGCACTTCGACGAGTACCTGGAGCTGGAATGGCGCCGTTCGCTGCGCGACCAGAGCCAGTTGTCGTTGCTGATGATCGACGTCGATTACTTCAAGTCCTACAACGACAGCTTTGGCCACGTCGAAGGCGACGAGGCGCTGCGCAAGGTCGCCACGGCGATCCGCGACGCCAGCGCCCGACCGTCGGACCTGCCGGCGCGCTACGGCGGTGAGGAGTTCGCCCTGGTGCTGCCGAACACCTCGCCGGGCGGCGCACGCCTGGTGGCGGAGAAACTGCGCCAGACCGTGGCGGCGCTGAAGATTCCGCACAATACCCCGAGCGACGGGGCGAGCCTGACCATCAGCATCGGCCTGGCGACCATGGTGCCGCAGTCGGGCAGCGATTGCCGGCTGCTGATTTCGGCGGCGGATCGCGGGTTGTACCTGGCGAAGAACAACGGGCGTAATCAGGTGGGTATCGAATAGGTTCGCAATCCCCCTGTGGGAGCGGGCTTGCTCGCGAATGCGGAGTATCAGTCGACATCGATGCTTAATGACACACCGCCTTCGCGAGCAAGCCCGCTCCCACAGGGGATCTGCGTCAGGCCATGTCAAGTGAATCGCCTTAACAGCCGCCAGACGGGCTGCCGTGACAGCCTGATTACGTTATACTCGCCGGCTTTCAAAAGTTCGCCAACGAGTGCTGCCCGTCATGGAAATCAACCCGATCCTGAACACCATCAAGGACCTGTCCGAGCGCTCCGAAACTATTCGGGGGTATCTTTGACTACGATCAAAAGCATGAGCGTCTGACCGAGGTCAATCGCGAGCTTGAAGATCCGAGTGTCTGGAACAAACCTGAATACGCCCAGGAGCTGGGCCGCGAGCGCTCGGCGCTGGCGCAGATCGTCGATACCCTCGACGAACTGAACGGCGGTCTGGCCGATTGCCGCGACCTGCTGGACATGGCCGTCGAAGAAAACGACGAAGGTGCAGTGGGCGATGTCGTCGCCGAACTGGCCCGTCTCGAGGAAAACCTCGCCAAGCTTGAATTCCGTCGCATGTTCAGCCACGAGATGGATCCGAACAACGCCTACCTGGACATCCAGGCCGGCTCCGGCGGCACCGAGGCCCAGGACTGGGCCAACATCCTGCTGCGCATGTACCTGCGCTGGGCGGACAAACGCGGTTTCGATGCGACCATCATGGAACTGTCGGCTGGTGAAGTCGCCGGTATCAAAGGTGCGACCGTGCACATCAAGGGCGAATACGCCTTTGGCTGGCTGCGCACCGAGATCGGCGTGCACCGTCTGGTGCGCAAGAGCCCGTTCGACTCCGGCAACCGTCGCCACACCTCGTTCTCTGCCGTTTTCGTCTCGCCAGAGATCGACGACAAGGTCGAAATCGAAATCAACCCGGCAGACCTGCGGATCGACACCTATCGTTCCTCCGGTGCCGGTGGTCAGCACGTAAACACCACCGACTCGGCCGTACGGATCACCCACGTACCGACCAACACCGTGGTCAGCTGCCAGAACGAACGTTCCCAGCACGCCAACAAGGACACCGCCATGAAAATGCTGCGTGCCAAGTTGTACGAGCAGGAAATGCAGAAGCGCAACGCCGCTTCCCAGGCGCTGGAAGACACCAAGTCGGACATCGGCTGGGGTCACCAGATCCGTTCGTACGTGCTCGACGCGTCGCGGATCAAGGATCTGCGCACCAACATCGAACGCAGCGACTGCGACAAGGTGCTCGACGGCGACATCGACGAATACCTGGAAGCCAGCCTGAAGTCGGGGCTGTAAAAGACGCACACAGGGGCGCTGATGCAACGCGATCCCTGTAGGAGCCAGCCCTGCTGGCGATTCCCGGGCCGCCAGGCCCGGGGGCAACGAACCTGATGGAATATCTAAAGACATGAGCGACCAACAACTCGACCCGCAAGCCCTGCAACAGGAAGAAAACTCGCTGATCGCCCTGCGCAAGGAAAAGCTGGCTGCCGAGCGCGCCAAGGGCAACGCCTTCCCGAACGACTTCCGCCGCGAAAACTACTGCGAAGATCTGCAGAAGAAGTACGCGGACAAGACCAAGGAAGAGCTGGCCGAGGCTGCTATCCCGGTCAAGGTTGCCGGTCGCATCATGCTCAACCGTGGCTCGTTCATGGTGATCCAGGACATGACCGGTCGCATCCAGGTCTACGTCAACCGTAAAACCCTGTCCGAAGACACTCTGGCCGCGGTCAAGACCTGGGACATGGGCGACATCATTGCCGCCGAAGGCACCCTGGCGCGTTCCGGCAAGGGCGACCTGTACGTCGAAATGACCAATGTGCGCCTGCTGACCAAGTCGCTGCGCCCGCTGCCGGACAAGCACCACGGCCTGACCGACACCGAACAACGCTACCGTCAGCGTTACGTTGACCTGATCGTCAACGAAGACGTGCGCCAGACCTTCCGCGTACGCTCGCAAGTGATCGCGCACATCCGCAGCTTCCTGATGAAGCGCGACTTCCTCGAAGTCGAAACGCCGATGCTGCAGACCATTCCTGGCGGCGCCGCAGCCAAGCCGTTCGAAACCCACCACAACGCGCTGGACATGGAAATGTTCCTGCGTATCGCGCCTGAGCTGTACCTCAAGCGTCTGGTGGTTGGCGGTTTCGAGAAAGTGTTCGAGATCAACCGCAACTTCCGTAACGAAGGCGTTTCGACGCGTCACAACCCTGAATTCACCATGCTGGAGTTCTACCAGGCTTACGCCGACTACGAAGACAACATGGACCTGACCGAAGAACTGTTCCGTGAACTGGCACAGCTGGTGCTGGGCAGCACCGACGTGCCGTACGGCGACAAGGTGTTCCACTTCGGCGAGCCGTTTGCCCGTCTGTCGGTGTTCGACTCGATCCTCAAGTACAACCCTGAGCTGACCGCCGATGACCTGAACGACATCGACAAGGCCCGCGCCATCGCCAAGAAGGCCGGCGCCAAGGTGCTGGGCTTCGAAGGTCTGGGCAAGCTGCAGGTGATGATTTTCGAAGAGCTGGTCGAGCACAAGCTGGAGCAGCCGCACTTCATCACCCAGTACCCGTTCGAAGTGTCGCCGCTGGCCCGTCGTAACGACGAGAACCCGAACGTCACCGACCGTTTCGAGCTGTTCATCGGCGGCCGTGAAATCGCCAACGCCTACTCCGAGTTGAACGACGCGGAAGACCAGGCCGAGCGCTTCATGGCGCAGGTGGCCGACAAGGACGCCGGCGACGACGAAGCCATGCACTACGACGCCGACTTCGTGCGTGCGCTGGAGTACGGCATGCCGCCAACGGCCGGTGAAGGTATCGGCATCGACCGTCTGGTGATGTTGCTGACCAACTCGCCGTCGATCCGCGATGTGATCCTGTTCCCGCACATGCGACCGCAAGCGTAAACGTTTCAGTTAAAAAGCCGCCTAAAACAGGCGGCTTTTTATTGCCTGTCTGGTACAAATGTATCAATTGGTTACTTTTGAAATAGCAGAGGAAGTCCAGTCGTGATGGTTGCAATCGCTCAAGAAGGCGCAGCGGGTATCGCCACTGCGGTCGCTGAAAGTGTTCAGTACCAGGGCCGCAAGGCCAGCCGACAGGGCAGCGAGCAGCGTCGCCAGGACATTCTCGACGCGGCGATGCGCATCGTCGTGCGTGACGGCGTGCGTGCCGTACGTCACCGCGCCGTGGCGGCCGAGGCCGGTGTGCCGCTGTCGGCCACCACCTATTACTTCAAGGATATCGATGACCTGCTCACCGATACCTTCGCTCAATACGTCGAGCGCAGCGCGGCCTACATGGCCAAGCTGTGGATCAACAACGAAGGCCTGCTGCGCGAGATGGTCGTCAGTGGCGACGGCAGCCCCGAGTCGCGCTCGAAACTGGCGGATGACATCGCGCGGCTGATGGCTGACTACGTGCACCGGCAACTGGTCAATCGCCGCGAGCACCTGATGGCCGAGCAGGCGTTCCGCCAGGAAGCGCTGCTCAACCCGCGGCTGGCGGATCTGGTGCGCTCCCATCAGCAGATTCTGCTGCAGGGCACCTGCCAGTTGTTCCAGGTGCTGGGCTCACGTGAACCGCAGCAGGATGCCAAGGTGTTGACGGCGATTATCGGACGGATGGAATATCAGGGCCTGCTCAACGACGCCGAGCCTTTGGCCGAACAGGACATGCTCGGGATTCTGACGCGGTATATGCATCTGGTCCTCGCCTCGGTCTGACAGCTGATGGAGATCCCTTGTGGGAGCGGGCTTGCTCGCGAAGGCGGTATCACGTTCAACGCTTCAGTTGACTGACCCATCGCCTTCGCGAGCAAGCCCGCTCCCACAAGGGGACTGAGCCGGATCATCAGGGCGACGCGTGTTCATAGGGAGTGTTGAATGAAAGCCTGGCGTGGCGTGCTGATCGCCTTGTCGTTCCTGCTGCTCAGTGGCTGTCTGGTGACCTTCAAGGATCCGCTGCCTGCCAGTGCCCCGGCGCCCAAGGGTTTGCTGGGCACGTGGTCGAGCACCAATGCCTGGGGCGAGCCGATGAACCTTGAGCTGACCCGCGTCGGCACTGATCGCTATCAGGCCATCACCTGGTTCAAGGCCAGACCCCACGAACGCGAGGCGTACCCGTTCACCGTGTCGCACCATGGCAGTCGCTGGTATCTGTCGGCGAAAGTGCCGGCGCGTTACGGTGGCCAATACACCATCGCCGGTTTCGAGCTCACCGACAAACACGAGCTGGTGGTGTACAGCCTCGACCTCGAACAGATCAATCAGGCGATCAAACAGAAAACCCTCGACGGTCAGGCATTCCCGACCGACGATGGTGACGGCGTGCAGGTCGACAGCAGTCTCGACAAGGTCTTTGCTTACCTCGACGATCCGGCCAATTCCGATGTATTCGTCGAGGCCGCGCGCTATCAGCGCCAGGCCCGCGCCAAATAATTCAGTTTTCTACAGGAGTTTCGGGTGGACGATTACCAGCAGACGATACGCACGCTGTCCGATCGCATTGTGCTGGCGCAGACGCCGATCCGCGTGCTCGACGCGGTGAAGTGGGACGAGAACATCCGCAAGGGGTTCCTCAAGGCCAAGGGCAAGGAAATGCCGGCGGTGGATCGCGACTATTACCTCAATCGGCCGCTGTCCTTCGATTCGAGCAAGGTCAAACTGGAATTCCAGAACATCGAGCGCGACATCACCCGCCAGCTCGGCCAGTTCAACCCGGTCGGGCAGATCATGCGGCGCATGTGCAAGGAATACCGCATGGTGGTGCGTATGCTCGAAGCGCGCGGCACCGAGGATTTCGGCCTGATCTCGCAAGAGCTGTACGGCGCCGCCTCCGATGCGTTTCACGCCGGCGACCCGACCCTGGCCGACCTCGGCCTGATGATGTCCGACTACCTGAACAACATTGATGGCCGGGGCGACCTGAAGGACGAGCCGAAAATCCTCACCGCCAAGGATGCCGTGCACCTGCTGCAAACGCGTTTGAACAAGGTGTTCGGCGAGGCCGAGGAAACCATCCGCGTGTTCGAGTCCGACGGGATTGTCGCCGACGCAGCGGCAGGCGCCGACTACATCAAGATCCGCACCGACGCGTTGTTCAACGACCGCGACGTGCGCGCACTGGAAGTCCACGAAGGCCTGGTGCATGTCGGCACCACCCTCAACGGCTTGAACCAGCCGATCTGCACCTTCCTGTCCAAAGGCCCACCCTCATCGACGGTGACCCAGGAAGGTCTGGCGATCCTGATGGAAATCATCACCTTCGCCTCCTACCCGAGTCGCCTGCGCAAGCTGACCAACCGTACCCGCGCGATTCACATGGTCGAGGAGGGCGCGGACTTTTTGCAGGTGTTCGAGTTCTTCCGCGAGCAGGGTTTTGAAATGGCCGAAAGCTACGGCAATGCCAGTCGTGTTTTCCGTGGCTCGACGCCGACCGGCCTGCCATTCACCAAAGACTTGTCCTACCTCAAGGGCTTTATCATGGTTTACAACTACATTCAGTTGGCCGTGCGTAAAGGCAAGCTCGAGCAGGTGCCGCTGCTGTTCTGTGGCAAGACCACGCTGGAAGACATGCGTACCCTGCGTCAGTTGGTCGATGAAGGTCTGGTGGTGCCGCCCAAGTATTTACCGGAACAGTTTCGCGACATGAACGCGCTGTCGGCGTGGATGTGCTTCTCCAACTTCCTCAATCACCTGAGCCTGGACCGGATCGAGGCGGATTACTCCAATATCCTCTAGGCGATGAGTTACCCCTGTGGGAGCGAGCTTGCTCGCGAAAGCGGTCTGCAATTCAGCCTGAATGTCGACTGATACTCCGCCTTCGCGAGCAAGCTCGCTCCCACAGGGTCATGTGTTTTGCTAATTTCCTTCGCGAGGTTTCACCGGATGAGAATCCTCGGCATCCTTTGCCTGCTCCTGACCCTCAGTGGTTGCAGTTCGTTGTTGTTCTACCCCGAGCCGGGCCAGATCTTCACCCCGGAAAAAGCCAAGCTCGAATACCGCACCGTCACATTGGTCACGGCGGATGGCTTGAAGCTCAACGCCTGGTGGCTGCCGGCCAAACCCGGGGTCGAGGTCAAGGGCACGGTTTTGCACCTGCACGGCAATGGCGGCAATCTGCCGATGCACCTCGGCGGCAGTTGGTGGTTGCCGAAAAACGGCTATCAGGTGCTGCTGGTGGACTATCGCGGGTATGGCTTGTCGGAGGGTGAACCGAGCCTGCCGGCGATCTATCAGGACATCGACGCCGCGTTCGCCTGGCTGGATCAGGCGCCCGAGGTCAAAGGCAAGCCGCTGATCCTGCTCGGTCAGAGCCTCGGCGGCTCGATGGCTGTGCATTGGCTGGCGCAGCACCCCGAGCGGCAAAAACAGCTCAAGGCTTTCGTGCTCGATGGTGTGCCCGCCAGTTACCGCAGCGTCGGCCAGTACGCCCTCAGCACCTCATGGCTGACCTGGCCGTTCCAGGTGCCGCTGTCGTGGCTGGTGCCGGACGGCGACAGCGCCATCCACTCGATGCCGCAGCTCAAGGGCGTGCCGAAACTGATCTTTCACAGCATCGACGACCCACTGGTGCCAATGTCCAACGCCATCCGCCTGTATCAGGCAGCGCCGCCACCGCGTGTGCTGCAACTGACCCGCGGCGGCCACGTGCAGACCTTCGGCGACCCGGTCTGGCGCCAGGTGATGCTGCGTTATCTGGAAGACCCCGAGCATTTCAACGGCCTGCGCCGCCTCGGCGAGATCCCGAACTACCCGCAACCCCCGAATTCTGAAAATGAGAGTCCGCAATGACTGAAGAACGTAACGCCATCCCGCTGATCATCACCGGTATCTGCAGCATCCTCGGCACGGTTGGGGCGCTGTGGTACTACGGCTACCTGCACTTCGCCAAACCCGAGGATGCGCTGCTGCTCAACGAATTCACCATGCTCAAGACCGTGCCGGGTGAAGATTACAAAATCTCGCTGGACCCGGCGCCGCAAGTGGCGCAATGCATCGATGGCGTGCTGGTGCTGTTCGATACCGAGCAGAAAGGCCTGACCGGTGTGTTGATCAACGCGCAGAAAAAAGCCGTGCGCTGCATGGGGCAGGAAACCCCACAAAAACTCGAGCAATAACCCGATCAAAAACCGTGGGAGCGGGCTTGCTCGCGAAAGCGGTGTGTCAGTCACTCTATATTCAGACTGATCCACCGCTTTCGCGAGCAAGCCCGCTCCCACAGGGAAGTATGTATGGCCAAAAAAAGGTTCATCACGGATTACCGGGAAAGACGCTCTTGATCTTCATGAAAAAGAATTCGCTATCCCGGTAACCGTACGCCATCCGCTTGATGACCTTTATTCGATTGTTTATTCCTTCCAACTGACCGGTGTGCATCGGCCAGCGAACTCGGCTCACGATGCCCCGCCAGTAACCCTTTAGCCGTTTGGCGAACTGGATCAGAGCCGGTATTTCGCTTTCATGCGCATGGCGCAGCCATTGCTTCCAGGCCGCTCGCCAACCCCAGGCAGTACTCGGAGTCCAGAGTGTTTTGAGTTCAGCCTTCATCAAATAGACCGTCATCAACGCTTGGTTGGCCGCCAGCAGATCCTCCAGGCGGACCTGTTGTTCCGGCGTTTTCAAGTTCTGCGGATTGCGCAGCAACAGCCATCGCGCCTGCTTGATGACCTTGCGGGCCGGCTTGTCGTGACGCAACCGGTTAGCCTCGTCAACGCGGACCCGATCAATCACCTCTCGGCCATATTTGGCCACTACATGGAAGAGGTCGTAGATCACTCGCGCGTTGGGACAGTGCTGGCGAACCTCCAGGTCAAAAGCGGTGTTCATGTCCATCGCCACCGCTTCGATGCGTGCGCATCCCTCGGGCCCCAGCTCTTCGAAGAAGGGCCTGACCGCTGCTCGGCTGCGGCCTTCACCGATCCACAGCACGCGGCGTGTATCCGCATCCAGCACCACGCTGGCGTAACGATGACCTTTGAACAGGGCGAATTCGTCCATCACCAGACGTCGCGGTTGTGCCGTTGGCAAAATGCTCAACGCCGCTTGCAAGGCTCGACGCTCCAGCAACCGTACGGTGTCCCAATGCAGCCCGAACAGTTGAGCCACGTGCAGTGTGGGGAGGCGTTCGCAGGCCTGAATGACCGCCTCGGCCAAACGCCGCGTCATGCGGGCATAGCGGTCCAGCCAACTGACGGCCTCCATACGTTTACCACAGTCACGACAGACAACACGCCTGAGCAACACGCTGAGGCGCACCGCACGGCCGAGAATCGGTAAATCGCGGACGGTTCGCTCACAATACTCATGCGTGGTTGAACAGGTTTTTTGGCAGCCGCTACAGGAAGGGAATCGGGTGGCGTGGGGAATCAGGTCGATCTGAAGCGCGTCGCCATCAGGCTTGATCGTGACAACAGAAAAGCCCTCCCAAAAAGGAAGGAAAGTATTAATATCGCGCATAAGAACGCCGGTTTGTTAGATGTGTTTGCTCGCACGAACATCATCAATCAAATCGGCGTTCTTGTTTCTGTGTTTCCCGGGATTCCGTGAAGAACCAAAAAAAAGCCCCGCCTGATCACTCAGGCGGGGCTTTTGCGTTGCTGCGTGACGCTTAGTTCGAGCTGACGGCCGAACGTGGCAGCACTGGCTGGTTGTCGTTGGAAATGGTCACTTCCACACGACGGTTCATCGCACGGCCCGAGACGCTGCCGTTGTCGGCAACCGGGTATTCCTTGCCATAACCCTGAACCACGATGCGCGAAGGATCTACGCCCATCTTGATCAGTGCGACTTGAACCGAGGTCGCACGACGCTCGGACAGCGACTGGTTGTAAGACGCCGCGCCGGTGCTGTCGGTGTAGCCTTCGACGATCACTTTGCGATCAGGGTTTTCCTGGAGGAATTGCGCCAGTTTGTTGATGTTCACCAGACCGCTGGATTTCAGGTCAGCCTTGTTGGTGGCGAACAGCACGTCACCGAAGGTCACCAGGGTACCGCGATCGGTCTGCTTGGCGTTCAGGCTGTTCTGCAGCTGTTTGATCTGCTGATCGCGAGCATCCAGACGGGCCTGGGCACGTTGCGCGGCAGCGTTCTTCAGGTTGTTTTCAGCGGTGCGCAGAGCGATGGTCTGCTTGGCCACTTCCACGCGCTGGTTGGTCAGGTAGGCCAACTGGTCAACTTTGGCTGCGTCTTGCTTGTCCAGATAAGCCTTGTCAGCCTTGTCCAGATAATCGCTGGCGTCCTTGGTTTCCAGGGCAGCGACTTTGCTGGCTTGTGGGTTGGCCTGCAGGCCGGCGTAGTTGGTGCGCGCCTGTTCCAGGTTCGGGTTAGGCGGAGTGGAGCAGGCAGCCAGGGCAACGCTTGCGGCCAGAAGAGCGGGGATCATCAGTTGCTTACGCATAATTTGTCGTCCTTTCTATCGATAAAAGTTTCAGCTTTGCGATTCGGGATGCGCGCTTACTGCACGGTGCGCTGACTTTCCTGACGCAGTTCCTGAACACCTTTCTGGGAATCCTTCAGAGCCTGTTCGGCCTTGGCGGCTTGAGCCTTGCGTTCTGCTACACGCGCATCCCATTCGGCCTGTTCGGCGAGGGTGCGAGCTTGTTCATACTTCTTGTCGTGCATGGCGATTTCGGCTTGTTTCAGCTTGTCCTGCGCCTGCTTCATTTCCACCGCAGCAAACTCGGTACCACCGGCGCTGACGGCGCTGTTGACCGCCGATTGGGTCACGGCGTACTGCTCGGTCGGTGGGTTACCGGCGCAACCGGCCAGAACGAAGCTGGTACCGATAGCCAGAGCAGCCAGTTTCAGACCGCGCAGGTGGGAGAACGAGGTTTGGGTCTTCATGGTCTTCAACTCCATTGTTTAACTCCTGATAAAACTGAAAATCCATCCTGGTCGAGGAGCCGCGAGCGTCGTGTAAAGCGAGTTTTTGAAACGCTCGTTCCAGGCGTGGTTACAGCTTCCGACCGGAGGCGTTTTTCAAAAGTTCAGAAAAGATGGCCTATCGCCAAATTTTTTTTTGACCAAACGGACAAGGCTCTAAACCGGGAACTTTGGAGGCGGGGAGAGGTACGCGCGGGGTAAAAAGTGTGGGATTTTTGAAGTTCAATGCAGCCAATGTGGGAGCGAGCTTGCTCGCGAATGCGGTGAATCAGTCGCTATCAATGTCGGCTGAAATACCGCATTCGCGAGCAAGCCCGCTCCCACAGTTTGATCTTTGTTGTGTCAGTGTTTTTGCTTGCCGGCAGCGGCGGATAAATCCTGCAGATGCCGGCGAGAAAGCGCCAGAAACCGCGGTGTCGGCCCGACGTCTTCATACAGCGGATCACCTTCCTCATCGGTGGCGACCACGGTCGAACCTTTCACATACGGCAGGCTCGCCTCGAATTCTTCGAGCGCGGCGCCGATCAGTTCGCCGAGCAGTTCTTCCGGGTGGCGTTTGGGGTACATCTCGGCAATCGCCGCCAGCCGCGCGGCGGCCTCGACGTCCAGATGAATCGTGTAGCCGGTGTCGGTCAGGCGACCCTTGGCGTTTTCTTCCCAATGCTGGGCGAGTTCACGAATTTTCATGATGACCTCATTTCGTGCCTGCTCGTGGCAGGCCTGGGTGAGTGTCCGGCGGGGCCGGCGGCAAGCCGTTGTACGGCTTGCTATTGAGACTAGCTCCAAGCCCCAAGGTTTAAAGTCCCTTCGTCGTCTGCTTGTAAGAAGCGCCGTAGAGCGGCACTCTCTGGGCAAAGCATTCGTTTCTGAGCCGTCCCGATTACCGCTGGAGAACTGCTGATGACCGATATTGATGCACGCTTGCGCGAGGACGTTCACCTGTTGGGTGAGCTGTTGGGCAATACCATCCGCGACCAGTACGGCGAGGGATTTCTCGACAAGATCGAGCAGATCCGCAAGGGCGCCAAGGCCGACCGGCGTGGCTCGATGGACGCTGAACTCAGCGCCAGCCTCAATCAGTTGAGCGAAGACGAACTGCTGCCGGTGGCGCGGGCGTTCAACCAGTTTCTCAACCTGGCGAACATCGCCGAGCAGTATCAATTGATTCATCGTCGCGAAGAGTCGCAGCCGGCGCCGTTCGAATCCCGCGTGCTCCCGGAACTGCTCGCCCGCCTGCGCAATGAAGGCCACAGCGCCGAATCCCTGGCCCGGCAACTGGCGCGCCTGGAAATCGAACTGGTGCTGACCGCGCACCCCACTGAAGTGGCACGGCGCACGTTGATCCAGAAATACGATGCGATTGCCGGACAACTGGCCGCACAGGATCATCGCGACCTGACCAGCGCCGAGCGCGAGCAGATCCAGAACACCCTGCAACGGCTGATCGCCGAAGCCTGGCACACCGAAGAAATCCGCCGCACCCGGCCGACCCCGGTCGACGAGGCCAAGTGGGGGTTTGCGGTGATCGAACACTCGCTGTGGCAGGCGATTCCCAACCACATGCGCAAGGCCGATCAGGCGTTGTTTGCTGCCACCGGCCTGCGTTTGCCACTGGAGGCGGCGCCGATCCGCTTTGCTTCGTGGATGGGCGGCGACCGTGACGGCAACCCGAACGTCACGGCAGCGGTGACCCGCGAGGTGCTGTTGCTGGCGCGCTGGATGGCTGCCGATCTGTACCTGCGCGATGTCGATCACCTCGCTGCTGAACTGTCGATGCAGCAGGCCAGCGACGCGCTCAAGGCCAAGGCCGGCGACAGCGCCGAACCTTACCGTGCGGTGCTCAAGCAATTGCGCGAACGCTTGCGCGCCACGCGCAACTGGGCGCACGCCTCGCTCAGCGCAACAACGCCACCACCGGCCGACGTGTTGCACAACAATCGCGACCTGCTTGATCCGCTGGAACTGTGTTTCAACTCGTTGCACGAATGCGGCATGGGCGTGATCGCCGACGGGCCGTTGCTCGATTGCCTGCGCCGGGCGGTGACCTTTGGCCTGTTCCTGGTGCGCCTCGATGTGCGTCAGGATTCGACGCGACACAGTTCGGCGATGACTGAAATCACCGACTACCTCGGCCTCGGTCGCTACGAAGACTGGGACGAAGAGCAGCGCATCAGCTTCCTCACCCGCGAATTGAGCAACCGTCGGCCACTGCTCCCGGCGCATTTCAAACCGTCCGCCGACACCGCTGAAGTGCTCGCCACCTGCAAGGAAATCGCTGCCGCACCGAGTGCATCGCTGGGTTCCTACGTGATCTCGATGGCAGGCGCCGCCTCCGACGTGCTGGCGGTGCAACTGCTGCTCAAAGAGTCCGGTGTGCTGCGGCCGATGCGCGTGGTGCCGCTGTTCGAAACCCTCGCCGACCTCGACAACGCCGGGCCGGTGATGGAACGTCTGTTGCTGTTGCCGGGCTACCGCGCCAGGCTGCAAGGCCCGCAGGAAGTGATGATCGGTTATTCCGACTCGGCCAAGGATGCCGGCACCACCGCTGCGGCCTGGGCGCAATATCGCGCCCAGGAGCGGCTGGTGGAGATCTGCCGCGAGCAGCAAGTCGAACTGCTGTTGTTCCATGGTCGCGGTGGCACCGTGGGCCGTGGCGGCGGTCCGGCGCACGCGGCGATCCTGTCGCAGCCGCCGGGGTCGGTGGCGGGGCGCTTCCGCACCACCGAGCAGGGCGAAATGATCCGATTCAAATTCGGCCTGCCGGACATCGCCGAGCAGAACCTCAATCTGTATCTGGCTGCCGTGCTGGAAGCGACGTTGTTGCCACCACCGCCACCGACGCCCGAATGGCGCCACCTGATGGATGAACTGGCCGCCGACGGCGTCGCCGCGTATCGCGCCGTGGTGCGGGAAAATCCGCAGTTCGTCGAGTATTTCCGCCAATCGACGCCGGAGCAGGAGTTGGGACGTCTGCCCCTCGGCAGCCGCCCGGCCAAGCGCCGTGCCGGCGGCATCGAAAGTCTGCGGGCGATTCCGTGGATTTTCGGCTGGACCCAGACCCGTCTGATGCTGCCGGCCTGGCTCGGCTGGGAAACCGCGTTGAGCAAGGCGCTGGCGCGTGGCGAGGGCGAACTGCTCGGGCAGATGCGCGAACAGTGGCCATTCTTTCGCACCCGTATCGACATGCTGGAAATGGTTCTGGCCAAGGCCGACGCCGACATCGCGCTGTCGTACGATCAGCGTCTGGTCGAGCCGGACTTGCTGCCGTTGGGCGCGCAGTTACGCGACCTATTGTCGCAGGCGTGCGCGGTGGTACTCGGCCTGACCGGCCAGTCGCAGCTGCTGGCACATAGCCCGGACACCCTGGAATTCATCCGTCTGCGCAACACCTATCTCGATCCGCTACATCTATTGCAGGCCGAACTGTTGGCCCGTTCGCGGCAACAGAATGTCGAGCAGGGCAGCCCGGTGGAACAGGCGCTGCTGGTGTCTGTGGCGGGGATCGCCGCCGGTTTGCGTAATACCGGCTAAGGTTTTTGCTGTCGTGTCAGGCGCCCGGTGCACAGGCCGGGTGTCGCTTTGTATACGGCGAGCAAGTGCGGGCAGGCGACAGTTAGTGATGGGGTTGCGACTTGGCTCACCGGGTCGCAAGGTCGCGGAAGGCGGCGGTTTCTCCGACTTTTGGCGTCTTGTGTGGGCGCAGCCTGCTGTGTATCTTGATCAGCCTTTGGCCGTTTGTGCGGCCACGACCCATATTTTTAAGATCCGCCCCAAGAGGCGAATCCTGTTGTTTTCTATATAAAAAATTGAGGAGCACATCGATGCGCGTCATTCTGCTGGGAGCTCCCGGGGCCGGTAAAGGTACTCAGGCTAAGTTCATCACCGAGAAATTCGGCATTCCGCAAATCTCCACCGGCGACATGCTGCGTGCTGCGGTCAAGGCCGGCACTCCGCTGGGCGTTCAAGCCAAGAGCATCATGGATGCCGGCGGTCTGGTGTCGGATGACCTGATCATCGCGCTGGTGCAGGATCGCATCGCTCAACCAGACTGCGCCAACGGCTTTCTGTTCGACGGTTTCCCGCGCACCATTCCACAGGCCGAAGCACTGGTAACCGCCGGTGTCGAGCTGGACGCCGTGGTTGAAATCGCTGTTGAGGACGAAGAAATCGTTCAGCGTATCGCCGGTCGTCGCGTTCACGAGGCCAGCGGCCGCGTTTACCACATCGTCTACAACCCGCCGAAAGTGGCTGGCAAAGACGACGTTACCGGCGACGATCTGGTGCAGCGCAAGGACGACACCGAAGAAACCGTGCGTCATCGCCTGTCGGTCTACCATTCGCAGACCAAGCCGCTGGTGGACTTCTACCAGAAGCTCTCCGCTGCCAACGGCAAGCCGAAGTACAGCCACATCCCGGGCGTTGGTTCGGTGGAAGCGATCACCGCCAAGGTGCTCGAAGCGCTGAGCTGAAAAAGCTGATTGGCTGCATCATCCTCGGCCCGCTTGCGGGCCGTAGTTGTTTATACTGACGCACTTTTTCCACCACCTGTTTTGGATACATCGATGAGCACCTTGCTGGCCCTGGACACCGCGACCGAAGCTTGCTCCGTTGCCTTGCTGCATGACGGCAAGGTCACGAGCCATTACGAGGTGATCCCGCGTTTGCACGCGCAGAAACTGCTGCCGATGATCCAGCAACTGCTGGCCGATGCCGGCACCACGCTGCAAGCGGTGGACGCCATCGCGTTCGGTCGCGGGCCGGGTGCGTTTACCGGCGTGCGGATTGCCATCGGCGTGGTGCAGGGGCTGGCGTTCGCGCTGGATCGTCCGGTGCTGCCGGTATCGAACCTCGCTGTACTGGCGCAACGTGCGTATCGCGAACACGGCGTGAGCCAGGTTGCGGCGGCCATCGATGCGCGGATGGATGAAGTGTATTGGGGCTGCTACCGCGAAACGGCGGGCGAGATGCGTCTGGTCGGTGTCGAAGCGGTACTGCCGCCGGAAGTCGCGGCATTGCCGGCCGATGCCAGCGGTGAGTGGTTCGGTGCCGGTACCGGTTGGGGCTATGGTGAGCGGATCGCGGTCAGTCTGTCCGGTCAGGACGCCGGCATGCTGCCTCACGCTGAAGACCTGCTGACCCTGGCGCGGTTTGCCTGGGAACGCGGTGAGTCGATCCCTGCCGATGATGCGCAACCGGTTTATCTGCGCGACAAAGTCGCCACCCCGAAGGCTCGCTGATTCACCACAAAACCTGTGGGAGCGGGCTTGCTCGCGAAGAGGCCATGTCAGTCTCTATCCAGGTGCCTGACACACCGCTTTCGCGAGCAAGCCCGCTCCCACAGATCCGGTGTTCAATTAAAGTCACTGCCAATCGTCAGTTTCCAACCCCGCGCTTTAAACCTTTTGCGCTTTATGTGTTCTAGTTATCACTCGGCAGTTTGCTAAGTCGGTCAAGTGCCGCTAAATTGCCATCATCGATACCGAGCATGAATTTATGCGTATAGACGGCCTCTCCTCTCAGTCCTACCCCATCAAGCGCAAGCCTCGCAAAGGCAATGTGGCGCTGGATGAATCCGTCGACGATATCGACGGCGAGCTGGAATTCCCGACTGAAGAGCAACTGGCCGCCCGCGCTGCCAAAGCCTCCGCACAACGCCTTGCCAATCTGCCTGCCCGTCAGCAAGACATGATTTATCACCGCGCCATGAGCAAAAGCGTAGCGATGGCCCTCGCCAGCTACCTGAGCACCGCCGGTTTTGTCGATTGGGATGCGGATGTGCTGGGCCTCGACCTGTACATCTGATGGATCTGCCTTACTACCTCGGTTGTCCGTCCTGGAGTGAAAACGCCTGGCGCGAGTATCTGTACCCCGAAGACGCCAAGACCGCGGACTTCCTCAGTCTCTATTCCCAAGTGTTCAACGCCGTCGAAGGCAACACGACCTTCTACGCCAGCCCCTCTCCGGCCACCGTGCAGCGCTGGGCCGAGACCATGCCCGAACACTTTCGCTTCACCGCCAAGTTTCCCGGCGACATCAGCCACAGCGGTGACCTGCGCGATCAACTGACCGCCGCCGAAACTTTCGTAAACCTGCTCAGCCCGCTCGGCGAACGTGTTTCGCCGCTGTGGCTGCAACTGTCGAAAAGCTTCACCCCGCATCGGCTGCCGGAGCTGACCGCGTTCATCGACGCGCTGGACCGGCCGCTGGCGGTGGAAGTGCGTCACGAACAGTTCTTCGCCAAGGGTGAGAGCGAACGCCTGCTCAATCGCTTGCTGCTCGACCGTGGCGTAGAACGCATCTGCCTCGATCCACGGGCGCTGTTCAGTTGCCTGTCGACCGAGTCTTCGGTGATCCACGCGCAATCGAAAAAGCCCCGGGTACCGACCCGTCCGGCGGCGTTCACCCAGTTCCCGCAGGTGCGCTTCATCGGCCACCCCGAGCTTGAGGCCAACGACCCGTTCCTGGTGCCATGGGTGGCGAAAATTGCCGAGTGGATCGAAGAGGGCCGCACGCCCTACATCTTCCTGCACACCGCCGACAACGTCATGGCGGCGAAGCTGGCGCAACGTTTTCACGCACAATTGATGCAACGTTTGCCTGGCCTGCCATCCCTGCCTGAGCTATACAGAGAACCCGCCGCCGAGCAACTCGGCTTGCTCTGAGGCGGATTTTCCCTGCTCAGGAGCCTGCCGATGGACGCCCACGCCCGTAACGAACAAGCCCGCAAGGCCCAAGCCTTCAAAGCCCTGCATGAAGGTGCGGGGATTTTCGTGATTCCCAACCCGTGGGATGCCGGCTCGGCGAAGATGCTCGCCAGTCTGGGTTATCAGGCGTTGGCGACCACCAGTGCCGGTTACGCATTTTCCCAAGGCAAGGCCGACGGCGCCTTGAGTTTCGATGACACTCTGGCCAATGTCCGGGCAATTGTCGCGGCCACCGATCTGCCGGTGGCGGTGGACCTGGAAAACGGTTTCGCCGATGACCCGGCCGAGTGCGCCAAAAGCTTGCTGCGTGCCGCCGAGGCCGGCGCGGTGGGCGGTTCGATCGAGGACGCCACGGGCCGTGCCGACGCACCGATCTACTGCTTTGAACATGCCGTGGCACGTATCGAAGCCGCCGTCGCCGCCGTGCGCACACTGCCATTTCCTTTCACCCTGACCGCTCGCGCGGAAAACTACCTGCACGGCAATCCCGATATCCACGACACCATTCGCCGCCTGCAAGCCTTCGCCGAGGCCGGCGCCGACGTGCTGTACGCGCCGGGTTTGCGTAACGCCGAAGAAGTGCTGGCGGTGGTGCGCGCAGTGGCGCCGAAACCGGTCAATGTGCTGATGTCCGGCGGTTTGAAACTGACCGTGAAGGAGCTCGAAGAAATGGGCGTGCGGCGCATCAGTACCGGTTCGGCATTGGCCCTGGCGGCGTTCGGTGAGTTCTTCCGCGCGGCAGAAGAAATCCAGCAGCACGGCACGTTCGGCTTCACGTCGCAATCGATGCCGTACGCCAAGGCCAATCAATTTTTCAAAGGCTGAGCATGGGCCGCTGGATCGCGCTGTCGGTACTGTTGATGATTGCTGGCGCCGTGGTCAGCGTCTGGCGTGGCTGGCTCAACGTACCGGTCGAGTGGAATCCGTGGGCGCCGCTGGACGTGACGGCCGCGCCGAACTGGCTGACCGGTTTCAAGCTGATGCGCCTGCGCGGCAATCCCGAGTTATGCGCACAAGTCCTGAGCCGCTCGGGTCTGCGCGTCACAGCGCAAGCCGACAGCCCTGACGCCAAGTGTCCTTTGATTGACGCCGTGCGCGTGCAGGGCGGCGAGGTGGCGCTGAGCAGCAGCTTCCTCGCCAGTTGCCCGCTGGCGGTGGCTTACGCGATGTTTGAGCGGCATACCCTGCAACCCGCCGCGCAATCTGTTTACGGGCAGAGGGTGGCGCGGCTTGATCACCTCGGCAGCTTTGCCTGTCGCAATGTCTATAACCGCGAGAGCGGGGCGCTCAGCCGGCATGCCAGTGCCGATGCGCTGGACATTGCCGGTTTTCGTCTGGCGGACGGGCGCACTATCAGCGTGCTCAAGGACTGGCCGAAGCAGAATCAGGACGCACGGTTTCTGCGGCAGGTGCGCGACGGCGCCTGCGAGGCGTTCAGTGTGGTGTTGAGTCCGGATTACAACGCCGCCCATCGCAATCACTTCCATGTCGATGTCGGGCGCTGGAGCGTGTGTCGCTGAGGTGTCAGGCGGCGAGGCGCAGGTTCTGCAGGACGATCGGGCGCGCCCAGCCGTTATCGAAGTCCAGTGCCTTCTGTTGCTCGGCAATTTCTTCCGGCGGGAACGGCGGATAAGGTTTTTGCAGCAGATCGAGATCGAATTCGGCAATCGGCAGGTACAGCGGCTTTTTCTGCGGCGCCGGGCCAGGCTCGGGAAGCGGCTGACCATTGTTGATCACGATTGGACGGACCCAACTGCTGTCGAAGTCCTGCTGCTCTTGCTGAGCCTTGAGTTCTTCTGGCGGGAACGGTGGGAACGGCTTGTCCAGCAGATCGGTTTCGAACTCGGCGATCGGCAGGAACAGCGGCTCCGGCGGACGCACTTCGGTGTCGACCACGTCGCACTGACGCTGCTCGACGATGTGCGCGTGCAGCTCGCTGCCCAGGGTCGGTTCTTCCGGGCTGTTCAGGTCAACCGGTGGAAAGGTGCCACAGGCCGGCACCACATCACTCGTCTGTTCGGCCAGAGCCTGGGCAAAGAAATCCTGCCACAGGTGACTGACGCCGCCCAATGCTTGAGTGTTATGACGGCTGAAGTCGCCCTTGGGCGAAATGTAGCCAATCGATGTGGGAAGAATGCCTGACATTTTTTTCGGTTGACGCTCAGCTCTGGCAAAATGCGCGTTGATTGTTTTATCGGCCACTTTTTGCCGATCCTTAACTTTTTTGAGCGTGTTTTCATGATTGAGCAACCCGCGGCCTGCCGCATCCATGTCCAGGCCCTTGCCCCGACGTTTGAAGCGCAGGCCGAGCAATGGGCCGAGCGTCTGGGCCTGCCGCTGCAGGTGGACGACGGCGAGTTTGCCTTGCAGGTCGGCGAGCAGGGTTTGCAGCTGCAACAGCTCGGCCCGGATGCCCCGGGGCCGGTGCGCGTGGACTTCGTCGAGGGGGGCGCGGCGCATCGGCGTCTGTACGGTGGCGGCAGCGGGCAGATGATCGCCAAGGCGGTCGGCATCGCCCAGGGCGTGCGCCCACGGGTGCTGGATGCCACGGCGGGGCTGGGCAAGGATGCGTTCGTGCTGGCCAGTCTGGGTTGCGAGATGAGCCTGATCGAGCGTCAGCCACTGATCGGTGCGCTGCTGGAGGATGGTCTGGCACGGGCGGCGGAAGATTTCGACGTGGCGCCGATTGTCGCGCGGATGAAGCTGCTCAAGGGCAACTCCATCGAAGTCATGCGCAACTGGGAGGGCGAGCCGCCGCAGGTGATCTACCTCGACCCGATGTTCCCGCACCGCGAGAAAACCGCGCTGGTGAAGAAGGAAATGCGCCTGTTCCGGCCACTGGTCGGGGATGATCCGGATGCACCGGCGCTGCTCGAAGCGGCATTGGCACTGGCGACGCATCGGGTGGTGGTCAAGCGTCCGCGCAAGGCGCCGTGCATCGAGGGGCCGAAACCGAGCCATGCGCTGGATGGAAAATCCAGTCGGTATGACATTTACCCGAAGAAAGCGTTAAAACCTTAAGACCGAGTTGCGTCCATTCGCGAGCAAGCTCGCTCCCACATTTGAAATGCAATCCAATGTGGGAGCGAGCTTGCTCGCGAAGGCGTCCGCAAAAACACCGCAGAATCAGGGCCGATACGCCCGCATGAACAACCCCACCACTTCCTGCACATGACTCTCTGAAGCCTCTTCGCTCAGCGGCTCACCGCAGCAATACAGCAAGCGAAAATTCCCCGCGCCCTTGATCAGGCAGAAGAAATGCTCGGCCGCATTACGCGGCTGATCGATGCGCAGCGCGCCGGTTTCGTCGATGCGTTTCAGCAGCCGCTCCATCCCTTGCACCATGCGCTCGGGACCGGCTTCGAAGAAAATCTGCGACAGCTTCGGATCTTGCGTACCCAGCGCCATCATCAAACGGTGCAGATTCACCGACTCGTCGCTGTTGATCAGCTGATGAAAGCCCCGGGCAATGTTCAGCAACACTTTTTCCACGGGGATTCCGGCGGGCAATTCGAAGAACAGCGGCGGTAGCTGTTCCTCGCATTTGGCCATCACGGCGGAGGAGAACAGCGTCTCCTTGTCGTTGAAATGGCTGTAAACCGTCAGTTTCGACACGCCAGCCTCGGCGGCCACCGCGTCCATGCTGGTGTTGGCGTAGCCGTGACTCAGAAACAGGGTTTTCGCCGCATCGAGGATCGCCCGGCGCTTGGCCGGGTCCTTCGGACGGCCCGGGCCGTTTGGAGCTGAAAGATTGTTCGACATTCTTCGCTTTTAATACTGGACTGGTGAGTTTGCTATTAATACCATACCGGCCAGTATAAATATTCCAAGCACCATTAGGGAAAGGTCCGTCACCATGTTCCGCCATGCGTTGTCGTTTGCCGTGCCAGTCAGTCTGGCTTTTTTATTGTCCGCGTGCGGTCAGGAAGAGGCGACGCAAGCCAGCGTTCGACCGGCCATGGTGGTGCAGCCAGAGCCTTCGGCGCAGGCGATGGAAAGTTATCCGGGCGAAGTGCGCGCTCGCTACGAACCCGATCTGGCGTTCCGCATTGGCGGCAAAGTCAGCCGACGACTGGTCGAAGAAGGTCAGCGGGTCAAAGCCGATCAGCCACTGGCTGAACTCGATCCACAGGATGTGCGCCTGCAGCTGGAAGCCACCCACGCACAGGTCGCCGCCGCTGAAGCCAATCTGAATCTGGTGCGCGCCGAGCGTGACCGCTACAAGACGCTGATGGAGCGGCAGATGGTCAGTCGTTCCGCCTACGACAATGCGGAAAACCTCTACCGCTCCGGCGAAGCCCGTCTCAAGCAGATCAAAGCCGAATTCAACGTCTCGACCAACCAGGCCAGTTACGCCGTGTTGCGTGCGCCGCAGGACGGCGTGGTGGCCAAGCGTTCGGTGGAAGTCGGGCAAGTGGTCGCCGCCGGGCAAACCGTGTTCACCCTCGCCACCGATGGCGAGCGCGAAGTGTCGATCAGCCTGCCGGAGCAGAGCTTCGGACGGTTCAAAGTCGGCCAGCCAGTGACCGTTGAACTGTGGACCCAGCAGAACCAGCGCTTCGCCGGGCAGATTCGTGAACTGTCGCCGGCAGCCGACCCGAAGTCCCGTACCTTCGCTGCACGCATCTCGTTCACCAGTGGTAAGGTCCCGGCGGAACTCGGGCAGAGCGCCCGGGTGTTTGTGCAATCGGCGGATGCCGTGCCGCTGTCGGTGCCGCTCTCGGCGCTCACCGCGGAGAACGGCGCGACCTACGTCTGGGTCGTCAGCGCCAACAACACCCTGAAAAAGACCCCGGTGCGCATCGGCCCGTTCGGCGAGAAAAGCGTGCCGGTGCTCGAAGGCCTCAACGCCAGTGACTGGGTGGTTGCCGCCGGCGTTCACGTATTGCTCGAAGGTCAGCAGGTGCGGCCTGTGGATCGCTCCAACCGTGTGGTCAATCTGGCGGACAAGGAGTAAGTCCCGATGCGCTTCAACCTTTCCGAATGGGCGTTGCGTAATCGCCAGATCGTACTGTTCCTGATGCTTTTGCTGGCCATCGTCGGCGCCTTGTCCTACACCAAACTCGGCCAGAGCGAAGACCCGCCGTTCACCTTCAAGGCCATGGTCATCCAGACCCGTTGGCCGGGGGCGACCGCGCAGGAAGTCTCGCGTCAGGTCACTGAACGCATCGAAAAGAAACTGATGGAAACCGGCGAGTACGAGCGCATCGTGTCGTTCTCCCGCCCGGGCGAGTCGCAGGTCACCTTTATTGCCCGCGACTCCATGCATTCGGTGGACATTCCCGACCTCTGGTATCAGGTGCGCAAGAAGGTCAGCGACATTCGCCAGACCTTACCGCCGGGGATTCAAGGGCCGTTTTTCAACGATGAATTCGGCACCACCTTCGGCAATATCTACGCGCTGACCGGTGACGGTTTTGACTACGCGGTGCTCAAGGATTACGCCGACCGTATCCAGATCCAACTGCAACGGGTCAAGGATGTCGGCAAGGTCGATCTGCTCGGTTTGCAGGACGAGAAGATCTGGGTCGAGCTGTCCAACGTCAAACTCGCCACCCTTGGCTTGCCACTGGCGGTGGTACAGCAGGCGCTGGAAGAACAGAACGCGGTGTCCACCGCCGGCTTCTTCGAGACCGGCAGCGAGCGTGTGCAGCTACGGGTCTCGGGGAATTTTCAGACGGTCGACGAGATCAAGAACTTCCCGATCCGGGTCGGTGATCGGACGTTCCGCATCTCCGATGTCGCCGACGTACGTCGCGGTTTCAACGATCCACCAGCGCCCCGCATGCGCTTCATGGGCGAAGACGCCATCGGTCTTGCGGTAGCGATGAAGGACGGCGGCGACATTCTGGTGCTGGGTAAAGCGCTGGAGAGCGAATTCTCGCGCCTGCAAAAGAACCTCCCGGCCGGCATGCAGCTGCGCAAGGTGTCCGACCAACCGGCAGCGGTGAAAACCGGTGTCGGCGAATTCGTCCAGGTGTTGGTCGAGGCGCTGGCGATCGTGTTGCTGGTGAGCTTCTTCTCCCTCGGTGTGCGCACCGGAATGGTCGTCGCGCTGACCATTCCGCTGGTGCTGGCGATGACCTTCGCTTGCATGTATTACCTCGGCATCGGACTGCACAAGATCTCCCTCGGCGCGCTGGTGCTGGCGTTGGGCTTGCTGGTGGACGACGCGATCATCGCCGTGGAAATGATGGCGATCAAAATGGAGCAGGGCTTCGACCGGATCAAGGCCGCCAGTTACGCCTGGACCAGTACCGCGTTCCCGATGCTCACCGGCACGCTGATCACCGCCGCAGGCTTCCTGCCGATTGCCACCGCACAGTCCGGCACCGGCGAATACACCCGTTCGATCTTCCAGGTGGTGACCATCGCGTTGCTCGCGTCATGGGTGGCGGCGGTGATGTTCGTGCCGTATCTGGGGGAAAAACTCTTGCCGGATCTGGCGAAGATTCATGCCGCCAAACACGGTACGACTGACGGTCAGGCCGACCCGTATGGCACGCCGTTCTATCAGCGGGTTCGACGTCTGGTGGAGTGGTGCGTCGCGCACCGTAAAACCGTGATTGTGCTGACGGTGGGGCTGTTTATTGCGTCGGTGATGCTGTTCCGTTTCGTGCCGCAGCAGTTCTTCCCGGCCTCCAACCGGCTCGAATTGATGGTCGATCTGAAACTGGCTGAAGGGGCGTCGCTGGCCAACACCACGGCCGAGGTCAAACGGTTGGAGGCGATGCTCAAGGATCACGCCGGCATCGACAACTATGTGGCGTATGTCGGCACCGGTTCGCCGCGTTTCTACCTGCCGCTGGATCAACAACTGCCGGCGGCGAGCTTCGCCCAGTTTGTGGTGTTGGCGAAAAACATCGAGGAGCGCGAGAACCTGCGTACCTGGTTGATCAACACGTTGAACGAGCAATTCCCGGCCTTGCGTTCGCGGGTCACGCGTCTGGAAAACGGCCCGCCGGTTGGCTATCCGGTGCAGTTCCGCGTCACCGGTGAGCACATCGAAGAGGTCCGCGCCTTGGCGCGCAAAGTGGCGGCCAAGGTGCGCGAAAACCCGCACGTGGTCAACGTGCACCTGGATTGGGAAGAACCGAGCAAGGTGGTGTACCTGAACATCGATCAGGACCGAGCCCGGGCGCTCGGTGTGAGCACGGCCAATCTGGCGAAATTCCTCCAGAGTTCGCTGACCGGGTCGAGTGTCAGCCAGTACCGCGAGGACAACGAACTGATCGAGATTCTGCTGCGCGGCACTGTGCATGAGCGCACCGAGTTGTCGCTGTTGCCGAGCCTGGCGGTGCCGACCGATAACGGGCGCAGTGTGGCGTTGTCGCAGATTGCCACGCTGGAATATGGGTTTGAGGAAGGCGTTATCTGGCATCGCAATCGGTTGCCAACGGTGACGGTGCGCGCGGACATTTACGGCAAGGAGCAACCGGCGACGCTGGTGCAGCAGATTCAGCCGACGCTGGATCCGATTCGCGCCGAATTGCCTGACGGGTATCTGCTGGATGTTGGCGGTACGGTGGAGGACTCGGAGCGTGGGCAGAAGTCGGTGAATGCCGGGGTGCCGATGTTCATTGTGGTGGTGCTGACGTTGCTGATGGTGCAACTGCGCAGTTTCTCGCGCACGGCGATGGTGTTTCTGACGGCGCCGCTGGGGTTGATCGGGGTGGTGTTGTTTCTGATGGTGTTCCGCCAGCCGTTCGGGTTTGTGGCGATGCTGGGGACGATCGCGCTGTCGGGGATGATCATGCGTAACTCGGTGATTCTGGTGGATCAGATCGAGCAGGATATTGCCTCTGGTCTCAAGCCTTGGCAGGCGATTATCGAGGCGACGGTGCGGCGGTTTCGGCCGATCGTTTTGACTGCTTTGGCGGCGGTGTTGGCGATGATTCCGTTGTCGCGCAGTGTGTTTTTCGGGCCGATGGCGGTGGCGATTATGGGGGGGTTGATTGTGGCTACGGCTTTGACGCTTTTGTTTTTGCCTGCTTTGTATGCGGCTTGGTTCAGGGTTCGTCGCGACGCTTGATGGTTTTGGACGTGGCGGCCTTTGGGCCGACCAGGTTCCTGGGGTTTTGGGGGTTTATCCGTTTTTTGGGGTGTGGCGGCTGGCGGTTTCGCCCTTACGGCGAGTCACTTTTCCAGACGCCGAAAAGTAACCAAAAGGCTTGGCCCCGGCGTACGGCCCTCGCTTGGGCTCGGGTTCCTTCGTTGCGGGGTTCATCCGGGGGCATCGCCTCCGGTTTGCTTCGCTGCACCTCCTCTCGATGTGTTCGACTTCGTCGAACGGTCGCTGCGCTCCCACCCCCGGATGAACCCCTCCACTCAGCCTGCCGATGGGGCCGGCACGGCAAGATCAAGAGCTGCAGCCGAGCTTGCGCTCATCCTGTTGAGTGGTGAAAAGCGTGCGGTCGGCTTTTGCTTTTCTGTAGGAGCGAGCCTGCTCGCGATGGCGGCCTGACAGCCGACCGATCTCCAACTGACCGCCCCCAATCCAACTGTAGGAGCGAGCCTGCTCGCGAAGGCGGCCTGACAGCCGACCAATCCCCAACTGACCGCCCACAATCCAACTGTAGGAGCGAGCCTGCTCGCGAAGGCGGCCTGACAGCCGACCAATCCCCAACTGACCGCGCCCAATCCAACTGTAGGAGTGAGCCTGCTCGCGATAACGGCCTACGAGCCGACCAATCTCCAACTACCTGCACCCAATCCAAAATGTGGGAGCTGGCTTGCCAGCGATGGCGGCCTACGAGCCGACCAATCTCCAACTGCCTGCACCCAATCCCACTGTAGGAGTGAGCCTGCTCGCGATGGCGGCCTGACAGCCGACCAATCTCCAACTGCCTGCACCCAACCCAAAATGTGGGAGCTGGCTTGCCAGCGATGGCGGCCTATGAGCTGACCAATCTCCAACTACACTGCACCCAATCCAACTGTGGGAGCTGGCTTGCCAGCGACAGCGGCCTATGAGCCGACCAATCTCCAACTACCTGCACCCAATCCAAAATGTGGGAGCTGGCCTGCCAGCGATGGCGGCCTATGAGCCGACCAATCTCCAACTACCTGCACCCAATCCAAAATGTGGGAGCTGGCTTGCCAGCGATGGCGGCCTATGAGCCGACCAATCTCCAACTGCCTGCACCCAATCCCACTGTGGGAGCGGGCTTGCTCGCGAAGAGGCCCGCCCAGCCACCCAACCTCTTTGGTCTGTTTAAAAATCGCTCGCTGAGCTCTCGGTTAACCGCGTCCTCGATCAAGTCGATCCGCAAGGCTGACCCACAATAAAAAGCCCGCCGACCTTCACAGGTTCAGCGGGCTTTTGCGTGCCGCGGCAAAAATTACAAGGTGCCGAACACCTTCTTCGCCAGACCCGTCGCTGCAGCGGCGGGATTCTTGCGAATGGTTTCTTCCTGTTTGCCGATCATTTCGAACAGGCCGTTCAGCGCTTGTTCGGTGACGTAGTTTTCGACGTTGGCGCTTTTCGCATCCACTACGCCCAGGGTCGCGGCCTGGCCGGCGAAGGCGTTGTACTTTTGTGCTACACCGACTTTGTCGGTGGCTTGTTTGACGATTGGCAGGAACTTGGCGCGGATTTGTTCGCGGCTGGTTTTGTCCAGGTATTGGGTGGCCGAGTCGGTGCCGCCGCTGAGGATGCCCTTGGCGTCGGCCACGGTCATTTTCTTCACGGCGTCGACGAGGATCGGCTGGGCCTGGGTCACAGCGGTTTCCGCAGCCTTGTTCATCGCGGTTTCGAGTTCGTCGACCTGGGCGCCCATGCCGAAGGCTTTCATCTTGCCGGCGACTTTACCGAGTTTGCCCGGCAGTTCGATTTTCACTTCCGGGTTGTTGCTGAAGCCGCCCGGGGTGCCGAGTTGTTTGACGGCAATTTGCGCGCCTTGGGTCAGGGCATCCTTGAGGCCGCCGGTGGCGTCTTGTTGCGAGAGGTCGCTGAGCGACAGTGCCAGGGCGCTGGCAGAGATCATCAGGCCCGCGCACAGGCCGGCGAAGCGAAGGGTAGGGCGGAGCATGGCAGCTTCCTTGAAAGACAATTAGCGAATGGCGTCGACGCGGATTTTCAGCGGCTGCGGATCGTTGCCGTCCAGTTGCACGGCGTGGTTCTCGGTGGTGATGAACATCAGCTCGCCGTTGACTTCGATGCGCGCGCTGACCGAGTAACGGTGGCCGGGTTTGACCTGGGCCGGATCGTAACTCAAGTGGAACGGCAGCGGCACCTGGCCTTTGACCGGGCCTTTCTGTTCGTCGAGGACCACCGCCGGGGCGTCGGCCAGCGATACGTCCTGCAGGCTCACGCTCAGGGTCGCGCTCGGTGGCAGGGCGATGCGTTGCAGGTAGAACACTTCGCCATCGAGGCCGACCTTGCCGGCGGGGGTGGTCGACTGGCAGGCGCTCAACAGGGTGGCTGCGGCGAGAAGGGTGAGTTTTTTCATCGGGACCTCTGAGACGGTTGCGCCGGAAGAATCCCGGCGCCGAAGGAAATCTAGCGGATTTTGGCGTCAGCGTCAGTGAACAAACGTAAGGGTTTTTCCAGCCAATGCATCAGGGCCTGAAATGACCACGCCTGTTGTTCGCGTGTGACAGGGGACAGTTCAATCGATCCCGGTGAAACCGGAACCGCTTGGTGGTAGCGGTTTTCAACGGCGCTCAGCACATAACGTTTGCCAGGGATGACACTGTCCGGATCGTATTTCAGATAAAACGAAGTGGCGGTCTGTTCGTCATGGTTGACGCGTACCAGTTCAACTTGCGGCTGCTCGAGTTGATGCAATCTGATGGTCACGGCTTCTTCAGCCGGGACCGTCGTGGGTTCCTGTACTTCGACATAAAGTTGCCCGATCGGGCTCAAGTGCAAGGTCTGGCGATGCGGCGCCTTGTTGACGGTGACGAAGTAGTCCAGCTCGATCAGCAACGGTTGGCGGTTGTGGAGCATCTGGACATTGACCTGATACTTCACGCCCACATCGCTGTAAGGGTGGGGAAAGTCAAACTTCCATCCGGCGTCATAGAGCGAAGCATGGCGCCAGTCCTTGATCGTGACGGGCGCTGCAGAGTTGAGGCGTTTGACGCTGACCCGCGTTTCGCTGATGCCGCCCTGTGGGGCAACAAAGTCCGCTGGCAGACTGAAGTTCAAAGTGACGCTGGGGGGGTGTTGATTGAACAGGCTCATCTCGATATCCGTATCGTGATTGGTTGATGGCGCCTATTAATTCATGAATCAACTAACGGGGCCATTGCAGGGCGTCCCCGTTAGTTGTCGGCAAGTTTCAGACTTGCGGTGCATCCGCTGTTTCGGCGGCATCTTCACTGCGATGCAGGGCTACCTGACGAATCGACAGACGAATCTCCGCCGGCAGTACGCGTTTGGCCGCGCCTTCGGCCAGTTCGCCGAGCAGTTCGTGGTAGCTCAGCTTGCCGGCTTCGTCGCGACGCAGCACGTCGAGGTCGAGCAGGGTCTGGATGAAGTGACGGAACAGGCTCTTGTCGAAGAACTCCGGGGCGTTCAAGCCGTGGAGGATCGACAGGCGCTGGGCCATGACCGTGCACAGGTCTTCCAGCTCTTCGGCGCTGATGCTGTGCTGGCCGCTGTTGAGCAGCAGAGACACGGTCATGTAGAAGCGCTGCAAGGTCTGCGCGATGCTTTTCGACAGCAGGGTCAGCAGCACAAAGTGCCGCGAACTTGGCGCCGGACGCATATACACATCCTTCTCGAAGCGCAGCAGGCCTTGCTCGACGAAGGCTTCCAGCCATTGATCGACCACGGTGTCGAGTTCGTCCAGGCTCCAGCGAATGAACAGCTCCGCCTGCAGGTACGGATACAGCGCGCGGGTGTAGCGCAGGATCTGTTCGCGGCTCATGCGCGAGGTGCTCTGGAAGAAGCTCGCCAGCAGCGCCGGCAGGGCGAAGATGTGCAGCACGTTGTTGCGGTAGTAGGTCATCAGGACGGCGTTCTGCTCGTCCAGATAGAGAATCTTGCCCAGCGCATCGTTCTGCTCGGACAGCAGATCCATGTCCTTCACGTGTTCGATCAGCGCACGGCCATCGCCTTCCGGCAGGGTCGTGTGTGGCGAGTACGGGACTTTGCGCAGCAGCGCCAGATACAGATCCAGCACCCGCGCCATGGCCCGATCGTCCAGCGCCAGGCGAGTGGTCGAGAGCAGCGCCAGCGCCACCAGATTGACCGGGTTGATCGCCGCCGCTTCGTTCAGGTGCTGTGCGACTTTCTCGCCGAGGCGATTGGTGGCTTCGTTGAGCCACGCCGGTTTGTACTGCGGGCCGAGTTCCTGTTGGCGCCAATCCGGCTGTTCGCTGTCGAGGAACTCCGCGAGTTTGATCGGCTCGCCGAAGTTCACCGCGACCTGACCGAAGCGTTGCTTGAGCGCGCCGATGACTTTGAAGATGTCGAAAATCGACTCTTTCTTCTTGCTCGCGCCACGCAGTTCGCCAAGGTAAGTACGACCTTCAAGCACGCGCTCGTAACCGATGTACACCGGCACGAAGACAATCGGCATGCGCGACGAGCGCAGGAAGCTGCGCATCGTGATCGCGAGCATCCCGGTTTTCGGTTGCAGCATGCGCCCGGTGCGCGAGCGGCCGCCCTCGACGAAGTATTCGACCGGGAAGCCTTTGGTGAACAGGGTGTGCAGGTATTCGTTGAACACCGAGGTGTACAGCGGATTGCCCTTGAACGTGCGGCGCATGAAGAACGCGCCACCACGCCGCAGCAGGCTGCCGATCACCGGCATGTTGAGGTTGATCCCGGCGGCGATGTGCGGCGGGGTCAGACCGTTGCGGAACAGCAGGTACGAGAGCAGCAGGTAGTCGATGTGGCTGCGGTGGCACGGCACGTAGATCACTTCGTGACCCTGAGCGACCTTCTGCACGCCTTCGATGTGGTTGACCTTGATCCCGTCGTAGATCTTGTTCCAGAACCAGCTCAGCACCACTTCGAGGAAGCGGATCGCGGTGTAGGTGTAGTCCGAGGCGATTTCGTTGCCGTAGCGCAACGCCTGGGCCTTGGCTTTTTCCAGAGAGATGTTCTCGCGCTCGGCCTCTTCAACGATCGCTTGCTTGACCAGTGGCTGGTTGAGCAGGCCCTTGACCAGATTGCGCCGGTGGGAAATGTCAGGGCCGATCACCGCGGCTTTGAGGTTGCGGAAATGCACGCGCAGGATGCGCTGGGCCATGCGCACGGTGCGCTCGTGGCCCTTGTTGTGGTCGATCAGTTCGCGCAGGTGGATCGGCGCGGAGAACTGCACGCGAGTCTTGCGCCCCAGAACGATGATGCTCAGCAGCCGGCGCAAACGCCCGGTGACTGCCCAGCTGTCGGCGAACAGCAGCTTCCACGGACTGTTTTCGCTGTCCGGCGACTGGCCCCAGAATACGCTGACCGGAATGATCTGCGCGTCTTCGGCGGCGTTCTGGGTCAGGGCGCTGACCAGGCGGGTCAGGGTCGGCGGTGCGCCGCGCTTGTCCTGACGGCCGAGCCAGTCCGGGTCCGGCGTCAGGTAGAAAAACGCTGCCGGTTCGATCAACGGCCCGACGGACACCGGCAGCACCGGACGCGGCAGGCCGGCCTTGGTGCACTCGGTGTCGACTACTGCCAGATCGGTGAGCGAGGGATTTTGCAGGACGTAGAACACCGGACGACTGCGGTCGAGGTTGAGGGTGAACGACGACTGGTTGATCGTCTCCGAGCGAACCCAGAGATACAACAGTCGGCGCAAGGTGCCAAACACAAGACGGCGGAACGGGGAACGGGTCATACGGCTTCTGCGTGAGTGAATAAAACCGAGCAACTGCTCGGGCGGTCGACAGTTTGCCGTATTCGCCGAAAATCGGCAAAAAAGCGGCGAAGTAATCTCCTGTTGAGACTTTTTGCGCCTGTCATATACTCGGCAATCTGTCGCCGGGGCCCTTTATGGACGTCGGGCGCAGTCTGACGTTCCGCAAAGGCTTTCCTGCGAAAAGCCTGTTCAATAATAAAAAAGGAGTATGAACAGATGGCAACACGTGAAACCGGCAATGTGAAGTGGTTCAACGACGCCAAGGGCTACGGCTTCATTCAGCGCGACGACGGCGTGGACGTGTTCGTGCACTACCGCGCGATTCGCGGTGAAGGGCATCGCTCGCTGACTGAAGGTCAGCAGGTTGAATATGCGGTGGTGACGGGGGAGAAGGGGTTGCAGGCTGAGGATGTGGTAGGTCTGTAATACAACGCTCCAAAACACCCCAAAACCAAATGTGGGAGCGGGCTTGCTCGCGAATGCGTCGTGTCATTCAGCATATCTGTAGCTGATACACCGCATTCGTCGGAACGCCGCCCGGAGCAAGCCCGCTCCCACATTTGGATCTGTGTTGACTGCGATTAAGCGGTTTTCCAGGTGATCTCTTCTTCACCGTCTTCGCTGATGCGAATCCAGCGATCCGCCGTCTCCTCGCCTTCTTCCTCGACCCACGTGCCCGGTGCGCAACGCACTTCGACGTTCAGCGCAGCAAAGGCTGCGCGGGCGCAGGCGATGTCGTCGTCCCATGGGGTCGCATCGCTTTCCAGGTACAGGCTGTTCCACTTGCCCACGGCTTTCGGCAGCCAGGTCACCGGCACATTGCCAGCCTTGCATTTGTAGGTCTGGCCTTTCTGTACCCAGTCGCTGCACGGGCCCAGGGCTGCGCCGAGCCAGGCGGAAATCGCCTTGTGGTCGACGTCGGCGTCTTTCAGGTAAATCTCGATATCCGGTTGGCGCATGGATGTCCTCACTGCGGGTCTGAAAAATCCATTCGCGGATTTAGCCGGCCCCGGGCACTCGCCCGAGACCAAAAGTTATTGAAGAACGAAATAATCGTAGCGCATCGACACGGTGGTCACGAACGGCTCGGGCTGTTCGATCACTGCGGCGCGGCGTTCGGCACTGGCGCGCCAGCCGTGGGGTGTCATCGCCAACAGGTTGGCGCGATCCTCGGGCTTGTCCAGCGTCAGTTTGAATTCCAGGGTTTCGCTGTGCGCCAGCGCCATGCCTTCCGGCACCAGGGCCAGATGCTTGTCGTCGGTGTATTCGCGCACTTCGTCGTACAGGCGTTCGCGCAGTTCCATCAGGTGGCCGCTGGTCGGGCCGACCTTCATCAGGCCGCCGCCGACGCTGAGCAGGCGCTTGGCTTCTGCCCAGTCCAGCGGACTGAAAACGCTGGCGAGAAACTGGCAACTGCCCGACGCCAACGGCACGCGGGCCATGCTGGCAATCAACCAGGTAAGCGCCGGATTACGTTTGCAGGCACGTTTCACCGCCTCGCGCGAGATGTCCAGCGCGTAGCCATCGGCTTCCGGCAGGGCCTCGGCGATCTGCGCGGTGTAGTAACCCTCACCGCAACCGATATCGACCCAGCGTGCCGGTGCATAACTCGCCGCCAGCTCGGCCAGACGCTTGGCCACCGGCGCGTAATGCCCGGCGTTCAGGAAGTCGCGGCGCGCCTCGACCATCGCCTGATTGTCGCCAGGATCACGGCTGTTCTTGTGCTGCACCGGCAACAGGTTCAGGTAGCCCTGACGCGCACGGTCGAAGCGGTGGCCGGCGGGGCAGACCACGCCGTTGTCGACGCTGTTCAGCGGTTCACTGCAGATCGGGCACGCGAGCATCAGGCGAGCAACTTGATCAGGGTCTGGTAGTAGATCTCGGTCAGCACGTCGAGATCGGCCGCCAGCACACGCTCGTTGACCTGGTGAATGGTCGCGTTGACCGGGCCCAGTTCAACAACCTGCGTGCCCATGGTCGCGATGAAGCGGCCATCGGAAGTGCCGCCGCTGGTCGACGCCTTGGTCTCGCGGCCGGTGATGTCCTTGATGCTCGACGACACCGCGTCGAGCAGCGCGCCCGGCTCGGTGAGGAACGGCAGACCGGACAGCGCCCAGTCGATGTCCCAGTCCAGATCGTGTTTGTCGAGGATGTCGGCCACGCGTTTCTGCAGGCCTTCGACGGTGGATTCGGTGGAGAAGCGGAAGTTGAACACCGCCACCAGATCACCCGGGATCACGTTGGTCGCGCCGGTACCGGAGTTGAGGTTGGAAATCTGGAAACTGGTCGGCGGGAAGAAATCGTTGCCGTGGTCCCAGTGCTCGGCGGCCAGTTCGGCCAAGGCCGGTGCGGCGAGGTGGATCGGGTTCTTCGCCAGATGCGGGTAGGCCACGTGGCCCTGCACGCCGCGCACGGTGAGCTTGGCGCCGAGCGAGCCGCGACGGCCGTTTTTCACCACGTCACCGACCAGCGTGGTGCTCGACGGTTCGCCGACGATGCACCAGTCCAGACGCTCTTTGCGCGCCACCAGACGTTCCACCACCGCCTTGGTGCCGTGGTGCGCCGGGCCTTCTTCGTCACTGGTGATCAGGAACGCGACCTTGCCCTTGTGGTTCGGGTAGTCGGCGACAAAGCGCTCGGCGGCGACGGTCATCGACGCCAGGCTGCCTTTCATGTCGGCCGCGCCGCGACCGCAGAGCATGCCGTGTTCATCGATCACGGCGTTGAACGGTTCGATCTGCCAGGCGGTCACCGGACCGGTCGGCACCACGTCGGTGTGGCCGGCGAAGCACAGCACCGGGCCGTCGTCATTGCCGTGGGTGGCCCAGAAGTTGTCCACGTCCTCGATGCGCATCGGCTCGAGGGTGAAACCGGCATCGCCCAGGCGCTGCATCATCTGCTTCTGGCAATCGGCGTCGACCGGCGTCACGGACGGACGGCGGATCAGGTCGATGGCGAGTTGGAGGGTCGGCGAAAGGTCGGCGTGGGCCGTCATGGAAAACTCCGGGAGCTTGAAATTGGGCTGGGGCCACTGTGGGAGCGAGCTTGCTCGCGAAAGCGGTGTATCAGGCAACTTAAGGGTTGAATGTTACAAAGCCTTCGCGAGCAAGCTCGCTCCCACAGGGATTGGGTTCGGTCGGTTACACCGCGTATCACGCCAAGCCCCGCAAAATGGCGGTTATCTTAAAGCAAAACGGCGACCATTGGCCGCCGTTTAGTGGATCAAAGAGGAATTAGACGACAGGCGCCGGTTCAGGCGCTGTCGCAGGTTTTGGCAGCGACGAGAGGAACGCCATGATCAGCGCGGCCAGGTACGGCAGCGACTGCACCAGCAGCATTGCGACCCAGAAGCGCATGTCGTTGCTCGGAATGCCCTGCACCAGGTAGATCCCCAGCGCCGCGCCCCACAACAGCAGCATGATGAACAGCTCTTCGCGCGCTTCGGAAATCGCCACCCAGAAACCATGGTTGTCGGCGTTTTTCGGCGTGCGGAAGAACGGGATGCTGCTGGTGAAGAAACCGTACAGCACCGCTTTGGCGATGGTGTGCGACAACGCCAGGCCAGCCAGTGCGGCGCAGAACGCATCCTTGAGGTTCACGCCCACGGCGCGACGGTAGAGGAAGATGATCTTGCCGACCTTGAACACGAACAGCGCCAGTGGCGGGATTGCGAAAATCAGCAGCGGCGGATCGACCCGTTGCGGCACGATGATCATCGCCGCCGACCACAGCAGGGCGCCGACGGTGAAGAAAATGTTCATGCCGTCCGCGACCCAAGGCAACCAGCCCGCGAGGAAGTGGTAACGCTGGCCACGGGTCAGCTCGGTGTCCTTGCCGCGCAGCAGGCTGCCGGTGTGGCGCTTGATGATCTGGATCGCGCCGTAGGCCCAACGGAAACGCTGCTTCTTGAAGTCGATGAAGGTGTCCGGCATCAGACCCTTGCCGTAACTGTCGTGGTAATACGCCGCCGACAGGCCTTTCTCGAACACGCGCAGACCCAGCTCGGCGTCTTCACAGATGCACCAGTCGGCCCAGCCCAGCTCTTCCAGAACCGAACGGCGGGTCATGGTCATGGTGCCGTGCTGGATGATCGCGTCGCGGTCGTTGCGGGTGACCATGCCGATGTGGAAGAAACCTTTGTATTCGGCGTAGCAGAGCTTCTTGAAGGTGCTTTCGTTCTGGTCGCGATAGTCCTGCGGCGACTGCACCACGGCGATTTTCGGATCGGCGAAGTGCGGCACCATGTGCTTGAGCCAGTTCGGATGCACGCAGTAGTCGGAGTCGATCACCGCGATCACTTCGGCGTCCTTGGCGGTATGCGGAATCAGGTAGTTCAGCGCGCCGCCCTTGAAACCGGCCAGGGGCGAGACGTGGAAGAACTTGAAACGCGGGCCGAGGGTTGCGCAGTAGTCGCGCACCGGTTCCCAGACGGCTGGGTCTTTGGTGTTGTTGTCGATGATCAGGACTTCATAGTCCGGGTAATCGAGGGCGGCCAGGGCGTCGAGGGTCTGTTTGACCATCTCCGGCGGCTCGTTGTAGCACGGTACGTGGATCGAGACTTTCGGTCTGTAGTCCGAGTCGCCCACCACCGGCAGGAATTCACGCCGGCGCTTGTGGGTCCAGACCGCCTCGGCCAGTTCATGCGCCTCGGTCAGCAACACGATAAACACCCCGAGCGCACCCAGCGCCAGCAGGAAACCCACCGTCAGGCTGAACCACGTGCTGTATTGCTGGCTGTAGTCGTAACCGATCCACACCAGCACCGAACCGCAGAGGAACGCAATAAAGGTCAGGAAGGTGCGGCCACGCTGGCGCAGGGCCGAGCCGTCGATCATCAGCAGGGTCAGCGACAGCAGCGCCAGCACCACCGAACCGATGGCCAGCACGCGCCATTGCGGGATGGCGACGACCGGGCCTTCGAAGTTGAATTTCTGCTGGCGGGCGGCGTTGAACACGCCCCAGTAGGCGCCCACCGAACCTTCGTCACTGGCCTTCCACGGCTGGTCGAACGCTTCGATCACGAAGTAGTTGAAGCCTTGGCGGTTGAGCTTGTTGACCAGCGTGCGCAGGTAGATCGCCTGATCCGCCGGCGACGCATCGGCGCCACCGCGCATGCGACCGTTGCTCGGCCAGCCGACTTCGGACAGCAGCAGCGGCTTTTTCGGGAACAGCTTTTTCAGGTCACGGGCACGGTCGAAGACGAACTGCCCGGCCTTGTCGACGGGGATGAATTCCCAGTAAGGCAGCACGTGCGCAGCGATCAAGTCAACGTGCCTGGCCAGTTCCGGGTGTTCTTCCCAGACGTGCCACTGCTCGGAGGTGGTCACCGGCACTTTCACCGCCGCGCGCACCCGATCCAGGAGCACGCTCAGTTGCTCGGCAGTGATTTCCTTGCGGAATATCGCCTCGTTACCGACCACCACGCGAACCACGCTGCGCGAGGTATTGGCCAGTTCGATGGCGCGCTGGATTTCCCGCTCGTTGCGTTCCTGGTCGGGGCTGATCCAGATCCCGAGGGTCACGCGCAGACCGAACTCTTCCGCCAGTTTCGGGATGTCCTGCAGCGAACCGTCGACCGAGTAGATGCGGATGTTGTCCGTCAGCTTGCTCATGATCTCCAGGTCGCGGCGCATTTCGTCGTCAGTCGGATACTGATCCTTCTGTGGGAACTGGCCCTGCTGGAATGGCGAATAGGAAAAACCGGAGATCTGTTCCGGCCAGTTGGGCGCGGAGACCGGGCGGTTGATCAGCGCCCAGAAACCGGTGAACAGGGCGGCGATTGCCAGAACCACCACCAGGTTGAGACCAAATTTACGCGATGACATAGCTATTTCGGGTTCCAAAGGCTGTGGAACGAAGGAACGGATCGGCTTACGCCAAAAGGGCGCGAATCCTACACCGGCAGTTCACTGCTCGTACACCGGGCAGGAAAATGCCCGACATTGGGCAGTCCAACCTGATTTAAGTTCTTTAGTAACAGCTTGTAAGAGAAAACTTTGTTATTCAGTTATAGCAATTCCCGTGGCGAGGGAGCTTGCTCCCGCTGGGTCTGCGAAGCAGGCCGCTTTTTGAGGGCCGCTTCGCGACCCAGCGGGAGCAAGCTCCCTCGCCACAAAGGTTGTGTGAAAACGGCTGCGTGCACCGTTCATAGCGTCAAAGATGCTCTTGGCCGCCGACGGCCCTATAATGCGCGCCGGTTTTTGGGGTAATGGTCATGAGTACAGAAGATCCGCGGTTTGCAGGCATCGCCCGTTTGTATGGCATCGAGGGCCTTGAGCGCCTGCGTGCGGCCCATGTTGCGATTGTCGGCGTCGGTGGCGTCGGTTCCTGGGCGGCGGAAGCCATGGCCCGCTGTGGCGTGGGCGAGATTTCGCTGTTCGACCTCGACGACGTCTGCGTCAGCAACGCCAACCGCCAGTTGCATGCGCTGGACAGCACCGTCGGCAAACCCAAGGTCGAAGTGATGGCCGAGCGCCTGCGCGGGATCAATCCGGATTGTACGGTGCATGCGGTGGCGGACTTCGTGACGCGCGACACCATGGCCGAGTACATCACGCCGAACATCGACTGCGTGATCGACTGCATCGACGCGGTCAACGCCAAGGCTGCACTGATCGCCTGGTGCAAACGCCGCAAGATCCAGATCATCACCACTGGCGGCGCGGGTGGGCAGATCGATCCGACGCTGATTCAGGTCTGCGACCTTAACCGGACCTTCAACGATCCGCTGGCTTCGAAAGTGCGCTCGACCCTGCGCCGCGACTACGGCTTCTCGCGCACCGTGACCCGCCATTACAGCGTGCCGTGCGTGTTCTCCACTGAACAGCTGCGCTATCCGAAACCGGACGGCAGCATCTGCTTGCAGAAGAGTTTTGTCGGCGATGGCGTGAAGCTCGACTGCGCCGGCGGGTTTGGCGCAGTGATGATGGTCACGGCGACGTTCGGCATGGTCGCGGCGACCAAGGCTGTGGACAAGATTGTGGCGGGTGTGCGGCGGCCGGCGGATCGCATCAAACCTCAGGTCTGAGGTTGTCAGTGATGGCCTCTTCGCGAGCAAGCCCGCTCCCACGTTGGATCTGTGGCGTTCACAAATCCCCTGTGGGAGCGGGCTTGCTCGCGAAGGCGATCAGCCTGCCAACTCATTCATGCGCTTGAGCACGGCATTCAAGCCATTACTGCGCGACGGCGACAATTGCCGCGACAGCCCCAGTTGATTGAACCAGTCGGGCAAATCCACCTGCTGCAACTCGGCAGCGCTCAAACCGTTGACCCGCAACAGCAGCAACGCCACCAACCCGCGAATCATCCGCGCATCGCTGGCAGCGCTGAATTGCCAGTGGCCGTCCTGCAATTCCCCCACCAGCCACATCTGACTTTCACAGCCATGCACGCGGTTGGCCTCGCATTTGTCCGCGTCATCCAGCGGCGGCAGACGATCGCCAAACTGCATCAGCAACCGTGCGCGCTGTTCCCAACCGGCAGCATTCTGAAAGGTCTGCAGCGCTTCGGCAGCGGCGAGCGGCAGGCTCATCGCAGCAACTCCAGGGCCTGATCCAGCGCTTCGAAGAAACGCTCCAGATCCTCGGAGTCGTTGTACAGCGCCAGCGACACACGAATAGCACCGGCCAGCTCAAAGCTTTTCAGCAACGGCATGGCGCAGTGATGCCCGGCGCGCACGGCGATGCCTTGCTCGGTGAGCAGGTGCGCCAGATCGGCGTTATGCACGCCCTCGACGACGAAACTCGCCAGCGCCAGTTGCGGCTTGCCGAGCAGACGAATGCCGTTGCGCGCGGCCAGGCCTTGCAGCAGGTAGGCGTGCAGCGCCGCTTCGTGGGCCGACACCGCGTCCTGATCCAGGCCGGCCAGATAATCGAGGGTCGCGCCGAGGCCGATCACGCTGGCAATCGGCGGCGTGCCCGCCTCGAAACCCAGCGGGGCAGGGCGGAAGCGTGAATCGTGATAATTGGCTTCCAGCACCATTTCGCCGCCGAACTGCCACGGCTGCAGTTGCTCAAGGGACTTGTTGCGCCCGAACAGCACGCCGAGACCATCGGGGCCGTACAGTTTGTGGCTGGAAAACACGTAGAAGTCGCAACCCAGCGCTTGCACGTCGTGGCGACCATGCACCACACCTTGGGCGCCATCGACCACGGTCAGCGCGTTCTGCGCCTTGGCCATCGCCAGCAGCGCCGGAAGCGGTTGCCAGGCGCCGAGCACGTTGGACAGCTGACTGACCGCCAGCAAGCGAGTGCGCGGGGTGATCAGACGCACAGCGGTGCCGAGGTCGATCACGCCGTCGGCGTCCAGCGGCAGGATCACCAGTTTCAGCTCGCGACGCTGTGCCAGTTGCTGCCACGGCAGCAGGTTGGCGTGATGCTCCAGGGCGCTGATGACAATTTCATCGCCCGGATGGAAAAGATGCTCAAGGCCATAGGCCAGGAGATTCAGCGCGCTGGTGGCGCCGTGGGTGAAGATGATCTGCCCGCTGTCACCGGCATTCAGCCACTGGGCAACTTTCAGCCGACTGTCTTCGAACGCCTGCGTCGCGTGGGCGCCGGGCAGATGCTGCGCACGATGCACATTGGCCGCGCCGTTGGCGTAGTAGTGCGCCAGCGCGTCGAGCAGGGCCTGGGGTTTTTGCGTGGTGGCGGCATTGTCCAGATAGGTCTGGTCTTGCCGTTGCAGGGCGGCGATGGCCGGAAAATCGGCGCGCCAGGGGGAGGGAATCATCATAGGTTCAGCCCTGTGAACTTGGGCGGGTGTACACCGAACCTTGTGGGAGCGGGCTTGCTCGCGAAAGCGGCGTGTCAGTCGAAATCAATGGTGACTGACGCACCGCTTTCGCGAGCAAGCCCGCTCCCACAGGGGATTGGGTGGCTGCTTAGTTGTGAGCGTGCAGCGCTTCGTTCAGTTCGATCGCCGATTTGTGGGTTTTGCACTCCACGGCACCGGTTTCCGAGTTGCGACGGAACAGCAGGTCGGTCTGACCGGCCAGTTCACGCGCCTTCACCACCTTGACCAGGTTGTTGTGCTCGTCCAGCAGCGCCACCTTGGTGCCGGCGGTCACGTACAGGCCCGACTCGACGGTGTTGCGGTCGCCCAACGGGATACCGATACCGGCGTTGGCGCCGATCAGGCAGCCTTCACCCACCTTGATCACGATGTTGCCGCCGCCCGACAGGGTGCCCATGGTCGAGCAGCCGCCGCCCAGGTCCGAACCCTTGCCGACGAATACGCCAGCGGAAACGCGGCCTTCGATCATGCCCGGGCCTTCGGTGCCGGCATTGAAGTTGATGAAGCCTTCGTGCATTACGGTGGTGCCTTCGCCCACGTAAGCGCCCAGACGCAGACGTGCCGCGTCAGCGATACGCACGCCGGCCGGAACCACGTAGTCGGTCATTTTCGGGAACTTGTCCACCGAGAACACCTCCAGCAGCTCGCCGCGCAGACGCGCTTCCAGTTGCAGTTCGGCCAGTTCGCTCAGGTCGATTGCACCCTGGCTGGTCCAGGCCACGTTCGGCAGCAGCGGGAAGATCCCGGCCAGGCTTACGCCGTGTGGTTTGACCAGACGATGCGACAGCAGGTGCAGCTTGAGGTACGCCTCAGGCGTCGAGGTCAGTTGTGTGTCTTCGGCCAGCAGGGTGGCGACCAGTGGCTTGTGGCTCTCGGCCAGACGGGTCAGCAGCTTGCCTTGAACGGCGTCGATGCCTTTGACCGCTTCAGCCAGTTGCGCAGCCTGTGCAGTGGTGAAGGTGATGGCCTGGTTGCCTTCGGTGTAACCGAGGATCGGCGCCACGGCGGCGACCAGTTCGGCCGACGGGTTGAGCAGTGGCTGAGCGTAGAACACTTCCAGCCACGCGCCTTGACGGTTCTGAGTGCCGACACCAAAGGCGATGCTGAACAGAGAGTTGGACATGTGAATACCTCTAGCAATAAGTGACGGGCTGCTTACTTGAGTGCGGCCGCGTAGATGTCTGGCTTGAAGCCAATCAGGGTTCGGTCACCGAGATCGAGCACCGGGCGCTTGATCATCGAGGGTTGAGCGAGCATCAGTTCGATGGCTTTCGACTGGTCGAGATCGGCTTTACGTTCGTCGTCGAGTTTGCGAAAGGTCGTGCCTGCACGGTTCAACACCGTTTGCCAGCCGTGCTCGTCACACCATTGGGTCAGGTGCTCACGGTCGATACCGGCGGTTTTGTAATCGTGGAAGTCGTAGCTGACAGCGTGTTCATCGAGCCAGGTGCGCGCCTTCTTCATGGTGTCGCAGGCTTTGATGCCGAAAAGGTGCAACGTTTTACTTGAAACGGTCAAGGAATCGCCCCCTTTACAGGTGCTGGGAAAAAATGGTGTCGGATTATGCCATGACCAAACGGTTTCGCGGCGCCGAGGTTTATCTGCTTGCAAATTACCCTGTGGGAGCGGGCTTGCTCGCGAAAGGGCCGTGTCAGTCGAAATCATTGCTCAATGACCCACCGCATTCGCGAGCAAGCCCGCTCCCACAAGGGGAGTTGCGACAGGGCTGCGACATAGGTGCAAACGCCAGACGCATCCTAAGCGGCTAATATGGCAGTTCAACGCTGTCGATTGTCTGAGATATCCGCTTTATGCAAACCGCTTACACCGTCCTTATCCTGCTGATGCTGGTCAGCGTTTCGCGTCTGGTAGGACGGGTCATCCCGCTGCCGCTACCCCTCGTGCAAATCGCCGCCGGTGCCTTACTGGCCTGGCCGACACTGGGCCTGCACGTGGCGCTGGATCCGGAACTGTTCCTGTTTCTGTTCCTGCCGCCGCTGCTGTTTTCCGACGGCTGGCGCATGCCCAAACGCGAGTTCTGGCATTTGCGTGGGCCGATCCTGACGCTGGCGGTGGGCCTGGTGCTGTTCACCGTGGTTGGCGCCGGGTACTTCATTCACTGGCTGCTGCCGAGCATTCCGCTGCCGGTAGCCTTTGCTCTGGCCGCCGTGCTGTCGCCGACCGACGCCGTGGCCGTCTCGGCCATCTCGCAAAACCGTTTGCCGACGCCGCTGATGCACATGCTGCAGGGCGAGGCGCTGATGAACGACGCGTCGGGTCTGGTGACGTTCAAGTTTGCCCTCGTCGCGGCAGTGACCGGGGTGTTCTCGCTGGCCAATGCCAGCCTGACCTTCGTGCTGGTGGCGGTCGGCGGGCTGGCGGTCGGTGTTGCGCTGAGCTGGTTGGTCGGGCGTTTGCGCGCATGGATGATTGCCCGTGGCTGGGACGATCCGGCCACCCATGTGGTGTTCATGTTGCTGTTGCCGTTCGCCGCTTATGTACTGGCCGAGCGACTGGGTGCATCGGGGATTCTTTCGGCCGTCGCGGCGGGGATGATGCAGAGCTGGCTCGATCTGTTGCCACGGCAGACCAGCACCCGTCTGCTCAACCGTAGCGTCTGGTCATTGCTGGAGTTCGCCTTCAACGGTTTGATCTTCCTGCTGCTGGGCCTGCAATTGCCGGACATCATCAAAGCCGTGGTCAGCCACGAACCGACGTTGTGGCCGACCCTGATGTATCGCGGCCTCGACGTGGTGGCGATTTTCCTCGCGCTGGTGCTGCTGCGTTTTATCTGGGTGCAGAGCATCTGGCGTTTGTCGGTGCTGCTGCGGCGGTTGCGCGGCAAGGGTGATCTGACGCAAGTACCCACGGCGCGCTCCTGCTGGTTGCTGACCGTTGGCGGTGTGCGCGGCGCGGTGACGCTGGCCGGTGTGATGTCGGTGCCGATGCTGATGGGGGCTGAGGCGTTTCCCGAGCGTGATCTGCTGATCTTCATCGCCGCCGGGGTGATTCTGTTGTCGCTGATTTGCGCCTGCATTGCCTTGCCGTTGCTGCTGCGTGGCATCGAGAAAAGCCCGGACGACAAGCGTCGCCAGGAAGTGCGCGATGCCTGGCGCAAGACCGCCGAGGCGGCGATCCATGCGCTGGAAACCGAAGAGGTCGGCCCGCAGGATGCTGCGCAGGCCGCGCTCTCGGCGGAACTCAAGGCGCGAATCATGTCCGAGTATCGCCATCAGCTCGACGTCTTCAACGACTCCGCCGAAGCCCAGGCGCTGGCGTTCCAGATGGATCTGCTGGAACGCCGTTTGCGTTTGAAGGCACTGCGCGCGCAGCGCCTGGAGTTGTATAGCCTCAGCCGCCATCATCAGATCGGCGACGACGTGTTGCGTGAAGTATTGGGCGAACTCGATTTGAGCGAGGCGAATCTGGGTCAGGTCAAATAGCTGTTCGCTGTCGGATGACCTTACTGGCTCGTTTCCGCGGGATAGGGATAGGCCTCCGCCATGAAGGCTTTATCCTTATCGCTCAAACTGAAATTTAAAAGGTTCTGGAAGTCGCCCTGTGTCCAGGACTGATAAATAACGTAGTGCATGATCGATTTTCGGTCGTACTCCGAATAAATGCTTGCGTTGGGATCTGCGCGATCCAGATACCATTGGTGCAGTCTTTCACGCGTCTCTCTGCCTTCAGAGTCATCATCTTCCGGGTTTGGGGTGATCCCAAATTGAGCATAGATGGCTGGCTTGTCCCAGGGAATGTTTGCCGTGGGATTGGTCTGTTCATGCTCCGCGCCCAGCATGTGACCGAACTCATGCATGACATTGGCGGCGAAGTAGCGTGCCTGACTGGGTGGGTGGGGCCAGAGTGTCATGGTCGGCTCATCGGCACATAACAGAGCATCCGTCCCTATCCGAGAGGAAAACGTTCCTTCCTCACTGAGTATGCGGATATCGCCCACTTCACCTTCGACGAAATCGAACTTCAAGTTGATGTGCGGCAACCAGTTGCTGGCAGCGGCGATGGTCGCATCCTTGAATGCCTGCGTGCCGTTGAGGAAGGCGATGCGAAGTGTGCTGCCAGGTGTCCAGAATTTTGCCGGATTGTTTTTAGCCCACATTTTTATTGAATCTCCCGCGTGCACTTGATGTTGCGGGAGTTAGGCGCGTGTTCGGGTTTTTTGCTTGGCTGAAGCCGTGTCAGGTACATAGCTGAACATCCATGTTTTCAATGTTGAAGTTTGACTATTCGAGTTGTGTTGCTGTTTTCGATAAGTCATTTGAGTGGGGTAGTAATAGAGCTTGAGTCGGTGAATTGATAGTGTGTAAGGTTTTTATGACGGATTACGTGCCAGCAGCACTGGTTCGGAAAGTCCCGATTCAACGTGGGTAAATCAAGCGCATGAGCTCTTTGTCTTTCTCACTGATTTCGCGGTTTATCGGGTTTGCCCAATTGCCAAGTGTCAAATTGTTGGAAATCGGATGGTGCATGATGGATTTTCGATCGTACGGCAAGTAAAGCGCGTCGGCATCGTTAAAAGGCGTAAATATGTTGTCGTCAACTTGGCCTGGCGATAGGGGATTTAACGGTCTGTTTTGGTAGTAGTGGTAAACATTTTCTTTGTTCCAGGGGATTTGCGCCTTGGGATGCTGGTGTTCGTGCATTGCGCCCAGTGCGTGGCCAAACTCATGCGTGACGACGGTCTCGAAGTCTTCGTGTTCGGGGTCGATGCCAAGCCACATGGTTGGCGTGTCAGGAAACATCTCCAGTGCGTCGGTGCCCAGAAATGAACTGTTCACATCGCCCTCTGTGGAAATTCGGATGTGACCCTCTACGCCCTCGACGAACTCAAATTTCAAACTGATATAAGGAAGCCAGCGTTCGGCGGCGGCAATGATTTTCTTTTTGTGTTCCGGTGTTGGATTGTCCATGAACGCTATTTTCAGGGTGGATCGGCTTGGCCAGGTTTTGGAGTAGTGCACTAAAGCACGTTTTTTTCGGCTGTTTCCGAGACTCTTGGCTTTTGCCTCTTTAGGCGGTTCCTGAAGTGTGCAGTATTGAAAGCTATCCATATTTTGTTTTCTTCCTTGATTTGTTTTAGTTGTTTTTTGCGCATGCAAAAGATCACTGCACAAGATTAAGCTTTGGGCAGTGTCTGGAATAGTCGTAAAGTGGTTTTAAATGTAACTTGGGGATGTATCCGTGCCAGATGACTGGCACGGATATTAGAAAGTTAGTGTTGGCGGGTAATGAAGTCGCGAATCCGTTCTGCTGCTTCAACACATTCAGCCAACGGTGCAACCAGCGCCATCCGCACTCGGCCTGCGCCTGGATTGACACCGTCTGCTTCGCGCGACAGATACGAGCCTGGCACCACGGTCACGTGTTCCTGTTCGAACAAGTCGCGACAGAATGCGGCATCGTCACCGGCCACGTTCGGCCACAGGTAGAAGCTGCCGTCCGGACGCTGCACATCCATCACCGGGCTGAGAATTGCCAGGACTGCATCGAACTTCTCGCGGTACAGCGCACGGTTGGCGCGTACATGCACTTCGTCATTCCACGCGGCAACGCTGGCCAGTTGGGTTTGCACCGGCATCGCACAACCGTGGTAGGTGCGGTACAGGAGGAAGCCCTTGAGGATATCGGCATCACCGGCGACGAACCCGGAGCGCAGGCCCGGCAGGTTGGAGCGCTTGGACAGGCTGTGGAACACCACGCAACGCTTGAAGTCCTTGCGGCCCAGTTCGACGCAGGCACTGAGCAGGCCTGGCGGCGGGGTCTGTTCGTCGAAGTACAGTTCGCTGTAGCACTCGTCGGCGGCGATCACGAAGTCGTATTCGTCGGCCAGGGCGATGAGTTTTTTCAGCACGTCGACCGGGATCAGTGCGCCGGTCGGGTTGCCCGGCGAGCACAGGAACAGGATCTGGCAGCGTTTCCAGATGTCCGGCGAGACCGCATCGAAATCCGGGTTGAAGCCGTTTTCGTCCAGGCATGGCAGGTAGTGCGGCTTGGCCCCGGCGAGGAACGCTGCGCCTTCGTAGATCTGATAGAACGGGTTCGGGCTGACCACCAGCGCATCGTCGCCACGGTTGACCACGGTCTGGGTGAAGGCGAACAGCGCTTCGCGGGTACCGTTGACTGGCAGCACGTTGCGCGCCGGATCAATCCAGCCGCTTGGCACGCCGAAGCGACGTTCGCACCAGCCGGCGATGGCTTCGCGCAAGGCCGGGATGCCAAGGGTGGTCGGATACACCGCCATCTGATCCAGATTGTTCGCCAGCGCTTCGGCGACAAAGCTTGGCGAGCGGTGTTTCGGCTCGCCGATCGACAGGGCGATCGGGCGTTTGTCCGGGTTCGGCGTGACCGTGCGAAGCAGGGCGCGGAGCTTTTCGAACGGGTAGGGCTGGAGCTGGTTCAGAGCGTTGTTCATGGGGGCCTCGTTCAATGTGGGAGCGGGCTTGCTCGCGAAAGCGGTGTGTCATTGAATGATGTGTTGCCTGACACACCGCTTTCGCGAGCAAGCCCGCTCCCACAGGGGGGAAGTTGCTGGATCAAATACTGATGCGCGAAAGCTTGATATCCGGTTCCTGATTGACGCTCAGTTGCTCGACGATTGCGTCCTGCAAGCGGCTGCACAGCAGCGGGTCGGAGAGCGGCTGGTTGTGGGCGTCGGTGATGAAGAACACGTCTTCCACGCGTTCGCCCAGGGTCGCAATCTTGGCGTTCTGCAGCGACAGGTCGAACTCGAGGAAGATCCCGCCGATCCGCGCCAGCAGGCCCGGGCGGTCAGGAGCGGTGAGTTCCAGCACCGTCACCGGACGCTGGGCGTCGTTGTGGATCGTCACCTGCGGCGCAAAGGCGAAGTGCTTGAGCTGGCGCGGCACCCGGCGCTGGATGATCGTCGGGTAGTCGTCGGGGTTGCGCAGGGCTTCAGTCAGACCGTCGCGAATCTGTTTGACCCGCGCCGGGTTGTCGCCGATCGAGTCGCCGTCGGTGTCGAGCACGATGTAGGTGTCGAGGGTGAACTGGCTGCTCGAGGTGATGACCCGGGCGTCGTGAATGTTCAGGTTGAGCTGGTCCATCGCGGCCACGGTCACGGCGAAGAAATCGTGCTGATCCGGGGCGTAGATGAAGATCTGCGTGCCACCCTCGAATTCGCGTTGGGTGGTTTCCTTGATCAGCACCAGCGGGCCGCCATCGGCCGGCTGCTGCAGGATCGCGTCACTGTGCCAGGCCACGTCGCCGGCGGTATGACGGAGGAAATAGTCATCGCCCAACTGCGCCCACAACTGCTCGACGTCGTCCGGATCGGTGCCGCCGCGCACCAGAATGTCCAGTGCAGCGCTCTGGGTCTGGCGGATCTGCTCTTCGCGATCCACCGGGTTTTCCAGGCCACGGCGCAGGGCGCGTTTGGTCTCGGTGTAGAGCTGGCGCAACAGGCTGGCGCGCCAGGAGTTCCACAGGGTCGGGTTGGTCGCGTTGATGTCGGCTACGGTCAGCACATACAGATAGTCCAGACGGGTTTCGTCACCCACGATCTGGGCGAAATCGTGGATCACCTGCGGGTCGGACAGATCCTTGCGCTGTGCGGTGGTCGACATCACCAGATGGTTTTGCACCAGCCAGACGATCAGGCGGCTGTCCCACACCGGCAGTTGATGACGCTGGCAGAACGCTTCGGCATCGACCGCGCCGATGTCCGAATGATCGCCATGCCGGCCCTTGCCGATGTCGTGGTACAGACCGGCCATGTAGATGAGTTCGGGCTTGGGCAGTTTGGCCATGAGTTTGGCCGCCAGCGGGAATTTTTCCGACACCTGGGTGTACTGCAATTTACGCAGGTGCTTGATCAGGTTCAGGGTGTGCGCATCGACCGTATAGATGTGGAACAGGTCGTGCTGCATCTGCCCGACGATAAAGCCGAACTCCGGCAGGTAGCGCCCGAGGATGCCGTAACGGTTCATCCGCCGCAGGTTGCGATGGATGCCGATCTTGCACTTGAACAGCTCGATGAACAGGCTGGTATTGCGGATGTCGTTGCGGAAGTTGTCGTCGATCAGGTGCCGGTTTTCCCGCAGCAGACGAATGGTGTCGGCGCGCACGCCTTTGATTTCCGGCTGCTGGGCCATCAGCACGAAGATCTCGAGCATGGCGAACGGCGTGCGGCGGAACACGTTGTCGTTGCGCGCTTCGATGTAGCCGTCGTGCAGTTGGAAACGCGAGTTGATCGGCTGCGGTGGTGCTTCGTCTTCCGGGGCGAGGATCACTTCCTCGAAGTGCTGGATGATCAGGTCGCTGAGCTGGGCGATGCTCATCACCACGCGGAAGTATTGCTGCATGAAGTTTTCGACGGCCTGTTTGGCGTCGTCACCTTCAAAGCCCAGCAGGCCGGCGATGGTTCGTTGATGGTCGAACAGCAGGCGATCTTCGGAGCGTCCGGCGAGCATGTGCAGGGCGTAACGCACTTTCCAGAGGAATTCCTGGGAGGACGCCAACAGGGCGTTTTCGCTCTCGACCAGAAAACCCTCGCCGGCGAGCGCGCGCAGGTTCAGGGTGCCGTACTGACGGCGGGCCACCCATAGAATGGTCTGGATATCCCGCAGGCCGCCGGGCGAACCTTTGACGTTGGGTTCCAGGTTGTATTCGGTGTCGTTGTACTTGTGGTGGCGGGCCTTCTGCTCGGCGCGCTTGGCCAGGAAGAACTCCTTGGCCGGCCACATGTGTGCGGTGCTGGTGACATCGAGCATGCGCTGGCGCAGACGCTCGGGGCCGCAAATGGTGCGGCTTTCCATGAGGTTGGTGACCACGGTCAGGTCGGCGCGGGCCTCTTCGGCGCATTCGTCGACCGAACGCACGCTCTGCCCGACCTCCAGACCGATGTCCCACAGCAGCGTCAGAAAACGCTCGATGGAATCGCGGAAAACTTCGTGGTCGGCGCTGTCCAGCAGGATCAGCAGGTCGATGTCGGAATAGGGGTGCAACTCACCACGGCCGTAGCCGCCGACCGCGACCAGCGCGATGTCGGCGTCTTCGCTCCAGTTGAACTGCTCCCAGGCCTTTTGCAGGATGTTGTCGACGAACCAGGCACGGTCTTCGATCAGCCGGCGGATGTCGCGGCCGCTGCGAAAACGCGTGTCGAGGACCTCGCGAGCCTGGCGGATCGCCTTTTTGAACGCCGCGATGGGACTCGCTTTCAGGGCCAGTTCAGCCTGGAACTGGCCGCGGTCGAAGAGTTCGGGATCCACCTGCGGCATCGATTGGCTTTCCTTCTATAGGGCTGGGAGCGTTCTTGGGATCAGGCCGAGACGCGCGGGATGGTGTCGTCAGCGCGCAGGGTGAAGATCTCGTAGCCAGTGTCGGTCACCAGCAGGGTGTGTTCCCACTGTGCCGAGAGCTTGCGGTCTTTGGTGATCGCGGTCCAGCCGTCACCCAGCACCTTGGTGTCGGCCTTGCCCTGGTTGATCATCGGCTCGATGGTGAAGGTCATGCCGGCCTTCAGTTCCATGCCGGTACCGGCGCGGCCGTAGTGCAGGATCTGCGGTTCTTCGTGGAACACCTTGCCGATGCCGTGGCCGCAGAATTCGCGAACCACCGAGAAGCCGTTCTTTTCCGCGTGCTTCTGGATGATTTCACCGATGTCGCCGAGGCGGCAGCCAGGTTTGACGATTTCAATCGCCTTGTACATGCATTCCTGGGTGACCTGCGACAGGCGTTCGGCCCAGACCGGCACTTCACCGACGTGGAACATGCGGCTGGTGTCGCCGTGGTAGCCATCCTTGATCACGGTGACGTCGATATTCAGGGTGTCGCCATTCTTCAGCGGCTTGTCATTCGGGATGCCGTGGCAGACCACGTGGTTGATCGAGGTGCAGATCGACTTCGGATAACCCTTGTAGTTGAGCGGGGCAGGGATGGCCTGCTGCACGTTGACGATGTAGTCGTGGCAGATCTGGTTCAGTTGATCGGTGGTAACACCCGGTTTGACATGTTCGGCAATCATTTCCAGCACATCGGCGGCCAGTTTGCCGGCGACTCGCATGCCAGCGATGTCCTCGGGGGTTTTGAGGTTGACGGTCATACAGGCTCTCTCTGCGCTCGGCGGCGCTTACTGATACGGAGAGGGTGGCAAGTGTTGGATTTGCGACCCTGAAAAACGCGATTCTATCAGACGGAAGGAGCAAATCCGCGCCTGCGTGCATCGCGTCTGTCTATACAATGGTGCGCCTGAAGGCGATTCCAAGGGGGCTGCGCCCATGTCCTTGGTGCGATTACAGATTCCGGGTTCCGTTTCTGCGCACCCTGTGGTATAAAATGCGCCGCTTTCCGGGGATACCCCGAAAAGCTTAAATCCACACACGTGTCGACACGATGACCTGGGTGCTTTTGGCTTTATGCCACTGGTTGGTCATTGGGATACGTGGAGGCCAAACCCGACTTATTAAGGAACTATCATGTCCCAAGTCAACATGCGCGATATGCTGAAGGCCGGTGTGCACTTCGGTCACCAAACCCGTTACTGGAATCCGAAAATGGGTAAGTACATTTTCGGCGCGCGTAACAAGATTCACATCATCAACCTTGAAAAAACCCTGCCAATGTTCAACGAAGCTCTGACTTTCGTAGAGCGTCTGGCCCAGGGCAAAAACAAGATTCTGTTCGTCGGCACCAAGCGTTCCGCTGGCAAGATCGTTGCTGAAGAAGCAGCACGTTGCGGTTCGCCGTACGTCGATCACCGCTGGTTGGGCGGCATGCTGACCAACTTCAAAACCATTCGTGCTTCCATCAAGCGTCTGCGTGACCTTGAAGTTCAAGCCGAAGACGGTACTTTCGCCAAGCTGACCAAGAAAGAAGCGCTGATGCGCTCCCGTGACCTGGAAAAGCTGGATCGCTCCCTGGGCGGCATCAAGGACATGGGCGGTCTGCCAGACGCACTGTTCGTGATCGACGTTGACCACGAGCGCATCGCGATCACCGAAGCCAACAAGCTGGGCATCCCGGTCATCGGCGTTGTCGATACCAACAGCAGCCCGGAAGGCGTTGACTACATCATCCCAGGCAACGATGACGCAATCCGCGCTATCCAGCTGTACATGGGTTCGATGGCTGACGCAGTGATCCGTGGTCGCAACAATGTTGCTGGCGGCACTGTTGAGTTCGCAGCTGAAGAAACTCAGGCTGCAGCTGAGTAATTGACGCCCTGGCGTTGACTCAGTAAGCAAAAAGGGGGCTTGGCCCCCTTTTTGCCACCTCGAAAACCGTTTGTTGGCGCCCGTGTCTGGTGGCGCAGCCCCTGCATCTGTAACGTGCGGCGGGTACAAGGTGATTCGGGAAGAATTGAACGCCCGTTCGATCGGGTGGAATGGTTGAAAACCTATCCAAGAGGAATTTGAAAATGGCAGCAATTACTGCAGCGTTGGTTAAAGAACTGCGCGAGCGTACCGGCGAAGGCATGATGGACTGCAAGAAAGCCCTGGAAAAGGCTGACGGCGACATCGAAAAAGCCATTGATGACATGCGTGCTTCGGGCGCGATCAAGGCTGCGAAAAAGGCTGGCAACGTTGCCGCTGAAGGCGCAATCGCAATCAAGGACGACGGTAAAGCTGCCGTTATCCTGGAAGTGAACTCGCAGACCGACTTCCTGGCTCTGCAAGACGACTTCAAAAACTTCGTCGCTGCCAGCGTTGAAAAAGCTTTCGCTGACAAGCTGACCGACGCTGCTCCGCTGATCGCTTCGCAAGAAGCTGCTCGCGAAGCACTGGTTGCCAAAGTAGGCGAGAACGTCAACATCCGTCGTCTGGCCCGTATCGAAGGTGACGTTGTAGGTTCTTACCTGCACGGCAACAAGATCGGTGTTGTTGTGGCTCTGAAAGGCGGTGACGTCGAGCTGGCCAAAGACATCGCGATGCACGTCGCTGCGAGCAACCCTGAGTTCCTGCTGCCTTCGCAAGTTTCGGCTGAAGCGATCGAGCGTGAAAAAGCTGTGTTCCTGCAGCTGAACGAAGAGAAGATCAAAGGCAAGCCAGAAAACATTGTTGAGAACATGGTCAAAGGCCGTATCAGCAAGTTCCTGGCAGAAGCGAGCCTGGTTGAGCAGGCGTTCGTCAAGAACCCTGAAATCAAGGTTGGCGAGCTGGCCAAGAAAGGCGGCGCAGAAATCGTTTCCTTCACCTACTTCAAAGTAGGCGAAGGCATCGAGAAGCCGGTCGACAACTTCGCTGAAGAAGTTGCTGCCCAGCTGGCTGCCGCCAAGCAATAAGACGGTTTTTCAACTGTCGCCCGAAAGAGGCTGCCCGCTCACGCGCGCAGCCTCTTTTCAGATGGGGTTACCAATTTTTTATTGGTTTCCACTGGGAACTGACTTACAAAGCCAGGTTCCGATGGCGCTGAAGCAGCGCCAAGCTAGAGTGAACGCCAGCTGTAAAACAGCTTGCAAAGAATTTTTTAAATACGCCGCAGGAGAGATTCGCAATGGCTCAGCAGGGCAGTGGTTATCAGGCTCGCTATAAACGCATTCTACTCAAGCTTAGCGGCGAGGCCCTGATGGGCTCGGAAGAGTTCGGGATCGATCCAAAAGTGCTGGATCGGATGGCGCTGGAAGTCGGCCAACTGGTCGGCATCGGCGTACAGGTCGGTCTGGTGATCGGCGGTGGCAACCTGTTCCGTGGCGAGGCCTTGAGCAAGGCTGGCATGGATCGGGTGACAGGCGACCACATGGGCATGCTGGCCACTGTGATGAACGCCCTGGCCATGCGTGATGCGCTGGAACGTGCCAATATCTCGGCCATCGTGATGTCGGCCATTTCCATGGTTGGCGTGACCGATCACTATGATCGCCGCAAAGCCATGCGCCACCTGAACTCCAAGGACGTGGTGATTTTCGCCGCCGGTACCGGTAATCCGTTCTTCACCACGGATTCGGCAGCCTGCCTGCGCGCCATCGAGATCGACGCTGACGTCGTGCTGAAGGCGACCAAGGTCGATGGCGTCTATACCGCTGACCCGTTCAAAGACCCGCATGCCGAGAAGTTCGATCATCTGACTTATGATGAAGTACTGGATCGCAAGCTGGGTGTAATGGATCTGACAGCGATTTGCCTGTGCCGCGACCACAAAATGCCGCTGCGCGTATTCAACATGAACAAGCCCGGCGCCCTGCTGAACATCGTGCATGGCGGCGCTGAAGGCACTCTGATCGAGGAAGGTCAACAATGATCAACGAAATCAAGAAAGACGCTCAAGAGCGCATGCAGAAATCCCTGGACTCTCTGGCCCATGCATTCGGCCAGATTCGTACCGGCAAGGCTCACCCAAGCATCCTGGGCAGCGTGATGGTGCCGTACTACGGCGCAGACACTTCCATCACTCAAGTGGCCAACATCACTGTAAAAGACTCCCGCACCCTGCAAGTCGTCGCTTTCGAGCGCAACATGCTGGCGGCCGTCGACAAAGCGATCCAGAGCGCCGGTCTGAACCTGAACCCGACCAACCTGGGTGAACTGCTGCTGATCTCCATGCCTGCCCTGACCGAAGAAACCCGTAAAGGCTTCACCAAGCAGGCGCGTGCAGCAGCCGAAGATGCGCGTGTTGCTGTGCGCAATATCCGTCGTGATGCGCTGGGCGATCTGAAAAAGCTGGTCAAGGACAAAGAGATCAGCGAAGACGAAGAGCGTCGTGCCACCGCTGATATCGACAAGCTGACCAAAGACTTCGAGGCCCAGATCACCAAGGCCACGGACGAGAAAGAAAAAGACCTGATGGCCGTATAAGGGTCGAGTTTTAAATGGACAAGACCAAGCAGTCTGCGCCGTCCGCGGTGCCGCGCCATGTCGCGATCATCATGGATGGCAACAATCGCTGGGCGAAAAAACGCTTTATGCCGGGTGTTGCCGGGCATAAAGCCGGCGTCGATGCTGTGCGGGCGGTAATCGAGGTGTGCGCCGAGGCCAAGGTCGAAGTGCTCACCCTGTTCGCCTTTTCCAGTGAAAACTGGCAGCGCCCGGCCGATGAAGTCAGTGCCTTGATGGATCTGTTCTTCAAGGCGTTGCGTCGTGAGGCCAAGCGCCTCAACGACAACAACATCAGCTTGCGCATCATCGGTGATCGCTCGCGCTTCCATCCTGAGCTTCAGGCGGCGATGCGCGAGGCGGAAGCCATGACGGCCGGTGCCAACCGCTTTATCCTGCAGATCGCCGCCAACTACGGCGGTCAGTGGGATATTGCCCAAGCGGCGCAGCGTCTGGCGCGTGAAGTCCAGGCCGGGCATCTGCGTCCGGAAGATATCACTCCGGATCTGCTGCAGACCTGTCTGGCCACCGGCGACCTGCCGTTGCCGGATCTGTGCATCCGCACCGGTGGCGAGCACCGCATCAGCAACTTCCTGCTGTGGCAACTGGCGTACGCCGAGTTGTACTTCTCCGACCTGTTCTGGCCGGACTTCAAACACGAAGCCATGCGCGCCGCGCTGGCCGATTTCGCTTCGCGCCAGCGTCGCTTCGGTAAAACGAGCGAACAGGTCGAAGCTGGAGCCCGGGTTTAATGCTTAAACAACGAATCATCACTGCGCTGATCCTGCTGCCGATCGCTCTGTGCGGGTTTTTCCTGCTCGAAGGATCTGGTTTTGCGCTGTTCATCGGCCTGGTCGTGAGCCTTGGCGCCTGGGAATGGGCGCGTCTGGCTGGCTTTACCGCGCAGTCGTTCCGTGTCGGCTTTGCCGCTGTCGTCGCGCTGATGCTGTTCGTCATGTATGTCCTGCCGGGCCTTGCCCCTTGGGTGTTGGGCGCCTCGGTGTTGTGGTGGGCGGTGGCGACCTATCTGGTGCTGACCTATCCGCGTTCGAGCGAGTACTGGTCCACGGCGGCCACCAAACTGGTGATCGGCTTGCTGATCCTGCTGCCGGCCTGGCAAGGGCTGGTGCAGATCAAGCAGTACTCGCTGGGTAACTGGTTGATCATGGCGGTGATGGTGCTGGTCTGGGGGGCCGATATCGGTGCCTATTTCTCCGGCCGTGCCTTTGGCAAGCGCAAACTGGCGCCGCAAGTCAGCCCTGGCAAAAGCTGGGAAGGCGTTTACGGTGGTCTGGCGCTGAGCCTGGTGATTACCGCGATCGTCGGCCTGGTGCGTGACTGGACCGTTGGCGAGCTGCTCAAGGGCCTGATCGGCGCTGCGTTGATCGTATTCATTTCGGTGGTGGGCGACCTCACCGAGAGCATGTTCAAACGTCAATCCGGCATCAAGGACAGCAGCAACCTGCTGCCCGGTCATGGCGGTGTGCTTGATCGCATCGACAGTCTGACCGCCGCGATCCCGATTTTCGCTGTATTGCTGTGGATGGCTGCGCCGTGAGCCGCCCTCAACAGATTACCGTTCTGGGGGCTACCGGCTCGATCGGTCTGAGCACCCTCGACGTCATCGCTCGTCATCCTGAGCGTTATCAGGTTTTCGCGCTGAGCGGCTTCACGCGCCTGAGCGAGTTGCTGGCCTTGTGCGTGCGCCATGTGCCGCAATTCGCAGTCGTGCCGGAAGTGGCGGCGGCGCGTGGTTTGCAGGACGACCTGCGTGCTGCCGGTTTATCCACTCGCGTATTGGTCGGGGAGGAGGGCCTGTGCCAGGTCGCCTCCGCGCCCGAAGTCGATGCCGTGATGGCCGCCATCGTTGGCGCCGCGGGTCTGCGTCCGACCCTGGCAGCGGTGCAGGCCGGGAAGAAAATCCTTCTGGCCAACAAAGAAGCGTTGGTGATGTCCGGCGCGCTGTTCATGCAGGCCGTGCACAAGAGCGGTTCGGTATTGCTGCCGATCGACAGCGAACACAACGCGATCTTCCAGTGCATGCCGCAGGATTTTTCCCGTGGTCTGGGCGCTGTTGGCGTGCGGCGGATTTTGCTGACGGCTTCGGGCGGTCCTTTCCGTCAGACGCCGATGAGCGAACTGGCGCATGTTTCGCCTGATCAGGCATGTGCTCACCCGAACTGGTCCATGGGTCGCAAGATCTCGGTGGATTCGGCCAGCATGATGAACAAGGGCCTGGAGTTGATCGAGGCTTGCTGGCTGTTCGACGCCAAGCCGTCGCAGGTCGAGGTGGTGATTCATCCGCAGAGTGTGATTCACTCGCTGGTCGACTATGTGGATGGCTCGGTATTGGCGCAGTTGGGCAACCCTGACATGCGCACGCCGATTGCCAACGCATTGGCCTGGCCCGAGCGGATCGACTCGGGTGTGGCGCCGCTGGATCTGTTTGCCATTGCCCGCCTGGATTTCGAAGCACCGGACGAGCAGCGCTTCCCTTGCCTGCGCCTGGCGCGACAGGCGGCAGAGGCTGGCAACAGCGCGCCGGCCATGCTCAATGCGGCCAACGAAGTGGCGGTCGCGGCGTTTCTCGACGGACGCGTTGGTTATCTGGAAATCGCGAGTATCATCGAGGATGTGCTGAATCTCGAGCCAGTGGTTGCGCTTGAGGATCTGGACGCGGTGTTTACCGCTGACGCGAAAGCGCGGATTCTGGCCGAACAATGGCTTGATCGTCACGGCCGATAGCCGTTGCAGGACCATGGCTTCACGCGGCACTGAACAGGATTGCGGAGAAAGTAGATGAGCGCGCTCTATATGATTGCCGGCACCCTGATCGCTTTGGGTGTGCTGGTCACCTTTCACGAATTCGGCCATTTCTGGGTCGCGCGTCGCTGTGGCGTCAAGGTTTTGCGTTTCTCCGTGGGCTTCGGCATGCCCTTGCTGCGCTGGCACGACAAGCAGGGTACCGAGTTTGTCGTCGCCGCGATTCCGCTGGGTGGCTACGTCAAAATGCTCGATGAGCGTGAGGGCGAAGTCCCGGCCGATCAGCTTCATCAATCCTTCAATCGCAAATCGGTTCGCCAGCGTATCGCTATTGTTGCAGCGGGGCCGATCGCCAACTTCCTGTTGGCCCTGGTGTTTTTCTGGGTGCTGGCCATGCTCGGCAGCGAGCAGATCCGTCCGGTCATCGGTGCTGTCGAGTCCGGGAGCATTGCGGCCAGGGCTGGCTTGAGTGCCGGTCAGGAAATCGTCGCCATTGATGGCGAGCCCACTTCTGGCTGGGCGGCGGTCAATTTGCAGTTGGTCCGTCGTCTTGGGGAAAGCGGGGCCCTGCAATTGCTCGTGCGTGAGCAGGGCTCTACAGCGGATACGCCGCGCGAACTGGCGCTCGATCATTGGCTCAAAGGGGCGGACGAGCCCGATCCGATTCGCTCGCTGGGGATTCGCCCATGGCGCCCGGCTCTGCCGCCAGTGCTGGCCGAGCTCGATCCAAAAGGTCCGGCGCAGGCCGCTGGTCTGAAAACCGGCGACCGTCTGCTGTCGCTCGATGGTCAGGCGCTGGGTGACTGGCAGCAAGTGGTCGATACCGTTCGTACGCGTCCTGATACCAAAATCTTGCTGCGCGTCGAGCGTGACGGTGCTCAAATCGACGTCCCGGTGACCCTGGCGGCGCGCGGCGAAAGCAAAGCGCCGAGCGGTTATCTCGGGGCCGGCGTAAAAGCCGTGGACTGGCCGCCGGAAATGATCCGCGAGGTCAGTTATGGCCCGTTGGCCGCGATTGGCGAGGGTGCCCGACGTACCTGGACCATGAGCATCCTGACGCTGGACTCACTGAAGAAAATGCTGTTTGGCGAGCTCTCGGTAAAAAACTTGAGTGGGCCGATAACCATTGCTAAAGTGGCGGGCGCTTCTGCCCAGTCGGGCGTTGCTGATTTCCTGAATTTCCTTGCTTATCTGAGTATTAGCCTGGGAGTTCTGAATTTGCTGCCCATCCCTGTACTGGATGGGGGGCATTTGTTGTTTTATCTGATTGAGTGGGTGCGTGGTCGCCCCTTGTCGGATCGGGTGCAAGGTTGGGGGGTGCAGATCGGTATCAGTTTGGTGGTCGGAGTGATGTTGCTTGCTCTGGTCAATGATCTGGGCCGTCTGTAAAGCTTCGCTGAATTGCGAATCTGCCGCATTTTGCGGCAGTTTGTTTATTGCCAGTTGGAATAAGAAAGGACTTCATGAAACGTCTGCTGCTAACTGCGGTTCTCACCGTATTGATGATCGCCGAAGTTCACGCCGAGTCCTTCACTATCTCTGATATTCGCGTCAATGGCCTCCAGCGGGTCTCCGCGGGTAGCGTCTTTGGTGCCTTGCCGTTGAACGTCGGCGAGCAGGCGGATGATCGTCGCCTGGTGGAATCCACTCGTGCGTTGTTCAAAACCGGTTTCTTTCAAGATATCCAGCTGGGCCGCGAAGGCAACGTTCTGGTGATCACGGTCGTCGAACGTCCGTCGGTCGCGAGTATCGAGATCGAAGGTAACAAGGCGATCTCTACCGAAGACCTGATGAAAGGCCTCAAGCAGTCCGGACTCTCGGAAGGCGAGATCTTCCAGCGCGCCACCCTCGAAGGTGTGCGTAACGAGCTGCAGCGCCAGTACGTTGCGCAGGGCCGCTATTCGGCCACGGTTGATACCGAAGTGGTCTCGCAGCCGCGTAACCGCGTAGCCCTGAAAGTGAAGATCAACGAAGGCACTGTGGCTGCCATCCAGCACATCAACGTGGTGGGCAACACGGTTTTCCCTGACGACGACCTGATCGACCTGTTCGAGCTGAAAACCACCAACTGGCTGTCGTTCTTCAAGAACGACGACAAGTACGCCCGTGAAAAACTCTCCGGTGACCTGGAGCGTCTGCGTTCCTACTACCTGGACCGCGGCTATATCAACATGGATATCGCTTCGACCCAGGTGTCCATCACCCCGGACAAGAAACACGTCTACATCACCGTCAACATCACTGAAGGCGAGAAGTACACCGTTCGTGACGTCAAGCTCAGCGGTGACCTGAAGGTGCCTGAAGACCAGGTCAAGTCCTTGTTGCTGGTGCAGAAAGGCCAGGTGTTCTCGCGCAAGCTGATGACCACCACCTCCGAACTGATCACGCGCCGTCTGGGTAACGAGGGTTACACCTTCGCCAACGTCAACGGCATACCTCAGCCGCATGACGACGATCACACCGTGGACATCCTGTTCGCCGTCGATCCGGGCAAGCGCGCCTACGTCAACCGCATCAACTTCCGTGGCAACACCAAGTCCGAGGACGAAGTGCTGCGTCGCGAAATGCGTCAGATGGAAGGTGGCTGGGCTTCGACCTACCTGATCGACCAGTCCAAGACCCGTCTTGAGCGTCTGGGCTTCTTTAAGGAAGTGAACGTCGAGACACCGGCTGTTCCGGGTGTCGACGACCAGGTTGACGTGAACTACGCCGTTGAAGAACAAGCCTCCGGCTCGATCACCGCCAGCGTCGGTTTCGCCCAGAGCGCCGGTCTGATCCTCGGCGGCTCGATTACCCAGAACAACTTCCTGGGTACCGGTAACCGTGTGAGCGTGGGCCTGACCCGCAGCGAATACCAGAGCCGCTACAACTTCGGCTACGTTGACCCCTACTGGACCGCCGACGGCGTGAGCCTGGGTTATAACGCGTTCTATCGCACCACCGACTACAAAGACCTCGACGTCGACGTAGCGAGCTATGCGGTAGACAGCCTGGGTGCAGGCGTCAACGTTGGCTACCCGATCAGTGAAACTTCGCGTCTGACCTTCGGTCTGTCCGCGCAGCAGGACAAGATCAAAACCGGTACCTACACCGTCGACGAGATTTTCGACTTCGTTAAAAAGGAAGGCGATCAGTACCTGAACTTCAAGGCGTCGGCCGGCTGGTCCGAATCGACCCTGAACAAAGGCGTGTTGCCGACCCGTGGTCGCTCGCAGAGCCTGACCCTGGAAACCACCATTCCAGGCAGTGACCTGTCGTTCTACAAGCTCGACTACCGTGGCCAGTTGTTCCAGCCGATTACCGAGAACTACACCCTGCGTCTGCACACCGAACTGGGTTATGGCGACGGTTACGGTTCGACCGATGGCTTGCCTTTCTATGAAAACTACTATGCTGGTGGTTTCAACTCGGTTCGCGGCTTCAAGGACAGTACCCTCGGCCCACGCAGTACTCCGAGTAAGGGTACCAACCCGGGGACGCTGGCAGACCCGGACCAGGATCCGCTGCCGTTCGGTGGTAACGTCCTGATCCAGGGCGGTGTGGAAGTTCTGTTCCCGCTGCCATTCGTCAAGGATCAGCGCTCCCTGCGTACCTCGGTATTCTGGGATGTGGGTAACGTGTTTGACTCGCAGTGCAAAGATACTGTGAACGCCGACGGTTCGAAGTCCAACACCAAGTGCAATGACATCAGCCTGACCAACATGGCCAGTTCCGTTGGTGTGGGTGTGACCTGGGTCACCGCACTGGGTCCTCTGAGTTTTGCTCTGGCGATGCCGGTCAAGAAACCGGATAACGCTGAAACTCAAGTGTTCCAATTCTCCCTCGGCCAGACGTTCTAAGCGTCTGACCCAAGACAACGACAATGGATTTTGTAGGAGTGCATCGTGCGTAAGTTGACTCAATTGGTTCTCCTGGCCTCCGTACTGGTGGCAGGCCCGGCGTTCGCCGACATGAAAATCGCCGTGCTGAACTATCAGATGGCACTGCTGGAATCCGACGCGGCCAAGAAGTACGCCGTGGATGCCGAGAAGAAGTTCGGTCCGCAACTGACCAAGCTCAAGACGCTGGAAAGCAGCGCCAAGGGCATTCAGGATCGCCTGATGGCCGGTGGCGACAAGATGCAGCAGGGCGAGCGTGAGCGTCTGGAGCTTGAATTCAAGCAAAAGGCCCGTGACTTCCAGTTCCAGTCCAAGGAGCTGAACGAAGCCAAGGCAGTTGCCGACCGCGAAATGCTCAAGCAACTGAAGCCGAAACTGGATAGCGCAGTGGAAGAAGTCATCAAGAAAGGTGGTTTTGACCTGGTGTTCGAGCGTGGCGCAGTCATCGATGTCAAACCGCAGTACGACATCACGCGCCAGGTTATCGAGCGCATGAATCAGCTGAAGTAACCCATGACCGTGACTATCAAGCTCGGCCAGTTGGCCGAGTTCCTCGGCGCCACCCTGCGTGGCGACCCCGAGACGCAAATTACTGGGCTAGCCACCTTGCAGGAGGCTGGCCCAGCTCAGTTGAGCTTTCTGGCAAATCCTCAATATCGCAAATACCTGGCAAGTTCCCAGGCGGCTGCGCTGTTGCTCAAGGAAGCCGATGTCGAAGGTTTTGCCGGCAATGCGCTGGTGGTGCCGGATCCTTACCTGGCTTATGCGCGTATCTCTCACCTGTTCGATCCCAAACCGAAAGCCACCGCGGGTGTTCATCCCACGGCGGTGATTGCGCCGGATGCGGTGGTTGATCCAAGCGCCAGCATCGGCCCGTTCGTGGTGATCGAGGCCGGTGCGCGCATCGGTGCACAGGTCACCCTGGGCGCCCATTGCGTCATTGGTGCCCGCAGTGAAATCGGTGAGGGCGGCTGGCTCGCTCCGCGGGTGACGCTGTACCACGACGTGCGCATCGGCAAGCGGGTGGTGATCCAGTCCGGCGCCGTGCTCGGTGGTGAAGGCTTCGGTTTTGCCAATGAGAAAGGTGTCTGGCAGAAGATCGCCCAGATCGGCGGCGTGACCATCGGTGACGATGTCGAGATCGGTGTGAACACCGCCATCGACCGTGGCGCGCTGGCGGATACCGTGATCGGCAACGGCGTGAAACTCGACAACCAGATCCAGATTGCGCACAACGTCCAGGTCGGTGATCACACCGCCATGGCCGCGTGTGTCGGTATCTCCGGCAGCACCAAGATCGGCAAGCACTGCATGCTCGCCGGTGGCGTCGGCCTGGTGGGGCACATCGATATTTGCGACAACGTTTTCCTGACCGGGATGACCATGGTGACCCACTCGATTACCGAGCCAGGCGCCTATTCTTCCGGCACAGCCATGCAGCCGGCGGCCGAATGGCGCAAAAGCGCGGCCCGCATCCGTCAGCTCGATGACATCGCGCGACGTTTGAAGCAGTTGGAAAAGCGCGTTGGGGAAGTGACCCCCGGCAGTAATGCTTCATCTGATGGCTGATACCATTTCCATATCAAGTGTGCACAGCCTCTAGACTGCCTCCTTGATTTGCTAGAGGAGTGCGCGTCAGTCGCGCTCCCAATCTTTACATAGGCTTCCCCCCGAAATGATGGACATCAACGAGATTCGCGAATACCTGCCTCACCGTTACCCGTTCCTGCTGGTGGACCGGGTGGTGGAACTGGACACTGAAGGCAAGCGCATTCGCGCCTACAAGAATGTCAGCATCAATGAGCCATTCTTCAATGGTCACTTCCCTGCGCATCCAATCATGCCAGGCGTGCTGATCATCGAGGCGATGGCCCAGGCTGCCGGGATCCTCGGTTTCAAAATGCTCGACGTGAAACCGGCCGATGGCACCCTTTACTACTTCGTCGGTTCCGACAAGCTGCGTTTCCGTCAGCCAGTGCTGCCGGGCGATCAATTGATCCTTGAAGCCAAGTTCATCAGCTGCAAGCGTCAGATCTGGAAATTCGAATGCCAGGCTTCGGTCGACGGCAAACCGGTCTGCTCGGCTGAAATCATCTGTGCGGAACGCAAGCTATGAGTTTGATTGACCCTCGCGCAATCATCGATCCGTCGGCCGTTCTGGCTGACGGCGTCGAGGTCGGCCCGTGGTCGATCATCGGCGCAGGTGTGGAAATCGGCGAGGGTACTGTGATCGGGCCGCACGTGGTCCTCAAAGGCCCGACCCGCATCGGCAAGCACAATCGCATCTACCAGTTTTCCTCGGTCGGTGAGGACACTCCCGACCTGAAGTACAAGGGTGAAGAAACCCGTCTGGTGATCGGTGATCACAACGTCATTCGCGAAGGCGTGACGATTCACCGTGGCACCGTTCAGGATCGTTCGGAAACCACCCTTGGCGATCACAACCTGATCATGGCCTATGCCCACATCGGACATGACAGCGTCATCGGTAACCACTGCATTCTGGTCAACAACACGGCTTTGGCCGGGCATGTACATGTCGACGATTGGGCGATCCTTTCCGGGTTCACCCTGGTGCATCAGTACTGCCACATCGGCGCTCACAGCTTTTCCGGCATGGGCACTGCCATCGGCAAGGACGTTCCGGCGTTCGTGACTGTGTTCGGCAACCCGGCCGAAGCACGCAGCATGAACTTCGAAGGCATGCGCCGCCGTGGTTTCAGCGAAGACGCGATTCATGCGCTGCGCCGCGCCTATAAAACGGTGTATCGCCAGGGCCTGACCGTGGAGCAAGCGCTGGCCGAGTTGGCCGAACCTGCTGCGCAGTTCCCGGAAGTCGCGGTGTTTCGTGACTCGATCCAGTCGTCGACTCGCGGCATCACCCGCTGATCATGGCCAGTCTGCGTATTGCGCTGGTGGCGGGAGAGGCTTCCGGTGATATTTTGGGCGCCGGGCTCATGCGCGCCCTCAAGGCTCAACACCCGGCAGTCGAGTTCATCGGTGTCGGCGGTCCGTTGATGCAGGCCGAGGGCCTGACGTCTTATTTCCCTATGGAGCGTCTGTCGGTCATGGGGCTGGTGGAAGTCCTTGGGCGGCTGCGCGAGTTGCTCAAGCGCCGCAAGGACCTGATCGCCACATTGATTGCCGAGAAACCGGATGTGTTCATCGGCATCGACGCTCCCGATTTCAACCTCAACATCGAGCTCAAGCTGCGTCAGGCCGGGATCAAGACCGTGCATTACGTCAGCCCTTCGGTGTGGGCGTGGCGCCAGAAGCGTGTGCTGAAGATTCGCGAAGGTTGCGATCTGATGCTCACCTTGTTGCCGTTCGAAGCAAAATTCTACGAAGAGAAAGGCGTGCCGGTGCGGTTCGTCGGTCACACGCTGGCCGATACCATTCCGCTGCAGGCCGATCGCGCCGCAGCGCGTGCCGAACTCGGCTTGCCCGACGGACCGCTGGTGGCGTTGATGCCCGGCAGTCGCGGTGGTGAAGTCGGTCGTCTCGGTGCGCTGTTCCTGGATACGGCCGAGCGTCTGCGGGCCATGCGCCCGGAGTTGCGCTTCGTCATCCCGTGCGCGAATGCCGAGCGCCGCGCTCAGCTCGAAGAGTTGCTGGTTGGCCGCGACTTGCCGGTAACCCTGCTCGACGGCAAATCGCATCTGGCCCTGGCGGCGTGCAACGCGGTGTTGATCGCCTCCGGCACGGCGACACTTGAAGCCTTGCTGTACAAGCGGCCAATGGTCGTTGCTTATCGCCTGGCGCCGCTGACCTTCTGGATTCTCAAGCGCATGGTCAAGAGCCCCTACGTGTCGCTGCCGAACCTGCTGGCCCAGCGTCTGCTTGTACCGGAATTGTTGCAGGATGATGCGACAGTCGAGGCATTGGCGCAGACCCTGGCGCCGCTGATCGAAGGCGGCGAAGAACAGACCCGTGGCTTCGACGAGATCCACCGCACCTTGCGGCTGGACGCTTCCAATCAGGCGGCGGATGCCGTCCTCAACCTGATCGGTCAGAAACAATGAGCAAGACGATGCAGATGGGCCTGGATTTCACTCTGGTCGCCGAAGTCGAAGAACTGGTGGCCGGTGTCGACGAGGTCGGTCGCGGCCCGTTGTGCGGGGCAGTGGTGACGGCGGCGGTGATTCTCGATCCGAACCGGCCGATTCTCGGTCTCAACGACTCGAAGAAACTCACCGAAGCCCGGCGCGAGAAGCTTTACGACGAGATCATCGAGAAATCCCTGAGCTGGTGCATCGCCCGCGCCGAAGTCGAAGAAATCGACGAGCTGAACATCCTGCACGCGACCATGCTCGCCATGCAGCGTGCGGTGGCCGGGCTGCATATTCAGCCGAAACTGGCGATGATCGACGGTAACCGCTGCCCGAAACTGCCGATGCGCGCCGAAGCGGTGGTGAAGGGCGACAGCAAGGTGCCGGCGATTGCCGCCGCATCGATTCTGGCCAAAGTCAGTCGCGACCGGGAGATGTCGGCGTTCGAATTGATCTACCCGGGTTACGGCATCGGCGGTCATAAAGGCTATCCGACGCCCGTTCATCTGGAAGCGTTGGTGCGGCTTGGCCCGACGCCGATTCACCGGCGCTCGTTCGCCCCGGTGCGTCAGGCTTACGAGGCGCTGGAAGGTCTGACGCAGGTTTAGGCGCAAGGCTGATGTTTTGTTCGAGGCCCGGTACAATCCGGGCCTTGTTGTCTCTATGTAACTGGACAGGATCACTATGCCGGCTTCATTCGTTCATCTACGCCTGCACACTGAATACTCCCTGGTCGACGGGCTGGTGCGGATCAAGCCACTGGTCAAGGCGCTGACCGGCATGAACATGCCGGCGGTGGCAGTCACCGATCAGAACAACATGTGTTCCCTGGTCAAATTCTATAAAAACGCCATGGGCGCGGGCATCAAGCCGATCTGCGGTGCCGACCTGTGGCTGTCGAACAAGGATCCGGACGCGCCATTGAGCCGGATCAGCCTGTTGGTAATGAACGCCAAGGGCTATCGCAATCTCACCGAGCTGATCTCGCGTGGCTTCATCGAGGGCCAGCGTAACGGCATGATCATCATCGAGCGCGAATGGGTCGCCGAGGCCAACGAAGGCCTGATCATGTTGTCCGCCGCCAAAGAAGGCGAGATCGGCATGGCGCTGATCGGCGGCAACCCGGCCGAGGCCGAAGCGCTGGCGCGTGAATGGATGGCGGTGTTCCCGGATCGTTTCTATCTGGAAATCCAGCGCACCAACCGTCCCAACGACGAAGAACAACTGCACGGTGCGGTGGCCCTGGCCGACAAGCTCGGCGCGCCGCTGGTAGCGACCAACGATGTGCGCTTCATCAAGCAGGAAGACTTCGCCGCTCACGAAACCCGCGTGTGCATCGGCGAGGGCCGCGCGCTCGACGATCCGCGGCGTTCGAAGAATTACAGCGATCAGCAATACCTCAAAAGCGCCGAGGAAATGGCCGAGCTGTTCAGCGACATTCCCGACGCCATCGAAAACACCGTCGAAATCGCCAAGCGCTGCAACATCGAAGTGAAACTGGGCACGCACTTCCTGCCCAACTTCCCGATTCCCGATGGCATGACCATCGACGAATATTTCCGCAAGGTGTCCTTCGAAGGTCTCGAAGAACGCCTCGCGGTGCTGTTGCCCAAGGACACCACCGAAGACTACGAAGCCAAGCGTCAGGTCTACGTTGATCGCTTGAATTTCGAGCTGGATATCATCATCCAGATGGGCTTCCCCGGTTACTTCCTGATCGTGATGGACTTTATCCAGTGGGCCAAGAACAACGGCGTGCCGGTAGGTCCTGGCCGGGGGTCGGGTGCCGGCTCTCTGGTGGCTTACGTGCAGAAGATTACTGACCTCGACCCGCTGGAATACGACCTGCTGTTCGAACGTTTCCTTAACCCGGAACGGGTCTCGATGCCCGACTTCGACGTCGACTTCTGCATGGACGGTCGTGACCGGGTGATCGACTACGTGGCCGAGAAGTACGGTCGCAACGCGGTAAGTCAGATCATCACTTTCGGTTCCATGGCCGCGAAGGCTGTGGTGCGTGACGTGGCGCGGGTGCAGGGCAAGTCCTATGGTCTGGCGGATCGTCTGTCGAAGATGATTCCGTTCGAAGTCGGCATGACCCTGGAAAAAGCCTACGAACAGGAAGAGATCCTGCGTGACTTCATCAAGGTCGATGAAGAAGCGGCGGAAATCTGGGAGATGGCGCGCAAGCTCGAGGGCGTGGTGCGTAACGTCGGCAAGCACGCCGGTGGTGTGGTAATCGCCCCGACCAAGCTGACTGACTTCTCGCCGATCTATTGCGACGAGGCCGGTGACGGTCTGGTAACCCAGTTCGACAAGGACGACGTGGAGGCGGCCGGTCTGGTGAAGTTCGACTTCCTCGGCCTGCGAACCCTGACGATCATCGACTGGGCACTGAAAACGATCAACCGCGACCGCGCCAAGGTCGGCGAAGAGCCGCTGGACATCGCGTTCATCCCGCTCGACGACAAGCCGACGTACAGCCTGTTGCAGAAAGCCGAAACCACCGCGGTGTTCCAGCTTGAATCGCGCGGCATGAAAGAGCTGATCAAAAAGCTCAAGCCCGACTGCCTGGAAGACTTGATCGCACTGGTGGCCCTGTTCCGTCCGGGCCCGCTGCAGTCCGGCATGGTGGACGACTTCATCAACCGTAAGCACGGTCGCGCCGAACTGGCGTACCCGCACTCGGACTACCAGTACGAAGGCCTCAAGCCGGTATTGGCGCCGACTTACGGCATCATCCTGTATCAGGAACAGGTGATGCAGATCGCTCAGGTCATGGCCGGTTACACCCTCGGTGGTGCGGACATGCTGCGGCGAGCCATGGGTAAGAAAAAGCCCGAGGAAATGGCCAAGCAACGTGGCGGTTTCATTGAGGGTTGCGCGACCAACAATATCGATGCCGACCTGGCCGGTAACATTTTCGATCTGGTGGAAAAATTCGCCGGTTACGGCTTCAACAAATCCCACTCCGCCGCCTATGGCCTGGTGTCGTACCAGACCGCATGGTTGAAGGCGCACTACCCGGCGCCGTTCATGGCCGCGGTACTCTCGGCGGATATGCACAACACCGACAAGGTCGTGACCTTGATCGAGGAAGTGCGCACGATGAAGCTGCGCCTCGACGCGCCGGACGTGAACACTTCCGAGTTCAAGTTCACGGTGAACGACGACGGCCGCATCGTCTATGGCCTGGGCGCGATCAAAGGCGTCGGCGAAGGCCCGGTGGAAGCGATCACCGAAGCGCGTCAGGCCGGCCCGTTCAAGGATCTGTTCGACTTCTGCGCCCGGGTCGACCTCAAGCGCATCAACAAGCGTACGCTGGACGGCTTGATCCGTAGCGGCGCACTGGATCGTCTCGGGCCTTATTTCCACGATGAGCAAAAGGCTTATCAGGCCAACATCGACCGCAACCGCGCCGTGCTGCTGGCGGCGATGGAAGAGGCGATCAAGTCTGCCGAACAGACCGCACGCACCCACGACAGTGGCCACGCCGACCTGTTCGGCGGGCTGTTCGTCGAGGAAGATGCCGACGTTTACGCGACCCATCGCAAGGCCAAGGAACTGACCCTCAAGGAACGCCTCAAGGGTGAGAAAGACACGCTGGGCCTGTACCTCACCGGTCACCCGATCGACGAGTACGAGGGCGAGATTCGCCGTTTCGCCCGGCAGCGCATCATCGACCTGAAGCCGGCCCGTGACACGCAAACCGTGGCCGGGATGATCATTGCCCTGCGGGTGATGAAGAACAAGAAGGGCGACAAGATGGGCTTCATCACCCTCGATGACCGTTCGGGACGGATCGAAGCGTCGCTGTTCGCCGATGCGTTCCACTCCGCGCAGTCGCTGTTGCAGACCGACGCGATGGTGGTGGTCGAAGGCGAAGTCAGCAACGATGACTTCTCCGGCGGCTTGCGTCTGCGGGTCAAGCGGGTGATGAGCATGGAAGATGCACGCACCAATCTGGCCGAGAGCCTGCGCCTGAAGCTGCACACTCAGGACTTGAAAGGCGATCAGCTACGCTGGTTGGGTGAACTGCTCAAGCGTCACCGCGGGGCGTGCCCGATCACCATGGAGTACACCAGTCCCGATGCGAAGACCTTGCTGCAGTTTGGCGAGACCTGGCGAATCGACCCGGCGGATGCGTTGATTCAAGCCCTGCGTGACCAGTTCGGGCGAGACAACGTCTTCCTCCAATACCGTTGACCGGCAAGTGCCATCATTGCGCTTGCCCGCAACCTGAATTTTTAATCTCGACCTCAGCGCGCCTCTCCCTTAAGGTAGGCGCGAATAGACAACCGGCCGGCCCAAGCTCATTTGGGACACGACCCAAGACGGACGCCTATGAACCCGAATTTTCTAGATTTCGAACAGCCGATCGCCGACCTGCAAGCCAAGATCGAAGAGTTGCGCTTGGTCGGTAATGACAATTCGCTGAATATCGGCGATGAGATCTCCCGCCTGCAGGACAAGAGCCGCACGCTGACCGAAGACATCTTCGGCAAGCTGACCAGCTGGCAGATCGCACGCCTGGCGCGTCACCCGAAACGCCCGTACACCCTCGACTACATCGAGCACATCTTCACCGAGTTCGACGAACTGCACGGCGACCGTCACTTCTCCGACGACGCCGCCATTGTGGGCGGCGTGGCACGTCTGGAAGACCAGCCGGTGATGATCATCGGCCACCAGAAGGGCCGCGAAGTGCGCGAGAAAGTTCGCCGCAACTTCGGCATGCCGCGTCCGGAAGGCTACCGCAAGGCCTGCCGTCTGATGGAAATGGCCGAGCGTTTCAAGATGCCGATCCTGACCTTCATCGACACCCCGGGTGCTTACCCTGGGATCGACGCTGAAGAGCGCAACCAGAGCGAAGCCATCGCCTGGAACCTGCGCGTGATGTCGCGCCTGAAGACCCCGATCATCGCCACCGTTATCGGTGAAGGTGGTTCCGGCGGTGCATTGGCGATCGGTGTCTGCGATCAGCTGAACATGCTGCAATACTCGACCTACGCGGTGATCTCGCCGGAAGGTTGTGCTTCGATTCTGTGGAAAACCGCTGAAAAAGCACCGGATGCCGCTGAAGCCATGGGCATCACCGCCGAGCGCCTGAAAGGTCTGGGTATCGTCGACAAGGTGATCGGCGAACCACTGGGCGGCGCCCATCGTGATCCGGCCGCTGCCGCTGCGTCGATCCGTGCCGAGCTGAGCTCGCAACTGGCGATGCTGAAGAAGTTCGACAACGAAGCGCTGCTCAAGCGTCGTTACGATCGTCTGATGAGCTACGGTCTCTAAGACATCTCGCAATACCCAATGTGGGAGCGGGCTTGCTCGCGAAAGCGGTATAACAGTCGACAGATGTGTTGAATGTTGAAACGCCTTCGCGAGCAAGCCCGCTCCCACATTTGATTTGGGCCAAGAGAAAGATATGGGTCAGTCCGTGAGTGATCTGCCTTCCCGGCTTCTGCGCAATCTTGCAGCTTGGCGCAATGCCAAGACTTGGCGCGTGGCTTTCTCCGGCGGTCTGGATTCCACCGTCCTTCTGCATCTGCTGGCCCATCTCGCACAACGCCACTCCTTGCCGGCGCTCAGCGCCATCCATATCCACCACGGTCTTCAGGTTGCGGCTGATGCGTGGCCGGCGCATTGTCAGTCGGTCTGCGACGCACTGGACGTCGCGTTGCAAGTGGTGCGGGTGACGGTGCAACCCGGCGCCAGTCTGGAGCGGGCAGCGCGGGAGGCGCGGTATGCGGCGTTCACCTCGCTGACCGAGGCGGATGAGGTGCTGCTGACCGGACAGCACCGTGATGATCAGGCCGAAACCCTGTTGTTTCGCTTGATGCGCGGTGCCGGCGTTCGCGGACTTTCGGCGATGCCGGCGCAGCGCCCGTTGGGGCAGGGCACGCTGCTGCGCCCATTGCTCGACGTGACGCGCTCCGAGCTTGAGGCTTACGCCCGCGCCCATCAGCTGCGCTGGATCGAAGACCCGTCGAACGAAGATCGGCAATTCTCGCGCAACTATCTGCGCCATCAGGTGCTGCCGTTGCTCACGGCGCGCTGGCCGCAGGCGCAGGCGAGCATGGCCCGCAGTGCGGCGCATCTGCGTGAGGCGCAAGGTTTGCTCGATGAGTTGGCGCAGCTCGATCTGGCACAAGCCGCCACGCCGAGCGAGTTTGCATGGCTGGGCCTGCCGTCGCTGGAACTGGCGCCGCTGGCGCGTTTATCTGCCGCTCGTCAACGCAATGCACTCAGTCACTGGCTCGAACCGCTGACCCGGCTACCTGACACCGACCATTGGTCGGGTTGGGACAACCTCTGCGGCGCTGCCAGTGATGCATCGCCGGTCTGGCGTCTGGCCGATGGCGAACTGCAGCGCAGCGCCGGCCGGCTATGGTGGCTGAGCGGCGACTGGCTGCGCGCGCCAGCGCTCGGCGCCGAATGGCCTGAACCGTCGACAACCCTACACTTGGCGAGTAACGGGCGTGTCATGTTCAGCGGGCAGGCTCCCGTCGGGCCACTGCGCATTGGCTATCGGCAGGGCGGCGAAGTGATGCATCTGGCGGAGCGCGGCCACCGCGATCTCAAGCGCCTGCTCAATGAGCGCGCGGTGCCGGGCTTCCTCCGTGGCAGATTGCCGCTGCTGTTTCGCGGCGCAGAATTGCTCGCCGTGGCGAACCTGCCGGGCCTTGACGGGCAGAGGCCGGACGGCTGGAAATTGCATTGGCAGCCAACAGACGAAGATCAAGGTTTGAGATGAAAGGGGCATTCCGGTAGACTACGCTCCCTTCTTGATACAACTTCTGTGGATTCGCCTGAATTGCAGGAGTTGCCGATTACCAAGCAGTCTTTGCTGGGCGATTCCAAAAAATGTGTAGCGAGCAACGTACCGGTGTTTCATCTGCCGGTCTGTCCCAACGCGGCGGTTTTTTTGAAAGGTGCACTGTGATTAATGCAGGTGATCGGGGGCTTCGGCCTTCCTTCGCTTTCCCCGGCGGCTCGTACCGCTTTAACGCAGACTTCTAGGGTTTTTCATGACGCGCTACATATTCGTCACGGGCGGTGTTGTTTCTTCATTGGGGAAAGGCATTGCCTCGGCTTCATTGGCGGCCATCCTGGAGGCGCGGGGGCTTAAGGTCACCATGCTTAAGCTGGATCCGTACATCAACGTCGACCCGGGCACCATGAGCCCGTTCCAGCACGGTGAAGTGTTCGTCACCCACGACGGCGCCGAGACCGACCTGGACCTGGGCCACTACGAGCGGTTCATCCGCACGACCATGACCCAGAACAACAACTTCACCACCGGCCGTGTCTACGAACACGTGCTGCGCAAAGAGCGCCGTGGTGACTACCTGGGTGCAACCATCCAGGTGATTCCGCACATCACCGACGAAATCAAGCGTCGCATCATCAAGGGTGCCGGCGATGCCGACGTGGCCCTGGTGGAAATCGGCGGTACCGTTGGCGACATCGAGTCGCAACCGTTCCTCGAAGCCATCCGTCAACTGCGTGTGGAAGTCGGTTCCAAGCGCGCGATGCTGATGCACCTGACGCTGGTTCCGTACATCGCTACCGCTGGCGAGACCAAAACCAAGCCAACCCAGCACTCGGTTAAAGAGCTGCGTTCGATCGGCCTGCAGCCAGACGTGCTGATCTGCCGCTCCGACCATCCGGTGGATGTGTCGTCGCGTCGCAAGATCGCCCTGTTCACCAACGTTGAAGAGCGTGCGGTGATCTCCCTGGAAGACGTCGACACCATCTACAAGATCCCGGCCGTGCTGCACGCTCAGGGGCTGGACGATTTCGTCGTCGAGCGTTTCGGCCTGCAATGCAATGGCGCCGACCTGTCCGAGTGGGAAAAGGTCGTCGATGCCAAGCTCAACCCAGAGCATGAAGTCACCATCGCGATGGTCGGCAAGTACATGGAGCTGCTGGACGCCTACAAGTCGCTGATCGAAGCGATGAGTCACGCCGGCATCACCAACCGTACCAAGGTCAACCTGCGTTACATCGATTCCGAAGACATCGAGAACCAGGGCACTGCGCTGCTCGAAGGTGTCGACGCGATCCTCGTTCCGGGCGGCTTCGGTCTGCGCGGCGTGGAAGGCAAGATCACCGCCGTTCAGTACGCTCGTGAAAACAAGGTTCCATACCTCGGTATCTGCCTGGGCATGCAAGTGGCGGTCATCGAGTTCGCCCGTAACGTGCTGGGCTGGAAAGACGCCAACTCCACCGAGTTCGATCGCGCCAGCGGCCATCCGGTCGTGGGTCTGATCACCGAGTGGGAAGATGCCACCGGCGCCGTTGAAGTACGCACCGAAGCGTCCGATCTGGGCGGTACCATGCGCCTCGGCGCTCAGGAATGCCTGCTCGAAGCCGGCTCCAAGGTGCACGATTGCTACGGCAAGGACGTGATCGTTGAACGTCACCGTCACCGCTACGAAGTGAACAACAACCTGCTGCCACAAATCATCGAAGCCGGCCTGAAAATCTCCGGTCGCTCCGCTGATGCCGCGCTGGTTGAAGTGGTTGAAGCACCGGATCATCCATGGTTCGTCGCTTGCCAGTTCCACCCGGAGTTCACCTCGACGCCACGTGACGGTCACCCGCTGTTCAGCGGTTTCGTGAAAGCTGCGTTGGCTCAACACCAGAAGAAGGCGTAACCCGATGGCACAGAAGATCATCCGCGTAGGCAACATCGAGATCGCCAACGACAAGCCCATGGTGCTGTTCGGCGGCATGAACGTGCTGGAAAGCCGTGACATGGCCATGCAGGTTTGCGAAGAGTACGTGAAGGTCACCGAGAAACTCGGTATCCCTTACGTGTTCAAGGCCAGTTTCGACAAGGCCAACCGATCTTCTGTGACCTCGTATCGCGGTCCTGGCCTGGAAGAGGGCATGCGCATCTTCCAGGACATCAAGCAAGCCTTCGGCGTGCCGATCATCACCGACGTCCACGAGCCTGATCAGGCCGCGGTCGTCGCTGAAGTCTGCGACATCATCCAGCTGCCGGCCTTTCTGTCGCGCCAGACCGATCTGGTCGTCGCGATGGCCAAGACCAACGCAGTGATCAACATCAAGAAAGCCCAGTTCCTCGCGCCTCAGGAAATGAAACACATCCTGAACAAGTGCGTGGAAGCGGGTAACGATCAATTGATCCTCTGCGAGCGTGGTTCGAGCTTCGGCTATAACAACCTCGTGGTCGACATGCTCGGCTTCGGCATCATGAAGCAGTTCGAGTACCCGGTATTCTTCGACGTGACCCACGCGCTGCAAATGCCTGGCGGTCGTGCCGACTCCGCCGGCGGTCGCCGTGCGCAGGTTCTGGATCTGGCCAAGGCCGGCATGAGCCAGGCGCTGGCCGGTCTGTTCCTCGAAGCGCATCCGGATCCGGACAACGCCAAATGCGACGGCCCTTGCGCCTTGCGTCTGGACAAACTGGAGCCATTTCTGGCCCAGCTCAAAGCCTTGGACGAACTGGTGAAGAGTTTTCCGACGGTAGAAACCGCGTAAACCTCATTTCTCCGGTAAAGTACCGCACGATTTGTCGCACATGCCCTCGGGCATGTGCGTTGTCGTCTGCAAGCTGCCCGCTGCACACCACTTGCCGACGGTCAAAAGATTTCCTCTAGCTGCGTCGTTTTCGTCAACTTTGGAGTGTTTACAACAATGGCAAAAATCGTCGACATCAAAGGTCGTGAAGTTCTCGACTCCCGTGGCAATCCCACCGTGGAAGCGGACGTGCTTCTCGACAACGGCATCATCGGCAGCGCTTGCGCGCCGTCCGGTGCATCCACTGGCTCGCGTGAAGCGCTCGAGCTGCGTGATGGCGACAAGAGCCGTTACCTGGGCAAGGGCGTGCTCAAGGCGGTAGCCAACATCAACGGTCCGATCCGCGATCTGCTGCTGGGCACTGACCCAAGCGACCAGAAAGCCCTCGACCACGCGATGATCAAGCTCGACGGTACCGAAAACAAGGCAACCCTGGGCGCCAACGCCATCCTCGCGGTGTCCCTGGCTGCGGCCAAGGCGGCTGCACAGGATCAGGATCTGCCGCTGTACGCACACATCGCCAACCTGAACGGCACACCGGGCGTCTACTCGATGCCGGTGCCGATGATGAACATCATCAACGGTGGCGAACACGCCGATAACAACGTCGACATCCAGGAATTCATGGTGCAGCCGGTTGGCGCCAAGACCTTCTCGGAAGGTCTGCGCATGGGCACCGAGATTTTCCATCACCTCAAAGCTGTGCTGAAGGCCCGCGGCCTGAGCACCGCCGTTGGCGACGAAGGCGGTTTCGCACCGAACCTGGCGTCCAACGAAGACGCGCTGAAAGTGATCTCCGAAGCCGTGGCCAACGCCGGTTACAAGCTGGGCACCGACGTGACCCTGGCGCTGGACTGCGCGGCCAGCGAGTTCTACGAAGACGGCAAGTACAACCTGTCCGGCGAAGGTCAGGTGTTCACCGCTGAAGGTTTCGCCGACTACCTGAAAGGTCTGACCGAACGTTATCCGATCATCTCGATCGAAGACGGTCTGGACGAGTCCGACTGGGCTGGCTGGAAGATCCTCACCGACAAGATCGGCGAGAAGACTCAACTGGTTGGTGACGACCTGTTCGTGACCAACACCAAGATCCTGAAAGAAGGCATCGATAAAAAGATCGCCAACTCGATCCTGATCAAGTTCAACCAGATCGGTACCCTGACCGAAACCCTGGAAGCCATCCAGATGGCCAAGGCTGCCGGTTACACCGCCGTGATCTCGCACCGTTCGGGCGAAACCGAAGATTCGACCATCGCCGACCTGGCTGTGGGCACCTCGGCTGGCCAGATCAAGACCGGTTCGCTGTGCCGTTCCGACCGCGTTTCCAAGTACAACCAACTGCTGCGTATCGAAGAGCAGTTGAATGGCAAAGCCAAGTACAACGGTCGCTCCGAGTTCCGCGGTTAAGCAGTAGATGTTAAAAAGACACCGGATTGTGTCGGAAAAGTCGTGACAGCGATGGATTTGCCACTAATCTGATGCCTTATATGCACAAGCCTGGATCTTCCAGGCTTCGTGCTATCAGACGTTTCAAAGTTTTCGCGTGGCTGTCTTTTTTCACTGGATACCTGATATTCGATGCGCAGTCCTTACTGGTTGTTTCTCGTTTTGCTCTTGCTGCTGGCCGGTCTGCAGTACCGCCTGTGGGTGGGCAATGGCAGTCTGGCGCAGGTCGCCGAGCTGAATCAGCAGATTGCTGATCAACACGCCGAGAACGAAGCCCTGCTGGAGCGCAACCGGGTGATGGACGCTGAGGTCAGCGAGCTGAAAAAAGGCATGGAGACCGTTGAAGAGCGGGCTCGCCATGAGCTGGGCATGGTCAAGGACGGTGAAACCCTTTACCAGCTCGCGCAATGATCGATTCTCTGCCGGCCTTCTGGGCCGTGATTCCTGCCGCGGGCGTCGGTGCCCGAATGGCCGCGGACCGTCCCAAGCAATACCTGCAACTGGGCGGGCGCACGATTCTTGAACACAGCCTCGGCTGTTTCCTCGATCACCCGAGCCTCAAAGGGCTGGTGGTCAGTCTTGCTGTTGATGATCCCTATTGGCCGAACCTCGCCTGCGCCAGCGACTCGCGAATTCAGCGTGTCGAGGGCGGCTCCGAGCGTTCCGGGTCGGTGCTCAATGCCTTGCTGCATTTGCATGCGCAGGGTGCCGATGACGATGACTGGGTGCTGGTCCACGATGCGGCCCGACCTAACCTGAGCCGTGACGATCTCGACAAGTTGCTGGTTGAACTGGCGGATGATGCCGTTGGCGGTTTACTGGCCGTGCCAGCGCGGGACACCCTGAAGCGGGTCGACAAGCACGGTCGTGTGCTCGAAACCGTTGATCGCAGCGTGATCTGGCAGGCGTATACACCGCAAATGTTCCGCCTCGGTGCGTTGCATCGAGCGCTGGCTGACAGCCTGGTGGCCGATGCGCTTATCACCGATGAAGCCTCGGCGATGGAGTGGGCCGGTCTGGCGCCACGACTGATCGAAGGGCGTGCGGACAACCTCAAGGTCACCCGGCCGGAAGACCTGGAGTGGTTGCGTCAGCGTTGGGCCAATCGCCGCTGAATGCTGTGGCGCCTGTTCTGCCGCCTTCGCGAGCAAGCTCGCTCCCACCTTTGATTCGCGCCTGACACCCAATCTGCATCCACTGAGGATCCCCTGTGGGAGCGAGCTTGCTCGCGAAGACGGCTGCTCAGGCACCGCATAACTCAGCTCCGATACTCCGGCCGCTCGGCCAACCCTTCCTTCAAGAAATCCACCAGCTTGCGCACCTTCGGTGACAAATGCCGCTGCTGCGGATACAACGCCCACACCGCCGTATTCGGCGGCTGATGCGCCTCCAATAAAGAAATCAGCGCCCCGCTGTGCAAATGCTCCAGCACGTAATAGTCCGGCAACTGACATAAACCAACCCCTTGCAGCGCCGCATCCAGCACCGCCTGCCCACTGTTGCAACGCCAGTTTCCCTGCACGCGCTGGGAAAATTCCCGACCGTTCTGTTCCAGTTGCCACAGATCCGAGCTGCCGATCAGGCAATTGTGGCGGCTCAGTTCCGACAAACTGTGTGGGCGGCCATACCGTTCAACGTAGGACGGGGACGCGCACAGATACATCCGACGCGGCGCCAGGCGGGTGGCGACCAACCGCGAATCCTGCAGCCGACCCAGACGAATCGCCAGATCCAGCCCTTCATGCACCAGATCGAGCTGGCGGTTGGTCAGCTCGATATCGATCCGCAGTTGTGGGTAATGCCCCATGAACCGCGTCACCAGCGGCACGATAAACCGTTCGCCATACGCCACGGCACAGGTCATGCGCAGCATGCCTTTGGGTTCGCTGGTCAGATCGCCGACCGCGCGCAGGGCTTCTTCGCGACCGTCCTGCAGGCGCTGACAATGCTGCAGAAAGGTCTGTCCGGCTTCGGTCAGAGCCACGCGACGGGTACTGCGATAGAGCAGACGCGTCTGCAATCGCTCCTCCAGTCGTACGATTTGTCGGCTGATGTGCGAGGACGAAACCCCGAGGCGTTCTGCTGCGGCGGTGAACTGGCTGCATTCGGCGACGGCGACGAACTCGTCGATGCCTTCCCAGCGGTTTTCCGACATCGGGATTATCCCTGTATGGCAATAATGTTTTGCTTTTGTCCGGATTATTCATCAGATCGCGCTGTACTACACTGCCAATCTGGTTTTTTTATTCAATGGATTCACTGGAGAGTCAGCATGATCAAGTCGCGCGCCGCCGTTGCCTTCGAGGCCAAGAAGCCGCTGGAAATCGTAGAAGTCGATGTGGCCATGCCCAAGGCCGGTGAAGTGTTGCTGCGCGTAGTGGCTTCCGGGGTTTGCCACACCGACGCCTACACCCTGTCCGGTGCTGACCCGGAAGGCATCTTCCCGTCGATCCTCGGCCACGAAGGCGGTGCGATCGTTGAAGCCATCGGCGAGGGCGTGACGTCTGTTGCGGTTGGCGACCACGTGATTCCGCTGTACACCCCGGAATGCGGTCAGTGCAAATTCTGCAAGTCGGGCAAGACCAACCTGTGTCAGGCGATTCGCGCTACTCAGGGCAAAGGTCTGATGCCGGACGGCACTTCGCGCTTTTCCTACAAGGGCCAAACGATTTTCCACTACATGGGGACATCGACCTTCTCCGAGTACACCGTGCTGCCGGAAATCTCCGTGGCGAAAATCGCCAAGGATGCGCCGCTGGAAAAAGTCTGCCTGCTCGGTTGCGGCGTGACCACTGGTATCGGCGCGGTGATCAACACTGCGAAGGTCAAGCCAGGTGACACCGTGGCGATCTTCGGTCTCGGCGGCATCGGTCTGTCGGCCGTCATTGGCGCAGTGAAAGCCAAGGCTGCGCGGATCATCGCCATCGACATCAACCCGGCCAAGTTCGAAATCGCCAAGCAGCTGGGCGCCACCGATTGCGTCAACCCGAAAGACTTCGATCGTCCGATCCAGGAAGTGATCGTCGACATGACCGATGGCGGCGTCGACTTCTCCTTCGAATGCATCGGCAACGTGCAACTGATGCGTGCCGCGCTGGAATGCTGCCACAAGGGTTGGGGCGAATCGGTGATCATCGGTGTTGCCGGTGCCGGTCAGGAAATTTCGACCCGTCCGTTCCAACTGGTAACCGGTCGCGTCTGGCGCGGTTCGGCGTTCGGCGGCGTGCGTGGTCGTACCGAGTTGCCAAGCTACGTCGACATGGCGCAGAGCGGCGAGATCCCGCTGGATACTTTCATTACCCACACCATGGGTCTGGAAGACATCAACAAGGCCTTCGACTTGATGCATGAAGGCAAGAGCATTCGTACCGTCATTCATTTCTGATCAATCGCGACGCCCCAGCTACAGACCTTGAAGGTTTGTAGCCGGGGCCGCGTAGGAGTCTTTACATGAGTCTGGAAAACATCTCCTGTCAGAAAAGTTTCGGCGGCTGGCACAAGCGCTATCGCCACCGTTCCGACGTACTCGGCTGCGACATGGTGTTTGCCGTGTATCTGCCGCCGCAAGCGGAGCAGGGCGGCAAGCTGCCGGTGCTGTATTGGCTGTCCGGCCTGACCTGCACCGACGAGAACTTCATGCAAAAGGCCGGTGCGATGCGCATGGCCGCTGAACTCGGTCTGATCATCGTCGCGCCGGACACCAGTCCGCGTGGCCCGGATGTACCGGGTGATCCGGATGGCGCCTGGGATTTCGGCCTCGGAGCCGGGTTCTACCTGAATGCCACGCAGGAACCGTGGTCGCGGCACTATCGGATGCATGACTATGTCGTGCAGGAATTGCCTTCACTGGTTGAAGCGCATTTCCCGGCGTCGGATAAACGCAGCATCAGCGGCCATTCCATGGGCGGCCACGGTGCACTGGTTTGTGCGCTGCGCAACCCGGGGCGTTACCAGTCGGTGTCGGCGTTTTCGCCGATCAACAACCCGATGGATTGCCCGTGGGGGCAAAAGGCGTTCTCCCGTTACCTGGGTGAAGATCGCTCCAAGTGGAAAGAATGGGATGCCTGTGCACTGATAGCCGAGGCCAGCGAAAAACTGCCGTTACTGGTCGATCAGGGTGATCGCGATGACTTCCTCGAAAATCAGCTCAAGCCGCAAGCCCTGCAACAAGCTGCAAAACAAGCGGGTCATCCGCTGACGTTGCGCCTGCAACCGGGCTACGACCACAGCTATTTCTTCATCTCAAGCTTCATAGACGACCACTTGCAGCATCACGCACGCGCTCTGCGCGGCTAATGCAGGTAGAATCACGCCCTGACAAAAATCGGGGCGTTTTTTTATGCGTATTGGCCACGGCTACGATGTTCACCGTTTCGCTGAAGGCGATTTCATTACTCTGGGCGGCGTGCGCATTGCACACAGCTTCGGGCTGCTCGCTCATTCCGACGGTGACGTCCTGCTGCACGCCTTGAGCGATGCGTTGCTCGGCGCGGCCGCGCTGGGCGATATCGGCAAGCACTTTCCGGACACCGACCCGCAATTCAAGGGCGCCGACAGCCGTGTGCTGCTGCGTCATGTGGTCGCGCTGATCCACGCCAAGGGCTGGAAAGTCGGCAACGTCGACAACACCATCGTCGCTCAGGTGCCAAAAATGGCCCCGCATATCGAAGCGATGCGCGCGTTGATCGCCGCCGATCTGCAAGTTGAGCTGGATCAAGTGAACGTGAAAGCTACCACCACCGAAAAACTCGGCTTTGTCGGTCGCGAAGAAGGCATCGCCGTACACTCCGTTGCCTTGTTGCTGCGCGCATGAACGAACTGCAATTGCTCGGCCCGCGGGCCTATGGTGAACCACTCGGCACTGCGGTACTGAAAGCCATCGCCGAAGATTTCCAGGTCGATGAAGTGCTCGACATCCCGTTCAGCGGCGATGGTGAGCACCTGTGGATCTGGGTCGAAAAGCGTGGTCTGAACACCGAAGAAGCAGCACGCCGAATTGCCAAGGCCGCCGGCGTGCCATTGCGCACCGTCAGTTATGCCGGGCTCAAGGATCGTCAGGCACTGACCCGTCAGTGGTTCAGCGTGCAACTGCCGGGCAAGGCCGACCCGGATCTGTCGGCGGCGGAAAACGACACGCTGAAGATCCTCAAGACCACGCGCCACAAGCGCAAGCTGCAACGCGGCGCGCATTCGGCCAACGGCTTCACCTTGCGCCTGACCCAGTTTGCCGGCGACAAGGACGCGATCGAACAGCGTCTGCAACTGATCGCCAGGCAAGGCATTCCCAATTATTTCGGCGCCCAGCGTTTCGGCCATGACGGCGGCAACGTCGTTGATGCGCGTGCCTGGGCGGCGCGCAAGGCGCTGCCGGAGCAGCGCAATGTGCGTTCGCGGCTGCTGTCGACGGCGCGCAGTTTTCTGTTCAATCAGGTGCTGGCCGCCCGGGTGGCCGATGGCACCTGGCAGCAAGCGCAGGTCGGCGACCTGCTGGCGTTTACCGACAGCCGCAGTTTCTTCCCGGCCGGTGAGGCCGAATGCAGCGATCCGCGCCTGGCGATTCTCGACCTGCACCCGACCGGCCCGCAGTGGGGCGAAGGTGACTCACCGACTGCCGGCGCTGTCCATGACCTGGAGCAGGGGATTGCCGAGCGCGAGGCGGATCTGCGCGATTGGTTGATCAATGCCGGAATGAGCCACGAACGTCGCATCCTGCGGCTGCCCATTGGCGGGCTGTCGTGGCATTATCCCCAGCCTGACATTCTGCAACTGGAATTCGTCCTCCCGGCCGGATGCTTCGCCACCGTATTGGTGCGCGAACTCGTTGATCTGGTGCCGGTGGGGCAGACGGACAGCCCATGCGTATTCTGATTTCTAACGACGATGGGGTAACCGCACCCGGTCTCGCCGCGCTTTATGCTGCGCTGGCGGATTACACCGAGTGCGTGGTTATCGCCCCGGAGCAGGACAAAAGCGGCGCCAGCAGTTCGCTGACGCTCGACCGTCCGCTGCACCCGCAATACCTGGCCAACGGTTTCATCAGCCTCAACGGTACGCCGACCGACTGCGTGCACCTGGGCCTCAACGGCCTGCTGGAGCGCGAGCCGGACATGGTGGTTTCCGGGATCAACCTCGGTGCCAATCTGGGTGATGACGTGCTGTATTCCGGCACCGTGGCGGCAGCCCTCGAAGGACGCTTTCTCGAGCGCCCTTCATTTGCGTTCTCGCTGTGTTCGCGACAGGTGGACAATCTTGCGACAGCAGCACATTTCGCGCGCAAACTGGTCGAGGCCCATGCCGGGCTGGACCTGCCGCCGCGTACGGTGCTGAACGTGAACATTCCCAATCTGCCGATCGACCATATTCGGGGCATTCAGCTGACCCGTCTGGGCCATCGCGCCCGCGCGGCAGCGCCGATGAAAGTGGTCGATCCGCGGGGCAAGGCCGGTTACTGGATTGCTGCTGCCGGCGATGCCGAAGACGGCGGCCCGGGCACTGATTTTCATGCGGTGATGCAGGGCTATGTGTCGATCACGCCGTTGCAGCTCGATCGCACCTTCAACGATGCCTTCAGAAGCCTCGACGGCTGGCTGGAGGGACTGCGCTGATGGCTCGTGAACACGAAGACAGACTGCGCAGCGGCATCGGCATGACGTCGCAGCGCACGCGCGAACGTCTGATTCAGCGTCTCTACGAAGAAGGCCTGTCCAACGCCAAGGTGCTGGAAGTGATCCGCCGTACGCCGCGTCATCTGTTTGTCGATGAAGCGCTGGCGCACCGTGCCTACGAAGACACCGCACTGCCGATCGGCCACAACCAGACCATCTCTCAGCCTTATATGGTGGCGCGCATGAGCGAGCTGCTGCTGGAGGCGGGGCCGCTGGACAAGGTGCTGGAGATCGGCACCGGTTCGGGTTACCAGACGGCCGTGCTGTCGCAACTGGTCGAACGGGTGTTCTCGGTCGAGCGCATCAAGGTCTTGCAGGATCGGGCCAAGGAACGTCTGGTCGAACTGAACCTGCGTAACGTGGTGTTCCGCTGGGGCGATGGCTGGGAAGGCTGGCCGGCGCTGGCGCCGTACAACGGCATCATCGTCACCGCGGTCGCGACCGATGTGCCGCAGGCGTTGCTCGATCAGCTGGCACCGGGCGGGCGGATGGTGATTCCGGTCGGCTCGGGGGAAGTGCAGCAACTGATGCTGATCGTGCGCGAAGAACACGGCTTTTCTCGTCACGTTCTGGGGGCGGTGCGCTTCGTGCCATTGCTCAATGGCCCACTGGCCTGAGCATTTGTTTGCGGGCGCTGAATTCCTGGCGTTGGCTTCGGTCTTACAGCGGCGACGAGCGTTTAAACGCAGTCGATCGGTTCTCGGCAAACGTGTGCGTGCAGCGATTTCGCTTCATTAAAGGTAAAGACGGCGCGGCCCGTTATACTTGCGACACCTCATGCCTGAATGGGCATTCCAAATTTTTTCAGCCACCACAAAGGGAGCGGCGGGTGAGTCTCACAGTCATTGCGCAGCGTATGGGTAACACGAGCTTTCAGCGCCTGGTGACTGGCCTTGTCTTGAGCACCTTGCTGGTCGGTTGCTCCAGCACCAAATCGAGTAACGTGCGGGTGGTCGATCGTAACAATGCGGCGGCCCAGCGACAGGCAGTCACGACCGGGCAGTATGTAGTCCGTCCGGGCGATACGCTGTTTTCCATCGCTTTTCGCTACGGCTGGGACTACAAAGCCCTCGCTGCCCGGAACAATATTCCTACGCCGTATACGATCCACCCGGGTCAGACAATTCGCTTTGACGGCCGTACCGGTTCAACGCCGACGGCGGTGGTAAGCAACGGTGGTTCCGCGCCATCATCGTCGAGCAAGACTACGGTAATCCGGCGCCAGGCGAATGGCACGACGACCACCACGGTGACCGGCTCCGGTGCTGGTTCTGCGGGGGCTGCACCGTCCGTCGCCAGTAAATCGGCACCTGCTCCACTGCCTCCACCGGGTCCGGCCCCGACCGGCTGGGGATGGCCATCTAATGGCATTCTGATTGGAAAATTCTCTTCAAACGGTAGTTTGAATAAAGGAATTGATATCGCCGGAGATTTGGGACAGCCTGTTTTAGCTGCGTCTGATGGGACGGTGGTTTACGCCGGGAGTGGCTTAAGGGGCTACGGCGAATTAGTCATCATCAAACACAGCGAAACCTACGTCAGTGCCTACGGACATAACCGCAGGCTGTTGGTACGGGAGGGGCAGCAGGTCAAGGTCGGACAGACAATTGCCGAAATGGGGTCAACGGGTACAGACCGGGTGAAACTGCATTTTGAGATTCGCCGACAAGGTAAACCTGTAGATCCGCTGCAGTTCCTGCCCAAACGTTGATTTGAGGCCAGCCTGTTCCGTCGCGTAGAGGGGACAGGCTCCAGCGCTGCCAAGGATAAAGGCGTCGCTTGAGCTTGGGGTCGAACTCACCAAAGGACTATAACAATGGCTCTCAGTAAAGAAGTGCCGGAGTTTGACATCGACGATGAGGTTCTCCTTATGGAGACCGGCATCGATTCGGATTCGATGTCGAATGATGAAGGGGCTGCTCCACCTTCCGTTCGTTCCAGATCCAAACACTCCGCTTCACTTAAGCAACACAAGTACATCGACTACACTCGGGCACTCGATGCCACGCAGCTGTATCTCAACGAAATCGGCTTTTCTCCACTGCTCTCCCCCGAGGAAGAAGTTCACTTCGCGCGTCTGTCGCAAAGTGGCGATCCGGCGGGGCGCAAGCGCATGATTGAAAGTAACCTGCGGCTGGTCGTGAAGATCGCCCGGCGTTACGTCAATCGAGGGCTGTCGCTGCTGGACCTGATCGAAGAGGGCAACCTCGGCTTGATCCGCGCGGTGGAAAAGTTCGATCCCGAGCGCGGCTTCCGCTTCTCGACCTACGCTACCTGGTGGATTCGTCAGACCATCGAGCGCGCGATCATGAATCAGACCCGGACCATCCGGCTGCCGATCCATGTGGTCAAGGAACTCAACGTGTACCTGCGGGCGGCACGGGAACTGACGCAAAAGCTCGATCACGAACCTTCACCCGAAGAAATCGCCAACCTGCTGGAAAAACCGGTGGGCGAGGTCAAGCGCATGCTTGGCCTGAACGAGCGGGTTTCTTCGGTCGACGTCTCGCTGGGTCCGGATTCGGATAAAACCCTGCTGGACACTCTGACGGATGACCGTCCGACCGATCCGTGCGAACTGCTGCAGGATGACGACCTGTCGCAGAGCATCGATCAATGGCTCTCGGAACTGACCGACAAGCAGCGCGAGGTGGTTGTACGCCGCTTCGGCCTGCGCGGGCATGAGAGCAGCACGCTGGAAGATGTAGGCCTGGAGATCGGCCTGACCCGGGAACGGGTGCGGCAGATCCAGGTGGAGGGCCTCAAGCGCCTTCGCGAAATCCTCGAGAAGAATGGCCTGTCGAGCGAGTCGCTGTTTCAGTAAGCGCCTTTAACGACCGCCCATAAAGCCCCGACTGGTTCGGGGCTTTTTATTGCTCGGATATTGGCTGATGACTGTCTTTGGCGAGGGCGCTTGCTCCCGCTGGATTGCGCAGCAACCCCAAGATACATGAGCGCTGCGCACTCAAGCGGGAGCAAGCTCCCTCGCCACAAAGTTCATTGCCGGACATACGGTCAGCATTTCCATCGTTTGTAGTCTCACGGTGTAAGCCTTGGCTTACTCTTTCGTAAGTGTTCCCTATTTTTGCAGGACGGCAGACGTCGATTGCTCAGAGTGATCGAGTTTAACTGGTTGATTTAAAAGTTTATTTTTTATTGTGAAGTGCTTATTACAGCGTTTTACAGCTCGCAACGCCGATTGCTCTCGGCAGGGAACTCTTTAGTATCAGCACTGTGTCGACGGACAGACACGCCCTTCAAGGAAGAGGGGAATGGACATCGCAGGACGCGATTCATCAGGACGATGAAAAGGAATACAGGGAATAGGGAAAAAATGTGGGCGGGTCAAACCGCCCCTTTTTTTGCCTGTAGAAAAGTAAAACCCGCAAAAGCAAAAAGGCCCGCAAAGGGCCTTTTCGTAACGCGCGACAGATCAGCGTTCGAGGTCTTTGATCTTGCCTTTGACGCCATCCCACTCTTCGGCATCCGGCAGCGATTCTTTCTTCTCGGTGATGTTTGGCCAGATTTCAGCCAACTCAACGTTCAGTTGAATGAACTCCTGCATCTCTTCCGGAACTTCGTCCTCGGAGAAAATCGCGACGGCCGGGCATTCCGGTTCGCACAGGGCGCAGTCGATGCACTCATCCGGGTGAATCACCAGGAAGTTCGGGCCTTCGTAAAAGCAGTCCACCGGACAGACTTCTACGCAGTCGGTGTACTTGCACTTGATGCAGTTGTCGGTGACGACGAAGGTCATTTCTAATTTTCTCCTCAGGCGGCGGCAGCGTTGCCCCTTCACGGTTGGGGTCGCCAGGTTCGGGAGCGATGTCTGCCAGCCAGGCTATTAGCCAGCAGCATCCCAAACCGCGCGAGATTCTAACAGCTTGAAGCCGTTTGCGTTATATCCGGTTCTTTAGTGCTTAGATCCGGTTCTTGAGTGCATATAACAATTCGAGCGCTCGACGCGGGGTCAGGTCATCGAGATCCACTTTGGCCAACTCATCGAGCACTGGGTGCGGCAGGCTGGCAAACATATCGCTTTGCTGCGGAGCGGCCGGTTTGCCTTTGACGGCAGGCTTTGGCGCTTCATGCGGCAATGCGGTGTCTTCCAGTCGGCTCAAGTGCTCACGGGCACGCACGATCACTTCACTCGGCACGCCGGCCAGTTGCGCTACCGCCAGGCCGTAGCTCTGGCTGGCAGGCCCCGGCAACACATGGTGCAGGAACACGATGCGCTCGTTGTGCTCGGTGGCGTTCAGATGCACGTTGGCCACCAAAGGCTCGGCTTCCGGCAACACGGTGAGCTCGAAATAGTGCGTGGCAAATAGAGTATAGGCACGCAGATGGGCCAGACGCTCGGCGGCCGCCCATGCCAACGACAGGCCGTCGAAGGTGCTGGTGCCGCGCCCAACTTCGTCCATCAGCACCAGGCTGCGTTCGGTAGCGTTGTGCAGGATGTTAGCGGTTTCGCTCATCTCGACCATAAAGGTCGAACGGCCACCGGCCAAGTCATCGCTGGAGCCGATCCGGGTGAAGATCCGGTCCACCAGCGACAACTCGCAACTGGCCGCCGGCACGAAGCTGCCGATATGCGCCAGCAGCACGATCAATGCGGTCTGGCGCATGTAGGTGGATTTACCGCCCATGTTCGGACCGGTGATCACCAGCATCCGGGTATTGTCATCCAGGCTCAGGTCGTTAGCCACGAACGGCGTGGTCAGCACTTGCTCGACCACCGGGTGACGACCCTGGGTGATGCGCATGCACGGCTCGCTGACGAAGCGCGGGCAGTTCAGGTCAAGGTTCAGCGCACGTTCGGCGAGGTTGCTCAGCACATCCAGTTCGGCCAGTGCGCCGGCGGTGTCCTGCAGTGGTGGCAGCTGGCTGATCAGGTCTTCCAGCAGCGCTTCGTAGAGCATTTTCTCGCGAGCGAGGGCACGGCTCTTGGCCGACAGCGCCTTGTCTTCGAACTCTTTCAGCTCCGGCGTGATGAAGCGCTCGGCGCCCTTGAGCGTCTGGCGACGGATGTAATCGGCCGGCGCGGATTCCGCCTGCTTGCTCGGCAGCTCGATGAAGTAGCCGTGAATGCGGTTGTAGCCGACTTTCAGGTTGGCGAGGCCAGTGCGCGCCTTTTCCCGGGCTTCGAGATCGATCAGGAACTGGCCGGCGTTCTCGCTCAGCGATTGCAGCTCATCGAGTTCGCTGTCGTAACCGGTTTTCAGCACGCCGCCGTCGCGGATCACCGCTGGCGGGTTGTCGATAATGGCTTTTTCCAGCAGCGCTGCCAGTTCCGGGTAGGTGCTGGTGGTGGTTGCCAGGCGTTGCAGGTGCGGCGCTTCCAGGTCGGTCATCGCCACTTGCAGTTGTGGCAGGGCGCCGAGAGCATCACGCAGTCGAGCAAGGTCGCGAGGGCGCGCATTGCGCAGGCCGATCCGCGCCAGAATCCGCTCGATGTCGCCGATTTCCTTCAGCTGTGGCTGGAGTTTTTCGAAGCGGTAGCCATCGAGCAGACAAGTGATCGAGGTCTGCCGCGCCAGCAGCACGGTCAGATCACGCAGCGGACGGTTCAGCCAACGAGTAAGCAGGCGGCTGCCCATCGCGGTCTGGCAGCGATCGACCACCGACTGCAGGGTGTTGTCGCGACCGCCGGCCAGGTTGGTATCGAGTTCCAGGTTGCGGCGGCTGGCGCCGTCGAGCACCACAGTGTCATCCAGGCGCTCATGACGCAGGCTGCGCAGATGGGGCAGGGCGGTGCGCTGGGTTTCCTTGGCGTAGGCCAGCAAGCAACCGGCGGCGCCGATGGCCAGGGTCAGGGTTTCGCAGCCGAAGCCTTTCAGGTCTTGCGTGGAAAACTGCTGGCAGAGACTTTTCAGCGCCGAATCACGCTCGAAATCCCACGGCGCGCGACGACGCACGCCACGGCGTTTTTCCGCCGGCAGGTCTTTCGGCCAATCGTCCGGGATCAGCAGTTCCACCGGGTTGACCCGCTCCAGTTCCGCCAGCAGGTTCTCCCAGCCCTTGATCTCGAGCACGGTGAAGTTGCCACTGGTGATGTCCAGCACAGCCAGACCGAACAGACGCTCGTCGCCCAGTACCGCCGCAATCAGATTGTCGCGGCGCTCATCAAGTAGCGCCTCGTCACTGACCGTGCCCGGGGTAATGATCCGTACCACCTGACGTTCTACCGGACCTTTGCTGGTGGCGGGATCGCCGACCTGCTCGCAGATCACTACCGACTCGCCGAGCTTGACCAGTTTCGCCAGATAACCTTCCGCCGCGTGGTAAGGAATCCCGCACATCGGAATCGCCTGTCCCGCCGACTGACCGCGCGCGGTCAGGGTGATGTCGAGCAACTTGGCAGCCTTCTTCGCGTCTTCATAGAAGATCTCGTAGAAGTCGCCCATGCGATAGAACATCAGCTGGTCCGGGTGCTGGTTCTTCAGGCGCCAGTACTGCTGCATCATCGGGGTGTGGGAGGACAGGTCGGAGACGGCTTTATTCATCGGATTGTCAGGTAACTCGTTAAATGATGTAGGGCAAAAGCAAGGGCAACCGCCGGGCTTTTCCGCGATGGGCGCAAGGTTACCATGGGCGGTCTGCTTGACGCAGGCATGACAGTCCGCTGGCACTTTCTGCGTTTAATTGTGATATATGCACGATTTATGCAAATCAGCATTTGTCTTCGGAAAAAACTTCAAGCACTATGCGCGTTATGCAAAAACGCAACGTATCCTCCGTCTTAAGAGCACTGCTCGACCAGCACGGGATCTCCCCTACGGAGCTCCACCGTCGCACCGGCGTGCCTCAATCAACGCTCTCGCGGATTCTCAGCGGGAAGATCGTCGATCCTTCGGATAAACACATTTCGAAGATCGCCGAATACTTCAATGTGAGCACTGATCAATTGCGTGGTCGCGCAGACGTCGCACCAGCGATGGGCGGCGCGCGCGATGACGTGCATGCGGAACTCAAGGACATAAGCCTGTGGGACGACGATACCCCTGTCGATGATGACGAGGTGTCGGTGCCCTTTCTTCGCGAGGTTGAATTGGCTGCTGGATCAGGAAGATTCGTCATCGAAGAGAGCGAACGCTCTAGTCTGCGCTTCGGCAAGCGCAGCCTGCGGCACAACGGTGTGCAGTTCGACCAGGCCAAATGCGTGACGGTGCGCGGTAACAGCATGATGCCGGTGCTGCGTGATGGCGCCACGGTCGGCGTGAACGCCGGCAAGTGCGGGATTGGCGACATCATCGATGGCGACCTGTACGCAATCAATCACAACGGTCAGTTGCGCGTGAAGCAGCTCTATCGCCTGCCGACCGGCATCCGTCTGCGCAGTTTCAATCGTGATGAGCATCCGGACGAGGACTATAGCTTCCAGGACATGCAGGAAGAGCAGATCGTCATCCTCGGTCATGTCTTCTGGTGGGGCATGTACGCCCGATAGACTTTCCCCTTCACTGAAAACCCGCCCCCTGGCGGGTTTTTTTTCGCCCGAGTAACCCCCCAACGCCTTGATTTATGCGGCTTTCATGCGTCGATGCATTTCTTGCGCATAAATAAATGCATTTATGCATTGACTGTATATGCATCCATGCATATTCTTGCCACCAAGCCGCTCGACAAAGCGGCTGGCAACGACAGCTCTTTAGTTCCACAAGAACAGGCAGCGATGAACCGGCCTCAACGGTTCAGAGGGTTGGCAACTGACCCGGGTGTGCAGCGTAAAGCACCAGAAGCAGTTATCCGGCGGGCAGGGACCGCGGTCGGAAAAACAATTTGAATGGACTCGTACCGCGCCAGTAGCGCCGAAAAGTCAGCTTCCTTCTCGAACACAGGATTTGAAGGAAGGCGAAGGAGCGCATTACTGAAAAGCCCGGCGTAGTGCCGGGCTTTTTGGAATGCCTGCCAGGTTTCATCACGACGTTCATCGCTAACACTACACAAAGGAAGACTAAATGAATCTCTATGCACTGGTTGAATACAGCAAAGTTACCCAGCTCAAGGAAAGTGAAGTCAGCCCGGAAGCACCTGCTTCGCCAACTTCGTTTTGGGTTGATGTAACAGGTAATACGCAGATTCGCGTCGGCTGGGGCGCAACATTCGATGGCGTCTGGACGTTCACGCCGCCCTCCGAGCAAGATCTGCGCAATGAAGCTGAACAGCAGAAATGGCAGTTGCTGAATTTCGCTGCGGGCTGGCTGCTGCTCAACTCGCTGAATTACAAAGTTGATACCGGCATTGCCACTCCAACAGAGCAAGCCCTGCTGCTGGCGTACAAACAATATTGCATCGCCGTCAGCGACGTCGATAAACAGCCGGGTTATCCCGCAACTATCGTGTGGCCAGTCGCCCCCTTCTGATTCAAATCCATCGTTATCAAAATCTGGAGCGCATTACTGAAAAGCCCGGCCTCAACGCCGGGCTTTTCGGAATGCCTACCTGAAGAGACATCGCTTGAACCCAACACACATCACTCATCAACTGAAACCAGGAGGCGTGACATGACAAACGAGCAACAAGCGTTGGCGGACATGCCGATCTGGCTGGTCATCCTCCTCGCTGTAGTGGGCGGGGTGTCCGGCGAAATGTGGCGCGCCGACAAGGAGGGCGCCCGTGGCTGGTCATTGCTGCGGCGTCTGGCCCTGCGCTCCGGCGCCTGCATGATCTGCGGCGTGTCGGCGATCATGCTGCTGTACGCCGCCGGGCTGTCGATCTGGGCGGCCGGTGCTTTCGGTTGCCTGACCGCCATGGCCGGGGCCGACGTGGCCATCGGTCTGTACGAACGCTGGGCCGCCAAGCGCATCGGCGTCTGCGAAGTTCCCCCGCCGCGCGATCCACAGTAACCCCACCTCACTTTCCTGCCTCGCTGCAACTGATGCGGCGGGGCTGCGCGTGGACATTTGAAAAGGAGGTCAATGCATGCCCGCACCGATCCAGCAGCCTTCGCAGCTGTTCACGGCGATGGCGACAACCTTGCGCAACAGCGCCGACCTGAACCTGCAGGTCGGCAATCACGACGACTTCACGGCACCCGGCGCTCAGGCCTGGGCGTTGATCGACTTCGACCGTAATGCACCGGGCGCACGTGCCGCTGACGGGCGTATCGCCCACGTCATGACGGTGTCGCTGCAAGTCATTCCGGCACTTTCTGCGAGCGCATTTGCCGCCTGCGATCTGATCGCCGTACTGAAAAACCTGATCACCGACAATCGTTGGGGACTGCCCGGTGCTCAATGTGATCTGCCGATGAACCTTGATGGTCTGCCGTCAGTGCTGATCCGCGCCGACCAGCCATACAAGGCGTGGACGCTGACCTTCACCCAGACCCTCTATCTCGGCCCGACCTTGCTCGACGACCCGCTCGGCACACCGAAATTCGCTCGCACCTGGGAAGTCAGCGACATCGACGACCCCGACCAATACACCGCGCTGGAGGCCTGATCGATGTTCGACGCATTACTGCGCATGCAACTGGGGCCGATCATCGAGCGGCTGGCGGAGATGGAAGCGGAAATCGACGACCTGCACCGACGTGCCGAGAGTTTTTGTCGCATCGGCGTCTGTCAGGCAGTCGATGCTGCGAGCAACACTTGCCAAGTCAGCCACGGAGGATTGCTCACGCCGTCGATCAAGTTCTTCAACCCCAGCGCCGGGGCGCAGAGCGAGTCACGAATTCCGAGCGTGGGCGAGCAGTGCCTGTTGTTCAACTACGGCAGCGGTGAAAGCGGCGCGCAAAGCGTGGCGTTGTTCGGCCTCAACAGTGACCGATTTCCGCCGACGGCGACGGTACCGACGCTGACGCGCCGGGTGCATGTCGACGGCAGCGAAAGCGGCTACGACGACGCCACGCACACCTTGCACTGGCAGAACGGCCCGGCCGCATTCAGTGGTTCTCGCGAATCGCTTGCACTGAGCATCGGCCCGGCGCAACTGACGATGACGCCACAGCTGATCAGCCTGCAACTGGGCGGCGTCGGCCTGAGCATCGACGCCTCGGGCGTGCACTTCAGCGGCCCGTTGGTGGATCACCAGGGCCGCGTCATCAGCCCCTGAATCAAGAGCTTCCCATGATCGGAATCGATAGAGACTCCGGGGCCACGGTCGACGACTGGCTGCAGTTTGTGCAGCGCGCGACACGAGCCCTGACCACGCCGCTGGGCACCCGGCAAAAAAGGCCCCTTTATGGCTCGCTGATCCCTACGCTGCTGGGGCAGAACCTCGGTGACGACGTTCTGCTTCTGGCGCAGAGCCACGCGGCTCAGGCGTTCTACAACGCGCAGAACGGGATCAGCGATTTTCAGCCGAGCGTGATCGTCGCCAGCCGTCAGGGCGCCGGTCTGCTGCTGCGTTTCGCCGGCACCTGGAAAAACCGTCAACAGACCTTCGAGGTAGTGACATGAGCATGTTGATCCCCGGCCAGAATCAGTTGGCCGAACCGGCGCTGATCACCGTCGACGCCTTCGAAGACCTGCTCGCCGAGTTCAAGACCTTCGTCATCGAATACGTCGGCGCCCGAGCGCCGGACAGCGCGGCAAAACTCAAGACCAGCCTCGACAACGAAAGCGAGCTGCTGACCCTGGCGCTGGAAGCCTTCTGCGTGCGCCTGCAAACCCATGAACGCAAATACAACGCTCGCATCAAGCAGATGCTGGCGTGGTGGGCGACCGGCAGCAACCTCGATGCGCGGCTGGCTGACATGGGCCTGGAGCGGCAGTTGCTCGACGCGGGCGACCCTGCAGCCTTCCCGCCGGTACCCGCGATTTACGAAAGCGACGACGACGCCCGGCTGCGCTATTACCTGGCACCGCACGCCCCGGCAGCGGGCTCGCGAATGCAGTATCGCCGCGAAGTGTTCACCCTCGGTGAACGGCCAACGGTGAAGGTCGAATCCACCGATGCCGGTGTGGTGAACGTCACCTACACCTTCAACCCGGACGGCTTGGCGGCACAGGTCAAGGACGGCAATGGTCGGCGCACTGCGCCGGGCGAAGTGCAGGTCACGGTGTTGTCGCGAGACGGCGATGGCACGCCATCCGCCGCATTGCTCGATGGCGTGCGTCAGCACTTCGCCCGCCCTGATGTGCGACCGGAAACCGACCTGGTCACGGTCAAGGCTGCGGACATTCAACGCTACAAGATTCGTGTCGTGGCCAAGATCAATTCCGGCCCCGACTCGGGCCTGACCAAAGTCGCCGCACAGCAGCAATTGCAGGCCTACGCCGACA